>JAWKMO010000005.1:0-161710 GCA_041392205.1 Flavobacteriaceae bacterium | reverse complement strand
GCATTTATTTTTGGGGCTATTTTTTCAGCCTTGGCAGGAAATATTGGGATGCGTATTGCAACCGATGCTAATGCACGTACTGCAGAAGCGGCCAAAACCAGTTTGCCACAGGCTTTAAAAGTTTCCTTTGGTGGCGGTACCGTAATGGGATTGGGTGTCGCTGGATTAGCGGTTTTAGGTCTTAGTTTATTCTTTATGTTCTTCTTAGGACAATTTATTACCCATGGTGGCAACTTTTATAATGAAATGACTGTGGTGCTTGAAGCACTTGCAGGATTCTCTTTAGGAGCTGAAAGTATTGCGCTGTTTGCGCGTGTAGGGGGTGGTATCTATACCAAAGCAGCCGATGTAGGAGCCGATTTAGTAGGAAAAGTAGAAGCAGGTATTCCTGAAGATGACCCTCGTAACCCTGCTACTATTGCAGATAATGTGGGTGACAATGTAGGTGATGTTGCGGGTATGGGCGCTGACCTTTTTGGTTCTTATGTAGCTACCGTATTAGCCTCTATGGTATTAGGTAATTATGTAATTAGAGACATGTCTACGACAACTCAATTTACCGATGCCTTTAACAATATGGGTCCCATCCTTCTTCCTTTAGTGATTGCTGGAGTTGGCGTTTTAGCTTCCATTATTGGAACCTTTTTTGTAAAAATTAAAAACAACGAGGCGAAAGAATCTCAGGTGCAAAAAGCATTGGATACAGGAAACTGGTTTGCTATTGGGTTAACATTAATCGCAAGCTACTTTTTAATCGATTGGATGCTTCCACAAACCATGACTATGAACTTTTTTGGTGAAGGAATGCGTGAGGTGGCTTCCATTAATGTGTTTTATGCAGCTTGTATAGGTCTTGCAGTAGGAGCCTTAATTTCATTGGTAACAGCGTATTACACAAGTTTAGGAAAAAAACCCGTGTTGGATATTGTTCAAAACTCTTCTACAGGGGCTGCTACCAATATTATTGCTGGTTTAGCGGTGGGTATGAAGTCTACTTTTTGGAGTGTATTATTATTTGCTGTGGCTATAGCAGGCTCGTATGCCCTTGCAGGATTTTACGGTGTAGCATTGGCTGCCTCTGCCATGATGGCTACAACTGCTATGCAGTTAGCGATTGATGCTTTTGGACCTATTGCAGATAATGCAGGAGGCGTTGCTGAAATGAGCGAATTGGAAGACCAAGTACGTGAACGTACCGATATCTTAGATTCAGTAGGAAATACCACAGCTGCTGTTGGAAAAGGTTTTGCTATTGCTTCTGCTGCCTTAACGGCTTTAGCATTGTTTGCTGCCTATGTTACCTTTACAGGAATAGACGGAATTAACATTTTTAAAGCGCCTGTTTTGGCCGCCTTGTTTGTTGGGGGTATGATTCCCGTCGTTTTTTCTGCCATGGCCATGAAATCGGTAGGTAAAGCTGCCATGGAAATGGTACAGGAAGTACGTCGTCAATTCCGCGAAATTCCAGGTATTATGGAAGGAACTGGAAAACCAGAATATGGCAAATGTGTTGAAATTTCAACCAAAGCGGCCTTAAAAGAAATGTTATTACCGGGCTTATTAACTATTGTAACCCCATTAATTATTGGATTAGGAACCGCTATGATTACCGGTAATTATCCTTTAGGTGCTGAGGTATTAGGTGGTTATATGGCAGGAGTATGTGTAAGCGGGGTTATGTGGGCTATTTTCCAAAATAACGCCGGAGGTGCTTGGGATAATGCAAAAAAATCTTTTGAAGCTGGGGTGATGATTAATGGTGAAATGACTTTTAAAGGAAGCGATGCGCACAAAGCAGCGGTAACAGGAGATACCGTTGGGGACCCCTTCAAAGATACTTCGGGACCGTCTATGAATATTTTAATTAAACTTACCTGTTTAGTAGGATTGGTGATTTCCCCAATTTTAGGAGGACATAGTGCACACGGTGATGCTAATATCGAAGATGAAACGGAAATGGTATTTATTTCAAAAGATGGAACAAAAACTGTTTTAACAGGTAAAGTAGCTAAAGAAGTTGGAGAAGTTACTAAAGAAGTAAAAGTAGCTATGAATGTTGAAGGTGAAGAAACGGTTGCCACGGTCACTATTGAAACTACCAAAAATGGAGAAACTACTACCGAAACCAAAACTTTTAGAGGGACTGAGGAAGAAGTAAAAGCACAATTAGAAGCCATGAAAGAAGCTGAGGTGAAAGTAGAAGAAGGAAAAAAAGTAATTAAAGAAGTTATTGAAGAAGTAGAAAAAAGCTAATTTCAATTTTCTAACATAAAAAAGCCCGAACCATTGGTTCGGGCTTTTTTATAAGATATATCCTTTTTTAAAACAATCCGTGAAGTTCCGCATCAATCTTGTTGATGACTTCGCCTAAATCTTCGGCTTTATCTACAAAGTTAATGTTGTCCACATCAATAATTAAAAGGTTTCCTTTGTCATATCCATGAATCCAAGCTTCATAGCGTTCGTTTAGGCGACTTAGGTAATCGATACTAATTGAGTTCTCGTATTCACGACCTCGTTTGTGAATTTGGTTTACCAAATTAGGGATAGAACTTCGTAAATAAATTAATAAATCGGGACCTTTTGTCACACTCTCCATTAAATCGAACAGCGCTCTGTAATTTTCAAAATCACGATTGGTCATAAGCCCCATGGCATGCAAGTTGGGCGCAAAAATATAGGCATCCTCGTATATAGTTCGGTCTTGAATAACACTTTTTCCGGTTTCCCTTATTTCTAAAATCTGCCTAAATCGGCTATTCAAAAAGTAGATTTGAAGGTTAAAAGACCAACGCTCCATTTGGTTATAAAAATCATCCAAATAAGGGTTGTCTTCCACATCTTCAAAATGAGCTTTCCACTTATAGTGCTTGGCTAGTAAACGTGTTAACGTAGTTTTTCCAGAGCCAATATTTCCTGCTATGGCAACATGCATAAATCTTACTGCTTAGGTTGGGTTAGGGTAAAAGTATATAGTAAATTACTGTCGTAAATATACAGGAAATCTTGGGTTAGTTGCAAGTCTTTAATTGGGTTTTCGTTAAAGGGAAAGGGTAAGGGATAAACGGTATTTTCTAAAATAAGTACAAGACTGTTTTCTTTTACTGCCACTATAGTTTTATCCAGTTGGGCAATTGTTAGACATCCTTCAATAGGCATTTCAGAAAGTAAACTTCCGTAGAGGTTAATGCGGCTTATATAATTTTCGGTTAGCAAAGTGCAATCATTAAAATTGCTTATTTGCGCCATTAATTTTCCTTTAAAGGGCTGTGAAACTTGGGTTTTTTGTTGATTTCTATAATGATAGAGTTCTAGTTGTTGTGTGTCTAGATTAAAAATCCAAAGTTTATTATTTCCTGCATTGGTAACTGCGCCTACATTTATAAAAGTAGGAAGATTATTAAAATTAATTCGTTCCTTTTCATTTAATCTATTATCAAGAAAAATTACAGTATTCATTTCGGCATAAAAAACCACAACATTCAGTGGATTCATAATATCTACCGATGCAATAGGACCTAGTTGGAAATCCTGAAATACAAATGTTCCTAAATCACCTTCCTTGTGAAGTACGTTGTTTTTGATAAAATAAATGTGTTTGTAAGAATCAAAACCGATAAATTGATCCACTAGCAATGGCGCTTTATTTACTAAAGTTAGATCTTGCGCACAAAGGCACTTGGAAAAAATAAGTAGTATTAGTAAGATTCTCATACCTCCACAAGGTACAAAAACTGCTTTAATTTTAGCATACCAATTGGTATCCAAACCCACGAACATTCAAAATCTTAATATTGGGGTCTTTTTTAAGTTTTTTGCGAAGTTTTGTAATAAAAACATCCATACTCCTCGCATTAAAAAAATCATCATCACCCCAAAGCTTTTTTAAGATTATAGAACGATCAAGAACTTTGTTTTTGTGTTGAAAAAGGTGAAAAAGTAAATGTGCTTCTCTGTGGGTGAGTGGTTGGGGTTTTTCGTCTTGGTATTGAAGCAGTTGCTTCTGTAAATGAAAATAGAACTTACCAATAATAATGTCTGGCGACTGATTTAAAGGAACTTGATTGACTAAATTTTGAATTCGTACAATTAATTCTTCAATACTAAAGGGTTTTTTTAAATAATCATTGCCTCCTAACTCAAAGCCTTCTACAACGTCTCGAACCTGTGATTTTGCAGTTAAAAAAAGAATGGGAACTTTTTGGTTTTGCTTTCTTATTTCTTTTGCTAAGGTAAATCCGTCCATTTTAGGCATCATCACATCTAATACTAAAATATGAGGCATTTCTTTTTTACAAACCTCAAAAGCTTCTAGACCATTCTGGCAAAGCATAACTTGAAACCCTTTAATTTCTAAAGATTCCATCACAATTTGTCCCAACGAGGGTTCGTCTTCGGCGAGAAGTATTTTAATAGTTTCAGCCATTAGGAAATGAAATTTTAAAGGTGGTTTGTGGCTGTGGAATGAGTTCGATACTTCCGTGGTGCTTTTCAATAATTTTTTGGGTGTAATACAACCCAATCCCAAAGCCTTTTACATCGTGAGTATTTCCTTTTGGTACGCGATAAAATTTTTCAAAAATCTGTTTTTTATGGGTTTCATCTAAGGAGTTGCCAGAATCTGAAATTGTAATAAGGACGTTATTTTCCTTTTTTTGAAGCGTAACTTCAATAGTGTCTCCTCCATATTTTAAAGCATTATCAATGATATTGTTGAGTGCATTTTCAAAATGAAAAACATCTAAATTAAGAATCACTTCTTCCTCTGATGACCAAAACGTGAGCTGCTTTTCTTTTTTAAAAAAGGCTTCTTTTTGAAGCACTTTCCCCAAAAGATGTACCACATTACAAGGCTCCAATTTTAATTGTAATGCTTCGCTGTCTAAGGTTGCGGTTTCTAATAGTTTTTCCACCATAACATTTAGTTTCTCAATTTGGTCTCTAGAAATTTTGGTATATCGTAGTGTTTTCTCGGGATTGTTTTCTTTGTTAAAATTTTGAATCGATTCTAAGGCGACGCCTATAGTGGCAATAGGTGTTTTAAATTCGTGGGTAAGATTACTTATAAGGTCGTTTTTTAATTCGGCTAACTGTTTTTGTTTGGTAATAATTTTTAACAAATAAAGTAATGAAGCCATAACACCACCTACCAAAATAAAAGAGAGAAAAATGCCTAAAAGGTTTCTTTTTAAAACTGAAAAAATACTATTTGTAAAGTGCAGGGAAAGGGTATTTCCATGTAAAAAAAAAGGAGATTTTGACTGTGTTTTTAAGGATGCATTTTCAATAATTTCAGGGCGAAGTGTTTCGCTTTTACCAAGCGGATTTGTAGTACTTAATCCATACTCTAAGGGAATGTTTTTTCGCTGTAGTTCTTCAGAAAAAAGACGGTCTATTTTTTTTAGTGAGAGTTCATCTTCTTTAAAAGAAACAATAATTTTCGATGATAAAATTTCTATAGGATTATTAAGTGAATCGCTAAAACTAAGGAAACGAGCATCGTGTGCCAAGGTATCATTAAAGGCAATATTTATCCCAATGCTATCTTTAAAATGAGATTTAATAAGGGTCAATCCTTCGGTGAGAGAATCTAAGTTAAACTGCTGTTTAATCTTTACTAACGAATCGATTCCGATAGGCATATAATCTAGCGGTTTTCCACTTGAAAAACTTATAGAATCACTTATAAATCGTAAAGAATGTTTTGTAGCGAGTTGGGTATAATATTGTTCTACCGCATTATCCAAGCTGGTTTGCACATCGTTAACTAACTGTTGCTTGCCTGTTTGATAGTTTTTATAATTCCAGTACACTTGTATACAAAGGGTTACCAGTATTACCGATGCTATGTAAAAAAGAATGGTTTTACTTCTTTGTTCGTTCATAGTTCAAAAATAGAAAGTAAAAATTGGGGAACCATAAATCGTTAACACACGTTAACATTCCTTAACCTAAAAAATAAAAATACGGATGCATATTTGTAGTGTAATTTTAATGATTAATCTATGAAAACAATAACACATTTATCCTTGTTAATGACATTTTTTATATGCTCTGGTTTGTATGCACAAAAAATAGAAGGCATCGCCACTTATAAAAGTCAAAGAAAAATGGATATAAAATTGGATAGTACCATGAACGATGCTATGCAAGAACAAATCATGGCGATGCTCAAAAAACAATCGGAAAAAACTTTTTTTCTTGAATTTAATGAAAATGAATCTCAATACAAAGAGGAAGAAAAGCTAGAAGATGATTTGGTAATTGAAGGTGGCGGGATGAAGATTGTTATAGCAGGTAATGGAGGTGGAAACGATGTATTATATAAAAATTTGAAAGAAAATCGCTATGCCAATCAATTGGAAATTTTTGGAAAAGAGTTTCTTATTAAAGATACCCTAGAAAATCGCAACTGGAAACTGGAAAAAGAAACCAAAAATATTGGAGAGTACACCTGTTTTAAGGCAACGTATTCCACCACAAGAAGGATTATGGTTGCAGAATCTAGTTCCGACAGGGAAACTAAAGAAGTAACTTCCGAAGAATCGGTAACAGTAACAGCTTGGTATACGCCACAAATTCCCGTTAAAAACGGGCCCTCCCAATACGGGGGTCTACCGGGACTTATTCTTGAAGTAAATGATGGGAGTGAAACCCTTTTGTGCAGTAAAATTATTTTAAATCCCGAAAAAGGGCTTGCCATTAAAGAACCCAACAAAGGCAAAATAGTAACGAATGCTGAATACGAAGAAATAATGGAGAAAAAGATGAAAGAAATGAATGAGCAATTTGAGGGCGACGGACGTAGAGCAGATGGAAATCAAATGCGTATAAGAATAGGGGGTAATTAAAACCATTTGGCACATTAATAGTCTAAAAGGTTTGAACAAAAAATGTACCTTGCTACATTATTTTAAAACCTGAATTATGAAATTTCTGTTTGTTTTCTTCATGCTCTTTTTAACAGCCAACTCTTTTGCTCAAAGTATAAGTGGGAAAGCCTATTATGAATCCAAAACTACTGTAGATATAGATAATTTTGGGAGAAGAGATATGTCCGAGGATATGAAAAAACAAATTATGGAGCGCATGAAAAACTTTCTTGAAAAAACCTACATCCTCACTTTTAACGGAAATGAATCCATCTACCGAGAAGAAGAGAAACTGGAAGCAGGTGACGGGGGAAGAGTTTTCGGGATGATGATGAGTAGTTTTTCTGCCGGGGATCAGTATAAAAACCTAGAAACAAATTTGTTGTTAGAAGAGAGGGAGTTTTTTGGAAAACAATTTTTAGTAAAGGATACCTTAACAAATCTGAAGTGGGAAGTTGGAAAAGAGTCAAAACAAATAGGGCAATATTTGGCCATTAAAGCCACTGCTTATAAACCAGTAGACCCAAATGATGTAAGTATGATGAGAAGGAGAAGGGATAAGGATACAGATGAAAAAAAGGAAGCCCAAAAAAAGGAAGATAGCACCAAATTAGATGATCCTTTTGAAGATTTAGAAATTCCGAAAGAAGTACTGGTAACAGCTTGGTTTACACCACAGATTCCCGTTAAAAATGGTCCCGGGGAATATGCTGGGTTACCGGGATTAATCTTAGAGTTGAATGTAGATAGAACCACCATCCTTTGTTCTAAAATTGTTATTAACCCTAAAGAAACCGAGGCCATACAACCCCCCACAAAAGGGAAAGAAGTAAGTCGTGAAGAATACAACAAAATTGTAAAAGAAAAAACCGATGAAATGCGAGAAAATTTTAGGAATAGTGGTGGAAGACGAGAGGGTGGCGGAAGACGTTTTGGCGGATAAATGATGTCTGGTCGAGCGCAGTCGAGACCTATTACTTTTCAAAAATAAAAATGAAAAAACTACTTTTTTTAACAGCAGTGATGTTTGCTTTTAATGTCTCTGCACAAAGCATAAAACTTAGAGGCTTTATAAAAGACAGTATTGGGGAACCTTTAGAATTGGCTAATGTAATTGCTACGGTAAAGGCTTCGGGAGCTATTGAATCCTATGCTATTACAAACCATGAAGGTCGATTTCAATTGGACCTTCCCGTAAAAAACACCTATGTTTTACGAGCCAGTTTTTTAGGTTTCGAAACCCAAGAGAAAGAACTCACAATTTCTGAAGAGTCAAATGATTTAAACTTAAATTTTAATTTAAATCCGCAGGCCAATCAGCTGGATGGGGTGGAAATTGTCTACGAAATGCCCGTTACGGTGAAAGGAGATACCATTGTGTACAATGCCGATTCTTTTAACCGTGGAGACGAAAAAAAATTGGGCGATGTCATGAAAAACCTTCCGGGAGTAGAGGTAAATGAAGACGGTGAAATTGAAGTGGAAGGAAAAGCAGTGACCAAAGTCATGGTGGAGGGCAAGGATTTTTTTGATGGCGATTCAAAATTGGCCACTAAAAACATACCCGCAAACGCAGTAGATAAAGTTGAGGTACTTCGTAATTACAGTGAAGTGGGGCAATTGAGAGGGGTGACCAACAATCAAGATAATGTCGCTATCAACATAAAATTGAAAGAAGGAAAAAAGAATTTTTGGTTTGGAGAAATTACGGCAGGTTCTGGGGTAGATGATGAAACCAAGGCAAGGTATTTAGTACATCCAAAATTGTTTTATTACAATCCCAAATACAGTTTAAATTTTATCACCGATTTTAATGACATTGGGGAAGTACCTTTTACTTGGCGGGATTATTTTAATTTTACAGGGGGTTTTAGAAATTTTAATCGCGGAGGCGGAACTAATTTCAATATTAGAGAAAGTGATTTAGGTTTTGCAATTGCTCAAAACAATCGAGCCAATAGTATTGAAACTAAATTTTTAGCAGGTAATTTCAGTTATGCGGCGACAGAAGCTTTGGATGTGAGTGGCTTCGGAATTCTTTCAGACAATAAAACCAATATCGTTACAAACTCGCTTACTCAATTTATTACTTCGGGCGTTACTGAAAGTACCGAAAGCAATTCAGACCAGCATAATCAATTAGGAATGTTAAAGCTGAGTGGCGTTTATAAACCTAATGTGAATTTACAAATGGACTATGATGTATTGCTAAAGGCTTCAAAGCAAACCGAAGCCGATAATACCTTGTCTTTGTTTCAGGATTTTACCAATGATATTTCAGAAAATAAAGAAAACAAACCCGCATCTATCAATCAGAATTTAAATGTATATTACACGGTAGATGATACTAATATTTTTGCAGGACAAGTGCAGCATTTGTTTCAAGAGGAAGACCCATTTTACAATGCAGTAACCGATTTACTTCCTTTTCCTGGAGTACTTCCTATAGATACACTTCAAAATCGATTTAGCATTAATCAGCAAAAAAATATTAAAACTAATAAGCTGGATGCCAAGATAGATTACTACCACATAATAAATAATAAAAGCAATGTAAACCTAACCTTAGGGGGTACGCTAAGCTCTCAAGAATTTAATTCAAATATCTTTCAACTACTAGACAATGGAAATCGGGAAGATCTCTTGGAAACATTAGAAATTAATGACACATCTGAAACCCTCATCAATGATGTATTGTATAATTTCACCGATGTTTTTTTAGGACTGCATTACAAGTTTAAAACAGGACAGTTTACGTTTTCGCCTGGGGTAACGCTTCATAATTACGCACTTAAAAACGAACAACTGGGTACTTCCATAACCCAAAATGATTGGATGGTGTTACCCGATGTATTTGCCCTTTGGGAAATTAAGAAAAGTGAAAGTTTGCGTTTTAATTACGCACTTTCTGCGGAATATACCGATGTCAATAATTTTGCTGAAGCCTATGTTTTTAATAATTACAATAGATTATTTCGTGGAAACCGTTTTTTAGAAAATGCCCTTTCGCATAGTTATAACTTGACGTATTTCAGTTTTAATTTGTTTAACTATACTAATGTTTCCGGGTCGTTAAACTACACCCGAAGGTTAAAAGGAATTAAAAATAATTCTGAAATAGTAGTTATTAATCAGGTAACTTCTCCAATAAACATTAGCAGTAATTTTCCGGATGAAACGGTTTCGGCTTTTGGACGTTTCAGTAAGCGAATAAAAAAAGTAGAACTGGCCGCTAATGCGAATGTAAGTGTAAGCACTTCAAACAATATTATTAATGATGCGATTCAAAAAAGTAAAAGTTTTACCCAAAACTATCGCTTTAGTGCAAGAAGCAGTTTTAGAGATTGGCCCAATTTTGAGGTAGGGTATAATCTAACCATAAATAACTACGATAATGGTGGTTTGGAACAAACATTTTACACCCAACGTCCTTTCGTCAATGCAGACATTAATTTCCTGAAACATTTTTCACTTTCTGCCAATTGGGATTTTTATAATTATACCAACGAGGCTAAAACTGTTGAGAATACCTATTCTTTTTTAAACGGAACCGTGTATTTTCAAAATGGGGATAGCCCTTGGGAATTTTCAGTACAGGCTACCAATATTTTAAATACCGAAGCGACCAATAACGACAGCTTTAATGAGGAATTTAACACCACCAATCAGTATTTTGTACTTCCTCGAATTGTGATGTTTGTGGTGAAATACAATTTGTAAATCTTCATCAAAAGATATTTTTTAACAGTTGAGAAAATTTCTTAACGAATAAATAATACACTTTATCTAAAAACTTTCTTTTGTTTAAGAAAATTTTAATAAATTGTACAAACTAACTAATCAATAACTTCATCATGAAAAGAAATCTATTCTTTGTTTTGATGTTACTTCCTGTCTTGGTTATCTCACAAAACCGAATTGGTAAAGTAGCAGACGAAATTGTTACTCAAAAAATAAAACCTGGAAAATTTCAAGCTTACGAGCTTTTTGATTCGGGATTTAAAAAAGCTAGCGGAACCTATAAAAATGCTGTAAGAGAGGGTATTATCCTCGATTTTAGTGCTTCTAAAGTAGCTACTCTTGTAAACAGTAATGCCAAGGATATTTCCTTGACCTTGCCTATTAACGAAAGAGGCGAAACGGTTACGTTGGAACTTCTGCAAAAAGATATTTTTTCTTCAAGTTTCAATGTGCGTACCAGTGATGGTAGGGACATTACAAACACGATTGACAGAGGGAAACACTATCAAGGAATTGTGGCTGGAAAACCGCATTCTTTAGTAGGAATTAGCATATTTAATAATGAAGTAATGGGTTTCATTACTATGGGTGATGGTAATTACGTGATTGGCCGATTACAGGATTCCAACAGTAAGCACATTATCTATAACGATCGTGATTTATTATTACAAACACCTTTAAATTGTGAAATGCCTGATGATGGAATAGGATATACCGCTGAACAATTACAGGCACCTCTTAATAGAGATCCCGGCGATGTGGTTTGTATTTATGTAGAAGCTGGCCAGTCAGTATTTAACAGCTTTGGAGGAAACTTAACCAATACGACCAATTTCCTTAATGGGGTATTTGCACAATCCTACGTCCTTTATGCTAATGAAGGCATTGCGATGCAAACTTCCGAAATGTTTATATGGACTACTACAGATCCATACAATACTGGAACTTCAGGAGGTCAATTAGGTATTTTTCAAGCCCAAACATCTTCTATTAATGGAAACTTAGGTCATTTGGTAGAGGTACAAAATATTGGAGGTGTAGCAGCAGGATTCAATGGAATTTGTAATGCTAATGTGGATAATAGTCTCTGTTTTAGTGGGTTTTCAGGGAACGGGTTTAATACTGTACCAACGTTTTCTTTCAATGTATTTATTATATCTCACGAAATGGGGCATTTGCTAGGGTCACGACATACGCATGCCTGTGTTTGGAATGGGAATAATACGGCCATTGATGGTTGTTCCGGTTTTACTGAAGGGGGATGCGCTTTGCCGCCTTCACCTCCTACAGGAGGAACTATTATGAGCTATTGTGCTAATGACCCAGTTGGTGTTGATTTTACGCAAGGATTTGGCCCTCAACCCGGGGCAGTTATTCTTAATACCGTTAATACCCCAGGAAATTGTTTGATAGGATCATGTAGTGCTGCTCCTGCAAACGATTTATGTGCCAATGCACAGCCTATGAACTGTGGGGATACCGTAAGTGGTGATACTAGTATGGCCACTTTGGACAGTGTGGGATTTTGTGGTACCTCGAATACCGCTCCAGGGGTTTGGTATTCTTTTACCGGTTTTGACGGACTGGCTACATTGAGTACCTGTAATCAGGCGGGTTATGATACAAAAATTTCCGTATTTAGCGGTTCTTGTGGAGGTTTAGTTTGTGTAGGAGGAAATGACGATGGTCCCGGATGTGCTGGCTTCACTTCTTTGCTCAATGTTTGTGTAGAAGCCGGAGAAACGTATTATGTTCTAGTTCATGGATTTGGTAGTGCTGTAGGAACATTTGATCTTACCTTAACTTGTACTCCATCCACAGTTGCCATAACTTGCCCTCCCGCCTTAAATGTGGAAGGTTGTGGCCCGGGAGATGCTCCGGCACCCTATACCACTATAGCGGCATTCCAAGCAGCAGGAGGAACAGTCACTGGAGCTACGTCTATTTCCATGACTAATCAAACAGTATCAGGCTCTTGTCCATACACTATAACAAGAACATACACCGTGACAGATGCTTGTGGATTTACTGCCACTTGTGATCAAACTATTATTGTTGATGACACAACAACGCCTACTATTACATGTCCTGCAGATACTACAGTAGAATGCTCTCCTCCGGGAATTATTACCGTGACAGGAACCGATACTGCAAGTTATACTGGGGCTAATATTTCTTGGGCTGATTCCACTATTGGAGTTGTTGGAACTCCTACTGCTAATTTAACAGGGATACCTGCGGGTGCAACCGTTACCGATGTAAATGTGAACTTTGATATTGATCATAGCTGGGTAGGGGATTTAGAAATTACCTTAATAAGCCCAGATGGTACATCAGTTCCCATCATGTTTGATCCAGTATGTCCAACGAGTGGAAATTCAGACAACGTTAGAGCCACTTTTGACGATTCAGCACCTACGGGGGTCAATGGTAACTGTACCTTAGTAAGCACAGCAGGTCCCCATGAAAGTTGTCCCAGCGATTATTTAGCAAATGCAGCCGTTGTGGGTCCATTCCAGCCCAATAGTCCGCTTTCAGCAGTTAACGGTGAAAATGCAGCGGGAGTTTGGACGCTAAGTATCTCTGATGATGCTAGTGGTGACGGAGGCTGTTTGCACGATTTTTCAGTAGAAGTGTCATGGACAGCACAAGTTGTGGGAGATATTACTGATTCTGCCAATACAGGATTTGCTACGGCTACAGATAATTGTACAACGACCATTACTTACACAGATGCATCCGTTCCTGGTTGTGGTAACACTCAAGTGATTACACGTACTTGGACAGCAACAGACGATTGTGGTAATGCAACCAGTTGTGACCAAATTATAACGGTGGTTGATACTACTCCGCCAACGGTTACCAATTGCCCTGCAAATATTAGTGTTAACAATGACGCTGGAGTTTGTGGTGCAATCGTAATTTATACAGCGGTCACAGGCACGGATACTTGTGGTGGTGTAACAGTTAATCAAACTGGAGGGTTGGCTTCTGGTAGTGTATTCCCTGTAGGAACTACTACAAATACTTTTGAAGTTGTGGATGATTGTGGCAACTCTAGCATTTGTACCTTCGATATTACGGTAACAGACAATGAAGCACCCAATGCTGTTTGCCAAAACATTACAGTACAATTAGATGCCAGTGGAAATGCGAGCATTGTAGCTAGTGATGTAGATGGGGGCAGTACCGATAACTGTGGAATTGCTTCACTTTCGGTATCACCTGATACATTTACATGTGCTGATGTTATGGCTATTACAGGAAGTGATTTTGCATTGGATTTTGATGACGTGAATGATTTTGTCTCAGTTCCAAATGCCTCGACTTCTTTGGCAGGAACTAATTCGTTTACACTTGAAGGATGGGTTTTCCCAAGAAACACTGCTCCCTCATTCCCTAATTTTGATGGTTTCTTTGGATTCAGAAATGATAGTAACGCAGATATCTATTTATTGCATTTATCTTCAACAACAGTTGAAGCTCGTTTTAGAAATAGTTCAGGAGTTAATTTTGATATTGTTGGATCTGGAATAATGGTAAATCAGTGGCAACATCTTTCCTTTACCTATGATGGATCCGATCTTAGATTGTACATTAATGGTAATCTAGTTGGAACAACACCCGCAAATGGGAACTTTACCTCTTCCACAACTGAAACCTTTACCATTGGTAAAACTCAATTTTCGAGTTTCCCATTTGGATTAAATGGACAAGTAGATGAGGTGCGTTTTTGGAATGTTGCGAGATCTCAAGCTGAAATACAAGCAAGTATGAATTCAAGCCTAGCAAGTCCACAAGTGGGATTGGTTATGAATTATACCATTGAAGAAGGAACAGGTAGTAGCATCATTATTGATGAAACTGGGAACAATGCCAATGGAACTTTACAAAACATGGATCCAGCGACCGATTGGGTGCCAGGAGCACCAGCTATTACGAGTACCGGTGGAACTACTGTAACATTAACCGTAACCGATATTTATGGCAACGCATCTACTTGTACGGCAACGGTTACCGTTGAGGACAGTGTACCACCCGTGGTTTCTTGTCCAGCTAATATTTTGGCGAATAATGATGCAGGTATTTGTGGTGCGGTTATTAGCTACGCTCCTGCCTTAGCTACAGACGCCTGCGGCATTGCTTCGGTAGTACAAACCTCTCCAGACCCTGGTGTATTAGGTTCGGGAGATGTATTCCCTGTGGGAACCACCACGGTTACCTTTACGGCTACCGATGTGAATGGTAATACTAATACATGTAGTTTCGATATTATAGTAACCGATGATGAAAATCCCGTAATAGCATGTCAAGACATTACCGTAGAACTGGATGCTAATGGCGATTATAATTTAACTCCTGCTGAGGTATTAGCTAGCAGTACAGATAACTGTGGAATTTTAAATATTGCTTTTGCAGATCCTGCTGCAGCAGATGTTACTGAATGTGGTCCTTCAGGATTGCCTATTCCAGCTACGGGAACCTCTGGACCTATGGATCCTTCTCCCGCAGTAGTTACCACAGTAGGAATTGTAGGTGTGGATTTTGCGATAGAAAGAGTGGATTTAGATTTAACCCATACCTTCGATGGCGATTTGGATATAACACTTACTTCACCCAATGGTTTAGTATTGGATTTATCTAGTGACAATGGTGGAGCAGGAGACAACTATACCAACACGGTATTTATGGACGGTGCTCCTAGTATCACTACAGGTACTGCGCCATTTACAGGTACTTTCCAGCCAGAAGGCGGTCCTATGAACCCATTCTTTGCAGGTGAGCCAGTAAACGGAAACTGGACTTTAAATATAAATGATGATGCCGGTGGCGATAGTGGTGTATTAAACAACTATTGTATCACCTTTACTTCGTTAGCACCGCCTACGGTACCTAGTATCGATTTAACGTGTGCTAATGTAGGACCAAATACGTTTACTGTATTTGTTACCGATGTCAATGGAAATGTTTCTTCTTGTGAGACAGAAGTAACAGTGGAAGATAACATTGCTCCAGTATTACAATGTATTGGTGCTCCTGGTGCAGTAAGTGTTACCGAAGACTTTGAAGGAGCTTCATTACCAGTAGGTTGGAGTACAGTAATTGTAAGTGGAGGCTTTGATTGGACTTTTGGAAGTGGTGTAATGCCAGGGGGTCCAGCCTTCAGCTCAAATGCTGCAATTTTTGATGATGACGCTATTGGTTCTGGAGAATTAGATAATACCGTTCAATTATTATCACCTGTTGTTGATTTATCAACTTCTGCTTCAGCTGATTTATCTTTTGATTATTCATTGCAAGTTTTTGTAGACTCTGGAATATTTACTGCCGAAGTATGGGACGGAGCTGCATGGCAACAAATTTTATTTGTTGATGTAGATACTGCACCTACAAACTCTGGAGTAATTGATATGACTCCATTCATGAATGCCGCTTTCCAAGTACGTTTCACTTATGACGATGAAAACGATTGGGCTTGGGGTGCTGGAGTAGATAACTTTGTATTAAATTACGATATACCTTCTACTGCTCTTGATGTATTCTTAGACGGCACCACAGGAACGGTAACCGTTAATGCAAGCGATTTATTGTTAAGTGTAGATGAGGCTTGCGGTTGGACTGCTTCTTTTGGAGCAAGTGGTGCTCCTATTAATGAATGTGGAGATAATATTGGTGCTGTAATTGATGATACCCTTCCGCCAGTAGAATCTACTGCTACGGTAGCAGAATCAGGAATTTTAGGAACCGATTATGCAATAGACACTGTAACCTTAGATATTACTCATACTTGGGATGGAGACCTTACCATTGAATTAGTATCACCAACAGGAACTTCATTGATCCTTTCAGATCAAAATGGTGGAAGTGGTGATAATTATACGGGAACTGTCTTCCAAGATGGTGGCGCAGATATTACAGCAGGTACGGCTCCCTTTACTGGAACTTTTGAACCAGAGGGAGGTACTTTTGCAGCCACCTATGATGGTGAAGATGTTAACGGAGGATGGGTACTTAGAATTACCGATAATGCGGGTGGCGATTCAGGAACATTAGATAGTTTCTGTATTAACTTTACCCCTTTAACGAGTTCAACAATAGAATTCGACTGTTCTCAGTTAGGATTAAATCAAGTTGATGTTACAGTAACTGACCCAAGTGGAAATAGCTCTACTTGTACTGCTACGGTAAATGTGATTGACAACACCGATCCTATTTTAGTATGTATGGATGCCACAGTAGAATTGGATGAGAACGGTATGGCTGAAGTAACGCCAGACCTGTTCATCGACCTAGCCAACTCTTTCGATGCTTGTGGTATTACGATCACAGCGGTAGATGTAACCGATGTTACCTGCGACGATATAGGAACTCCTATCACGGTAACGGTATTTGCTAGCGATGCGGATGGTAACTTGGCCTCTTGTACGGCTACCTTAACGGTTGTAGATGCTATGGGTCCAATGATCGATGGCTGTCCAGCAGACCAAACGGTAGATCCAGGACCCCTTAACTTGTTCTATGAGCTACCCGACTACTGGGCGTTAGGAGGTATTACGGCTACGGACAACTGTACCGACCCTGTAACGGTGTTCTCACAAAGTCCAGCGGCAGGTACCCTGTTGCCAGATGGTGTGTATACCATTTCTATCTGTGCTACCGATGAGTACGGTAATGAAGGTTGTTGTACGTTCGTACTTACTGTAGAGAGCCTATTGGGTAATGAGAATAATTTGGCGGATATATCAACTATTGTTATGTATCCAAATCCAGCAAAGGCTGTTGTAAACATTAGCAACCCTCAAGCCTTAGCGTTGGAGAGTGCCAGTATTTTTGATGTTACTGGGAAATTGGTTGCTGTTTATGATTTAAAAGATATGGGTACTGAAAAGGCATTGGATATTTCTATGCTTTCTTCGGCTTCGTATCTAGTTCTTATCCAAGGTGAGAATGGTTATATCACAAAACAGCTTATTAAAGAATAAATAGTTTTTAAATAATAGTAAAGCCCTTCAAGTAATTGAAGGGTTTTATTTTTTATAATTATACGTCAATTGCCCTATTTCAATAATTATTTATAAAACGCATTTTTATATCGTAAAAACCATACGTTATGAGACAGCTTACCTTTTTATTATTTTTTATTACTTTTTATTCATTTGCTCAAGACTATCCTATGGGGATGGTATGGGATGAAGAATCTTATAGAAGTATTCCCTATAAAGTAGAATTTACAGCAGCAACTTATACCAATCTGCCGAGTAGTTATTCGTTAGAACAATATGCTCCTACACCCGGAAATCAAGGTAGGTATGGAACATGTGTTGCTTATGCAAGTGCCTATGGGTTAAGAACCATTATGCTTGCCAAAGATTTAGGCCTAACAGATAAACAAACAATAACTGCAAATGCTTTATCACCTTCATTTATATATTCAATAATTAAAAGAGAAGATGATGTAGACTGTAGTAAAGGAGCCAACCCAAAGTTTGGATTGGAGGCATTAAAAGTGGCAGGAGCACCCACTTTACGGTCTTTACCCTACCAATGTAATCCCGAAATAAGTACGGAAGTACAATTGGAAGCAATAGACTACCGTATTAGAGACTACCAAACTCTTTTCTTTTTTGATTCGCCAGAGTATGGAATAAAAACTAATGCGACCAAAAAAGCGCTTACTGAAGGATATCCTGTTTTATTAGGAATGAAACTTCCACAAAGTTTTTTTAAAGCCACAAATACTTGGCGTTCTTTAGAAACTGAAAAAGGAACCGTTGCCAATCAACATGGGTACCATGCCATGGTTGTAATTGGGTATGACGATACTTATGAAGGAGGAGCTTTTCGCCTTATGAATAGTTGGGGAACTGGCTGGGGAGACGGCGGCTTTATTTGGGTGCCTTATAGCGAATACGAAACTTGGGCCATGGGAGCATTGCAGCCCTATAGTTATTACGTGAGAAAAGATAGTAATGGAAAGCCTTCCTTGCCATCGGTGCCTAAAACCATTCCAAATACACCCAATCAACCCAATAGACCCGAACTTCCAAGAGTGGAACCAAATAACCCAAATCAACCTATTAAACCAACATTACCTTATGGTGAGTCTGACCCTAACCCTATTGCTGGTGCCTTACCTGAAGGAAGTTTAAGGTTTGAAACAAACACAGGAATAGCTATGGAGGTGACACGAGTTTCAACTCGAAATCTCTTTGTTGATGATGATGTAGAAGGGGAAGATTTGGTAGCATATAGAATGAAAGAAAGCTATGCTTCAGGAACTCGTTTTAGATTTTATTTGAATAATGTAAATGAAGGCTATATTTATGCTTTTGCTACCGATTTAACCCAAAAAATTAATAAAATATTGCCCTTTGAGGACGGTATGTCTCCGCTCATTGGGGCAAACTCTGAATTGGCTTTCCCAAGCGAAAAGAAAGTAATACGAATGGATAATAATCCCGGGACCGATTATTTACTAATACTTTTCAGTCAGCAAAAATTAGATGAGAAAGAATTACTAGAAAAAATGCAAAATACCGAAGGTTCATTAACTTCCAAAATAAAATCAGCATTAGGAGCAGTGCTTATCGATAAGAGTATGGTTGAGTATGCTTCTGGAACACCAGGCTTTAAAGTAAAGGAAGGAGCTCAAGGGTATGTTGTTCCTTTAATGATTGAGCTAACTCATAATTAATTATGAAAAAAATATATTTATGCATTAGTTTTTTGATGGTGTTTGCTTTGCAGGCACAGCAAGAATTTGTCGTGCAAAGCAATCATTCTGAGTCTATATCGCAATCGGCACTCGATGCCAAAAGAGGTATTTTAATAACCTATGGGTATATGGATAAAACCCTAAAGTTTTGGGATGAAAAAACGGGGCTGCTTTACAAAACTTTAGATTTTACAAATTCAATTACAGCTATAGAAATTAATGAAGCCGAAGGCAAAGCGTATATTTTAGCAAATAATACCATCTCTGTTTTTAGCACAGAAACTTTCGAAAAAATAAAAGACTATCCACTTGGGAGAATTTATGCCATCCATTTTCTTGAGTTTCAAGGGAAAGGTCGATTGGTGCTATTTGCTCGAGATCAAAATTATATGACCACCATGTATGCGTTAGATGAAAGTACGGGTACATTTCAGGCGGCGAGTATGCCTTCTTTTCCGGGAGAAGGTGAAATAAACTATTTCCGGTTTACCCCAGATGGTAAAAGAGCATTTATTTCTTCAAACTATGGAGATAATTATCTTTTCTCTACAGAGACTGCTGAATATAAAGAGATTAATAGCGATATCATAGCGATGTTCGATAACGGGGATGTGTTAAGAGCCATCTATGACATGGACGCCAACAGAGCTGTTTTTATGCGATTGGATGCCTCAAGAAAAGTATTGTGGAATCAATCTTTTCCTATTGAAATTGACTATGAAGGTATTTTAATGGCAAGTCTTTTTGACGTTACATTGACTAAGGACAGTAAAAAATTCTGGATTCATACTACGTTTCTTCCTTTAATGCAATTAGATGCCAATACTGGAGAAGTGATTGGGTCCTTTTCTAAAACCGAATTAGCTCATGGGATTATTGATGCCGAGGATTTTATTTATGCCCAACTCACTTATAACGGTCATTATGGGAGGTATAAAATTTTTAATGATACGCCTTTAGCAGTTTATGGAAATAATGTCCTGGAACCTACACAACTCGTATCGGTTCAAAATGGAGAGGGAGTAGAGTTATTATTTTCTGGACAATACGGAATAAATACCTATTCGCTTTTGGTTCACCCTAAGGTTACGCAACTTACGCACTATAAAACCAACTATAGAGACGATTTTAGTGCCGCAACCATGATTCCGGATCCCTCTTCTAACAAGGTTTTTGCAGTGACCCAAACCATAGATCCAATTAAAGTTTTTACAAGAGGAGAAGCGGATAGTTTTGAAGATTTAATTGAAAATTATAAGGGGGTAAGATATTCAGACTTTAGTCCGAATACAAAATTATTGGCAACCCTTTCTTCCAATGAATTACGAGTAATTAATACCGAAACAAAAGCTGAAATTTTCAATAAACCTATGAGAACCGAAGTTGGTTTTTTTGATAATTCTTTTAGTCTTTCTCCTTTTAATAATGCCGTGGCTTATACCACGGCAGAGATTCATGCCGATCAAGTTTTTTATGACAAATTGCATTATTTCGATTTTGGAGCGAAAAATGAAAAGTGGGTAAAAGACGGAAAATATTTTGCTATTTTTCATATAAATGGAGGAAAAGAATTGTTGGTTTGTAATTCTACCATCAATAAAATTGAAATTTTAGATGCCGCCTCAGGAACCGTTAAAAAAAGCTTCGATGGTGATTTTAAGGGTCTAAAAATGGACGGGTATCTTTCGCCCAATGAAGATTATTTATTGCTTTCAGGATTTACTCTTGGGGTTTTAGTGTACCATATTCCAACAGGTAAAAAGGTACAATCCTTCAAAATGAATAACTACGGAAAATTTTCAGGAGATTTTGTTTCTAATACCATTATTGCTACCCCTGAATCTGGCGGAATTAAATTTATTGAGTATGTAAGTCAAAAGGAACTAGCAAGGCTCTATGTTTTTGAAGATAAAAGCTGGGTGGCTTACACGCCCGAAGGATTGTTTGATGGCTCACAAGAGGGTTGGGACAAAGTCGCTTTTATAAAAAACAAGAAAACCATTCCGCTGGAAAGTGTTTTTAATACATTTTACACACCACGACTTCTCTATCAAATTTTAGCCGAAAAAGATTTCAAATCTAGTGTAAATCTAGAAAGCATGGCACCGCCACCAAGTCTTTCATTAACCTATAAACAAGGTTCCCGAAACCTGTATGTTGTCGATGATTCAGTTTCAGAAATAACAGTTGAAAACGGCACCGGAAAGATTGTTTTAGAAGCCGCTAATACTGGTGATAAAGTGAAGGAAATACGATTGTATCAGAACGGAAAATTGGTGGGGAATAACACCCGTAACCTTTTTGTGGACGATGATGACCAAAATCCTAATAAAAAAGAATTGGATGTTCAGCTTATTGAAGGGCTTAACGAGTTTTCTGCCGTAGCGGTGAATTCACAAGGAACGGAAAGCGTTCCCGAAAAATTGAATGTAAACTACCTTCCAAAACAGCAATCGCTTATTAAACCACAAGGCATCCAAGCACATTTATTAATTGTAGGGATAGATGAATACCAAAATCCGAAATACAATCTTAATTATGCTGTAGCAGATGCTACCGGATTTAAAGAAAGTCTGGAAAAAGGCTTAACGAATATCACTTCAAAAACACATGTGTATTTTATTAAAAATAATGAAGCAATAAGAGATAACATTCTTTCAAAAATTACGGAAATAGCAAGTATAGCAAATCCGCAAGATATATTTATATTTTATTATGCAGGTCACGGAGTCATGAGTGGTACTTCCGAATTTTTCCTAGTACCCAATGATGTTACCCAATTGTATGGCGATGACGGTGCCTTGCAACAAAAAGGAATTGCCGCTTCCGAATTGAAGCAAATTGCCTCCGGAATTGCAGCACAAAAACAGTTGTATATTTTGGATGCCTGCCAAAGTGCAGGTGCTTTAGCTACGGTCGCTGCACGTGGCGCTGTGGAAGAAAAAGCCATTGCGCAATTGGCACGAAGTACCGGAACACATTGGCTTACAGCAAGTGGTAGCCAGCAATTTGCTACCGAGTTTGACGAATTGGGTCACGGCGTATTTACCTATGCGTTGTTAGAAGCCCTTTCAGGAAAAGCCGATAGTGGTGACAAACGTGTTACTGTAAATGAGTTAAAAGCCTATTTAGAAAGCCGTGTACCCGAAATCTCTGAAAAGTATAAAGGAAGCCCACAGTATCCTTCCAGTTTTGGGTTTGGGCAGGATTTTCCGGTGAGTTTAAATCATTAAAATTTTAAAAATATAAAGTGTTTATTTTCATGAGTGAGTTGTTCTTTTTTTATTGCTATTTCCAATGCCCTTTTTGGGTTATGGGGGCAAAGTAACTTTCGATGGCACCGAGGGTTATTATAAAGGCAATGTTCCCAAAGAAATGGCTGCTAAAACGGGGAGTATCTTCAAAAAATGTGGTTTACCGATGGTTCTTCAAAATCGGTGCAATTAACCAAAGATTCAGTATATAATTTTAGGTTGTTTATTCATTATTTTGGAAGGGAGATACTTTTAGTATCTCTTTTTCATTTTCAAAATCTTTTGAACTCTTAACCTCAAAGGATTTAAAAGTTACCGTTTTGTTGTAAATTGAAATTTCAATTCAAAAAATACTATTGAAATGAAGATTATATACTAAATGTTAAATTAAAATGAACCTTTTAATTTACTTTGTAGCGTATTTAGGTATTATTAAACTATTATAATATGTATAAAAACTATTTTTCAATTGTAAGTTTAATTTTTCTATACTCCTTAAATGTGAGTTCTCAATTTAATGATACTATAGAAAGCTACCCGTTAGGTCCTCTTTTTAATAATAGATGGACAACATGGAATGGTAACAATAACTTTGAAAATGCAATAGTAACTAATGAAATTTCGGCGTCGGGAACAAAATCTATTTTTGTTGGAGAAGGAGGTACGAATGCACAAGATATTATACTTGATTTTGAAGGAGTTGCAATAACAGGAATTTGGAATGCTAGTTGGTTAATGTATATCCCTTCTGGACAATCTGCATATTTAGGAGTGCAAGGAAATACCAATCCCAATGCTGCTGCTCATAATCAATTACCAGCTGGGCACTTATTTTTTAATGAAGATAATGCATCTCCCGGGCAAGGCTATAATGAAAATTTTTTATTAGGAGATTTTCCATTCACATTTCCTCATGATGATTGGTTTTTTGTAGGAGTCCAAATAAATTTAGATACCCAAAAATACAATTGGAATATTAATGGAGTTTTTTTAGGAGAATTAGATTATGCAGCCGCAGCTGATCGTTTTGATGGTATTAATTTTTTAGCCTATGAGAATACAAATACATATTATGTTGATAATGTTGTATTTGGGTTAGGGCCGCTGGTAATTGACACAACCCCTCCCATCGCAAATTGTGTTTCTTCATTTAGTATTTCACTCGACGAAAATGGTTTCGCCTCTATAGACGTAGAAGCTATAAATAATGGATCAACCGATAATTCAGGTGTTGTAAGTTTATCTATCGACATTTCAACTTTTGATTGTAGTAACATAGGTTCAAACACGGTAGTATTAACAGTTACAGATCCTTCTGGTAATACAGACACTTGTACTACAAATGTGGTAGTAATAGATGACATTTCACCTACAGTCAATTGTCCCACAGCATTTACCGTATTGGCTTCAAAAGGAGGGTTTTATGAAGTTGAAGACTTTTATTCTTTAGGAATTATTACAGCAACCGATAATTGTACGCAAAGCTTATTAGTAACTCAAACTCCATCTCAAGGAACCATGCTTCCCATAGGTAGTTATACTGTGGAAATTTCAGCTGAAGATGATTTTGAAAATGTAAGTCAGTGCGGTTTTGAACTGATAGTTGAAGATCCATTAAATATTGATGAGTTTAATGCTACTAGTTTTGGTATTTATCCAAATCCAGTAATAAATTGTTTTTTTATAGCAAATTCCTCTAAATTTGAATTAAGTAGAATAGAAATTTTTAACCTTCAAGGGAAAAAAATACTATTAAAAGAAAACCTAAATGTCAATGAACCAATCGATATTTCTAAACTCGAGTCTTCTATTTATTTTTTAAAAGTTCTTACTTCAAATAATAAAACTTTTATTCAAAAACTAATAAAGAAATAAATAGAATTGTTCAATTAACGCATTATATCAGTATCCACAGGCGTATATCCCAAATGCCTGCTCATAGAAAGTATTTGTCCTTTGTGGTGAAATTCGTGGGTGGTCACATGTGTAAATAATTTGAGTTTGGACGCAGTCCCTTTTATGTCTGTTCTTATCTCATAAGGAATTTCAGTGTCAAATTCGGTTTCCATAAATACGTTCATGAAGGTATTGACCGTTTTATAAATTTCTCGAATTTCTGAAAAAGTATATTCCTTTTCATAGTCCAAAAAATCAACATTTTGCTTCAGTGCTTGAGATTGAATCCAAAACTTGTAACAATTGGCATTATGAAGTAATAAATATTGAATGGAAGCATTTCCGAAATTTGAATTCTTATACAAAATATCCTCTTTCGAAATACTTTCACAATACTCTAAAAGTACTTCTCTTGAAGAAGCAATAAAATCATATTGATTGCGTAAAATCTCCAAAATTTAAAGTTTCTGACTCAAACTATACCAACCACCGCCATTCATTACTTCCACACCGTTGGATCGAAGTATTGCAGCAGCGCTACCGCTTCGCATCCCGCTAGCACAACACGTAATAACCGGTTTGTTCCATTTTTTAATTTCATTCATTTTTGAAGCAACTTGTTGCAGCGGAATGTTTTTAGAACCTGGAATGGCTCCTCCTTGGTATTCTCCTTTGGTACGAACATCTAAAATAATAGCGCCACGACTTTTAAAATCTTCAATCTTTTTGTTTTTATTTCCGAAAAGAAAATTAAATAATCCCATAATGTCACCTCGAGCCCAGTCGAGAGGTCTTTTTAAATTAATACTTATTTTTTAGTAAAGAAAGCCCACTTTTAATTAAATGGGCAATTTTTGTTTTACGAGTTTTTAGGTCGATTAAGTATGCTAAAACTTTCTGTGAAAATTCGGCATTGCTTTGGGCAACCAGTTCATAGATTTCTAGAGAAAGTAACCAATCCTCTGGATAGTTATTTTTTAGGATCTGAAAAATCCCAGAAAGAAATTCTTCGTTTTGTGAGTTGCTTTCTCGGTAGGTTCGAACTTGTCGATAGAGTTGGTTCAGGATTTTTTCTTTTTCAGAAAGCAAAACTTTAACCGTTTCTACTTCGCTAGCCTTATGAGTTACCAAATCAAACGAATGGTAATCGGCGGGACCTGTAAATGCGGATACAATTTCTTTTCCCACGGCCATATCAAAATCGCCCATTTGAGGTGAAAATAACACTTCATTTTTATATTTTACCCAACATTCCGTAAACTGAATGAGCATCAATTTTCCATTGAGGTTTCGCATACCGGTTACGTTCATTCCTTCCACGGTGATGCCGCTTTCAAACTCAAAAGAGATGGGTTTTCCGTCGTAAAAATTATAGGCTTGAAGGTCGCGAGGCCCCATATTTTCAATGGAAAGGTTAATGCCTTTCAATTTCCCTAAAGGGGATCGAAACCCCTTTTTATGTCGGCTTACGCCGTGACCAATCATCTCTTTTTCACGATAAGCGAGTGCTGTTTCACCTTCGGTTTCAAAATAGACTACTTCATTATCATCATTCTGAATCATTTTTGTAAAAACACCGCTAATTTGCAGCCCTGTGCTTAATTCAATGGTGCCAATTTGTTTGGAGTCAATCAGTTTTTTCAATCCGCGCCAACCTCCTTTTCGAACCGCCATGGTATTGGCAAACTCTTCTAAAACTTCCTGTAAATAGGCAAAATCCGGGGTTACAAACAATTGTGGTTGTGGTTTGGTAATATCAAAATCTTGATAAGCCGCATCAATAGAATAGGGTATTTTTTCAACTTCCTCTTTCATACACCATTCACTTTCCCCAATGGAAGAAAGCAATCCGGCGCCGTAAATTTTTGGATGTTCCACCGTTCCCACCATACCATATTCCACGGTCCACCAATGCAAATTCCGAATAAGGGAAATTTCGCTAGGTTCTACTTCTTTTTCCTGAAGCTGAAGCACTTTTGCTTCGGCGGCATCAATTTTATTTTGTGGAGTACCTTCGGCTTCCTTCAAAATAGAAAGTTCCCGAACGGCTTCATACATTTCTATATCGTGTGCACTAGAAATAGCCTTGGCACCTATTTCTCCAAATCGGCGTAAATATTCGGCATAATCGGGACTTGCAATAATGGGTGCGTGTCCAGCGCCTTCATGGATAATGTCGGGAGCAGGAGTGTATTCAATGTTTTCTAGCTGGCGAATATCGCTAGCAATCACCAAAATTTTATACGCCTGAAATTCCATAAAAGCATTGGGCGGAATAAACCCGTCCACTGCTACGGCTGCCCAGCCAATTTCTTTTAGAATACGGTTCATGCCGTACATGGATGGAATTTCATTAATGGAAATTCCGGTCTTTTTTAAACCTTCCACATAACTTTCGTGAGCCACTTTACTTAAATAATCCACATTTTTGCGCATTACAAAACGCCACACCGCCTTATTAATAGGCGTGTATTGCTCATAGTTTTGTGGCTTGATGTACTGCTTTAAATGCGGTGGCAGTCGATCGATAAGTTCGTTGCTTTCGAATCCAGTTGTCATAGAGTTCAAAAATAGGAAGGAAACATTTTGTAAACTAATTGGTCGTGGTTTTTTTAAAAGAAGTTTTCTCTTTTAGTATCTTGCAGTATCTATGCAAACCACTTCCCGAAAAGCCGAAATTATTGCCAAAGCTTCCCAACTTTTTAAAGAAAAGGGTTATAGTGCTGTGACTATGCGCGATATAGCGCAGGCAATGGGGATAAAGGCAGCAAGTTTATATAATCACATTGAGGGAAAACAGGAGATTCTTTCCATTTTGATACTTGATTTGGCGAAAGAATTTACTTCCGGAATGGACGCTATTCTGAAAATGAAGAATGCACCCCTTCAAAAAATTGAAAAACTCATCGAATTGCATATCGATATCACCGTAAATCAATCGGAAGCACTCGCCGCTTTAAATAACGATTGGATGCATATGTCGGAAAAGGATGTTGTCGATTTTGTAGCAATGCGCGAAGCCTATGAAGAAAATTTCCGAACCATTATAAAAGAAGGCATTTCGCAGGGCCAATTACAGCCAAGACACCCCGAGGTAATTTTATTTTCTATCCTTTCTACTTTACGAACCTTGTATTTATGGTATCAAAAAAGAGGAAAACTGGATGTCAACCTTTTAAAGCGGGATATGTTGGCGGTGTTAATTAGAGGAATCGTTTAGAAAGTTTTAACTTGCAAATCAAACTAACAAACGTTAGTTTTGTATACTCAATTTTAGAAAATGGCAACATTTCATAATATAAAATTATCGGAAGTGTATAAAGAAACCAAAGACACTACCGTATTGGGTTTCGATATTCCTGAGGAATTGAAAGAAGAATTTTCTTTTCAACAAGGGCAACACCTTACGTTAAAAGCAATGATTGATGGGAAAGATATCCGTCGCTCGTATAGCCTTTGTTCCAGCCCATTTGAAGGAAAGTGGCAAGTGGCGGTTAAACAAATTCCTGGGGGCGTATTCTCGAATTTTGTAAACGAATCACTTAAAAAAGGAGATACTCTTGAGGTAATGGCACCCAGTGGGCAGTTTGGTGTAAAAACACAACCAAATGCTTCAAAAAACTACCTCTTTTTTGCAGCTGGAAGTGGAATAACCCCCATTTTGTCTATGATTAAAACCCATTTAGCTGCAGAACCAAAGGCTACTTGCAAACTTTTTTATGTAAATAGGACCGCAAAAACCATTATCTTTAAAGAAGCATTGGAACAGCTTCGTAATCAGTATTTTGGTCGATTTGAAATTTATTATTTCTTAACCAAAGAACAACGAGATATAGCCTTGTTTAATGGTCGTTTGGATGATGAAAAAATGAAAGTGTTAACCAAAACTTTTATTGATATTCCCGATACAAGTGAAGTTTTTCTATGTGGCCCCGAAGAAATGGTGCAGTTTGTAAGTACCTATTTAGTTGAGTCTGGTTTACCTAAGGAATTGGTGCATTTTGAATTATTTGTTACAGGTCTTTCGGAAGAAGACATAAAACGAGCCGAGCGATTGGCACAGCAAAAAGTGGAAGGGGTGGAAGTGACCATTGTGGATGGTGGAAAAGAATTTCATTTTACGATGACTGATGAATATGATAATCTTTTGGATGCTGCATTAGGAGCTGGGGCAGACTTGCCCTTTGCGTGTAAAGGTGGCGTGTGTAGCACGTGTAAATGTAAAATAATAGAGGGAAAAGTAGAAATGAAAATAAACTATGCCTTAGAAGAAGATGAATTACGACAGGATTTAGTGCTGAGTTGTCAATCGGTACCTCTTTCTGAAAAAGTAAAAATTGATTTTGACGTTTAAAAGAATCATTATGAGTGAAAAAGAAATAAAAAATCTCGAACAAATCTTTGAAGCACGCATAGCACGTGATGAAAAGATTGAACCCAAAGATTGGATGCCAGAGAAG
Organism: Flavobacteriaceae bacterium; assembly: GCA_041392205.1. Taxonomy (GTDB): domain Bacteria; phylum Bacteroidota; class Bacteroidia; order Flavobacteriales; family Flavobacteriaceae; genus Halomarinibacterium. Next base: position 132,771 of record JAWKMO010000005.1, on the reverse strand, counting down.
TATCGGCAAACGCACATACGTCAAATTTCACAACATGCCCATTCTGAAATTGTAGGGATGCTTCCCGAAGGAAACTGGATCACCCGAGCTCCTTCATTACGAAGAAAAGCCGCTTTGTTAGCAAAAGTGCAGGACGAAGCGGGTCACGGATTGTATCTCTATTCGGCTTGTGAAACTTTAGGGATTTCTCGTGATGAATTATACGAGCAGTTACATTCTGGAAAAGCGAAATATTCTTCCATTTTTAATTATCCTACTATCACATGGGCAGATATTGGAGCCATTGGCTGGTTGGTGGACGGTGCCGCTATTATCAACCAAGTGCCGTTGTGCAATACCTCTTTTGGTCCTTATGCGAGAGCGATGGTGCGGGTTTGTAAAGAAGAAAGTTTTCATCAGCGTCAGGGATTCGAAATTATGCTTACCCTTTGTCGAGGAACTGAAGAACAAAAAGCTATGGCGCAAGACGCTCTAAATAGGTGGTGGTGGCCCAGTTTAATGATGTTGGGTCCTACGGATGCTGAAAGTATTCATACAGCGCAAAGTATGAAATGGAAGCTGAAGCGGAAATCGAATGACGAATTACGTCAGCAGTTTATTGATCAAACGGTTCCGCAAGCAGCTATTTTGGGCATTACTGTTCCAGATCCCGACTTAAAGTGGAATGAAGAAACGGGGCATTATGACTTTGGGGAAATTGATTGGGACGAATTTTGGCAAGTAGTTAAAGGACACGGCCCTTGCAATAAAGAGCGAATGAATGCTCGTGTAGAGGCTTGGGAAAAGGGTGCTTGGGTAAGGGATGCAGCGATGGCGTATGCCGAAAAACAAGAAGAGAAAAAATTAAAGAGAGCGATTTAAAAAAAAAACAAGATCAAAGAATCAAGAATCAAGACAAAATATCTTTTGTCGTGTTTCTTGAAGCGAAGCGGTCTTGGGTCTAAAAAAAATATCCAATGAAAAAAAATTGGCCCCTTTGGGAAGTATTTGTACGAAGTAAAAACGGACTGGAACACCGCCATTTTGGAAGCCTCCACGCTGCCGATGCAGAAATGGCATTAGAAAATGCTCGCGATGTGTATACGCGTCGTAACGAAGGTGTAAGCATTTGGGTAGTGGAAAGTAAATATATTACGGCATCCAACCCAGCTGATAATGGCGAACTTTTTGAACCTGCAAAAGATAAGGTGTATCGCCATCCTACCTTTTATAATTTACCGGACGAAGTAAAACATATGTAATGGATAACCAAAGTTTATACAATTACATTTTAGGAATTGCAGACAATAATCTAATTCTTGGTCAGCGATTAGGAGAGCTTTGTGGTCACGGGCCCAATTTGGAAACCGACATCGCATTAACCAACATTGCTTTGGATTTGTTTGGACAAACCCGAAGCTATTATCAATATGCTGCAAAACTTTCAGATATTCACAAAACAGAAGATGATGTCGCTTATTTGCGAAAAGAACGTGAATATAAAAATGTACTCCTTGTAGAGCAGCCCAATACCCATTTCGGATTTGTTATTGCACGGCAATATTTATTCGATGTCTTTAACTATTTATTTATTGAAAAACTTCAGCAAAGTAAGGATGAAACACTTTCTGCAATTGCAAAAAAAGCTATCAAGGAAGTTGGTTATCATAAACGTTTTTCAGGTGATTGGGTTAAACGACTAGGTGATGGAACTGAAGAAAGCAACCAAAAAATGCAAGAAGCAATTGATAGTTTGTGGCAGTATACCAATGAGCTTTTTGAAATGACAGAAACAGATGATTTAGCTGTAAAAGCTGGAATTGGAGTACATCTTTCAGAAGTAAAAGAAAACTACTATACCGAAGTTTCAGATTTATTAAAAGAAGCAACACTTGCCATTCCTGAAAAAACTTACTTTCAAAAAGGAGGAAAGCAAGGAATCCATACCGAGCACATGGGCTATCTTTTAGCCGATTTACAATACATGCAACGAACCTATCCAAATATGAATTGGTAAAACGACGCTTTCCCCTCCCTTTGAAGGGAGGGGTTAGGGGTGGGATGTTTAAGAATGACAACTATTGAAAAAACACATATCGAAAAACACTTAATTCCTATTCTGGAAAAAGTTTCCGATCCTGAAATCCCAGTGCTTTCGGTGTTGGATTTAGGGGTTATTCGAGAAGCCATTGAGGAAGATGGAATTGTAAAGATAAAATTGACGCCTACCTATTCGGGTTGCCCGGCAATGGATATGATTGGTGATGATTTAAAAAAGGCATTTTCTGCCATAGGGAAAAAAGCAGCGGTGGAACTCGTACTTTCACCCGCTTGGAGTACCGATTGGATTAGCGAAGAAGGACTCCAGAAAATGGAAGCTTATGGTATTGCACGACCGCTCTCTGAAACAAAAGATAAAGACGCCTTGTTGGGAAATCAAAAGTTAGTAAAGTGCCCGCAATGTGGAAGCACACAAACCCATTTGATAAGTCAGTTTGGTTCCACCGCCTGTAAAGCTTTATTTAAATGCGATGATTGTCACGAACCTTTTGACTATTTTAAATGTTTAAAATAAACAATGAAAAGTATAACTACAAAAATTGAAAATAATACTGCTTGGATCCATTTGAATAGACCGGAAGTCTTTAACAGTTTCAATCGCGAAATGGCCTTGCTTTTACAAAATGAATTAGACGCTTGTGAGGTAAATTCAGAAGTCAGAGCCATCGTCATTACAGGTAACGGAAAAGCGTTTTGTGCAGGACAGGATTTAAAAGAAGTCACATCGCCCGACTTAAATCCCGGTTTCAAAAAAATACTGGAAGAGCACTATAACCCTATCGTTTCAAGAATTAGAACCATTGAAAAACCCATCATTGCCGCTGTTAACGGAGTAGCAGCAGGTGCAGGAGCGAATATTGCGTTAGCTTGTGATGTGGTTATCGCTTCCGAACAGGCGAGTTTTATACAGGCATTTAGTAAAATTGGATTAATTCCTGATAGTGGTGGAACCTTCTTTTTACCTCGACTGATTGGCTTTCAGAAAGCCTCTGCATTCATGATGCTTGGAGATATAGTTTCAGCATTAGATGCTGAAAGATTAGGAATGGTCTATAAAGTAGTTTCTTCGGAAGATTTTGAAAATGAAGTTCAGAAAATAGCAATTACCCTTTCAAAAATGCCCACAAAAGCCTTAGGAATGACTAAACGATTGCTAAATGAGTCGATGACCAACACATTAGAAATGCAATTAGATAGAGAAGGAAAATTACAAATAGAAGCCGCCCAAAGTGACGATTATGCCGAAGGGGTAGCTGCCTTTGTAGAAAAAAGAACCCCTAATTTTAAAGGAAATTAGAAGTAGATTAACGAATAACGATTGGAGATTTAAGAGTTTTGGAAATATGAAACCTAATGATTTAGAAAATAGACTCATAGAATTTTCAGTAAATGTCATTGCTTTGTGTAAAATAATCGAAAAATCTATTGCTTCAGAGCATTTGGCAAAACAATTAATTCGGTCAGCAACTTCAGCTGCTTTAAATTATGGAGAGGCTAGAAGTGGTGAGTCTACTAAAGATTTTTTGCACAAAATGAAAATTTCATTGAAAGAGTTAAGAGAGTGTTTGGTGAATTTCAAGATTCCAAAAGGAGCAGAATTAATTTCAAATAAAGAAATGATTAAAAAATTAATTCAAGAAAATGATGAACTTATCTCAATTTTTGTTGTAAGTATTAAAACAGCATCCAATAAATTAAAATCTTAATTCAATAGATGACAAATCAAAATTCAACAATCAGCAATCAGCAATCTCCAATCAAAAGAATGGGAGTTATAGGAGCAGGGACTATGGGGTCTGGGATTGCACAAGTGGCATCCACGGCTGGGTGTATTGTTAAAATATTCGATTTAAATAAGGACGCACTTACTAATGCAAAAGCCACCCTAGATAAAATTTTAACTCGATTGGTAGAAAAGGGGAAAATGGATAAAATCGAGAAAAGCAGTATTCAAAATAATATTCGGTATGTTAGTTCTTTAAAGGAATTAGCAGACTCACAATTAGTCATTGAAGCCATTGTCGAAAATTTGGAGATAAAACAAAAAGTCTTTCAAGAGTTAGAAGGTTACGTTTCTGGCGACTGTATTATTGCTTCAAACACATCCTCATTATCTATTGCCTCTATTGCTTCGGCTTTGGAAAATTCAGAACGATGCATCGGAATACATTTTTTTAATCCTGCGCCTTTAATGGCATTAGTGGAGGTAATTCCTGCCATTCAAACTTCAAATGAAATATTAAAAATGGTTTCAGAAACCATTAAAAGTTGGAGGAAAACAGTGGCCATTGCTAAAGATACCCCAGGCTTTATCGTGAACCGTGTCGCACGCCCTTTTTATGGAGAAGCGCTTAGAATCTATGAAGAAGGAATGGCATCTTTTTCTGAAATTGATTTGGCGATGAAAGAACTGGGCGGATTTAAAATGGGCCCTTTCGAACTGATGGATTTTATTGGGAACGATGTAAATTATACGGTCACCGAATCTGTTTTTGAAGCTTTTTATTACGATCCTCGCTATAAACCTTCCTTTACTCAAAAACGCTACAGCGAAGCAGGTTGGTTGGGCAGAAAGTCGGGTAAAGGGTATTACTATTATGACCAAAATGGGAAGAAAGAAGAAATTGAAACTGTCTCGTCGGGCACAGTCGAGACGTCTCTTTCTAAAACCATCTTTAACCGAATTTTAGCCATGCTTATTAACGAAGCCGCCGATGCATTGTTTTGGAATATTGCTTCTGCGCAAGATATTGATTATGCTATGACAAAAGGAGTGAATTATCCTAAAGGGTTGTTAGCTTGGGCAGATGAAAAAGGAATCGATTGGTGTGTTCAACAAATGGATGCATTGTATGAAATCTATCGTGAAGACCGCTATCGATGTTCGCCTTTGCTTAGGAAAATGAATATAGAGAATAAAACCTTCTTTTAAATGAAAGCAGAGAAAATCCCATACAAAATGCTTTCACAAGATGCCTTTAGCCAATGGCTGGGGATTGAAATATTGGAATGTGAAATTGGACGATGCAAAGTGGGGATGACGGTTCGTAAAGACATGTTGAATAGTATGTATAAAGCGCATGGCGGAATTAGTTATTCTTTAGCAGATACCGCTTTCGGGTTTGCGGCCAATACCCATGGAAAATATGCTGTGTCCATCGAAACCTCCATAAACCATATTGAAGCTCTAGAAGAAGGCGATGTTCTAGTAGCAGAAAGTGTGATTGAAAAAGTAAATAATAAACTTGGATTTAATGTAATTGAGGTAAAAAGAGGAGAAGAACTCGTCGCTTTATTTAAAGGAGTTGTTTATAGAACACAAAAAGACTGGGAAGAATAGATATGAAACAAGCATATATCATAGATGGCATTAGAACACCCATTGGTAGTTATCAAGGGACCTTAAGTGCCATCCGTACAGATGATTTAGCAGCATTAGTCATTGCTGAAATTGTAAAACGTAATCCTAATATTCCTAAAGAAGCCTTTGACGATGTCATTTTAGGCTGTGCTAATCAAGCAGGGGAAGACAATAGAAATGTGGCTCGTATGGCACTGCTGCTGGCAGGACTGCCAGTCACCGTGCCCGGTGAAACAGTCAACAGACTGTGCAGCAGCGGACTTTCGGCTATGATTCATGCCAATAGGGCGATAAAAGCCGGCGATGGCGATGTATTTATTGCGGGGGGAGTAGAAAATATGACGCGTGGACCGTATGTGATTGCAAAAGCTTCTTCAGCCTTCGGAACCGATGCTAAAATGTATGACTCTAGCTTTGGATGGCGCTTTGTCAATCAGAAAATGCATGAGTTGTATGGTACTGATGGAATGGGAAACACCGCTGAAAACCTTGTGGATAAATATAATATCTCTCGGGAAGACCAAGATGCGTTTGCATTTTGGAGTCAAATGAAGGCTGTCAAAGCGCAACAATCGGGCCGATTGTCAAAAGAAATTGTTTCAGTGGAAATTCCGCAACGTAAAAATGACCCCATTATCTTTTCCGAAGATGAATTTATTAAGCCAACCACCACTAAAGAAATATTAGCAAAATTACGTCCAGCTTTTAAGAAAGAGGGAAGTGTGACAGCGGGAAACAGTTCGGGACTAAATGATGGCGCCGCTGCCACCATCATCGCTTCCGAAGATGCCGTAAAAAAATACCATTTAAAACCTATCGCTCGGATTGTTAGTTCGGCTGTGGTAGGTGTAGAACCCAGAATTATGGGAATTGGCCCCGTAGAAGCGAGTAATAAAGCCCTTGCGAAAGCTGGTTTAACAATGGAGGATATGGATGTGATTGAGTTAAATGAAGCCTTTGCCTCGCAAGCATTAGCGTGTATTCGAGAATGGGGGTTACAAGATGATGATTCACGTATTAATCCTAATGGGGGCTCGATAGCCATTGGACACCCTCTGGGAGTTACGGGAGCTCGTATTGCCTATTCCGCAGCATTAGAATTACAGCAACAAAACAAAAAATATGCATTAATCACTATGTGTGTGGGTGTGGGACAAGGCTATGCCATGGTTATTGAAAATGTACAATTATTATGAAGTCACCTCGAGCGTGGTCACTGAGCTTAGTCGAAGTGCAGTCGAGAGGTCGCAATAGATGAATATGACAAAAACACAACATTATATCTTAGGAAATTGGAGGAATGGTGATGGAGACGGAACACCAATTCTGGATTCCGTTACAGGAGAGCATTTTACCAATATAACAACCGATGGGCTAGATATTCCTTCTATTCTTCAATATGGAAGAGATAAAGGAGAAACACTGCGTAAAATGACGTTTCAAGAGCGTGGCTTGATGCTGAAAAAACTAGCAATGTATCTCACCAAACGCAAAGATGCTTTTTACGAATTGAGTTACCGTACGGGAGCAACTAAAATTGACAGTTGGATTGATATTGAAGGTGGTTTCGGTAATTTATTTGCCAATGCTTCCCTTCGTAAATTATTCCCCAATCAGCCGTATCATGTAGAAGGAGATCCTGTCGACTTATCACGTGGCGGCCGCTTTATGGCGCATCACATTATGGTGCCTCGACGGGGAGTTGCGGTTCATATTAATGCCTACAATTTCCCGGTTTGGGGAATGCTGGAAAAGTGTGCCGTAAACTGGATGGCAGGCATGCCGGCTGTAGTATTACCTGCTCCGCAAACGGCTTATTTAACCGAAGCGGTTGTAAAAGAAATTATTGCTTCGGGAATTCTACCTGAAGGAGCGCTTCAACTTATTAGTGGTACGGCTAAAACTATTTTAGATACCGTGCAATCGCAAGACGTGGTGACTTTTACAGGTTCGGCAAGCACGGGTAGGTTACTTAAAAATCATCCGCAACTCATTGAAGAATCGGTGCCATTTACCATGGAAGCCGATAGCTTGAATGCTTCTATTTTGGGAGAAGATGCAGTGCCCGGAACCCCCGAATTCGATTTGTTTATCAAAGAAGTTCGAAAGGAAATGACCGTTAAAGCAGGCCAGAAATGTACCGCCATCCGTCGAATTCTAGTTCCTGAAAAACTAATGGAGGACGTTCAAATAGCTCTTGGAAAAGAATTGGATAAAGTCACCATAGGTGACCCCCGTTTAAAAGAAGTTCGTATGGGGGCTATGGTAGACAAAAAACAATGTGAATCGGTTAAGGAACAAATTCAGAAAATTGCCAAAACTGCCAACATTGTCTATGGAAATCTTGATGAGGTGGAAACGCTGGGAGCCGATGCTTCCAAAGGAGCATTTTTGAAACCCATATTACTTAGGGAAGACAAACCCTTCAAAAATGAAGCGGCACATATTACGGAGGCTTTTGGACCCGTAAGTACCTTAATGCCTTATAAAAACTTAGATGAGGCCATTCAGCTTTCGCATATGGGGAAAGGTTCATTAGTTTCTTCTATTGTAACTTATAATGACGCTATCGCAAAAGAATACACTGTAAATGCCGCATCGCATCATGGAAGAATCCTTATTTTAAACCGTGAAAATGCCCAACAAAGTACCGGTCATGGATCCCCGCTACCCACTTTAATTCATGGCGGGCCCGGTCGTGCCGGAGGTGGCGAAGAAATGGGAGGAATGCGAGGTATTAAGCATTATTTACAGCGTTGTGCCGTGCAAGGCACCCCTACCACCTTAACTGAAGTGACAGGCATTTACCAACCCAAAGGAGCCTATAAAGAAACCGAACAACATCCCTTTCAATACCATTGGGAAGATATTGAACCGGGCATGTCGCTTCAAACGCATAAACGTACCATTACCGATAGCGATATTGTAAACTTCGCCAATCTTACGTGGGATCATTTTTATGCGCATACCGATATCACTTCTCTAGACGGAAGTATTTTCGAAAAGCGTACGGCACACGGGTACTTTATTTTGGCCGCCGCCGCCGGGTTGTTTGTGTATCCCAATAAAGGACCGGTAGCAGCGAATTATGGCTTAGAGGATTGCAGATTCCTTCGCCCTATTTATCACAACGACACCATTTATGTTCGGTTAACATGCAAACAGAAAATAGATCGTGAACAACGCGGAACCGAATTGCCCTCCGGAATTGTAAAATGGTACGGCGAAGTGTTTGACGCCGATGATGAATTGGTAGCCATTGTTACGGTGTTAACGATGGTACAGAAAAAGCAAACTGTTTTCGCGGAAATGACTACTTCAAAAATTGAGCAATGTCTTTCAAAACTTTCCGAAGATTCCAAACCACAATGGGGAGGTTTAACACCTCAACAAATGGTAGAACATTTGGAATATACGTACCGAATTGCTTCAGGAGAAATTCAGGATTTTGAAATCGCTACTCCCGAAAAAATATTGGAAAAAGTACATGCGACTTTATACAACTACGATAAAATGCCTAGGGAGTATGATTTTCCACTCCGTGAAAAATCAAATATGAAGGAATTAAAGCACCCCGATTTAACTTCAGCAAAGCAAAAATTGAGGGAAGCCAGAGAGGCCTATCTTCAGTATTTTAAAGAACATCCGGAGGCTAAAACGAAGAATGTAGTCTTTGGAGAACTCAATAAATTTGAATGGTATTTACTAGAACGAAAACATTTAAATCACCATTTTGAACAATTTAATTTAGTATAAAAAATTTCCCCTCCTTATTGAGGAGGGGTGCCTGAAAGGCGGGATGGTCTTTTTCTGGAATTGAAAATATAAAAAATATGACAACACCTTATGTAAAACAACATTCCTACAATGGGATTGCCACCATAGAATTTTACCATCCGGAACACAACAGTCTGCCAGGAGATTTATTAGCTTCTCTAGTAGATAATATCAACCATGCAAGTCAAAACGATGAGGTAAAAGTCCTTATTTTAAAAAGTGGTGGCGAACGAACTTTTTGTGCAGGAGCCAGTTTTAAAGAATTAATTAGCATTACTAATCCAGAAGCAGGAAAAGTATTTTTTAGTGGTTTTGCCAACGTTATCAATGCCATGCGTAAGTGCCCCAAGTTTATTATTGGGCGTATACAAGGAAAGACCGTTGGAGGAGGTGTTGGACTAGCTTCTGCCACAGATTTTTGTATGGCCACTAAGTTTGCCTCCATTAAATTAAGTGAATTAAATGTAGGTATTGGCCCCTTTGTGGTGGGTCCTGCAGTGCAACGTAAGTTGGGTGTAAGTGGAATGAGCCAAATAGCGATTGATGCGAATACGTTTTACTCCGCCGATTGGGCCTTGCAAAAGGGGTTGTTCAATCAGGTGTTTGATACTTTAGACGAATTGGATGAAGCGGTTCAAAAATTTGCAGAGAACCTTTGTAACTACAATCCGGAAGCGATGGCCGAAATGAAAACCATGTTTTGGAAAGGAACCGAAGATTGGGATACACTATTAGCTGAAAGAGCTGCGATTTCCGGAAGATTGGTGCTTTCAGAATTTACCAAAGAAACATTGAAAAAGTATAAGGGATGATCGTAAAACTGAATACAATAGGCTTCTTTTTTATTTTGCAATTCACCCTACAAAATGCAATTTCTCAAAACGACTGCTTTTGTAAAGCAGATTTGGAATATTATTATTCAGAAATTCAAAAAACAGTTTCCTATAAAGATCAAATAAAGGGAAAGCGTAAAGAAGATTTTGATGTAAAATACTCCGATTTAAAAAATAAAATTTCTTGCAAGGAAACGGAATTCGATTGTTTTGCCTTATTAAATCAACTGTCCTACTTAATCGATGATGAGCATTTTAGATTACGGTCTGTTCCAAAATTGCTTTCTTCCGAAAATTTTTCAGAAGAAACAACCATTAATGCCTATCTCACTTCAGATGAATTTTTAAACTTTCCTAAAACTTCTATAGCACTAGATTCCCTAGAAAGGAGGCTAAGTAATGCTCCTTTCCATCAATTGGAAGGTATATATTATAAAGATGGGTTTAAGGTTGGCGTTTTTCAACCTAAGGGGCAAACATATTATGACGGAATTGTATTAAAAGCTCCTTTTCCAATTTGGGAGAAGGGTCAATTAGTGTTTCGTTTACACCCTTCCTCAAAAGGTAATTATTACTATCATCACGCACATTTTAAAGATAAAAGATGGCTTGCTATTTCTAATGAAAAATTTGTAGATGGAAGATTAATACAGTTAAACTGGAAGAAGGATACATTGCAAAAGATTATTTTAATTTGGATGACACCTCCAAATCATTTGAGTACAAAAAAATTAAAGAGGGTATTTCATACATTCGGTTGGGCTCTTTTGGGATGCAGGATTCTAATAGAAATGAGGCAGCTTTTTTTTAAATGACTTGAAGAATTTGAAGATGGAAAAGAACCTCATCTTAGATCTTAGGAATAATTCTGGTGGGGGAGATAAAGTGTCTAAGCCTTTCCAAAAATTTATAGAAAAAGAATTTAAAGAGGGGAAAATTTATATTTTGGTAAATATTAAAACAGCCAGCAATGCCGAAATTACTACCCAACGTATGCGATTCTCAAAAAATGTGAAGGTATTAGGGCACTCTTCCTCCGGGATATTAAGTTATGGAAGTAATTATGGAAATCGGGTGGTATTACCTTCCGGCAACTATTATTACAAAGTAACCGACATGAACTTTTCAGAGTTTCTAGCCTATGAAGGAGTAGGTATTCCTGTGGATATAGAATTAAATCTAAACGAAGATTGGATCGATCAAACGGTAAAACTATTCCATAAAGAATAATATGATTTACACTTTTAAAGGACATATTCCCGTAGTTCACGAATCCAGTTTTGTGCATCCTTTGGCTGCGGTTACCGGTAACGTGATTATTGGGAAAAATTGCTATATAGGTCCGGGGGCTGCCATTCGCGGTGATTGGGGAGAAATTATTCTGGAAGATGGAGTTAATGTGCAGGAAAATTGTACGGTACATATGTTTCCCGGTAAAAGTATCGTCTTAAAGGAAAGTGCTCACGTTGGACACGGAGCCGTGATTCACGGGGCTAATTTAGGACGCAACTGTTTAATAGGAATGAATAGCGTGATAATGGATGATGCGATCATAGGCGATGAATGTATTGTAGGTGCCTTGAGTTTTGTTAAAGCCGAAACTGTTTTTAAAGCAAGACAATTGATTGTTGGTAATCCTGCGAAAGCTATTAAAGAAGTTACCGATGACATGATAGCTTGGAAAACCGCTGGAACCAAATTGTATCAGCAATTACCCAAGGATTGCTTTGAAACATTGAAAGAAGTAGCACCCTTGCGAGAAATTCCGAAGCAGAGACCCAAACAAGAAGATTTTTATAAAACATTACAAGAATATAAAAGAAACTGATGCCACACATCGAATTCAAAATGCCACGCTTAGGTGAAAGTATTACCGAAGCTACCATCATTAAATGGAATAAAGCTGAAGGCGATACTATTGAAGTGGATGAAATTTTGCTGGAAGTTGCCACCGATAAGGTAGATAGCGAAGTGCCCTCGACCCTTTCAGGGACTATTGTGGAATTGTTGTATGAACCCAATGCAGTGATTGAAATAGGAGCTCCTATTGCTATTATAGACAGTGATGGAAAACCATTAGAAAAGAAAAAAACGGCCCCATCGAGCGTGGGCACTGAGCTTAGTCGAAGTGCAGTCGAGACGTCTCAAAAAACTAAGAAGCAAGCTGAATCTGTTTCAGCTACAAAAAAAGAAAAGCCTCAAAATATTACAAAGGCATTTCAAGTAAATGACAATGTATTTATTTCACCTTTGGTGGAAAGTATTGCAAAACAACACCATATTAGTTTTGAGGAATTGGCCCGCATTCCGGCAACCGGAAATGAAGGCAGACTTCGGAAGAGTGATGTGATGCATTATATTGCCGATGGAAGACCCTTCAAATTTGCACAACCCGTTTCAGAAACTAACGGATTTAAAATTCCCGATTTACAATTTGACAAAGGCAAAGGAAAGATTGTAGAGATGGACCGTATGCGACAAATGATTGCAGACCATATGGTGTTCAGTAAGCATACTTCCCCACATGTAACGGCGTATGTAGAAGCAGACCTTACAGAGATGGTGAATTGGAGAAATAAAGTGAAAGTAGATTTTCAAAAAAAATACCATGAAAAGCTCACATTTACACCTTTATTTATAGAATGTGTTGCAAAAGCAATTAAAGATTACCCAATGATTAATTCCTCGTTGGATGGAAAAAACATCATTGTAAAGGAAGCTATCCATATTGGAATGGCGACAGCATTGCCCTCAGGGAATTTAATTGTTCCCGTTGTGCGGAATGCGGATAAAAAATCGTTAGCCGAATTAGCCATAACTACCAATGATTTGGCTTCGAAAGCGCGGGATGGAAAATTATCTGCTGATGAAACCAAAGGCTCCACGTTCACCATAAGTAATGTGGGAACTTTTGGGAGTCTCATGGGGACACCTATTATCAATCAGCCGGAAGCTGCCATTTTAGCTACGGGAATTATAAAGAAAAGGGCTGAAGTTATCGAAAAACCAGAAGGCGATGTGATTGAAATTAGAAGTATGATGTATCTGTCACTTTCGTTCGATCACAGAATTGTAGATGGATATCTGGCAGGTTCGTTTTTACGAAGAATCGCCGATGAGATGGAACAGTTTGATGGGAATAGGGCTATATGATAAAGGAAGAAAAAATAAATTTGAAGAATTCAAAAGTAAATAAAGAAACCTTGGTTAGAGCGTTTGCCAACCTTTGCACCGCCAAAGCCATGACGTTTTTGTATGAAGAAAACTTTAAGGCGGTATCCAAATATGTTCACGCCACATCACGCGGTCATGAGGTGATACAAACGGCTGTAGGAATGCAATTGAAACCTCAGGATTATGCTTTTCCCTACTATCGAGATGATTCCATGTTGTTAGCTATTGGGATGCAACCCTACGATTTAATGCTTCAGGTATTAGCCAAGCGAGACGATCCTTTTTCCGGTGGAAGAACCTATTATTCGCACCCCAGTTTAAAAGAGGATGATAAACCAAAAATACCACATCAAAGTTCAGCCACAGGAATGCAAGCCATTCCTGCAACAGGGGTAGGATTGGGATTTTGGTATAAGGAAGCAGAAGGGTTGTGTAATCTGGATGAAAAACCGGTAGTAGTTTGTTCGTTAGGAGATGCTTCTGTTACCGAAGGAGAGATTGCCGAAGCTTTTCAAATGGCGGCTTTAAAGCAACTTCCTGTATTATATTTAGTGCAGGATAACGGTTGGGATATTTCAGCAAATGCCGAAGAAACTCGTGCGCAAAATGCTTTTGAATATGCCAAGGGGTTTCACGGACTCGAAGCAATTTCCATCGACGGAACCAATTTTGAAGAAAGCTACCAAACTATTCAAAAAGTCATTGAAATTATACGTAAAGAAAGACGTCCTTATTTGGTCCATGCAAAGGTTCCTTTGTTAAATCACCATACATCGGGGGTTCGTATGGAGTGGTATCGAGACGATTTGGAAGAAGCTCGCACTCAAGATCCGTATCCGAAAATGCAAAAGCTGATGGAGGAATATGGATATACTAAAAGCGAAATTCAGCAAATAGAAAATGAATGTATTGCTAAAGTTCGCTCCGATTTTGAAAAAGCAATAAAAGCGGAAGACCCAAAACCAGAAGATTTATTTACGCACGATTTTGCCCCAACATCCATCACTGAAGAGGTAGGAGAACGTTCTCCAAAAGATGCCGAAAGAGTTGTGATGGTAGATTGCGCCTTATTTGCAATAGAGGAATTGATGGCAAAACACAAAGAGTGTTTGTTGTATGGTCAAGATGTTGGAGGAAGGCTGGGAGGCGTGTTTCGTGAAGCGGCGACTTTAGCACAAAAGTTTGGGGACAATCGGGTGTTTAATACGCCCATTCAAGAAGCCTTTATCGTGGGTTCTACGGTAGGGATGAGTGCCGTAGGATTAAAACCGATTGTGGAGGTTCAGTTTGCCGATTATATTTGGCCAGGGCTTAATCAATTATTTACGGAAGTTTCCCGAAGTTGTTATTTGTCAAACGGAAAATGGCCGGTTTCTATGATTCTTAGAGTACCTATTGGCGCCTACGGAAGCGGGGGACCCTACCATTCGTCTTCGGTGGAAAGTATTGTGACCAATATTCGCGGATTAAAAATAGCTTATCCCAGTAATGGAGCCGATTTAAAAGGTTTGCTCAAAGCTGCGTATTACGATCCAAATCCAGTAGTTATTTTTGAACATAAAGGATTGTACTGGAGTAAAGTTCCCGGCACTAAAGGCGCCACTAGCTTGGAACCATCAGAAGACTACGTGCTCCCTTTTGGAAAAGCATGGGTGTTACAGGAAATTTGGAAACAAGAGGAGGTAGAAACACTTTCCATTATTACCTATGGAATGGGTGTCCATTGGGCCATGAATGCTTCGGAAGAGTTGGATATGCAAGACCGAATTGAAATTGTGGATTTACGAACCTTGCATCCTATTGATTGGGAAACCATTTATAAAAGCGTTAAAAAATGTGGTAAATGTTTAATTGTTACCGAAGAACCTTCAGAAAATGGTTTTAGCAGAAGCATTCAAGGCAAAATTCAAGAAGAGTGTTTTCAATATTTGGATGCCCCAGTAATGCTTGTAGGTTCCGAAAATATGCCTGCCATTCCGTTAAATTCAACATTGGAACAAACTATGATTCCTTCCGTAAAAAAAGTGAAAAGAAAAATACTGGAAGTACTAAATTATTAAATACATTTGGTGTTTTAACGTAATTATATTTTAACTATGAAAATTCTTTCCGCCTTTTTTTTAATCTTCTTTTTCACTTTTGCCAACGCACAGTGGACCACCGATACAGCTTTAAATACCTTAGTAGTAGATAGTGAAGGGGGCGATATGAAAGCCCTTGGAGGCGCTAATGGTAATACGTATGTGGTTTTTTGGAAATCGGTAGCAGCACCTACCAATTACGAACTACGATTGCAAATATTGGATGTTAATGGCAATCAATTGCTAGGAAACGATGGTGCTCTGGTAAGTGATCTTATCCCTATGAGTACCTTTACGGTTATTTGGAGTATGGTGTTGGACGCCAATGATAATCTGTACATTGGGGTTACCGGAACCGGAGGAGGAGATCCTGCTTTTGTATTTAAGCTGGATGCCAACGGAAACAGTCTGTGGGGCCCTTCGGGAGAGAATATTGGGAATGGTAATTTGGTGACAGTACTTCCTCTTTTGGATGGTAGTATTATAGTGAGTTGGTACTCGGGATCGGGTGGTTTGTTACAAAAAATAGATACTAATGGGAACAATCTTTGGCCTTCAAATCAACCCATTGAAGTGGGTGCTACAGATACCGCACCAGCCAATTTGTTTGAACTTTCGGGAGGTGATTTTGGCTTGGTATACCATAAATTAATTGGCGGGATTAACTCTCATCTATATGCACAAAGGTACGATGCTAATGGAGATACCGTTTGGGGAACTGCAGTGCAAATTTGTAGTCAGGCAACAGCTTTTAACAGAAGCTATACAGGATTGCAGGATGGAGATGTAATGTATATGGGTTATTTTGGGTCTACAGGAGTACGATTTGACTCCTTTTTACAGCGTATAGACCCGGATGGCACTTTGCCTTGGGGTATCAATGGATCTGATTTTGATACCAATCAAACCAACTATGAAACGTATACTGAAATTGCTTTTGAAGCCGGTTCTCAAAATATTTGGGCAGTTTGTAATTATACTAATACTTCGCAAAGTGAAAACGGCGAATATGTGCAAAAGTTTGACAAAGATACAGGGGCAAGACTCTTGGGAGACAATGCTAAAGAAGTCTATGCCATTGGAAGTGATAATGTTCATGCCGGTGCGTTGCAATTGAAAAATGATAGTCCGTTGTTTCTCTTAAAAAAAGGATTTGATAACGGAGCTTCGCCTACAACTTTAGAGGTGGTCTACTTAGATGAAAACGGTGATTTTGTTTGGCCTGAAGAATCTCGTCCCGTAGCAACTTTTAGTGCTAATAAAAGTAGAATTCATTATACAACCCCCGTAAATCATCAAAGTGTAGCAGTTTTTATTGAAAATAAAGGAGGTGGTGAAAGACTGTATGCCCAAAATTTTTTGGATGAAGAATTAGGTGTTGGCGATAAGGAAATTCCTTTGGTAATACGATATCTAAACCCGGTTGAAAACCAACTCTTATTGGAGGCAGAGGTTTTATTAAAAAAGGTGATTGTTTATACTTCAAAAGGCGAGCAGCTAATTACTAGAGATGAAATCCATAAAAATGAAATTACTCTTAATTGTACATCGTGGGCCTCGGGGATTTATTTTGTAAAAATTATTGCAGAAAATAACGTAAGTCAGACTCTTCGCATTATTAAGAAATAATTTTACTTGGGATAATTGATTTTTAAAGGAATACCATTTTTAATTTTAGGGTAAAACCCCCTTTCACAAGAACTTAGTGTGTCTTAATTTTAAGGAAAACTAAAATTATGTACCAATACAAAGCTAAAATTATAGATGTATATGATGGCGATACCGTTACCGCTGTGGTAGATTTAGGGTTTCTCCATTTTCAGGAAATGAAATTACGACTTTACGGAATTAATACTCCAGAACTAAGAGGAGAAGATAGGGATATTGGTATTCAAGTGCGAGATATTTTACGAAATCTAATTTTGGATAAAGAAGTAATGATTCATTCTTACAAGGATAAGCAAGGTAAATACGGACGCTATTTAGCCACTATTTTCCTAGATGGAATGAATATTAACAATTGGTTGGTTGACCAAGGACACGCCGTAGTGTATATACCATAAAAAAAGGCACCCTGAGGCGCCTTTTTAAAATTAAATTTGGTTTTAGTGAAATTAAGATTTAAGTAATTTTAAGGTTTTTGAAGCATTACCAGAAGTAACTTTTGCCATATAAGCCCCTGCTGTTAGAGAGGAAATATCTACAGTCATGGTGTTTGAAGTTCCTTCAATTACTTTTACAGCTTGTCCTAAAATATTGAAAATTTCAATTTTAGTAATTTCATTTTCAGTATTGATGGTTACAAAATTATCAGCTGGATTAGGGAACATGGTAACTTGTTGCAGGGTGTTTTCAGTAGTTCCTAAACTTTCATCAAAAATAAATAAATCGTATTCTGAATCTGTTGGAAAAGCAGTCCCATCTTCGGTATAGATGGACCAATTAGTTCCTGTGTACCAAACCCCTAATATTTTATCCACAATAATATTTGAAGGTTGACCACTTTCCCCCCAGTTATGCATAAATACTAGCTTAGCATCTGGATTACCATTTAAAACAGGATGATCGATAACGGTGTAATTACCAAAAACAGTACCGGCAGAGGCTACATGGCGATAGGATTGAGAAACTCCTCCACCAATAGCCACCATAAAGGCGTCGCCAAATTGAATTGGAGACCCATCTTCCGTATAAAGGTTCCAAAAAGACCCATCATACCAAGTACCATAGTTGAAATCATTTCTGGAGCTGTTTGGATTGTAGTAGGTTGTTACTACTACATTAGCGTTAGGGTTTCCATTAATATCAGGATGATTTAAAACGGTGTATGAAGGATCACTCCCTTGATTTCCTGCATCGGCAACGTGAACATACATATTAGAACCTTCTTGTAAATAAATAAAATAGGAAGAACCTTCCACAATGTTTGCGCCGTCTTCATTATAGACACCCCATTGCCCAGCAACAGCATCATAATACAATCCGGTTCTGTGTTCATTGTAAATACCAGGAGATCCTGGTGGATTCCATACGTGGCTTACCACCAGTTCAGCACTTGGATTTCCATTTAAAGAAGGATGATCAATTCTAGTTAAATCTGCGGAGGTATTACCCGCAGTGGCTGTATGCACAAACATTACGTCTTGTGCAAAACACATAGTAATACTTAATGATAATAGTAAAGTAAAAATTGTTTTCATGATAGTAATTTAATAATTAGTTAAACAAATTTATTTATAATGTGTTGATTGTTAAAGAAATAAACACCCTTTTTTTTAAGGGGTATTTACCTATTTTTTTATAGGGAATCAACCATTGGGTGTAAAATTATGCATGAAAACAGTAAGGGAGTAAGACCATTGTAACAATCTTCATAAGATTTGTAACATGAGATTGATATTTTTATAATATTAAATAATACATACAAAAAAACCCTCCAATTTAGGAGGGTTTTTTGTGTTTAATCTTTACAAACTTGGGGGGTATTTAGCTAATATTTCTCGAACGATTTCTCGAATTCGTTCTTCTTTTTTTTCAAGGTTAGAACCTGTATAGAGTCTCGCACTTCCCACTCCCTGCCATACAAGTTCGTTGGTTTTAGCATCTATTAAGTCTATATATAATTGTCCCTCGGTGGTTCTTGAAACGGTATTTCCCCAATAACCACCATACCACCAAGGATTCCATCCCCATCCCCAACCAAAGTTGTTATTATAAACATCGACTCTTTCTTGTTCTTTGGTAAATATGCTCACTAAAATTGAAGGGCTTTCTGATTTTTGAATACCCTTTGCAGAAAGTTCAGCATCAATGGCTCTTAGAATTCTTTTTTTGTCTAAATCACTAATTTTTGCTTTGTCAATTCCCGGTTTGTAAAAAGCAAAAGAAGCGTAGTTGCCAAAATTGGCATTTTTGTCATAATCTGTAGCTACGCGAACGGTAGTGCAGGATGTTGCCACAATAAGTAGCAAAAAGAGGGGTAAAAAATTCATTTTTTTCATAGCGAAAGAATTTATTGAAACAATTTTTCATCAACAAAATTAGGAAGCGTTACCTTTAAACTTGGGTTTTGTTTCATAGCCCTTTTTATAGCAAAAATAGCCTCCTCATTTCTAGCCCAACTTCTTCGTGCAATTCCGTTATTCACATCCCAGAAAAGCATGGATTCTAAACGAGATTGAGCTTCTTTACTACCATCAAGAACCATACCGAATCCGCCATTTATCACCTCTCCCCAGCCTACACCACCTCCGTTGTGAATACTTACCCAAGTAGCGCCTCTAAAACTATCTCCAATCACATTCTGTATGGCCATATCGGCCGTAAATCTACTGCCATCATAAATGTTGGAGGTTTCACGATAGGGGGAATCGGTACCCGAAACATCATGGTGATCTCTCCCTAAAATAATGGTTCCAATCTTACCTTCAGCAATGGCTTTGTTGAAGGCAGTTGCAATTTCTATTCGCCCGTTACTGTCTGCATACAAAATTCGGGCTTGCGAGCCTACCACCAACTTATTCTCTTGGGCGCCTTTTATCCACTGAATATTATCCTGCATTTGTTGTTGAATTTCTGAAGGCGCTTCTTTCATTAAGTCTTCTAAAACTTGGGTGGCAATGGCATCGGTTTTAGTTAAATCTTCAGGTTTCCCTGAAGCGCAAACCCATCGGAAAGGCCCAAACCCATAATCAAAGCACATAGGGCCCATAATGTCTTGTACGTAACTAGGATATTTAAATTCCCTAGAGGCATTTTTATCTTCTGAAAGTACCTTGGCACCCGCTCTTGAAGCTTCTAAAAGAAAGGCATTTCCGTAATCAAAAAAATAAGTGCCTTTTGCGGTATGTTTATTAATAGCGTCGGCTTGGCGGCGTAAACTTTGTTGCACTTTTTCTTTAAAAAGTACAGGATTATTTGCCATCATTTCATTGGCCTCTTCATAACTCATCCCTGTAGGATAATAACCACCAGCCCAAGGATTATGTAGTGAGGTTTGGTCGCTTCCAAGGTCTATATGAATGTTTTCCTTATCAAAATGTTCCCAAACGTCTACCACATTTCCATCATAGGCAATTGAGACGGTTTCTTTTTGAGAAATAGCCTTTTTTACCCGATGGCTTAATTCATTCAAATCTGAAATGACTTCATCTACCCAGCCTTGACTATGGCGCGTGTGAGTTGCTTTTTTGTTCACTTCAGCACACACCGTAACGCAACCCGCAATGTTTCCGGCTTTAGGTTGTGCGCCACTCATTCCGCCTAACCCTGAAGTTACAAAAAGTCCCCCTTTGGGCGATTTATTAATTTTTCTGAAACCATTTAACACGGTAATTGTTGTTCCATGGACAATCCCTTGCGGACCAATATACATATAACTTCCTGCGGTCATTTGGCCGTATTGCGTAACGCCAAGCGCATTAAATTTCTCCCAATCGTCCGGCTGGGAGTAATTTGGGATCATCATCCCGTTGGTAACCACCACGCGTGGGGCATTTTTATGCGAAGGAAAAAGCCCAAGCGGATGACCTGAATACATCACAAGGGTTTGTTCATCGGTCATTTCCGATAGGTATTTCATCACCAAACGGTATTGTGCCCAATTTTGAAAAACCGCTCCGTTTCCTCCGTAAGTAATTAATTCGTGAGGATGTTGGGCTACTGCGTGATCCAAGTTATTTTGAATCATCAACATAATGGCTTTTGCTTGTTCCGATTTTCCTGGATATTCAGAAATGGGACGTGCATAGATTTTATGCTCGGGCATAAAACGATACATGTAAATTCTTCCGTAGGTTTCCAGCTCCTCTTTAAATTCGGATAGGAGTGTAGCATGGTGATGCGGTTCAAAATAGCGTAAGGCATTTTGAAGGGCTAGTTTTTTTTCAGCATCGGTTAAAATCTCTTTTCGTTTTGGGGCGTGATTTATAGCGGTGTCAAATCCTTTAAGATTTGGTAAAATAGTAGGAATTCCTTGCGTTATCTCTTCTTGAAAGGTCATAGTTTTTTTTCTGAATTTGTTTTTTTATTGAATCCGTATGGACAATGACGGCAATTGCTTTCGCAGCAATAACCTCGTTTTAAGTGGTATTGTTCGGTAAAGCATTTATAGCCTTCGGGTGTGAGGTAGTAGTCTCCTTCTTCGAGTTCTATTTTTTTCTTTGGGAATAACATAATACAAAAATACCAAATTCTTATCTTGCGTAAATGATAGTTTGGGTAAATCGGTTTTTACTTCGGAAGCCATTTTTAGGAATGGCATTATGGCCTTTTATTATTCTTCGAAACAAGGAGTTGTTGAAGGATGCTGTTTTTATAAATCACGAAAAAGTACATCTTAGACAGCAAGTTGAACTACTTATTGTATTTTTTTATTTGTGGTATGGTATTGAGTTTTTACTAAGATTGCTTCAGTATAAAAACCGAAACAAAGCCTATAGAAATATTTCTTTTGAAAGAGAAGCGTACCAAAATGAAAAAGACCTCAAGTATTTAAAAAAGAGGTCTTTTTGGATGTTTATAGTGTATTTATAAAAAAAAATATTAATAATTTATTGTATTACTGAAAGAGTTAAATGATGATCACTCGAAAGAGTAACAGGAAATATTCGTAGTGCAGGTGGTAGTCCTACATAAGATAATATAGGATCAAAAAGGGCTTGTATTTTTATTGTATAACTATTCCCAATGGTTAATCCGGTAAGTGGCTTAGTAAAACTTACGCTCCAGGCTGCACCAAGAACTCCAAAGGCATTATCAAATGTAGTTAGTTTTTCATGAGTACCACCAATGACAGTACCAGAGGGGTCATTTACAACTCTGAAATCTATAATACCTGCCGCTAATTGAGTGTTAGTATCTCCAGAGCCTGAAAGCATAACCATTACAGATGTCTTTTTTGCAACAAAGGTTAAGCTCATGCCTGTAACATCTGAAAATGATCCAGTAGCGCCTAAGCTAAAGTCCGCAGCTAATGTTATACTGTCTATAGGGTTACTATAATCTACCTTATCAATGATTACCCATCTATTATGATTTGTTTGGTACATAAGTGTAACAGTAGCATATTGACCACTTAAAGTAAAATTTTGTCCTCCTGGACATAAAATTCTATTAATATTGGTTCCTCCAGCATTGTGTCTTAAAGTCATAGTTTGTGTAGTATTATTTTCAAGAATCAAAATTTGACCATCAGCAGCTACTGCAGAACTTGGATAAATACTTCCAATACTAAATGCTGCTGTAGGACCAGTAACCCTATAAAAAGAGTATGGAGTAGCCCCTAATACGATATCATTATTATTTCCATTTGTAAGGGTGAGATCTCCCCCTGTCCTAAGTGATATTGCTCCGTTTACATCCAATACTGTTGTAGGGTCTACCGTGTTAATACCCACTTGCGAAAAGGTTATACTATTTACAAGTAGAAATATGAAAAGGCAGAAATGGGGATTTTTAAATGGAGTAATTTCTTTCATAATTAGTTTAATTATTTTGCAACTTTTAAATATCTAAAAAAAAATATTCTTTATTGCCTAAATTAATCAGTATTAGATATTGTGTTCAGTTTAATCGATAAAAAAAGTCCAATGCATTTACATTGGACTTTTATATATTAATGATTTATAAATTATTCTTTAATGATTCGTTTTGTAATACTTCCTTTTTCAGTATCTATTTTTATAAAATAAATCCCTGTTCTTAAAGCTGACAAATCTAAGTTGAAGGTGTTTTTCTCGTCTTCTATTGTTTGAGATATTTTTCTACCCATTAAATCATACACCTCTAAGTTTACTAAGTAGGTATCTGGAGAAAAAATATTTATATCTTTTTTAGTTGGGTTTGGAAAAACCATAATGGTATCTAAAACAGATTCTTCGGGACTTAATACTCTTTCTTGTTTAAAAATAATAACAAATCGGCTATTAAATACTCCTTTGCCACTTTTGAATTGATAAGATTCATTTTTAAGATTTACAATCTTGTTTTCAAAGGTATCATATAAATACACTGAAACATTTTCTAAATTAAGTCCTTCTAGGTTTGTAAGTGAAATTTCATATTCTAAAACTTCATCTACTTGAGTTGAAAAACCGAGTGGAATTTTCCCTTCATTATTAAATAAACCTCTTGTTTGTATTGCATACTCTCCAGTTCCATCGTCAAGATGTGTAAACAAAGATACCACTGTTGCTAAACGATTTGTGTCCATTCCTTCATCATAACCAGGGGTTCCGTTTTCAGAAAAAGCAATTCCAGCAAAAGCTCCATAACCATAATTTTTTTCTCGTATTTCTATAAGAAGTTTTTCGGTAGTAGAAATTTCAGAAGGTATTCCGTTGGTACGCAGGGTAGTATTGCCTGAAGTTAGACGCATGGTATTAGTAAAAGTAATGGTTCCTGTTGTTCCCGGGGCGCCATTGGTTCGTATTCCAAAACCTTGGCCAGTAGCAATGATTCCGTTGGGGGCTGTTCCTTGCGTATTTCCAGGGTCGTTGGCAGCAGGAATACCCATCACTCCATTATAAATAGAAATGTCATCCATGTCAAATCTTAAATTGCTCCCAGCTAAAGGAGTTCCAGGAGGCGTTAGATGTTCCCAAAAATACAACGCACTGATACTATTTGTAGCCATAAAACTATTTCCATCAATAGCACAAGCATAGGGGTTGGCAACTATATTAGGAGTGCCATTAGGATTGGCTATAGGGCCATTATTGTAATTGGTATAGGTAAGGGTGCCGTTATTCAGTGTTCCTAATTCATACGTAAAAAGGAATGGACGTCCCGCTGGGGGTACCGTGGGATCATCGTAACCGCTTTGTGGTCGTACAACATAACCTTCTGCGGGGTTAATAGGACCGTTGCTATAAATACTATAAAAATCGCCATTGTCGTCTGCAAAATTGGTTCCCCCAGAAGGAACATCGGGATGGGGTAGGAAGTTTTGCGGATTAAAATTAAGGACTAAGAAGGCTGTGTTCCATACTCCTGTTCGAGCTTCGGCAGTCATAGGACTCCCCATGATCATAAAATCTCTTTTTCGAAGGTCTGGAGAGGTAACATTTACATTTATAGTTCCGTTTTTAATAACATTTGCTGTTGGATCTGTTTGTACCACATTTCCTTGGTGCTCTACAATAAGGGTTCCATTAACAGTAATGTCTTGTTCAATTTTTATATAGTCGTTTGCATTTACTGTAAGGGTTCTAGGAGCATCTATTTCGCAAGTACAAGCATCTATATTACCAAAATTGGATGTGTTATAATCTGAACTAATTTTAGCGTTAGAACCAATTCCTGGGATACCTTTACTCCAAGAACCTCCTCCAAGGTATGTAGTGGTTTCTGCAACTACTGTTACTGTAGCCACACAAGTACTGGTATGACCATAATCATCTTTTACGGTAAGGGTTACATTAAAGGTATTGCCAACATCGGCACACGTAAAGGTAGTTTGGCCAGTAAGTGTTCTTGAGACAATTCCTATATTATCGGTAGAACCATTGTCTATATCCAATGCATCTATAGTTACCGTACCTGTAGTTTTATTTAAAGTAGCAGTGATGTTTTGGCAAACCGCGACGGGATCTACATTGTCATAATTGGGATCTTTCACAATAAATAATCCACCATCACCATTTGTGTTTCCATTTCCAAAGCCTGTCATAATTAAATTTCCGCTTTCGAAATAAGGATATACATTCCAAGTGCCATTAAAAGCTGCATTATTATTAGGGACATAAGTGTCCATATAGGCTACTTCGGTCATGGAGGGTGTTTGATTGTACAACCCATCAATTTTCATCACACGCATTCCAGCTGCATAATTTGCCAGATAGAAACGATTATCGCGCACATAACCATTATGGTCAATTGCGGGAGTAGAACCAAAATGAGTATAGTAGAGGGTAGGATTTGTTAGGTCTTCTAGGTCAAAAACCAAAGTTCTTGTATTGAAACCTACATTTTCTTCATCAATTTCGTCACCTACTATAAAAAAGCGTTTGTCTTCGGTAAACCAACCTTGATGAGTATAATATTTATTGGTATAGTCGATAACTCCAATTTGAGTAATAGAATTTTTATTGGTAACATCTAAAATTCTTAGAAAGTCAGAGCCGCTAAAGCTTCCAATAAATAATTCCCTTCCTTGGTAATTTGGGTCTGGGCCATCATAAATTACTACTTGCGCATCATGGCAATATCCATAAGCAGATAAAGTGGCTACAGAAGGAGGATTTGTTAAACTTGTATTTAAATTGAATATGCGCTGATTACTTCCATTTGATCCAGCTCCTAAAACGTATAAATAGCCCGTATCTTCATTTATTATTACATTGTGTGCAGAACCTATTGAGCTAATACGGCCATCAACTTGTAAATTGGTATATGTGACAACTGGGCTTCCGGTAAGGGTTCTTAATCTTGTTAAATCAAAAATTTGAACCCCATGGCTACCATTTGAATCACTTACTATATATGCATGGTTTTGATACACTTTTACATCTCTCCATAAACTACTACCTGTATGCGTATTTAATCTTGCAAGATAAACTGGGCTTGTTGGGTTGGTTATATTAACAAAAGCAGTCCCGTTATCAAGCGCAACTATAGCATACTCTTTTCCATCAAGAGGATCTGTCCAACCCCATGAATCTTGTGCTTCATTTGCTCCCATGGTGGCAGCAGAAATACGCGATTGATAGGTTAAAACACTGCAAGGGTAGTCGTTAGCAGTTCCTGCTTGGTTAATAACACCCCCAGTACAAGGGATTTGGGCTATTAAAGAGGTTGAAAAAAGGAGTGCTAAATAGGATAATTTTAAGGAAAGTTTCATAAAAGATAAAGTGGGTTATTAGTATGAATAGTTTTATTGTTTAGTAAAGATTTACTCTTCTACATAGGTAAATTCGACAGTACATGGAACTCCAATCCCCACCCAAGATCTTCCGTCGCCAGAGTTTCCACCGTTTTCAAATTGAGAAGATACAAAAACATCAATTTCTAATCGAAAATTATACGTTTGTCCCGCCCTTAATGTTCGGTATAAAACAAGGGAGGTGTCATGTCTAAATTTATCATAATAAAGGCCGGTATAGGCGTTGTCAACACCGTAAGCATGAGTATAAATAAGATTTGAGCTACCATCAAAAGTAAAACGGAAATACCCTTCCTGGGTTGCCATGTCGATGGTGTCTCCCGTATTGGTAATTTTTCCAGAACCAAAGTTGAAATTGGCTTTTATCCTATAAGTTCCCGAATATTTTGGGGTAAATGTGGAGCCATTACCCAATCCATTGACATCCACCCAATCTGATAAAGGAGTGTCCACTTGAGTGCTTCCAGTCACAATTCGCTGTCCTAAGGTGGTTTGTTCGTAAATAGCAGAATCTTCTCTAAGATATTGAGCTATCCATCGGGTGCCATCCCAAGCATAGATTCCGGGATACACATCATTGGTTCCGGTGCTTGTGGTGTTTGTATTGTATACAGCTGTTCCGGCAACCAAACCGCCACCATTAGGGTTAATAACAGGTGCGGCTATATTTGTAGCTGTTAACGCTACTCGTGGAAAAATAATTCCGTAGTTGGAAGAATTTTGAGTGTCTAGCATCCCTTTTGGGGCACTTGTTCCTATCCCAACTTGCGCATAAGTATTTGAAAAGATGAGATACAGTATACTTGCTAATAATATTTTGTAATTTTTTTTCATAATAATAGTTTTAACTATTTATTCATCAATGTATGTTATTTCAATAAAGCAGGGGATTTCTGAGCCTACATAACCCAAACCGTTTCCAAGATTTCCAAGAAACTGAAAATCGGGAGCATTGTATTGGTCAAATTGCAGGTATAAAGGATATGTTACTCCCGCTGTAAGTGCTACATACTTTGTAATGTAGGTTTCCTTCCATCTATTTACATAATGGGTTCCACCAGAAATGTGTGAGTTGTAAGTTGAGTATGCCTTTGTAGTGAAAGTGTAATTATCTGTTCCAAAAACAAACCTAAATTGTCCTTCTATCATAGCGGTATTAACATTCACGCCCGTATTTACTCTACCGCCTCCAAAATTGGCTTTAACTTCAATTTTGTAAAGTCCCGTATATTCTGCAGTAAATGAGTTAAAAGATAAAAACCCCAATCCAGGAACATCTTGAAAGCCTAAATTTGATGCAGACCTTAATACAGTCGCTTGTTGATATAATTGTGATTGCCTTTTAAAAAAGTCTGCTACCCACTTGGTTCCGTCCCAAGTGTAAATACCAGGGTGTACATCATTAGCTCCTGTATTGGTACTGTTTGTGTTATAAACAGTGGTTCCAATAGCCAAATCATCAGCAATAGGATTATCTACGGGGAGTTCTATAATGGTAGAAGTAAGTGCAACCGTTGGATAAACTACTCCATACGTATTGCTCTGTACATCTAGAGCGCCTTTAGGTGCGGTCGTTCCAACACCTACTTGTGCTTGTGTTGCAAAGGAAATTAGAAATACGAATAAAAATTTGAGTATAGGTTGTTTCATGACTTTCAAAGTTTAGTTTTCTAGATAAATAAATTCTACAGAGCAAGGAACGTCATACCCTACATAGCCACGTCCATTTCCTGAATTTCCGCTATTTACAAAGGCAGTCCCGTCAAGTTGGTCTACCGCTAGATTAAAGCTATAAGCTGTTCCAGCATCCAAGCTTTCATATAATACAATAGAAGCTTGTTCCCAAATTAGGTAATAGTTGGTCACTCCTTGAACACCCCAAGAGTGTATAGGTATAAAACGGTCTGTACCGTCAAAAGTAAACCTAAAATTTCCAGTGATAGAGGCAACATCAGTTTGTGGGTTATTGTTGTTCACATAACCACTTCCAAAATTTACACTAATTTCTATTTTGTAAATTCCAGTATATTTAGGAGTGAAAGTTCTTGAGGTTAAATTACTTATGTTTTGATAGCCTGCATTTGATTGGGTTCTTAAAGCTGAGGTTTGCAAAAATAATTCGGCATCTTTTTTGGTAAATTTTGCACTCCATCTAGATCCGGTCCATACATAAATACCGGGGACTACATCATTGCTACCCGTATTTGTAGTTGCTGTATTATAGACTACAGTACCTACAGCTACCGCTCCACCATTGGGATTAGTAACGGGCGCACTCACAATAGTACTTGTTAAAGCAATTCTAGGTAATACAAACCCTGTGGTGGTACTTGAAATATCCAAAATACCTTCGGGGTTTATAGTATTAATTCCAACTTGTGCAAAAGTTTGAAAAGAAATAAGAGTAAAAAAACACAAACTAAGAAATAGTGAGGGGCTTTTAGTAGATTTTAACTCCATAATAGTAATATTTAAGATTTGGGACTACAAGATTAGATAATATTATCCATAAAAACCAAAAATATTCGATAAAATGCACTGATATTTAATTATTTAAAGAATATTCCTACAAATATATACGACAAAAAAGAGATTGTGGTTTAATTTGCACAATCTCTTTATCTATTATTTTGTTTATTTTATCGATGAAATGGTTAATTCATAGGCGAATCTTTAGATATTTTAACTTTTTCTGAGTTTAAAGAGGTAATTTCATTTTCTTGTGGTAAAATTTCTTTTGGAGCATTTGGAAAACGCAATGAGGAGTTTATAGTCTTGTCTCCTGATATTTTCCCAATTTCATCTTTTCTGTTAGCAACTATGTGCCAAGAAAAGGATGCGTTAGAATTCCCATTTTGTAATTCTTTAACTAAGAAACCCTCCGAAGTTTTTTGTGTTACATAGACTCCGTTGCAATCTCCTTCTAACTGAATGAATACCTTTAATGGATGATTTTCATCTACAATGATATTATTGGTAAAGTTAGGATCTATTTTAATGGAGGCCACACCATTTGTTAATTGACCAGTGCCATAATCTTCAAAAAGCACTTCGGGAGCTTCGGGGGCAAACATGACTTTTTTATTGCCATCAACCCCATCAACAATAGTAGAGACATTACCATTGCCAATTATCTTGTAATTAGTATTTCCGTATCTAGCACCTGCGTAAGCATAGGAAGAGGTTCCTAAAGTTCCGCCACTATAAAAATAGCCTCCATAGTACATATTATTTCCTCCCACTTGACTTGCATTGGTGTATCCCGCCAATTGTGCTCTTGGATCTCTAGTGTCTGGGTTTATTGCATCCCCTGTATAGTTTGTTTGGAATCTAGCGGCTTCCATAATGCCATTGCTAGTGATAGGGCCTTCGGATAAAGCATAAATGGCTAAGTCTGTGGCATTGGTATTGACACCTACATTCATTACCTGTGAAGAAGAAATGGATGAGGTACTTCCTGAGACAGCTCTTATCCCAATATTGGAATCGGTTCCCGCGGGTTGGTCGGTAACGGCCAAAACTCCATTGGAGCGAGAAGTTCCTGTTCCCCAACCTATAATTCCACCAATTAAAAAGGCTCCGCCGGTGTAAGCAGTAGTTCCATAGATTCCATGATTATTACTTGAAATTCCCAAGACACCCAGCCCTGTTCCTGTATCACTCCCGTAAATAGCAATTCCGTTGGAAGATGTTTGGGCGATGACCCCATAGGGTTGTGAAGCATTATTTACCCTTAAAGCAGTGTCTGTATATGGGGCGTTACCAATCCCCACTGTGCCAGCAGCATCAATATTTATTCTTTCGGTGTCATTAGTTTTAATGATTAAAGAAGTAGTATCTGTAGTACCTAAAAAATTATTGGCACTATTGGTTCCTGCATTTCCTTCCAACGACCAATCTTTTCCTCCTGTACCCCCCATAGCAATCCATTGCGATCCATCCCAATAATAAAACCCAGGGAGTACTTCGGTAGCGCCGCTACTTGCATTAGTGGTGTTGTAGACTAATAAACCAGTTGCAGGTGTAGTTATAGGTAAAGGAGAAGCTGTAGATGTTAAGGCTACTCTATTTATTAAAATACCTCTATTAGTATCTGCTAATTGTAGTTGAGCACTATTATTAGGATTGTTGGTTCCTAGACCAATATTATTATTAGCTCCATTAACAAAAAAAGTATTAGATTCTCCCGAAGTAGCGATTCTAAAATCGGTATCATTTTCAACATCATTAAAAATTACGGTTGAATTGGTGCCATTTTCGTTAAATTCGACCATTTCTAATCCTCCGGAGCTAATATTTAATATATCTTGTGCGCTTCTCCATAATCCCGTATCGGGATCATTATTCCAAGTATAAAAAGGTAAGGATGTTGAGCCTGCATTCATTCCCCATATTTGGTTAGCGTTTGGAAATCGCAATCTCTCAATTCCACCGGTTACAAATCCTAATTCATTAGCTCCAGCTCTATAAAAACCAGTATCAGTATCTCCATTCCAATGGAAAACTGGGGTTGTGGATGTTCCATCAGTGAAAAATCTAAAATATCCGTTATTGGTTATTCTTATTCTCTCTAAATTGTTTGTGCCAATACTTAACGCAACATTATCTGCAGTCCCAACAAAATCAAGTCCAGGAGTAGTCCCTGTGTTACCATTCCTTTTCCAATCGTCACTTGAAATAGGAACCCATTGTGTACCGCCCCAATAATAAAACCCTTTTCCTGTTGTATTATTGGTGTTATAAACTAATAGACTCTCCGTACTTCCGCCAGTAATAGGTGCAAGGGTATTAAGATTAGGAATGTCCACTCTAGGCACCAAAATACCTTTATCTGCACTAGAAACATCTAACATACTTCCTGGCGCGGGGCTTGTAGTATTGATTCCTACTTGTGAAGCAACACACCAAGGAATTACAATTCCGACAATAAAAAGAAGGTTTTTTAAATAGTGTAAAGTTGTTTTCATAGATTCATATTTAGTAAGATAG
This sequence comes from Flavobacteriaceae bacterium, assembly GCA_041392205.1. Classification (GTDB taxonomy): domain Bacteria; phylum Bacteroidota; class Bacteroidia; order Flavobacteriales; family Flavobacteriaceae; genus Halomarinibacterium. Next base: position 101,634 of record JAWKMO010000005.1, on the reverse strand, counting down.
TTCTTACAATAATATGATAAATAATCGATTAAAAACAAATAAATTCGATTAAATGTTTAAAAAATTAACAATTCATAAAAATAATTGTTAAAAATTTTCATCGTAAAATGTATCAATCTTTGAAGATATTTTAATTTAAGTATAGATTATATGGTTTTTTTTGAGATATTTTTTGCGTTTGTTGCTAATTTCTTTCAATCTTGTAAAACAAAAAATAATCTTTTATTTTTTATAAATTTCTGAAAACCATTATGTTTAATTCAAATAATATACCTGTTACAATTCAAAAAGTAGCCGGTTTTTCGTCTCTTTTAGGGAATAGGGAATTATATGTATTACGGGAAGATAAAATTCATCCCTGGATTTCTGGTAATAAATTCAGAAAGTTAAAATACAATTTGCTTAAGGCTAAACAACTTCAATACAGCCAGCTATTAAGTTTTGGAGGGGCCTTTTCTAACCATATTGCGGCGTTGGCAGCCGTAGGGAAAGAAATGGGATTTTCTACTGTTGGGGTTATACGAGGAGAGGAATTAGAAGGGAAAGTCTTAGAAAATCCAACCCTTTCTTTTGCTAAGCGGTGTGGTATGAAACTTCATTTTGTTTCCAGAGAAGAATACCAAAACAAAGAAACCCCCCTTTTTATTGAAACATTGCATCAAAAATTTGGGACCTTTTATTTGCTGCCAGAAGGAGGAACAAATGCCTTGGCTATAAAGGGTTGTGAAGAAATACTTTCAGAAACCACAAGAGACTTTCAATACATATGCGCTTCAGTAGGCACAGGAGGGACCCTTGCAGGTATTATAAATGCTTCCCTAGCGCATCAAAAAATAGTAGGATTTTCTGCTTTAAAAGGCATTTTTCAGAAGAAAGAAATTGAAAAATATACCTTAAAAACAAATTTTGAACTGTATGATGACTACTGTTTTGGAGGCTATGGTAAAATAGATGAGGATTTAATACGTTTCATTAATAATTTTAAAGAAATAACCGAAATTCCTCTAGATCCTGTATATACAGGAAAAATGATGTTTGGAATTCTAGACTTTATAAAACAAGAAAAATTGAAAGAAAATAGTCGTATTTTAGCCATTCATACCGGCGGACTTCAAGGTATTGCTGGGATGAATGAAAAATTGAAAAAAAAACAATTACCTCAAATCGAATTGTAACACTATGGGAAGAATTATTATATGGTTATTTATTGGATTGCTCCTTTTTGGTTGTAAATCAAAAAAAGTAGTGGTTAAAAAGAAATCTAAGAGTACCACTGAAAAAGTAGTAATCGTTCCAAAAAAGGATCCCATAGAAACTGTTTTACCAAATAAAACAGACCAAACTAAAATTGAAGAACTTCCCAAAAACGCTTCGTATGAAGAAGTTTTAGCAGCTTATATTGAAACCTACAGCGACATTGCCAAAGAAGAAATGTTACAGTACGGTATTCCCGCAAGTATTACACTAGCACAAGGTATTTTAGAAAGCGGTGCAGGGCGTGGAGAACTTACCAATAAAGCCAACAATCATTTCGGCATAAAATGCCATACGCAATGGGCTGGTGAAAAAGTGTACCACGATGATGATGAAAAAAGCGAATGTTTCCGAAAGTACAAAGATGCTAAATATTCATTTAGAGATCATTCACTATTTCTTACTCAAAGAAGTCGCTATCAAGAGTTGTTCAAGCTTAAAAAAGATGATTACAAAGCTTGGGCAAAAGGACTTAAAAAAGCAGGATATGCAACAGACCCTAAATATCCAGACAAACTCATTAGTATTATTGAAAAAAACCAGTTGTATCGTTATGATGAAGAAGTATTGGGCGGAAAAGCTAAAATTAATACTACTAATACATCCAAAATAAATACCTATACGGTAGAAAAAGGAGACACATTATATAGTATTGCCCGCAGGTTTAGTATGACCGTAGAAACCTTAATGGAATATAATGGATTGCTTTCCAGTGATATTTCTGAAGGGCAAATATTATATTTGCATTCTGTTAAGGATCGCTAAAAAACCCTATGATTTATAAAAGAAGCAGTGCTTTATTTACAGAAGCACAAAAAGTAATTCCTGGAGGCGTTAATAGTCCTGTAAGGGCTTTTAAAGCGGTGGGAGGAACTCCTATTTTTGTTGAAAAAGCACAAGGAGCTTATTTATACGATGTAGATGGAAACCAATTAATAGATTACATCAATTCTTGGGGTCCTATGATTTTAGGCCATGCGTATCCAAAAGTAGTTAATGCTGTAATCGAAAAAGCCCAAAAAGGAACTTCCTTTGGAATGCCTACAGAAATAGAAACCAAAATTGCTTCATTAGCAGTTTCTATGGTTCCTAATATAGATAAAATACGCTTTGTTAATAGCGGTACCGAAGCTTGTATGAGTGCCATCCGCCTAGCAAGAGGAGTTACGGGAAGGGAAAAAATAATAAAATTTGCAGGCTGCTATCATGGGCATAGCGACTCTTTTCTTATTGAAGCAGGGAGTGGTGCGATTACTTTCGGAATGCCCAATAGCCCAGGAGTCACAAAAGGAACGGCAAAAGATACCTTGTTAGCGCGTTTTAATGATTTACAAAATGTAACAGAATTAATTTCTGAAAACAAACAAGAAATAGCGGCCATCATTATTGAACCGGTTGCTGGAAATATGGGGTGTATTCCACCTCAAGAAGGGTTTTTGAAAGGGTTACGAAAAATTTGCGATGAGCATCATATCCTTTTAATTTTTGATGAAGTCATGACAGGGTTTCGTCTAGCAAAAGGGGGGGCTCAAGAATTATTGGGTATTCGGGCAGATATAGTAACCTTTGGGAAGGTAATAGGGGGTGGACTACCGGTAGGTGCTTTTGCTGCACGCAACGAGATCATGAATCATTTAGCCCCAGAAGGGGCTGTTTATCAGGCGGGGACCCTTAGTGGAAATCCTCTGGCTATGGCTGCTGGGTGGGCTATGCTTTCAGAATTAAATAATAACCCAGAAATATTTACATCTATTAATAATAAAACGGAATATTTACACAAGGGACTCACTTCGGTTTTAAATGAAAATTCAATTCCCCATACCATTAATAGCATAGGGTCCATGATATCCGTTCATTTTTCGGAAACTTCTGTGGTGGATTTTGACACTGCCGCCCATGCTGCAAAAGGAGAAACGTTTAAAAAGTTTTTCCACGGAATGTTAAACGGAGGCATTTACATTGCCCCAAGCGCCTATGAAACTTGGTTTATTTGTGATGCGCTATCCTATAAAGATTTAGATAAAACCATAGAAGTATGTAGTACCGTCTCCAAACGTTTGTAACTAAAAAAAGCTCCAAAATGGAGCTTTTAAACAAATGGGTTTTATTTCTATTAATTTTGCAGTGATTTCCACTGGTTATACTGCGCTTCGGTAAGGGTCTTTTTCATAGAAGTTTCAAAAACTTCGTCATGTTTTTTCTTATTGGCTATCACAGTGGCATTTTTGGAATCTTTTCCTGTAACATCTTTATTATAGTTGTTTTCCTTTACTACCAAAGCACGAAAAACAGCTCTTTGTTGATCGCCATTTAAGTTAAGTGCGGTACTCAATTTTTCAGTTTTTTGCTTTGCGATAACTTCTGGAGTGTTCTGGTCTTGTTTTAAAGTTTGGGCGTTTATTGAACCCATTCCTAAGAACATTACAAAAGAAAAAGCAATAATTTTTAATAAATTCTTCATGGTTTAAATTGTTTTTACAAGCTACTAAAGTAACTATTTTAAAACTAACTATCCAAAAACTACGCCAAAAAAGTAATTATTCTTTTTTTCTTTTTTCATGATGTCTTTTCATTTTTCCATTGTGCATTCTGCTCTTTTCAAATTTTGCAAATTGTTCTTCAGTTAGAATGCTTTTCATGTCTTTTTTAAAAGCAATTTCTTCATCTAACTTTTGAGATTTTATGGCAACCATTTCCTCTTTGGTAAGTTCTTTATCCTCTTCCCGTTGTGCTTTTAGAGCATCTTTTTTTTCTTCCTGTTTTACTAAAAGCGCCTCAACTTGTTTTTGTTGTTTATCATTTAGGTCTAGGTGCAATGTCATTTTCTTTGCCTTGAGCATAGCTCGTTCTTGTGGTGTAAGATCTGCCATTTTCTCTTTTATTTCTTTGCGGTCTTTCATTTTTGCTTCACGTCTGGGTTGTCCTTGTACAGCTATTCCAACTAATACAATACAGATTAACAATACATTTTTCATTTTTTTCATTTTTAAGTTTTATGTATTTAGGACTAGCAATATTCACTAAGGTTTAAAATGAGCCTATTAAAATTTTGTTAAAGGCGTTTTCAGAAAAGGGCTTCCCTCATTAAAAAGGTTACTTCGCTCAATACTAGTTTTTTAATAAATGTTTGAAAACTACTTTCGGAATGAATTTTAAAACACGTAAAAATGAAAAGTAAAGTATTTTTTTTAGCACTACCCATATTTGGTTTGGGATTTTGGTTTTCGGCACACAATTCAAGTTCTAAGTACTCCGAAACAAAACGCATGTTAGAACCTATAGATGGCTGTGTATTTATGACCTTAATGGGAGAACAATCTTCTCAAGATTTTGATGTATTTATGACCGATGAAAACCTATCGTTAAGTGTAAAAGACGGTCTTAGTTGGTTAAGTGATGCTCAACTGCCTTCGGGAGGATACGGTGCTGGAAGTCATTCGGCACAAAATATCATGGATCCTCATGCGGTTAAAGCAGATCCCGCAACTACGGCTATGGTAGCTCAGGCTTTTCTTCGAAGTGGTGTCACGTTAACCCAAGGAGAATATGCTCAAAATCTTAAAAAAGCCATTGGTTATTTATTGGAAACCGTAGAAAATACGCCCAAAAATGCTGAATTTATTACTGAGGTTCGTGGCACTCAAATTCAAACCAAATTAGGACAAAATATCGATGCAGTACTTACTGCACAGCTATTATCAAATCTTTTAGATAGAAAACTAAAAGGAGTTGATGAAAAAAGAGTAGCACGATGTCTGGATATTTGTGTAGCTAAAATTGAAGCCAATACTGATGCCTCCGGAAGACAAACCGGTGCCGGATGGGCGGGAGTTTTACAAAGCGGTTTGGCATATAGTGCTTTGGAGTCTGCAGAGGCGGTAGGTGCAAAGGTTGATAAAAAAGTGTTGGAGCGTTCCAAAAAGTACCAAAAAGACAATTACGATTCTAATAGCGGCAACATTAAAACAGATGATGGGGCCGGAGTGATGTTGTATGCCGTTAGTAATAGCGTACGAGCCAGTGCCAAGGATGCCAGAGAAGTAGAACAGGCAATAGAGAAAGCTAAAAAGGAAGGAAAATTGGATAAAAATGCCCCTGTTTCTGTAGAAAACTTACGTAAAATTGGCTATGCCGAAAATGAAGCCATGGAATATACTACCTCCTATAAGGTGTATCAATCCGGAAAGGATGCTGCCCAGCGAGAAGATGTCTTAAATGGATTTGGAAATAATGGGGGTGAGGAATTTTTAAGCTTTTTACAAACAGGAGAATCACTGGCTGTAAACCAAGATAAAGATTGGCAAAAATGGTATAACGATATGAGTGGGCGCATTTTAAAAATTCAAAATGAAGACGGAAGTTGGAATGGTCATCACTGCATTACTAGTCCGGTATTTTGTACAGCCACAAGTTTATTATTATTGACCGTTGAAAATGACATCCAGTTTTTAAGTAAAGTAGGCAAGTAACCCCCTTTTTATAAACTGCGATACACATCATTTTTTTGGGTGGCACTTTCCCAATATCTTTAAAGTGCAAATAGTTTAGGTTGGTTTAAGCACCCCTCAGAATACCGGTAGGGATACCGGTCCCCAATGCCAATGCGGGTAGATTTCTGGGGGGTGTTTTTTATTTTTTTATTAATTCCAGAGTTGTTTCATAGAGTGGCTTTTTCTCAATCTTAGATTTTAACCAGGCATAGAAACTCATAACAAAAATATCTTCTGCTTTAGCTTCTTTCCAAATAAATGATTTTTCAACTTTTGCTATAAATTTTTCTGAAGAAGCTTCTTTCGGGTTTTTATAGTAATCTGCTACCAAATTCATAAAGGGCAGTACCCGGTCATCCTTTAGTTGGTGTAGTTTTTTGTGAAAATTCTTTTTAAAACGCTCCAAATAAGTAAGTACTAAATCCAATTTGTTTAATTCAATAAGTAATAATACCTCCATAATATTCTTTTTTAAAGTCCACAAAAGTCCCACTTGTTTTTCATACCAAGCATTGGAGTGAGTTAATTTAAAAAGGGTGCTATAGGCTTTTTGAATTTGATCTTGCTGAAAATAAAACATAGACAGTGTAAGCAGGGAATCGGGAGATTTAATGTTAGATTCGGTAAGTAGTTGGTGCGCTTTTTCATAGTCCCCGGTGTATTGAAAATTTAGGGACTTAAGCAGTACTACTTTTTCTTTAAAACGAGATTTGAATTTACCGTTTTGGAGTTCGCATTTCGCTTCCATTTCGTATACAAAATCAAGAGACGTTTTAAAATCTTTGTTTCTGAAATAATTAATGGCCATTATATGTAATATTTCAATATGGTAAAAAAGATGTTTCTCTTTTGAAACTTGTTTTTGGTTTACAAAACTGTAAATGCTTAACAGTAAAGGTGAAAAGCTATAATAGTCTCTTTTTAAATTTGCTGCCGTACTTACTAATTTCATAAATTGAAAAAGGGTCTTGTAGGTAAAATGATTTTCTTTTGAAAGATTAAATTCTTCCAAGACACTTTCAGCAATATCATTAATGGATGTATACTCTTGATTTTTTAGCTGATATTTTATTGTTGCATAGGCAGCATTAATTTTCTGTTCGTTTTGGAGTAGTTGCAAATTTTTGGATGATGCCGTTAGTATATCACTAAGTTTCTGTGAGGGTAGCTTATGTGCGTATTGAATCTTGGTATGATAAATTTCATTTAAGACACCAAACAAATCCTGCTCTTTAGCTTTTAGTTCTGCTTTTTTTAAGAGTTTACTACCTAACGTGTCATTTCCTTGTTCCAAAAATATTCGACTGGAAAGCAATAATTTAAGAATTTCCATTTCTTCGGATGTTTCCTTAGAAAAACTTCTCATTGCAACAAAATCCACAAGACTGTCTTGAAGTCGCTTTGAAAGTACATGAAGTGCATTTTTATTCTTTTTTCCATAAAGTAACACATCAATATTCTTCTTTTCTCCTTTCTTTAGCAACCTGAATAAGGTGATATTTTTTACATCTCCCCGTCGGTTCTTCGATTTTAAAAAGGATATAAATGCTTTTGAATCTTCTTCTGAAAATTCATATATAATGGAAGAAATAATATTCATTTAAACATAAGTAAATAGTACATAAAAATACTAAAAATCAATTAATTAAATTACATTTTTTATTATTTAATCGTAATAAAATTAAAAATTTTACCTTTTTAATTATGTCAATTACTTCCACATTTGCTTCATAATCATCAAAACAAATGAATTATGGAAAATCAAATTTTTAAAGAAAAAAAGCCTGTAAATGCTCCTTTAATTGAAAGTTTTAAAGACAAGTCTAAAGGCTTAATTTGTAAACCTTCACCGGCATTTATTTCTGCTTCTTGGACCGCCCTTTTTATTGGAATGATTTCGTATTGTGTGGGTCTTTGGAATGCCAATATGTGGTTAAATGAAAAAGGCTATTATTTTACCATTTTATTATTTGGATTATTTTCGGTGGTATCTGTACAAAAAAGTGTGCGGGATCGCTTGGAGGGTATTCCGGTAACAGAAATTTATTACGGTATTAGTTGGTTCACTACCATTGCCAGCATATTACTGCTCATTATTGGGTTATGGAATGCAGATTTAGAACTTAGTGAAAAAGGATTTTACGGAATGGCGTTTACGCTTAGTCTTTTTGCAGCAGTTGCAGTTCAAAAAAACACCCGAGATGTACGACTTTTTGAAACCCAAAATGAGGAATAAATACACAGGCTAGCTGTAAAAGTTAGCCTGTTTTGATGTTGGCCCCATCGAGAGATGGGGCTTTTCAAAAAATTTGTAAAATGGTCATGATATCTAACAAAAGAAGAGTTTTTGAAATCTTGGGTGTTGTAGTAACCGCATTAGGAAAGTTTGTTTTTATGGATTACTTACACTGGAGGTTTCAATTTGTAGCAACTGCAATACTTATTTGGGGAATATATGTTTTTAGCCAAAAAAGAAATCAACCCAAACTATTACATTATTGGGGATTTCGAGGGGATAATTTTAAAAGTGTTGCAAGATTTTTAATTCCTTTTGGTCTCCTTGCAATTTTGGGATTCTTAGTTGTTGGTTTTTATAAAGAAACGCTTCAAATAAATTGGCACATTCTTCCTATTTTGATTACTTACCCTATTTGGGGTTTAATTCAACAATTTTTAATTATGGCTTTAGTAGCAGGGAATTTGGAAGATTTAAATACATTAAAACTTCCAAGATTCTTCATTGTTCTGTTTACGGCAACTCTTTTTTCAGGAGTACATTATCCCCAAGTCTGGCTAATAATAGCCACTTTTGTTATGGCTTTGTTGTATGGATTTATCTATTTAAAAAACAGGAATCTCTATGCGCTAGGACTTTTTCACGGTTGGCTGGGAGCTATATTTTACTATACGGTTTTAGGTGAAAATCCCTTTAGGGATATTTTTTTAAAGTTATTTTATAGCTGATTTTGACCGATTTGATCAATTTCATCCTCGTGCGGCATTTTTGGATTAGGCCCCCATTTATTTGAGCCGGGTTCACTGTCCATACAATAAAACACTAAAAGGACAATATTACCTACATAACTAACAATAGGTATTACTCCTATTAAATACCACCAACCAGATTTTCCCGTATCGTGCAATCGTCTTACTGAGACAGCGAGACCTGGTATTAATAAAAGTAACACCATTGCGATAAGAAGAAACATAAAAATGGTTGAAATAATATCTGAATTACCCCCAGATTCTGAAAACGTAATAAACAAAATGATTAGAGGAACCGCGATAATAATGTTCAAAAGTGAAAAATACCAATACTCAGACCTTCTGGCTCTGCCAGAAAAATTTGCATAATTTTCCAAAACTACTTTTTTCCACCAGTCTATCATGTTGTTTTGTGATTCTGGTTTTTTTACAATAAGGCTCATCTGCTACTTAAATTTTTAAAAAAAAGGAATTACACTATCTCCACAAACAACCCTTCCTCCGTTTTTTCCACTTTTGCGAGTTTATTTGCGGTAAGATGTTTTATAGTTTTATCCCACTTTTTATTACTTAATCCACTTTGGGATTTAAGGTCCTCCAGCAGTAATTTTTCAGCTTTTTGAAGGATAGCCAATACGGCTTTTTCTTCGTCATTCAATTCTACCTGAACGGCTTTCTTTTCTGGTCGCATTTGAGGAAAAAACAACACTTCCTGTATGGAGGCATTATTGGTTAAAAACATAATTAAGCGATCCATCCCAATCCCCATTCCGGAGGTGGGAGGCATTCCATATTCCAAAGCACGTAAAAAGTCGAAATCAATAAACTGTGTCGCCTCATCGTCCCCTTTTTCGGCGAGTTTTAACTGTGCTTCAAAACGTTCCCGTTGGTCAATGGGGTCGTTTAACTCACTATACGCATTGGCGATTTCTTTTCCGCAGACCATCAATTCAAAACGTTCGGTCAATTCGGGATGGTCACGGTGTTCTTTACATAGAGGGCTCATTTCCTTTGGATAATCGGTAATAAAGGTGGGCTGGATAAAATTTCCTTCACATTTCTCACCAAAAATTTCATCAATCAACTTTCCTTTCCCCATAGTGTCATCCACCTGTACGCCCAGATTCTTAGCGGCATGTCGTATTTCGTCTTCTGTTTTACCAATAATGTCAAAGCCGGTATATTTTTTAATAGCTTCTGCCATGGTAATCCTTGGGTAAGGCGCTTTAAAATCTATTTTATGCGCTCCAAAGGTAGCTTCGGTGGTGCCATTTACCTGAATGGCACAATACTCTAATAGTTCTTCACAAAAATCCATCATCCAGTGATAATCTTTGTAGGCTACGTAGATTTCCATGGCTGTAAACTCAGGATTATGGGTGCGATCCATTCCTTCATTTCGGAAGTTTTTTGAAAATTCATACACCCCGTCAAATCCGCCTACAATCAATCTTTTTAGGTACAATTCGTTGGCAATTCGCATATATAATGGAATATCCAAACTGTTATGATGGGTAATAAAAGGTCGTGCGGCAGCCCCTCCAGGAATAGGTTGTAGAATGGGAGTTTCTACTTCAAAATACCCTTTTTCATTAAAGAAATTTCGCATTGCGTTAAAGAGACGTGTTCTTTTAACAAACACTTCTTTTACTTGAGGGTTCACCACCAAATCTGCATAGCGCTGGCGGTAGCGTTGCTCTGGATCGGTAAAGGCATCATGGACCACGCCATCGGCATCGATACGGGGCTGAGGTAGCGGTTTTAAAGCCTTTGAAAGGAGTGTGAAATTTTTCACCATAACCGTTTTTTCACCCACTTGAGTGGTAAATAATTCGCCTTCAATCCCAATAAAATCTCCAATATCGAGTAATTTTTTATACACTTCATTATAAAGTGTTTTGTCCTCACCCGTACAAATTTCGTCACGGTTAAAATACACTTGAATGCGTCCTTCGGCATCCTGCAATTCTGCAAAGGAAGCCGATCCTTGGATACGGCGTGACATGAGCCTTCCAGCGATGGTAACCTTTTTCCCTTCCTCAAAAGCTTGTTTTATTTTTTTGGAAGTACTCGCTACTGGGTATAATGCAGCGGGGTAAGGGTTAATGCCTAATTCACGTAATTGATTCAGTTTTTCTCTTCGGATAAGTTCCAGTTCAGAAAGTTGCATGCTTACTAGTTTTAAGCCGCAAAATTAACTATTATTAGTTTTATACCGAAGATTCCTTGGCCTCATTTTTATAATAGCAATTCTATTCCTTTTTTGGCCATGTTGTTTTTTGGGTCTAGAGAGAGTGCTTTTTTGTAATAATGCATCGCCTTTTCTTTATTTTGAAGGTAGCTGTATTTATTCCCTAAGTTAATATACCCAGATACTTCGGAAGGATATAGCTGTGTATTTAGTTCTGCTATGGCGATTCCTTCTTCGGTTCTTTTAGCATAAAAAAGGACACTACTATAGGTATTTAATTCTGAAAATTTGGTTATTTTATTTTGTACTTTTCTGGCAATAGCGAGTTGTTTTTTTCTGAATTTTTCCACGCCCATTTTTTCTAATAGGGAGTTAATGTAGGTTACGCCATCATAATTAGGGGTATAATTATCTTGAATACTATTCCATAAATCTTCCTCCAAAGTCGTAATAGGATGTTCAATAATTCGATTTACTTCTTTTCCGTTTTTATATAGGATAAAGGTTGGTACACGGTGTATGTTAAACCCTTCTTGTTCTCCACCAATGCTTTGTTTGTAGGTTTCTCTTTGGTTACTTACAGCAATAGCGGTAATGCGATCTAAGGGAAAATTTACAGCTTCCATAATTTTATAAAACCGAGAAACTTCTATTTTACTATCCCCACACCAAGTGCCCATAAATAGCGTGATGGTATATTTTGAGAGTTCGTTTTCTAATAGTGAAATTACTTCAGCGTCGGGTTCATATTCATTGTAATTTTTTTCAAACCAAGCCGCATAAGGCTCTTTAAGTAATGCTTCTTTAGTAAATTTTCCTATTAGGTTAGGAATACTGTCAATTCTTATTTCTTTGTTGAAAGACTGAGAAAAGATCATGGGAGCAATAAAAAGTACTAAAAGTGTAAGTTTGTGTTTCATTGTGTTTTTGTTTTAAAAGGAAACACGAAAATGAAAAACAAAACCTGTTAAAGAAATAAAAAGTAGGTTGAAAAAGGGACTAGACCCCAGTTCTATTTTTTTAAATTAATTGATAGTTAGTTTTTTAAGCTCCTCTCGGGAACTTACATTCATTTTTTTGTAGAGATTGTTAATATGAGTTTTTACAGTACTTACACTTACAAACAGCGCATCGGCAATTTCTTTATTGGTTTTATCCTCCAAGATTAATTCCATAACCCGTTGTTCTTGTTTGGAAAGTGTTTCGGTGCTTTTGGAAGCCTTATTGAGTTGTCTCCATTTGCCAAAAAAATAAAAATTACCTAAAATGGATAAAGCCGCAAAAGTTCCTAAAAAATAAATCCACCACGGAAATCCTTTATTGCGGTTCACTAAAAATTCATCGGCTTCTAATTCGGCTTCGTATTGTTTGGTATAGGGAGATTCAGGATATTTTTCTTTTAACCGAATTCGTAGATTTTCGTAATAGGGATTTACTTTCACATCTTCCAAGTAGTATTCATGAAGGTCATTGGTTCTATCGCTTAAAAAAGAATAGATATACAATTCTGCCAAGGGCTCTTTAAGGGTTTGTCCATATTCCTGAAGAATTGTAAACCATTTTTTGGTATTTAAAGACCTATTGGCTTCACTTCGGTAGGTGCCAAATGCAAAGCGCATTTCGTGTTTTAAGGAATCAATTTTTAAAAAAAGATGGGCTTTATCGTTGCTAGAAACTATTCGACAAAACATTTCGTTGTCAAAGGAAAAAGGAAAAGAAAGTATATCGGTATTATTTGCAATAAACACCACCTCTTTGCTATTTGCGCAATGACCAGAGAAATGGTTGAGGCTTTGTTCTTCATCACTACATGTGTCCACATGAATACGATACATTTTATTTTCAACAGGTAGATTATCCCCTTGAAAGCTAAAATTCCCAAGACTATCGGGAAGCGTCATATTGATGATTTGTTCACTATAAACACCAGATATTTTTCGGTAATCTTCAACGGTAGAGAGATACACCTTTCCTTCTTTTAATTCGGAACTTACCTTTCCGGAAAATTGGTATTGACCTAGCGTGCAGCTGCTTATTAAAATGAATGCAATTAGGAAAAGTGTTTTCATGGAAAACGAAGATAACTAAAATTGACTCTTGTAACAAAACATAAACTAAACGACCTACAGGTTAATTATTAATCTTAAATTTGTACTATGAGTATTTGGAGAGTGCTACTTTCTATTTTGTTCCCACCATTAGCAGTGATCGATAAAGGTTGTGGGTCCATATTAATTGTTTTAATTTTAACAGTATGTGGCTGGATACCGGGTGTCATTGCTGCCTTAATAATTTTAAATAACCCAAAAAGATGAAAGATCCCATAACAAATTTTGCCAACCTATGGCAGTTTAATAATAATGGCATCCCTTCTTCCCTTTAATAAATATTTTATAGTTATGAATACTTATAGAAAATTAATTGTTTTAGTAGTTGTTGTGTTGGCATTAGTAAGCTGCCAATTTACCGAAACTATGGTTCTTAATGAAGACGGCACTGGAACCATGAGCGTGAGTGTAGATTTAAGCGAAATGATGGCCTTTAGTGGCGAAATGGCTAAGGATTCGACCATCGTAAAACAAGATACTGTGGTCTCTTTTAAAGCCTTTTTGGAGCAAAAAAAAGATAGTATTGCCCAACTTCCCATGACAGAACAAAAAAGACTGAAAGCCATGGAAAATTATAAAATGCGAATGGTTACCGATCCAGAAACCAATAAAATGGTGATAGATGTTTTTACCGATTTTAGGAATGTTGCAGAAGCCAACGATTTAATGAAAGGGTTTGAACAATCGGGCAATATGATTCCAGGGGCTTCTTCAAACACTTCACAAGATGCTGAAAAGAAAGAGCCAGAGGTAATAGGGGTTTCTTATTCCTTTACCAAAGGGAAATTTAAACGCGATGCTTTTATAAAAGACCAAAAGGCACACCAAGCACAAATAGATAGTTTAAAAAATGCCGAAGCTTTTATGGGAGGAATTAGTTATAAAGTTAAATATACCTTCCCCAAAAAAATTAAAAAAAGTTCGGTAGAGGATGCTACCTTTTCTTTAGATGGAAAAACCCTAGAATTACAGCGCAGTTTTATAGAATATCTTAAAAATCCAGATGTATTGGATATTGAAGTAGAATTGGAAAAATAAAAGTGAACAAACAAGTTGAAATACTAGATTTAAACTTAAAAGATTATAAAGAAACTTGGGACTTTCAAGAAAAACTCTTTCAAGAAATTCTTGACATAAAAATTAATAATCGAAGGGAAACCCTTTCTGAAAAAACACCCAACTATTTTATTTTTGTAGAACACCCGCATGTCTATACTTTAGGGAAAAGCGGCGATTTGGATAATCTTTTAATTGATGAAACGAAATTAAAAGAAATTAAAGCGACCTTTTATAAAATAAACCGGGGGGGAGATATTACTTATCATGGCCCAGGACAAATAGTTGGTTACCCTATTTTGGATTTGGAAAACTTTTTTACAGACATCCATAAATATCTACGATTTCTTGAAGAAATTATTATCCTTACGTTAGCAGAATATGGCTTAAAAGGCGAGCGTAGTAAAGGAGAAACGGGAGTTTGGTTGGATGTTGGAACCCCGTTTGCCCGAAAAATTTGCGCCATGGGAGTGCGTGCCAGTCGTTGGGTTACGATGCATGGGTTTGCTCTCAATGTAAATGCCAATTTAGGGTATTTTGACCATATGATTCCCTGCGGAATAAAAGGCAAAGCAGTAACCTCATTGCATGTAGAATTAGGAAAACCCGAAGTTTCTATGAAAGAGGTAAAAGAAAAATTAGGAAACCATTTTTCAAAATTATTTGAAGCTCAATTAATAGCGAAACAGCTTCACTAATTTTTCAAAACAAACTGTCTTTCTATTAATCCACAACAATTTATTAGTAAGGTTAAAGCCAATATGTATAAAACTTTGCTTCCATAAATAAATAAAGCGACACTGGTTTTACTATAATAAGAGGCTGCTCTGGAAATTTCAGAAAGAATTAAAATAATAACGAAGGCTAAAAATACCATGGCAACTTGATTTGGGTTTTGGTGTACCAACAACAAAGCCCCGGCTAGCATAAAAATAATTGCTAAGTTGCCAATATTGAATAAAATAAACTGTAAATAGCTATCGTACTGGTCTTTACTTAATTGGGTTAATTCAAAAAGGAAATACCCCAAAACGAGTAATGTTATAAAGAAGTAAACACGTAAAAACCAACTAGCTTTCAGTTTTGAAAGTTGTTTTATCGCTGAAATCCCAACGATACTATAAGCAATGGTTGAGAATACCAAGGTTAAAATTCCAAAAATAGGATTTTCATAAAAGAAGGCTGTGATTGCCGAAGCCAAAAGAAAAAACAAGAATTGCAAAGAATCTTTATGAATTTTTGGCGTGTAAGCAAAATAGAGTATGCCAATAGCAGCCAAATTAGGTAGTAAGCGCATGGTTCTATTTACCATGGTTCCAAAATCAAAAAAAGTAATTATTGAAAATAAAATAAAGAAAAGAAGGCTTACTTTAAGATTTGATAATTTCTTTACCGCCACAATAATTTTTTTGCAATAATAGCAAAATTTATTAAAAAAAATAAAACTCTCTGACTTTTAAGAAAGTAAGAGAGTTTCATTAAAAAGTAGTGCGATATTATTTACTAAAAGCAGTAAGTATACCCGAAGCTTCAATTTTCCCTTTTTTGTTGTAATCTTCCGTTTTTACAACGCCTACCCCTTCGGCAAACCATTGCTTGGAACTTCTTTTCATAGAGCCTGTCATTCCTTGTGAAACGGTAGCTTGTGAAATGATATAACACTCAAAGGTTCCCGCTGGGGTCGTAATGGTTTCTTTACCAATTACTTCTCGGTCTGTAATGAGGGTATTCATATTAAAATTCATGCCGGACATAGACATTTTTATATTCATCTCTGCATCTTTTAATTTTTGTCCCACACTTAAATTGTTTGGCACATCAATATTCACCCCTGTAATTTCTGAATCTACTTGCATATCGCCATACGCTTTCATTAATTCGGGTCGCAACATAGAATTAAAGTCAATGGAAACAGTTCCATCTTTGCAGATAGCATCATAATTTGTGGTGGTAATTTCTTTGCCTTTTTCGTCTTTAAAGCTTGTGTTAACATTGGCTTTTTCCCCTTCACTTGTGTTGGAAACGCTAAGCACTTGATACGTTATGGTGCCTTGTGCTTTCCCTTTTTCATTATACAAAGTTAGGGTGGAAGTGGCACCCTTTGAGAAAGGATAAAATTTGCTGCATTGAGCAACGGATAAAGTTGAAAAAAGTACCAAGGTACTTATGAATAAAAGGATATTTTTCATAGTTTTTAAATTTATTAATTATTTATTTTGAAGGGATTACTAAAATTTCTACCCTTCTGTTTTTTTGTTTATTTTCGGGAGTGTCATTAGGGACAATGGGTTGGCTTTCACCAAGTCCTTTCACTTCAAATGTATACTTTTTTGGGAGTTTATTCTTCAAAAATTGGGAAACTTCATTGGCCCGGTTTTCTGAAAGTGTTTTATTACTGTTTGGACTTCCTACATTGTCGGTATGTCCTTCAATAATAATATGTCCATTAGGGATTTCTTTGATGGCTTCAACGAGATTTTCGAGTGTTGCTGTGGCACTTTCTTTAAGTTTAAATGCTCCGGTGTCAAACAACACTTCGCTGTCCAGCTGTAAACGTAATGCCCCACCAATGGCTCCAATAGCATCAATGTCTGCTCCCGGTACGGTACTAAAGGTTTGTAAATCGGTTAATCGAACATAATTAAAAGTTGCTCCTTTAGCCACAAAAGATTCAATATCGACCATGGCTGTCCCGCCTTCAATTTGGCCAATGTCAATCCATTGGCTACCATCTTTTGAAATCTCCAATTTTGTAGGCTCTATTTTCCCCATTTCAAAAACATACAAATCCGGGCCATTGACATTGGTTAGTGTATTGTCTTTAAACTCAATAGTTAGTACCCCTCCAAGTCCTAAAGTACCAATATTAGGATGGGCTACTGTAAAACGTTCCAAGGACATATTGGGTGCTCCTAAAACACCGTTGCTATATTTTATCTCACTGGCACTTGCTTGGTGAGCTATTAGGGTATCTGCAAAAGAGCGTTCTCCGAAAGGTAAATAAATGTATTTTCTTCGCGAATCTATATAGGTGACACCAGTGTCGTCATTTTCACCATACCAACCCGGATTTAAGGCATAAAACTCATTCTTTGCAACTTTTGCTTTTTCAAGAAAACGCTTGGGTTCTTTCATTTTACTTTTATTGAAAAAAGCGATAATTTCCTTAAACGAATCTGTGCAATTTGATGCCTTAAGGTGTGTTTCAACAGCAGCAGGAAATTTGAAATCAATGGCTCTTTTTGCCTGTAATGAGTTATTAATTTTCTCGGTAGTTGGAAATTCATTCAGAAGTTGTAATTCTTCTAAAGTTATCCCTACGTATTCCAGCAAAATAGGGAGTAAGTTTTCCTGAGAGGCAACCCCTAAGCGTCTTAAAACCAAAGTACTTTCATTTCTACTTTTGAATGTGTACGATTGGATTAGGGTTTCTACCAGACCCTCTTCTTTATTTCCTAAAAGGGCACTAATTTTTGCCCTTCCGGTATTTTGATGTCCTAAAGAAATGGAACCACTCGTAACGTTTTTTTCAATAAGATTTTTAAATGATTTGAAAGAATTTTCAGAAGCGGTTAACTCCTTTTGAAGGTCTGGAAGGTTGATCTGGTATTGCCCCCCTTGATCTATAATAACCTCATTTTTCAGTAAAGAAGGGTGTTCTTTTAACAATACATCCCACTGGTTTTGCTCCTCCGTATTGAAGCTTTTATGTTCTATATAGACGAACCCTTCACCAATTTCAAAAATAGATTGTGGTATTTTATTACGTTCTTGATCCTTATCTACATTTACTTTTTTGGGTTCCTCTTCCAAAGTAGTCATGTTTTCAAGCTGTTCCAAAAAATCTTCGGAAGTTTTCTGCTCATTACCCGATAATGATTCATCCACGGACTTTTCAGAAGTATTTTTACATCCTATTATAATTGAAAATAAGAGGGCAAAAATGACTACTCTGTTATTAATTAGGTCTCGCATAATGAAATTTTATGAAGTCATAGTATAAGTATCCAAATCGATCGTACCAATCCGGAATTCCAAATTCTGCCTCACAATTATTGAGTTCAATGAGCGCATTTTGAAGGTCCTCCAGCAAGTCAACATATTTACTGTCATACGCTTTTTGCATCTCGGAGACCGATTTTTCAATTTTTATTCGCTCACTTTGCCAAGCCAAGCCAGAAACCCCGTGAACCCCGGAAACATTATCCCCAAAAGCAATCGCCTTATCGGTAAAGTTTTTGGTACAGGCATAAATGGTTTTTAACTTTTCAAAAGTATACCGTGTTTTTTGAAGGGTTTCTCTGGCAGTTGTAAAGCAATTTCCACAGTCATCCGTTTCACAAAAAGTGGGTATGCGTGGTGCGCCTGGTAGAGGAACCGAATTAATACAATCTCCTAGCCCCGTATATGCCTCATATAATTCTTTAATGGCTTTGTATTTTTTTACGACATCGTCCAGCCTACCGTTGAGGTCTTCAGTAAGTTGTCCTAGTCTTTTTAAGCCTTCTACATCCCCAACAAAACCTCTTTCTTGTCTTTTGGTAGATTCACTTCGTAGCCATTCTTCATAAGTGCCATCGCGAGTGCTTTCTGGGTCCCAAAATCCACCTCCATGAAATTGAGAAAACCCATAAAAGGGTGTGCAAAATAGGAAGAGTAAAAAAAGATTTGTCGTTTTTTTATTTCCTAAAACTTTTGCTGCTAAAAACCCAATCACTAATAGTGCTGCCCCTAATGCAATATATAATAGGGTATTGGAGTCTCCGGAACCAGGATTTTTTTCTTCAGAAGAAACGTCTGCATCCTTCATATCTTCTTTAGACGCCTTTACAAAAGGTGAATCAAGATACTCGGTAATGGGTTCTGTGGCATACACAATAATGGTAAAATTAATTTTTTCTTTATCTGGTGAGGTTATAGTAAACCCAAAATCGCCATACGTTCGTAACTTAAAATTGATGATTCCATTTTCAGAGGATTTGGTATTTTTTCTACCTAGATTGTCTTTCCAGTTGTTTTTAACTAATGTTGCTTCAAGTGAAGGATTTCCGTAGTTACTAAAAATATAAACATCTATAAACTGAAATAAATCATGGCCTACTACATAGTAATATTGTGTAGAATCACTTTCTATAGTGGCATTGGCTGTAATTCCTTTTGCCCCTTTGTACTTGGTATCTTCTCTTAGTTCAAGTTTGGTGGGTTTTATGTTTTTATCTAAGGTAAATGGTTGTGCAAATACTTCTATTGAACTAGTAATAAGTACCAGAAGTAACAACATTTTTAGTGTTTTCTTCATGATGTTATTGTTTGTATTTTTTCTCAATGTAATTGGCAATCTTAAGCGCATTCGTTTTTCGTACTTCCTTTTGCTCTTTGGTCATTCCTCTTAGCGCAATTTTAGATCCATAACTTAGTTTAATGGTGTTATCATAGTTGGCATTATATAAAAAAAGCCAAGAATTATAAGGATGAATGCAAAGGTCTGTATCTCCTGTGTCACTTATATAATGCTCTAAACCACCGGATTTGGATTGGTAATTTGCTATTTCTCTTTTTACTTCAGCATTAGGCATTTTAGTAAATCCAATACCCAAGGAACTTGAAGTGCCATCGGGTAGAGTGATGGTATACCGGCAAGTTCCTTCAATGGGTTCTTTTATAACTTGCGATTCTTGAATTCCCAGTACAGAAGCAATTTCAGAAGGTTCTATGATGGTGCAATCATTGTTATCTCTTAAATATAATTTCGAATAATCGTTTTCTTGATTAATTATATTTTTGGTAGAATTTTCTACCTCATTAGGAGTTGAAGAATTTGATGCAGCGTCCATTATTTTTTCTTCTTTACCGTTGTTACAGGAAATAAGAAGTAATAGGGTTGAGATAAACATTAAGTTTTTCATAGTTTGTCAATTAAAATATACTATCGTTTTTGGCTTCAATAATTACTCTCTCTTTTTTTGTTTTTCTTTTGCGTTTGTCTTTTTTAGGACTATCAACAATAGTATCTAAAACTCGATCGGTAGATTTTTCAGTTTCTCTTTCCACTCTTCTTTCTACAGTCCTTTCAGCTGCTTTTTCAGCTCTTTTTCCTAATTTTTCAAATATTTGAGCTTGACTTGTCGTTCCAGTTATTAAAAAAATTATGAGCAAGTAAAAATGATTTCTTTTCATGGTATTTATTTTTTAAAAGTGGTTTCTTTTATAAGCTTATTGTAATTCAAAATTTTTAAAACATAGACTCCCTTTTTTAGGTAATTGATGTTAAGATAAATATGTTGGGAAGGTTCAATTTCTAATTTCCCTTCATAGCTTTTCTTTTTCTTTTCCGGCATGGGAGGTAATTATTTAACCAAATGTACTATAGGCCATTAAAGAAGTGTAGTAGCATTGTAACCAATGCTTGGATATATGTAACACCTTAGTAATAATAGGAGTTTACACGCTTATTTTTGTGCAGAAGGGTAGTCTGATGGAGCGTATCCAAACTCTTGCTTAAAGCATTTGGTAAAATAGGAAGGATCATTAAAACCCACACTAAAGGCAATTTCAGAAATAGTTGCACTACTGGATGAAAGTAGGGTCGTGGCTAATTTTAAACGCTGTGACCGAATAAACTCTGTAGTGCTTTGTCCCGTAATAGCCCTTAATTTTCTATGAAGTTGCATACGACTCACGCCCATTTCTTTACTAAAAATTTCTGCCGAAAAATCGGGATTTGTAATATGTGTATCCATTACCTTTTGAAGGTTTTCCAAAAACTTTTCATCGGCAGAGGAAATAGCAATGTCTTTGGGTCGCAAAATAACTTCTTGTGAAAAACGCATTTGAAGCTTACGTCTATTTTCAATAAGATTTTTAACGGTTGCTTTTAAAACACGAGCACTAAAAGGTTTTGTAACATACCCATCGGCACCACTATGAATTCCTTTTAATTTTTCTTCTTCTTCTGTTCTCGCCGTAAGTAAAATAATGGGTATATGAGAAGTAAATTCATTTTGTTTTAAACTTTCAGAAAACTGAAAACCATCCACCTCTGGCATCATTACATCACTTATAATAATATCTGGAATGACCTCTTTTGCAATAGTAAGGGCTTCTTTACCATTTGATGCCATCTCTATTTTATAGGTGTTTTCAAAAATGGAAGCGGTGTAGGATCGAATGGCTGGATTATCATCTACTACAAGTAATATAGGCGCAATTGTCTCATCTACATTTGGCAAAGATTCTACACTTTCAAAATTTAAATTGGTGTCAAGGGTTTCAACAGGATTGTAATGAAGGGCTTCTGAAAGTATTTCATCGGCATTAAAAAATTGTTTACTAACGGGGATTTTGAATTCAAACTCCGTTTTTTTGTCAGAATTACTGCTTACTTTAATGGTTCCTTTATGTAATTCTATTAATTCTTTTGTAAGTGATAGCCCAATACCTGTCCCAGGATGTAAAGGGTTGGTTTGGTAAAACCTTTTAAATATATGGGTTTGTTCTTCAGGCGTGAGGTATGTGCCTGTATTTGTTATTTTAAAATTAAAGTAATTTCCTTGCAGGTCTCCTTTTATAATTATTTTTCCATTTTCTGGGGTGTATTTTATAGCATTTCCAATAAGGTTACTAAAAACTTTTTCCAAAGCATCTGTATCATACCAACACTTTTCGTTATTTTCTGGAATATTGATACTATAATCAATATTTTTCCCTTCTGCTGAAAATTGAAACAATGCGGCCTGTGCACTTGCAAAGGGCAATATATTTCCGGGTTGCACTCTTAATTTAAAAGCACCACTTTCCAATTTTGAAAGGGCTAAAAGTTGCTCTACAAGTCCTTCAAGCCTATGGGTGTTAAACTTAGCTAATGTTAAATTTTTTCTTGCCGTAGTAGGTAAATTTTCTTCGGCGAGTTGGTCTTCAATAGGGCCTTTGATAAGGGTGAGTGGGGTGCGGAATTCGTGAGAAATATTGGCAAAAAATGCCGATTTTGCTTGATCAAGCTCTCGTAGTTTTTTGTTGGTTTTGATTCTATTTTTATATTGTACAAAGAAGAAAAGCCCTATTAATGCGGTAAGTCCAAGGCCTGCTAATAATAAAATTAATTGATTTTTCTTTTGTTGATTCACTATTTCGTTTTGCGAAGTGAGTAACTCAATTTCTCTATCTCTGCTTTCAGTTTGATAGATAGCTTCAATTTCCCTAATCTTTTCGGCGCTTTGTGCTTGTTGCAATGAATCTTTAAGTTGCATCGAAGAATTCAACATTTCATAAGCTTTTCCAAAGTCTTTTTTATGGGCGTAAGCTTCAGATAAAAGTGAAAAAGATTCAAGCCTAATAAGGGTGTTTTTGTTTCCGATATTATATTGTAAAACTTTATTTAATAAAGAAATTGCATCATTGGGTCTGTTTTGAGAAAGGTATAATTTGGAAAGTTCTATTCCAGCTTGAGAAGCTTCATAATCAAAATCATACTTTTTATGCAATTCTAATGCTTCCTTAAAATACGTTTCTGCAATAGTGTTTTTTTTGTAAGCAGAATTTAAGAGCCCTAAATAAGTGCTTACAGAAGCTAAAGTTCTATTGTCATTAATTTGTTTGAAGAACTGATGTGCGCTAGTAAGTAAGCTATCTGCTTTTGCATATTTTTTTTGATGGTAATAAACTTGCCCTAAATGATGATTGGTAGTTTGAAGGTAAAAACTATTATTAACAGGCATTTTGCCAAATGCTTCGTTAGCTAATAGGAAATATTTTTCGGAACTTGTAAAGTCTTTCAAATCCAAATAAATATTTCCTAAACTTTGGTAAGCAGCAGCTATAATATCTGGGCGAATGGGAGTTTTCTTATGAAGAGAATCTACTTTCAATAATTTATTAATAGCCTGCTCCAATTTATTTTGCCTAATGTAAGTACTTGCAAGAGCGATGTTAGTGTCTGAAAAAACAACATTACCTATATCTTCAAATTTTGAAGCCCATTCTAAGGCCAATTGGCAGTTTTTTTCAGCTTCCTCCATATTGCCTACCAAGTAATTTACTCGGCATAAGCCGTTATATCCAATTGCCAAACCTCTGGCGTAGGGTATTTCCTCAGAAATTAAAATTAATTTATGAAAGTGATAAATGGAAGAGTCTATTTTTTGGATTCTTCTATAATATTGTGCAAAGAGGTAATGTGAATCTGCTTGTCCAATCCCATAATTAAGAGAAGTACTAAGCGATTGTATTTTTTTTACATAATACAAGGCGCTA
Organism: Flavobacteriaceae bacterium; assembly: GCA_041392205.1. Taxonomy (GTDB): domain Bacteria; phylum Bacteroidota; class Bacteroidia; order Flavobacteriales; family Flavobacteriaceae; genus Halomarinibacterium. Next base: position 78,301 of record JAWKMO010000005.1, on the reverse strand, counting down.
TCTGGTTTAGGATTAATGTGTTGCGCCATCTTTATTTTATAATTTGATAACGCAGTAGAGTCTTCACTAGACACACTTTTTGTGTAAGAATTGCTTTGGGCATTCAAAGATTGAACTGCGAATAGTAGAAAAATAAAAACAATTCCTTTCATTTTAAAAAGGTAAAAAAAAATTGTAGTATGACTTAGCAATTTGAGAATACTTTTTCTGAAAACTTTTACTAGTTGGTAGGCACCACAAGTATTTCTACGCGCCTATTCTTTTGTTTATTTATAGGAGTATCATTGGGAGCAACTGGCTGTGATTCGCCAAATCCTTTCACTTCAAAAGAGTATTGATTAGAAAGTTGCCCTTTCAAAAAAGTGGAAACTTCTTTAGCTCTATTTTCAGATAGTATTTTATTACTATTAGGATTGCCCACATTATCTGTATGACCTTCAATAATGATATGCCCTTTTGGAAATTCTTTAATAGCAGCCACCAATTTCTTTAACTCGTTTGATGCACTTTCTTTTAGTTGGTATTTTCCTGTATCAAACAAAACGGAACTATCTAAGTTTAACCGTATGGCACCGCCAATGGCAGCAATAGCATCTACGTCGGCACCTGGTAACTGGCTTGGCGTATCTAGATCTGTCAATCTTACATAGGTATAAGTATCTCCTTTTTTTACAAACTCGGCAATGTCTACCATGGCAGTTCCGCCTTCAATCTTGCCCACATTTATCCATTCTTTTCCATCTTTGGATATTTCCAAAATAGTAGGTTCGATGGCGCCCATTTCAAAAACATATAAATCTGGTCCATTCACATTGGCAATGGCGTTATCTGTAAATTCTAAAGTAACTTGTCCTTTAATACCAATATTGCAAATTTTGGGGTCACCGTCTGGAAAATCTTTTTCATCCATATCGGGGACTCCCAATGCTCCATTTGAGTTTGACCCAGCAGGATTGCCTAAATCATGTTTAATAAGTTTATCGGCAAATGAAAGATCTCCTAGAGGCAAGTAAATAAATTTATCTCTTGAATCTCTGTAGGTATTTCCTATTGTTGTACCCTCGCCAAACCATCCGGGATTCTTTTTATAAAATTCCTTTCTAGCAGCTTCAGAAGCTTTAATGACATCGCCAGAAAAAATAATCATATCATTTTTACGGCTAGTCATCATAGCTTTAAATTTTGAAGTAGCTTGACCGTTTTTCAAGTAATTTTCAATTGGCACGGGTAAGGGTTGCTTTGCAATGGTTCTTGCTTCGGTTTCGGTGCGTATTTTTTGTTTCGCTGGGAGGGGGCGAAGAAGCTCTAATTCTTTTGCATTTATTTCAAAATAATTAGCAATAATGGTGTTGGCTTCTTCTTTAGTAGCATTTTCTAGTTGATTTAAAGATTCCTTTTTTTCTCGATTTCCCCAAATGGAATATCGAGTCATGTTTTCTTCAATAAAAGAATTCTCGGTAGTGCCTAATAATTTTCTAAGGTTAGCTGTTTTGGCTTCTTCGGCAAGTTGTGCTTCACTTTTTTGAGAATTTTTTTCCTTAATTTTTTTGTTGTATTTATTTAGCTGGTTTTTTCTGAAATCGCTATCAGATTCAGCAGTTTCCTCACCTTGTTTCATTTTTTGAATGGCTTCCATATAATCCTGAAACTGTTCTGCATCAATGACGCCGGTTTTAAGTAATTCTTCATAGGTTTTTTGAAGACCTTCTAAATCTGAAGCAGTCCCTTCTTCAAGAGAAGGAATTGTAATTTCTTCGGAATTTACCGTGTCTTTTTTACGATCACTTTTACAGGAAAAAATAAAGAAAAGTAGCAAAAAGGATAGTTGGCAGCCAGTAAGTTTTAAACGCATGTCTATAACTCATTTATTAAGACTATGAGTTATATAAAAATAGTTTTTTTAATGAAAGAAAAATTAAAATTTTAATCAATTTTTTAGTTCGCTTGGTACAAAATCAATTCTTTAGGCTGTCCTTTTACAACAAGATTTATTTTTTTGTTTTTGTTGGCATCTCCTAAATCAATTTCGGATGATCCAAACACGGGAAAATTTGAGAGTAGTTTTCCAGATTTATGGTATAAAAACACCTTGTTTTCGTTTATTTCGGTTACTGCAATGTATACTTCTTTATTCATTAAAAACACTTGCGGCTTTGAATATACTCCCAAGGGCAATTCTACCAACTGTCCATTAATTCTAAGTAAATGATCGTCCAGAGTTACTTTTGTGCTTCCAAGAATAGTAAACCAATAATTTTTAGAAACTTGGAGCGATTCTGAATGTATTTTTCCTTCTTGGGTAATAGTGCTTTTGTTATTATCTTTTGAAATTACCACAAATGAAGTGCCTTCTTTTTCAATGGGCATTGCTGAAAAATTAAAGGTTTTATTTACTTTAATCCGTTCCTTTCCAACGCGAGTTAAAATAGATAGTTTTCCGTTTTGTTCTGCAATAACAATATAGTCTTTATTGCCCATTCGAATATGTTGTGGTGGTAATACGATTGTAGAAGAAGTATTTTTAAATGTAAATCCGTTGACTGTATTTCCTTGGCTATCGTACATCAATATATTTTTGCCCTGCGTAATTACAAAACGGTATTTTCGGTTATTGTCATAATCAAAAACTGAGAGTGGTTGGGTAATTGTCTCTTTAAATTTCTTTGGAAATGGGGAGACAGCATCACCATTCCTATCCAAAACATACCAAGTTTTCGCTGTGGTAAAAGTCAATTGTTTTTTTCCGTTTCTCAAAAGGTCAACTTCATTAATGGTTCCCAAAATGGCTCCATCTAATTGTTTTTTCCAGAGAATTTTCCCATTTGTAGAAATAAAATACAACACATTCGAAATATCCTGTACTACAATATCTTTCCCAGATGTATTATGATTGGTGAAAAATTTTGGAGTGCCCAATACCTCTCGTTCCAGTTCAATACTGAATACTTGATTTACTAAGCCGCTATTCTGTTTTTGATGATTAATTTCTTTGCAAACTAGGTTGAGGTGCGCAAAATCTCTATCATAAATAAGCTGTAAAGTTGCTAATGGGAAATTTTTCAAAGAAGCGGTTTTGGCTCCTAATAATTCAGCAAACAAACCGTCAATTTTTCCATCTAAAGTATAGTGCATTAAAGAGGAAGCTTGCGCTAATTGGGTGCTGGAGTTTTCAAAATATACTGCGTTAGAGAGTACGGAGTGATTTTGGTAATGGGTAATTAATTGTTCTGCGGTAGCTTGGTTTTTTGTGAAAACTAAAAAGTCTTCCCATTGAAAAACCAAATTGTAATTTGTGTCTTTTAAAAGAGGGCTAAAAACAGAAAAAAGGGTTTTTTCTTCGGTAAAACTGAAAAGGGGAATCTCTCTAAAAGTTTCTTTTTCTGATATATATTTTGCTAACTCAGCCCAAGTTAGCTGTCCGTCCAGACTTTTTAAAGCAAGGGCATTTTCATTTGGAAGATTAATTTCAACAATTTCATTTATAGTTTCAAAAAGAGGATCAATTTTTATGGAATCACCCTTAAATTTTTGTAAGTTTTTTTGAAATTGCTCCAGATTGTTAAAAGTAAAGGAACGGGCATTACGAGCGGTCATTGGAACAATGGTTGGGGCATCGTTTTTTTGTGGTATTTGCCCTTTAAAAAGCGATATAAGTTGAGGTAGTGAATCTTGTTCCAATACGACCCCACTACCCACTACACCATCGGGTAAAATTTGTAATTCAAAAGAAGCAAAGGATGCCAGACGGTAGTTGGAAGTATCGTTATCAATAATGGGTTGTAATTGTTTTACATAAGCGAGTTCATTATCACTTTTCAATTTAAAGGCTTTCAAAAAGCCAACTTCCTTTTGTGTTTTTCCTTCAATACTTTTTTTTAGTAGTAGTTCAGAAGTAGAGATTACAAAGGTGCTATCTAATTGTACACTATAGACTTCCCGTTCCTTTAAAGTAGTTTTAGTTATAGTATTTCCATTAAAATTAATGCGGATGTTTTTCGCCTCGGGAATAGAATCTGGCTGAAATAATTTAGGAGATATCTTGGTGATGAGGGTAAAATGCCTAGTACTGTCGTTTAGTTTTTCGGCACATAATAGTACTTTATCGTTAGGTTTTAGGTACTGAAAAATAGATTTTTTTTGATTGAAGAATGTTGAAAATGGCTCGTTATTTAAACCGTTTAAAAAATGATTTTTTTGGAAATCCTGAGCGGTAGTTTCCCAATTCTTAATTTTTAAAACCGTTTCAGTATTTTGTGGGATAAAACTGGAAAGTTCATTGCGTTTTACCGTTGTATTTTCGCACCCTGTAAGAATGAAGATTAATAGCGCGACGAATGTAAGATTCCAAAATTTCTGCATACACAAAAATAACAAGGTTTCTATGAATAATAGTGTGTAATAACAATAGTTTATTGACGGGTTTTTAACATAAGATAATTTTCAAGGCTTGTATTAAATTCATGCAAGCTTTGTCTTAAATTAACACAAGCCTTGAAATTGGATTTTTAAGATTTCAAAATGTAAAATAAATTTGAAAAAAATCTATAAATTATGGTGTTTGTTTCTTTATTTATATGCTCTACTTTTCTTATTACGTTAATTATATTTTGGGTCATGCCTACAAAAAAGATGTTTAATGTAACTGTGTGCTTGAAGAAGTTATTTTCTTTTAAAAGATAATTTAAAAATGAAATTTCAATTGCTCTGAAAGTAGTTTGAAACTTTTTCTGTGAAAGTCTGTGGGGCCAAATTCTTTAATGGCTAATCGGTGTTCGGCCGTGGGATATCCTTTATTTTTGTTCCAATGATAATGCGGAAATTTTTCATGGAGTTGTTCCATGTAGTCATCTCGATAGGTCTTTGCTAAAATAGAGGCAGCGGCTATGTGTAAATATTTTCCGTCACCTTTTACCACACATTCGTAAGGTGTTTTTCTGTAGGGTTTAAATTTATTCCCGTCTATCGCAATAAATTCGGGTTGTTGCGAAAGTTGTTCTATAGCTCGATGCATAGCTAAAATGGAAGCGTTTAAAATATTAATTTGGTCAATCTCTTCCATCATTACGTGAGAAACTGCAAAGCAAATAGCTTCAGCTTCAATTATGGGGCGTAACTCTTGGCGTTTTTTTTCTGAGAGTTGTTTAGAATCGTTTAACCAAGGATGCGAAAAATCATTGGGCAAAATGACCGCTGCAGCGGTAACAGGCCCCGCCAAACAGCCCCGTCCTGCTTCATCGGTGCCACATTCCAGTAAGTTTTGATGAATTTTAAGAGATAGCATAGCAATTAAAAATACACATTTCCGTTTAAAAAATTTAACTTTGCTGTGTAAGATTCTTAATAATGAAAAAAACACTTTTGCTACTTCTCTTTTTTAGTTGTTGGGCAATTGTGTTTTCTCAAAATTATTCTTCTGGAAATAATATCCCCAAAGATAAAATTGAAAAGCCTCCCATCGATTTATATAAAATTATTTCTTTTGAAAGAGATACTACCTATCTAGACACGACGCTTTCTATACAAAAAGAGTATAAATTCAATTATTTGCGGCGTGACCATTTTGAATTACTTCCTTTTGCTAACGTAGCGCAAACTTATAATTCCTTAGCGTATTCCTTCGATAAGGAAAACTTAATGCCGTTGTTTGTGGCACAATCACACCACTTTAATTATACCGATGCCGAGGATATTAAGTATTATAGTGTTCCAACACCGCTTACGGAATTGTATTTTAAAACGGCTTTTTCGCAGGGACAACAAATGGATGGTTTTTTTACGGTAAATACCAATCAACAGTTTAACTTTTCCATTGCATACAAAGGAGTTCGTTCTTTGGGGCAGTATCAAAATGCGTTAACCAGTACAGGTAATTTCAGATTCACTACTAATTATCATACTAAAAACAACCGCTATCATATTCGTGCCCATCTAGTAGCACAGGATATTTTTAATGAAGAGAATGGGGGGTTAACTGAAAACTCTAAACTTCTTTTTGAAACCAATAATCCAGAATTTGACGATAGAGGAAGATTGGATGTTAATTTTGAAAATGCTAATAATAAGTTGGAAGGACTTCGATTTTTTGGAATTCAGGAATACCATCTTTTATCCAAAAAAGATAGTACCAGTTATTCTCAACTAACCTTGGGAAATAGTATTCACTACGAGACCAAAGATTTTAAGTATGGACAGTCGGCTCCTTTTGATGGGTATGGAGAGGCCTACGAAACAGAAAATCTTTTTACCAAAACGATACTCGATCAGTTTGAAGTGAAAGGGAACGCTACTTTTCAAAATTCAATTTTAGGAACACTTTCCGCTTTTATTGGGTATACAGATTATGATTATGGGTACGATTCAGCCTTGATACGGGATGAAGGCACCATAACCAATCGTTTGCAAGGCAATTTAATAAGTGCCGGGGCTTCTTATCGAAAAGAGTATAAGGGTTTTGAGCTTTTTGGAAAAGGAGCTATTAATATTTCAGGGGATTTTGATGCTAATTATCTGTTAGGAGGCGCTACTTTTAGGTTTGATGAAGAAAATTCGGTTACCGGACACATTAAAATACATAGTGTAGCACCTAATTTCAATTTTCTTTTGTACCAAAGTGACTATGTAAATTACAATTGGCAAACCAATTTTAACAATGTAAAATCACAGGAATTATATTTTGAACTTGATTCCAAAAAATTACTGAAAGCCTCCGTAAGTTATACAGGGATTGATGATTACGCGTACTTTGCTATTCAACAAAATGATAGCACACCCACACCTCATCAGTTTGATAAAAGGGTAGATTATTTAAAAATTAAAGCTGAAAGAGAATTTACCTATGGCAAATTTGCCTTGATGAATACGGTGCTGTTTCAGCAGGCATTGGGTGGAGAAGAAGTGTTTAATGTACCGCAAATTGTTACGCGCCAGTCACTTTACTTTCAGGATGAATGGTTTAAAAAAGCAGCTTTTATCCAAACCGGAATTGGGTTTAAATATTTCACTGCTTACAATATGAATGCCTATGATCCCGTACTAGCCGAGTTTTATGTGCAAAACAAGGAAGAACTGGGCGGTTTTCCATTGGTGGATATTTTCTTTAGTGCAAAAATCCGTCAAACTCGCATCTTCTTTAAATGGGAGCATTTCAACCAATTATTTAGTAATACAAGTAACCATTACTCGGCGCCAAGTTATCCGTATCGAGATGCAGTGATTCGTTTTGGATTGGTGTGGAATTTCTTTTTGTAGAAAAGAAGTCCCCTCTTTGAAGAGGGGATTTAGGGGAGATGTTAGAGAAAGATTTTAATCTAAGAGTTCTTTAATTTTTAATTCAATCTGAGAGATTACAATTTCTATATTTTCATAAATCATTTCATTTTTAAATCTAAGAAGTCGCAGACCTTCTTTTTCTAATCTTTCTTGTCTTTTTGAATCTTCTAAGAAAGATTCTTCATGAGAAGGTCCATCAACCTCTACTATTAATCCAATCTCGTGACAATAAAAATCTACTATATAATCTAAGATAGGGACTTGCCGATGAAATTCAACACCCATCCGTTTTTTTCTAATCAACTGCCATAAAGATTTCTCTACAGACGTTTGATTTCTTCTTAGTTCTTGAGCTTTTTCTTTTAAATCGTTACGGTATTTTATAATTTTATTTGCCATTTTACATCCCTCCCCAACCCTCCCTTCAAAGGGAGGGAGTTTTTAATTAATAGAATCCCTCAAAATTTCTATCAACCTTTCTGAAATGGTATCGAGAAGCAAACTATCCCTTTCTTTAATCACATCCCTATCGGTTCGGGTAGGCCAAATGTCTTCGTCGGTAAGCCGTTCTGAAGTTTTCCAGGTTTCCCCCAACTGATTTAAAATCGTCATTTCCCATTGTGAAGGGTGTTTAGAGTCTATCCAAATGACATCGCGGTATTGGCAATCTACCAAAGCTAAATCTGGAGTAGAGGCACCATCAAATTTTTTACTGTCGTCTTTTTTTGCGGCAACGGTGCATAACACAAACAAGCGTTTTCTGCCTCCAATTTCTTTAATAAAGGGTCTAAACTCCACAGGTTTATTAACGCTCCAATCGTATTCCTTTCGGGATTCAATCACCTTTAAGGGCATGGCCGATACGCCTGCCATTCCTTCTTTTTTTGCCGCGTGATTGTAATAATAAAAGGTATCTGTTCCATCAGCGGGAATCATCACACTAAAGGAAAGACTGGTGCGTTCATCACCTACAGGTTCTAAGCCAAACCAATGGTACAATCCGCTATAAGCATCTACTTGCATTCCGTTAAAGTTGAAATCGGTTACAAAAGGTTGCCAATTTTCATCATCTTCTAAAACGGGTATTTTAACCGCGGTTTCCATATTCCATGGCAGCGGATCGGTAAAGCCTGCTAAGAATTTTAAAGACTCTGCTTGCAAACGAGACACTTCTTCCGCAAGGGTGTTTTGCCGCAATAAAAAAGGATAATTTTTTGTTTCGGAAGGTGGAATATAAGTTCCTTTTCCTATAAGAATGCGCTCAAAATAATCTTTGGTGGTGTGTTTTCCCGGCTCAATTACCATCACCCCGCCATAAGTAGGATAAGGGAAAAAGAAGCCTTTCCACTTTATCAAACTTACCACTTGCACCCAGGTTCCTGCGTCATTTTTCATGTAAAACACATCACTAGGTTCTAAAGAAAATAACTGAAATAGATTGAAACGCTGCACGACTGCGTTATAAGTGTTTCGGCTAAAAGCCAAAGATTCTCCAATAGAAAAAGTGACAGGAATTCTATTGTCTCCCGAAAAACGTGGGAATGGTGTGGTGCTTTCTACTGTAAATAATTCTTCAGTGTTGTTGTTCATCCGTTGCCATAGATATTCTTTGGAAGGCTGCACCGCCATCGTCCATTGGTTGGTAGAATCTACACGAATTAAATGTGGAAGGGAAACTTCCTGTGTTTCTCCAATCGATTCGTACGCCATGGTAACGATATTATTAAAGGGCTGGATGCGTTCATTTTGCGTTAACGGAAGCTCTTGAAGTTCCACCAAATTAAGATGCTTAAACACATTGTAGCTTTGCATGTATTTGTACAAATCGAGTTTCCAGCCAAAAAACCAACCTGTGGAAAAAAAGGCGATAATGCCTAATAAAATAAGAATTCGACGGCCTGCACTGGGTGCTTTTCTGAATTTGGAAAATGTAAACCACAAAAACAGAATTCCGATAAGGATTAAAAAAATATACTTCCGAAGAAATAACAACACCGGTTGATAATCGTCCCGCAAAAAGAACAATAATAACACCAAGATAAACCCGCCTATAATGACGACTCTTTTTTGTTTGCTTCCTTTATTCCAGTAGGTTTTTAGCATTTTTACAAAGTTGATTTGTTTATACGTTTCTGTATGAGTAGTATTTTTACTCACTACTCACTACTCACTACTTAATCATCCCCTTATCTTTCAATCGGTCACGCGCACTTTTTTGAGGAAGTTCTTCCTCTTGAGATTTGCTTTCGGATTCATTTTCAAGTTCCTTTTCAAGTTCAGGATCAAGTTCACTTCCTTTTTTACCTTCGGCCAATTCTTCTACAAAGTCTTTCCCTTTTTCAAAGGCTTCTTTAATATTCTCTTTTTTCAAACCTTTAGAAGCGCCAAAAAAGGCCGATGCAATATAGGTTCCAATTAGCGTTCCTACCACTGCCGTGGCTAAATATTGAATTTGAAAAATGTTAAAAGGAATAATAAAATTTAAAATAATACCTACCAATAAAAAAAGCAATGTCATCCACACCAAGCGTAATAAAAATTGCTGCTGATACACAAATCCTTTGGGGTTGTCATCTTTCATTTGTAATTCTTTGGAGTGCATGAGCTTGTTGAAAAAACGATACAATCTGTTGTTTTTGGATTCACGTACGTAAATCACAATTCCAAACAAAACGGTGATGATAAATACAATAACTTCTATAGTAATCATGGTAGGTCTTTTTTGTTATGTTCTAAGATACAATCTATTACCCAATCTTGATACGATTCGGGCCAAGTTTTAAAGGCTTTGTAAAATTCTTCTTTATTGTACCAATACAAATGCAAAGGATCCTTCGGAATCATTTCTGTGAGTAATCGCCAAATGAGTTCCTTTTGTTCTTCTTCTAAAGAGGAATGTGGTTCTAATAGGGCTTTGGTATATTCTTGCGCCACCACATCATTAATATTAAGCTCTCGTTCTACAATCTTACGCTGATTGTAAATCTCAACACTCAAAATCTTCTTTTGGGTGGCTTCATCCAATTCATTTAAATACTTTTTAAACAAAAAGGGACTGTCTAAAATCTCTTTAATAGGATGTTGTAATGTGCGGCAATTCTCGATGAAAAACTGCTTTTTAATTCTAGCGTAGCGCTCTGTCTTTGCGGCTTTTTTTATGTCGAATTCGGCTATAAGATGATTTACTAAAGTTGATGTTAATTCATTATGACTTACATGAAATAATGTGACCTCGTGAACGGTATCTTTTATGGCTTTCTGAAAAACCTCTAAGTCTTCAAAAACAATAATATCGGTAATAAAATCCCGAAGCACAAAAATACCCCCAAATGCCTTGGTGTAAAAAGAACCAATGCTTAAATCTATAGGCTCTAATTGTAATTTTCTATTTCGTAAATCCCCATACTTTTGGGCCGATTGCAGTAGTTTTTCATGCAGTTGAAGATCAATAAAATTATTCCCTTCATGAAATTGATTTATCAACTCTTTTTGCTCTTGCTGCTTTTTTTGAAGGTCATGCGTCACCGTAAAACTCAACGTAATTTTATCATACTGAAGCAAATCGAAGGGTGCGTAATAGGCATCAATATTTTGGTCGAGTTGTACACAAATAGCAGCATCTTTGGTAATGTCCCTAATTTCCTGTCCGTACGCAGCAAAAATGGCTTCCATGATGTCCCTATCAAAACTATGAAAGGGATTGTGTACTGGTTTTCCTTCTTGCAATGGTGAAACAATAATGGCGTTGCTATTGGCTTCGCCTAAGTTGAGATAAAAAGGGGCTCCTTTTTCTTCTGCAATTTCGGGGCTCCAACCCATGGCGTCAATGGAAAAGCTGTTGAGTTGGGTGGGTTGCATGCCCAACAAAGCGAGACAGTCGTTATAGCGTTTTGCCAATGATCCCGATACGGGTACTAGTGCCCCGCCAAATAATCCCGCTGCTTTTAATTTATCCATATTGATTTACTTTGAGGTTGGTTTTTTTACCACCCCGCCGTTGGCACCCCTCCTTATAAAGGAGGGGAAAAATTATTTAATCTTCGTTTTCTTCAAATTGTTTTTTGGCTTCCAACTGTACATTCAGTTCATGAACTCGTTGGTCTACTTTTCGTTTAAAGTCGGTATCGGCAATGGTCGCCACATTATCGAGATAGCGAATCACTTCCTGTCTTCGTATATCGGAAAAGCTCAAGCCTTTCATATTAACTTTCATCAATTCTTGTAGCATTCCAAACTTGGTATCGTAATCTTTTTTGAAATAGATTTCGGCATTTTCAAACCATTCCTTCGGAAGGTCAAAATCGGTTAACCGAAGCGACACGGCACTTTGTATGTTCCGAATATCTCTAGAAGAGAAAAACGGAAATGCTTTTTGAATGTTTTTATACAATTCGGCATAAAATAAATGCTCATCGTGTTTGTGTTTTTCTTCGGTTTCCTCATAGATTTCCAACACCCGTTCTTCGGTGGGTTTTTCGGTAGCTTTTAAAATTTCCCCTAAGTTTTTAGCCAATCCTTGTTCGCTTAAATAGGTATAATCTTTAGGGTTTTGCATATTCACAAAGCCCGGCATCGTTTTTTCAATTTTACGCCACCACAAATAATCTTGGTCTACAAAATCGGGTAGGGTGCGGGCACCGTCAATTTTGAAACGTCCTTGCACGCGGGAGATGACTGCTTTGTCCAGCATTTCAGGAAGATTGGTAAACAATCCTATGGAGCTGTTTCCGTAGTTTACCGCATAGGCGCCTTCGGTATAACGAAGAAACACGCCAATTACTTCTTTTACCCCGGCGGAAACCCCTTGTGCAGTACGTTCTTGAAGATTATTTTCGGCATCATCAATAGGGGCAAAAATAATTTTTGAAGGATCTTGTAGCGGTTTCATCCATTGTACCATTTTTTCGGCAGAACCCCCTTGAAAAGTGGAAATCAGCGTGTCTGGCATAGGATGAAATAAAAATGGAATATCAAGGTTGTCGCAATGTTCCTTTAATCGCGTCGCAATGGCAGCAATCAACATACTTTTTCCCGTTCCCGGAATTCCGTAGCCCATAAAAACGGGCATAAAGCCTCCCAACTCCTGAAAAGGATTCTTCTTTGCTGTAAAATCGTAACTCAGCATCCGTTCGGTCAAACGACGGGCAAAGTGCTTGGCATCTCGGTTACCGACAATTTCTTCAAATTGTACCTTATTAAATTCCACACTTTTTGCCGTGCCTTCAAATACGTTTTCCCAGCCAGAAACAGCAAATTCACTTTTTTCAAGTTTGTAGGTTCTGTCGGTAATGCTTTCGGTATATTCCAAAGAACTAATCCGCATTTGGATTTCAGAAATAATCCCTTCAAAAAATACCACTGTAAAATCCAGCATGTCCTTATCGCTAGTAATTAAATCGGGGTGATTTAAGTACTTGTCATAATAAAATAACAAGCACGAGATCCCCTTCATAGGCGATGCTAATGAAAGTTCGGGAATCCCTGCAAACTTATTTTTCATGACGCTCAAATCGTCGGTTTGTGGTTTTAAATCGTAAAGGATTCGATACGCTGTACCAAAGAGCATAAACGCCGTGGCGGTTTGCTGTTTGCTGTCAAACTCTCTTCTTTCGGAAGCATCCAAAGCCGATTTTCGGTCGTTCAAACTGGTAAGGCCCGATGCGTCATAATAGCTATCCCGAAGCCACAAACCCATAGTAATTCCTTCCTGTAAGGCATACAAAGCTTGATTTAAGTGTAGCGGAATGGCAACAGAGTCCGGTAACAACTTCTTTTTTAAATTTAAAATGGTTTTTGAAACGGAAGTGACCTCGCTAGTACTATTTCCTGTGGCTTTGGATAAATACAATAAAATGGATTCGTCTTTACCGTTTTTATCGCGATTTTTTGCTTTCAGGCTTTGGTCCCATTGCACGCCTTTTAAGTAGGAAGTGGCTTCATCCCTAAGGGTATTGAGTTCTGAAATTTTTATAGGAAAGGTAGTATTGTGTTCCATGTTATAGTTTTAAGGCGGCAATTTCAATGGGTTCTTGTGTAAGGGTATTTAAATAGTCTGGCATTTTATCATATACCACTTGTATCACTCGATGCGGACTGAATAGGTATTTTTTTGGTTTTTGAGGTTCCCAAATTTGAAGCTGTTGTTTGTTGAAAAAGTTACCCTCCTTAAAATTACCTTTGGTTTCGATATCTTCTATACTCAGGGAAATTGCGTGTGCCGAAAGGTCTAACACTTTATTGACAATGCCTTCCAAAATACAATGAGTGACTTCCAATTCGTCTTTGGCAAATACATTGTGAATGGGTCCTAAATCTATTTTCCGAAGTTTTTTTGGTAATAATTTTGGCAATTTTTTGTCGATGGCATAGGCCATCATATCCAAACTCATATTTCGATCGGCTACTTTTTCAAGGACTTCGTAAATTTCATGGGTGTATTCAGTAAGCGATGATTTATATAAATCGAAGTACATAAAACATACAAAAGGACGATTAAGACTTACATCATAAAATGCCCAGCTAATAAGATAAGGCGCATTGGGATTGTTTTCAATTTTCTGAATCTTTCCTTGTACAAATCTTTTAAAAATATACCGTTCGTTCACCGAAGTATAATATACTATCGATGCGGCTTGCTCCAATTTTCTTTTAGGAACAGCTGTTTTATATTTCAGCATACTTTCCAAAAATTCACTTTTTAAAACCTCAATTTTAGGGAGCTTAGCAATATGTTCCTTTTTTAGTGCCAAATCGTTTACCAAATACCGAAACTCCAAAAAATTTGGATAGCCAGATTCGGTTAAATCGATTTTCATTTTTTCCTCTTCATTATATAAATATTTTACCCGAAAAGCTTCTAAAGAATAGGTAATCAACTCGCAATATTGTTCTAGAAAAGAAATCTCTAAAGGGTTGCAAATAGTACGTGCCGATATACTTTTAAAAAGTTCCCCAAAAGCATGGTTCACAATTTTAAAGTACACTTGGTACTGCTCTTTGGTTTCAAGAACAGCACTGTCTAGCGGTGTGACTATTTGGTTGATAGAAGACATTAATGATTGGAGTTATATGTCTGGTCGAGCGCAGTCGAGACCTCTTCTGGTGTTGGGCAGTATTTGTGATGTGTAAAATTTCTACATTCTGCTAAAATTTCTAACATATCTATGTCATTATTTGCTAAGGCTAATTTCTTTTTTGCACTCCATCTTTTTATTTTCTTTTCAAAATAAATAGCTTGTTTCACATCATTAAATTCTTGATAAAAAACCAACCTCAAAGGTCTTCTTTTAAAAGTAAAACACGCTTTGTTTTTTCCTTCTTGATGTTCTTCAAACCTTCTTGAAAGATTATTTGTGATGCCAGTGTATAGTAACTTGTCTGAACATTCTATTAAGTACACAAAATAGGATTTCATTTTAAAATTATATAGGTCTCGACTGCGCTCGACCAGACAGTTTTTTAATTCAAAATTTTATATAGGTCTCGACTGCGCTCGACCAAACAGGGTTTATGTTTTTAATTTAATTTGGTCTCGACTGCGCTCGACCAGACAGTTACCCTAACAAATCCCCATCGTCCGATGGTTTAGGATTGTCTGGGGCTTTTTCCGGAGTTCCAGAAGGTGCATTTTTACCACTGGCGTAAAACTCCTCAAAAATCTCTTTCATATCGATGCCGTAACGATTGGCAAAATCCTTCTGAATTTCAGCATCTTTTTCTCTAATTTCCTGCAAAGCTTCTGCATAACTTCCATAGACGCCTTGCATCACTTTTTCGTGTACTGGGATATTGTCCATCATTTCCTGACGAGCCTTCGCACTGGCGCTGTGCATGGCAGCTAAGGTGGTGCCAATGTGTTCATCGGTTTTTACTCCAAGATGTTCTAAAATAGCGGCGAATTCTTGATCGGTTCTTGCTTTTAGCGCTACAACGTATCCGTCATAATATTTTAGACGCTCATCGGTATCACTTTTTAGTTTTGCACGGTGTGTTTGTAAATTGCTGCGTAACGATGTTAATACTTTTATGGTCAAATTGTGTTTATGCACAAAGCTATCTTTGCTGGCGGCAAGCGTGGTATAGGCATTTTTAAGACCTTCTAGCTCTTCTACTTTTTGCTCAATTTGTGTGATTTTACCAATGGCTTCGCTGTAGGCGGTGGATTGCTTGTCGGCAATTTCCTCCAATTCAAGGCGTGCTTGTTTCAGTAAGGCATATTGCTCTTCGAGTTGGTCTTCGGTTTCCTTTTTCTTTTCAAGGGCTTTGGTGTGATTTTTACTCGCTTCAACGATAGCTTCTTGAAGTCTATCTTCCACTTCTTTTATTTCTACTTCACGGTCTTTAAGACGAGTTACAGCCGCCTGACTTTTATAGGAAAGCTCACTTAACAAGGTTTGTACATCGGCTGTTTCGATGCGTTCTTGGAACATGGCTTTGGCCTTCATATCGGCAGCTTCACGGGTTTTTTGAGCGGCGTCCAGTTCGGCTTGTTTTTTCTTGATGCGGGATTTACGTCCCCATAGGTTGTTCCACCAGTTGTCCTTTACTTTTTCGGCATCTTCTAGTTCAATCTTAGCACGATCCAAGGCCTTTTGGGCGTCGTCGATTACTTTTTGCTCGTTAGCATTAAGACTAGAAAATTTCTCGAAAATAATGCCTACTTCGTCTTGATAATCGGTCAAGTCTTTAATGGCGTCAAGGTATAGCATACCTTTTTCCGCCATTCCCACCACATCATCAAGGGTAGCGTTTAGTATTTTTTGGCGCATTTCGGGATCGTCTTCCTGTGCGAGTTTGGACTTCATTTGGTCAACGGCTTTCCCCCAGTTAACTTCTACTTTTTCTTGTTTGGAACCCGCAGATTCGGTTTCTAATAAATCAAAATCATCAGACATAGGTATGGCTATTTATGAGTTAGTATTTTAAATTTTTGGAGTGTTAATTTCGGTAAAAAAATTGAGTTAAGCAGTACATTTTTAAAAAGTACGCTTTATGAGTCTAAGATTTAACGGTTTTGTTACTTTGAAATAAAAAAAGCCCAGCATTATTGCTAGGCTTTAACTTCAATTTTTTTTTATTGGATTAATCTCTCAACAATCCTCTCGAGATCACAATTTTTTGAATCTCGCTGGTACCTTCGTAAATCTGAGTGATTTTAGCATCACGCATCAAGCGTTCTACGTGATATTCTTTTACGTAACCATTTCCTCCATGAATTTGTACTGCTTCTACAGTAACGTCCATTGCCGTTTGCGAAGCGAATAATTTTGCAATGGCACTACTCATATCGTAATTATTGCCTTGGTCTTTGTCCCAAGCAGCTTTCATTACTAAGTGACGCGCAGCTTCAATTTGAGTGTGCATATCTGCTAATTTAAAAGCAATGGCTTGGTGGTTACAAATTTCGGTGCCAAAAGACTTTCTAATTTTTGAATAATCCCTTGCCAATTCATAAGCGCCAGCCGCAATTCCAAGGGCTTGAGCGGCAATACCAATACGTCCGCCACTCAAGGTTTTCATGGCAAATTTGAATCCGAAGCCATCTTCGCCAATTCTATTTTCTTTCGGGACTTTTACATCGTTAAAGTTTAACGAGTGCGTATCGCTTCCGCGAATTCCTAATTTATCTTCTTTGGGGCCTACTTCAAAACCTTCCCAGCCTTTTTCCACAATAAACGCGTTGATTCCGTGGTGTTTTTTTTCTCTATCGGTTTGGGCAATCACCAAATAGTAATCGGCTGTGCCCCCATTCGTAATCCAGTTTTTGGTTCCGTTTAATAAATAATAATCGCCTTTATCAATAGCGGTAGTGCGTTGGGAAGTAGCATCGCTCCCTGCCTCGGGTTCACTTAAACAAAATGCACCTAGTTTTTCACCCGTAGCGAGTTTGGTTAAATATTTTTGTTTTTGATCTTCATTTCCAAATTTCTGTAATCCATAACACACCAATGAATTATTGACCGAGACAACCACCGAAGCCGATGCATCAATCTTGCTTAATTCTTCCATGGCCAAAACGTAGGACACAGTGTCCATACCGCCCCCGCCGTATTTGGGGTCCACCATCATTCCAAGAAAACCTAGTTCCCCCATTTTCTTGACTTGTTCGGCAGGAAATTTTTGATGGGTATCACGTTCAATCACCCCAGGAAGGAGTTCGGTTTTGGCAAAATCGCGAGCGGCATCGCGTATCATTAAATGTTCTTCGGAAAGGCTAAAATCCATAATTGTAGTTTTAAATCTAAATCGTTTTCGAAATGAGGGTAAAGATACTTTTTTTAAAAAGAAATTTCCAAAAAACAAAAAATCAAATTCCAAAATAAATTCTTCCTTTGCAAGGGGATAAAGGGGGATGTTTAGTATTTTCGGGAGATGAAAAAAAGCAATTATCGAGTATTGGGTGTTATGAGTGGCACTTCGTTGGACGGAATTGATTTGGCATTGTGTAATTTTCATATTTCAGAAAATAACGAATGGAATTTTACCATTGAAGTTGCTGAAACCCTATCGTATCCTTCAGAATGGCAAACCATTTTAAGAGAGGCGGTACATTATTCAAAAGGAAGATTGCAGGCCTTAAATGAAGATTACACGCAATACCTTTCAAAAGTTATTTCAACATTTATAAAAAAAAATAGCATAGTAACTCTAGATGCGGTTTGCAGTCACGGGCACACCATTTTGCATCAACCGAATAAAGGAATTACGCTTCAGATTGGGAATCTCCCTCACTTGGCAAAAATCATTCAACAAAGCGTTGTGTGTGATTTTAGAGCACAGGATGTAGCGTTGGGTGGGCAAGGAGCGCCGTTGGTACCTATTGGAGATCGACTCCTTTTCAGTGAATACAATTACTGTTTAAATTTGGGTGGATTTGCGAATGTTTCTTTTGAAAAAGAGGAAAATCGAATGGCTTATGATATTTGTCCTGTAAATATTGTAATGAATCACTTTGCAGAAAAGTTAGGAGCGCCGTTTGATAAAAATGGCACTTTTGCTGAAAGTGGGACTCTCAATATAGCTTTGCTAAACCAATTAAATGGGTTGTCATTTTATTTTGAAAAACCTCCAAAAAGTTTGGGCTTAGAGTGGGTGCAACAACATGTTTTTCCATTATTGGATGCTTCAAAAGATACTTCAGAAAACATTTTAAGAACATTTGTAGAGCATGTTGCGATTCAGCTTTCTAATCAATTTGAAGAAAATACTTCGGTATTGATTACGGGTGGGGGAGCATACAATTCTTTTTTATTAAATCGTTTAAAAGCCCAAAAATCATTAAATGTATTTATCCCAGATTCGCAAATTATAGAATTTAAAGAAGCCTTAGTATTTGGTTTACTGGGAGTTCTAAAATTACGTGGGGAAAATAATTGTTTGGCAAGTGTGACCGGGGCAAGCAAGGATCATAGCGGTGGAAATATTTTCAACCCATAAATTTTACACAAAATTAATCTACAGCTTTTTCAATTTTTTATCTTTGTTCACTTACTTACCAAATTAGATGAAGGAACTCCTTAAAAAGTACGAAGAAAAAGACCCCGAAATAGTTTTTCACTGGAATGACCCCGAAACCGAAGCCGAAGGCTGGACGGTCATCAACTCTCTTAGAGGCGGTGCTGCCGGTGGAGGAACTCGCATGCGTCCTGGGCTGGATCAAAATGAAGTGTTAAGCTTGGCAAAAACCATGGAAGTGAAGTTTACCGTTTCCGGACCCCCAATTGGTGGCGCTAAGTCGGGAATCAATTTTGACCCCAGTGACCCTCGAAAAAAAGGAGTACTAGAGCGCTGGTATAAAGCCGTTTCTCCCTTATTAAAAGCGTATTATGGTACGGGGGGCGATTTAAATGTAGATGAAATCCATGAAGTTATCCCAATAACCGAAGAAAGTGGTGTTTGGCATCCGCAAGAAGGGGTTTTTAATGGACATTTTAGCCCTACCGAAGCCGATAAAATTAACCGTATTGGACAATTACGCCAAGGGGTAATCAAAGTTTTAGAGAATGGAAATTACTCTCCAGACATAAGTCGAAAATATACGGTTGCCGATATGATTACGGGTTATGGTGTTGCTGAAGCGGTACGCCATTACTATGATATCTATGGTGGAAGCGTGGAAGGGAAACGTGCCATTGTGCAAGGTTTTGGAAACGTAGGAGCTGCCGCAGCCTATTATTTATCTCAAATGGGAGCCAAAGTAGTGGGGATTATCGATAGGGCAGGAGGTATTATTAAGGAAGAAGGTTTCAGTTTTGAGGAAATGAAGGAATTATTTCTTCAAAAACAAGGAAACACCTTAGTTGCCCAAAATATGATTCCTTTTGAGGAAATCAATCAGAAAATTTGGAAACTTAAAACCGAAATATTTGCTCCTTGTGCCGCTTCGCGATTAATTACCAAAGAACAAATTTCAGAAATGATTGATTCGGGTCTGGAAGTAATTAGTTGTGGTGCCAATGTACCTTTTGCCGACAAAGCTATTTTCTTTGGACCCATTATGGAATTTACCGATGAGAAGGTAAGTCTTATTCCAGATTTTATAAGTAATTGTGGTATGGCACGAGTGTTTGCCTATTTTATGGAGCGCAAAGTGCAGATGACAGATGAGGCTATCTTTAATGATACTTCCATAACTATTAAAAATGCTATCCAAAATACATTCGACAATAATAGCAGTAAAACAAATATTAGTAAAACCGCTTTTGAAATTGCTTTGAAACAGTTAATTTAGGCATCCTTTAATCTCGCTTTATGGAATCAATTATTATTTTAATTTTCGTTATTGGATATTTATCCATCACATTAGAACATCCTTTAAAGTTAGATAAAACAGTGCCAGC
This sequence comes from Flavobacteriaceae bacterium, assembly GCA_041392205.1. GTDB lineage: Bacteria > Bacteroidota > Bacteroidia > Flavobacteriales > Flavobacteriaceae > Halomarinibacterium. The sequence continues at coordinate 58,193 of JAWKMO010000005.1, read as the reverse complement.
ATTAATCATGGCAGCTTTAATTTGGGCAGTATTAGCAGTAGGTTTTTATAAAGGATGGTTTAGTATTATTGACACCTACGATAATGTATTTAGCGGTCTTGCTGGTACAGAAGAAGCTCATCACGGTTTTGAAAACACCCTTTTGCATCATTTAGGAAAAACAGCAGAGATTCTTATTTTTCTAATAGGGGCCATGACCATTGTGGAAATCATTGATTTGCATCGAGGGTTTGAAGTTTTAAAGGCAGCGGTAAAAACTAAAAGCAAAAGAAAATTATTGTGGATTATTGGTATTTTGGGGTTTTTCTTGTCTGCAATCATAGACAACCTAACGGCAACCATAGTGTTGGTTACCTTATTGAGAAAGTTAATTCATAAAAGAGAAGAAAGAATTTGGTATGCATCGCTTGTCGTGATAGCAGCCAATGCAGGAGGGGCATGGTCTCCTATTGGAGACGTAACCACCACCATGTTGTGGATCGCTAATAAAGTAACTGCGGCAGGACTTATTGAGTTTGTTGTATTGCCCTCTATTGCTTGTTTTGTGGTTCCGTTTTTAATTGCATCCTATTTGCCTGCTTTTAAAGGCAAAATAGAAATAAATGCCGAAGAAGATAGTTCAGCAGAAAAATTATTAAGTAGTCGTACGATGCTATTTTTAGGTTTAGGAATGATTGTTTCCGTGCCTATTTTTAAAACGTTAACACACCTTCCCCCATACCTAGGAATGATGTTTGCCTTAGGCGTGGTTTGGTTGGTTTCAGAATATATCCATCCCGAAGAAGACTTTAGTAAAGAACGAAGACATCTTTATTCAGCACACAAAGCCTTGTCTCGTATTGAAATATCCAGTATTTTATTTTTTCTTGGTATTTTAATGGCTGTAGCAGGGTTAGAAGCACTGGTATATGGAGTTGCCGAAAATGGAGATCCTGTTGGAACCCTTCGTTATCTAGCCGAAGTGTTACAATCTGCCATTCCTAATGAGGATGTTGTGGTCATATTATTAGGTATTTTTTCGGCCATAATAGATAATGTGCCTTTAGTGGCCGCTTCTATAGGAATGTACCACCACCCAATCGATGCTGTGCTATGGCATTTTATTGCTTATTCTGCAGGAACGGGAGGTAGTATGCTTATCATAGGCTCTGCCGCAGGAGTAGCTGCTATGGGCATGGAAAAAATTGACTTTATCTGGTATCTTAAAAAAATTACTTGGCTTGCCTTTGTAGGCTTTATTGTGGGGGCAGGAATTTTCCTTTTATTTGAAAGGGTCATATTTCATCACACCTAACAATTTATAGATACTTCATCCGTTAAACAATAAATTACTTTGTATGCTAAACTTCTTTATTCAGGAGGGTTCAGATGTTGCTTTGCAGGAACTTGAACCAGAAACTGTTGAAAAAACCTTATCCATTATGGACCTCATTGTAAGTGGGGGTCTTGCAGGGCAAATTATAATTGGGGTGTTATTTATTTTGTTATTTGTAGCGGTATACCTCTATTTTGAAAGACTTTTTGCCATAAAAGCGGCATCAAAAATGGATGGTAATTTTATGAATCAAATTAGAGACCAAGTAAGTAGCGGGAATATTCAAGCTGCAAAAGTGCTATGTATGCAACAAAATACCCCTGTATCACGCCTTACCGAAAAAGGAATTTCGAGAATAGGAAGCCCTCTTGACGACATCAATACCGCCATTGAAAATGCGGGACGTCTAGAAGTATATAAATTGGAAAAAAACGTAAGCATTCTCGCAACCATCGCAGGTGCCGCCCCCATGATTGGGTTTTTAGGAACGGTAATAGGGATGGTCTTAGCCTTTCATCAACTGGCAACAAGTAGCGGACAAGCCGAAATGGGCACGCTCGCAGAGGGTATTTACACAGCCATGACTACCACCGTAGCGGGACTTATAGTAGGGATTATAGCCTATATGGGTTATAATCATTTGGTTGTAAAAACCGATAAGGTGGTGCACCAAATGGAAGCCACAGCAGTAGATTTCTTAGACCTGTTAAACGAGCCTGCCTAATGAATTTAAGAGGACGAAATAAAGTAAGTGCCGAATTCAGTATGAGTTCTATGACTGATATTGTTTTTCTTCTGTTGGTCTTCTTTTTATTAACGTCACCGGCCATCACACCGGATGCTCTGGACTTAATCCTTCCCAAAGCAAAGGGGAAATCGAGTAACCAGCAAAAAGCCTCTGTGAGTATTACTAAAGACGGTGCATATTATGTGAATAAAGAACGGGTGAGTGAATTTTCCATAGAAAGTGAATTAAAAGCAGTTTTAGCAGGACAAGACGAGCCTACCATTATCCTTCGAGCTGAAGAAGGAGTACCTATAGAAGATGCAGTGTTTGTGATGGATATTGCTAATAAAAACAATTTCAAAGTAGTTTTGGCCGTTAGACCCAATTAAGGATGCGTTTACTAGATACCAAAGACAAAAGAAAAAGTATGACCATCACGGTAATTTTACACGTGATACTTTTATTCCTACTTTTTTATTTTGGGCTTACCTATCTAGACCCACCTCCCGAAAATGGTATTGCAGTCAATTTTGGAACAACGGATTATGGGCAAGGCAATGAACAGCCCTCAGAACCAATTAAAACAGCTCCAAAACAAACAACTACCGAGTCTACTCCTAAAACAAAAACCGAAATTAAAGAAGAAGTCCTTACACAAGATACGGAAGATGCTCCCGTAATAAAAAAAGAGGACAAGAAAGAGATTGTTAAAGAAACGGCTAAAGAGGTTAAAAAAGTAGAAACCAAAAAACCTGATCCCAAACCCGACAAATCTACAACCGATGCCTTATCGAGTTTAATAAACGGACCTAAAAATGAAGGGAAATCGGAGGGTAGTGAAGGGAATGATGACAAAGCAGGCGATAAAGGCAATCCAAATGGAGACCCCAATGCAAATAATTATTACGGAACAGGAAAAGGACTCGATGGGGATGGAAATTACCTTTTAGGAGGAAGAAAACCTTTAATTAAACCTCGAAATCCTCAAACCTGTAACGAAGCCGGTAAAGTAGTGGTTAGCATAGAAGTTGATAGAAACGGAAAAGTAATTAGTGCTACACCAGGTGTTCGTGGCACATCCAACAATACAAAATGTTTATTAGATAAAGCGAAAGAAAATGCTTTGGCCACCCGATTCAATGCCGATTCCAATGCTCCTGCAAAACAAATAGGAAAGATTATTTATAATTTCAAGCTTTCCGAATAAAAAAAGTCATTTTTTTTGAATATTATTGTTTTGAATATATATTCAAAATTGCTTGAACCCCAAATATTTAAAATACATTGCCATATTCATTGGCTTAATTTCTGTTACAGTGTCTATTGTTTTCGGAAATTATCATACACAGTTCATTAAACCTTTTTTCCATCTTTTTATTTTCCTTTTTTACCATATGGAAACAAAGAAATGGAACTTATTGCTTTTTCTTTTTTTATGTAGCGCAATGGTTGGCGAGTTCCTAACAGCTAAGGATTTTGTTTCAAATTATATTCCTATTGTACTGCTTTTCGCGCTTTATTTTTCATTAGGGTTTTATTTAATGGTTCCTTTTATAAAAGCTTCTAAATTTAAAATACAAATTACAGATGTTTATCTCGGATTAATCATACTTATAGCATTTATCTATGTAGTTGGCTCTATCTTTTTTGTATCTGCTGTGGAGATGAACGATTTTTTTTTCCTTTTAATTGCAACCATAGCTTTTAGTGCTTTTGTTGGAGCTTGTTTTTATATAGCAGCGTATCATTCTAATCCCAATAAACTGTTCTTTTTTGTAGTGGGAATAGGTTATATGATTGTTTGTGTGGGTACTTTGGTGCAAGAATTAGTGGCACCCTCAGTTTTTATTCAAGGGTTTATTAATTTAGTTGAAATCATTGCACAACTTTCCTTTGTTTACGTATTAACTAAATTACCTGAAATGGTAAAAGCTAAAGATTGGCTTATTTAATCTTTTATTTAGGTCTCTACAAGTATTTTCCCTTTCTATAATTTCGTATTTTTGAATTTATGAAATGCCCATGACTAAACTGGGCATTCCGTCGTCCTTATTATCAAATATTTTACACCGATGAAACATCTTATACTCTCTTTATTTTCAATAGTGCTTATTTCGTGTAATTTTTCAACTGAAAAAGAACGGCAACTTGTTTCCGAAGAAAATTCGGTAAGAATTCCAGAAGAAAAATTTCCCCACGACTTTATGTTTATGCAACGGGCGTATCCTACGGGACAAATAAAAACCGAAGCGTATAAAGAAGCGATTCAATGGAAAAAGCAGCAAACCAGGAATGCAGGAGGTTCATGGCAATTTGTAGGTCCTGTAAACATAGGGGGCCGTATTACCGATATTGAAATTCCCATAGACCAACCACAAACCTATTATGTGGGGGCTGCTTCTGGGGGCATTTTTAAAACGACCAATGCAGGTGCCAGTTGGACCCCTATTTTTGACGAGCAGGAAATGCTATCCATAGGCGATATTGAAATTTCAAAAAACAACACCAATGTGGTTTGGGTAGGAACCGGTGAAGTGAATGCTGGAGGAGGTTCGTTGGCGTATGACGGTGATGGAATTTATAAAAGTGAAGATGGCGGAAACACCTGGGAAGTAAAAGGATTACCGGACATAGGAAGCATCAGTAAAATTGCTTTGGACCCTAACGATGACAATACCATTTTTGTAGGAGGGATGGGACCATTGTTTAGAAATGATACCAACAGAGGTGTTTATCGATCTACTGATGGCGGAACTACCTGGGAACAAAAATTATTTGTAAGTGATTCTACAGGAATAATTGATATGGCTATACATCCATCTAACGGTGATATAATTTATGCCGCCAGTTGGGAGCGAATTCGCAGACCCCAATACCGCCAGTATGGTGGGGAAACGTCTCGCATCTATCGAAGTACCGATGGGGGTGAAAACTGGTCTGAATTAACTAATGGTCTACCTACTTTAGCTTCAGAAAAGGGAAGGATAAGTATTGCTATTTCTCAATCCAACCCCAATGTGTTGTATGCTCGCTATGCTGACACTGCTGGAAGTATCCAAGGAGTTTACAGAACGGCAGATGGGGGAGATACTTGGACGGCTATGAATGCTGCACCTTTAAATAATATTGGATTTCATTGGTGGTTTCGAGGCATCGTGGTGGACCCTACTGACGAAAACATTATTTATAATGTAGATTTTGTTGTGCAAAAATCTTTAGACGGAGGAGCCACTTGGAGCGATACCTTTGAAAATGTACATGTAGATCAACATGCCTTAGCTTTTAATGCAGGTGTTCCTGGACAAGTTCTCTTAGGAAATGATGGAGGATTTTATACAAGTGCCAATGACGGAAATTCTTGGACTAAGGATAATACATTACCCATAACGCAATTTTATAGAATCTACGTGGATCCTAATTTTGAAGATAAAGTATATGGGGGAGCGCAAGACAATGGTACCAATAGAACCTTAACTGGAAGTGAAAATGATTGGCAAGGTATATTTGGAGGGGATGGGTTTCAACCATTAGTGGATGAAAACGATACCAATATAATTTATGCTGAGTCACAATACGGGAATATTGGAAAATCAACCAACGGAGGAGCTTCTTTTAATAGTGCAACAACAGGAATTTCTGGAGGTGATAGAAAAAATTGGGATACTCCCATTACATTTGACCCTCAAGATTCGCAAATATTATATACAGGAACACAACGAGTTTATAAAACCACCAATGGAGCTGGAAATTGGACTGCTATAAGTCCAGATTTAACTAACGGTTCAGGAGGAGGAAACCTTACTTATGGTACAATAATTTCAATAGATGTTTCTCCATTAGATTCTAATAAAATTTTAGTTGGTACAGACGATGGAAATGTATGGATAACCCAAGATGGGGGTTCTAACTGGAACAATGTTTCTAGCACTTTGCCAAATAGATGGGTAACTAAAGTTGAAGCATCTAAACTGAATTCAAATAGATTTTATGTTACTTTTTCGGGATATCGTTATGGAGCAGATGAAGGACATGTATATTTGGCAACTGATAACGGAAATAATTGGATTGATTTAAGTGCAACCCTTCCAGATATTCCAGTAAATGATATAGTGCAAGCTGATAACGGAAGGTTGTATTTGGCAACAGATATTGGTGTTTTTGGTTCAGCAAATGGAGGAGCAACTTGGGAATCTCTAAACAGTGGTATGCCTAATGTGGTTGTTACAGATTTACAAATTCACGAAACTTCAGACTATTTATATGCAGCTACCTATGGACGTTCTATTTATAAAATAGATTTATCTCAAGTAATTTTGAGTGATAATATAAATGTTAAAACGTTTGATTTAGCAATTTTTCCTAATCCTGCTTCAAATTATGTAATTATACAATCTCAACTAGATTTGGAAGGAGAAGTTAAGGTTTATAATCGATTAGGAGCTGAGGTTTTTACGGATACATTTTCAGGGAATACTAAAACACTTTCGGTTTCCAATTTACCCACAGGTCTATATTTTGTTACTGTTTCTTCAGAAAATAGTGGGGTTACAAAGAAACTCATTATTAAGTAAAGTAGTTCGTTATGAACTATCAGCAAACACTGGATTGGTTGTATGCGCAGTTACCTATGTACCAGCGGGTGGGGCAATCTGCCTATAAAGCCAATCTGGAAAATACGGTCAAGCTTTCAGAATATCTAAATCATCCCGAAAAAACTTTTAAAAGTATCCATGTGGCGGGCACTAACGGAAAAGGTTCCACGAGTCACATGTTGGCTTCCGTGTTACAGGAGGCAGGGTATAAAGTAGGTTTATACACATCACCTCATTTAAAAGATTTTAGGGAACGTATTAAAGTCAATGGAACGATGATGTCGAAACGGGCGGTTTCTTCTTTTATACAAAAACACCAACTTTTTTTTGAAGCAAACCAACTTTCTTTCTTTGAAATGACCGTAGGCTTGGCGTTTGATTATTTTAGAAAAGAAATGGTGGATATCGCCGTTATTGAAGTGGGAATGGGCGGTAGGCTGGATAGTACCAATATTATTACTCCCGAAGTTTCTGTGATTACCAATATAAGCTGGGATCACACACAATTTTTAGGAGATACGTTGGAAAAAATTGCTGGTGAAAAAGCAGGAATTATTAAAAAAGGAATACCAGTAGTGATTGGCGAAACTTTGCCCGAGACCAAGCCTGTTTTTGAACATGTGGCACAACTAAATCTATCGGATATCTATTTTGCAGAAAATGAATCGTTTGAATTTCTTCCTTCCGATTTGAAAGGTAATTATCAAAAAATGAATCAGAAGACCGTCTTAAAAACACTTCAAATTCTGAAGCAAAAAGGTTGGAAAATCTCTAAAAAGAATGTGCAAAATGGATTGCTTAATGTTGCAAAAACCACCGGTTTGCAAGGAAGGTGGCAAGTTTTAAAAACATCGCCCAAAGTGATATGTGATACGGCTCACAATAAGGATGGTTTAGCTTTAACCATGAAGCAATTGCTTCAGGAAAAATATAGAAAATTACATATTGTCCTAGGAGTAGTTAATGATAAAGACCTAAGTAAAGTATTACCGCTATTTCCACAACAAGCATGTTATTATTTTTGCGAACCTAAAATCCCAAGAGCCATGCCTGTATTACAATTACAAAAGGAAGCCGAAAAATATAAACTCCATGGAACCCTTTTTTTAACTGTGAAAACAGCATATAAGGAAGCGTTAAAGCAGGCAAAACCCAACGATGTAATATATATAGGCGGAAGCACTTTTGTAGTAGCTGAAGTTTTATAGTATTTTTTGAAATAATTGTTTGCGGGTTATAAAAACTACCTTATATTTGCATCCGCTAACAATAAGGGCGCTTAGCTCAGCTGGTTCAGAGCACCTCGTTTACACCGAGGGGGTCGGGGGTTCGAACCCCTCAGCGCCCACAAAAGGTTTCCAAAATTGGGAACCTTTTTTTATTGGTAGTTGCTAGGTATTTTGTTTCTTTGTGTTTTTAAACTTGGGTCATTAACTCAGTTGGTTTAGAGTGTCACGTCGACAACGTGGAAGTCACTGGTTCGAATCCAGTATGACCCACAATAATAATCCTTAGAGAGGACTTTATAATAGTTCAAGAGTTCTTTCTAGAGCCATCCCTCGAGATCCTTTAATTAGCAGAAATGCATTTTTTATAGGGTTTTGAACGAGGTGTTTTTGGAATGCTTCAAAGGATTCAAATTTTATGATTTCGGAAGAATTTGTTGAAGTGCCAAAGAAATTTTTGCCTATTAAGAAAACTTTTCCCAGAGCATTTTCTTCTAAAAAGGCGACTATATTTTGATGTTCTTTTTGGGCTTCTATACCTAATTCAAACATATCACCTAAAATTAGAATTTTGTTTTTTCCTTCTGCATTTTTAAAATTGCTTAATGCGGCCATCATACTGGTAGGATTTGCATTATAGGCATCCAAAATAATCTTATGGCCGTTTTTTTCTATTACTTGAGACCTATTCATTTGTGGTGAATAAGCTTCGAGAGCATTTTTAATGTGAGTCTTTGAAACTTCAAAATAATGCCCTATAGCAATTGCGGCAGCAATGTTTGAAAAATTATAAGCTCCAATAAGTTGTGTGTTAATTTCTATTTCTTCAAAAGCTACTTTTAATTTTTGAGAAGTATCTATTGCTATTATTTTAATAGATGTCGTTTCTCCATTAAAAATAATTCTATTTATCCCTTTTGATTGTTCAAGTTGTTTTGGGTCCTCTCCATTTACAAAAATGGTTTTATGATTATTTTTTAAATGTCTATATAATTCGGTTTTTCCTAATATTACGCCATCCAAACTTCCAAATCCTTCAAGGTGTGCCTTGCCAAAGTTGGTAATATATCCATAATCTGGATGGGCAAGGTTTGATAGTAATTCTATTTCGCCCAAATGATTGGCTCCCATTTCAACAATGCCTATATCAGTTTCAGTATTCATAGAAAGTAACGTAAGGGGAACGCCTATATGATTATTGAGATTTCCTTTTGTAGCCACACAGTTATATTTTTCTGAAAGTACTGCGTGGATCAATTCTTTTGTAGTGGTTTTCCCATTGCTGCCAGTTAGCGCAATAATGGGAGTTTTTAAGTATTTACGGTGGTACGTTGCAAGTTCTTGAAAGGTTTTTAATACATTTTCGCAAAGCCAAGTTCCTTTTTCTTGTTGGTATTCGGGTTCGTCAATTACTGCTAATGATGCCCCTTTTTCGAGGGCTTCTTTAGCAAATGTATTGCCATTAAAAGTTTCTCCTTTTAGTGCAAAAAAAATACAATTGGGGGTAATTTTTCGAGTATCGGTGCAAACGGTGTTGCTCTTTAAAAAATACTTATGAAGGGATGTTATATTCACCAATTAAAAGGTTAGTTACAATAAAATAAAGATACTAAAAAACCCTCTTTAGCATTTTGCTAAAGAGGGTTTTTGTTTGTTTTAAAATAGTTTTTTAATTTCTAGGACGTTTCCCTTTTTGAGATTTAGATCCAACACGAGACATAGCACATCGAAACCCGATGTAGTCTGTTGCCATATCTTGAGGGAAATAACGTCTTTGTGCTGGGTCTAACCAGTAATCTCTATCTCTCCATGATCCTCCTTTATACACTCTTACTTCATTGTTAATTAAAGATGTTCTTTTGGAGGATTTATCGTATTCTCTTTCTAATTCTCCAATACTATCCGCATACACTTGGTGTTTTGGGGAGTTATACATACGTTTGGCATCATCCATGTTTCCATCTTCTTCTGCTCCAAAGGATTGATAATATCTTGTAGATTTTGTATCTCCATCACGGTAGTCACGATTGTCACTTTCTGAAAATTGTGTTCTTAAATAAGTTTCATTTTCATCTACAGGAATATCGAGAATTTCACCAGGAAGTGCTCTAGCTACAATTTTACCATTACTTAATGTGTCGTAAACAATAGAATCTGCCGAAATCACTTTTACTTTACCATCTTCACCTATAGCATTTTTGGTATACACATTTCCACGGTAGTAATTAAAGTCATTAAATTCATCATCTACAATGGGGCGATACACATCGGCTACCCATTCTGCAACATTTCCAGCCATATCATACAATCCAAAATCGTTAGGCTCGTAAGATTTTACTTCGGCTGTAATATCCGCTCCATCATCACTCCATCCTGCAATACCCCCATAATCACCATCGCCTTGTTTAAAGTTGGCTAACTGGTCGCCACGACTTCTTCTTTTACTGGATCGAGTATATTGTCCTTCCCAAGGATATTTCTTTTTACCTCTGTAAACATTGTAGTTTCGGAGTCCTACAAGTCCTAGTGCAGCATATTCCCATTCTGCCTCTGTAGGTAATCTATAGCCTGGTAATAATAAACCATCTTTACGTTGAACATAAAGGTTTGTACTATCTTTACTTCTTTTTGCTAAGGATTCAGAACGTTTTCCACCTCTGGTAATAGAATCATTACCACCATAAGTAAGAGTAGGGGCGTTTAAATAGGTTTCGGTGCTAAAAGCTTGTCCTGGTTCCACATCGTATCGTGCGTTTCTTGTAGTAATTCCTTCTTCTTCAAGAATAAGTTCATTGACACGATCTGTTCTCCAATTACTAAATTCAACAGCTTGTACCCAACTTACTCCCACAACAGGATAATTAGCATAGGCAGGATGACGAAGGTAATTGTTGGTCATAACCTCATTATAACCTAAGCGATTTCTCCAAACCAGCGTGTCTGGAACAACTCCATTATATATATTACGATAATTTTCATCGGAGGGTGGAAAAACACTTTTAATCCAATCTAAATATTCTAAATACATTAAATTAGTCACCTCGGTTTCATCCATGTAAAATGATTGAACGTGTTGCTGATTAGGGCTGTTGTTCCAATCATGCATAGGGTCATCTTGAACTCTACCCATGGTAAATGTTCCACCTTCAACAAAAACGAGACCAGGGCCTGTTTCTTGTTCTTTAGCTTTAGGATTGTACTGAAAACCACCTTCTTTGGCGTTCATCTTCCAACCTGTAGCGCGTGAACTATCTTTATAGTCTCTAGATTTGCTACAGCTAACTAAAAAAGAGGTTGAAGCTATAATGACAAATAGCTTTAATAATAGGTTTTTCTTAACGTTCATAGTTTCAAAAAATGAAAAAATTGGGTTCGCAATATACTAATTAACGGTTAAAGCACAATAATATTTTATTTTTTTACATTCTAAAGCCTTCTATAATGCTTTGACCTATGCATTAACGCATTGATATTTGAAATATTATTTTTGCTATACATTTTATTAAAACAAATAAAAAAAGATATACTAAGTGTATCTTTGCCTCGTTATTGCAATGATGAAAAGAACTATTCTTATTCCCATTTTATTATTTGTTTCCTTATTGTCTTTTGGACAGTCCAAAGATATTACTATCTATTGGGATAATCCAAGTAAAATTTTTAGTGAGAAAGAAACGGCAGCTATTAAAAGAGATAGATTACTTTCTCGTATTAATCTTCAACTTGATGGAGATGAAATTCTTTTTCAAAAAAAATGGGTGGACAAGGGGTTTGCAAATAGTTCTACTGTAAAGATATCCAATACAAAATGGGCTGTGCTTACTTCCGAAGAGTTAAAAAAAGTAAACACTGAAAAGATTCCCTCAAACTTAAATTTTACGTTACAAAGTTCTAAAGCAAGAGAACTTATTTACACCAATATTACCATTTCACCCATAGTGAAAGTGAATGGGCAATACCAAAAACTCCTTTCGTTTACGGTTAGTTATAGCTATGGAACTCCCCCGCAGTCTAGCGCTAGGATGGCTATAACCAATTCGGTTTTGGCAACAGGGGAATGGTACCGGTTTAAGATAGATAAAACGGGGGTGTATAAAGTTGATAAAGCCTTTTTAAATAGTTTAGGGATGAATACCAATGGTATTAATCCTCGCAATATAAAAATTTATGGTTTTGGGGGAAAACCACTTCCCTTGCAGAATGACCAAAATACCATTTTTGATCCTTTAGAGAATGCCATTCAGGTCATTGGGGAGGAAGATGGGGTCTTTGATAGTGGTGATTACATACTATTTTATGGGATCGGTAATTTTGGTTATGATCTAGAAAATGATTCCAACCTTAATCCCTATAGCGATGAAACCTATTACTTTGTAACCGTTGGAGATTCTCCTGGACTGCGTGTACAACCTATGATTGAGCCTACAGACAATCCTGAAACAATCATTACCGATTTTCATGACGAACAGTTTTTTGAAGAAGATGAATTTAGTCCGGCAAAGGTAGGTAGACAGTGGTTTGGAAATCGATTTGATGTTGAAAACGAACAACAATTTGAGTTTGCTTTTCCAAATATTGTTTCGGGTGCTCCTATGCGTGTTCAGATTTTTGCTGCAGCATCTTCGGAAATTGCTACTAGCATGGCAATTTCGGTTAATAGTACAAGCTTAGATCCCCTTATTTTTAGTCCTATTGACGATCCCTTATTACTTACAACAGCTACTAGGGATGTAACAGTAACTGCTTCAGGAGAAAATGTGATCGTAGATTTGGTATATAATAATGCTGGAAATCCTGCTAGTATTGGATATTTAAATTATATTAAAATAGAAGCCCTACGTTCTTTAACAGGAGGGAATGGTCAATTATCCTTTAGGAACAAAAATAGTGCGCCAATTTCTGGGATTGGAGAATATCAAATTTCAAATGCTACTCAGTTTTCTCAAGTTTGGGATGTCACAAACCCTCAGTTAATAAGTTCAAAACAAAATGAAGGTAATGCTGCATCCTTTTCGTTTAAAGCCATTTTAGGCGAAATAAGAGAGTATGTAGCGGTGGCTCCAAACAATTATTTTGTACCTGTCAAGGGAGGAAATTCGCAAGTGGCAAATCAAAACCTAAAAGGGGCTATTTTTAAAGATGCTGCTGGAAATTTTAAAGATATTGACTATATCATCATTTCGCCTCCTGTATTAATACAACCTGCCTTGCGTTTGGCAAATCATCATAAAAATACTACGGGTCTTAATGTAAAGGTGGTAACCACCGATAAAATTTATAATGAATTTGGCTCGGGAATTCAAGATATAAGTGCGATAAGAAATTTTGTTAGATATGTTTATGAAAATGCCTCTTCTGAAGATAAAAGAATAAAATACGTATGCCTTTTTGGAGATACTTCTGTAGATTATAAAGATAGATTACCAGAAAACAATAACATGGTTCCTACCTTTCAAACATTAGATAGTAGAAGTACTTTTAGATCTTTTATGTCGGATGATTTTTTTGGCTTAATGGACCCCGCTGAAGGGGTTTTAGATGTCCCACAAGGGGGTAATCAAACTTTAGATATTGCCGTTGGAAGGATTTTGGCAGATGAGGTATCCCTTGCAAATACCATGGTTGATAAAATTATTGATTATTCTTCAAAAGAATCCTATGGAAATTGGAGGAATAATTTTGTGTTAGTTTCAGACGATGTCGATGTGGATTGGGAATATAGCCGCCTTGAAGTAACTCTTGATGCCATTGGCGATCAAATAACCGCCGAAAAGCCCTATATTAATGTGCGAAAAATACACGCCGATGCTTTCCAACAGGAAACCTCAGCAGGGGGAAATAGGTATCCACAAGTAAACGAGGCCATTGTCAATGGATTAGAAGTAGGGTCTTTAATAATTAATTATTTTGGACACGGGGGAGAAGACGGTCTTGCAAAAGAATTTATTTTCACAAAGCAAACAGGGCAAGACTTAAGGAATACAAACAAGTATACTTGTTTTGTTACCGTAACTTGTGAATTTACAAAATTCGATAATCCACAACGAATCACGGCAGGAGAATTGGTTTTTTGGAATAGAGAGGGAGGCGCTGTCGCTATGATTACCACAACACGTTCTATTGGAGTGGAGCTTGGGGTAGATTTTAATGAAATTTTAGCAGAGGATCTATTTGGCTTTGGTTTAGATGTGCCCGTACCTCCTGCAGAAGCCGTCCGACTTACAAAAAATGAACTTTCCAACAATAATAAAAGAGTAATTTTTTATATAGGAGACCCAGCAATGGCTTTGGCAATCCCAAAACAAAGCACTCGAATAACAGCACTTAACGACCAACCTATTTCGCAAGCTACAGACACTCTTAAAGCCTTAAGTAAAGTAAAATTTGCAGGAGAGGTATTGGATACTAATGGTAATTTATTATCAAATTATAATGGAGTGCTTCAAGCCAAAGTATTTGATAAAGATGTGCAAAGGCAGACACTAGGGAATGATGGAATTAGAGATGGCAACGGACAATTGTTGATTTTGGATTTTAAAACCCTTGGAGAAGTTATATTTAATGGACAAGCAACCGTGGCAAACGGTAGGTTTGAATTTGAATTTGTCGTTCCAAGAGACATACAGATACCCGTAGGAAATGGTAAGGTAAGTTTGTATGCCGAAAGAAATGGTGTTTTAGAAGATCAAACAGGTTTCAACCTTGATATTTTGGTAGGGGGAATTAATGAAAACGCACCCAGTGATATACAAGGGCCTAACATACAATTGTTTATGAATGATGAATCCTTTGTCTCGGGCGGCATTACAAATGATTCTCCCATTCTTTTAGCTAAGCTAGAAGACGAAAATGGCATAAATACTGCAAGTGGTATAGGTCATGACCTTACAGCCATTTTAGATGGAGACGAAGCAAATCCTTTTGTGATGAACGAATATTACATTGCTAATGTAGATGATTATACCAAAGGGAAATCCAATTATAAATTTAGAGACCTAGAAGAAGGATTGCACACCCTAACTGTAAAAGCGTGGGATGTGTATAATAATTCTTCCACAGCCGAAATACAATTTGTGGTCGCAGGGGACGATAAACTTAAAATAGAGAGAGTACTTAATTACCCTAACCCATTTGTAAACTATACTGAATTTTGGTTTAACCACAACCGCCCTTTTGAGCCCTTAGAAGTCCAAGTGCAAGTTTTTACAGTAACAGGAAAAGTAGTGTGGACCCAAAACCAAATAATTACTACCGATGGATTTTTATCTCGCGATATTGTTTGGGATGGGAAAGATGATTTTGGAGACCGAATAGGTAAAGGAGTCTATGTCTATAAGCTTACAGTTAAATCGACACTCACAGGGAACAGGGTCGAAAAATATGAAAAACTCGTTATCCTTTAAAAAATACATTTATATTTGCTCAAAATAATGACCTCATGAAGAAAATTTTTGCTTTTACCTTATTCTGTTTTTCTTTCTATAATTTTTATGGACAAAGTGAAAGAGTTATTACCACTGGTGTCCCTTTTCTTTTAATTGCTGCAGACGCAAGAGCGGCTGGTATGGGAGATATAGGTGTCTCTAGCTCTCCAGATGCTTTTTCTCAACAATGGAACCCTGCAAAATATGCTTTTGCTATTTCAAAACAAGGCGTAGGAGTTACCTATACCCCTTATTTAAGTAATTTGGTGAACGATATTTTTTTAGGAAACCTTACCTATTATAATAGAATTAATGAAAGAAGTGCTGTAGCGGCAAGTTTCCGTTATTTTAGCTTAGGGGATATTGAGTTAAGAGATACTGCAGAACAAATACCCTTAATTCAAAGTCCAAACGAATTAACTTTTGATGTTTCCTATGCCTTGCGTTTAAGCGATCGTTTTTCCATGGCAGTGGCAGGGCGCTATTTACGTTCCGATCTTAAAATTCAAGCTTCCTCAGAAGATGCTTCTGCAGCGGGATCATTTGGCGTGGATGTCGCCGGTTATTATCAAAGTGAAGAAATTGCGTATAATGATTTTGATGGCCGTTGGAGAGCAGGATTTAATATTTCTAATATAGGACCTAAAATAAAATATGATGAAGTGGGACAGGAAAACTTCATTCCTACTAATTTGGCCTTAGGAGGTGGTTTCGATTTTATTTTAGATGAATACAATAAAGTAGCGGTTAACACCCAGCTTAATAAATTACTAGTTCCTACCCCTCCCGATCTTGAAGGCCTAACTCCGGAAGAACAATCGCAAGCTATTGATGATTATCAAAGCACAAGTTTTATTTCTGGTATGTTTAAATCCTTTGGGGATGCCCCAGATGGTTTTAGCGAAGAATTGAAAGAATTTACTTGGGCATTAGGGGCCGAGTATTGGTATCAAGATGTGTTTGCCTTCCGTACAGGATACTTTAATGAAAGTGATGATAAAGGATCCAGAAAATTCCTTTCACTAGGAGCAGGATTTAAATACACAGCAATTAATATTGATATTTCTTATTTATTCTCAACTTCAAAGGTGAGAAGTCCACTAGAAGGAACGCTTCGTTTTGGTCTTACCTTTAACTTTGGAGATGAGTATGACGAATATTAAAATTTAGTGAAACACCTAAAAATTGAAACAACACTAGAAGTTTATGATTCTATTTCAGAACTTCCAGATGAAATTCAAAAATTACTAAATAAGGCGCATGAGGCTCGTAAAAAAGCATATGCGCCTTATTCTTATTTTACCGTAGGGGCTGCTATTTTACTTGAAAATGGTGAAATTATTCAAGGAAATAATCAAGAGAATGCAGCATTTCCTTCAGGGCTTTGTGCAGAACGGGTTGCCGCTTTTTATGCAGGTTCAAAATTTCCTAAAATACCTTTCAAAGTATTAGCCATTACTGCGGGCCCTATTAGAACCATCAATGAAACACCCATCCCTCCTTGCGGGGCTTGCAGACAATCGCTGGCAGAATACGAGGCAAACCAGAAATCACCCATTCAATTATATTTTATGGGTGAAAAAGGAAATGTAGTGAAAGCAGCTTCAGTAAAAAGTTTGCTTCCCTTAATTTTTGACAGTTCTTACTTGTAATTTTAAGAAAAGTTCATTTCGAGAACGTTTTCGTTTCTTTTTTATTAAAATTGAAGTTTTATAGAAGTTTCAAATAACGTATTTTTGTTTCAACATTTGTTTTTCAGAAGCAATAGCAATTCAACTAAATGAAAAAAATTACCCAACAAACCTACCTTAAATGGTATGAGGATATGCTGTTTTGGCGCAAGTTTGAAGACAAGCTCGCACAAGTATACATCAATCAAAAAGTAAGAGGATTTCTTCACTTATACAATGGACAAGAAGCAGTATTAGCAGGATCATTACACGCTATGGATCTTACCAAAGATAAAATGATTACAGCCTACCGTAATCATCCTCAACCTATTGGGATGGGGGTAGATCCTAAAAAAGTGATGGCAGAATTATACGGAAAAGGCACAGGAACTTCTCAAGGCTTGGGCGGTTCTATGCATATTTTTTCAAAGGAACATCGTTTTTATGGAGGTCACGGAATTGTGGGAGGACAAATTCCATTAGGAGCAGGATTGGCCTTTGCAGATAAGTACCAAGGTAACGATGCCGTAACCCTTACTTTTATGGGAGATGGTGCGGTACGACAAGGCTCCTTACATGAAACCTTTAACCTAGCTATGCTTTGGAAACTTCCAGTGATTTTTTGTTGTGAAAATAATGGATATGCTATGGGAACTTCCGTAGCACGTACCGCAAACCATACCGAAATTTGGAAATTGGGCTTAGGATATGAAATGCCTTGCCGCCCTGTTGATGGTATGAAACCCGAAGTGGTGGCAAAAGAAATGGACGAAGCTATTTCTCGAGCTCGTAAAGGAGAAGGCCCTACCTTCTTAGAAATTAGAACCTATCGCTATCGTGGGCACTCCATGAGTGATGCACAGCATTATCGTACCAAAGAAGAAGTAGCAAAAATGCAAGAGCAAGACCCAATTTCTTATGTATTGCATACTATTTATGAAAAGAAATGGGCGACCGAAAAAGATATTGAGGTAATTGACAACAGGGTAAAAGATTTGGTAACCGAATGTGAAGAATTTGCTGAAAATTCCCCTTGGCCCGAAAAAAATGTGATGTACGATACCGTCTACCAACAAGAAGATTATCCATTTTTACCACATAAACTATAAATTATGGCAGAAGTAATTACGATGCCCCGTTTGAGCGATACCATGGAAGAAGGAACCGTGGCAAATTGGCTCAAAAAAGTGGGTGATAAGGTGAAGGAAGGAGATATTTTAGCCGAAATTGAAACGGATAAAGCTACCATGGAGTTTGAGTCCTTTTATGAAGGAACATTGCTTCACATTGGAATTAAAGAAGGAGAGACAGCAAAAGTAGATGCGCTTTTAGCCATTATAGGAAAAGAAGGCGAGGATATTTCGGGTTTATTGAATGGAAACCCTAAAACTACATCTGAAAATAAAACGGAAGAAAAAGTAGAAGTTACTGAAAGCCCCTCTTCAAGCTCGTTGCCCGATGGTGTTGAAATTATTACGATGCCTCGTTTGAGTGATACTATGGAAGAAGGTACTGTGGCAACTTGGTTAAAGAAAGAAGGTGATAAAGTAGAGGAGGGAGATATCCTTGCCGAAATTGAAACCGACAAAGCCACTATGGAGTTTGAATCCTTTTACAGTGGAACCCTTTTAAAAATTGGAATCAAAGAAGGAGAATCAGCCAAAGTAGATGCCCTTTTAGCCATTATTGGTCCTGCCGGAACCGATGTTTCAGGAATTTCATTAACAGCTTCAAAACCTGCATCTGAAACGAAAGTAGCGGAAGCTCAACCAAAAGAAGAAAAAGTAGAAAGTAAAGCAAGTGTAATGCCCATTGCCTCTTCTCCTTCAAGTTCAGGTTCAAGCTCAAGTTCAAGTTCAAGTAGTAGAATATTTGCTTCCCCATTGGCTAAAAAAATAGCTGAGGAAAAAGGGATCAATTTAGCAACTGTAAAAGGAAGTGGAGAAAATGGACGAATTGTAAAAAGTGATATTGAAAATTACGAACCGGGTGCTGGTGGCGTTCAGGCATATGTTCCGGTAGGGGTAGAAAGCTTTGAAGAAGTTACGAATTCGCAAATGCGTAAAACCATTGCTAAGCGTTTGGGAGAGTCCAAGTTTACCGCACCGCATTATTACCTAACCATAGAATTGGATATGGACAATGCCATTGCTTCTAGAAATGCTATTAACAGTGATCCAGAGGTGAAAGTTTCTTTTAACGATATGGTGGTTAAAGCTTGTGCTATGGCATTAAGAAAACACCCACGGGTAAATAGCCAATGGGCTGGCGATGTTACCAAAATTGCAAAACACATTCATTTGGGGGTCGCTGTAGCAGTAGAAGACGGTTTATTGGTGCCCGTTTTAAAATTTGCAGACCAAATGACTTTTTCACAAATTGGTGCTGCTGTAAAAGAATTGGCCGGAAAAGCTAGAAATAAAAAACTCACTCCCGATGAAATGCAAGGGAGTACCTTTACCGTTTCTAATCTTGGAATGTTTGGTATCAAAGAATTTACCTCCATTATCAATCAGCCCAATTCTGCTATTCTTTCTGTAGGAGCAATTATACAAAAACCAGTGGTAAAAAACGGTGCTATTGCTATTGGAAATACCATGACAGTTACATTAGCATGTGACCATAGAACGGTAGATGGAGCAACAGGAGCTCAGTTTTTACAAACCCTTAGAAATTATATAGAAAATCCCGTTACTATGTTTGTGTAATTCATTCCTGTATAGGCAGGAATCTAAGAGCCAAAATGGTTTTGATTTTAACTTTAGAATCCCATTACTTTCAGAAAATGAAACTAATGGGATTTGTGTATCTTTAAGCTATGAAATGCCCTTTAAAGATTTATAATTCAGTAGCAAAAAATAATTTGGACATTCCATCTTCCACTTTATTTATATTTTATACAGATGAATAAAAACATCGTCATTACAGGTACCAGCCGCGGCATTGGCTACGAATTGGTAGCTCTTTTTACCAATGCAGGTCATAATGTGTTAGCGCTTTCACGAAACGAAGTGCCTATTTCAGGATTGGATATTTCCAATTGCCAGTGCATGCCCTGTGATATTACCAGTGCATTCGATTTAAAAAAGGTATCCCAATTTTTTAAAAATGAATGGAAACAAGTGGATGTACTTATTAATAATTCGGGGTATTTAGTCAACAAGCCATTTTCAAAATTAAAAAGAGAAGATTTTCTGGAGGCCTACGATGTCAATGTTTTTGGAGCCGCAGCGATGACGCAAACCGTGCTTCCCTTTATGAAAAAAGAAGGCCATGTGTTAAATATTAGTAGTATGGGAGGTGTGCAGGGAAGTGCAAAATTTCCTGGCTTAGCCGCTTACAGTAGTAGCAAAGGAGCTTTAATTACGTTAACAGAAGTATTAGCTGAAGAATATAAGGAAACAGGCCCTTCCTTTAATGTACTTGCTTTAGGAGCCGTACAAACTGAAATGTTGGAGGAAGCTTTCCCTGGTTATAAAGCCCCTTTAACGGCTAAAGAAATGGGGAAATATATTATGGATTTTGCTTTAAATGGAAATCAATTTTACAACGGAAAAGTGCTTCAAGTTTCTAAGTCAACGCCTTAAAAATGAAAAATTTTAATGACTTTTCAACCAAATCATTACGCACCTTTATGGGTGCAAAAAACTTTGAATTGTCTAAAAAGTTTTACACTGAATTGGGTTTTGAGGTTGTTGAAATAGATTCAAAAATGTGTTTGGTAAAAGTAAAAGACCATTTAATGTTTTATCTTCAAGATTACTATGTTAAAGATTGGATTAATAATTCGATGCTTTTTTTGGAAGTTGAAAACCTTGATGAATTTTACCAATGGATTTTGAGTAAAAATCTTTCAAATAAATTTAAAGGGGTTCGTTTTACCGAAATAAGAAATGAATCGTGGGGAAGAGAATTTTTTATGCACGACCCATCCGGAATTTTGTGGCATTTTGGCAATTTTAAAATTTAGAAATCTTCTTTTGAAACAAACACTTACAAAGTATCTTCCCGAAGCAGCTGTTGCCCCAATTTTTGAACTTATAAAAGCATATCATGTACATTTAAAAATTGTGAATGAACGTGTGACCCGTCATGGGGATTATCGTAAAATGCCCGATGGAAGCCATCAAATTACGGTGAATACTACTTTAAATAGCTATAAATTTCTTATTACTCTTGTCCACGAAATTTCACATTTGGCAGCATTCAAAAAATATGGAAGGTTTATAAAGCCTCACGGCGAAGAATGGAAATACACGTTTCAACAAATGATGCTTCCCTTTATTAGACCAGAAATTTTCCCGAGTAACTTGCTACCCTTAATTGCACTTCATTTTAAAAATCCGAAGGCAAGTAGCGACACCGATGCTAAATTATCGTTAGCTTTAAAACAGTACAATCCTGTAAACGATAAAAACTATATCTTTGAAATACCCTATGGGGGTGCCTTTAGACTTTATAATGGTAAAATTTTTAAGCGCGGAAATAAAAGAGTAAAACGCTACGAATGCACGGAAGTGGCTACGGGAAGAATCTATTTGTTTAATCCTAATGCCGAAGTTGAATACTTAAAATAAGTTATGAATAAGAATTATTACGCAGTCAAAATAACGATTTTTGGTATGTTTATGTAATGTCTAACAAAGCAAATAAAGTATTATATATAGGTGTTACAAATAATTTAACTGAAAGAGTAAAAGAACATAAAATTAAACTATATCCAAACTCATTTTCAGCAAAGTATAATTGTGATAAACTGATTTATTTTGAAGAATTTACAACAGCAATTTTAGCAATGAAACGTGAAAAAACAAATGAAGAAATGGAAAAGGGAATGGAAGTAAATTTAATTCCAAGAAATGAATCCCTCTTGGACAGATTTGATATGAATTGGAATTTAAATAATAAGCTATATGTTTTGGAAAATAAAAAAGAGATTCCTGCCTACGCAGGAAGTAAGAATTATTACGCAGTCATTATGGCGGGGGGTATTGGCTCAAGGTTTTGGCCTATAAGCACTACCCAGTTTCCAAAACAGTTTCACGATATGTTGGGAACAGGGCAGAGTTTGTTGCAAAAAACCTTTTCCAGATTAGAACAAATTGTGCCTTCAAATAATATTCAAATCTTAACCAATAAACGTTATCTGGAATTATGTCTGGAACAACTTCCTAAAATCACTCAAAGGCAAGTAGTTTTAGAGCCCACTATGCGTAATACAGCACCTTGTATATTGCTTTCGGCATTAAAAATTTACAAAGAAAATCCAGATGCATTAATGCTGGTTGCTCCAAGCGATCACTGGATTGAAGATGAAGTAGCTTTTAAAAAAGATGTTGAAATGTGTTTTAAGTCCTGTACTGAAAAAGATATATTAATGACTTTGGGAATTAAACCCACATTTCCAAATACAGGGTATGGCTACATTGAAAGTGATAAGACTGAAAATTCTGAAATTAAGCCAGTGCTACAATTTAGAGAAAAACCAGATTATGATACAGCGAAGCAATTTTTAGAGGAAGGAAATTTTCTTTGGAATGCGGGTATTTTTTTATGGAGTGCAGCTAGCATAGTAAAAGCTTTTCAAGAATTAATGCCCGAATTGTATGCGATTTTTTTAAAAGGTATGGATGTGTATAACACTTCGGAAGAAAATAAATTTATCAAGGAAAACTATTCAAAAGCTGAAAATATCTCCATCGATTATGGAATCTTAGAAAAAGCTGAAAATGTTTTTGTAAAAAAAGCGACTTTTGATTGGAATGATTTAGGAACTTGGGGCGCCTTACACGATAAATTGGAAAAAGATGATCATGCAAATGCGATTGTGAGAGCTACACCTTATTTTAAAAATGCCCAAGGAAATGTGGTTTTTACCACTTCAGAAAAACTGGTGGTTATTGAAGGAATATCAGATTTTATAGTAGTTGACAAAGAAAATGTATTACTTATTTACCCCAAGGAAAAAGAACAAAACATTAAGAGACTTTTAACTGAAATATCACATACTTTTGGTGAAAATTATAACTAGATGGAAAACAATCAAAATAAAGATAAAGCCATAGAAGAAAACAAAAAAGCGATACAACAAGAAGCAAAAGGACTTTTTTCAAAAATTAAAAATTTTGTTCTTGACCTACTTGATTTTAGAGAGGATACCGATAGGGAAAGTACCATAGATGCTATTGTTAAAGATATTCCTTTTAAAGGAGCAACCGCTTGGATTTTAGTATGCTCTATTTTTGTAGCCTCAGTGGGTTTAAATGCAAACTCCACAGCAGTTATTATAGGAGCCATGCTTATTTCTCCCTTAATGGGTCCTATTTTAGGCATTGGTCTTTCCCTCGCCATTAATGATATTGATACCTTAAAGAAATCGCTTATCAACTTTGGAGTTATGATTTTTTTAAGTGTCTTCACTGCATTTCTCTTTTTTTGGTTATTTCCGCTTCGCTATGAATCTTCCGAATTATTAGCCCGTACCCAACCCGATATACGAGATGTCCTTATTGCTTTTTTTGGAGGCTTGGCACTCATTATTGCACGTACCAAAAAAGGCACTATTGCCAGTGTTATTTTTGGAGTGGCCATTGCAACGGCATTAATGCCCCCCTTGTGTACTGTGGGTTATGGACTCGCCGAAGCTTTTATTGGAAACACTAAAGGACTAAGTTTTGCCTGGGGTGCTTTTTATCTTTTTATTATCAATACCATTTTTATTGCCCTTGCCACTTTTTTGGTTATAAAATTGCTTCGGTTTCCTATGATTAAATACGCCAATTCTACCCGAAGAAAACGCATTGCCCGTTTTGCATCCTTAGTGGCTATTGTAGTTATGATTTTTCCTGCGTACACCTTTTACCAAGTATTAAAAGAAACACAATTTAAAAATGAAGCTCAGAAATTTATTAATAATGAATTAAATGCATTACCAAATGCTGGTTATGTGAAAAAATATGCGGCCTATAATTACCAACCAAAAAATGGTTCAACCATTGAAATTACACCGTTTGGAAATCAACAAATAGACGAAATTACTATGGAAGTATTACGGGGTCGTTTAAAAGATTATGACGCCTTAGGTAACACTCAATTATTACTAAATCAACATACGGGTGAAAATGATCTCGAAAATGAAATGCGTTATATGTCTGAACTTCGTTCTAGAGATTCGTTGGATATCTCTTCAAAATCGCAAAAAATTGAATTCCTAGAAAAAGAAGTAGCGAAATTAAGTAAGCTTGAAAAGGAGCAAATTCCTTTTAAAACTATTTGTGATGAAGCTACAATAAATTATGAAAACTTAAAAGCATTAAGCTATTCTTCTACCTTATACTCTAATTTTGAAAAAATTGATACTTTAAGAATGTTTCAAACTGAATGGAAAGAATCTGCTAGTGAAGCGACCATAAACAGTGAAAAGAAGAAACTTTATACTTGGTTAAAGTATAAACTTAATTTGGATACCCTAGTGGTACGATAATTAGTTTTCTAAATTCTGAATATCCCTTATTTTCTTAAACAAATCTGAAGAATACACAAAATCGGTAACATCTTTGTTATTGGTTTTAAAGATTTGGGTATGATCGCCTTCCCAAGCTAAGTTTCCTTTTTGCAAAAAAATTATTTTTTCACCTATCTCCATCACGCTATTCATATCGTGTGTATTAATAACCGTGGTAATATTGTACTCTTGGGTAATTTCCTGAATAAGATTATCGATTAAAATGGCTGTTTTGGGATCTAAACCAGAATTGGGTTCATCACAAAAAAGGTATCTTGGGTTGTTTACAATGGCCCTGGCAATGGCAACTCTTTTTTGCATCCCACCAGAAATTTCGGAAGGGTATTTTTCATTAGCATTAACTAAGTTTACTCTAGTTAACACTTCATTTACCCGATGAAGCATTTCCTCTTTTTTCTTTTTAGAAAACATACGCAAAGGAAACATAACGTTTTCTTGCACCGTCATAGAATCAAATAATGCACCGCCTTGAAAAACCATACCCATTTGTTGCCGAAGGTCTTTTTTTTCATCGTCATCCATTTCTTGTATGGCTTTGTTTTCGTATATAATTTTCCCTTTTTCAGCTTGAAAAAGACCTAGTAAGCATTTTAGAAAAACGGTTTTACCACTACCGCTTTGCCCAATAATTAAATTGGTTTTGCCTTTTTCAAAAACGGTGGAAATTCCTTTCAAAATTTCTTCTTCTCCAAAACTCTTATGTAAATCTTCTACAACAATCATTAGCTTAGGAGTAAGGTGGTTATAATGTAATTGGACAAAATAATTAAGACACTTGTCCAAACAAAGGAGTTTGTACTTGCTTTTCCTACTTCCAGTGCGCCGCCTTTCATATAAAATCCTTGCCAAGAAGGTACCGTTGCAAGAATAAAGGCAAAAACAAAGGTTTTTATAAAAGCATAAATAATATGAAACGGGATAAAATCTTCTTGAAGCCCTTGTATAAAGGCATCCGAAGTGCTAAAGCCTCCATAAACCCCAGCAACCCAACCTCCTAATATTCCTAAAAACATAGAAATGGCAATGACAAATGGGTATAGCAATAAGGCAATGATTTTTGGAAATACTAAATAGTTTAAGGGATTAATTCCCATCACCTCAAGGGCATCAATTTGTTCAGTAACACGCATCGATCCAATACTGGATGTTATAAAAGAACCCATTTTTCCTGCCATGATGATAGACATAAAAGTAGGGGCAAATTCCAGTACAATAGATTGTCGTGTGGCAAAGCCAACTAAATAATCTGGGATAAGTGGATTGTCTATGTTTAGGGCTGTTTGTATAGCCACAACACCTCCCACAAAAAAAGAAATAAAAATTACAATGCCTAAGGAATCGATAACCAATTCATCAATCTCTTTTAATATGAGCTCCCGTAATACGGAAGTCTTTGTTGGACGGCTAAATACTTGCCTAAGCATGATAAAATAAGAACCTATATCGGCAAGATACTTCATTTGTGTTGTTTATTTGCTTTACAAAAAAAGGAAAGCATTTAAGTTTTGATTAGTATTTATAAAAATGATGGACATTTCATAAATAGCTAAAGTAAAAAAATTACCGCATTGTTTCTTGCGAAGAAAGATTTATTCTGAAACCAATGCTACTATTTTATGAAAAATCTCGGTGTTGTCATAAATCCCCCCAAAATTTGAAGCTCCGGGTCCATAGGCAAATACGGGAACCATAGTTGCTGTATGGCCATGGGTAGAAAAAGTTGAAATAATTTGATTGTAATCTTCTCCATTAGCGCTAAGGGAGAATCCTCCCGTTTCGTGATCTGCCGTAACAATAACTAGGGTTTCTCCATTTTGTTTTGCAAAGTCTAAAACCGCACCAAGGGTGTTGTCAAAATCTATTAGTTCAGAAATTAAATACGCAGCATCATTTTCGTGTCCTCCCCAGTCTATTTGGGAACCCTCTACCATTAAGAAAAATCCAGAGCTGTCTTCGGAAAGTTTTTGGGTTGCTAACATGGTTGCTTCGATTAAAAAATTACCCCGTCCTTCTATCATTTTAGGCATACTTTTATCTGCCAATAAAAAACCTACTTTTTTAGCGTTTTTTTCAGAAAGGGATAGGGTGTCTATTTCAAAGCCGTTTTTTTGAAATTCATTCAATAAATTTAAACTATCCTTTCTTTTATTAAAATATTTAAGTCCCGCTCCCGCAAAGAAATCGATATCAGATTTTGATAAAAAAGAGGCAATTTCTTCGTGATTATCTCTACTTTTTGAATGGGCAAAAAAGCATGCTGGAGTTGCGTGGGTAATTGATGAAGTGGCAATAAGTCCTGTGGTCATTCCTTTTTCGGATGCAATTTCAACAAGGGTCTTAACAGAGGAAGAATCTTTATCTACACCTACGGCACCGTTGTAGGTTTTAACACCACTGGCAAAGGCGGTGGCTCCAGCAGCAGAATCGGTTACCAAATCGCTTGCAGAGGAGGTTTTAATCAATCCAATCACTGGAAAACGATCATAATTAGAAGGGCTGTCCTTAAAAAATTGGGCCGATGATACTTGGCTTAGACCCGTCCCATCGCCTATGAGTAAAATAATATTTTTAGGTTTTTTAGGTTGTGGGGCTTCAGTAGTTTTGGGTTCCTTTTCGGCACAGGAAAAAACAAGAAAAAGTGAAAATAGAAAAAAAATAGGTTTCATAGGTATGGTTTAGGAATCAAAATTAAGCATAATGATGTTTGGGAATAACAACAATAGCTAAAATAACTTTTTCTTAATATTCTTCCATCGAAGGTTTCTGATAAATTTGCCTTCATCTTTAGAAACTATAAATTCATTACTTGCCTTTAAATACCCAAACATGGTGTGTAAAAAGAAAGGGAAATTTCGCTTTCTTAAAGCCAATTTAGTGGTGGCGATAAAGGTAAGCCAAAATCCGTAGCGAATTTTCTTAAAAGCTTCTCCTTGTTTGTATTTGGAAGCTTTTGTATAGGTGGCTCCCGTGGGTTTTAAATGTTTTACTTCCAAGGATTCATCCGTTATAATATCCCAACCATGGTATTGTGCCAGTAACTCATCCACGGTATCCCAACCCATCGATGCTTTTACACCGCCAATATCTTGGAAGCATTCTTTTCGATAAGTTTTAAGGGCACCACGAAGGTGGTCTTTACGGGTTAAATTTTCTAAAATCCAGTTTCCGCCTCTTTCAATATAACAAAAACCTCCTGCCATCCCACATTTTGGGTTGTTTTCAAATATTTCAGAAATTTTTTCGAGGTAGTTATTGGGGAAAATAAGATCTGCATCAAACTTGCAAAGAATATCAAAGTTAGCATCTAGCTTTTCAAGTCCTTTTTGAAATGCCTGAATAACTTTTGAACCGGGTAGGTGTTGTTCTTCAGAAGAAATTGTAATAGAAGAAATAAATGGGAAGGATTTTGAATAATGGTCGATTATTTGCTGTGTTCCATCTGTAGAATGATCATTTACCACAATTATTCTTTTGGGAAGCAAGCTTTGGGAAACTAAAGATTGCAGGGTCTTTTCAATAAAAGCTTCTTCGTTATGAGCGGGTATTATAATATAAAAATTCATTAACTCCTTTCTGCATACACCAAATAATATCTTGGCGTAAAGCGTCTTAAAATGGGGCGTATCCCCACTTTTTTTACGGGATGAGTAAACTTTTCTCGCTTTTTAATTTTCCATCCGGCTTTCTCTAGTAGCCAGTCAAATTGCCAATCTTCAAATTCGTGGTAATGGCGATCGCGCTCGTCGGTTTTACTTCTATAAGCCGATGCAAACCATAGTTTTAATGGTACTGATGCAATCAATTTTTTTGCTTTTATCTCTTGGATTACCGTAAATGGCGAAACCAAATGCTCAAAAATTTCAAAAGCAGTGACCACATCATAATCCTCCTTTTTTACGGCAGAAGTATCCAAATCCAAATCCTCCCCTTGCGTATTGGTAACTTGAAAACCTTCTTTTTTTAAGATTTCGGAAAAAGGGTTTTCTACTCCCAAATCCAAAATTCTATCTTGTGTAGAAATAGTATTTTTTAAAAATTCTAGGGTGTACTTGTAACGTTTTTTGGGGTATTTACCTTCGTACATACGTTAAACTTGATATACAATAGCGTTAATGTTCATGCCAGCTCCCACACTGGCGAAGAGAACTATATCTCCCTTTTCAACCTGGTGTCCTTCTAGTTCCCCTTTTAAAACTAAGTCATAGAGTGTAGGCACCGTTGCGACACTTGAATTCCCCAATTTATTGATGGTCATAGGCATGACATCATGAGGGGCTGTCTTCCCAAAAAGCTTATAAAAACGATGGATAATAGCTTCATCCATTTTTTCATTAGCTTGATGAATAAAAACTTTTTTTACGTCATTAATATCCACATTTGCCTTTTCTAAACAAGTTTTCATCGCATTGGGAACGTGGGTTATAGCAAATTCATAAATTTTCCGGCCATACATTTTAATGTATTTTCTAGCGTCATTTAAGTCTTGGTTATACGATTCGCCAAAATAGATAAAGTGTGCTTCGTCATAGGCAAAGGTTGCAGAATGGTGTGCCATAATACCTTTTTGTACAGCGTCTACAGCTTCTAAAATTACGGCTCCTGCACCATCGCTGTAAATCATGGAATCGCGATCGTGTTGGTCCACGACTCTCGATAAAGATTCGGCTCCAATTACAAGGCATTTTTTTGCCATTCCTGCTTTCATAAAAGCATAGGATTGTATCATGGCTTCTACCCACCCTGGACAACCAAAAAGGATGTCGTAAGCAACACAATTGGGGTTTTTAATTTTAAGTAAATGCTTTACTCTAGAGGCCAAACTTGGTACAGTATCACTTTGTTGTGAACCGTATTTTACATCGCCATAGTTGTGTGCTACAATAATGTAATCTAACGTTTCTCTATCTAAGTTGGCATCTTCAATGGCTTTTTCTGAAGCAAAAGCAGCAATTTCTGAAGTAACTAATTTATGGTCTATATACCTTCTTTCTGAAATACCTGTAATGGCTTTAAATTTTTCAATAATAATGGTATTTTCATGCGAAAGTGGCGAACCATCTTCGTTGTAGAAACTATGCTGTTCAAATCCTTTGTTGGTTGCTACTGTACTGGGGATATAGCTTCCTGTTCCTGTGATAACACACTTCATAAGTTGTTAAAATTTTGAATAAAGGTATGTAAAAGCATGAAACTTTACGAAGATATCTAACGTAAAACCTCTTAATTTAAAGGATTCCTAAAAAAATGAATTTAAAATATAAAATTCACAATTTTACAACCCTTACTTTAAAAAAAAGACAATACTTTTTTAATAATTTTATGATACATCCATAAACTCCTCTATCGGTGCACACGTACAAATTAAATTTCTATCTCCATAAGCATCATCTACCCGTCTTACCGAGGGCCAAAATTTATTTTCTGCAACATAGTCTAATGGAAAAGCCGCTTGCTGTCTAGAATAAGGAAACTCCCAATGATCTGACGTAATCATGGCCAAAGTATGAGGGGAATTTTTAAGAGGATTGTTTGGATTGTCTTTGTCTGCAGTTTCAATTTCTTTTCGAATGGAAATCATAGCGTCACAAAAACGGTCCAATTCTTCTTTACTTTCACTTTCGGTAGGCTCTACCATAAGGGTTCCTGCTACAGGAAAGGAAACGGTAGGGGCATGAAATCCATAATCCATGAGACGTTTTGCAATATCGGTAACTTCAATTCCTTTTTCTTTAAAAGGACGGCAGTCCAAAATCATTTCGTGGGCAGCTCTACCTTTTTCACCCGTATAAAGTGTTTGATAGTATCCCTTAAGTCGTTCTTTAATATAATTGGCATTTAAGATGGCATATTGTGTCGATTTTTTCAATCCATTTTCACCCAACATACAAATATATCCATAGGAAATCAAGCAAGCCAAGGCACTTCCCCAGGGCGCTGCAGAGATGGCTGTGATGGCTTTTTCACCACCGGTTTTAATAATGGGATTAGTGGGTAAAAAGGGCACTAATTGTTTAGCAACGCATATAGGACCAACGCCAGGGCCCCCTCCTCCGTGAGGGATAGCAAAGGTTTTATGTAAATTTAAATGACACACATCGGCACCAATAGCGCCTGGGTTGGTTAAGGCTACTTGGGCATTCATATTGGCCCCGTCCATATACACCTGCCCACCATTTTGGTGAATGATACTGGTAATTTCTTTAATAGCACTTTCATACACCCCGTGAGTAGAAGGATAGGTAACCATTAAACATGAAAGATGGTCTTTATGTGCTATTGCTTTTTGACGTAAATCTTCCACATCAATATTACCATCTTCGGTTGCTTTGGTCACCACTACTTGCATTCCAGCCATCACGGCACTGGCAGGATTAGTCCCATGGGCTGAGGAAGGAATTAAGCAAATATTTCTATGGTGGTCGCCACGTGATTCGTGATAAGCTCTTATTACCATTAAACCCGCATATTCGCCTTGTGCACCCGAGTTGGGTTGGAGTGATGTTCCTGCAAATCCGGTAATTTCGGTTAATTGGTTTTCGAGATTACGTAGCATAATTTGGTATCCTTCTGCTTGATATAAGGGCGCAAAAGGATGAATATTTCCCCAATTTGGGTCACTTAAGGGAAGCATTTCTGCTGCGGCATTTAACTTCATAGTGCACGACCCCAAAGAAATCATGGAATGGTTAAGTGCTAAATCTTTTCGCTCCAACTTTTTAATGTATCGCATCAACTCAGTTTCGCTATGATAACGATTAAAAACATCCTGTTGTAAAAATTGGGTTTTTCTTGCTACTTCTTTAGGGATGGCATTACCTTCCTTAATTTCTGAAAGGAGGATAGGCGCCACCCCTTTCAATTCGCTAAAGACCGAAAGGATATTGTTTAAATCTTTTACATTGATGGTTTCATTGATTGAGATAGAAACCAAATGCTCTTCTGGATAATAAAAATTTATGTTTTTTTGTTCTGAAATGGCTTTTACTTTTAGTTTATCAGCTTTCACGGCAACGGTATCAAAAAACATATCATTTACTTGTTCGAAGCCCAATTTTTTTAACCCATCTGAAAGCGCAACGGCTGCAAAATGAACTTTATTTGCAATATGTTTTAATCCTTCGGGTCCATGATAAACGGCATACATTCCTGCCATAACGGCCAATAAAACCTGAGCGGTACAAATGTTTGAAGTGGCTTTGTCCCGCTTAATGTGTTGCTCACGGGTTTGTAAAGCCATACGTAATGCACGATTGCCGTTAGTGTCCTTGGTAACTCCTATAATTCTTCCAGGAATATGTCTTTTATATTCTTCTTTTGTGGCAAAAAAAGCGGCGTGGGGTCCTCCATAACCTAACGGAATTCCAAAACGCTGTGTGGTTCCTACCACTACATCGGCT
Organism: Flavobacteriaceae bacterium; assembly: GCA_041392205.1. Lineage (GTDB taxonomy): Bacteria > Bacteroidota > Bacteroidia > Flavobacteriales > Flavobacteriaceae > Halomarinibacterium. The sequence goes on along the minus strand of JAWKMO010000005.1, from coordinate 26,317 downwards.
CCAAAATTACCCGGAGATTCAAGCATCACCAAACTTAAAATATCAGCTGCAAAAGCTACTTTTATTTGAGATGCCTGAGCTTTATTTACAAAATCTTTAAAGTTATATACGGTGCCACTCTTTCCTGGATATTGTAATAGGGCGCCAAAATAGTCTGAAGAAAAATGGAAGGTTTCGTGATTTCCAACGACTATTTCAATTCCTAAAGGGATCGAGCGTGTTTGTAATAGGGAATGTGTTTGCGGAAGAATGTCTTCAGAAACAAAAAATCTTACAGCATTATTTTTCTTTTGATCCCGATCTCTAATCGCAAATAAGAGAGCCATGGCCTCTGCAGCAGCAGTGGCTTCATCGAGTAAGGAAGCATTTGCCAATTCCATACCGGTAAGGTCTGTGACCATGGTTTGAAAATTAAGTAATGCTTCTAATCTCCCTTGCGCAATCTCCGCTTGGTAAGGGGTATAAGCCGTATACCACCCTGGGTTTTCTAAAATATTTCTTTGAATAACAGCGGGTATATTGGCTTGATGATATCCTAAACCTATATAACTCTTGTAAACCAAGTTCTTTGCTGCTAAGCTATTAATGTGCTCCAGAAACTCTTGTTCGCTTAAGGCGGGCTCCAAAGACAGTTCATTGTGTAAACGAATGTCGTTTGGAATGGTCTCACTTATTAACTGCTCCATACTAGCTGCACCAATGGTAGCAAGCATTTCGGGTAAATCGGTTCTTCGGGGTCCTATATGTCTTAAGGCAAAGGAATCGGTATTCATGAAATTGGGATTAAATTTTGCCAAAATTACAATTTTAAAGTATTTTAAATAGGTTTTGGATCCCTGAAAGCGTATTATTTTTCAACCAAAATGGAGACTTACTAACACTTTGGCTATTTTTGTTTTATGAACCTTTTTAAAAGCGTTTTAAATTTCTATTTGCAAAGTAGTATTCATGTCTCTTTAGCAGTTTTATGCTTCACTATTGCTACTTTTTTAGAGTACGATTTACCCCTAATAAAATCTGTTTTAGGGTTTATCTTTTTGGGAACTATTACGGGCTATAATTTTATAAAATATGCTGGAATTGCTGGCATGCATCATAAAAGCTTGGCAAAAAATGTAAAGCTTATCCAACTTTTTTCCTTCATATGTTTTGCGGGTTTTTTGTATTCTATGTTTCAGATTTCCAGAAATGTACTTTTTGCGAGTCTTGCTTTGGGGTTGGTTACGGTATTGTATGTATTGCCTTTTTATCGTAAAAAGAATCTTCGAAATTTTGAAGGACTTAAAATTTATATTGTTGCTTTTGTGTGGGCCGGAGTTACGGTTCTTTTACCTTGGATCGCTTCTGAAAATAATTTAAATACGGACGTTTTTCTTACTTTTCTTCAGCGGTTTCTATGGGTATTAGTGTTAATTATTCCATTTGAAATAAGAGATTTGGTATATGATGATCTTACCTTAGGGACATTACCGCAAAAACTGGGTGTGTCCAAAACAAAATGGGTAGGATATTTGTTTCTATTAATAATGATAATTCTTCAAGGATTTAAAGCGGAGATACATAGCTCATATACAGCATTTTTTATTGTAATGTTACTGCTAACGGCTTTTTTGGTTTGGTTTTCGAAGCAAAAACAGTCGGTTTATTTTACCTCTTTTTGGGTGGAAGGAATCCCTATTTTATGGGTTGTATTATTATTTTTTGAGAAGTATTATTTTTTCATCTCTTGAAGTATCCTTTCTCTTAAAACATTTTTGTCTTCTTGACCTAAAGTTTTAAGTTGAGAACCTTTAAGAGTCTTGGTAAGTCTTTGGTTATTGGCAGTATATTTTCTACAATAATCGCAATACAGTAAATGAATGTTTAATTTTATTTTTTCCCAAAGACTGGCCTCTTTGTATTGCGATTTATCACAAATATGATTAGACTCGTTGCACTTAATTTTTATCTTCATTTGTTAAACCAATTTGTTTCTAGGCAATCTGCAAGCGACTTTCTTGCTCGGTGTATAATTACCCAAAGATTAGACGGTGTGACATTAAATTCATTACAAAGGGTGTCTGTGTCAACACCATCTATAGTTTTTAATTTAAAAATTTCAGCTTGTTTTTCATTAATAGAATCCAAACACCCCAAAATAGCGAGTCCCAATTCTTCATTTTCCATACTTTCCTCAGCATTCATTTCCGAAAAATCGGCTACTTTTTCTTCCAGCCAGTCGCCTTCATTTTCGGTGTCATTATAATTTATACGAACTTCGGCTTTGCCTTTATTACTATTAATTTTTCGATAATAATCAATAATCTTTCGTTTTAAAATAGCAATTAACCAAGTTCTTTCAGTAGCCTCTCCTTTAAAATTATCCTTCGATTTTAGACCCGCCAAAAAAGTTTCTGAAATAATATCCTGTGCCACGTCATGGTCATTTACTCTTACAATAGTGTAATTATATAAGTAGTCGGAATACCGATCCACCCAAGTTTCCGGATATAGTTCTATCTTACTCATAGCCGTGTAAAAATAGGAAAGTTTACCATAGAAATTACAAGCCTATTATTTTATGAGTCCTGCTCTTTTTAAAAGTGCTTCTGGATTGGGTTTTTGGCCACGAAACTTCATATACAACTCCATGGGGTCTTGTGTTCCCCCTTGAGAAAGCACAAAATCTTTAAACTTATTAGCGACCTTTTTATTAAAAATTCCTTCTTGTTTAAAGTACTCAAAAGCATCGGCATCGAGTACTTCGGCCCATTTATAACTATAATAACCAGCAGAATAGCCTCCTTGAAAAATATGAGAAAATGAGGTACTCATACAAGTTTCGGGGGTATCAGGATATAGTTGGGTGCCTACAAAAGCAGCTTCTTCAAAAGCCTTTACGTTTTTTATAGCTGAAGGATCACTGCCGTGCCAAGCCATGTCAAGCATCCCAAAACTAAGTTGACGCAATGTTTGCATGCCTTCATGAAAAGTAGCCGATTCTTTTATTTTTTCAACCCATTGCATTGGGATTAATTCACCCGTTTCGTAATGTTTTGCAAACAATTCTAGGGTCTCTTTTTCGTAGCACCAATTTTCCAACACCTGACTGGGAAGTTCTACAAAATCCCAATAAACATTAGTTCCAGAAAGTCCGGCGTAGGTAGTATTGGCTAACATTCCGTGGAGTGCGTGACCAAATTCGTGAAAAAGGGTAGTGACTTCATTAAACGTTAATAAAGAGGGTTTACTCGCAGTAGGTTTTGTAAAATTGCAAACAATCGAAATATGGGGTCTGTCATTTTTTCCATTTTTTATTTGCTGTGGTTTAAAACTGGTCATCCACGCACCTCCTCGTTTTCCTGGACGTGGATGGAAATCGGCGTAGAAAATAGCAACCAATGTCCCTTCGCTATCCCTAACTTCATATGTTTTTACATCGGGATGGTATTTATCGATATTGTTTCCTTCTTTAAATTGAAGTCCGAATAGCTTTTCGGCCACCTTAAAAACCCCATCAATGACTTGCTGTAGAGGAAAATAGGGTTTTAACTTTTCATCATCGAGATGGAAACGTTCTTGTTTTAATTTTTCGGCATAATAAGCACTATCCCACTTTTGTAATTGGTCAATTTCATCCAGTTGTTTTGCATACGCTTGTAATTCATCAAATTCTGCTTTTGCCGCGGGTTTTGCCTTTTCAAGCAATTCATTTAAAAAGGAAATTACTTTTTCGGGGGTTTCCGCCATACGTTCCTCCAATACAAAATGGGCGTGAGATGGATAACCTAACAATTGTGCTCTTTGATGACGAAGATTCACAATTTCCAACACAATTTGTTCATTGTTGAATTTGTTATTTTGAAAGGCTTTTGCACCAAAAGCCAACGAGAGTCTTTTCCGAAGCGCCCTGTTTTCGACATATTTCATAAACGGAATGTAACTTGGATAATCCAACGTTATCACCCATCCCTCTTTTCCTTTTTCAGCAGCGGTTTGTGCAGCGGCTTCTTTTACGCCCTCGGGAAGACCTGCTAAATCTGCCTCATGGGTAATATGCATTTCGTAAGCATTGGTTTCTGCTAAGACGTTTTCGCCAAAAGTTAAGGAAAGTTTTGAAAGCTCATTGTCAATTTTTCGAAGCTGTATTTTCTTTTCTTCGGAAAGATTGGCGCCATTTCTGGAAAAACCTTTGTATTGTTTTTCCAAAAGCATTTGCTCTTCAGGATTCAGCAAAAGGGATTGCTTCTGGTCAAAAACCTTTTTCACTTTTTTGAAAAGGGCTTCGTTCAACAATAAATCGTTTTTGAAATCGGTAAGCAATGGAGAAATTTGTTGCGCTATTTTTTGAATTTCGTCATTCGTTTCGGCGCTGTTGAGGTTGAAAAAAATACTGGTTACGCGGTCCAACAGACTTCCTGTTTGCTCCAATGCTTCAACGGTATTTTTAAAGTTGGGAGCTTCCGTATTCTCCACAATAGCATTGATTTCTTCCTTGGATTTTTCAATCAATTTTGTAATGGCAGGAAGGAAATGTTCGTTTTTAATTTCGGAAAAGGGAGCAGTATTAAAAGGTTTTAATAGAGGATTCATTTAGGAAAATATATAATTTATTTTGGTCTTGATTGTATGCGACCTCGAAACTTATTTTTTTATTTTTTTTGCGCCTTCTTCTACTTTTTGTTTTAAACCTTCTTTGTAGGCAAGTATTTTATCAAGAACGCATTTGTCGCTAGCGCCAATAATCTGTGCGGCTAGAATTCCAGCATTTTTTGCGCCGTTAAGAGCAACGGTGGCTACGGGAACACCTCCGGGCATTTGAAGGATAGACAACACCGAATCCCAACCGTCTATGGAATTGCTTGATTTTACAGGAACGCCAATCACAGGAAGTGGCGAAAGAGAAGCCACCATTCCAGGAAGGTGTGCCGCGCCACCCGCTCCCGCAATAATGACGGAAATTCCTCGCGTATGGGCATTTTTACCGTAATCGAATAACTTATCTGGGGTACGATGCGCTGAAACAATATCAACTTCGGTTGCTATATCAAAACCCTTTAAAATATCGATGGCTTCCTGCATCACGGGTAGGTCGCTGGTGCTTCCCATAATAATTCCAACTTTGCTCATAATTATTGTATTTGTCTGGTCGAGCGCAGTCGAGACCTATTTGTTGTAAATACTTTAAAATACCTCCCGACTGCGCTCGAGGGGACATTATTTGCTAATAACTTTGATAGTGTTTTTAACTTTTTCTGCTATTTCTCTCGCTTTCGTAATGTCTTTATTTACAATGGTCACATGCCCCATTTTTCGAAAAGGACGGGTTTCTTTCTTTCCGTAGATATGAGGAGTTACCCCTTCCAAAGCCATTATTTTTTCAATATTTTGATAAACTACATCTCCTGTATGGCCTTCGGCACCCACCAAATTTACCATAATACCACCTAGTTTGCTATCGGTTTTGCCTAACGGAAGATCTAAAACAGCTCGCAGGTGTTGTTCAAATTGGTTGGTAACGCTGGCTTCAATACTGTAATGGCCGCTATTATGGGGTCTTGGCGCTACTTCGTTGACTAAAATGTCACCTTCTTCTGTTTGGAACATTTCCACTGCCAATAACCCTACATGTTCAAAGGCTTTGGATACTTTTTCAGCCACGGCACGTGCTTTTTCAGCTACTATTTCATCAATTCTTGCTGGGCAAATCACATATTCCACTTGATTGGCTTCCGGGTGAAATTCCATCTCAACAACAGGATACGTGGTAACTTCTCCAGATGGATTTCTTGCAACAATAACCGCTAGTTCATTTTTAAAAGGAATAAGTTTTTCAGCAATACAAGCCCCTTCCAAAAGCGGAATAACATCCTCTGCCTCTCGAATAATAGAAACCCCTTTTCCATCGTAGCCCCCCGTGCAACTTTTCCAAACAAAAGGGAAATGCAATTCTTTGCGAAATATGGCTTCGTTTAATTCATTCTTACTTTCAAAAACTTTAAAAGGGGAAGTAGGAATTTGATGCTTTTTATAAAACTGTTTTTGAATCCCTTTATCCTGAATATTTCGAAGGGTTCTAGCCGAAGGATATACTTTTTTACCTTCGCTCTCTAATTTCTCTAACGCTTCAACATTAACGCCTTCAATTTCAAAAGTTAACACATCTACTTTTTTTCCGAAGGAATAAACGGTGTCATAATCCATTAAATCACCTTGCTGAAACTCATCGCAAGCGATGCGGCAAGGGGCTTCAGCACTAGGGTCAACGACGTGGGTTTTGATATCAAATTTACGCGTTTCGTAGAGCAGCATTTTTCCTAATTGGCCGCCGCCTAAGATTCCGAGGGTGAAGTTGGAGGAAAAATAATTTACCATGTTGCAAAGGTACAATTCTATTGCGAATTGGTATCTTTGCACCCTCAATATGTGGAAATTTTTACAAATACTATTTAATAAGAAACCCAAAAAGATGAAAAACATCGTTTTATTTGGCCCTCCCGGTGCTGGAAAAGGAACTCAGGCAGACATTTTAAAAGAAAAATACCAATTGGTGCATATCTCCACGGGAGATGTATTTCGATATAACATTAAAAACGAAACGGAATTAGGAACTTTGGCAAAATCCTATATGGATAAAGGTCATCTAGTGCCCGATGAGGTAACCATTAATATGTTGAATGCCGAAGTGGAGAAAAATCCCAAGGCCAACGGATTTATTTTTGATGGTTTCCCAAGAACGGAAGCGCAAGCCGAGGCTCTTTCCAATTTAATGAAAGAAAAAAACAGCCAAATTAATGCGATGGTAGCTTTGGAAGTTGATGATGAAATATTGGTTGGAAGGCTTTTAGAAAGAGGAAAAGTAAGTGGTCGTGCCGATGATGCTAATGAAGAAGTTATAAGAGAACGCATTGCCGAATATTATAGAAAAACAGATATTCTGAAAGGATTTTACCAAAAACAAGATAAATATTATGGAGTGGATGGTGTGGGAAGCATTGAAGAAATTACAGAGCGATTAAGTGCGGTAATTGATAACTTATAAGAAACTATGACGGAAGGAAATTTTGTTGATTATGTAAAGATTCATGTATCCTCCGGAAAAGGAGGACAGGGGAGTCGACACCTTCGTCGTGAAAAATACATTCCAAAAGGAGGTCCCGATGGGGGTGATGGAGGTCGTGGCGGACATATTATTGTAAAGGCCAACAAAAATCTTTGGACGCTCTATCATTTAAAATTTAAACGTCATTTTTCTGCTGAAAGTGGCGGTGCAGGAGGAAAACAAACCAGTACCGGAGCCGATGGTGCCGATGTTTATGTGGAAGTGCCTTTGGGTACGGTGATAAAAAACACCGATACTGGAGAAACTTACAAAGAACTTACGGAAGACGGGGAAGAACTAATCGTTGCTCGTGGCGGAAAAGGAGGTCTTGGAAATGCTCATTTTAAAACTTCCACAAACCAAACTCCACGATATGCACAACCCGGATTGGAGGGAGAAGAGTATAATATTACCTTAGAAATGAAAGTGTTGGCCGATGTAGGCTTGGTAGGTTTTCCCAATGCTGGGAAATCTACGTTACTCTCGGTCATTACAGCGGCAAAACCTAAAATTGCCGATTACGAATTTACCACGCTAAAACCCAATTTAGGAATTGTTACTCACCGTGATTTTCAAACCTTTGTCATGGCAGATATTCCTGGGATTATTGAAGGTGCTGCCGAAGGGAAAGGCTTGGGACACTACTTTTTGCGTCATATAGAACGTAATTCTACCTTACTTTTTTTAATCCCAGCCGATGCAAAAGACATTCGGGAACAGTATGATATTTTGCTGGACGAATTACGTCGTTACAACCCAGAACTATTGGACAAGCAACGATTAATTGCTATTTCGAAAAGCGATATGCTAGATGCCGAATTGAAAACCGAAATGAAGCAACTTCTGGATAAAGAATTTAAAGGGATTCCGTATTTGTTTATATCGTCTGTGGCGCAACAAGGCCTTGTTGAGTTAAAAGATAAACTTTGGGAAATGTTGAATAAGGAGGAAGAAGATTCCTTCTAAGAAATGAAATTCAGTTTTGTCTTTTCAAAATTTCAGTATCTTTAAATAAAAATACTGAAAAATGAAATTCCTTTGGTTATTAGTTATCCCATTTTTTATTTCCTGCGGAAGTACCGTTGCTGTGGACTTTGAAAAAAGCACCGATTTTTCGAAATTCACCACCTATAATTTTTATCCGTCTATTGATTCTGGTTTAAACGAATTAGACAATAAACGAATTATGTACATTCTGGATAGCCTTATAATACAAAAAAACTTTCAGAAGACAGAAAACCCTCAAATTCTAATTAACTTTTACGCTAAAGAAATCCTCACCAACTCCCGCAACACCTTAGGTATTGGCATTGGCGGCGGAGGGGGTAATGTAGGTATTGGCGTAAGTGGTGGTATTCCCATTGGAGGCAAAGACATAGAACAACAATTAACGTTAGATTTTATAGAGGTTGAAAATGATGCCCTTGTTTGGCAAGGAATTGCTGAAAGTAGGTACAAAGAGAAAGCCACTCCGCAGCAAAAAGAAAATTATTATTTTTCTATAATTCAGAAAATTTTAAACAAATATCCTCCAAAGTAATCTTTTCTATTTTCGTTGACAACTTGAAATGGAGTAACTTCGTATATCTTACTATATTTGTATCCCAAATCCCAAATCCCAAATCCCAAATCCCAAATCCCAAATCTCAAATCTCAAATCCCAAATATGAATAGACTTTTGTTGCTTCTTTTAATTCCATACACAATAGTTTCTCAAAACACTTTTGAGCAAGCGGAAACCTATTTCAAAAAGGAACAATTTAATAAAGCCAAGCCACTATTTCAAAATTATTTAAAGGAATATCCCAACCACTTAAAATCAATTGAGTATTTGGGCGATATTGCTGGCCATGCTAAGGATTGGGATACGGCTATGGGATATTATAAAACTCTTTTGGAAAGCGATAACAACAATGCCAATTATCATTTTAAATATGGGGGTGCTATGGGAATGAAGGCTTTGGAAATTAGTAGAATTCGTGCTTTAGGATATATTGGCGATATTAAAGATCATTTTGAAAAAGCGGCAAAATTAGATCCTCAACATATTGAAGTACGTTGGGCCTTAGTAGAGTTTTACATTCAATTGCCAGGCATTATTGGCGGAAGTGAAAAAAAAGCCATTAAATATGCTAACGAATTGGGTAAAATATCTCCTGTAGACGGCTACCTAGCCAATGGGTACATTGCCGAATATTCCAATAGGCCTAAAGATGCGGAAGCTTTCTATAAAAAAGCCATTGAAGTAGGTGGATCACCTCACACCTATGAAAAGTTGACTAACTTGTATGAAAACAATCAACAGCCCAAAGAAGCTATTGAAACGGCCTCCACTTCTTTAAAAATTCATAAACGCAATCAGTTAAATTACCAAATAGGAAAAATCGCAGCGCAATACAATCTTGATGCGGAGTTGGGGATTAATTGCCTTCAGGCGTATATCAGAAATCATTCGGCAAAAGATGGCGTACCCAAAGATTGGGCGTATTATCGTTTGGCACAGATTTATAAAAATTTGGGCCAAAAAGAGGTGGCTTTACAATGGATTGATAAAGCACTTTCTTCCCGACCCGATTTTGAAGAAGCCCAAAAAGAAAAGAAGCTTATTCAAGCTTTATAGAGAACTATTCCCCCTTTGAAGGGGGTTAGGGGGATGTTTTTCCTATCTTTACATTTCTATTTAAAAATACTTATGAGAGTACATTTTATAGCTATTGGCGGAAGTGCCATGCACAATCTGGCGTTGGCATTGCACCAAAAAGGGTATCAAGTAACGGGGAGCGATGATGAAATTTTTGAACCTTCCAAAGGAAGATTAGCAGCCAAAGGTTTATTGCCTTCTGAATACGGATGGTTTGCTGAAAAAATTACTGCAGAATTGGATGCCGTTATTTTAGGGATGCATGCCAAAGCCGATAATCCCGAATTGTTGAAAGCCAAAGAGCTAAATTTAAAAATATACAGTTATCCCGAATTTCTATACGAACAATCCAAAAATAAAACCCGTGTGGTCATTGGTGGCTCTCACGGAAAAACCACCATCACCTCTATGATTTTGCATGTTATGCATTATCATGACAAAGAGGTAGATTATATGGTAGGAGCCCAATTGGAAGGATTTGATACGATGGTACATCTTACTGAAGAAAACGATTTTATGGTGTTGGAAGGGGATGAATATCTTTCTTCACCCATAGACAGGCGTCCTAAATTTCACCTTTACAAGCCAAATATTGCCTTGTTAAGCGGAATTGCATGGGATCATATTAACGTATTTCCAACCTTTGAAAATTATGTAGAACAGTTTTCTATTTTCTTAAACGAAATTACGGAAGGCGGTGCCATTATTTACAATGAAGAAGATCCAGAAGTAAAAAAAGTGGTGGAAACTTCTACAAACACCATAAAAAAATACCCTTACAAAACACCCATTTACGAAGTGGTAGATGGCGAAACCCTACTGGATACTCCCGAAGGGCCAATGCCTATTGAAGTTTTTGGGAAACACAATTTAAACAACCTAGAAGGCGCTCGATGGATTTGCCAATTGATGGGTATTGATGCTGAAGATTTTTACGAAGCCATTGCTAGCTTTAAAGGGGCTAGTAAGCGTTTGGAAAAAATTGCTGAAACTGCAACAAGTATTGCCTACAAAGACTTTGCCCATTCCCCTAGTAAAGTAAAAGCAACGACGGAAGCTTTAAAAAACCAATATCCCGATAGAAAGTTAATCGCATGCCTAGAATTACATACTTATAGCAGTTTAAACCCAGAATTTTTAAGCCAATATCAAGGAGCATTGGATGCCGCCGATGTCGCCGTCGTTTTTTATAGCCCTCATGCTGTGGAAATTAAAAAGTTAGCACCCATTTCTTATCAGCAAATTTCTGAAGCGTTTCAACGAGAGGATTTAATTATTTATACAGACCCCAATGGGTTTAAGGATTTCTTATTTTCTCAAAATTTTGAAGACACTTCTTTGTTGTTAATGAGCAGTGGGAATTATGGGGGATTGGATTTTAATGAAGTGAAAAATTTACTTTAAATTAGTATAAATCTTTTCAATAAACTCTTTATCACCAGGTTTTGAATTTTTTATTAACGCTGCTTTTGCTAGTTCATAATCGGCTGGGATTTTATCTTGAGAGAGTTTAAATTTTCCTTCCCAGTTTGTAATGGTAATATCAAACGCTTGTATATATGGAACCATTCGATCCATTTTTGGGTTGTCTTTATGTAATTCAAATTTGGGTTGCATTCCTTCTAAAAACGCGGTCATATCAATCATGGTTTGCTTTACCGCTTCGGCTTCGTGAATAAGATGGATACTTCCGGTAACATGAACGAAGATATAATTCCAAGTGGGGAGTTGTTCGGTACTATATACTGAGGGTGAAATATAGGTGTCCGGCCCCCTAAATATAACGGTGACTTCTGTACCATCAACCAAAGTTTCTACTTGTGGATTTTGCCTATCGATATGTGCTACAAGTCTACCTGAAGCTTCATTATAAATAATAGGAATATGAGTAGTGTAGGGCTTTCCGTCTTTTGCCGAAACAAGCATCGCAAAAGGATACTGCTTAATAACAGCAATCATTTTTTGAATATCGTTAGATTGATGGTACGGTGGAGGATACATAATTAAACACCAAATTGACGTAAATGATGATCCAAATGCTTGAATTGCATTTGCCCGTATTGTTGTTTTGTAAAGTGGCCAAACCCTGGATGATCTGGCCAATCATTTCTTTCTCTTTGTGAATGAAATTCATCTAAAAGGGCTTCTAATTTTTTCTTTTCGGTACTAAAATCACGAGGTTCGGTTTCTTTTAAAAATTTTGCCGTAGGCAAATTTTTACGCCAAGGTTTATCATTATAGAGTGACTTTTTAAATAGTACTTTGGCGAGCCAATTGGGTTTCATTCCGTAGTCATTTTTACCTAACATAATATTAAACGGGCCTTGACAGTGATGCATCATTTGTCCGTGAGTCATTTTACCCCACTGTCGCTCGCTATTTTCGTTAAGGTTATTTATTCGAGTTCTAATTTCATTATAAACTGATTCGTCAAAAAGAGATTTCATTATTAATGCTATTTGAGTTTTTCAATTTAAAGATACATTATTATCTTTATTGAAAAGAACTATTGTGGGGAGCAATACAACATCTTTTTCCATTAAAAGCTGGAATGAGGACGATCGTCCTCGTGAAAAATTACTGCTAAAAGGAAGAGCCGCTTTAAGTGATGCCGAATTAATTGCTATTTTAATTGGCTCTGGAAGCCGAGAGGAGAGTGCTGTGAGTTTGAGTCAGCGTATTCTAGCCTCTGTGGAAAATAACTTAAGTGAATTAGGTAAAGTTTCTATTCAAAATTTAATACAATTTAAAGGCATTGGCGAAGCAAAGGCCATCACCATTGCAGCCGCTTTAGAATTGGGGAGGAGACGAAGAGGTGAGGAGGCCCTCCAGAAAAAGAAAATTACTTCCAGCGCCTCGGTTTTTGAATTAATGCAACCTGTTATTGGCGAATTAGCTCATGAGGAATTTTGGGTTGTGTATTTAAACAATTCCAACAAAGTGTTGCAAACTTCACAATTAAGCAAAGGCGGAATTACTGGTACGGTTGTCGATACTCGCTTGGCGTTTAAAAATGCGTTGCAGTTGGGAGCTGTTGCCATTATTTTAGCACATAACCATCCTTCGGGCACCTTAAAACCGAGCCAAGCAGATATTCAACTTACCAAAAAACTAAAAGTAGCAGGGGAAAGCCTTGATATAAAAGTTTTGGACCATCTTATTGTGACCGAAAAAGCGTATTTTAGCTTTGCCGACGAACAAATGCTGTAGCTATTTATGCTTCTTATTTATACCCAAAAAGTGACTCCTCGCATTGATTATAGCTTTAAGCATATTTGCACGAGGATTTTAAAAATTCCCATTGAGTTTACGTTGGCTATTGAAACATTTATTGCGTATGAAGGGCCAAAAATTTCCTATGGAAAACAACCCTTAGGAAACGAAACCTTTTTTTATGCCCACGGATTATTAACTGCCCAAGGATTTGAAGATGTTGAAATAACGGTAAGGCCATGGAAGGAGACGAAAGGTTTTTTTTTCGCCAATGAAAAAAGTGCACTTCCTTTCGATATTTTTGCAGCCGCATTTTATCTTTTAAGTAGGTATGAAGAGTATTTACCTCACGTAAAAGACGAATTGGGAAGGTTTCCTGCCACAGAGAGCCTAGCCTATAAAGAAGGTTTTTTAAGGCAACCAGTGGTAGATTTATGGGCTTATGAATTTAAAAAAGTGCTGTTGGAAGCGTTTCCTGATTTTGTATTCCCTAAACAAAAATTAACTATTCATAATGTAATTGAAGCCAAACGACCTTTTGAGTTTTTACAAAGAGGAATTTTACGTAATGTGTTAGGTTTTGGTGGCGATCTATGGAAACTTAAGTTAGGAAGGTTTTTTTTAAGGATAAAAATTTTATTAAAATTACGTAAAGATCCTTATGACACATTTTCTTGGATTTTAAACAATGCGCGTAAAAGCACATCAAAACTTACCATTTTCTTTTTATTAGGCGAAGCATTTTCGTTTCGAGAAGATTTTAATACCAAAAGACAAACCTTTAAAAGTTTAGTAAAGTATGTAGCAGATTATTGCGAAGTGGGTCTTATGTTTTCGTTTTACTCTGTTTTGGAGTATGAAAAATTGAAGGAAGAACGTTTTCAATTAGAAGAAATTACACATAGAGCCTTAGAGAGCTCAACCAACGATAGACAATTAATAAACCTTCCCATAATTTATAGAAATTTGGTAGAATTGGAGGTAAAAAACGATTTTACCATGTTTTATTATAACGAAATTGGCTTTAGAGCTGGAACCTGTACCCCTTTTTTATTTTATGATCTAGATTACGAAATTAAAACCCCTTTGGTCGTGCAACCCGTTATAGGAAAATCATTAGCCCTTACCTTGGGTAAAGAAAGAGATACAGAAGGCACTATTGTACAGGTGTTTAATTGGGTAAAACAAGTAAACGGAACCTTTGTTTTTTTCTTTTCTAACAGAGATTTTTCTCAAAAACGCGAAAATAAAACATGGCGGTATTTATTTTCAGAAAAATTGAATCCTCATGCGTGATTATGTTAAACATATTTTTTTTGATTTAGATCATACACTTTGGGATTTTGATAAAAATTCAAAAATGGCCTTTGAAAGAATGTTTAAAACCCATTCTATTACCATAGATATTGACGCATTTATAAAAATTTACGAACCCATCAATTTTGAATTTTGGAAGTTATACAGAGAAGAAAAAGTAACCAAACAAGAATTGCGAAGAGGTAGGTTTTTAAAAGCTTTTCAGTCTTTTGGGAGGCATTATAACGAAACAGATTTAGATGTTTTGGCTACATCTTATATAGACGAACTTCCTAAAGATAATTTTCTTTTTGAAGGAGTTACCGAAGTGCTTCCCTATCTTTCAGAAAAATATAGCCTTCATATTATTACTAATGGTTTTGACGAAGTTCAACATTTAAAACTCAAAAATAGTGGTATTGTTACTTACTTTAAAACGATAACTACTTCGGAAGAGGTAGGGTTAAAGAAGCCCAATCCTGTTATATTCCAAAAAGCGCTTGAAAAGGCATGTGCCCACCCAAAGGTAAGTTTAATGGTTGGAGATACTTTTGAAGCCGATATTTTAGGCGCCGAAGCAGTGGGCATGGAAACCCTTTTTTATAATTATAGAAATGAAAAAGTACCCTCCCATTATAAAGTGATTAATAGCATTTTGGAAATTAAAAAACATCTATAACAATACTATTTGCGTAAATAGCTACGTTACTTATAAAACCCCAATATGAAAAAGAAGTTGTTATTGCCTGTATGGGCTATACTTACTGCAATATTATTTTTTTCTTGTGTTAAAAATACCGATTTTGATCAAGCTCAAGAAATAACCCTTACCCCCATTGTAGAGTTAGATTTAATTTATTTTAACTTGGAAGCAGGCGATTTTTTTGATGAAATAAACAATACCCCTAGGCTAACTGTAACCGACACTACCGAAATACGTTTTTTGGATGATACCGAAATACAAGAAAGCTTAAAAAAAGCCGACTTTCTTTTCATTTTTACAAATAGTATCCCGCGAAGTTTCCAAGCAGATTTTACCTTTTTGGATTCCTTAAACGTGCAAACCTACGCCACTTCGGCTTTTGTAGAAATGGGAAGTCTAAATTCTCCCGTAATTACCGAATTTACACAAACCGTAGATGAAGCAGAAATCTTGCAACTTACCAATGCAGATAAAGTGGTTGTTTCCGTAACCATTCCGTCCTCAAATGCTGCATTAGAAGGATCACTTAACCTCAAGTCGAAAACCACCTATTATCTCGAGATTAAGGAAAGAAATTAATACTATGAGATTCGCAGTTATTTTTTTTCTAGCCTTTGGTTATATCACTTGTTTTGCACAAAATAAACAAGTGCTCTATGGGTTTAGTGAAGTCCCCCAAAGTTTGTTAATAAATCCAGGTAGTAAGGTGCCTCAAAAAAAACATTTTGGCATTCCTATTTTCTCTCAAATTCATATTAACGGGGGGTCGTCTGGGGTGAGTGTATATGATATTTTTGGAGCTACTCAAGAGTCTATTAATACTAAGATTGAACGTGCGATCTTTAAAATGAAAAACACCGATTTTTTTACGGTAACCCAACAATTGGAGCTCATAAATTTTGGATGGCGATCACAAAAAGAGATGTATTTTTCTGGCGGAATATACCAAGAGTTGGATTTTATAAGTTATTTTCCAAAAGATTTGGCGATTCTTGCCTGGGAAGGAAATGCAAATTACTTAGATTATCCTTTCGATTTAGGAGAAATTAGTGCTACGGGAGACTTGTTAACCGTATATCATTTTGGGGCTAGTAAAAATATTTCCAACAAACTAACCTTGGGAGCAAGAGCAAAAATATATTCGAGTATTATGAGCTTCCGAAGTACTAACAATCAAGGTACCTTTGTAACTCGTTTGGCCGATTCTAATTCAGATAACATATACGAGCATAGGGTAAGCGATGTAGACTTACAATTGGAAACCTCTGGGATAGCATCCTTACAAGATAACTTTTCGGGGAGTGATTTGCTAAGCCGTGCATTTTTAGGAGGAAATTTAGGAGTAGGTTTGGATCTAGGAGCAACTTATGCGATTACTTCAAATTGGACAGCTAGTGCAAGTGTTATAGATGTGGGAGTCATTTTTCATCGTAAGGATGTTGAAACATATCGCGCTACTGGAGATTATGTTTTAAACGGAATAGAATTACTATTTCCTCCTTTAAGCGAAGGAGAACCTACTTTTCCGTACTATGATGATTTAGAAGATGAAATTGAGAGGGAAATTCCTATAGACACCCTCTATAACGCTTATTCGCAACTACGACCTGTAAAAATAAATGCAGGAATACAATACAGTTTTGGGAAAATCGCCGGAAATAGTGGCGAATGTGATTGTTTAAATAAAGGAGGTGCTGTGGATAGAGAACAAGCTGTTGGATTACAATATTATAGTATTGTAAGACCCAAGGGGCCACAAATGGCAGGGACTATTTATTATTACCGAAAACTTTTCAGTGGGTTGGCAGCAAAACTTACTTACACGGTAGATTCTTTTTCTTATTCTAATATTGGGGGAGGTATTGTAGGAGATTTTGGAATATTCAATTTTTACCTTGCGGCAGATAATATGCTTCATTATGGAAATCTTGCAAAAGCAAAAAGTGTATCTTTGCAGCTAGGTTTCAATATTAAAATTTATGACGAATGAATAGACTTATAATTGCCCTTGTGTTTTCCTTAACTTTTGTTTTTTCTGGATGGGCACAACAAGAAAAATTAAGTAGTTATAGTTTTATTGTGGTACCAAAAAAATTCGATTTTCAGTTTGGTGAAGATGAGTACCAGTTAAACTCATTGTTAAAATTTCTTTTTAATAAACATGGGTTTCATGCTTACTTTGATGACGAACTCCCCGATGTGAAACGCTGTGATGGATTACGCGCTGAAGTAATGGGAGACCCCGGATTTGTTTGGTGTAAGGTAATTATATCTATTATTGACTGTGAGGGGAATGTACTTTATAAAAGCCATGAAGGTAAAAGTAAATTAAAAGAATACAGTAAAATGTATAACGACGCTATGAGAAAAGCGTTTGAAAGTATTGAAGTGCTATTTGTACAACAGAAAGAGGTTCGGGTTTTAAAGGAATATGACGACAGCATTGAAACAAAGGAAGAAAATGTAGCCGTTAATGCTGTAGAAAATAATCCCCTTCATTTACCCACGGTAAAATATGGAAACTTCATAAAAGAAAATAAATCGTTTTTGATGCAAAAAACGAACGATGGGTACAGTTTATATTTAGAAACCTCTCAAGCAAACGATGGATTGCAGTATATAGGAAAGATATTTATCGTTGAGGGAGTTGTGTTTTTTGAAGACCAAAATAAGAATCGGTTTTTGGCAAGTTTTGATACTTCAGGTAATTTTATTGTAGCGGTTGATGATGAAAAACAGAAGTATCTAAAAAGCAATTAAAAATCGTATTTATCTTTCCAAAGCGCTTTTAAATAAGCCTTTAGGGAGTTTTCCTTTGTGTTATTTCCAGGTTTGTAAAAAGAGGTCCCTTTAAGTGCTTCGGGTAAAAATTCGTGTGGGACAAAGTTTCCTTCAAAATCATGAGCATATTGATAATCTTTACCATATCCAAGCTCTTTCATAAGGGCTGTAGGTGCATTTCTAATCGATAAGGGAACAGAAAG
The DNA here is from genome assembly GCA_041392205.1 of Flavobacteriaceae bacterium. Taxonomy (GTDB): domain Bacteria; phylum Bacteroidota; class Bacteroidia; order Flavobacteriales; family Flavobacteriaceae; genus Halomarinibacterium. The sequence goes on along the minus strand of JAWKMO010000005.1, from coordinate 8,399 downwards.
GTCGCCTGTTTGTTTTACAAGTTGCTGAGCGTCTTTAATGGCTTTGTAAGCGGCATTACTCTTGGGTGACGTTGCCAAGTAAATAGTACACTCACTTAAAATAATGCGCGCTTCCGGGTAACCAATATTATTTACTGCCTCAAAAGTAGTATTGGCAATAACTAAAGCAGTAGGATTTGCCAAACCTATATCTTCTGAAGCCAAAATAAGAAGCCTTCTTGCTATAAATTTTACATCTTCCCCACCTTCTATCATTCTTGCTAGCCAGTAGACAGCAGCATTAGGATCGCTTCCTCTTATCGATTTTATAAATGCTGAAATAATATCGTAATGTTGTTCCCCCGTTTTATCATACAATACTGTGTTTTTTTGTACTTTTTGGAGTACCAAATCATTTGAGATGATAACCGTTTCTTCTTTTTCTGAAAGCACAATGAGTTCTAGTATATTTAATAATTTTCTTGCATCGCCCCCCGATAATCGTATAATAGCTTCCGTTTCTTTAAGGGTGATGTTCTTTGTTTTAAGAGCTTCATCTTTTTTAATCGCTCTTTTTAATAAATCTTCTAGTTCCTTTTTTTCGAATGCTTTTAAGACATATACCTGACAACGTGATAATAAGGCAGGAATCACTTCAAAACTTGGGTTTTCTGTTGTTGCTCCTATTAAGGTAATCCATCCTTTTTCAACTGCCCCTAAAAGTGAATCTTGTTGGGATTTATTAAAACGGTGAATTTCATCAATAAAAAGGATAGGGTTTTGAGTAGTAAATAGTCCATCTCCTTTTTTTGCTTTTTCAATAACTTCTCTCACAGCAGCAACACCACTATCAATAGCACTTAGGGTATAAAAAGGGCGCTTGGATTCATTGGCAATAATGTTGGCTAAAGTGGTTTTTCCAGTGCCAGGAGGACCCCAAAATATAATAGAAGGAATGATTCCAGATTTAATTTGAGGCAATAGTGCTCCTTGAGGACCAACCAAGTGTTGTTGACTTAGATAGTCGTTCAAATTTTTAGGACGAATTCGTTCGGCTAAAGGAGTATTCATTGGGTAAATTTACAACTTAATAATACGGTGTTTACTGTCAAAATAGCATAAATTTATTATTGGGATTATTTTTGCTATCCATGATGGTATGAATTCAGATAAAAATCTTCAAGTAACCATCGATGTGTTACTATACCCAATCCTTTTTGTGTTAGCAATTTGGATTGTTTTTTGGGTAGAGATACGTTACGGCTATCATTTTACGAAATGGGGCGTATTACCTTTAAGGTGGGAGGGATTAAAAGGAATTATTTTTTCTCCCTTCATCCATAGTAGTTTACAGCACTTGTTTAATAACTCAATCCCTTTATTAGTACTTAGTGCATCATTATTCTATTTTTATAAAAACATTCGATGGAGCGTGCTATTTTGGGGCTTATTAGGTACCGGATTGCTTACATGGTTTATAGGGAGACCTTCTTGGCATATTGGAGCTAGTGGTATCATTTATATGTTAGCAGCATTTCTTTTTTTTAAAGGAATATTTTCAAAGCAATACCCACTTACAGCAGTAGCGTTAATGGTAGTTTTTTTATACGGAAGTTTGTTGTGGTACCTCTTTCCTATTGACCCAGGGATTTCTTGGGAAGGTCATCTATCGGGTTTCTTGGTAGGTTTCATTTTATCCCTTCTTTTTAGAAAAAACCCATGGGAAGAAAAAAAATATGAATGGCAAAAAGAGGATTACAATCCAGAGGAGGATCCATTTGTAAAACAATTCGATGAAAACGGAAATTTTATCGATGCTAAATTCGTAGCACAAGAACCCAATCTGCAAGAAGAAGAAACAAATAAAGTTACTATTGTTTATAACTTTAAAAGGAGTAAGGAAGAAGAGTAAGGGTTATTGGCTTCTTTGTCTTACTGTTTCGTAGAGAAACGCGCCACAGGCTACAGAAACATTTAGTGAGTTTATTTCTCCCAACATAGGCAAAGCAGCTTTATCATCTAATAAATTGAATAGTGATTTTGTAATTCCTTTTCCTTCTGAACCTAATACAATAGCTGTAGGGTTATTAAAATCTATTTGATATACACTTTTTGAAGCTTTTTCGGTTGCTCCAATAACATGGATACCAGAACCCTTTAAATAGAAAATGGCATCTTTAATATGATCTACCTTACAAATAGGTACTTTAAAAATTGCCCCTGCAGATGTTTTTACCGTATCAGCACTCACGGGAGCACCTCCTTTTTTTTGTATGATAATTGCATCTACACCGGTACATTCTGCAGTTCTTATAATAGCCCCAAAATTTCTCACATCACTTATTTGATCTAAAATAAGTAATAAAGGAATTTTTTTATTGGAGAGTATTTTTTCTATTTGGGTTTCAAAATTAAAAAACTCAATTGGTGAAATTATGGCGACAACCCCTTGATGATTACCTCTTGTAAGCTGATCTAATTTTTCAATAGGAACATAATTTACAGAAATTGAATTTTGTTGAGATAGAGAAACGATTTCGTCAATTTTAGTATTTTCAATCCCTTTTTGAATAAATAATTTATCGATAAATTTATTCGATTTTATTGCTTCCAGAATTGGATATATTCCAAAAATTAATGTGTCTTTGTTCATGTTATATACTAAAAAAAGAGGCTGCCTATTTTTAGACAGCCTCTTAATAAGGTTATTGTGTAATAATTACTTGATAACTTTTACAGTACCTTCTGTACCACCAATGTTTACTTTTACAAAGTAAGCACCGCTTGCCATTCTAGACATATCGATAGTAGAAGATAAAGCATCAACATTAGCTTTGTAAACTTGTTGACCTAAAACATTGTAAATAACTACAGAAGAGATAGCTTCTTTAGCTTGAATGTTTAATTTATCGGTTACTGGGTTTGGGTATGCAGAAAATTGCTTAGTTTCAAAGCTCTCTGTTGCAAGAGTAATATCACCGTTATATAGTACTACATCATCAAGATAGAACTCATTATTAGTATCAACGGCATAGAAATCAATAGCTGCGATTTCTGCAAATACTTGCGTTCCAAACTCAAGAGGGTAGTCTGCAAATTGTAATGCATCATCGATTAATAATTTCCAAGTTTGAGCATCAATGTCATATACACATTTAACATTAAACCAAGTGTTTTCTGGGTAGCTAAAAGTTGCATCAAAAACAGAGCAATCTATAGCTCCAGAAGCACCTCCTGAACCACCAGAAGCACCATCACAATTAAAATATACGTTACCACCCATTAAAGCTTGTGTCCAAGGCCCAGAAGGAGTGTTAGCAGCTTGCATATTAAAATACGCTCCTTTACCAGTAGGAACATACATATTCCAAGATATAGAATAAGTTCCAAAATTAGGCAAACTAGGAACGGTTAATAATTGGTCAACACCCGCTGGTGCTCCATCACCAGGCACAGAAAGAGATTGTGATCCATTTGCTGCAATGGCACTAGTAACATCGGCATCTTCAATACCTCCGTCATTACCTGACCAAGTTCTCCAATGAGCTGCTTGAGCAGATACATCACCTAAGGTATAAGTTTCAAAGCCATCTTCTAGCTCTACTTGTGCATTAGTTGCTAGAGAAATGCTAAGAATAGCTAAAATAGAAATGTAAATTTTTTTCATAATTTTTAAAGTATTAGGATTAAATATCGGCTAATATAAGTAAATATTTTTAAATAGTTTTTAAAAAAAATAAAAAATAGGGTTAAAATTTTTGAACTTAGTGATAACCAATTTTTTTATGTTTGAAATAAAATAAAAAAAGCTGTCTTGTGTTTCAAGACAGCTTTTTTATTATTTAAAATTACTTTTATTATAGTCTAAGTCCCACTCTATAAGAAAATGGAGCATTGAAATAGGGTCCAGAAATGGCACCTCCAGCGCTTTCAACACTGTACACATTTCCATTATTCATTTCAAGTTCTAATCTAAAAGAAGCCCAAGTTATTGGAGTATTTAATTGTATTCCTTCTGGAAAGAATGCTAATAATTCTAATCCAGTATAAGAAATGGTCGTTCTAGGCAAACCATTAGAACCAATAGTAAAACCATCAGGTTGGTATGAAGAAATTAATAATTCTTCAGTGGGGGCGCCATTGGCATCTAATATAGGCATCGACAATGCTCCATCAATAAATAAAGATAGATAAAGGCGAACTTCCTTAAAATCTGGATACGCAGAACCGTTTCCTTGTTGTACTTCGATAATGAACTCGATCAAGTCATTATCAGGGTTATTTACCTGAATATTAGTAGGAGGATTTTGTATAGTTCTAATAATACCTCCTGTTTCAGTATCAACATTGTCTAAAACTTGATCAATTATCGCTTCAGATTCTGAACAAGAGATACTTGTTCCAACGAGAAGGATGATCATTAATAATTTAAATATATTTTTCATAATTGTCAATTTTTTAAATTAGTTGGCAGTTGGAAATCCAGGAGAAGCTGGGTTAGTATCCCAAAATACTTGGATATTTACACCAGGTTTTTGAGTAATATTACTATTTACGTTAGCTTCACTTGCAGAATAAAGGAAAGATCTTATAAATGATCCTGGATTTGGATCTATATTAAATTGTACTAGTTTTGGATAACCAGTTCTTCTATACAAATTATAAGAAGCAATTCCACTACCGTAATTACCAATAAATTGCTGAGTTGCTAAAATTTCCCATTTCCCATCACTACTTGCGTTATTAAAATTATTAATCACGCCAGAAATATAATTATTTACTTCTGTAGAAGAAGGAATAAATGTTGTAATTGCAGTTGGGTCTAATGAAACAAAGCTTTGTACCTTTGCAATGCTTTTAGAAATAGCAGCATTTAATGCAGACGATGCAGCACCACTATTGTTTGAAGCTAAAGCCACTTCAGCTCTCATAAAATCGGTATCAGAGGCAAGCATGATGGGCAGTATTCCAGCTCCAGCACCTCCATCTCCAATTCCTATAGATGAGTATTCATCACCATCAAATTTACCACCGGCAGGATACACGCCAATAACGGCACGTTTAAGACCATCTTGTGGGATACCTTCAGCATTTCCGTGATCACGACCCCAGTATCCGCTATCAACAGAACAAAATGTCATACTAACAGGAAAATGATTAGGTCTAGGTGCAGCAGAGCAAGTAAGGTCTTGGTTTGCTGGGCAAGGGTTTCCATTAGCATCATTTCCGCCAGGAGTACAAGGATTTTGTCTGTAGAAATAATATCTTATACGTGGGTCATTACTATTTAACATAGTTTCCATTAACCAATTAGATCTATAATTTCCAGCACCACTGGTTGTATAATCTCCTGAATAAGAAGGGTGTCTTGTATCGGGATTTGTTTCATTGGTGCCATATTGAAATTGAAAATCATCGGCAGAACTAGTTATTGCAGAGCTAGATACAGCATTAAAGCTTGTAAAATCTCCAGTATTTAAATAGGCTTGCATTTTAACGCTATTAGCCAACTTTTTCCATTTAGAAAAATCATTATTATAGTAAAAATCATTTTCCAAATTATCTCCATCTAAGTCAAGGAGTCCCATTCCTTCATTAATTAAATCTATTGCGCCTGCATAAACGGAAGCCCCAGGATCTGCCACAGGAGCAGGAAACTCAGTTGGGTTAGTTGCTTGACTAAAAGGAACATCACCCCAGTTATCAACCAAAGTAAGAAGCGTATACCCTTTAAGGATTTTCATTACACCTAAATGCTTGTTAGCTCCAACATTATTTGCTAACGCTTCAGCGGCAGCAATATCGGAGAACATGCCTTGATAGGCTAAGTCCCATTCACCATCTAAGACAGCAGGTTGGAAATTATTAGCATACGTTCTTCCAAACATATAGTTAACACGTACTAAGGAAGCATCATTATTACCTATTTGGCGCATAAAACTTGCAAAGTCAAGTTGAATTTGATTTAAAAACCTATTTAAATCGGCTTTATCTAATGTTACATCATTAGGATCTTCTAATAAATCTAACTCTGTGGTCTCACAAGATGTAAAAGCAAGACCCACCATTAGAAAAATAAATATTGATATTTTTTGAATTTTTTTCATCTCTTAATTTTTTAATTATTTAGAATGTAGCATTAATACTAAAACCATATCTTTTGCTACTTGGCCCAGTTAAAAATTCAAAACCTTGTCCGTTTCCAGCACCTAAGCCAGTAATATTTGGATCAAAGTTGATTCCATCAGGGGTGTTGTAGGCATCATACCAAAGGTTAAAACCGCTCACTTTAAAAGTTACACTACCAAAAGGAGTGCGATCAAGAAACTTAGATGGCAATGAATAACCAAGAGTTACTTCTTGTAAGCGAATTACTGAGGCATCATACACATTCAACTCATCTGCAGGACTAGCAAATCCATTATCAAAATAAAACTGTGAGTTACTTATTTGTACGGTGTTAGGTAATCCTGTATCTACATTTACTCCATCTATAATATACGTTCCTAATCTGTCTTCAGTATCTGTAGTAAGACCACGACCTAATAAAGTTGCTACATAGGTTGAATAAATATCACCTCCAGAAACGTGATTAATGGCAACATTAAGTGATAATCCTCTCCAAGACATTGTGCTTATATAGTTCATAATAAAATCTGGATTTGCATCTCCAATTTTTGGTACTAAACCATCTTCAGTAGCAGTTTCAGCGATATAATTTCCAGCGGCATCTACTAGTAAATTACCGTTGTCATCTCTTGCTATTCTTGCTCCATATAATGCTCCTAGAGGATCTCCTACAGTTGCAAAGTTACCTAAATTGGTAAATCCAGCATACACTACTTGGTCGGTATCTTGACCTAAGTCAATTACTTCTGTCTCTAATGAGGTATAGTTAACATTTACCTTCCAATCAAAGCCTCCAGTGTTGCTTTTAAAGATATTAAGGCCAAGGTCTGCTTCGATACCCCATCCTTCAATTTTACCAATATTGTTGTCGATAAAAGTAGCTCCAGTACTTGCAGGTATGGGTTGGTCTTGAACAATCAAATCATTGGTAGTTCTAGTAAAATAAGAGAAATCAAAAGATAATCTATTAAAAATTTTACCTTCAGCACCAAATTCTAACTCCTCAAATAACTCTGGCTTAATAGCTGGATTCCCGATAGAACTATCGGTAGTATTAGATGTAATTAGAGTTCCATCATCTTGTTGCCAAGCTTGCGTATTTAAGTTAACCAAAGTTACGGTAGGATATCCTGTTGAAAAGTTTGCAGAAGTACCGTAACCGGCTCTTAATTTAAGGAAATTAAGTCCGTTGTCAGATTGAATTCCTTTAAAAGCACTTGTTGGAACAAATGAAATACTTGCAGAAGGGTAAAATAATGAGTTGTTTATTGAATTTGACACCCAGTCATTTCTTCCTGATAAGTTAAGGAAAACAAAATTATTGTAATCTAGAAGTACTTGTCCAAATACCCCAATAATATTTCTTTTTTGACGGAATTCAATTTGGTTTCTTTCAACAAATCCAGAATGGTCAAAAAACCCATATACTTGTTGATCTGAACTTCTTATACCAAATCTGTTGAAATCGGTACTTTTAGAGGTTGCTCCTAAAGAGAAACCTAAATTAAATTTGTCGTTTAAGAAGGTAAAATTATTACCTGATAAAACCACCCTATGATCATAAATGGTGCTAGAATTGTTTACAGTTTCATAAAACCCTCTTTGAACATTTACATCATCGTTAACACCTCCTTTGTTTTGTCTGTTAACAGCATTTTCAGAATAACTATCAATACTACCTTGATATAGTAAATTAAAATTATCTGTAATGTTATAATCGATAGCAGCAAAACCATTTACACGATTCACTAATTGAGAGAATCTAGCATTTTTAACGGTCCATAAAGGGTGTTGGATTGCGTTATCATCGCGGTAATAGATGCTACTACCATCAGGAAGTTCAAAAGGTAACTCATAGAAATCAATGTTTCTTGGAGTGTAAAATAAATCTCCAAAAATGGATGACCCAGAATAAGGAGTACTACTACCAAAACTGGTCGATACAGGAGGCGTCTTAAGATCTGTTTTGGTATAAGTCATAGACCCTCTAACACTAACCTTGTTAGTTAATTTTGCATCACCAGAAATTGTTAAGTTATTTCTTTTTACGTTGTTACCTGGTGTGAAACCATCTTCATCTAGATGGCTAAATACAGTTCCATAACCAAACTTTCCGTTTTCACTTCTACCTCTGGCGCTTATAGACATATTTTGTACGAGTCCTTTTTGAAAGAAATCTCGAACACTATTTCTTGGTTTCCAATCGTATCTTGCTCCTTCATATTGCGCTTGAAAATCTGGATAATTTCCAGCTAAGTAACCAGAAGTTGAATAGGGGTGAGCCACAGTAC
>JAWKMO010000004.1:0-206243 GCA_041392205.1 Flavobacteriaceae bacterium | reverse complement strand
GTTCTTTTTCAGCTTCAATTAATTCGAAGATTTGTTCGTCTCTAGCTATCATTTTATTCAGAAAAGTTAATAAAAACCAAAAATAGTAAAAGCGTATGGTTACTAGCGAAGAAATTATATATTTGATTAACATTTTACCAACAATTAAAAACCCAAACTATGCCACTCACCGCAAACGATCCTACTAGAAAAACTTGGCTGGACGTTCCAGCTAATAGCGATTTCCCAATTCAAAATATACCTTTCGGCGTTTTTTTAACACGTGACGATATTATTACTATTGGCACCCGAATTGGAGATACGGCCATTGACCTTGGAGCATTACATCAATTAGGTTATTTTGAAGGCATCGAATTGACCGATGATATCTTCTTGCAAGATACCCTCAATGATTTTATTGCAGATGGAAGAAAAACTTGGCGTTTGGTTCGAAATAGGATTTCGAAAATATTTCTACACGACAATCCTAAACTTCGAGATAATCCAGAACATCGAGAAAAAGTATTGTTCGATTTAGATGAAATTGAAATGCAACTTCCCGTTGATGTAGGTGATTACACCGATTTTTACGCTAGCAAAGAACATGCCACCAATGTAGGATCGTTGTTTCGTGATCCAGAAAACGCCTTGTTGCCCAATTGGCTTCACGTGCCCATTGGCTATCATGGCAGAAGTTCTTCCATTGTTCCTTCGGGAACACCTATACGAAGACCAATAGGACAAACGGCTCCAGGAGAGAATGGAGTGCCAAATTTTGGTCCTTCTAAATTATTGGATTTTGAATTAGAAATGGCCTTTATTACCACCGCATCCAATGATTTAGGAAAACCCATTCCTATTGATGAAGCAGAAGAAAATATTTTCGGATTAGTTCTTTTTAACGATTGGAGCGCAAGGGACATTCAAGCTTGGGAATATGTTCCTTTAGGGCCTTTTTTAGGTAAAAACTTCGCTTCCACTATATCCCCTTGGATAGTTACTTTGGATGCTTTAGAAGCTTTTCGGGTAAAAGGACCAGAGCAAGATCCTAAACCGCTACCCTATTTACAGCAAGCCGAAAATAATAATTACGATATTCATCTTGAGGCCAGTATTAAACCTGCTGGCGGTACTGAAAATGTAATTTGCCAATCCAATTTTAAATATATGTATTGGTCTATGGTACAACAATTAACACATCATACCGTGAACGGTTGCAATGTCCGCAGCGGTGATATGATGGGAAGTGGTACTATTTCGGGGCCTACGCCAGACAGTTATGGTTCTATGCTAGAACTAACCTGGAAAGGACAACATCCCATAAAATTAAATGATGGTACAGAGCGCAAATTTATCAACGACGGTGATACGGTAATCCTTCGTGGTTACTCCAAAAATAATCATGTTCGAATTGGTTTTGGGGAATGTAAAGGAAAGGTGCTTCCTGCACGAAAGTTGTAGTTTGGCACAACCCTTGTAATCTTCCTGCTTAATAACCAAAATCCTATAAAGATGAGAGCAATTATTACCCTACTATTTATGGCACTTTTGCTCAACAGTTGCAACAGTGTAAAACGGAATCAGAAATTTTTAGCCCATGGCGATTATGATCAAGTAATTGACTTGGCCGTAAAAAAACTTTCAAAGGATCCCCGCGGAAAAAACAGCGATGCACATATTGCTTTTTTAACGGAAGCTTTTGCCCGTGTAGTAGAAGAAGACAAACGCCGCATTCAATTTCTTCAACAAGAGAATCTTCCTTCAAACACCCGCGAAATTTATTATCTATACTGTGATTTAGGCAAAAGACAAGAAGTAATTCGCCCTCTTACTTCGTTGGTTAATTTGAATCTTAATTTTGAAAATTACAATGATGAAATCATTGCCTCCAAAAAGAATTTTACAGATTATCTTTATGTCGAAGGGAACAACTATTTATCCAGAAATACAGTGCTCGATGCGAGAGAAGCATATGCCTATTTCAGTGATTTAAAAAACATACAAGCCAATTATTTGGGATTGGAGGATAAACTAAATGAAGCCCATTTTAAAGGAACCGATTATGTTTTTGTGAAGCTAAACAATCATTCTGGACAAATTATTCCGTTTCGATTGGAGCAAGAATTATTGGATTTTAACACTTATGGACTGGATGATTTTTGGACTGAATATCATAACCGAAGAGAAAATGGAATTCGTTATAGTTTCGGAATTGATTTAAATTTTAAGGACATCCTTATTTCCCCAGAACGTATTTCAGAAAAAGAATACCAACGCAAAAAAACCATTAAAGACGGCTGGGAATACCTCCTAGACCGAAATGGAAACGTAGTAAAAGATAGCTTAGGCAATGATATAAAAGTAGATAAATTTATTACTGTAACGGCTTCTGTAACCTACACCGAACAAACCAAAGCCATACAAGTTGGGGGTGATGTAGTGTATCTGGAACTTGACCGAAACCGAATTATTAATAGGCATCCCCTGGGCACCGAATTTATATTTGAAAATGTATTTGCTCGTTATCGTGGTGACGAACGCGCTTTAACTGAAGAAGATTTGGATTTTATACGAAATGATTTCTTCCCTTTTCCATCCAACCAACAAATGGTTTTGGATGCCGGAACGGAAATTAAAGCACGGTTAAAAGAAATTTTGAGGAATAATCATTTTAGATAATGAAAGGTATCTAAAAAGGATATAATTGTCATCTCAGGTTGAGCGCAGTCGAAACCTAAATTAATTATCAAAAAGTTGAAGTTCTCGACTGCGCTCGAACAGACAGAAAAACTACTTTTTAGACTTTACTTTTATAAGTATCTTTCTAGATCGGAGGCTTGAATACTATGGTGCGATGCGTGATATACTGCTACGCCATTTTTAATCACAAGCAGTTGCGGACTTTGGTGGATTACTTGAAAACGATACCCTACTTCGTTAGAAACTTCTCGAAAGGCCAATAAATCCAAATAATACAATTTTAGTTTTTCTGGCTCAATAGCGTGATCCCTTTCAAAATTACGCAGAACCATTCGGCTTATCCCACACATAGTCGAATGTTTAAATATCGCCACAGGAAGGGTTTTGGAGCGTTCTATAATTTCATCCAATTGTTCCACTTGCGTTAATCGCAACCAAGGCAACGTTTTTTCTTCTTTAAGTGTAGTTTCTGTCTTCTTTCCGAAGAAATCAAATAATCCCATTTCAATAATTTTAGTAATAGTCGCACAAAAATAAAAGACTTTACAAAAACAATTTATTGCTATTTGGTATATTTATTACTTCTTATGAGAAAACACCAAAAATCCAAAAAAAAGCGTATTGCCAAAACCATTGGTAAGGCTCCAGGCACCGATGGGTATGTGGGGCAAAAATTTCGCGAAACCACAGATATTGAAATTCAAGATTACTCAAAACATGGGTATGATGTCATAAAAACAAACCATGTAGAAGACGCTTTTAAGTTTAAAACCACAGACCAAGTTACCTGGATAAATGTAAACGGATTAAATCACACCGAAGAAATTTCAAAATTAGGGCATTACTACGGTTTGCATCCTCTAGTAATGGAAGACATCCTCAATACCGATCATCGCCCTAAAGTAGATGAGTACGAAGACTACTTTTTTATCGTCTTAAAAATGCTTTATTTCAATAAGGACGAACAGTTTACGGTAGAACATATTTCACTGGTATTAGGGAAAAACTTTGTGCTTACTTTTCAAGAATCGGATGAAGATATTTTCGATTCGGTGCGTACCCGAATTGCCAATCCTGAATCGCGCATTCGCACTTTTGGATCCGATTACCTCGCTTTTGCCTTAATAGATACTATTGTGGATAACTATTATGCTGTGATTGAAGATTTTGGCGAAAAAATTGAAACTTTAGAAGATCAGGTCTTTAATGAAAATCCCGATGATGAAACACCAAAAAACATACAGTTTTTAAAAAGAGAAGTGCTTAAGATACGTCGTAGTGTATTTCCTTTAAGAGAAGTTGTTTCACGGTTGGAAAAATCTGAAAATCCCATAATCGAAGAACGAAACCGTGATTATTTTAGAGATACGTACGACCACGTAATTCAAATAAACGAAAACATTGAAATCTACCGCGATATGGTTTGGGGGCTTATGGATATGTATATGACCACGGTAAGCAATAAAATGAACAACATTATGAAAGTGCTTACCATTATTGCCACCATCTTTATCCCACTCACCTTTATTGCCGGTATCTACGGAATGAATTTTGACCACATGCCCGAGTTGCACTACAAATACAGCTACTATATTTTATGGGGGGTTATGATTGTAGTTTTTGTGGGAATGTTGTTTTATTTTAGAAGAAAACGGTGGTTGTAAAAAAGGCTGCCGCAATGGCACATTGCAAACAGCCTTCTGCTAAAAAGGGCATAGCATAAACGTCACAAAATGTAGGTTAATTCCCTTCTAATTTTTTAATACGTTCTTCAAGTTTTTTTAATATTGTAATTTCTTCCTTTAATTTTTCTATTTCTTTTTGTTGTTCTTGAATAGTTTTAATAGCCATAACCCCAAAAGCTTGATAATTAAGACTTAAATAAGACCCTTTTTCGGTTTCCTTTTCATTGACCAACTCCGGGAATAGTAGTTGTACTTCTTGTGCTATAAATCCATGCTGTAATGTATTTGTTTTATCTGAAATGTATTCATAAGTTACTGGATTTAGTTTCAGCACTTTTTCAAGAATACTTTTTTCTTCAGATTTAATATTCTTTTTAAGCCTTCTATCTGAAAAAATATTATAAGATCCATCTACATCATTTATATATGATTTTAATGCTCCGTTATATTCAAAATTGTAATCAAGAGCTAAATCAATATAGCGCCTCCAAAAATTTCCTAAATTGTCGTCATTTTGTAAATCCCCTGTAATATGTAGTTTACTATTAGGATTTTGAGTTGCTATACCGATGTTACCAGAAGATATTAATCCATTAGTTGTTGTGCCGTCAATGCCATTTCCAAATATTAAATTTCCAATATTTAATTGATTTGAGCCGCTAATATTAGGCGCGTTTATATCATATCCAATCACTATATTATTATTTGGGATAAATCCTCCTGTTGTTTGCATTAAACTCCCAGCTCTAAATCCAATAGCAATATTATTATTTCCTGTTGTATTTTGAACTAGGGAATATGGACCCAATGCAACGTTATTAATTCCTGTAGTAGTTTCGCTTAAAGAAAATGCTCCTATAGCATTATTATGATTCCCTATCGTATTTTTAAACAAAGATTGATTTCCAAAAGAAATGTTATTATCCCCTGAAGTATTGTCATTTAAGGCAAAATAACCCATGGCTATATTAAAAGTTCCAGAGGTGTTCGCAGTAAGAGCACTATTTCCCATAGCTATATTACTCATTCCTGTCATTCCAGTTCCACCTGTACTACTTCCAATAAGAATATTATCAAAACCGCCATCTCCTGTATAATTTCCCCCTCCAAGCATAATATTACCTCCTGTATTTATAAACTTTAATTTTCCAGTACCTGCAATTTCAAATCTTTCAATATTATTAGTTCGAAAACGCAAACTTTGTCCATCTAATGTTCCAATAAAATCTGTGCTGGAATTAACTCCTATATTGCCATTTAATCCCCAAACTTTAGTAAATCTGGGTGGGGCCCAATAGGCATTTCCAGACCCATCTATCGTGATAATATCGTAAATTCCCCCTCGAGATGTAGGAAGTCTGAACGTATTTAAATTCGTTGTTCCTATCCTTACATTTCCTAAAAAAAGTGCGGCATCTTGTAAAGGGTCTGTTGCTTCAGAATACACACCAACTCCTGCTCCAAAAATTCTATTATAGGACCCATAGGCAATACCCACATTAGTGGTTACTTCATTATATGTACCATACGCATTCCCTGTACCGTTGTTAATAACTGCATTTTGAACACCGTACAAATTCGAGCTACTTGTTAGGGTTCCTAAAACTACATTACTAGAACCATACCCTTCACCGGATTGCGTTTCAATACGAGTGTTAACTCCAAATGATCTTCCCGAAACAAAACCATTATTATCATTATCCATAACGATATTTATTCCGTTGGAATCTCCACTGCCTCCAGGAAGGCCAGTATCATCCATGGCAATATTAATGGAAGTTTGTAACCTGCTATCCAAAATATCAATTTTAGAATTGGCAGCAGATACTCCTATACCCATATTTCCAGAACGGATAATATTGGATGTAGTTGTTGTTGCATTATTAGTAGTACCCTCATCATACCAAGCCGGGGAAGTGTCTAAAGTAACTGAAGGTGTTACCCAACTCACATTCCCACTGCCATCAGTTTGCATCATTTGTCCATTAGCACCTCTACTAGCTGGCAGTATATAGGTATTTGCAGGCGTGGTCCCTATGGCCAAATTACCTAAAAAATAACCAGCATAGCTGCCGGTTTTTGTCACATTAGCATAGACTCCATAACCCGTTCCCCCTGCCACGGGCGGTATAAAATTATAGGACCCATATTTATCGCCACTTCCGGCACCAGATAATAATTGGTAGTTTCCATAGTGTGTTCCATTTCCAGGAATACTTATTTCTACTTGGTTTCCGTATCTATTACCATCTCCAGTTCCTTGAAACAGTGCATACGACCCAAAGCGCTCTCCGTCTCCAGTACCTTGCAAAATTAAATACGACCCATAATGGGGAGCCCCGCTTGTTTCAGTTGTATTAATAAAATTACTTATACCATACTGCGGCCCATTGGAAAAATTTAAAAACGCATTGGATACTCCAAAGCGAGCTCCTTCTCCACTACCACTAATGGAATTTTGGGTTCCTGTTAAAATACCGTCGGTATCTACTTGAATGTCATTATAGGTACCTATTTGATTTCCTGCACCCATCCCAAATAAACGGTTTTGTACTCCATAATGTACCCCACTTCCATTACCATCAATAGTATTTAATATGCCATAATGGGTTCCGTTTCCATTGCCAAATACTGAATTAGTAGTACCATAACTATATCCTGCACCAGAATTGGATACTGCATTAGAAGTTCCAATAGTGAAAGATACAGGTTGAACAGAATTATTAGTTACTTGATTAGAAACCCCAATCATTTGACTATCCTGAGTCCCAGAAATATAAAAATTGCCTCCTAATTGCTTATCACTTCTAACTGTAAATTTTGAGTTAGCGTTTGGAACACCACCTATAGCAACATCTTCTATATCACCATCTACAGGACTCAAATAGGTTCCATTATCGATCCATTCGGAAGATGAACTTCCCGTTGCAATCGCAACCCAAGTCGTTGTACTTTCATCCCAATAGTAAAATCCTTTTGTAGGTGTTCCACTTCCCGTAGCATAGACCAACATCCCGTCTTGTGCCGCAGCAGGAGGAACTACTGGAAATTCATCAATTTTAGGGATTAAAATACCATCGGTATTTGAAGGTGTGGCTTGATTGGTCGATACAATTTCTAATTGTGCATTTGGAGTTACCGTTCCAATTCCAACTTGTGCATGTGTTATTCCGAAGAAAAGACATGCCATAATAAGGTAATGCTTTGTTTTCATAATTTGCCCTTTAAAATTATGCTTCAAAACTAAAGTGCTTTAAAATCAACAGCTTTCTCTTATTTGCCAAAAGAAGTCTCAAATTCGCCAAAGCCATTTTTAGCGCTTTTTTTTTAGTAAATTTGAATACAGCACATTTCTAGTGAAGGGTATTTTTACATTCATTCTTTTTTTGGGAAGCATCTTTTTTTTAGAGGCACAAACCTCTATTCAATCATTGTCAAATCAACAAAAATCTAGTTACTTCAATGAAAAAGCACATAATATTAGGCGTGTAAATTTAGATTCTTCACTTTATTATACCAACTTAGCCATAACTTATTCCGAAAAATGTACGTGCGATTCCCTGCAATTGGCAAGTAAATTTAAAAAAGCGTATTTTTTATATCACTCTGGAAAGTATGACGAAGCTATGGAGATGCTTAACAAATTAGACAGTATCAATAAGAAGTATAAAAATCATTATTACGAATATAAAATTAATAGCCTTTTTGGTTCTGTACATAGCTATTCAAATAATCTATCAAAAGCATTGGATTATTCAAACATAGCTCTAGATAATTCCATTAAATTAAAAGATTCCTTTCTTATAGCCGAATCTTACGAACAACTTGGTTATTTATACACCTTTAATAAATTAGATACGGTAGCCAAAAAATACCTTTACAAAGCACTGGATGTATATAACGCACTTAAAATTCCAGAAAAGGATAAATACGGACTTTATGTAATCTTACGCGAAACAGCAACTAGTTATAAAGAGTTTAATGATATTACTCAATTATGTCTTAACAGTATTAGCCCAGAAGATGCTAGCAGCTTAGCCTATATTTATGTTACTGGTTCTACGTTTCTTATTGAAAAAGAATTCGATCAGAATCGAGCAAAAATAGATGCACTAAGGGGATTGAAAATTTCAGATAGCATACAATATTTTCCCTTAAAACAAATAGCGTTGTATAATCTTGGAGTCCTTTCTTCTTTTGAAGGAAACCATGCAGAGGCTATTTCGTACTTTCTTGAATCTCGAAAAATTAATAATAATACCCTCGAAAATAATATACTACTCTGGGAAGAATTATCGAAGGCGTATGAAAACGTAGGAGACTTTAAAATTTCCAACCGATATAAGGATTCTATCATTTTTAGCAAAGATTCTCTTTATGAAATAAGAGCTTCCAATGAGTATTCCGAGTTTGATGTAAAATATAAAACCACCGAAAAAGACAAAGAAATTGCCCAACAACAACTAGAAATTGCCCGTCAAAAAAACTCAAGAAATCTTTGGGTTTTTGGTAGTTTAGCATTCCTTCTTATAGGATTTGTCTTATTTCAAAGGCGCAATAATATTCAAAAAAGAAAAAAAATAGCCACCGAAGTTGCCCTTCAAAAGGAACAAGAATTTAACGATTTAAGAACCAAACTTTTGGGAAACATTGCGCATGAAATTAGAACCCCACTTACCTTAATTTCGGGGAATTTAAATCTTGCCTTAGAAAACTTCAGTAATCCTGAAAAAGTTCAAAAAAATATAAAAACAGCACTCGAAAACAGTAAAAAAGTAACCGATGATGCTAATGAAATACTTGAGCTATTAAAGTATGAAAAAAGCAAAACACAGATATCAAAAACTACTGTTTTACTGAATGAAATCTTGCAACGAATGGTGCATTCGTTCATTTCATTAGCGCAAATGAAAGAGATTTCAATAGCGTATAAAACAACAATCCCGACAGAATATACAACAGAAATCGATGTTGAAAAAACAGAAAAAATTATCAATAACCTTATATCAAATGCGATTAAATATTCGCCTTCTCAAAAAGAAATTATTGTTACTTCAAATATTGAAAGTAATGCCCTTTTGCTAAAAGTAAAAGATGAAGGTGAAGGAATTCATTACGATGAAACCGAAAAGATCTTTGAGCGCTTTTATCAGTCCAGTAAGACAAATTCTGTTGGTGGTGTTGGTATTGGATTGTCTCTTTCCAGAGAGTTAGCAGAATTTATGGGGGGTTCGTTGACCGTTGCAAGTGATTTTGGAAAAGGAAGTATTTTTACTTTTACGCTTCCTATTGCTGAAATACCACAAGAAAAAAAGATGGAGCCTAATGTTGTTTCAAACACTATTTCAGAAAAAAAGGAGGTAAAAAAGATAACATATCCTGCTCAAAATAAAATTCTAATTGTAGAGGACAATCCGCAAATGGCTAAGTATTTAGACGAAATTCTTTCCGAAAACTATAACTGCACCTTAGCTTTTGATGGAATTGAAGCACTAGCAAAACTAGAAACTGAATCGTTCGATCTTATTACCTCCGATATCATGATGCCTAGAATGGATGGTTTTCAGCTACGGGAAAACCTTAATAAAAAAGCACATTTAAAAAATATACCTTTTATCCTTATTTCGGCTAAAACACTGGAAGAAGATAAAATAAGAGGCTTTAAAATGGGTATTGACGATTATGTGGTAAAACCCTTTAGCAAAAATGAATTGCTAGCCCGGGTTGCCAATTTGCTTACCCACAAAAAGCAGAGGGAAAAGTGGCACTTGCAAAACCAAAACCTAGTTACCGATACCGAAAGTTCAGATACAAAGTTGCTCAAAAAAATAGAACAGCTGGTAATTGAAAACCTTAGCAATGAAGCCTATAAAATTGAAAGTCTCGCACAGCAAGTGCACTACAGTCAACGGCAGCTCACCCGTATTTTAAAGCAATATACAGGAATGACACCGGTGCAGTTTATTTTGGAAATTCGGTTGCAAAAGGCTTATCAGTTGTTACAACACAAAACCCATTTTACCTTAAGTGAAGTACGCTACGATGTGGGGATATCTTCCTCCCCTTATTTTAATAAAAAATTTAAAGAACGCTTTGGGATTGCCCCTGCAGAGATGCTAAGTGAAAGGAAATAGAAGCTTTTTAAAATAATAAAATCAATATTCCTTTACACTTGACCAGTTTTCTCCGGTTTTAATTCGATACAGTTGCATTTCAGAAATCCCAAACTGTTTGGCAATCATTTTTAAACGCGTCCTTCTATTGGGGTCATTAATTTTCCTTTTAATAAGCATTACTTTAGCTTCAGTAAGTTTAGCATAAGTGCGCGGCCTGGGCTTATTTTTGTATTCAGGATTACTAAATTGATGCACTTCTTTTTCACGCTTGGTAGCCCATCTTAGATTTTCTACCCTGTTATCGGTTTTATCATAATTTAAATGAATGACAAATTCACCATCTCCCTGTTCCAAAAAATGGTGAGCCACTAGCTTATGCACATACCTACTGGTAGATTTTTGATTCTTCTTTTGCTTTACCGGAAGATTTCGGTAGCCATTTATGTAAGACTCTTTTACAAGAAACTCTTTGGTCCCCTTGCAATTAATAACCCGTCCGTAGTTTGAAATTTTGAAGTGCTCCTTCTCATCAATGCCATCGTCAAAAACGATTTTTTTCCATTGCTCTTTCCTTAAATTTTGTATCATTTATAAAACTTAAAAAAATCGCTCCCCCTAATAATATGTATCTATCAACCAAAGATACATTCAAAATAGGACGTAACACAATTTTAAGCCGTCAAAATGGCTCCTTTTAAGTAAAATTACACGTCATTTTGTCTTAAAATACCAAAGGCATAGCTTTTGACATTATTTTGAAAAATAAAAGACTATGAACTTTAATAATTTCACTATAAAAAGCCAAGAAGCGATTCAGCAAGCACAACAGCTTGCCCAAGGCTTAGGAAACCCGCAAATTGAAAACGAACATTTGCTAAAAGCCCTTTTTGAGGTAGACGAGAATGTCATTCCGTTCATCCTCAAAAAACTGAACGTTAACCTTCCTCTGCTTCAACAAATGCTTGATAAACAATTAGAATCTTTTCCAAAAGTAGCAGGGGGCGATATTATGTTATCGCGCGAAGCAGGAAAAACGATAAACGAAGCCAGTATCATTGCCAAAAAAATGAACGATGAATATGTAAGTGTGGAGCATGTACTTTTGGCAATTTTCGGCTCAAAAAGCGGCATTGCACAAAGTTTAAAAGACCAAGGCGTGACCGAAAAAGGAATGAAAGCGGCTATCGAAGAATTGCGTAAAGGAGACCGTGTTACTTCCCAAAGTGCCGAAGAAACCTACAACGTTTTAAATAAATACGCACGAAACTTAAATCAGTTAGCCCAAGATGGAAAACTCGATCCAGTGATTGGCCGCGATGAAGAAATACGAAGAATCCTTCAAATTCTCACACGACGTACCAAAAACAACCCCATGTTGGTAGGTGAACCCGGTACGGGTAAAACGGCCATTGCCGAAGGTTTGGCGCACCGTATTGTAGACGGGGATGTTCCTGAAAACCTAAAAAGTAAAGAAATTTATGCTCTCGATATGGGCGCTTTAATCGCAGGGGCAAAATACAAAGGAGAGTTCGAAGAACGACTCAAAGCGGTCATCAAAGAGGTCACTTCCAGCGATGGGGACATCGTTTTATTCATCGATGAGATTCACACTCTGGTAGGTGCCGGGGGCGGACAAGGTGCCATGGATGCGGCCAATATTTTGAAACCTGCCTTAGCGCGTGGCGAATTACGTGCCATTGGTGCCACTACGTTGGATGAATACCAAAAGTATTTTGAACAAGATAAAGCGTTGGAGCGTCGCTTTCAAAAAGTGATGGTAGATGAGCCCGACACCGAAAGTGCCATTTCTATCTTACGCGGCATTAAAGAAAAGTACGAAACCCACCATAAAGTTAGAATTAAAGACGAAGCCATTATCGCTGCGGTGGAGCTTTCGCAACGCTATATAACCAATCGATTTTTACCCGATAAAGCCATTGACTTAATGGATGAAGCGGCTAGTAAAATGCGAATGGAAATTAATTCCAAACCAGAAGAATTGGATGTTTTGGATAGAAAGATTATGCAGTTGGAAATTGAAATTGAAGCTATTAAGCGTGAAAAAGATGAGAACAAGTTGAAAACGCTTCGGGGGGATTTAGCCAATTTAAAAGAAGACCGCAACGAACTGAATGCGAAGTGGAAAGCTGAAAAAGAAGTGGTGGAAAATGTTCAGAATACCAAAACAGAAATTGAAGAATACAAACTGGAAGCCGAACGTGCCGAACGCGATGGCGATTTTGGAAAAGTAGCTGAAATCCGTTACGGAAAAATTAAAGAAGCCCAGGAAAAACTAAACAAACTGGAAACCGAATTGGCCCATCAAGGCGAAACTTCACTAATTAAAGAAGAAGTTACGTATGAAGATATTGCCGAGGTAGTTGCCAAATGGACCGGAATCCCTGTAACGAAAATGATTCAGAGTGAACGAGACAAACTCTTAAAACTGGAAGACGAATTGCACAAACGTGTGGTGGGTCAAGAAGAAGCGATTGTAGCCGTGAGCGATGCTATTCGCCGTAGTCGAGCCGGCTTGCAAGATGCTAAAAAACCCATTGGTTCTTTCTTATTTTTAGGAACGACTGGGGTGGGTAAAACCGAATTAGCAAAGGCCTTAGCAGAATACCTTTTTGATGATGAAAATGCCATGACCCGTATCGATATGAGCGAATACCAAGAGCGTCATAGCGTGAGCAGATTGGTAGGAGCGCCTCCCGGCTACGTAGGTTATGACGAAGGCGGACAATTAACCGAAGCGGTGCGAAGAAAACCCTATTCCGTAGTGCTGCTCGATGAAATTGAAAAAGCACACCCCGATACTTTTAACATCTTATTACAAGTATTGGATGAAGGACGATTGACGGACAATAAAGGACGTGTAGCCGATTTCAAAAACACAATTATTATTATGACAAGTAATATGGGAAGCCATATTATTCAGCATAAATTTGAAACTGTTAAGGATATAGACGCCGCTATGGAAGGTGCTAAAATAGAAGTACTTGGATTGTTAAAGCAATCCGTACGACCCGAGTTTTTAAACCGTATCGACGACATAATCATGTTTACCCCTTTAACTCAAAAGGATATTAAACAAATTGTGGGGCTTCAGTTAAAAGGATTGACAAAAATGTTGGCAAAACAACACATTACTTTGGATGCTACCAATGAAGCTATTGAACACCTTTCAAAAAGAGGCTTTGACCCACAATACGGAGCTCGTCCTGTTAAAAGAGTGATTCAAAAAGAAGTGTTGAATGCCCTTTCAAAGGAAATTCTTTCAGGAAAAATAAGCACCGATAGTATTATTTTACTAGATAGTTTTAATGAGCAATTGGTTTTCAGAAATCAAGAGGACTTGGTTAAGCAATAAGTTTTAAGGTTAGGTTTCCTTTTTAAAAAACCGTTTCATCTAAATATTATATTTTGATAAATAGGAAGATGGAATGCCCTATTTTCAATTTGTTTGTGGCATCAATTTCTTTTAGGGCATTTCATAATTTGGTTAGTTAGTAGCTACGACCCTTGGATTTTCTTTCAAGGGTCGTATTTTTGTTTAAAATTATAATGATGTCTAAACCCCCTATTATTCTAGAAAGCAAAACCTTAATTCGCTTTCAACATTGCGATCCATTTAATCATTTAAACAATTCCGAATATTTGAATTATATGGTTAATGCCCGTGAAGACCAATTGATACATCACTACGGTATCGACATTTATAAAATGGGCCGTGAAGAAGGTAAAAGTTGGGTGGTAGGAAGTAATCAAATAGCGTATTTACGTCCTGCGTGGTTAATGGAAGAAGTAACGATACAATCCCAATTACTATCCTTCGACGACACAAGTATTCAAGTGGAATTACGGATGCTAAATGCCTCAAAAACCGAAATGAAAGCTGTTATGTGGAGTAGCTATGTACATTTTAATTTAATGGAACAACGCCGCGAAAAACATTCAGAAGATTTTATGCAATTGTTTGAGAGTGTTAAAAGCCCTGTTGAAGAGCAACTCTTTGAAGAACGTGTCGCTTTTTTCAAAAAGAAAAAAATGTAACAAATTTTCATGTTGTTCGTCTTTTTTATATACCAATCCTTTAAACGAACCCTATGAAAACCAACTCATTACACTCAAAAAAAGAAAAGCAAAGAAACCACCTTCTAGCCGTTTATATCTTAGGAATTACGGTTTTTATGACCGTTTACACCACGCTAACCCTAGTTGCGTATACCTAAAACAGAAAACCCTTCGTAGCTAGTGCTTTGAAGGGTTTTCTTCCTTTTCATAACAATCAAACAAACAACTTTAACTTTAAAACCTCAATTACATATACGTAATCCTTTTATCTTTGGTTTTTGAGATGGTTCAAATTTTTAAAAAAATCTTATAATGTTAAAATCCGTTGTTGTTTGTGTAAGTCTCTCCCTCTTCATTTCTTGTAAAAAACATTCTGAAAAAGAAGTGGTTTCGGAAGAAATTACAACCACTTATTACCTCATTCGTCATGCCGAAAAAGATAGAAGTGACACCACCCAAATAGACCCCGCTCTTACTGAAAGAGGACTAGAACGAGCCAAACTTTGGGCTAGTTATTTTGATAGCATACCGTTGAATGAAATTTACAGCACAAATTTTAAAAGAACCCAACAAACGGCTATGTATGTAGCTTCAAAAAAGAAGCTGCCTGCCGAAGGATATGATCCTAATTCCCTTATTTCTGAAGATTTTTATTTAATAACAAAAGGGCACAAGGTACTTATTGTTGGGCATAGTAATACCACCCCTAGGCTTGCAAACCAACTTTTAGGCGACGATACCTACGACGAGATGCTTGACACTGATAATAGTAGTTTATATGTGGTATCATTAAAAGGGGCGGAAAAAAAATCAGAAATAAGAAAGGTAGAACTATAACAATTTACGCTCCAAATCTTCTTATTTTTGCCTTCTATGGCATTGCAAAAGAACGTACAGATTAAAAACCGAAAGGCTCGTTTTGAATACGAGATACTTGAAACATATACGGCCGGTATTGTGCTTCGCGGCACCGAAATAAAAGCTATTCGTGAAGGAAAAGCTTCTATTGCCGAAAGTTTTTGTGAGTTTTCTAATGGCGAATTGTTTGTTATTAACATGACCATACAAGAATACTCACACGCTACCCTTTTTAATCACTCCCCTAAATCTGAACGTAAGTTACTTTTAAATAGAAGAGAATTAAAAAAGCTAGAGAAAGAAGTAAAAAATTCGGGCTTAACTATTATCCCCTTACTCCTTTTTACCAATGAGAAAGGGCTCGCTAAACTAGACATAGCGTTGTGCCGTGGTAAAAAACAGTATGATAAACGCGAAGTAATGAAAGAACGTGATACTAAACGGGATTTAAGCCGAATTAAAAAGGCTTTTAACAACTAATTTAGGTCTGCTCAGGGGCCAAATTTTTTCTATTTTCAAAAACGAGGCAACCCTTCAAAGAATTTTTACGTCATTAAAATAAAAACTTTTTTATGCGATATACACTAAGCCTTTTATTCTTTTTTATACATAGCGCACTAATAGCACAATTAGTTGGAAAAGTAACCGACGTAAATAACCAACCACTCCCCTTTGTTAATATTTACATAGAAGATAAGTATACAGGCACAACAACTAACGATGACGGATATTACTCCCTAGAAATTTCTGAAAAAGGAAACTATACTATTATCTTTCAATTTTTGGGGTATGAAACCGTTAAAAAAGAGGTGGCGGTTAATGTATTCCCTTTTAGTTTGGATGTTATTTTAAAAGAATCTACCATACGTCTTAATGAAGTAGTTATAAATACTTCCGAAGATCCTGCCTATAGAATTATTCGCGAAACCATTGCCAAAAGAAAAGAAAACCTCGATAAAATTTCAGCCTACACAGCCGACTTCTACTCACGAGGTATTTGGCGAGTGGATAGTGTCCCTAAAAAGATTTTAGGACAAGAAGTAGGTGATTTTGATGGGGCTTTAGATTCTACGCGCACTGGCATTATATACCTTTCAGAAACCATTAGCCATATTGCCTACAAAAAACCCAATGACTTTAAAGAAACTATTGTAGCAAGTAAAGTGAGTGGTAACGATAATGGCTTTAGCTTTAATAGCGCACAGGATGCCAATTTTAGTTTCTATGAAAATTCAATCGATTTAAATACGGAGATAGTTTCGCCCATAGCTTCAAATGCTTTAGGATATTACCGTTACAAATTAGAAGGTGTTTTTTATGAAGGAAGCAAGCTCATTAACAAAATAAAAGTCATTCCTAAACGCTCCAACGACCGTATTTGGCAAGGAACCCTATATATTGTGGAAGACGACTGGCAATTGTACGGTGTGGATTTAACTACTACAGGAGCCGCTATACAAGTGCCCTTTATTAAAGAACTTATTTTTAAGCAAAACTTTAAATACGATGGTATTGAAAATACTTGGATAAAAATCTCGCAAACGATCGATTTTAGTTTCGGTTTTTTAGGTTTTAATGGCGATGGGCGTTTTATTGCGGTGTATAGCAACTATAATTTTACCCCTAATTTTGACAAGAAAAGCTTCAGTAATGAAGTATTGTATTTTGAACCCGAAGCGAATAAAAAAGACAGTCTATTTTGGGAAGAAAAACGTCCGGTACAACTTACAGATGAAGAAACCAATGATTACCTAAAAAAAGACAGTATTCAAGTATTGCGAAAATCGAAAAGTTACTTGGATTCTATAGACGCTAAGAATAATAAATTCAATTTATTAAGTCCGTTAACGGGGTATTCGTATAAAAACACCTTTCAAAAATGGGAACTTAGTTACATAGCACCGCTGCCCAAAATTAATTTTAATACAGTACAAGGCTGGAATGGTAATGCTGGGCTTACTTTTTTTAAATGGTACGATGACAATAGAACGCAATGGCTCTACGCAAATATTACTGCCAATTATGGTGTTTCAGAAGACCGGCTTCGCTGGAAAGGAAGTGTCACCAAAAAATTTAACAGTGTAAACAGATTACAAATTTCAGCCTTTGGAGGTAGCGAAGTGCGACAGTTTAACAGTAATAATCCTATTTCCCCGTTTATAAATAGTGTTTCGACCTTATTTTTTGAACGAAATTACATGAAGATTTTTGAACTTAATTACGGAGGTGTTTCTTGGTTTCAAGAATTGTTTAATGGCGTGCGTACCTCTCTTTCCATAAGTTACCAAAACCGGCAACCCCTATTTAATACTACTAATCAAGTGGTGTTTCCTCAAGAGAATATTGAGTATACTAGTAATAATCCGTTAAACCCTGCAGATTATACTACTGCTGCTTTTGAAGAGCACCATCTTGTTAAGACTAATTTTGAAGCCCGTATTGCGTTTGCACAGAAATATATGACCTATCCTGATGGGAAATTTAATTATGGAGACTCCCAATATCCTTTACTTACGTTAGGAGCTGAAAATGCGATGGCTGGAAGTAAAGATGCATATAATTTCACCCAATTGAAAGCACAAATTCAGCAAGATCTAAAATTAGGCACAATAGGCGAATTACGCTATAATTTTAAAGGCGGAACCTTTATTGATGCTGAAAATATCGCTTTTATAGATTACCAACATTTTAATGGAAACCAAACCCGAGTGGGAACTAGTGGTAGTTACACCAACGTTTTCAACCTGCTACCCTACTATACATTAAGTACTAATAAAAACTACTTTGAAGCCCATGCCGAACACGACTTTAAAGGATGGATACTGAATAAAATACCCGGCATTAATCAATTGGGCTTTAATATCGTAGCAGGAGGCCATTATTTAGTTACTAAAGACCGTAATCCTTATGCTGAAGTTTCTCTGGGGCTAGACAATATAGGATGGGGGAAATACCGATTGTTACGATTGGATTATGTGCAGTCCTATTACCAAGGAACTAGTAAAGGTGCCTTTGTGTTTGGACTAAAGTTCTTGGGACTTTTTGACTAAAAGTTTTATAAAAATCAATAAATGACCTTTCCATTTCTAGTTCATTACTTTTTGCATTTGGTATTTCCGGTAGTGATTGCATGGGTGTTTTATAGAAAAGAATGGATAAAGGTATATTTATTATTGCTTGCCACTATGTTGGTAGACCTAGATCATTTACTAGCCACTCCTATTTTTGATGCCCAACGTTGTAGTATAGGCTTTCACGTTTTGCACAGCTATTATGCGATTGCTATGTATTGTGTATTCCTTTTTTTAAAAAAACCGCTGAATATCTTTGGAGTAGGGTTGTTATTTCATATGGCTACAGACGGTATCGACTGTCTTTTTATGAAATAATAATATTTAAAAAAATTACTCCAACCACAATTTAAAATCACGTACCCGTTCTCTCGCCACAATCACCTCATCATCCTTATAGCTTTGTAACTTTAACTGAAGCCTACTATTGGTATAGCTAATAATATCTTTAATCCCGTTAATATTTACATAGAACTTACGGTTGATGCGGAAAAAGACTTTGGGGGATAATTCTTGTTCTAATTCTTCCAAAGTGGTGTCTAACAAATAATCACGCCCTTCGTAAGTATGCGCATAAGTGCCTTTATTTTCACTGTAAAAACATTCTATTTCATCTACAGGAATCATTTTAATATGCTGTCCAATTTTCGTCGTAAATCGTTGTTTATATTCTCTTTCTACGGGATTGGTAAGTAGTTTTTTAATGTCCTCAAAATTGAGCTGTACGTTTTGTTGCTGTGGGGCACGTTCACGATATTTTGAAACGGCTGCAACCAATTCGTCCTCATCAATAGGTTTTAAAAGGTAATCAATGCTATTGAGTTTGAAGGCTTGCAATGCGTATTCATCATAGGCAGTAGTGAAAATAATAGCACTTTTTACTTGCACTGCATCAAAAATCTCGAAGGAGAGTCCGTCACTTAATTGAATGTCCAAAAAAATTAAATCGGGATGTGCATTACTTTGAAACCAAGTGACCGCTTCAGCAACGCTATGAAGCATTTGGTTAGCCTTCACCCCAAGGCGTTCTAACATACGTTGTAGGCGTCTAGCAGAGGGTTTTTCATCTTCAATAATTAAAACATTCATCGTATTGAAAGGGTTGGATTATTAGCTTGAGGGAGGTTAGAATTCTTTATCAAAATTGTTTTTAAATTCGTTTTCTTCTTTTTCTATAAATTCTTTTATTTTTCGGTCTTCCCAATCTTTCAAAAACCGAAACTTATCCTGAAAGACATGCAATGCATGAAACGCTAACCCAATACCCCAAAAGAAAGGTGTTGTAAAGTGTCCCCAAGTAGGCAAGCCTTGCATAAAGTTACCATTAAATAAGCCCATTTGTACTAAAAGTAAAAAAATGTTTACCAAAATATACACCGTAAGGTGGGTGTAAAACCCTTTAATTTCTTTTACTTTCTTTTGAGCCCGTTCGTATTTATTATCGTTGTAATCCATGATATTTATTTCCATTGTTGGTGATTTTTTTGTTCTTCTTTTTCTATAAGTTCCTGCATTTTTTTCTTCTCCCAGGAGCTAATGGATTTTGGTTTAAATACGGTAATTGCGTGAATGGCAATTCCGAATAACCAAAATAACGGTAATACGTAGGTATGCCAATTTAACCAATTGACAAATCCTTCTTCTTCCGAAATTACTCCTATTTTGGGCAACACAAAAAACCGAATGACATACACCAAAGGAACTACGATGGCAAATAGAAAAAGGTGGCCATAAAAGTCTTTTATTTTTTTCACCTGCTTTTTGGCTACTGCGTATTTTTGATAACTTTTGGTTTCCATAGTGCGTATTTATTTCCAACGTTCGTTGGTAAAGGTTTCTTCTTTGTCCATCAATTCTTTGATCTTTTTTTCTTCCCAGTTTTTATTTAAAAAAGGCGCCCAGTTAAAGGCCTTAGCAGCTTGAAATACCAAGCCTATTCCCCATCCAAAAGCAGCCCATAAAAACCACATATAACGCCACTGGTTGGTGTAGTAATTAAGCCAGCCTAAAAAGACCATAAAAACAATGTAAAACACCAAGCTGGTGTAAAACTTTTTCATCTCTGCCACGCGTTCTTTGGCACGCAGGTAGCGATTTTCTCTGGATTCGTTATTTTCTAGTACCATAACTTTTTATTTAATACGTTGTAAAACTACCTACCCTGTTACTTTTTTTAAAATCACTTTTACTGAAGTGTTGATTTTGGGTTCTGAAATGTGGCTTCGATACATTCCTTCGGAACACGCAGCCACCGTATATGGGTCATTGAGTGATTTTCGATAGAAAATCGTATCGAAATGACCAAACTGAGTTATATTAATAAAACTTCTTTTTTGATAATTTTGGTAATTCATTTTGCATACCCTCAATCAAAGATTGTTTCTTTTTTCTACTCCAGCCTTGAACTTGCTTTTCCCTGTAGAAAGCTTCATCGATACGGCGAAATTCTTCAAAGTAAATCAATTTTATTGGCAATCTTTTAGCTGTATAGTTTGCTCCCATTCCATTTTGATGTTCAATGATCCTTTTTTCCAAATCTTTAGTACTCCCTGTATAGAAAGTATCATCATTACACAAT
This sequence comes from Flavobacteriaceae bacterium, assembly GCA_041392205.1. Taxonomy (GTDB): domain Bacteria; phylum Bacteroidota; class Bacteroidia; order Flavobacteriales; family Flavobacteriaceae; genus Halomarinibacterium. The sequence continues at coordinate 185,179 of JAWKMO010000004.1, read as the reverse complement.
AGTATATACATATATCCTTTCATCATATCTATTTATTCTGTGGCTTCGATACATTCCTTCGGAACACTCAGCCACCGTATATGGGTCATTGAGTGATTTTCGATAGAAAATCGTATCGAAATGACCATCACTCATCCTCCCGCATCAATTCCCGTATCTTCCGCTCTTCCCAATCTTTTCCTAACAATGGGTTCCAGTTAAACACCTCCATGGCGTGGCCTATGACCCCCATCCCCCATCCTACAATGGGAAAAATGGCCCAAGGAAAAGAAGTGGACTTGATGTTAAAGAAAATAAAGACTGGAAGAAAAATGAGGTAAATGGAAAAATGAATGTAAAATCCTTTTAATTCTTCCACATGCTTTTTAGCGCGTTCGTAGCGCTTGGCAGATATATATTCGGTTTGTGTATTCATTACTTGAGTTTTTTGTGTGAGTAAAGGAATGCTTACCCAAAAGTAGGTTTCGTCTTGTTGTACCGAAACGGGTCTTTGTGTTAATAAATGGTAGCGCTGATGGATGTTCCGAAGGCCCACCCCAGTGCTTTCCTTCATTGCTTTTTTAAGTTGAATGTTGTTTTTAATGATTAAATTTCCGTCTTCCTCATAAATGGAAATACGCAACTTGTTGGTAGGAGTAACCTGATTGTGTTTTACGGCATTTTCTAATAATAACTGAAGCGACAAAGGCACCACTTTGGCTTCTGGGTTTGAAAGCCTTTCAGGAATATCGAAAACAATACTATCTTCAAATCGCATATTAATAAGCGACATATAGAGTTTGGCAAAATTGAGTTCTTCTTCTACCGTAACGAGCTCCTTGTTTTTTTGCTCCAACACATAACGATACACCTTGGACAACGAAGTGGTAAACTTAGTGGCTGCTTCGGGGTTTTCTTCAATAAGGCTGGTAAGCACGTTTAAACTATTAAAAAGGAAATGGGGGTCCAGCTGGTTCTTTAAGGCATCAAACTGAGCCGAAGCAGTACCCGCAATAATTTTTTGTTCTTTTACTTTCTTTTCTTGAAGATGTCTATAGTAAAAAACCGCATAAAAAATACCCGTTACAACAATCGAAATTAATAAGGTGGTGTAATAAAACTGAGGCCTTTCGCCTTGAAGAAATTGAGAAAACGATTCGCCTTCTATTAACACTGCTCCAAAAATTCGCAAGAAGAAAATCGTCACTACTGAAATAACCACCGATCCTAAAATACCCTTGGTTAAGTGTTGCCAACTGTACCAGTTTTTGTATTTGTTAAGGATAAAGTTAAAGAAGTAGGCATTGGCCATATAAAGGGATACCGAATATACCTGATTGTAAAAAAACCGCACTAGTAATTCCTTGCCAGAGGAAATTTCCCAGCCGTTTAGGTATTCAATGACCCCAATCACCAAAAAGATAACAGAGCCTACAAAAAATGCCTTTCCTATTTCTTTAAAAACCTTCATTATTCCTCTTTACAGTTTTGTGCTAAGCTTTGTTGTGCATATTCGCCACCGCCGTTTGGATAAAATTGGCCTTTAGGTTCGTAAGTGTCGAACAAAGCCACGGCTTTTTTTAAGTCTTCACAAAAGGGTTTTGTATCTTGTCCAAACCATCGAGCCGTGCCGAGCTCCCATTCTACTTTTCCAAAAGCGGCTCTGGGATTTTCGGGTTCAATTATATAGGCTTCTTGGTATAACTGGTTAATTTTGGGCGACATCGTCATGCCGTGTTTAGCCCCGTCAAAAACCACCCAAGCAGTGTAGAGTTGAGCCTGTACCACCAATATTTCGGCGTTGTCTTTAGAAATTGCTTTGGCATCGTTTAAAAAGTCTTGTGCTTTTTTTAATTGGGCGGTAAGTTTCTCTTCGTTTTTTTCTGAAAAACTATACAGGACATTAATTTGAGCGACATAAAAAGGCGGTAGCCAATTATCGGGTTCGGCCTGCGCAATGCGCTCAAAAAGGTTGGCGGCTTCCCACGGCTGATTGTTCTTCCAAAGATCGAAGGCTTTGGTCATTCCTTGTTCGTATTTGCTTTGTGAAAAACCTGAAAAGGCTATAAAAGCGATGGCGATGGTGAGTAGTTGTTTCATGTTGTTATTTGTTTTGTGAATGTATAAAAGTTGGTGTCTATTTCCTAATTATAATTTAATGGCAATGGCTTTTACTTCGCCATTTTTAACTTCAAATTGGGCGTCTTTCCATTGGGGAGGTCCCATAAAGCCTTTGGCATTGTTGGAACAGGCATAATCTTCGGCAGGAAACATCCCCATACGCATCTTCATTTTTCCGTCGTTGTCCTCATCGTGATACATAGATACTGCATAGGTACCCTCAGGTAGATCGTAAAACACCACCGTGGCTTTTTGATTTTGGATGGTGGCATCTTTTGCTTTAAAGGGTTTGTTTAAAAATTCCCCTTCTTGATTGTAGAGCCCCACTCGGGCTTTTCCATCGTTATTACTAAAGTTTGTGATCGTTACTTCTACCGTGTTTTGGGCTTGTAATAACACCCCTGTGAGTAAGAAAGCAAGATAATGGATTACGGTTTGCATACTGTTTGTTTTTAAATTGATAGGACAAATATCTTTTGCTCTTTCCTTTTATGAAAAAGGGTTTTACTGAATTGTCATTTTTGAGGAGTGAATTGTTGTTAGTAGGTTAGTATGTTGGATTGTTGGATTGTTGGATTGTTGGATTGTTGGTTCTGGGATGCTTGAAGCTGAAAGCTGGATGCTGGATGCTGGTTGTTAGTTATTTCACTACGCTCTTCTCTCTTTTCTCTTTTCTCTTCTCTCTTTTCTCTTTTCTCTTTTCTCTTTTTTCTTCTCTCTCTAACTAAATAGCTACGGTATGTGCAATGTATAGATAGTGGTACGATAGTGGTAGGATAGTGGTACGATAGTGGTACGATACTGGTACGATAGTGTATGGTAAGTGTTACTAATGCGTTAGCGGTGAGCTTAAAAAAATAAGCTGTAACAATTTTACTATTTAATCGTCAATTTAACAATCAATCAAAAAATGAATGCATCAGTAAAAAGAGTATGGTACTTTCCAATTACCAAAATTATTGTAGGCATTGTCGTTCCCTTTTCACTATTCGTAGTAATTCAAAACTTTGTATTAAAACCATTTTTATACAGCATTATTCAGGATAAAAGTATTGCTGACCCAATTATTATTTTTATTTCTACAGTACTATTAATTGGTAACTATTATTTTTTATTCTTCTTATATGAGAAACGAAAAATTACCGAACTATCTCTAAAATATTTCCCCAAAGAAATGTTCGGGAGTTTTATTTTTGGTTTTTTGACAATTTCATTATCTATTTTCATTTTATATTTATTAGGCCATTATCAAGTTTTTAGTATTACAACGACTCACTTCTCAGCAAGGGCTTTCACAGTAATCCTATTTGCGGCAATAGTTGAAGACATATTTCATAGAGGATTAATTGTAAGAGAGATAGAAAATTGGTTAGGCACTCACATAGCCATTGGTATTGGTATGTTGGTAGAATTACAGCATCTTTCCAATCCCGATACCAACCTTGCTAGTCTATTATTATATGTAATTTGGGGGTTTACCATGTCAATGATGTTTATCTATACTAAAAGAATATGGTTCCCTTATTTCTTCCATATAGGTTGGAATTTTGCTCAGCCTTTTTATGGCTCCAATCTCACAGGGGGAACCGACATTGGTTCTATGATACAATCTAAGTTTACAGGATCTGAACTAATAACAGGTGGCGCATTTGGAATAGAAGGTTCCATTTTCACCCAATTGTTTCTATTAATTATTGGTATTGTTCTGTATTACCTTGCCAAAAAGGAGGGTAAAATTGTAAAAAGCAAACTGTTTAAAAGAGGAATTTTAAAAGCGAATTAGTAAATGTTATTAAATATTTTTACCAAGAATAATTCGAGAAGTAAACAACCCATATAGTACGATAGTAAAAATAAAGCCGAACCGCTAACTCCGTTATTTACAATCTTTATATAGGAATGCCCTTTTTCCACTTTAAAATACTTCCAACTTATTGCTTTTTTGCTATCTTTGGAAGACTCCCCACAACATCCCTTTCGAGATCACAATTATTATAACATTAAGATATCCACTATAAAACAAGGGGTATTCACTATAAATAATATGATTTAACACGTTGTAGGTAATGCTGACCCGTCCTGAATAATAAAAATATTAAATTATATTTGCTTAATGGCAACAAGGATTGAAAATATTAACTCTGAAATTATTAACTGGGCAATTACTAGAGCAGGTAATGACCTAGAGGAGTTCTATTTAGAAAATCCGAATGTTTTAGAATGGATAAACGGAGACAAAAAACCAACTATAAAACAGTTGGAAAACTTCACACATAAAGTCCACGTTCCTTTTGGATATATGTTTATGAATGAACCGCCAAACGAGGAATTGCCCATACCTTTTTTCCGAACTGGAGCAGCACCAAGAGATAAAGTTTCTTTAAACGTCTATCATACAATTCAAATTATAAAAGATAGACAAAATTGGTTAACAAATTATTTACAAGAAAGTGGATATTCTGATTTAGAATTTGTGGCTAAATATGGTGATAATTCCGATTACAGAGAGATTGCTAATGACATAAGAAACACATTAAAACTCCAAGTTAATTGGGCAAGTAAACATACCACTTGGGAACAAGCTCTTGAATTTCTCACATTACAAATCGAAGAAATTGGCATTATAATTAACTTCAATGGAATTGTAGAAAATAACACCAAAAGAAAAATTTCTGTTGAGGAATGTCGAGGTTTCGTCTTGGTCAACAAAAAAGCACCTTTCTTGTTTATAAATTCTGCCGATGCAAAGGCAGCGCAAATGTTTACCCTAATTCACGAACTCGCTCATATTTGGTTGGGCGAAAGTGCAGGATTTGATAATAAGCATATGCTTCCAGCTGACGACCCAACTGAAATTCTTTGCGATAAAGTTGCAGCTGAATTTTTAGTACCTGAAATATTTATTAGAGAAAAATGGAAAAGCAGTCAAAATATAAAATATTTAAGTAGAGTTTTTAAAGTTAGCCCTATTGTTATAGCAAGAAGAGTTTTAGACTTAGGTTTAATAACTAAACCTGTATTTTTTGATTTTTACAACAATTATATTTCTGCTTTTGAAAATAAAAAAGAAAACCAAAGTCCTGGTGGAAATTTTTATGCGACTGCAAAAAAGAGAATTAGTTTAAGATTTGCAAGTTATGTAAATAATGCTGTCAAGGAAAATAATCTATTATACCGAGACGCATACAAACTGACAAGTCTTAAAGGAAACACCTATGAGAAGTTTATCAATGAATATCTATATCAAGTATGAGTAAATACATTGTAGATTCAAACTTCTTTATTCAAGCTCATCGTTCAATTTATCCTCTTGACATAGTTCAAAGTTTTTGGATTAAAGTAAAAAGTTTATCTGATAATGGTACAATTGTAAGTATCGATAAAGTAAAGAAAGAAATCTATGATGATTCATCTCACGAGGATGAACTTAAAAAATGGTGTGAAGCCAATTTGCCAGATAATTTTTTTATTAATACAGATACAGTATTACAAAATTATATTACAATTGTGAATTGGACTAATTCTATGTCGCATCACTATACAAATAGTGCAATTCAAGAATTTTTGGAAACCGATTTAGCCGACCCTTGGCTTGTAGCTTTTGCTATGAGTAATAATTGGACTATTGTCACCTATGAAAAGAGCGAACCAAACAGAAAAACTAAAATAAAAATCCCTGAAGTATGCAACCAATTTAATGTGAGATATATCAATACGATAGAAATGCTAAGGGAACTGAACGAAAACTTTTAAAGCACTATACACAACAACAGCTAAACTTAATTGCTTGTTCTCGCCTACTTTTAAAACATCCCCTCCGTCCTTCGGACACCTCCCTTACTAAAGGGAGGAGATACTATTATTAAAGGTTATCCAACTGGTTATCTTTCCCATCCTCACTAATCGTCCAAAAGAAGCCCACAAAGAAAAACTGATCGGCGGCGGGACGTAAGGTGCGTCTTTCAAAAATACCATTGGCATTGGGGGCATTGGCATATTGATACCCATTAATGTTTTTGGTGCCTAAGGCGTTGTTGATGGAAAAATATAATATCTTTTGTGGCGACAGTAAATACGCCCAGTTAAGACTTAGACTGTTATAGGCTTTGGTTTGCTCCTGCAAAAACCCAGGCTGATTGGGATTGGTATAACTGCGGCCGCTAGCAAACTGATAGCTCATCCCTACTTGGCTGCGCCATTTGTTAATCCAATATTTCCCTACCACCGAGAGGTTATGATTGTTGGCAAAAGGGGGTGTGGCTTGGGTGGGGTAGTTTTGGTATTGGCGCTCGGTATCCAAAAAGGAATAGCTTACCCAATAATCTACATTTTTAATACTTTGGTTATCTCTCCAAAAAATATCAAGCCCCTGTGCATAGCCATTACCATTGTTGGTGAAGGTACTAGAAAAGTCGGTGAATTGGGTATCGTAAGTTACCAGATTTTGGTAGTTTTTGTAGTAGGCCTCTGCCCTAAAAATACGATTGTTATGGGTGTATTGATAGTTCAAAATGTAATGCTGTGTTTTTTGGGCTTCCAAATCGCTTTCAAATTTAAGGACCTCGCTTAAGGGGTTTTGGTAAAAATCGCCATAGGCAATAGAAAACTGTCCGTTTTTGGAGGTTTTATACGCCAAGGATGCCCGGGGCGACAACGTAAATTGGTCAAACAAACCACTGTACTCGCCTCGTACTCCTACTTTGGCGGCCAATTTTTTGGAGAAAATATAATCGGCTTCGGTATAGGCTGCAGTAATGTTATTGGTGTAGCCATAGGTTACTTTAGAAACCAATAGATTTTGAAAGTCTTCGGTAAAGTCGGTAAAAAACTGTTCTACTCCCATATACAGTTTAAATTGGTTACTGAATTTTTTACGCAGTTTTAGTTTTAGGTGTGCTGAAAGTTCTACGTTATCGATATCGTTGTCTTCAATCCCTACTTGGTTATTGGCACGGGTAAGACTCCCGCCCGTTTGTAAATCCCAACGATTTTCTAAATCCACACTATAACTAGCGTTGGTATAGAGGTTGTTGTTTTTTAGTTTAAATTGTAGGCCATCTGGTAGATTGATGTCTTCTTGGGTGAGTTCAAAATGGGTTGCATCAAAAGCGGTGTACCATTTAAGTAGACCCTTGCCCAGTTTTAGACGGAATACACTTTCCCCTGCAAAGGCTTCAAAAGGTTTTTCCCAATCGTTTCGGTCTTTAAACACGGCTAGATAAGGAGCTAAATTGATATAGGAGGCATTAAAACTCAAGGAGCTTTTTTCCCATTTTTGGGTATTCCCTAGTGCCCCACCCACGGTCATAAGGGCCATATCGGTTTTTTCTTGATCGGGTTCGGTTATGGTGTTTAACAGCAGCACAGAGGATAGGGCTTGGCCGTATTCGGCCGAGTAGCCTCCGGTAGAAAAGGTAATTCCGTCAAACAGAAACGGACTGTACCGCCCGCGCGAGGGAATGTTATTGGTGGTGGGGGTATAAGGCGTAAATACTCTAATACCATCGATAAAAATTTGGGTTTCACCCGCATCGCCCCCACGCACAAAAAGACGGCCGTCTTCGGCAACCGTGGTGGTTCCGGGAAGGGTTTGTAAGGCACCCACAAAGTCGCCTAGGGCACTGGCGGTAGTGACCACATCGAGCGGTTTTAATACCGATACCTTGCTGTTGTCCCCCGCTTGAAAGCTTCCTGCGGAAATCACTACGGTATCTAAGGAGTTGACATCTTCCTTTAAAGTGATGGTGAGGTTTTTTAGTTGGGAAACATCAGCGGCCATATAAAAAGGCTCAAACGACACAAAAGAAGCAATGAGGGTTTTTACGCCAGTTTCTTCGGTGGTGAAGGAGAAATTTCCGTTTTCATCACTCGAGGCACCATCGTAGGTACCCTCCAAGTACACATTGGCTCCGGCAATAGGGGTGCCGTTTTTTTGGGTGATGACTCCCGAAACTTCGGTTTGAGCAAAACTTGCTGCGGAAAAGAAAGTAACGATTAAAAGTAAAGATGATTTAAAAAGGTTCATTTTTTGGGTTGATTACATTTACTGGTGCAAAGGTGTCCTCCTTTTCAGAAATAGAAAAAGCAAATCTACCGAATTGTTATTTTTACCCCCTGAATTGTACTATATAAAATTTGGTATCTTTATCGAAACAAATACTTACTATGAAAAAACTATATCCTTTTTTTGTCGCCCTGTTTTTAAGTTTTCAAATACAAGCCCAAGACACCTTTTCCATCATTGCTGTAGATCCTACCACCGGTGAAATTGGTTCGGCGGGAGCTTCTTGCGTCACCGGGGTGGGTGCCAATGGAATTATTGATATTATCACAAAAATCATTCCCGGTCGCGGTGGGGTAAACTCGCAAGCCTATGTGTGCATCCCTAACGTGAACCTCAACAATGCCATCGCCCAAATGGAGTTGGGCTCCAGTCCTTCTGAAATTATTGACTGGCTCTACAACAACGATGCGTGTGGTTCGCAAAACTTTAACCCGGAATATCGCCAGTATGGCATTGCCGATTTTGATGAAAATGGGGACCCAAGGACGGCTGGGTTTTCGGGAGTTTCTACAGACGATTATAAAGAAGACCGCCAAGGAGCCACGTTTAGTATTCAAGGAAATATTTTATTGGATGTAAGTGTTATTGACAATATGGAAGCCAATTTTAATAACACCACAGGTACGTTGGCCGATAAACTCATGGCCGCCATGCAAGGGGCTAACTTTGCCGGGGCCGATAGCCGTTGTTTGGCGGCGGGAACCTCTTCTACGACTGCTTATTTATTGGTGTATCGACCTACGGACGACCCTGCCGATCCATATATTCGATTAAATGTAGGGCAACAAGCGAGTGGGATTGAGCCTATCGATTTGTTACAAGGATTGTATGATCAATTCCTTTTGGTTGAAGGAGTCCCCTTACAAGAGATGCTATCTCTGGTTCCAAACCCTGTTTCAAATACGCTGAGGATTAAAAAAGACCCTTCTATAAACCTTATCGATTATCAAATTATGGATGTTAGCGGGAAAGTTGTCCTATCCAACACTTTTTCTTCCGATAGTTTGGATGTTTCGGCATTACCACAAGGAATGTATTTTATAAAATTGCGAGCATCCCAAGGAACAACCCGCTTGAAATTTGTAAAAAAATAACAACTATGCATCATGAATGCTTCAGAAAAAGTAAGCCTTTATATTGAAAAACTAGCCCCATGGAAAAAAGAATTTGAAACACTGCGGGAAATTTTTCAGAAAACCGAACTCACTGAAGAGATTAAATGGGGCACTCCCACCTATACGCTAAACGGAAAACTAATTGCCGGGTTTGTAGGTTTTAAAAACCATTATGCGCTTTGGTTTCATCAAGGAATTTTCCTAAAAGATATTCATAAAAAACTAAGGAATGCTCAGGAAGGAAAAACAAAAGCCATGCGGCAATGGCGCTTTGGCCGTCATGAAGAGATTCCAATAGAAATTGTCCATGAGTATCTACAAGAAGCTATTGAAAACTGTTTGGCGGGTAAAGAAGTAAAAGTGACGCGAAAAGAAGGGGTTAGCATACCGCCGTTTTTAAATGAAGCCCTAAAAAAAGACCCCGCTTTTTATGATGCCTTTAAAAAACTTACTCCTGGCAGGCAACGCGAGTATGCCGAATACATTGAAACGGCCAAACAAGAAAAAACCAAAGTTTCCCGCCTTGAAAAAATAATGCCTATGATTTTACAAGGCTTAGGGTTGCATGATAAGTATAAAAATTGCTAACGCCTTTTTAGGTATATTTTTTGCGATCCTTTTCTAAAGTAACTCATTAACTCATTAACTCATTGATCATGAAAACCGATTTTTACACCAAAACTGTCCTTACCATTATTGCGCTTTGTTTAACCATAAATGTGGTAAAGGAATTTAATTTTTTCCCATCGGCCTATGCTACAGAAAATCCTTCTGAGACCATCAATAAGACCGATTATAGGTTGGTACCAGTAAGCGACATGGAAACCATAGACGTACGTATTGTGGACATTAATACCTATGACGAACTCAACGTAAATGTAAAAAGCATTGATACCTACGATGAAATGAAAGTAAATATCAAGAATATTGACACCAGCGATGAACTGGATGTAAACATTGACGAAATAGGCGGTAGTTGGGTAGGCTCTGGAAGTCCCATTCCCGTTACCATTAAACAATAATGAGTCTGTTTTGTAACAATTTGTTTCCACCTGGTACTAATTCCATGCATTAACCCAAAACCATTGACGCAAGAACTCGAACATCGTTTTGTTTCGCAATTAGAAGAAAACCAAAACATTGTGCATAAAATCTGTCGTTTATATACAAATGACAGCGATTCGCATAAGGATTTGTTTCAGGAAATTACAATCCAGCTTTGGAAGGCATATCCTAAGTTTAGAGGCGAGTCAAAGTTTAGTACTTGGATGTACCGTGTGGCCTTAAACACCGCCATAACACTATACAGAAAAAGTAAACGAAGTGTGTCAACACAAGATTTTGAGGGCATTAGTTTTAAAATAACTTCGGAAGAGTATGACCCACAAATAGAGGAACAGTTACAACTTATGTACAATGCGGTAAAAACCTTGAGCGATATCGATAAAGCCTTGGTTTTTCTATATCTTGAAAATAAAAACTATAAAGAAATTGCAGATACGTTAGGTATTACTGAAGTAAATGCCCGAGTAAAAATGAATCGAATTAAAGATAAATTGAGAACCATACTTAACCCCTAAAAGCATGGACGAGTTAGATGTATTAAAAAAAGAATGGCAAGCAAGGGAGCACGACCTCCCTAAGTTTACCTATAAAGATATTTACCCAATGCTATTAAAAAAATCCTCCTCTATGGTAAAATGGATTTTTTACATAAGCATTGCCGAAATGATTTTATGGACATCCCTTTATTTTCTTGTTCCAGAATCCACTAAAACGTTTCAAGACCTCATGGGGCTTAGCGAAATCTTTCTAATCGCCAATATTGTAAATTATCTAGTCGTATTTGTATTTATCTATTTTTTTTATAAAAACTATCAATCCATCCAAGTTACCAACTCGGTAAAAGCCTTAATGGCCAACATTTTAAAAACCCGAAAAACCGTTCACTATTTTGTATATTACAATATAGGCTTGGCGGCCGTTTTAATGTTTGCTACCAATGTGTATTACTATTTCAATAAAGAAAAACTACACCAACTTTTAGAACGTGACGATTTGTTTGCTGCCGTTCCGGTGGAAACGTTTATTGGACTTAATATTGCTGTAGGGTTGGGACTTATAGCGTTTTTAATGCTTTTTTATTGGCTTATTTATGGGTTGCTGTTACGTAAATTGAAAAAAAATTATAAAGAATTAAAGAAAATTGAAATCTAGATACCAAATAATCGATTGGTAGCTTATTAGATTTCTTCTGTGTTTTTCTCTTTATCCTTTTTGTATTTCCACTGTCGTGTTCTATTGAGCGCTTCTTCTTTTTGAAGTTCATCGGCAGGAATTACCTTTAAAAAAGAGGGGTGTTGCTCAATGGCGTATTCCAATTTTTCAATAATGGCTTCCATAGAATCGTTTTCATAATCAATTTGCAAGGGTTCTTTAATCTCCATAGTTTGCAGAATTCCCCTTTTTTTAATTCGGATGCCTTTTTTGTCGAAAGACCTTCGAAACCCATCTATTACGATAGGTACTACGATCGGTTTATTTTGTTTAATAATAAAGGCGGTCCCTCTTCGTATGGGCTTCCAAGGGGTTGTCGTTCCTTGTGGAAAAGTAATTACCCAACCATCGTTTAGTGCCTTTTCGATATTACTCACGTCACTCATTTTTACTTGTCGGTTCACGTCTTTCCCTTCGGCGCGCCAAGTTCTATCAATACTTACCGAACCCGTATAGGCTAAAATTTTTGGTAATAAACCCGAACGCATGGTCTCTCTCGCAGCTACAAAATAGAGATTGAGTTTGGGATTCCATAGGTAACCAATGTTTTTTATGTTGTCCTGTCGTCCACTTAAACTGGCATTAAAAACGTGAAACATGGCCACCACATCGGCAAAATAGGTTTGGTGATTGGAAACAAAAAGGACATTGGTCTCGGGAAGGTTTTTAATAATTTCGCTTCCTTCTATTTGCAATTGATTAAACCCTTTAAACCGTCTATGCGTAAGGGCTCCTAAAATACGGATGAGCCATTTTTTAAGAAAAAGAATATGACCAAATGGATTTTTTTTGAAAAGCCCCATGCTAAGTACTGCAACTAAAAATTTGAATGGCAAAGATACTAAAAAAGCAGCTTACAAGACCCTATGTATTAATTCCCTTATTTCGTTGAGCATCATTGCTGTAGCCCCCCATACCACATGACCTTGTAACCTAAAGGCAGGCACTTCAATATGCTTGGCATAACTAGTAGATAGGGTTTGGGTGATTTTAATGGCATCGTTTAAAAATTCGCTCAAAGGAACCTCTACCAAGGCTGCTACTTCTTCATCTTGTGGTATAAAAAAAGGACTCGTGGTTGCCATTCCAATAAAAGGATATACAAAAAAATTACTGGGTGGGATGTATACTTCGGTGAGTTGTTTTAACACTTTTACCTCTTTTTGGGCAACCCCTACTTCCTCTTCTGCTTCTCTTAAGGCGGTATGCTCAAGAGAGGTATCGGTTTCTTCTACTTTTCCTCCGGGAAAACCAATTTGTGCCGAGTGTACTCCTTGGTAAGTTTTACGAAGGATAAGCATAAAATGAGTTTCGTTATTCTTCGGATAAAAAAGACAAAGAACCCCTGCTTTTTTGGTCGTTTGCATTTCGAAAGCACTTTCTTTCATTTCTTTTAACCGCTCTAAGGGTGCCATCTTAAAATGAAAATCTTCCCCTGGAAGTTCCAAATTTTTTATCTTTAGGATCTGTTTTTCAAATTCTGAAAATTGCATCAATGAAATTTGCGCTATATTATTTATGCTTTTTTATACTCCTAACCAGTTGTGAAGATACACAAAAGACTTCCGAAGTAAAAGAAGAAACAATTGATAACCCAAAAAAAAATGCGGTTTCTTCTGAAGAAAAAGAAATCCTAAAAACTCCAGAAGTCCCACAATATCCTGAAATTACCAATGAAAATGTGGTGGCCTTTTTAACCCAATTCGGTAAAGAAAACCCCGAGACAAAGGTGAAAATAACCACACAGTTTGGGGATATTATTATGGAATTGCATAAAGACACCCCGCTCCATCGTGCCAATTTTATTTATCTCGTAAAGCAAAAGTATTTTGATAATACCTTCTTTCATCGTGTGGTACCTAATTTTATTATACAGGGAGGAAACAGTGATCGAAAAGAAACGCCCAGAAAAAGAAATACAATAGGAGCGCATTATTTACTCCCCGCCGAACTTGACAGGGGTCGAAAACATACCTATGGAACGGTTTCTGGAGCTAAGGAATATCGTGAAAACCCAGACAAACGCACGGCTCCTTTTGAGTTTTTTATTTTTTTAGGCCCCGATAAACACACTACCCATCTTAATGGAAATTATACCATTTTTGGTCGTGTTACTCAAGGTATGGAGGTTGTAGAAAAAATTGCAAACTTACCTCGCGATGAAGGAGAATGGCCGTTACAAAATGTGTTTATTATGGCGGAGATAGTGGAATGAATCCATTTAAAAATGAGTTAAAAAAAAAGACTTGGAAGATGGATCTTAGAATTTGAGATTTGGAATTTTTAAACTCACATATTCTGGGTATAGTAGTTATAGTCTTTCAAAATTACATCAATAAACTCTAAATCGTTTTGATGTTTTCGGGTTTTAATTTCTGCTACCTCCATAATCTTATCCCTTAACTTTATTAACGTTCTATAATCTTTAGAAATTTTGGCCGTAGCAAAGGTTTCCTTTATTATTCGTGCATCATTATCGGATAACTTTATAACGGTGGGATAGGTTGGGACATAGTCCTCGGTTAGGTTTTCTAAAATGGTATGCCCCATCGTTACGCGATCTTTAATTGAGATTACGGCAGTTCCCGCCGCCATATCGCCTATGCGTTGTGATTTTTTACTAAAAGCAATAAAAAAGAAACCTATTCCAACGATATAGATATCGACAATCCTAAAAAACCACCGGATTACATAATCTGCTAAAGAAGCTTGGTATCCATCTATTTTTACCACTTTTAGGTTCATCAATTTTTTGCCCAAGGTTTGACCGTTTAAAAACAACTCCAATACCAAGGAGTAAAAAATAACGGGTAAACTTAATACGGTATTAATTCCAATTTGAGACCACTCATCCATGCCTTCAAAGGCATTAAAACCCCAGCTTAAAATAATCAGATAGCCTACTTTAATAGCCCAATCTATAATATAAGCAATAAGTCGCTCTCCTGCTCCAGATGCGGTGTACGATATTTTTACATTTTGAGTGGTGTTAATTTGTAACTCTGGCATATTCTTTTTTAATTTGGTAAAGTTATGAGGGAAGTTGCGTTTATCAAACAAAATAAGGAAAAATGGCAAAAATTTGAAAAAGCCATCTTCAACAACGATTTTAAGGATCCCGATGCCCTCGCTTCGGAATACATACAAATTATAAACGATTTATCGTATGCACAAACTTTTTATCCCAAAAGCAAAGTAATTGTATATTTAAATCAGTTGGCCGCAAAAGCTTTTCAAAAAATCTACAAAACCAAAAGAGAAGATACCAACAGAATTATACATTTTTGGAAAACCGAGGTTCCCCTCCTAACCTACCAATATCGAAAGTTTATATACATAGCCTTTATTGTTTTTTCTTTATTTACAGCAATTGGTGTCCTATCGGCGGCTAACGATGGAGCGTTTGTACGTTCTATTTTAGGCGATGCCTATGTAAATATGACTATTGAAAACATTGAAAAAGGCGACCCCGTGGCGGTCTATAAAAGTGGTAGTCATTGGGGAAGTTTTATTGGGATTACCGTAAACAATTTAAAAGTGGGATTAATTGCTTTTGTTTTGGGAGTTTTTGGTGGTTTTGGAACGCTTTGGGTACTGTTTAAAAACTGCATTATGCTGGGAAGTTTTCAATATTTCTTTTATGAAAAAGGAGTGCTTTGGGAGAGTGTTCGTGGCATTTGGATTCATGGTGCCATGGAAATTTTTGCCATTGTTATTGAAGCCGCTGCAGGTCTTATTTTAGGGGCTAGTATATTATTTCCTGGAACATATTCTAGGATGGAATCTTTTAAGCAAGGCGTTAAAGTAGGTGTAAAAATTTTAATAAGTACCTTTCCGTTTACTTTTTCGGCAGGGTTTCTAGAGGGTTTTGTCACTCGGTATTCCAATGTCATGCCCAATTTCCTTTCGGTTCTAATTATCTTAACTACGTTGTCATTTATAAGTTACTATTACCTTATTTACCCTTTTATTGTGTATAAAAAAAGGAAACAGGAAATTGTTGGAAAAAACACTTTGTATGCGGTTTAAGATATTTTATTGCAGGACAAGAGTTTATTCTTGTTGGGTGATCCTTTGTACCCTTTTTTGTTTTGAAATTGCTTCTGCACAAGCTTCCAACCCGCGTTTATTTGATGCCCATTTTAAGGAGCGCTATGCGAGTGATACCTATAATTATGAAGGAAAAGAAGTTATCCGAAACTCCAAAAAAGGAAGTGGAAATTACGTAGACTTTGAAAATACAAAAACGAAAGTTGAAGAAGAAAACAATCAAAAAGAGTTCACTGGAGAAATATGGGGGACAACATTGTTAAATTGGATTTTTATTATCGTCTTGGCATTGGCAGTGGTTTATTTAGTGTATAGTATTATTAATGAAGGAGGTAACCGTTTGTTCACTACCCAAAAAAATACGGCTATTTTACCCCAAGAAGAACTTACCGTTCAAAACTTGCAACAAACCGATATTGAAGGACTTATTGCTTTCGCAGAAAAAAATGAGGATTTTAGGCTTGCCATTCGTTTTTACCATATGTTAGTCCTCAAAAAATTAAGCCTTAAAAATTTTATCAAACTAGAAGAGGACAAAACCAACGAAGAGTATTTCCATGAGATAAAACAACAATCTTTTAGTAGTGATTTTAAATTTACTTCCTATTTATACGATTATATATGGTATGGCGAATTCCCCATAAATAAATGGCAGTACCAAAAAGCAAAGGATACTTTTACCAACTTACTTAAAAAGGTGCTGGGATGAAAAAAACGTATTTTTTAATAGGCCTCATTATCCTGCTTATAATTGTCTTGGTTCGTAGCTGCCATTTTTCGTATCAAAAAACCATCGACTGGGAAGAATCCTTTAGTGAAAAAAGCAACAAACCTTATGGATTGAGTGTTTTTTACAAAGAACTAGGCATTATTTTTAAAGACAAGAAAGTACGCACCTTGTATCACCAACCAGACAGTTATTTTTATGCCAATAGTGAGGACGGCTATGGAGATCATATCGCCAAAGGGATGTACCTAAAAATTGGAAACACCCAAACGCTCACCTACGAATCTGTTAATGAGCTTTTGTATTTTGTGGGGGATGGAAATACCGTGTTTCTGTCTGATTACTACCTACCCACTCTTTTGGCAGATACTCTTGGCCTGGACGTAGCGTATCGTGTTAATGAAAAAGATAGCGTTTCTTCGCTCTCTTTTGAAAAACCGTCTTTTTTAGAAAAGGAAATTCAATTAGACCGCAATCGAGGAGATTTTTATTTTAAAAAGATCGATTCGGTATCGTATGAGGTATTGGGTTATACAAACAATGGAGAAAAAAATATAAATTTTATAAAAGTCCCCTTCCAAAATGGCACCTTTTTACTGCATCTTCAGCCAAAGGTATTTACAAATTATCATCTTCTAGCTGCCAACAACTATAAATATATTGAAGGCATTTTATCGTATTTTCCAGAAGAAGATATGTATTTCGATTCGGCTTTAAAATACCAAACGCCCTATAACAATGAGGTGGAAAAAACATCAGATTTAAGTTGGTTTTTGCAACAACGCGCCTTTAAATGGGCTTGGTATTTGTCGCTGCTTTTAATTGTGTTATTCGTTATCTTTAATGCAAAAAGAAGACAACGCATTGTAGCCATTGTAAAACCCTTAGATAATACCACGGTAGCATTTGTAAAAACAATATCAAACTTATATTTTGAAACCCAAGATCATAAAAACATTATTGAAAAAAAATCTACTTACTTTTTAGCAAGAATTCGAGCCCAATATCATTTAGATACCGCAACACTTGACGATGAATTTATAGAGCGGTTAAGTTTAAAATCGGGAGTGAAAAAAGAAAAAGTAAAAACCCTTATAAATTATATAGTTTGGTTACGTAACAAAAGGCAATATTTTGAGAGTAACCTAATACAGTTAAACAAATATATGGAAGCATTTTATTCGGAATAATTATGGAAGATTTAAGAGAAGAAAACAACACTCCAGAAAATACTAATACCCACCAACACATTGACCCTGTGGAGGAAGTTATAGGCACTCCAAACGAAACCTTGGACTTTAAAAGCCGATTAGACTTAAGTGAATTGAGTAGTAATGTCCAAAAAATACGAAGCGAAATTGGGAAGGTTATTGTAGGTCAAGAAAATATGATCGATATGTTAATTGCGTCGCTTTTGGCAGGAGGTCATTCGCTTATAGAAGGGGTTCCGGGCATTGCAAAAACAGTCACCGCAAAATTACTTTCCAAAACGCTTTCGGTGGGGTTTAGTCGTATTCAATTTACCCCAGATTTAATGCCTAGTGATATATTGGGAACTTCGGTTTTTAATTTAAAAACTACCGAATTTGAGTTTAAAAAAGGGCCTATTTTTTCGAATATGATTCTTATTGATGAAATTAACCGAGCTCCCGCAAAAACCCAAGCGGCTTTGTTTGAGGTGATGGAAGAACAGCAAATTACCATGGATGGCATGCAGTACAAGCTGTCTTCCCCTTTTATGGTTCTTGCCACGCAAAATCCAGTAGAGCAAGAAGGAACCTATCGATTGCCCGAAGCCCAACTGGATCGTTTTCTCTTCAAAATAAATGTAGGCTATCCTAATTTAAATGATGAAATTGAGATTTTAAAACGCGAACACGAACTGAAAGACACCTCCAAAATAAATGCGATTACTTCCTTTCTTACCAGTGAACAAATAGCCACCTATCAGCACTTAGTTTCGCAGGTATTTATTGAAGCCCATTTACTCCGTTATATTGCACAAATTATAGTAGCAACGCGTACGAATCAGTATTTATATTTAGGGGCATCACCACGTGCATCCATAGCTATTTTAAAAGCTAGTAAAGCCTTTGCAGCAATGAATGGACGAGACTTTGTAACACCTGAAGACATAAAACGTGCTGCCATTCCTGTATTGCATCACAGAGTGATTGTAACCCCAGAACGTGAAATGGAAGGTCTTACTAACGATACTATTATTACACAAATTATTGAAATGACCGAAATCCCAAGATAAAACAACCTTCAGTTCCTAAAAAAGTATTCGCTATTTCGTGGTAAAAACTAGATAAACAAACTCATTATTGAGCCCATGAAGCTTCTCAAAGCCTTTTACATACAACCCCTTTTCTTCTACCTATGTAGTGGAATTATTGTTTTGTTTGGGCTAAGTTATTTTATTCCTTTTGTATTTGAAGTAGCACAAATTTTTTTACTTATTCTCTGTCTTTGTTTTGCATTGGATTTTCTCCTTATTTTTTTGGGAAAGAATACCCTTCTTGCAGCACGAGAAGTTCCTGAAAAACTATCGAATGGTGATGAAAACACGATTAAAATAACCCTTCAAAATCACTATTCCTTTAAAGTCTATTGTGACATTATAGACGAAATACCTGTACAATTTCAACTTCGGGATTTTAAACTTCGATGTGCCATTCCTTCAAAAAAAATCGCCCAAGTTACTTACTCCCTTTCGCCTCTGGAAAGAGGGGAATATCATTTTGGCGATGTAAATGTATATGCTTCTACCCAACTTAGATTGGTCGCCAAGCGATTTACCTTTGACAAGGACATTATGGTAAAAACCTATCCTAGTTTTAAGCAATTAAAACGGTTTGAAATGCTTAACATTAATAAAAATTCGTTGGAATTGGGTTTACGAAAAACACGCCGTATTGGACATAGTATGGAATTTGAGCAAATAAAAGAATATGTGTTGGGGGACGATTTACGCACTATTAATTGGAAAGCCACTGCAAAGACTCATAATGTAATGGTGAATCTTTTTCAAGATGAAAAATCGCAACCCGTATATTGTTTAATAGATAAAGGCAGGTCCATGAAAATGCCTTTTGAAGGGTTAAGCTTATTGGATTATGCCATTAATTCGACTTTAGTGATAAGCAATGTGGTACTGCGAAAACACGATAAAGCAGGGATGCTCTCTTTTTCGAAAAAAGTAGAAAATAAAGTAGTGGCAGAACGTCGTAGCTCGCAAATGCAACTTATTTTAGAGTCGCTGTACAATATTGAAACCAACTACTTTGAAAGTGATTTTAGCAAATTATATGCAAGTATAAAGCAACACATAACCCACCGTAGCCTTTTGTTGTTATATACCAATTTTGAAACGATGGACGGACTTAACCGCCAACTTCCTTATTTAAAAGCAATTTCAAAATATCACTTATTGGTAGTTGTATTTTTTAAGAATACCGAAATCACTTCTATTATTGATACAAAGGCGGTAACGATTCAGCAAGTGTACGATAAAGTGATTGCCGAAAAGTTTGCCTTCGAAAAACGGTTAATTGTAAATGAATTGAAGAAATTTGGCATTCATTCCATTTTAACTACCCCAAAACAATTAACCATAGACACTATTAATAAATACCTAGAAATAAAAGCGAGAGGCCTTTTGTAACACTTCAGAAAAGAAAATTTACAATTGAGTCATTCTTTTTACTTTAAAACGGTAGGGATGCGCACCTTTGAAGTGTAAAATTAATAAAAACACTTTAAAACCATACCCTTATGAAAATTGTATTACTTACCACAGCCTTAGTCCTTTCATTTTTTGTTTCGAATGCACAAAATGAAACCCTTGGAACCACCATTACCGTTACCATCCCGGTACCAGCAGAGGGAGGTAGTGTGATCGCAGGACTTTATAATCAAGACACTTTTATGAAAGCCGCACCCCTTCAAGGGCAAGAAAGTACCGTAACCGAAGGTCTTGCTTCAGTTACCTTTACTAATGTTACCCCGGGAACCTATGCCATTACCTTATTTCACGACAAAAACGAGAATAAAATAATGGACTTTGAACCTAATGGTATGCCAAAAGAAATGTACGGAGTTTCTAACAATCCTATGAGTTATGGTCCGCCTCAATGGAAGGATGCAAAATTTGAAGTAGGGACAGCTCCCGTTACTATGGAAATAAGATTATAAAAAATTCGTCTAGAATCGAAACAAAAGTCAGTGAAAATTCACTGACTTTTTTTATAGATAAAAACTTAACTAAATATAAGTAAGATAGTTTTTGTCTATATATTTTGTATTTTTGAAGAAAGCATTACCTATGACCATTACCCAATTAAAATATGTGTTGGCGGTAGCCGAACATCAAAATTTTACTAAGGCAGCTGAAAAAACTTTCGTGACCCAGCCCACGCTAAGTATGCAAATACAGAAGTTGGAGGAAGAATTGGATATTCTCATATTTGATAGAAGTAAAAAACCTATTGAGCTTACATCGGTTGGTAAAAAAATTGTGAGTCAGGCAAAAAACATTGTCAATGAGTCGGAACGTATGCAAGATGTTGTGGATCAAGAAAAAGGGTTTATTGGTGGCGAATTTAAGTTAGGGATTATCCCTACGGTAATGCCCACCTTACTTCCCATGTTTTTAAAAAGTTTTACTTCAAAATATCCCAAAGTCCATTTAAAGATAGAAGAGCTTTCCACCGAAGAAATTATTCACAAATTACTAGACGGTCATTTGGATGCCGCAATTGCTGCAACGCCTTTACAACAAGAAAAAATTAAAGAGCGCGCATTATATTACGAACCCTTTGTGGGGTACATCCCCGAGAGCCATCGCCTTTTTGAGAAAAAAAATATTGAAGTATCCGATTTAGAAATCGATGACATTCTATTATTGGAAGATGGTCATTGTTTTAGAGATGGGGTTGTTAATCTTTGTCGTTCTTCAAAAATGGCAAAAAACGATTCCTTTCAATTAGAAAGCGGGAGTTTTGAAACACTCATAAAACTTACTCATGAAGGATTAGGGATGACTTTACTCCCCTATTTACATACCTTGGACATTTCTGAAAAACAACAAAAAAACCTACGCTATTTTAGAGAACCGCCCCCAGCAAGGGAAGTGAGTTTAATTTACCCCAAAAGTGAGTTAAAACTGCAAATAATAGATGCCATGTACCAGAGTATTTCTGGAATTGTAAGAGGAGCCATCCGGTTTCAGGATGTAAAAATTATTAGTCCAATATAATGGAGCTAACTAAAAAATCCCGCCAAGGCGGGATTTTTTTATTCTTTTAAAAGGATTAAACATTGATTTAACTGAGGATTCTGCGCAATAAGGGAATTTACCCAAATTTTAAGCTCTTCTATTTCGTGAGGAAGAAGCCTTTGTAGCGCCTTTTTCAACTCTTTGCAAAAGAGATTAACATCAAAACTTACTTTTTTAAGTACTGCTTTAGTGTAATCAAACATCGCTCTAGCCATAGGTAATAAGCGTTAGGTTAGGTAGTGTTTTTCTATACGCAATGAATTTTAGAATTGTTTCCATAAATATAACGAAAAAACAATTACATATTTCATTTCAAAAAAAAAATGGATGCCTAAAGTTTTCTTAAATTATTGTTAAGCCTTTAATTTTACGGTCCATTCAAACAGAAATTGAGAGACTTCCACCCCCTCGTTATTTTTACCAACGGAAGTCATCCAGCAAGTTTGCCCCTCTCCTGTTACCATGGTTTTTGCAATTGCTTCTTTTATGGCAAGCCCGTCCTTACAAGTAAAAGTGATTCGTCCTGTTGCCTTTTTTGAAAAAGTTGCTTTGTTATTTGCTACTAGCATAGAAATAGGTTTGCCGCTTTCCTTAATGTACCCCATGACCAAAGCTCCAGTACTCAATTCGGCAGCCATTCCTTGTATGGCCCAAAACATGGAGTTAAAGGGGTTTTGATTAATCCATCGGTGTTTTACAGTTGCGGTACAACTAGTTTCTGAAATACTTTTTACTCTTACGCCAGAGAAATAACAAGAGGGTAATTTGAATAAGGTAAAGAGGTTGATTTTCCTTGGAGTGAGTTTCATTTCGGGTGAAGGGTGATGGGTTTTGGTATTTTGGAATATTGGATAGTTAGATTTTGATAAATTTTTGAATCTGTTTTTTTTCTTCGGAATGGATTTCTACAAAATACATACCTTGTGACAATTCGGAAACTTCTAGTGTCTTTGTATTGTTAAATTCTTTTACTGAAATTCCTTGAAGATTATAAACAACTGCTTTTTCAATAAGCAGCTCGGTTTGAAGGGTTAATAGATTTTTGGTTGGGTTGGGATATAGTACAATTTCATTTGCAGTAAAATCTTCAACACCTAACTCGCAAAACTCGCTGTAACTGGCAGTTTCGTCTTTGCACCAGCCTAAAAAATTAGGGAAATCACAAATTTGAGCATTTGCATAGGCAATATCATCCACCTCAATACATTCTAGGTTGGGATTATCATTGGCAATCATTGAAGTCATATTTACATTATTTCCATTTTGAATACTTAGGTAACGTAGGTCATTGTCATGAACGGCTGTAGCATATAATCCCGGCATCATAGAGAGGTCTAATTGGGTTATTTGATTAGAATAACACGCAAAACTTTCTAAGAATAATAAGTTAGATAAGTCTAAAGTTGTAATTTGATTTAAAGAGCATTCAAAAGAACGTAATAGAAGATTTTGACTTACATCAATTTCAGTAAGCTGATTATCTGAGCAAATAAAGATTTCAAGATTAAGGTTTTGACTTAGGTCAAAAGAGGTAATTTGATTTGAAAAGCACCAAAAAGCAAAAAGTAATGGATTATTTGAAGTATCAATGGTACTAATCAAATTATTTGAACAGTATATTGCCAAAAGATTGGGTTGAAGACTTACATCCAATTGCGATATTTGGTTGCCATCTATTCCAATAGATACTAATAAAGGATTCGAACTAATATCAACTTCGGTAAGTAAATTCCAACCAGCCGCAAAAATTTCTAATTGGGTATTATTTGAGATATCTATTGTATTTAATTGGTTAAATGAGCAAGCAAAATTTTGAAGCTGGGTATTATTACTCACATCAATTGTTGTTAATTCATTGTTATCAACCCACAATTTTAAAAGATTGCCACAATTAGATACATCTAAACTTATAATACTATTTCTATATGCAGAGACAAAAGTAAGATCTGTATTTTGCGATAAATTTAATATAGTAATATTATTATTATGACAATCAAGAACTTCTATATTAACAAAGCTCTCAATACCGGTAAGGTCGCTTATATTTTTATTACTAATGTATAGACTTGGTGCCGCAATTGCTTCTGAAACTTGTATTTGACCATCATTATTGATATCGGCATCAATATCTGGAATACCATCATCATTAAGGTCAACACATAAAGAGCTCACCAACGCATTCTTAAAATTAGCATCGGGAATGTTTACAATTTGTGCTTGCACAAAAAAACTTCCAAAAACTAAAAACCAAATTCCAAAAAATAATTTTGTATTCATAAACTTCTATTTATAAGGTCTCCGCTCCTATTTGTGGCTAATATATTCAAATTTATTAAAATATCTATTTGTTAAAAATATGTTAAATATTAGTACTATGCGTAACATAATACCATCTATTAGACATATATTTGCATAAGAAAATAATAAGCAATGGAAACTAATCCTTCAGAAAATCACAAAAACATCGCTGCAGCGACGCACCTTGCTACCTTTGCCAAGTTCTTTTTCCCTTTTGGTAATTTTCTATTACCTCTCATCTTGTGGAGTGCCAATAAGGAAAAGCCTTTTGTAAATGAGCATGGAAGACAAGCCATTAACTTTCAATTAAGTATATTACTCTATAGTATTGTTATTGGGCTTATTTGCTTACCCTTTTTTGTGGCTTTTGCCTCTAATTTTGTGTCGCTGGTGGAAGTCATCGATCATCATTCACACGAAATAAGCTTTAGTGAGATTAAAAACGTATCGGGTTATTTAATCTTATTTTTTGTAGCCATTGTTTTCTTATTAGGTCTTTTTGTTTTTGAATTGTATGCCGTCATTACTGCTACGGTGCATGCCAACAGAGGGCTGTTATACAAGTACCCATTAAGTATATCATTCATCAAAAAATCAACTCCCGAACCAATTGGGAACCTTAATCAATCAAAAAATGAGCACGTTAGTTAGTATTTTATCAGCGTTGGTACTAAACCTACTACACGCCGGAGAACTTCCGCAGATGGCAGAAGATTTTCCAACCCTTGAGCAACAAACTTGCGAAGTAAGTTTACAACAACTCAATCCTCATTACCTTATTAGTAGAGACGAATTGTTGTCTCAATTAAATGAAGAAACCATATGAAAATCGAAAACACAAAAGCACAAATGCGTAAAGGGGTCTTGGAGTTCTGTATCCTTTCCATCCTAAAAGATGGTGAAGCGTATACTAGTGATATCCTTGAGTCTCTCAAAGAAGGCAAATTGCTAGTCGTTGAGGGCACTGTATATCCTCTTTTAACCCGCCTAAAAAATGCAGGGTTATTAAGTTATCGCTGGGAAGAATCTACCAGCGGCCCACCCCGTAAGTACTACGGACTTACAGAGACAGGAAAATTATTTTTAAAAGAATTAAACACTACTTGGAGCGAATTGCAACAGGCAGTAAATAGAGTAACCAGCGAAAAAACTACAAAATGAACAAGACAGTAAACATAAATCTAGCAGGTACTTTTTTCCACATCGACGAAGATGCCTATGGAAAATTACAACGCTATTTAGTCGCTATCAAAAAATCGTTAAGCGATCCTCAGGGAAGCGATGAGATTATTAAAGATATCGAAGCGCGTATTGCCGAACTTTTTTCAGAAAAACTGAAAACCAGTACGCAAGTTGTCACCCTTAAAGAACTTGACGAAGTCATTGCCGTGATGGGGCAACCTGAAGATTATGCAGTGGATGATGAGATTTTTGAAGATGCTCCAAAAACGGCAAAAAAATCGAGAAGTTCCCACAAACAACTGTTTCGGGATATTGATAACAAATTTATCTCTGGCGTTTCCTCTGGGTTAGGGCATTATATTGGGCTCGATGCCGTTTGGGTACGCCTTATCTGGATTTTATTAACCCTTTTCTCTAGTGGTACCTTTATTATTGTATACATCCTTTTTTGGATTTTAGTGCCCGCTGCGGAAAGTACTTCAGATAAACTAAAAATGACGGGGGAACCCATAAACATCTCCAATATTGAAAAAAAGTTTAAAGAAGGATATGAAACTGTCGCCGATAAAGTAAAAAACGCCGACTATGACAAATACGGGCAAAAAGTAAAAAACAGCAGTGCTACTTTTTTCGATACGCTTGGTAATATCTTTCTTACGCTTTTCAAAATATTTGTCAAGTTTTTAGGAATTTTAGTCATCCTTATTTCTTTATCAACCTTGGTAGGGCTATTGGTAGGGCTATTTACCGCAGGGAGTTTTGGAATGTGGGGTCATGGCGAATTTACAGACTGGTACCAAATAGTAGATACCACACAAGCACCGCTTTGGCTAATATCTTTACTTACCTTCTTTGCCGTAGGAATTCCCTTCTTTGTATTGTTCATTCTAGGGTTAAAAATGCTTATAAACAACCTAAAAACTATAGGATTACCTGCCAAAATTACACTCTTTGTAATTTGGTTAGCTTCTATTGTTGGATTGGGTATATTAGGTATTCGCCAAGCAACTGAAACGGCTTATACAGGAGAATTTATAATCGAAGAACCCTTACCCATACACAGTGGCGACACGTTACGTATTGCTATGTACTCTAACGAAAAGTATGAGTACGACGCCCGTAGAAGAGGGGGATTAAAAATTGAGTACAACGAAAAGGATGAGAAGATAATTTATTCAACCGATATTAGGCTAATTGTTCGATCTACCCAAGATTCTGTAGGGCGAATGCTAATTGAAAAGAAAGCCGAAGGTCCTGAGTATTTAATTGCCAAAAAGAAAGCAGAAGCGATACAGTATAACTATCAACTTTCAGGGAACACACTTACACTAGATGCCTTTTTAACTACCGATTTTAAAAACAAATACCGTGACCAAGAAGTGGAAGTAGTCCTCTATTTACCTTTAGGAACCATTCTTTATGCAGATGACAACACCTATTCCTATCATAGAAATGACTATAATTTTAGAGACATTCTTAAAAATGGTGATGAGGAGCAATACTTACTAATTGAAGACGGGAAAACACGCTGTTTAGATTGCCCTTCTGAAGAAAAAGAAGCTTGGGAAAAAGAGGTAGAAAAAAGTCCTAACGGGAATAAGGAATCTTGGGAAGAAGCGGTAGAAAAAGAGTTTAATCCAGAAAAGAAAAAAGATAGTCTTAGTGCTATAATAGTTTTAGATACCATTAAATAAATCATCCCTCAAAATAATTAATATCATGAAAACAATCAAAATTTTAGCCGTAATCTTTATCGGAATGGCAACCACAAGTTGTCATTTCGATATCAACTTAGGCGAAGTGAACGGCAATGGAAATGTAATCACCGAAGAACGAAATGTAGGTGATTTTACCTCGGTACGAGGAAGTGCTGGAATGGATGTTTTTCTAACAGAAGGAACTGAAAATAAAGTAGTTATTGAAGCCGATGAAAACCTTATGGAAAACATTGAAACCTACGTAGAAAATGGAATGTTAAAAGTAACCACCAAAAAAAGTATTGGCAGGTCCAAATCGCAAAAAGCGCATGTTACTTATGTAAAACTAGAAAGTATTGAAGCCTCCAGCGGTGCCGATGTGATAGGGAATTCGATCATTAAAAACGAAACCCTTTCCTTAAGCAGTAGCAGTGGCGCCGATCTGGAAGTTGAAATTCTTGCCAAAGAAGTCTATGCAAGCACCAGCAGTGGTGCCGATTTAAAAATATCGGGAAGAGCCACAAGACTCATTGCCGATGCTTCTAGCGGAAGCGATTTAAAGGCACGAGAGCTAGAAGTTATTTCTTGCAAAGCCGAAGCTAGTAGCGGTGCCGATATTACGGTAAATGTAAAAGAACAAATGGAAGGTCACGCTTCCAGTGGAGGCGATATTAAATACTACGGAAATCCTTCAGATGTTTCGGTGAGAGACGGAGCTTCGGGAGATGTTCGCAAAATGTAACTACAACTTAACCCTAACCAACCCTAAGCCCGAAGTGAAGTCCATAGTGCTTCGGGCTTTTATTTTTGACATTATGAAATTCTTTATACCCTTATTATATTTACTCAACTTCAGTTTTAGCTATGCTCAAATTGAAATTAATTCAGAATTATTTCAAACTTTAAAAGCAAAAGATAGTTTACTATTTGACAGAGCTTTTAATGCCTGTGAATCTAACTATTTGCAGGAGCTTATTTCAGAAGACTTTGAATTTTACCATGACCAAAGCGGCATAACAAATTCAAAAGAAACCTTTCTTATTGGAATGAAGCAAGGTATTTGCAACCCTAATAACCCAACCAAATCTAGAAGAGAATTGGTGGGTACCCTAAAAGTATTTCCCTTATTTGATAACGGAAAACTATATGGAGCCATACAAATGGGGACGCATCGTTTTTTTGAAAAAACAGGCAATACCCCAGAACATGCCGGGAGTACGGCAGCATTTACCCACTTATGGATAATGGAAAATAATGAATGGAAATTAACCCGAGTCTTAAGTTATGACCACAAATCAAACAGTGTGATTAAAAATGAAACATTAGTAACGCTTTCCCTAAGTGAATTGAAAAAGTTTACTGGCAGTTATGAAGCTCCTACAACAGGGAAAGTTACAATATCAATAGAAGATGGGTCATTATTTATACAAGCTGGGAAAATGCAATCTAAATTAATTACAAAAGGGGAATTTACGTTTTCCCACGACCAAGCCCCTTTAACCTTTGAATTTATTCGAAATGAAATGGGAAATATTACAAAACTAAAAGTCTTTGAAAATGGTAATCTTGTAGAAGAGGCAATTAAAATAGACTAGGTTAAACAAAAAAACCGAAGCAATGCTTCGGTTTTTTCATTATACGATATTCATATTAAGCTTCCACTTCTTCTTTACTTTCTACGGCTGCTAAATACCGTTCAGCATCTAAGGCCGCCATACAGCCCGTACCTGCAGCAGTCACCGCTTGTCGGTATTCTTTATCCTGTACATCACCACTGGCAAAAACACCGGGTTTATTGGTTTTGGTGCTCTTCCCTTTAGTAATTAAATAGCCCGTTTCGTCCATGTCCAATTGTCCTTTAAAAATATCGGTATTGGGTTTGTGCCCTATGGCGATAAACAATCCAGTAATGGCAATCTCTTCTTTCTCTCCGGTTTGGTTATTTACTATTCGCAACCCTTCTACCACCATATCTCCTAAAACCTCATCAACTTCAGTATTGTATCGTACTTCCAGATTTTTAGTAGCATTAACACGATGTTGCATGGCTTTTGATGCCCGCATTTGGTCTTTACGTACCAACATGGTCACTTTATTACAAATATTGGCCAGATAGGTGGCTTCTTCGGCAGCGGTATCACCCGCCCCAACAATAGCCACATCCTGTCCTTTATAAAAAAATCCGTCACACACGGCACAGGCAGACACTCCCCCACCGCGTAACCGTTGCTCGCTGGGTAATCCTAAGTATTTTGCTGTAGCACCCGTTGAAATAATAACCGTTTCAGCTTCAATTTGAATGGTATGATCGACAGTAACTTTATGGATTCCTCCAACTTCCTCACTAAAATCTACTGCTGTTACCATTCCTATGCGAACTTCGGTGCCAAAGCGCTCGGCTTGTTGTTGCAATTGGACCATCATAGTGGGGCCATCTATTCCTTCTGGATACCCTGGAAAATTATCTACTTCGGTAGTAGTAGTTAATTGTCCACCAGGCTCCATTCCTGTATACATTATGGGTTTAAGATCGGCTCTAGCTGCATAAATGGCAGCGGTATATCCCGCTGGTCCTGAGCCAATAATTAAGCATTTTATTCTTTCAATAGTGTTTGACATGGTTAAAAACTTCAAATTTATGAGGTTATAAAAGTAGGAACTTTAGCCCAAAACTTACGGTAAAAGTTATTAAGAATTGTTATTAAGTTATTTGTTCTAACTATCCTGATGCCTTCTTCTTTTATACCAAAAACGGGTAACTCCGCAATTAGAATACCCGTTTCTTTTATGGAATTTTTTTTTATTGAATTAGTCTTTATTATCTTCTTTCTTACTGCCGCTGCTCATAAAATTAATGAGTATAACAATTAAAATGATACACACAAGAGCAAAAACACCAATCATAATGACGCCATTACTCCAATTAACTAAAGGTATATTATTAAGAATCATAAGAATATATTTTAAGGTTCAACATTTTTGTATTCATTTACCGAAATTAAGTGGCAATTGTAATTGGCATCTACCCTATTAGTAACTGGTTTTGGTGATACATACGGGATTCCTAATCCCATTCCGCGTAAAATAAAAAAACAGCCCACCATGACAACAAATACGGGAATGGCTTTTCTAATTTTTTGTCGTAAATCTCCTTTTAAAAAATTGCCAAGGTATATGGCTGTGGTCATTAATGGAAGGGTCCCTAAACCGAAACCCAACATATACAAACTTCCCTCAAATAAACTTCCAGAGGCAATAGCGCCAAAAATTGCCATATAAACCAATCCGCAGGGCAAAAATCCGTTTAAAAACCCGATGGTAAAAAAGGTATCGGGTGTTCTCTTTTTAAGCTGAGTGCCCAGCGCACTTTTCACTTTAGAAACCGCAACATAAATAGGTTTTGAAATGGAAAATTTTTTTATATGTTTCTGCGGAATAATAATTACTAAAATCATAATAATTCCAATCCCGATAGAAACCTTTTGTTGGAACCCAAATAGGTTAAGCCCTTTTCCTAACATTCCGAAGAGCAATCCCAAGACACTGTAGGTAAAAAGCCTTCCGAAGTGATACAAAAACAACTGACTGTATTTTTTAGTTGAATTATTTCTATCTAACGGCAATAAAAAAGCAATAGGACCGCACATTCCTACACAATGGAAGCTTCCCAAAACCCCTAAAATAAGCGCCGTTACAAACATTTTAATACACGATTGCTTTTTTAAATAAATATTTATCGCCTTCCATTTCCCAATCGATAATTACCTTCCAACTACCCGCCACTAACTTTGAATTTGGAATTAATGCTTTTAAATCTTCCATTTTTAAAGGAATTTGGAAATCTAATTTTTCATTGGAAGGGCGATACATTTGAATGGTTCCTGTTACGGCTTTTCCTTGTAATTCTTCAGGAAAGAAGACTTGTAATCCTTGAGCTGTTTTTTCTATTCTAATTTTAGTCGTAAAAGAATTGGCCTTCTTTTCTGCATCGATTTCGTTTTGATATACTAAATCCTTTGCGTAATAATTCTCTGTCACCAAGTCATGATCGTATTCTTTATTGGTGAGCATAATCACCACCATGTACATAATAAAACCAATAAATGTTATCATTCCAATAACAATTCCAGTACCCCAGTTAATTTTCATATCCTAATTATTTATAGCTTCTTGGACCCAAGAATGTGGTTTTAGTTGTTTCAATTAGTGTATCTCCTTCGTACACTCCTATCTTTATTTTTGTTTTATCGCCTTTTATTTCGCTGGCATTCATTTCAATAAATAACGTACCTTCTTCAATTTCTTGCTTTTCTACACTAAAGCGATCATTTTTAACTAATTTAATCTCTCCTTTGTGCGATAGTAATTTGAAATGTACATTGGTAATATCTTGGGTTGTTTTATTCACCAATTTATAGGTATATACATTACTAATGATATTGTTTTCTTTGTGTTCGTATAATTGGCCTGGCAATCGCAACACCCTTGCCTCTAAATCATTTCGCAAAAAAAGCATTCCAGAAAATACCCCAAGTAAGATAAATAGCACTGCCGAATAGCCTTTTAAACGGGCATTGAACTTAAATTTTGCTTTCTTTTCGATAGCATCTTCACTAGCATACCGAATGAGCCCTTTGGGTAAATTAACCGACTCCATTATATGGTCACACGCATCGATACAAGCGGTACAATTAACGCACTCCAATTGTGTACCGTTTCTAATATCAATACCTGTTGGGCATACATGAACACACTGAAAACAATCAATACAATCTCCTTTTCCTGTAGCTGCTCGATCTTCTTGTTTGTTAAATTTTGCTCTTCCAGCCTCTTTTTCTCCCCGTTTATGATCATACGCCACTACTATAGATTTGTTATCTAAAAGAACCCCTTGTAATCGTCCATAAGGGCAAGCGATGATGCATACTTGCTCCCGAAACCAAGCAAATATGAAATAGAAAACTGCTGTAAAAATGAGTAATGAAATTAAGGTACTTACATTTTCTGCTGGACCTTCAGAAATATATTCCAATAATTTATCACTCCCTATTAAATAGGCTAAAAATACATTAGCAATTAAAAAGGAAATAATAAAAAACACAAACCATTTAAGTCCTTTTTTTTGAATTTTTTCGGCATTCCATGGCTGTTTTGCTAAGCGTATTTGTTTTCCTTTATCTCCCTCAATCCAATACTCAATTCTACGGAAAACCATCTCCATAAAAATGGTTTGTGGGCAAATCCAACCACAAAATAGTCTTCCAAAGGCAACCGTAAAAAAAATGACAAATACCACCCCAATAAGCATCATAATAACGACGAGATGGAAATCTTGTGGCCAAAAAGGATACCCAAAAATATTGAAACGTCTTTCGAGTACGTTTAATAAAATAAATTGATTCCCATTAATCTTTATAAAGGGAGAAGCAAAAAGGATTGTAAGTAACAGGTAACTTACTAATTTTCGGTATTTATAAAAATTTCCGAAAGGTTTTTTTGGATAAATCCAAGCGCGCTTACCCTCCTTGTTTATGGTAGCAATACTATCGCGGAAAATTTCGTCTTCTGGGGTTTCCAAAGCAATTTTTTATTAAAAACCTCCTTATTTAGATAAAAAGGAGGTTTTGGTTATTTAGTTCCTAATTGAAATAGTGGCACTTGTAGAATCAATTACTGCGGTAGAATCTATACTCGTTTCTATAGGTAATTTTTCTGCTTCTTTTTCTATCTCTGGATTTACCCAAATTTCCCCTTCGGGAGCTTTAGGTTCTGCAGGAGTAGTTCCTTGAAAGGTTAATACATAACTAGCCACTTGTGCTATTTCTAGTGGAGAAAGTTCGGTTTTCCATGAAACCATTCCTTTTCCGTCGCGACCTCCTTCTGAAACCGTGGTAAACACATTTTTAATGCCCCCGCCTAAAATCCAATAAGCATCGGTAAGATTAGGACCTATACCCCCTCCTCCATCAGCTTTGTGGCAGGCAATACAATTGGTTTCAAAAATGGTTTTTCCTGCGGCTAAGTCTGAAGCTTCCGTTAGTATTTCAACAGTATTTGCATCGACCAAACCTTTTGCTGTTTTTTTATATTCTTCAACGGCAAGACGAGCTTCTTCCATTTCAATTTCAAATTCTTTGGCTTGCTTTGTTCCATCAAAAATGTGGTATCGTACCAAATAGATACCTGCAAAAATAATGGTGATATAAAAGCCATAGAGCCACCAAGGTGGAAGTTTGTTATCTAGCTCTTTAATACCGTCATAATTATGATCTAAAACAATTTCCCCTTCTTGTTCTATTGGTTTTGAGCCTAATAGCTTTTTATAGCTTTTTTTAATTCCAGAAAATTGTTGTTCTTTTCTTAGTTTTTCGGAAGCAAGGAATTTTTCTTTAGCTTCTTCAGAAAGTCCTCTATATAAGATGCTTTTTAAACTTTCGGCAATTATTTCAACAGCTACGGCAAATAAAAAAAGCATTGCCAAAACTCCCCAAATAATAGGATATTTTTCTATCGCCATTTGTGTACCAGAATCGATGGTAAACTCTAGTAGCAAAAAGGCAATTAGCATAAAGGCTATGACTCGTAAATAAGATGCTATTGATTTCATGCTTTAATATTTAGGTTGGTGTTATCTTCTTTTTCTAAGGGGATATTACTCACTTCCTTTATATAGGCTTTTTTAGCTGTAAATACCCACCAAAAAAGCAATAGAAAAAAGGTGAAAAATATAAGTAGGGATATAATGGGGTAGATAGCTACTCCATCAATATTTTCCAAATTTCCTTTTACAAACTTTAACATAGTACATTGTTTTTAGTTGTTCGTTACATTCTCGTTAGTTTTCACTTTAATATCGGTACCTAATCGTTGGAGGTAAGCAATAAGAGCTACTACTTCTCTATTTCGCATTTCAACAAAGTCTTCATTATTTTCTTGCGCGTATTTTTTGTCGTTTTCATAGGTTTTTGCGAAATCGGGATCACTAAAAAGGTTTTGTTCAATTTTAGTTCCTTGTTCTGTCATCCATTCTTGTGCTCTAGCAATATCCTCTTCGGTATAAGGGACCCCAAGTGAGACCATTGCTTCCATTTTCTTTTTGGTAAGCGATTTGTCCAATTCATTTTTAATGATCCATTTATAGGATGGCATGATAGAACCTGAAGAAGTGGTTTGAGGGTCGTAAAAGTGATTAAAATGCCAGTTATCACTATACTTTCCTCCTACCCTAAATAAATCGGGGCCTGTTCGTTTACTTCCCCAAAGGAAGGGATGATCATACACATATTCTCCCGATTTTGAATATTCGCCATATCGTTCTACTTCGCTTCTAAAAGGGCGTACCATTTGTGAATGACACGCATTACAGCTTTCCCGGATGTAGATGTCTCGTCCTTCTAATTCTAATGGAGTGTAAGGCTTTACACTTGTAATTTTAGGGACATAATCATCGACCAATAAAGAGGGTATAATTTGAACTATTCCCCCAATTAAAATAGCAATAGTTGCATAGATGGTAAGCTTTACAGGACGTCTTTCCAGCCAAGTATGGTACCCTTCTTTTCCGGTTCTATGTTTTGTTACTTTTGGTAGCGGAGCCGCTTCGGCAAGTTCGTCGGTAACCTTACTTCCTTGACGAATGGTCGCAACGATATTATATAATAACATCACCATACCTACTATGTACAGGGAACCTCCTATAGCTCTCATCCAATACATAGGAATAATTTCACTTACGGTTTCCAAAAAATTCCCATAAGTAAGGGTTCCATCGGGATTGAATTGTTTCCACATAAACGCCTGTACAAAACCAGCCACATACATAGGCAAGGCATACATAATGATTCCTAGAGTACCAATCCAGAAGTGAGCGTTTGCTAATCTAGTTGACCAAAGATTGGTTTTGAATAATTTAGGCACTAACCAATACACCATTCCAAAGGTTAGGAACCCATTCCAAGCCAAAGCGCCTACGTGAACGTGTGCAATAATCCAATCGGTAAAGTGAGCAATAGCATTTACATTTTTTAAGGATAACATGGGGCCTTCAAAAGTTGCCATACCATACCCAGTAATGGCTACCACCATAAATTTTAATACCGGGCTTGTTCTTACTTTATCCCATGCACCACGGAGAGTCAACAAACCGTTAATCATTCCTCCCCAAGAGGGAGCAATAAGCATTACCGAAAAAGCAACACCCAAACTTTGAGCCCAATCGGGTAAAGCACTATACAACAAATGGTGTGGTCCTGCCCATATATAGATAAATATTAAAGACCAAAAGTGAACTATCGACAACTTATAGGAATAAACAGGTCTATTGGCTGCTTTGGGGACAAAATAATACATCAATCCTAAAAATGGAGTGGTTAGAAAAAATGCCACCGCATTATGTCCGTACCACCATTGCACCAAAGCATCTTGCACTCCTGCGTAGGCCGAATAACTTTTCAAAAAGCTTACGGGTAGCTCTATACTATTTACAATATGAAGCACCGCAACCGTTACAAACGTTGCCAAATAAAACCAAATGGCAACATACAAGTGACGCTGTCTTCTTTTAAGAATGGTTCCAATCATATTCGCTCCAAAAGCTACCCAAACTAAAGCAATTGCAATATCAATAGGCCATTCTAGTTCTGCGTACTCTTTGGAAGTAGTAATACCCAAAGGAAGCGTAATGGCAGCAGCAACAATAATTAACTGCCAGCCCCAAAAATTAAAATTACTTAAAAAGTTACTCCACATTCTAGCTTTCAGCAATCGTTGCAAAGAGTAATACACTCCCGCAAAGATGGCATTCCCAACAAAGGCAAAAATAACGGCATTGGTATGCAAGGGGCGTAAGCGCCCAAAGCTAAGCCAGGAAATACCCTCTGTAAGGTTAGGAAACAAAAACATAAAGGCTAATAGCAGCCCAACACTCATCCCTACAATACCCCAAATAAGGGTAGCATAGAGGAAATTTTTAACGATTTTGTTGTCGTAATAAAACTTTTCTACTTCCATAATTATTGGTTATCAGTTTCGGTTTTAGGATTATCTGTAGAAATTTCTTTAATCACTTCATCTTCAAAAAGCATGCGTACAGAAGGCGTATAGGTATCTTCATATTGCCCTCTTTTTACTGAAATTAAAAAAGCAATAAAAAATAGAATCGCCACTGAAACACTAATAGCAAGAAGCATGTAAATGATTGTCATTTCTGGTTAATTATTGTGTAAAATTATACGGGTTGCCATTCTGAAAATATGATATATATCAGTTTGTAATTATTATTATTTAAAAAAATGCTTTCCTATAAAATAAGTAGCAAGGGTTGTAAATAGTACAATACTAATAGAGCTTACAGGCATTAATATAGCCGCAACTACAGGAGAAAGGTGGCCCGAAACGGCAAATCCCAGCCCAACCAGATTGTACCCTAATGATAGGAGAAAACTCCATTTTATAACCTTCATTCCTTTTTTAGAAATCCTTAAAAATTTAGATAATTGCGCAAAATTTGATGCATCCAAAATACCATCACAGGCAGGCGAAAACACATTAATATTTTCCGAAATAACAATTCCTACATCACTTTGTGCGAGGGCTCCTGCATCGTTTAAACCATCCCCTACCATCATCACTTTCTTCCCTTCTTTTTGTAAATTTTTTATAAACTGAAGTTTATCATCGGGTTTCTGATTAAAATGTAGCGCTGCATTCTTTGGGAGTATCATTTCTAAACGTCCACGTTCCCCATCATTATCCCCACTTAAAATAATAATCCCATACGTTTTTGATACCTCACTAAATACCTCTGCAAGTCCCTCTCGATAGGTATTTTGAAAAACATACCGCCCTTTAAAATGCTGGTTACTGCTTACATACACCGAAGTTTTATTTGCTTCATCCATAGTAGTGTTTCCCTCAACAAAGGCGGAAGATCCTATCTTTATTTGTTGGTTTTTATGACTAGCGAGAATTCCTTTTCCCGTAACTTCTTCAAAAGAATCAAGAACGGTGATGTTATTTTTATTTAAAATATCATACAATGCCCTACTTAAAGGGTGATTGGACGCTCTAAGGGAACTGGTAAGTAGGGTGGATTCTTCTTCTGTTAAAGGAATTCCTTCATAAAATATCTTACTTTTAGCGTGGGTAGTTAGGGTGCCAGTTTTATCAAAAACAATCGTATCTACTTGTTCCATTTGTTCAATGATATAAGCATCTTTTACATAGAATTTATTTCTTCCGAAGAGGCGCAACAAATTACCCAAAGTGAAAGGTGTTGCCAGTGCAATAGCACATGGACATGCCACGATGAGTACCGCTGTTACCACCTGAAATACTTTTGAAACATCTACCACAAACCAAAAGAACCCAGCTATAAAGGCAATGGAAAGCACACTTATGGTAAAATGCTTACTAATTTTATTTATGAGTGGTTCAAACAAATGTTGCTTATTAGTGGTAAAAACCTCATTGCTCCATAATTGTGTTAAGTAACTTTGCGCCACTTCTTTTAAAACTTCAACTTCTATCATTGTGCCTTCCTGTCTACCCCCCGCAAAAAGTTTATCACCAGTTATTTTGGGTACAGGCACTGCTTCTCCGGTAACAAAACTATAATCTATAAGGGCATTCCCTTTCAATAAAATAGCGTCTACAGGGAGGAGTTCTTTATTCCGAATAAGTAATCGATCGCCTTGTTTTACGTCATAAATAGGAACTTGTTCTTCTTTGTTCTCTTTTGAAAGTCGGGTAATGGCAATTGGGAAATACGATTTGTAATCCCTTTCAAAAGAGAGATAGGAATAGGTTTTTTGCTGAAAAAATTTACCCATTAAAAGGAAAAAAACCAATCCGGTAAGACTGTCAAAAAACCCCGAACCCCAATTCAGGCTAATTTCCAGTGTGCTTCTAATAAATAGTACAGAAATTCCTAAGGCAATAGGAACGTCTATATTTAATATTTTGGATCGAAGTCCTTTATAGGCCGAAATAAAATACCCTTTCCCCGAGTAAAATACCACAGGAAGGGAAAAGGCAAACATAAGCCAACGAAATAGGTGTTTAAATTTTTCTAACCAGAATTCTTCTACTTGAAAATATTCGGGAAATGAGAGAAACATGACATTTCCAAAAGCAAATCCCGCGACCCCTAATTGGTAAATAAGTGTATTGTTTATCGTTCGCTTTTTGGAAGCTAAACTGTCTAAAGAGATATAGGGTTCGTACCCTATTTTTGTTAAAAGGGTGACCAATTCTTTAAGGGAAAGTGCATCCGCAGCAAAAGTAATTCGAACTGTTTTCTTTGGAAAATCGACTTGCGAGGTTCGAACCCCTTTTGATAGCTTTTGTAAGTTTTCCAAAACCCAAATGCACGAACTACAATGAATGGAGGGAATTAAAAATGAAACAACTTGTGTGTTTCCATCATTAAATTCTAGTAGTTTGTCAACAATCGAGGGGTTTTCTAGAAAGTCAAATTTACTGGCAATCTCGTTAGGCGAAATCCCTGGGTTTTTTTCTAATTCGTAATAATAGGAAAGATCGTGGTCATTTAAAATATCAAAAACAGTAACACAGCCTTGACAACAAAAGGTTTTTTCTTTGTGTAGTATTACTTCTTTACAAGAATCTCCACAATGGAAGCAATTGGGCATAGCGATAACTCGTTATAATTTCTTCGCAAAAATGCTTTGAATCATTTTATTAATAAATGACATATATCAGTAATAAAGTTTTCCCAAACTGAGCAAAATCATTTAAAAAGAGTAAAAACGAGTGTATCTTTATAGTTAAATTTAAATGTGATGAGACGTATTCTTTTGCCCACCGATTTTTCGAAAAATTCCTTAAATGCTATTAATTATGCCATGGATTTCTTTAAAGGAAAAACTTGTGAATTTTACTTTTTGAACGTCCAAAAACCGTCTGAATTTGTTTCCAGCGATATTTATACTGCCTCCCCTATTGATAGTACTATCTATGCCTCGATTGCACAAGACAATAAAAAACAATTAGATGCATTGGTGGGGGCATATTCAAAAAAATATGCTTCAGAATCGTTTACTTTTGAAGGCATTTTTGATTTTGATGTTTTTGTTGATGCGATTCAGCAAATAATTCATTCCAAAAATATTGAACTTATTATAATGGGTACCAACGGTGCTACTGGCGCAGACGAAGTACTCTTTGGCAGCAACACTTTAAAAGTGATTCGTAATGTGCAACATCCTATTCTGGTTATTCCAGAAAATTATACATTTAACGGATTTGCATCTTTACTATTTACATTAAAAGAAGAAGACGATATACATCCAGAGGCCTTATCGCCCATTGGTGACATGATAAAAGGAAATAAGGTTTCTTTACAAGTGTTGCAACTTGACACCACCAAACAAATGCCCCATAGCCCTATTTTAAGTGATTTTTCTGAAATAAAATACCACGCTATTGAAGCTGTACCAACCCCAGAAGCTGTAAGTAGTTTTGAGCAATTATTTTCGGTAGATATGCACGCAATTTTTATAAAACCTAAATCCTTTTTTGAACGGATTTTTTCGGGAACAGATACGCCACAACTAAGTTATGAGAGCCGAGTTCCTTTATTAGTGTTAAAATAGTTACTCCACAATAACAATTTCACTTTGCTTAAGAGATTTAATTAATACACGGACATACTCTTTAATGGCTTTGTTAGACTTTTCTGGTCCTACCAAATCGATCTTACCTTTCCAAAGAAGTTCTCTTTCTTTGCCTTCACAGATACAAAATACGGTGGTTTCTGTATGAAATACTTTATAACTCTCTGTTTGTCTTGAAGTATAAACATTTTGGTTTTCTACATAATATTCCTTGAAGTTCAGGAATTCGCTTGAGAAATTCGATATCGCTTGCGTCATCGTTACCTTTTCTTCCGAACCTGTCACTTTTGAAAACAACACACTATCAAATCCTGCCTCAAGCAAAGAATTTTCTATTAAATCCATTTCTTTTTCCGTTTTTTCTTCCACTTGAAAAACATTTTCAAAAAAATCGATACTTCGTACGGCAACAATACCTTCTTTTTCTAAAGATGCCGAAAGAATTTCTTCAAAATTTCTGCGTACCTCAGTTTGAGAACTCATTCCAATTACTAAAATTTTATGAGCCTCATATACAGGAGTTTCAGAGCTTTTCCATTGATCTATTAACCTTGTTGAAGAACAGGCTACCAAAAATGGAGCGAGTAGTAAGAGGGCCAATTTTTTCATATCATGAATTTTTAATTATTTAACTCGTTTGCACTATTCATTTTAAAAATTATTAAAGAAATAGTTCTATTGTTTCGTAAAGCTTTGGAAGGTGCACTTTCCAACCATAGGTGTTTTTAATTTTTACTCTTAATGCGTCACTAGAAGTGGGTTCGCCGTGAATTAAAAATACCGTTTCGGGGATGTTTTTTATATCCTTCACCCAATCCAATAGATAGGTTTGATCGGCATGCGCCGACAAACTTTCCAAGTGATGAACCTTTGCTTTAACAGGGTAGTATTTTCCAAAAAATTTAATTTCATGAGCTCCTTCCAAAAGCTGCCTACCTCTAGTACCTTCTGCTTGAAATCCTACTAATAAAATAGTCGTTACAGGATCATCGATGCATTGTTTCAAATAGGTTAAAACTCGCC
The DNA here is from genome assembly GCA_041392205.1 of Flavobacteriaceae bacterium. Classification (GTDB taxonomy): domain Bacteria; phylum Bacteroidota; class Bacteroidia; order Flavobacteriales; family Flavobacteriaceae; genus Halomarinibacterium. Next base: position 144,730 of record JAWKMO010000004.1, on the reverse strand, counting down.
CTCCTGTAACCATGCCACTACCCGCTATTACGACCTTGGGTCTTGGATTATCTATAATTTCCCAAGTTTCTTTATAAGAGGTAACTATGTTCATTCGGCTTTTAAGGGCATGAATTTCTTGCGTATTCAATTTATGCCACTGTGGAAATTGTTCAAAAATATGGGTCACATTATTTCCCATGGGACTATCCACAAATATGGGAATATTGGGTATGGCATTTTGTTGATACAACTTCCACAGTAAATACATTAACACCTGTAACCGTTCCACAGCAAACGATGGAATAATAAGCGTTCCCCTATTGTAAATTGTAGTGTTTATTAATTCGGTTAATTTTTCTGAAACACTTTCTTTTGGGTGTAATTTATTTCCATAGGTGCTTTCCATAAAAAGATAATCTGCCCATCGAGGTTTCTTTGGTGGATACAGTAAGTAATCTTGTTTTCTTCCTATATCTCCCGAAAAGACAAAAGTTTTTTCAAAAATTTGAAGCTCTATGAATGTAGATCCAATAATATGCCCATTATACATAAAGCGACATTTTATATGTTCTGAAAGAGGGATCCAAGTTTCTTTAGGGGTGCTTTCAAATTTTGGCAAGGTTCTTAAAACGTCATCCAAAGTATAAAATGGCACTGCAGGATTGTGAGAAGAGTAGCCTTCTTTATTGGCTCGTTCTGCTTCCTCTTCGTGTATTTTAGCACTGTCACGCAATATAATTTCAGCAATAGCCAAGGTAGGAGGTGTTCCTAAAATTTTACCCTGAAAGCCCTGCATAATAAGCCTAGGAAGGTAACCGCAATGATCTAAATGTCCATGGGTAAGCAACACATAATCTAAAGTTGAAACATCAAAAGGAATAGCTTCCCAGTTATGCAGTCTAAGTTCCTTTAAACCCTGAAAAACACCACAATCAATCATAAGATTAATTTCGGGAGTTTCCATAACAAACTTAGATCCTGTAACGGTTCCTGAAGCACCTAAGAAATGTATTTTTGCTTTTCGCATGAGTTAGAAATTACAAAGCATAGCGACCTCTTTTAAAATTCGTTCTTTTCGGTTTTCAGAAATACCCAAATGGTCCAAATAAAAATTATCCTTATGCAATTGCCTACATAAAACAATGTCTCTACTTAATAAAAATGTTTTTTCCCTATTGGTAAGCAATGTAGAAACGGTAATGGGATATAAGCCTAATCTATCTATTCTATCTTTTAATCCGTCGTTTTTTGGAAAATCCCAGCTTAGTAAAAACAATCCTGCACAAATACCATAGCTTAATGCCTCTTTTGTAAATTGTGTGTTTGTCACCACCCAACCCTCATTGGGTATTTCTTTTCCTTTATAGCCTAAGATATCTTGATATCGCGAATGGATATAGAGGGGTACTTTTACATCACATTTTCTGCTGGGATCACTATGAAATTTACATTCAGCTACAATATGTTGTTCCTTTTTATGTGCCACAACATCTACTTCATGACTAACACATTTTCCAGGGATTATCTGTCCCACTTTAACGTCATATCCAGAGTATTCTAATAAAGAACCCACAAAACGCTCAAAAGGAAATCCGGTAGGTCCTAACTCATAAATGGCTTTTTTCAATTTGTATTTAGAAGCAAAAATGGATTTCTTTTTTTTGAGTAATGCAAAGGCTCTATTATAAATTTCTTTGGTGGAAATCCCTTGATACAACTCATCCCTTACGGTGTTTATAATTTGTTGAATGGTTTTCGCATCGGAGCCACTTCTTTGCAAAGAATTTTGGAGTTTTTCCATGGAAAATTTCACCACTTTTCCAGACGATTTTACAATATCAAAATTAGCGGTATCCATAGATTAATTTCTAAAATCGTGGAGGGCTAGTATGGGTATTTTTGCGTTGAGTCCTAATTCTTTTACTAAAGGTTTTGAAAATAATGTTGAAAAGAAGGTGTGTTTTTTATTAATGAAAGCTACCATGCCACTGTTTCGACTTTGAATAAATAAGGCCACTCCTTCATTAATATTTTTACTCTCAACAAAGTGAAAACTATATTCCAAAACATCAAAATATTCTTCAAGTAAGGACTTAAAGTTAAGCTGTTTATCTGTTAACGCTGTTTCTTCATTAATATGGAGTATGCGAATGGGTGCGTTGGTGATTCTTGCAATAGCTATTAAGTAATCTAATTCTCTTTTTTTGAAGTGTGTTTTAAAACTTGTTGGAAAAACTATTTCAGTGACCGATTTAAACACGGTTCCTTTCGGAATCGCTAAAACGGGACAATTTCGTATTTTTTCCATAACAGCAACAGTATTACTGCCAAAGGAAATATTGAGAGCGTCTGTACTTCCCTTAGTACCCATAACTATAAGTCCTATGTCTTTTAACGCAACAATCTCTTTAAGTGCCGCTAAAAGATCATTTTGCTGAGAGATGGCAACAAAAGAGTGTATATCACTTTCATCTCTAAAAGAAAGGCGTTTTAAGGTTTTATCGAGGCCTTTTTCAGAATTCTCCCTAAAGGTATCGACTAGACTCGAATCTAATTGAGGCACCATCAGGTTATCTGTGGCAAAATCGGCAAGACTATAAACATTTAAAATATAAAACTCGCAAGGTTCCCTTTTAAATAAATCAACCGCATACGCAATGGCGTCCCAAGCATTCCTTGAAAAATCTGTTGGAATTAAAACTTTTCTCATGGCGATAATAGTATTACAATTCAAACCTATGCTTTAATAAGATGAGAAAGAATGATAATTATCAGTACTAATGCGAAAAATGAACCCTATTTATTCATGAAGTACCAAAAAAGGAATTTTGGTATGGTAGCTTATTTTGGCAACTTTGGGTTTAAATAATAATCGCTGAAAGAAATTTAGGTTTTTACCCACCATAGCGATAATATTAATATCCATAGAATCTACAAAAGTTTGCAAACCCTGTTCAAGCTGTGGGCTTTCTATCCAATGAAAACTATGTGCTGAACTTTGAAGAACATCGCTTAAGTATTCTTTATTTTTAATTTGTTCTTCCTCAAGATTTCCTCCTTTTTTTACAACTCTAAGGATCCTAATAAGCGAGTGATGATAGGTTGCAAAAGATTTTAAGGTTGTTATCACTCTGCTCTTGTAAGGCAAGTTATAATCTGTTGGGAAGGCAATAGTGGCAGGGTTTTGAAAAAAAGCATTCTCTGGAACAATAAGGGTAGGACATTTTACCCTTGTAATAACGGCACCCGCATGGCTTCCTAAAGTAACTTCTTTAAGCCCCGAAGCTCCTTTGGTTCCCATAATAATTAAATCGATGTCCCATTTTTTTATCGCTTTTCTAATCCCATCTACAAACATGGAATTTTCAAAGTGACTATGCAATTGATGTGTATGATTGGGAAAAGAATTTTGAACTCTATCTTCTAACGCTGCTAGTTTTGATAAAACCCCTTTGCTTTGGTTTGTAGCAAGGGCGATCCCATGGGTGTGCAACTCTTTGTTTAAGTTTTCGGCAACCGCTTGAAACCCCACATGTAAAAAATGAAATTTTAAAGATTCTCCTTTAAAAAAAGCAAAAGCATAGTGTATCGCATTCCACGAGTTTTCAGAAAAATCTGTTGGGATGAGGATTCGTTGCATTCTTTCTGCTTTCAAGGTCAAAAATAAAATGAGAAAGTAGTCGAAAGAATGATAAATATCAGTTTATGAATTTATTCCATTTTTTGAAGTGAAGCTATGTCCAAAACACGAATATTTCTTCCTTCAATTTCAATGAGACCTTCTTTTTTGAAGCCAGAGAGTGTGCGTATTAAGCTTTCGGTGGCAATACCTGCCACGTTTGCCAAATCATATCGGGAAATTTTAATACTTTCATGGGGTTTTTTGTTCAAGATTTTTACAAATTGTAAAATCGTTTGTGCCGTTTTTTTTCTAACAGAACTATAGGCCATTTGGAGTAGTTGCTGTTTTATTTCGGATAAGTTTTCGGTAAGAACATTGACCAACTCTAAAGTAACATCTTTATTTTTCCCTAAAATTTCTTTTAAATCTTGTTTAGAAATAGCTGCCATTTCAACATTTTCCACAGCGGTTGCAGATTCTTGATAGGGCATATTTTCTTCAAAAGAAGTGAACCCTAAAAAGTCATCGGGTTTATATAATGTGGTAATAAGTTCTTTCCCATTTTCATCCATTTTATGAGTTTTTACGATCCCTTTTAGAATTAAATACACATTGTTGGAGTGTTGGGTTTCTGAATAAATAAGGGCTCCTTTATCAAAATTTAGGAGGGTGCCATTATCATCGAAAAAATTTTTTAACTCATTTAGGTTTCGCAAAGAATCCTCCTCATTATTTGAAACAGACGGTGTGTTTGTAGCCTTTGATAGAATTTCGGCTTTAGCCAATCTACTTTCAATAGCACTTAATAATTCTCCCTCTTCATAAGGTTTGGTAAGATAATCGTCTGCACCAAGATCCATCCCTTTTCTAATTTCTTTATGTTCCGTTTTTGCAGATAAAAAAATAAATGGGATGTGTTTTGTGTTATCTAGTTGGGATAGTTTTTCTAATACGCCATAGCCATCGACTTCGGGCATCATGATATCGCAAATAATTATATTGGGAAGTTGTTTTTGGGCTTTTTCAATTCCTATTCTTCCATTAGGAGCAGTTATCACATGATAGCCAGCAAGTTGTAATAATTCTTCTGTGTTTTCTCGTAATGCGATGTCGTCTTCAATAATAAGAATGGTATTCATAGCGCTATTTTACCACTGGAATTTGTACCGTAAAGGTGCTTCCTTTATTTTCTATACTTTCAAAAGTAATACCTCCACCAAGGTTTTCCAAATGACTTTTAGCAATATTAAGCCCAATGCCTGTTCCTTGGTTAAGCAAGGCATTTTCGGCTCTAAAATACCGATTAAAAATAAATTTTTGTTCTTTCTCGGGTATTCCAATTCCTTGATCGGTAAGGGTTATTATAAGGGTCGTATCCTTTTGTGTTACTTTTAAATCTATGTGTGAGTATTCGGGCGAGTATTTAATAGCATTATTAACTAGGTTAGTAAGCACCAACTCCAATACTTTTTCGTCAAAAGTAATTTCCATTTCGTCTATACCATCGGGATAATTAATAATTTGTCCTTCCTTTAAAAGCATATTGGCGTTATAAATTACTTCGTTAATAACCTTACTAAGAGGAAATACGGTTGTTTTATAATTTACTTTTCCAGTTTCTAAGCGTTCTACCGATAGAAAATCGTCTAAAATATTATTGAGGTATTTTACTTTACTTGTAATGGTTTTAATATGCTTTTCTCTTTTTTCTTGTTGTTCTGAAGCGGTATATTTACCAATAAGAGCGGTGGAGGTTAAAATGCCACTTAAAGGGGTTTTAAATTCGTGAGATACTAAGGATAAGAATTTTGTTTTCAACTCATTAAGTTCCCTTTCTTTTCGGAGTGATTCTTTTATTTTATTTTCGGCTTCCTTTCTTTTCTCAATTTCGTTTTCCAGTTGCTTTACAGAATCTTGAAGCTCTTGAGTGCGTTCATTTACTTTTTGCTCTAACTCGTTATTTAACTCCTTTAATTCTTGTTCTTGTTGCTTTTGCAAGGTAATATCAATAACCATTGCCATGACACATTTTTGGGCATTGGATTCAAAGGGTTTTAAACCTACTTCTACGGGAAAATACGAACCGTCTTTTCGAACACCGTACAACTCTCTCCCTTGACCCATAATACGCTTTTCGGAGGTTTTTAAAAAAGCTTTTACATGAGAGAAATGATTGTGATGGTAACGTTGCGGAATGAGAACTTCTAAGGGCTTATTTAGTAATTCTTCTTTTTGATACCCAAAAAGATGCGCCAAAGTTTCATTAAGTGTCACTATGGTTTGTTGTTCATTTACAATAACAATCCCTTCCGAAATAGTTTCGGTTAATAACTCGAATAATTCTTTTTCTTTTTCGTGGAAGTCCATCACTCAAAAGTAGCCATTTTTTTAAACAAAAAAGAGAACTGATTTTCGTCATAAAAAAACCCATGTGAGGGGCTTATTTTTATCCTATAAATTAGTCATTATGAGTGAATTTAATAACAACCAACTTCAGTTTTATCAAAAATTAGGAGAATTATTTTTTGCCATTGCCGCAGCAGATAAGGTTATTAGAAAAGTAGAATACGAAACATTACACAAAATAATTGCTGAAAATTGGAAACATTTAGACACCTTAGAAGATGAATTTGGCGTAGATGCAGCCTACCAAATAGAAATTGTTTTTGACTGGCTAGATTATGAAAGTCTTGATGCGGCTAGTTGTTTTGAAAGTTTTGTTTCATTCTATAAAGAACATCCCCATCTTTTTTCTGAAAAAAGAAAAGAACTTATTTTAAAAACTTCACACGCAATTGCCGAAGCATTTGCAGGAAAAAACAAAAGCGAACTTATACTATTAGGCAAGTTGCAATTAGTATTAAAATAATCTAATAAAAATGCATCAAAATAAATTTTAATATTTATTTTTCTTTGTAAAAGATCCCAACAATATATGAGTAGTTTTAATACTATCATTTCTTCCCATAAATTAGTACTAGTCGATTTTTCGGCAGATTGGTGTGGTCCTTGCAAAATGCTTGCACCCATATTAAAACAGGTAAAAGAGGAACTTGGTGATGCTATAAAAATTATAAAAATTGATGTGGATAAAAATCAAATTTTAGCTTCACAATATCAAGTTATGGGGGTACCAACGTTAGTGTTATTTAAAAATGGAATACAAGTTTGGAGGCAATCGGGGGTACAGCAAAAATATACTTTGGTAAACCTAATTACTAGTTATTTATAAAAAAAAGCCGAAACTTTTGTCTCGGCCTTTCCTCTAAACCAAACTTTAAAATTACATTTTAAGTGTAATTACTGGTAAAAGCGAATGATTTACCAAATCTTCACTAATACTACCGGAGAAGAAATGCGATAGCCCCTTCCTACCATGAGTTGGCATCACAATAGCATTTGCGTGAATTTCATTGCTATAGGCATACACTCCTTCTTCAACAGAATAGGCGTTGTAGGTGACCACATCATTAACCTCATAAACTTTGTCTGCTTTTGCCATTAACAAGAACTTAAGCATGCGGTTATGCATTTCTATAGTACTACGAAATCCATCTCCTGGGGTATTAACATATACCAATTTCATTTTTGCTCCCAATGCATCAAACATTTTTTGTGCCTTTAAAAAAACAGGGACTGCTTCTTCTTCAAAATTAGAGGCAAATACAACTCTTTCTAAGCTAAAGTTTTTTAATTTTTCTTTAATGACAAGTACGGGAATATCAGATGTACGTACTACTTTTTCGGTATTGGAGCCCACAAAAACTTCTTTTAAACCCGAGCTACCATGAGAACCCATCACAATTAAATCGCAATGAAACTCTTTCGCCACTTCATTAATTTCATTAAAATGCTTATAGTTTTGAACCGTAGTATGCAAGGAAATTCCTTTTAAATAGTCTTTATCCAAAAATTCCTCAAAGCGTTTTTCTGCTAGTTTCATATAAAACATGGCTTGCATCATATCGTTGGAATCTTCTTTATTAACAACAGCTTCCGAAAGCCCCATCATGTGTAGCGCAACCAACTCTGCCTTATATTTTTTTGCTAGGGTTGCGGCTACTTCTAAGGCATATTCAGAATGGTTTGAGAAATCGATGGGTACTAATATTTTTTTCATAAGTGTGGTTTTAATGGTTTGCTCTAAAAGTAAGTTCTTTACGTTTTTTAAGTTGTTTTTGTAGGTCTGAAATAGTTTCTTTAACGGCCATCTCAAAATTTTTTTCTTTAGAAGAAGCAAAAATCTTGGGGCCAGGAAGACTTAGTTCCATTTCACAAATTTTTTCGTTTAAAACATCATTTTCTATTTTAAAAAAAACTTCGGTGTGGATAACCCAATCATACTTTGCAGCTAATTTTTGAAGTTTTTTTGTAGCATAGTCTTTGAGAGTCTCACTCACAGGGATTTTTACAAATTCAAAATGAATCGTCATCACGTTCTTTTTTTTAATTATGCAGTAAAACTAAGGCTGTTTTTTAAAAAAAAATATGACGATGGTCAGTATAACCAAATTAATCCCTTTGTTACTTTTATAGAAATAGGTATTAGGAAGGATGGGTTTTTCGAGCTCCAATTCTAATATTTACTATTTCAACTAAGACAGCAAAAGCCATAGAAAAATAAATATATCCTTTAGGTATATGGAAATCTATTCCTTCAGCAATTAAAGCGGTTCCTATCATTAAAAGGAAACTTAGCGCCAATACTTTAATGGTTGGGTTTCGGTTTACAAAATCACTTAAGGTTTTTGCAATAAGCATCATGATAATCATCGATACTACTACGGCTGCAATCATAACACTAATATGGTCTGCCATACCTACCGCAGTAATGACAGAATCCAAGGAAAATACAATATCGATAAGTACAATTTGTGTGACAATCCCTTGAAACGTTACTTTTTTAACGGTTGGAGTCAATGATTCCTCTTTAAGTTCCATTTTTTCATGGATTTCCTTAACGCTTTTATAGATTAAAAAGAGTCCTCCTAAAATAAGTATTATATCTCTTCCCGATATTCCCATATCCATAACGGTAAATAAATCTGATGTTAAACTCATTATCCAAGAAATGGAAAATAACAGCCCTATTCTAATTAATAGCGCCAAACTTAGCCCAACTTGTCGCCCTTTTCTTTGTTGATGCTCTGGAAGTTTATTGGCCAAAATGGAAATAAAAATAAGATTGTCTATACCCAATACTATTTCTAGCGCACATAGGGTAAAAAAGGCAATCCAAATATCTGGGTTTGATAGTAATTCCATAACTAATATATTTTCAGCAAATATATTGTACCCCAAAGTATTTTAGAGTGTTTTATAGGGGAATTGTAATAAAAAAAACAACCGATTGCTTAAGGTTACTTAATTAAAATAAAAAGGGGAGGCATCATCCTAATAAATCTTACATTGCCAATAAAGCTTTGCTTTATTTAAAATAAAAGCTTCCGTTTTTTTAAGAAAGTAAACTTTCTACAAAAACCAAAGCTTTTATTTAGTCGGGATGACAGGATTTGAACCTGCGACCACACGACCCCCAGCCGTGTACGCTACCAGACTGCGCTACATCCCGTTTTAAAGACTGCAAATATATCCCTTTTTATTTTTTTTCAAACAAATTTAGTATCTTTTCCAAAAATCATTTTGTTATGAAATTAATTGTCTTAGTAACCCTTTTAACGGTGGGTATGTGGGCTTGTAAAAATAACAACAACCCCGAAACGGCTCTTTCGGTTTCTCATGAACGTCCCTATACCATAGAAACTGTTGTAGACCATTTAAATAATCCTTGGGGAATGGCTTGGTTACCGGATGGTAGTATGCTTATTACCGAAAAAGAAGGAGAACTCATTCATTTTAAAAATGGAATAAAAACCCCTATTAAAAATGTTCCCGAAGTGTATAATCGTGGGCAAGGAGGACTTTTGGATATTGTTTTACACCCAAAGTATTCAGAAAATGGGTGGATTTATTTGTCCTTCAGCTCCACTGAAGGGGAAGGACAAGGTGGTAACACCAAACTCATAAGAGCAAAGCTTGAAGATTATTCACTAACAACTATTGAATCTTTATACAAAGCCGCACCCAATAGTACCAAAGGACAACATTTTGGCTCAAGAATCGCTTTCGATAATGAAAATTATGTCTATTTCTCTGTGGGTGACCGTGGCGATAGAGATGTAAATCCGCAAGATATTACACGCGATGGTGGAAAAATATACCGACTCCATGACGATGGTCGCATACCAGAGGACAATCCTTTTTTTCATCAAACCAACGCCAAAAAAGCCATTTTTACCTATGGAAATCGAAATCCGCAAGGATTAGTGAAACATCCCGTAACGGGTGAAATTTGGTCCCACGAACACGGTCCTAAAGGCGGTGATGAAATTAACATCCTACAAAAAGGAAAAAACTATGGCTGGCCAGTAATAAGCTATGGCGTAAATTACAGCGGAACTACATTTACAGAAATCACCGAAAAAGAAGGTATGGAACAGCCTATACATTATTGGGTTCCCTCTATTGCCCCTTGTGGAATGGATTTTATTACCGGTGGAAAATACCCCAATTGGGAAGGAAATTTATTAGTAGGTTCTCTTAAATATAATTATGTAGAATTGATAAAATTGAAAGGAGATACAGTAGTGGCTCGCGAAAAAATTGCAGAAGATATAGGGCGCGTTCGCAATGTAAAAATAGGGCCCGATGGTTATATTTACATTGCTATTGAAGGACAAGGAATTGTAAAACTTTTACCCAATTGACTATGAAAAATACCTTTCTATTTATTTTAACTGCATGGCTTTTTCTGGGTTGTAATTCTTCAGAAAAGAAAAAAAATACCAGTAGCTTGATACAAAACAATACCCTTTTATTACAAGACCCCTTAAAGGAAAGTATGGAGCGAGGAGGAATTATTTATACCGATTTCTGTATGCAATGCCATATGGCAAACGGACTAGGTGTTGCAGGTACTTTCCCACCTTTAGCAAAATCCAATTGGTTAATAGAAAAAAGAACGGAAAGTATCCACGCAGTAAAATTTGGACAAAAAGGAAAAATTGAAGTTAATGGAGTTTCCTATAATAGTATTATGGTGCCCATGGGCCTTACTAACGAAGAAGTTGCAGACGTACTTAATTATGTGATGAACTCTTGGGGAAATACACAAAAAGAAATGGTAACAGTTGAGGAAGTTTCAAAAGTTACAAAAGACTAACCCATGTTTCAGGATACATTAGTAACTTTGACCTAAACAAACATCTATGCTTATTATTGGTATTGCAGGCGGCACAGGTAGCGGAAAAACTACCGTGGTACAGCAAATTGTAGCAGAGCTTCCCAAGGATGAGGTGTGTATTATTTCACAAGACTCCTATTACCACGATACCTCCCATTTAGGTTTTGATGAACGTGTAAAAATTAATTTTGATCACCCAAAGGCAATCGACTTTGACCTTTTGGAAACACACTTAAAAGAGCTAAAAAAAGGAAATACCATAGCCCAACCTGTTTATTCTTTTGTAGCACATAATCGCACCAAAGAAACCCTACAAACCGTTCCTAAAAAAGTGGTGATTGTGGAAGGAATTTTAATTTTAACACATCCCGAAGTACGGGATCTTTTGGATATTAAAGTGTATGTTCATGCCGATAGCGACGAACGTCTTATTAGACGCCTACGAAGAGATATTGCCGAACGGGGAAGAGATTTAAATGAAGTTCTTAGCCGTTACCAAAACACGTTAAAACCGATGCACCAGCAGTTTATTGAACCCACTAAGGAATATGCCGATATTATTATTCCAACCAACCGCTACAATACGGTTGCTGTTAAATTACTTCAAAATATTATTCATCAAAGATTATCGTAACTTTACGCTATGAAATTTTCGAAGGTGATACAGAACAAGTGGGTGCGCTTTTTTAGCAATAAATATGTGCTTATTTTAACCCTGTTTTTAGTTTGGATGGTTTTCTTCGATACCAATTCCTACTTCATACATAAGGAATTGAATGACGATATTAAAGCATTAGAAAAAAGTAAAGATTTTTATAAAGAAGAAATCCAAAAAGACAAAACTTTTATCGAAAAAATGAAGGACTCCAATGAAATTGAAAAGTACGCAAGGGAAAAATATTATTTAAAAAAAGAAAACGAAGACATCTATATCATTCAGCATGAAGATAGCCTAAAAAACGAAAACGATCATGAATGATTCCCTATTTTCAGAATTTGATTCTGTTTCTGCACCACAGTGGAAACAAAAAATACAAGTTGACCTAAAAGGAGCCGACTACAATGACAGTCTTGTTTGGCAAAGTTTAGAAGGCATCAACGTTCGTCCTTTTTATCATAAAGACGATTTTCAAGAATCTTTTACCCCCATTCCTGGGCAACCTAGCCAATGGGATATTGTACAACACATTTTTATTGATGATGCAACCATTGCCAATAGGTTAATATTGCATTGTATAGAACGAGGGGCCGAAGCTGTTTACCTTTCGGCAGAAAAGGAATTCAACGTTACCAAAGTATTTGAAAACTTTCCCTTTGAAAACACGCCAATATATTTCAATTTCAAATTTTTAAACGGAACTTTTATTCAAAATTTAATTCTTTTTTTACAATCAAAAAAAGCTACTGTTTATTACAACATCGACCTCATTAACCATCTATGTGAAAATGGAAACTGGTTTCATTCCCTTGAAAAAGATCACGAAATTTTAGGCGAAATAATCGCACAAAACCCCACAGAGGCTATTTTAGGAGTAAGTACTTCGTTATATCAAAACGCAGGGGCAAACCTCACCCAGCAATTAGCCTATGCCCTAGCCCATGCCAATGAATATTTGAACCATTTTCAATCGCAAAAAGAACTTCAGCTTTGCTTTAAAGTAACCATAGGCAGTAATTATTTCTTCGAAATTGCAAAAATTAGATCTCTCCGATTATTGTATGCTACCTTAGCTTCAGAATATGGTTTTAAAACCACGTGTAACATTATTGCCATACCCAGTAGGCGCAATAAAACCGTATACGATTATAATGTGAATATGCTTCGAACCTCCACCGAAAGTATGAGTGCCATTTTAGGGGGAGCCAATGCTGTTTGCAACCTTCCGTATGATGTTTTGTATCATAAAAGCAATGAGTTTGGTGAACGTATTTCTAGAAATCAATTACTTATTTTAAAAGCCGAAAGTTATTTTGATTGGGTTTCCAACCCAGCAGATGGAAGCTATTATATTGAAAAGCTAACTCAAGAACTTTCCCAAAAAGCTCTTGCTGTTTTTAAGGAAATTGAAAAAGGAGGCGGATTTTTAAAACAATTAAAAGAAGGTATTATTCAAAAAAAAATAAAAGAAAGTGATGTAAAGGAACAACAATGGTTTGATGCTGGAAAAATGACTTTGGTGGGGACCAACAAATATCCAAATAAGGAAGAATCCATGTCACAAAATCTAGAATTATATCCCTTTGTTAAAACAAAAGCTCGAAAAACCATTATAGTGCCTATAATACCTAAAAGACTATCTGAAAACATTGAAAAAGAACGATTACAAAATGAAAAAAATTAACCTATTACCTATTGCTTGCTTCATCTTTTTACTGTTAGGATGCGAAAAACCTTTACAATATAAGTACCAAGACAAACCCCAATTGGTAACATGTCCCGGGGCAGATAAAGCCTTAATGCACGAAGCACTATATAGTTTTCAAGAGGACATTGGTGCCTATTACAATAAGTTTACCGATTATAAAAAAGGGTCAACTACATACTATATAGAAGCGTATAAACAATTTGTATATGTGGGATTTATTGGAGAAGCCAACTATAAAGAAATTGTAACTCCGCATACCTTACAAGTACTTAAAAAATTAAAAGAAAATAAAACCTTGTGGACTTTGGAGAAAAATAAATCCAAGCTTAATTATAGTCATGAATATGTAAGTTGCCTATTTGAAAATATTTCTGATGAAGACATGAGAACTCGATTAAAAAGCCTTCTAGAAGTTAATTATTTGTCTCCAGAGATTGTTGCAGAACCCATGCGAGTGGAAGTCCTTAAAATTGTGGGGGATGAGCATTTAGCCATGTACATGATGCTTGACGCATATTACCAATACCTTATGGATATTGATTTTTCTAATACTGTAAAGTAAGATGCCCAGAAAAAACCTAGCACATATTACCTTAAAAAATTCTTTTTCTAAAACAGAAAAACCAATTTCAGAAATGGAAACTGCCGAAGGCATTTTGGTAAAATCTTGCTATACCCAAAAAGATACAGAAGGATTAGAGCACCTCAACTTCGTAGCCGGTATTCCTCCCAACCTCCGCGGACCCTACCCCACTATGTACGTTCAAAAACCTTGGACCATTCGTCAATATGCCGGGTTTTCAACCGCCGAAGATAGCAACGCATTTTACCGTCGTAACCTTGCGGCAGGACAAAAAGGGCTCTCCGTTGCTTTCGATTTAGCCACACACCGTGGCTACGACAGTGACCACGAACGTGTGGTAGGCGATGTAGGGAAAGCAGGCGTGGCAATTGATAGTGTAGAGGATATGAAAATCCTCTTCAACCAAATTCCACTCGACAAAATGAGTGTTTCTATGACGATGAATGGTGCCGTACTGCCAATCATGGCGTTTTACATTGTTGCGGCCGAGGAGCAAGGTGTTTCAATAAAAGACTTGGCGGGAACCATCCAAAACGATATTTTAAAGGAGTTTATGGTGCGCAACACCTATATTTACCCTCCTACGCCTTCTATGAAAATCATTGGTGATATTTTTAAATACACCAGTAAAAATATGCCCAAATTCAATTCTATTTCTATTTCGGGATACCATATGCAAGAAGCAGGTGCCACGTGCGATATCGAATTGGCATACACGCTAGCCGACGGGCTAGAATACATTCGCACAGGGATGGAAGCAGGTATGAGCATTGATACCTTCGCCCCTCGCCTTTCCTTCTTTTGGGCCATTGGGATGAATCACTTTATGGAAATAGCCAAAATGCGTGCCGCCCGAATGCTTTGGGCGAAATTGATACAACCGTTCAACCCTAAAAATGAAAAGTCACTAGCCCTCCGCACCCACTGCCAAACCAGTGGTTGGAGTTTGACCGAGCAAGACCCTTTCAACAATGTAGCAAGAACCTGTATTGAAGCCGCTGCCGCTGTTTTTGGCGGAACCCAGTCCTTGCACACCAATGCCCTAGACGAAGCCATTGCCTTACCAACCGACTTCTCAGCGCGTATTGCTCGCAACACCCAAATTTACCTCCAGGAGGAAACGTACATGACGAAAACTGTAGACCCTTGGGGAGGTAGTTTTTATGTGGAAAGCCTCACAAACGATATTGCTAAAAAAGCCTGGGCGCTCATCCAAGAAGTAGAAGAACTGGGTGGCATGACCAAAGCCATTGAAGCAGGCATCCCCAAACTACGTATTGAAGAAGCAGCCGCTCGTAAACAAGCCCGTATCGATAGCGGGCAAGATATTATTGTAGGCGTTAATAGATACCGTCTCGAAAAGGAAGACCCGCTGCAGATTTTAGATGTGGACAATCAAAAAGTGAGGCAGGGTCAAATGGAGCGATTAATGCAAATTAAATCTGAAAGAAATCCTGAAAAAGTCACAGCAGCACTTTCAAAATTAACCCAATGTGCTAAAACAGGTGAAGGAAATTTATTAGCTTTAGCGGTAGAAGCAGCGAGAGAAAGAGCCACTTTAGGCGAAATTAGTGATGCCTTAGAAACTGTTTTTGGTAGGTACAAAGCACAAATAAAATCGTTTAGCGGCGTGTATAGCAAAGAAATAAAGAAAGACCTCAGTTTTGAAAAAGCACGGCAGTTGGCAGACCAATTTGCCGAGCAAGAAGGGCGTCGCCCACGCATCATGATTGCCAAGATGGGGCAAGACGGTCACGATCGAGGTGCCAAAGTAGTTGCCACAGGCTATGCCGATGTAGGTTTTGACGTAGACATTGGCCCACTCTTTCAAACCCCAGCCGAAGCCGCCAAACAAGCCATGGAAAACGACGTGCATATTTTGGGCGTTTCCTCGCTGGCTGCCGGACATAAAACCTTAGTCCCACAGGTAATAGAAGAACTTAAAAAATACGGAAGAGAAGACATTATGGTCATTGTGGGAGGTGTTATCCCTCCTCAAGATTACCAATTTCTCTTTGATACCGGTGCTGTTGCAGTGTATGGCCCCGGAACTAAAATTAGTGAGGCGGCGATTGAGATTTTAGAGATTTTGATGGAGTCTGCTTCAGAATAAAAAAACAAAACACCATGAATCTAAAACAAAAAATGCTTCGTGACGATGCCCTAAAAGGAAAAACCATAGTAGTAACAGGTGGCGGAAGCGGCCTTGGTAAAGCAATGACCACTTACTTCCTCGAGCTAGGCGCCAACGTAGTGATTACTTCTCGAAATATTGAAAAACTCCAATCCGTAAAAGAAGAATTGGAAGCTGCCACAGGTGGAAAAGTACTTCCCGTACAATGTGATGTGCGCAATTACGATGAGGTAGAAGCTATGGTAAAAGCCTCCATAGCTACCTTTGGAAGTGTTGATGTCTTGCTGAATAACGCCGCAGGTAATTTTATTTCCCCTACCGAAAGACTCTCAGCCAATGCCTTCGACACCATTATCGATATCGTTTTAAAAGGAACCAAAAACTGTACCCTCGCCTTTGGAAAACATTGGATTGATAAAAAAGAAACTAATAAAGTAGTGCTAAACATTGTCACTACCTACGCGTGGACAGGTTCTGCCTATGTAGTACCTAGTGCTACTGCCAAAGCTGGGGTATTGGCCATGACGCGCTCTCTTGCCGTAGAATGGGCAAAATACGGGATGCGTTTTAACGCCATAGCCCCTGGTCCCTTTCCAACTAAAGGCGCATGGGATCGATTACTGCCTGGCGATTTAAAAGAAAAATTTGATTTGGCTAAAAAAGTGCCCCTCAAGCGCGTGGGCGACCATCAAGAATTAGCCAATCTAGCTGCCTATTTAGTGTCAGACTTCGCAAGTTATATTAATGGCGAAGTCATTACCATAGACGGTGGCGAATGGCTAAAAGGTGCGGGACAATTTAACCTACTGGAAGAAGTCCCCGAACAAATGTGGGATATGCTTGAAGCTATGATAAAGGCGAAAAAGAATAATTAACTATTCAATAAATTCGTCGTGGGTGGCCAAAATCACAAAATGAATATTTTGCGAAGCAATCCTTTTGGGGTTTTGGGCGGCAACCTAAATAGCTATGATAAAGGCGAAAAAGAATAATTAACTATTCAATAAATTCGTCGTGGGTGGCCAAAAGCACAAAATGAATATTTTGCGAAGCAATCCTTTTGGGGTTTTGGGCGACAACCTAAAAACCTATGATAAAGGCGAAAAAGAATAACTAACTATTCAATAAATTCTTTGTGGGTGGCCAGTTTCAAAAAATGGCTAACTTGCGAAGCAGGTATTTTTTGAAAGTGGGCGTAGCATTTTCTAATAAATAGATGGAGAAGCAATCCTTTTGGGGTTTTGGGCGGCAACCT
Source organism: Flavobacteriaceae bacterium (assembly GCA_041392205.1). Taxonomy (GTDB): domain Bacteria; phylum Bacteroidota; class Bacteroidia; order Flavobacteriales; family Flavobacteriaceae; genus Halomarinibacterium. The sequence goes on along the minus strand of JAWKMO010000004.1, from coordinate 127,545 downwards.
AAAAAACTATGATAAAGGCTAAAAAAACAAAACAACCTAATACCCAGTACCCATAACCCAACACCAAAAATTGTTCACACCCTGTTAACAAATATCCTTTTTAAAGCCCATAATTAATCGTATTTTTAACCTTTATTATTTGTAGGAAATTAATGGGTAAAATAATTGCTATTGCCAATCAAAAAGGGGGGGTGGGAAAGACCACCACGTCTGTCAATTTAGCAGCGTCCTTAGGTGTTTTAGAAAAAAAAGTGCTTTTAATCGATGCGGACCCTCAAGCCAATGCTACTTCGGGGTTGGGCATTGATGTAGAAAGAGTAGAAATTGGTACCTACCAATTGCTAGAGCATACTATTTCTGCAAAAGAAGCCATCATACCTACCTCGTCTCCAAATTTAGACTTAATTCCTGCCCACATCGATTTAGTTGCTATAGAAATTGAATTGGTAGACAAAAAAAATAGAGAGTCGATGCTAAAAAAGGCCATCATCAATTTAAAAAATGACTACGATTTCATTCTTATAGATTGTGCCCCATCGCTTGGTTTATTAACGTTAAATGCCCTTACAGCGGCAGATTCGGTATTAATCCCAATTCAGTGTGAATATTTTGCGTTGGAAGGCCTGGGTAAATTATTAAATACCATAAAAAGTGTTCAGAAAATCCACAATGCCAACCTCGATATTGAAGGTTTACTCCTTACCATGTACGATTCACGGCTTCGGCTTTCAAACCAAGTAGTGGAAGAAGTAAAAAAACACTTTAATGAAATGGTTTTTGAAACAATCATCCAACGAAATGTGCGTTTAAGTGAAGCCCCAAGCTATGGTGAAAGTATTATTAGTTACGATGCCGGTAGTAAAGGAGCTAATAATTACTTAAGTTTGGCGCAGGAATTAATTGAAAAAAACGCATAAGGATTTATGGCGAAAGCAACCAAAAAACAGGCTTTGGGACGCGGACTTTCAGCTTTACTGAAAGATCCCAATAACGATATTAAGTCTGTAGACGATAAAAATGCCGACAAAGTGGTAGGGAGCATTGTGGAATTAGAATTAAATTCCATTGAAGTAAATCCCTTTCAACCTCGCACCAGTTTTAACGAAGAAACGCTTCGGGAGTTGGCTTCTTCTATTAGAGAACTGGGAGTCATTCAGCCCATTACTGTTCGAAAAGTAGCATTTAATAAATATCAATTGGTTAGTGGCGAACGTCGTTTTCGAGCGTCCAAACTCATTGGTTTAGAGACTATTCCTGCCTATATACGCATTGCCAACGACCAAGAGTCTTTAGAAATGGCTTTGGTAGAGAATATTCAACGGCAAGACCTTGATCCTATCGAAATTGCGCTTTCCTATCAGCGATTAATAGAAGAAATTAACGTAACTCAAGAAGAATTAAGTGAGCGTGTGGGAAAAAATCGTTCTACGGTAACCAATTACCTTCGTTTATTAAAATTAGATCCCATTATCCAAACAGGAATGCGAGACGGTTTTATTTCTATGGGTCACGGAAGAGCACTTATAAATGTAGAAGATTCTGGCGACCAACTGGATATTTACGAAAAAGTTGTAAGTCAGTCGCTTTCTGTCCGAGATACCGAAGCTTTGGTGCGTAATTATAAAAACCCCGATGCAAAGGTTGCTTCCGCTAAAAAGCCCCTGCCGCATTTTGCGAGCAAAGGAAGTAGGGAGCTTACCGCTATTTTAGAAACACAAGTTTCTATAAAAACTGCTAAAAATGGTACGGGACAAATTCTAGTTCCTTTTAAAAACGAAACCGATTTTCAACGAATTTTGAATCTTATAAAAAGTGAAAAATAGGTTTTTCCATATCTTTTTTTTGATAGGAAGTCTTTCCCTATTTGCACAAACCGACAGCTTAACTATTGAAAAAGAAGAAGTCTTAGTGGTGAAGGACAGTCTTACTTTGAAAGAGGAATACAACCCTCTAGCCCCTGCAAAAGCCGCATTTTATTCGGCTGTAGTTCCGGGTTTAGGACAAGCCTACAATAAAAAATACTGGAAAATTCCTATTATTTATGCAGGAATGGGTACGGGTATTTATTTCTACCATAGAAACAACAAAGACTATACTAGATTTCGCGATGCTTACAAGCGAAGATTGGCAGGTTTCGAAGATGATGAATTTCAAGGTATCTCTACCGAACGATTAATAGATGCTCAAAAAACAGCCAGTAGAAATAGAGATGTAAGTATTATTGTTTCCCTTGCCTTTTATGTGCTCAACATTGTAGATGCAAATGTAGATGCACATTTAAAACAATACAATATAAGTGAAGACTTAACCCTTACCCCTAACGTAAACGTTAATCCTGTTAATTCACAACCCAATTATGGGCTGTCTTTAAGCTTACATTTACAATGAAAATAGCTTTGCTTGGTTACGGAAAAATGGGAAAAACCATTGAAAGATTGGTGATGGAAAAAGGGCATGAAGTGGTGTTTATAGCGACTCAAAATACATCTCAAGGAGACTTAAAACAAGCCGATGTTGCTATTGAGTTTTCGGTCGCAGAAGCCGCAGTAGAAAATATTTCGATTTGTTTCCAAAATAATATTCCTGTGGTAAGTGGTACTACAGGTTGGATTGAACGGTATCATGAAGTCCTAAAAATTTGTGAAATTCGTAACGGAAGCTTTATCTATGCGTCCAACTTTAGTGTAGGAGTTAACCTTTTTTTTAATTTGAATGGATATCTTGCACAACTTATGCAACCGTGGAAAGATTATATTCCCTCCATTGAAGAAGTGCATCATATACAAAAAAAGGATGCGCCTAGTGGAACTGCCATTTCATTGGCCGATGGAATTTTACGTCATTCTGCGTTAAAAGGATGGACGTTGAATTCGGAAGATTCAGATGCAGTAACGATACGTGCCATTAGGGAAGGTGATGTTAAAGGGACACACATAGTACAATACCATTCGGCAATAGACACTCTAAGTATTAAGCACGAAGCGCACAGTAGAGAAGGATTTGCATTAGGAGCTATTTTAGCAGCAGAATGGCTTATTGGAAAAAAAGGAGTATACACTATGAAAGACGTTTTAAATTTAAAATAACTATTCTTAAACAGATATTTTTGGGTAGGTTTCCCTTTTAAAATAAGAAAATATGACAGTAACAGGTTGGTTTTTAATATTAGGTATCATTCAAATAATTCACTTTTTAGGAACTTGGAAAATGTACCTTGCTGCAGGTCGTAAGGCTTGGGAAGCATTGGCTCCTGTATATAATGGAGTGATTTTAATGAAGATTATTAATAGACCATGGTGGTGGGTGATCTTACTTTTTGTGCCGATCGTTAATTTAATTATGATTCCTGTGGTTTGGGTAGAAACCGCTAGAAGTTTTGGTTTCAATAAAACAAAAGATACCCTGCTTACTGTCTTTACCTTAGGGTTTTATCTTTTTTACCTCAATTATACACAAAAATTAACCCATATAAAGGAGCGAAGTTTAAAACCAAAAACCTCATCGGGAGAATGGGTAAGCTCTATCTTATTTGCCGTTGTTGCAGCAACTATAGTACATACCTATTTTATGCAGCCCTTTACCATCCCATCCTCTTCTTTAGAAAAAACATTATTAGTTGGCGATTATTTATTGGTTAGTAAATTTCATTACGGCGCTAGAATCCCAATGACTTCGGTGGGATTGCCTATGGTTCATGATAGTATTCCTTTAACTAAATCCAAATCTTATCTTAGCAAACCTCAATTACCCTATTTAAGACTTCCCGGTTTTCAGGACATCAAACGTAATGACATTGTCGTATTTAATTGGCCAGTGGATACATTAATTGACATTCGCCCCGGGTATATGTATGGTAGTGTTCAAAAACCCATCGATAAAAAAACAAATTATGTAAAACGATGTGTTGGATTGCCTGGGGATTCCCTAGAAGTTCGCGACGGTTATGTTTTTATAAATGGAAAACAAAATGAATTGCCCGATAGAGCCAAATTACAGCATTCCTATTGGGTAAAATATAAAAAACCTGAACTTCGCTTAAGTGATTTACAACTACGTTCACAGTATGGAATAACCGATGGTACTAGCGAATATAATAGAGAGACCGAAGAATTTAAAATTCAAGCCGTAACCGAAGAAGTTAGTATCAGATTAAAAAACCATCCTAATGTAGCAAATGTAAGAAGAGATATTTCTCCAAAAGGGGAAATGGAGGTATTACGGTATATGGATAGCCATAACCGACTTATAGAAAACACAAAGGTTATGTTCCCCAACAATGGAAATATCCCTTGGAACAATAGCAACTTTGGCCCTATTTATATCCCAAAAGCTGGGGTAACAGTAACTATTACCCCAGAAAGTATTCCTTTTTATAAACTCATTATTGAAACCTATGAAGGTAGTGAAATAGGAATTGAAAATACTATTTCTCAATCGGGAACTCAAGTATTTCTTAATGGCCAACCCATTACCCAATATACCTTTAAAATGGATTACTACTGGATGATGGGAGATAACCGAGATAACTCTCAGGATGCACGTACTTGGGGCTATGTACCTTTTAATCATGTGGTGGGCAAACCCGTATTTGTATGGATGAGTTGGGAAAATGGTATTTTTAGAGGAGGTCGTTGGGACAGGTTCTTTACTACCGTTGGAGGCACGGGTAAACCAATATCCTATTTTAAATACTTTTTAATTTTAATTGCAGGATGGTACTTATTTAGTTTTATAAGAAAAAGGAAGAAAGCAAAAGCCTAGGGGTCTTGATGCGTTTATTTGTTTTTATATTCTATAAAAAATGGAGGTTTGGATTGGCTCAAAAAAGCTTTCAAAACACATTGATAAAGTAACAGAAAAATTACAAATAAACTTAATGTATTAAGAAATACTATTTTTTAAATGACACGAATAAACAAATAACCACTTACTTGTTTTGCAAATCCTACTCCACCCTACTTATTTTCCAAGTATCACCCAAATGGTTACAGTAGCCCAAGCCAAAGGCGTTGTCTTTGAAGTGGAAGATAACTATCAAAAACAAACCTACCGCAATCGCACACATATTGCACATTCTAATGGTAAATTGGCCTTACATATTCCAATTAAACATGCCAAAAACGGGGAACGACAAAAAACCAAAGAAGTTCAAATAGAAAATAGCTTCCCTTGGCAATCACTTCACTGGAAATCGTTACAAACTGCATACCGCACTTCTCCTTTTTTTGAGTATTACGAAGATGACTTGGAAATAGTATTCAAAAATCCTGTAACAAATTTAATGGATCACAACCTTCATATTTTCAATATTATCTGCGAGTTAATAGGGCTAGAGATTCCCATTACAAAAACCACTGAATATTTTAAAAATCCAGAACAAAAAGATTTGAGGTATTTGGTAAATGCCAAAAAAGAAGCCCATGTTTCTTTACTGCCTTACACCCAAGTATTACAGGGAAATCGTGGTTTTTTAAACAATCTTTCGGTATTAGATTTGCTTTTTAACGAGGGCCCCAATACCATGCATTATCTTGAAAAGCAAAATCTTTTTTTGTAGCCTACCAAGCCAGTTTAGCAAAAATAGGACGATGGTCCGAAAAAGATTCTTTACTATGGATAAAATTGATGATTTCAAATTTTTCTGAAGCCAAAATAAAATCTATTCGTAAAGGATAGTGATTAAAGTAAAAACTAGCTCCCAATCCATTTCCTCCTTCTTCAAATGCATCTATCATACCCTCTTTTAGTTGTTTATAAATATAAGAAAAAGCCGTATTATTAAAATCCCCCGCAATAATAATGGGATAGTTGATCGCTTTTTTATGTGCTAGGATGGCAGCTACTTGTCGTTCTTGTTTTACAAAGGTTTCAGAGATTTTATTTCTAATTTTTTCGGTGCCTTTTTGCTGAATAAAATCTACGGTAGGTAAAATTCCTAAGGATTGAAGATGTAAATTATATACTCTTATCGTATCCTTACCCACAGTAATATCGGCGAAAATGGAATTGTTATAGGTTTTTTCAAAATCAAAAGCTCCTTGATTTACAATAGGGTGTTTGGAGAAAATAGCATGCCCTAATTTATGAGTACTATCTTTAAAATGAATAAATTGATAGGGATACGCAGAAAAATCTGCCGTATTACCTAAGTAATATTCCTGAATACAAACTACATCGGGCGTTTCTTCCTTAAGTAACTTTGAAATAGACGATGCTACTTCTTGTACATTAGGTTTTTTCTCATAAGCATTAAAGAGCCTAACATTGTAGGTCATCACAGAAATGGATTGTGAGTATTCTGAAACGTCGCCTTCCGAAGAGATTTCAAAAAAAGCAGGAAACAAAAAATAGGCAATAACTACGATGGTAGCCGAAAACCAAAAACGCCTTTTAAAGCGGAGAAACCAATAAACAGCAAATAGTAAATTAAGTAAAATAAGTGGAGAAACAGCCAAACTTAAAACAGACAAGGTAGGAAAGGAAGTGGGCGGAAGATAAGGTAATATAAACGAAACCAATAGCAACAATGCCAAAACAATGTTGATCCAAAACAACAATTTCCCCAAAAATTGAACTTTAAACAAAGTAATCGTATAAATTAGTTTTCTTTTCCAGCTTTAAATAAATAATCCTTCTCTTCTTTCGTAAGGCTTTCGTAGCCACTTTTTCCAATTTTATCCAAAATAGCATCTACTTTTTTTTGATGCTCACTTTTGGTTTCTTTGCTTATAGAACGCTGGGAAGTTTTTTGTGTTGTATTATTTCTATGGACTTTTTTGAAAGGCTTTTTTGTTTTGGGCTTAAATAAATTTGAGAAACCGCTCAACAACTTTTCAAACCAACTTCCTATGTCCTTCCCATTAAGTAATTGCCTAGCATATACATATCCAAAAAATGCACCTCCTAAATGGGCCAATATTCCTCCCGGGTTTTTTAAGGTGGAAAGGCTCACTAAGTTCCACAGAATAAAAAACAGCGCAATATGCCAAAGCTTCAAATTAATGGTAAATATTCGAATAGGAGCATTGGGGGAATAGGTAGCCGAAAATCCCATGAGCGCCATCACAGCAGCAGAGGCACCTTGTAAAGTTCCTACCGTGGATACCAAAGCAGGGAAAACATTATATGAAACCATATATAAAATTCCACCGGCCATTCCTCCCAAAAGGTAAATCGTTAAAAAGCGCTCTTCGGAAAAAAGATTGGTTACATACCTTCCAAAAAAATATAACCAAAGCATATTAAAGAGTATATGCCAAAAACCAGTATGAACAAAATTATAAGTAATGAGCGACCAAGGCTGGGCAAGAAAATGTGAAAATGTCTCGGGGAGTACGAACCAATGGGTCAAAAAATCATCCTCCCATTGAAACAATTCCGTTGCTATAATCACAACCAAAAAGAGCAATACATTAATTACAATGAGCTTGGTAATAATGTCTGCCGATTTATATTGATATGAAAGACTCCCTTGCGTCATCTAATTCCAACGGTGGTCATTAAAACTATTTTTTTTCCAATAATAGGCCATAATAAATCCAAACAACGCACCCCCCAAATGGGCCCAATTTGCGATATTTTGTCCAAACAAAGAGAAGCCCGTAAGCCCACTAAATAGGTCAAGCAATAATAATGCAGGGATAAAATATTTGGCCTTTACGGGTATAGGCAAAAAGATAAGCATCAATTCTACATTGGGGTACATCATTCCGAAAGCAACTAAAATTCCATAAATAGCGCCAGAGGCACCTACGGCTTGTCCGTTATAAATACTTGTCATTTGAATCAAAGAGTCCAGTGAAAGGTTGTTAGGCATATTCATTCGTATATAACCATCTACACTAGCTGCAGATTTTTCTAACACCTCATCCATTAATCCATATATTTCTGAATTACTCAAACCTGTAGCAAGGTAATCATTATATATATTCGTAAATTGTAAATAGCTCACTCCCGAATGAATTAGTGCTGCACCAAGCCCCGCTGAAAAATAGAAAAATAAAAATTTATTTCGTCCCCAACGAGCCTCCAATGGTGAGCCAAACATATACAAACCAAACATGTTAAAAAGAATGTGAGGAAAACTTGCATGCATAAACATGTGAGTGACTATTTGCCAATACTGGAAATTTGGGTTTTCTGGATAATGCAAGGCAAATAAATGGTCTGAAACTTCCGGCATGCTTAGTTTTCCTATAAAAAACAAAACATTGCAAATAAGTAATACTTTAACCGTTTCTGTGATTCTTCCCATTACATAAATTTTTTATCAAAGTCTGCCATTCCCAAAGTTATTAAAACAGGCCGATTCTCTGGTGAAACACTAGGCTCTTTACACGCAAATAACTGATTTATCATATTTTCTTGCGCGGCTACAGAAAGAGAAACCCCAGTTTTAATTGCCATACTTTTGGCTAACGATTTTGCCAAAACATCATTACGACTGTATCCTGCTTCGGGGATTTCCGTTTCTACATCGGCAATTAATTGTTGTAAAATGTCTTCTACACCACTTTCCAGCACTCCAGAAGGAACTCCGCTTATGGCTACCCGTTCGCCTTTTATTTCAGAAAACACAAAACCTGTATCCTCCAATTGTTCTTGTAAAGATTGCAACATAGCTACTTTCGATTTTGAAAACTGAAAGGAAATAGGAAACAACAATTGCTGGCTAACTGCTTGGTGCAAAGTAATGTTTTTTAAAATTTCTTCGTATAAAATACGTTGGTGCGCTAGGTTTTGATGGACCACCATTAACCCGCTTTTAATTGCACTTACTATATATTTATTCTGAATTTGAAAGGTAATGGTTCCTTTTTCAGCTTGTTGATTTTCAAATAAGCTACTGGAGACTTCTTCGGTTTCTATTTCAAAATTTGAAGAAAAATCTGCTTCTCGTCTATTTTCTGAAAAATCTTCATCCAATCCAACATAGAGAGATTCCCACGCTTTTTGTTTTTCTCGTTGAAATGGAAAAGCAATGGGGTTTTGTTTGGCTTCTTTCTGAAAAGGATTAAAATCTTTATCTACTTCTATCGAAGGAATCACTGGGGACTTTTTGGAATATTCATAGGGCGTATCAAAACCGGCATCCCTATTAAAATCCAACACGGGAGCAATGCTAAACTGTCCCAAACTATGCTTTATGGTAGAACGCAACATGGTATAAATGGCATGTTCGTCCTCAAACTTTATTTCGGTTTTGGTAGGATGAATATTGATATCGATAGCATGGGGTGCTACTTCTAAATACAAAAAATAGCCCGGATGATTTTCAGTTTTAATGAGTCCCTCAAAAGCCGAAGCAACCGCATGATGCAAGTAGGCGCTTTTAATGAAACGGTCGTTTACAAAAAAGAACTGCTCCCCCCTACTCTTTCTTGAAAATTCGGGTTTCAAGACAAAGCCATGGACTTTTACAATATCCGTTTCTTCTGTTACGGGGACCAGCTTTTCGTTGGTTTTACTGCCAAAAATATTGACAATACGTTGTCTTAAATTACTGCTAGGAAGACTAAACACATTACTCCCATTGTGAATCATTTCAAAAGCCACTTGTGGATGTGCTAAAGCAACACGATGAAATTCATCAATAATATGACGTGTTTCCACTGGGTTACTTTTTAAAAAATTTCTACGAGCAGGAATATTATAAAAAAGATTTTTAACCGAAATCGTAGTCCCTTTTGGGGCTACCACCATTTCTTGCGAAATGACTTTGCTTCCTTCCATTTCAATTTTCGTTCCTGTTTCAGAAGTTTCGGTCTTTGTTTTTAGCTCCACATGGGCAATCGCGGCAATAGAGGCCAAAGCCTCACCCCGAAATCCTTTGGTGTGTAAATTGAATAAATCTTCGGCGTTTTTAATTTTGGAGGTGGCGTGACGTTCAAAACACAAACGCGCATCGGTGACACTCATCCCAACCCCATTATCAATTACTTGAACTAGGGTTTTACCCGCATCTTTTAAAACTAATGTAATTTCTGAAGCCCCTGCATCTATCGCATTTTCCAACAATTCCTTTACCACTGAAGCAGGGCGTTGTACCACTTCGCCCGCGGCAATTTGGTTCGCCACATGATCGGGTAGCAACTGAATGATATCGGCCATTTAACGGGGTTGAGTAAAAATACTTAGATCAAAATCGATGATCCATAAAAATACAAAAACCAAAACTGCCACAATTAGGAGCACCGTTTTATTAAACTCCACATTGCTACGATTGCGCTTGGAAAGTCGCGCTTCCCGCCAATGATTGCCAAAATCGTTTTTGTTGTACGTTTCGTAATACATATCCATTTTGGTGGTAAAATCTTTAGAAAGCACCTCTTCTTTTCCTTTGTAATAGCGAGGGGTATAGTTAAAACGATTGTTCGCTTTTAGTCTTTTTATGAGGGTGAACTTGATCATAGCTGTATTGTTTTCAAAGTTAGGGAAAATCAAAAACAATGCCGTGAAACAACCCTTAAAAATTGTTAACAAGGAGAGGAATTTTAGATTGACGCTTTTATATTTTGGAAAATAGAATAAGGAACATTGCGTCTATAAGTTGAAATCTTGAATGTTTAAATCTTCAATCCTTATTCAAAATTTTGCCTCTTTCCGCAATTGCGCCATTTTAATTGCCGCAATAGCCGCCTCGGTACCTTTGTTTCCGTGCTTACCACCACTTCTATCAATAGCTTGCTGAAGATTGTTATCGGTAAGGACGCAAAAAATAACCGGAATATCCTGTTGCAGGTTTAAATCTTTAATGCCTTGGGTGACCCCTTCGCATACAAAATCGAAGTGTTTGGTTTCCCCTTGAATCACACTCCCTATGGCAATAATAGCATCCAACATATCAAAGCTTTCCGCCATCTTTTTACACCCATAAATGAGCTCGAAACTTCCCGGCACGTTCCAACGAACAATATTTTCTTTGATGCCTCCACAATCTATAATAGCATCAAAAGCCCCTTGAAACATTCCTTGAGTTATCGTTTCATTCCATTCTGAAACAACAATCCCAAACCGAAAGTCTTTCGCATTTGGGACCGTTGTTTTATCGTAGATTGATAAGTTTTTATTGGATGTTGCCATCGGTTTTATTTCATAGCCTCTGCCTGACCTTGGTAGATTTTTGCTTTAGTTGCCTCGGGAGCCTCTTTGTATTCGTCTAAAATTCTAGTGAAAAAATCGTAGGCCTCATTAGCTTTTTCAAGCTGTAATGCGGTAACACCTGCTTTTAGTAAAAAACGAGGGGTTGTCATTTCATTATCGCTTAAAGAAACCGCTTCTTTGTAATATTTGTAAGCCTCTTCTGGCTGATTTAATTGCACAAAAGCATCTGCGATTCCGCCTTTAGCAAGAGGGCCTAAAATGGGGTCATCGGTTTTAAATTCATCCAAATAATTAATTGCCTCTTGGTATTTGTTGGTGTTTAAGTATGCCATCCCCGCTTGGTAACGTGCAATATTTCCAGTGGGTGTCCCCCCATATTTATCTACTATATCCAATAAGCCATATTTACCAGCATTACCGTTTAAAGCTAAATTGTATAAAGAATCTTTTGCTGTAGTAGCATTTACTGCTTGTTCATAGTAGGAATTGGCTAGATATACTTCGTTTACAGCTTCTGCCTGATTAGGTTCTTGAATAAATTTTTGATATAAAATGTAACCCAAAACAGCAATGGCTACAGCACCAATAACGCCAAAAATAATTTTTTGGTTCTTCTCTACCCAAGCTTCCGTTTTAGAAGCTGTTTGATCGAGGGTGTTAAAAACCTCTGCGGTGGTACTACCATCTTCTAATTCTATGTCTTTTTCAGCCTTTGTTTTTGGCTTATAACCTCTTTTTTTATACGTTGCCATACTATTGAATAATTGAGGGGCAAAAATATAATTTTTATTACAATTAAAAAGGGAAAAATCAATATTTTGCGGACAAGGAAAAGTGTTCCTCTTTAAAACGATTACTAGCCTCTTAAAACTTAGTAACTTATTCAAATAGATGATTTTACAAAAATTATCCTTATTAAACTACAAAAATTTTGAATCGCAAACATTTGATCTCGATTCAAAAATAAACTGTTTTGTAGGACTTAATGGGGTAGGAAAGACAAATGTATTGGATGCCATATACCATCTTTCTTTCGGAAAAAGTTATTTCAATCCTATTACGCTTCAAAACATTAAACACAATGAGGATTTTTTTGTTATTGAGGGCTATTACAAAAAACAGGATGCTGATGAAAAAGTGGTGGTTAGTGTTAAAAAAGGACAAAAAAAGATTATCAAACGCAATGGAAAAATCTATGAAAAATTTAGTGAACATATTGGTTTTTTGCCCTTGGTGATAATTTCACCAAGTGATCGTGATTTAATTGTGGAAGGCAGCGAAACCCGTCGCAAATTTATGGATGGCGTTATTTCACAAAGCGATTCAAGCTACTTAAAAGCGCTTCTTAATTATAACAAAGTATTAGTGCAGCGTAATTCGTTGTTAAAATACTTTACAGCCAATCAAACCTTTAACCAAGATACCCTAGCTATTTATAATGACCAATTGCATTATTATGGCAGTGAAATATTTGAAAAAAGAACGCAGTTTCTCAATGCCTTTCAACCCATTTTTTTAAAAAGACATCAATCCATAACACAAGGAAATGAAAGCGTTAATTTACTCTATGTAAGTCAGTTACAAGAAGGTGATTTAAAAACACAATTGCAGGAAAGCAACCTAAAAGACAGAGCCGCGCAATACACTACAGTGGGGGTTCATAAGGACGATTTGCATTTTGAAATTGAGGGACATCCTATCAAGAAATTTGGTTCGCAAGGACAGCAAAAATCATTTCTCATTGCTTTAAAATTAGCACAATTCGATTTTATAAAACAGCAAAGTGGTGTAAACCCAATATTATTATTGGACGATATTTTTGATAAACTAGATGAAGAACGCGTTGCACAAATAATTAGCTTAGTAGATAATGAAAACTTTGGGCAGCTATTTATAACAGATACTCACGCAGAACGTACAGAAGAAGTGATAAAAAAAGTACACCAGAGTTATAAAATGTTTACCTTGTAAACAATAAACTAATTCTTAAATTATGGCCAAAAGACAAGGAAATCATAGTACCATAGGAGCCATTTTAAAAGATTATATTTCGTCAAGTAAACTAGAAAATGGACTTAATAAAATCTCCGCAGAAGAAGCTTGGCACGAAGTTATGGGAGACGCTATTTCAAAATATACTAACCAAGTCTTGTTGGAAAGAGATACGCTGTTTGTGCAATTAAGCTCTTCTGTCTTGCGGGAGGAATTGAGTTATGGGAAGGAAAAAATAATAAGGCTTCTTAACGAAGCCTTAGATAAAGAACTTATTAAAAAGTTAGTCTTACGGTAATCTTTGCTCCCCTAAATTAGGGGAGCTGTCTGAAAGACTGAGGGGTTTCTTAAAATATTTCTCTTCCAGCAAAATGAAACTGGCTTTCAATCTCAGCATTTTCATCACTATCACTTCCATGAACGGCATTTTCGCCAATTGAAGCAGCATACAATTTACGAATAGTGCCTTCGGCAGCTTCGGCTGGATTAGTAGCACCAATTAACGTACGAAAGTCTTCTACCGCATTGTCTTTTTCTAAAACCGCAGCTACAATAGGACCGCGTGTCATATATTCCACTAACTCACCAAAGAAAGGACGGGCTTTATGAACCGCATAAAATGCTTCGGCATCGGCTTTAGTCATTTGAGTTAATTTTAACGCAGCAATTTTAAATCCTGCACTGGTAATTTTTTCTAAAATAGGCCCAATGTTCCCTTTTTCAACACTGTCTGGCTTTAACATGGTAAATGTTCTATCTGTTCTCATCTTTTTTAAAATTTGGTGCAAAAATAGTCTTTTAAACTGCAAAAACAAGTCCTTAACTATTCTTTAATAGTGGCAGTGGATTTTATAAAGTACCTTCGCAATACCGAATGAATTTGTATCTTCGCAAGCTATGAATAAGGAACTCCTTACAACTGTAAAAAAATTAGTCACATCAGCAAAAAACATAGCCATAATAGGTCACAAAAACCCAGATGGCGATGCCGTAGGTTCTTGTCTGGGGCTCTCTTTCTTTCTTCGGAATAGAGGATTTCAAGTAACTGTTATTATGCCTAATGATTTTCCCGATTTTCTAAAATGGCTACCCGGCTGTGATTCGATAAAAATTTTTGAAAAGCAACCCGAAGAAGTTGCTAAGGTTATTTCCACCGCCGAAATCATTTTTACTTTAGATTTTAATGCCTTGCATAGAACCGGTGACTTAGGAGAAATTCTTGAAAAAGCCGCGGCATCCTTTATCATGATTGACCACCATCAGCAACCCGATACGTATGCCATTGCTACCTATAATGACCCAACAATGAGTTCAACCTGCGAAATGGTTTATCATTTTATCACTGCTCTTGAAGGTAAGGCGGAAATTACTCCTGAAATGGCCACCCATCTTTATACTGGAATCATGACCGATACAGGCTCGTTTCGGTTTCCATCTACTTCGGCCAATACGCATAAAGTCATTGCCCATTTAATTGAATGCGGAGCCAAAAATAGTAGTATCCATCAAAACATATACGACACCTACAGCCCAGATAGAATGAAATTACTTGGGGTAGCCCTTAATAATATGACGCTCCTTCCAGAATACAAAACAGCCTACATCACACTCTCGCAAAAGGAATTGGATGACCACCATTTCAAAAAAGGGGATACCGAAGGATTTGTAAACTATCCTTTAGCAATAAAAGGAATTTATTTTGCTGTCATTTTTATTGAAAACAAGCTGGAAAACCTAACCAAAATTTCCCTGCGAAGCAAAGGAAACTTTTCGGTAAACGAATTTGCGCGTTCCCATTATAATGGGGGTGGGCACACAAATGCCGCAGGAGGAAAAAGCGAAAAAAATATTCCTGAAACCGTATCTGAATTTATTAGTATATTGCCCCATTACAAAAATGCCCTAAATGATATTACGTAGTGTATTATTAATAAGCGTTTTAGCGTGGTTTTCGGCCTGTAAAAGCCCGGAAGCCCGAAGGCCTGTAAAAACAAGTTCGGGGTCTTTTATAAAAGAATCCGTTGAGCGCAATAAAAAATTGATTGAAGAAGAGGAAGCAATTATTTCATCCATTATTGAAAAGGATAGTTCTCACCATTTTATTGCTTCCGAAAGTGGTTTTTGGTACTATTATAATATAAAAGACACCCTTTCTACGATTCAACCCGTAGTAGGAGATGATGTGGTTTTTACTTACGACATTCGACTCTTAAATGGAGATACCATTCTTTCAGAAACCGAAACAGGTATTCAAAATTACAAAGTAGATCAAACCAACCAGTCCCTTATTTCTGGAATACGTGATGGGATAAAACTCATGAAAGCAGGAGAACAGATTACCTTCTTGTTTCCTTCGCACAAGGCCTATGGCTATTATGGGATTGAAAATAAATTAGGCACCAATATTCCTGTACAAAGCACCGTAACTTTAAAAACAATAAATTCAACAGATAATAATTAAAACAATGAAAAAAATACTCATCTTACTATTAGCAATCACATCCCTTGCCGCTTGTAAATCAAAATATCCAAATCTAGAAAAAGGATTGTATGCCGAGTTTGTAACCAATAAAGGAACTTTTGTGGCAAAGTTTTATGAAGAAACTCCGCTTACAGTAGCAAATTTTATAGAACTGGCAGAAGGAAAACACCCCCTAGCCGATTCTACGTTTAAAGGGAAACCCTTTTATAATGGGCTAACTTTTCACAGGGTTATTAAAGATTTCATGATACAAGGAGGAGACCCTAACGGAGACGGTTCTGGAAACCCTGGGTATAAATTTCCTGATGAATTTGTAGATAGTTTAAAACATGATAGAAAAGGAATTCTTTCTATGGCAAATTCAGGTCCAGGCACCAATGGCAGTCAGTTTTTTATTACATTAAAAGAAACTCCATGGCTGGATGGAAAACACTCTGTTTTTGGAGAAATTGTTATAGGGCAAGAAGTTGTAGATTCCTTAGGAATGGTGGAAACAAAAAAACCAGGAGATAAACCTGTGGATCCTATAGTTATTGAACAAGTAAATATTATTAATAACGGAGTAACGGCACCTTCATTTACTTCCGAAATGGAAAAAATTGAAGCGGTTAAAAAAGAAAAAGAAGCGCGTATTTTAAAAGTAGCAGAAACAACAGCTAAAGAAATGGAACTTCTTAAAAAAGAAGCGCAAACCACATCATCTGGATTACAAATATATTGGAACCACAAAGGAAAAGGAATGAAACCTGTAGAGGGCAGCAGAATTAAAATGAATTATGTTGGGTATTTTAATGACGGAAAATTGTTTGATACAAGCGTCCTTGAAATTGCTGAAAAATACGAAGCCGTAGACCCACAAAGATTAGCCTTTTCACAATACGGCCCCATGGAAACCCAATACAGCAAAGATGCCCAACTTATTGCCGGTTTTAAAGAAGGATTACTTGAAATGAGTGTGGGTGATAAAGCAACACTTTTTATTCCAGCACATTTGGCTTACGGTGAACAAGGAATAAGAGATCAAAGAACAGGAGAATATATTATCCCCTCTAATGCCGACTTGATTTTTGAACTTGAATTGGTAGAAGTCGTAGAATAATACGTTTGAACCCCTTTTATAACACCAAAGTCACTCTAAGAGTGGCTTTGGTGTTATATTTTTTTGGGAATATGCTTTAAGATTTCCTGTACAAATTTCCAAAACTGTTGAGTGGAAGATATGGAAGCTCTTTCATCGGGTGAATGCGCTCCTTTAATGGTTGGCCCAAAAGATATCATATCCATTTCTGGGTAGTGCTGCCCTAAAATACCACATTCCAAACCGGCATGGCATGCCGCCACGTGGGCTTTTTCTCCATTCATTTTTTGATAAATACCTTCCATTACTTTTAAAATAGCACTATTACTATTAGGAGCCCAACCCGGATAGGCTCCAGAAAAAGTAACTTCATATCCTGCTAAATTAAATACTGCTTTCAACCCTTGGGCGATATCTTCTTTTGAAGATTCCACCGAGGAACGTGTTAGACATTCCACTTTTATATTTCCTTTACCTACGGTAATTTTCGCCACATTATTAGAGGTTTCTACCAATCCTTCTATGGCAGGACTCATTCTAAAAACCCCATTATGGATTCCATAAATAGCGTGTAAAAATTTTTGAGCATCATTAATACTCATAACCCTTGTTGGGGGATCTATTGTTTCCAAAGTGATGGATAGTGTAGGCTCAATAGGGTGATACTCTTTTAAAATAATTTCTTTAATCTTTTCGAAAGCATCTTTAAAATCATTTCGGTCTTCCGAAGAAACAGCAACAATCACTTCACTTTCCCGCGGAATAGCATTTCGCAAACTACCTCCTTGAATTTGGCCAATTTCAATAAACGATGCCGTTGCATATAAAACTCTATTCATTAATTTATTGGCATTACCCAAACCTTTATGAATATCCATTCCACTATGACCGCCTTGCAATCCTTTTAGTACGATTTTATACCCTTCACAATTTATCGCTGGGGACACTTCCTTATAGCTGCCCGTAGCCGTAACATCCACCCCTCCTGCACATCCAACTCCTATTTCATCGTCTTCTTCGGTATCGAGATTCAATAAAATTTCACCTTTAAGCAAACCGCCTTGTAAACCCATAGCTCCCGTCATTCCCGTTTCCTCATCAATGGTAAACAAGGCTTCTAAGGCTGGGTGAGGGATGTCTTTGCTTTCCAAAATAGCCATAATGGTAGCAACTCCTAATCCGTTATCGGCTCCCAATGTGGTCCCCTTTGCTTTTACCCAATCGCCATCTATATACATTTCAATTCCTTGTATATCAAAATTGAAATGGGTCTCCTTATTTTTTTGATGAACCATATCGAGATGCGATTGCATAACAATAGGCTTTCGATCTCCCATGCCTTTTGTTGCGGGTTTTTTTATGATGACGTTTCCTACGTCATCTACCAAAGTTTCGAGATGAAGTTTCGCCCCAAAATCTTTCATAAACTGAATTACTTTTTCTTCTTTTTTTGAAGCACGAGGCACCGCGTTTAAATCGGCAAAATGGTTCCAAACTTCTTTAGGTTCAAGATTTCGAATGGCTTCGTTCATGAGTTTGTTTTTAAGCTTTTTCAAAAGTACTTTTTATTCTGCTTTTAGAAAATTAAAGGTTAAAGAATTCTTTGTATGTTTGAAAATGCAAAAAAGAACACGCCTTATTCTAGCTCTTCTATTAATCCTCCAATTTTTTTTGTTACGTATTCTTCGCCATTTTCCAGAATTCATAGAAAACTACTACAGCCAAGGGATTTACCCCTATATTTCAAGTGTTTTGCGATATGTTTTTGGATGGATTCCTTTTTCAATAGGAGATATCTTTTACCTATTAATGATGATATTAATTATCCGTTGGTTTTTTAAAAATTTTAAACGACTTGTTAAAGAGCCCGTTTGGTTTTTTATAGATATTGCGGCAACGCTTTCCATAGTGTATTTTACTTTTAATATGGTTTGGGGACTTAATTATTTAAGGCCACCCTTACACCAAACGTTACAATTAAATAACGATTACACGACTGAAGAATTACTTACCACTACCCGAAGGCTCGTAGCAAAAAGTAATGAAATTCATCGTACACTAGGGTTTAAAGACAGTATGAAAATAGATTTGCCGTATTCACAAAAAGTTATTTTTGAAAAATCTAAAAACGGATATAAAAATTTAGAAAAAGAATATCCCAATCTAGCCTACTCCCCTATGAGTATTAAAAAAAGTGGCTGGAGCTTGGGATTAACCTATATGGGATATAGTGGCTATTACAACCCGTTAACAGGGGAAGCACAAGTAAATAATTTAATAAAAAGCTACAAATTTCCCGTCGTGGCGTGTCACGAACAGGCCCATCAAATTGGCTATGCTGCCGAAAATGAAGCCAATTTTATTGCCACACTAGCTACATTACATAATGAAGATCCTTACATACAATACACAGGATATATTTTTGCGTTGCGGTATTGCTTAAACGAACTTGCCAGAAGAGACATGCCCGCTTATGAAGCCATATTACCTTCGGTAAATTTTGGTATTTTAGAAAGTTATCGCGAAATGCGAGAGTTTTGGCTTTCCTATAAAAATCCTTTTGAAAATTTTTCTAAACTTTTTTGGGATCAATTTTTAAAAGCAAACAACCAAAGCAAAGGTATTGAGAGTTATAGTTATATGGTCGCTTTAGTAGTCAATTACTTTGAAGATAAACCGTTATAAACTTTTCTTAACATCTTGTTAAAACAGTCCCATTTTCAACTAAAACGAAGTATCATTACTATCTTTAATACTTAAATTAACCAACCCATTCTCTAATGAAAAAAACACTCCTTTTCGTATTGTTTTTCCTCTTTATTGGATTCTCAAACGCACAAGATTATTTTCCCAAGAATGACGGCGTAAAAGAAGAAAACAATAATTATGTAGCCTTAACAAATGCGACTTTATATGTTACGCCAACACAAGTCATTACCAATGGAACACTCCTTATTCAAAATGGAAAAATTATTGCCTCCGGAAAGAATGTTTCCGTTCCGCAAAATAGTATCACTATAAATTTGCAAGGTAAGTATGTGTACCCTTCTTTTATTGATAGTTATTCTAGCTTCGGAATAGAAAAACCCAAAAGGCAAGGTGGCGGTAGATCCCCACAGTACGATGCTACGCGTGAAGGCTACTATTGGAACGACCATATAAGGACCGAAAACAAAGGAATTGATAGTTTTAAGTACACTTCTAAAGAAGCAGAAGAACTTCGCAAACTTGGTTTTGGCATTGTAAATACCCACCTTATGGACGGAATTGCACGAGGTACCGGTGTTTTAATTGCCCTGAATGATGAAGCAGGGGATGCTACTAGAATTTTAAATGACCAGTCTGGACAATTCTTCTCATTTTCAAAAAGTGTGAAAAGTGATCAATCCTACCCAGGATCATTAATGGGCGCCATGGCATTACTACGCCAAATGTATTATGATATGAGTTGGTACGAGAAAGGAAATAGTAAAACAAAAGACCGCTCACTAGAAGCGATGATTGAAAACAAAAACCAAATTTCCTTTTTTGAAGCAGGGGATAAAGGCAATAACCTAAGAGCCGATAAAATTGGCGATCAATTTAATATCAATTATGTGATTGTGGGGGGGGGTGATGAATATGAAGCATTGGAAAGCATCAAAAAAACCAATGCAAAATACATTATCCCTATTAACTTTCCTGCTGCTTACGATGTAAGTGACCCCTATTTTGCCAAGTACATCGATTTGGCAGATATGCGGGAGTGGAACCAAGCTCCTCAAAACCCAAAAGTACTTGCCGATAACGGAATTACCTTCGCTTTAACTACTTTTAAATTGGATAAAGTTTCAGAATTTTCAAAAAACCTTCAAAAAGCTATTGATTATGGTTTCAATAAAACCAAAGCCCTCGAAGCATTAACGACCATTCCTGCTTCCCTTTTAGGACAGAGCAATACATTGGGTACGCTTGAAAGTGGAAAATGGGCCAATTTTTTAATCACTTCGGGCGATATTTTCGATAAAGAAACTACCCTATTTGAAAATTGGGTGCAAGGAAAAAAGCACATCATTAACAATAAAGATCAAAAAGATATCCGTGGTATTTACTCCCTTTCTGCGGGCGGAAAAAATTATGAAATGACACTCTCAGGAGATATTTCAAAACCTAAAATTGAAATAACACAAGACAGCACAAAATATCCAGCCAAGTTTAGTTATGAAAATAACTGGATCGTTTTTTCTTTTGAAGACGAAAAATCGAAAGAAATAAGTCGAGCCACCGCAATGATACCAAGTTCTGGAACTAGTTTTAATGGGCGTTTAGTCCTCCCAAACGGTGTTGAGACTTCCTTTACGGCAGTAAGAACAGCAGCTGCAAAAGAAAATGATAAAAAAGACCCTAAAGACGAAAAATCCACTCCCGAAATAGTGCCCCTAACCTACCCCAACGTAGGCTATGGATTTACAACAAAGCCGAAAGCCCAAAATATGCTGTTTAAAAATGCAACGGTTTGGACGAGTGAAGCTAGTGGTATTCTTGAAAATACCGATGTCTTGGTGAAAAACGGTAAGATTGAAAAAATAGGTAAAAATCTTAACGATAGCGGTGCTGTAGTTATCGATGCCACAGGAAAACATCTTACCGCTGGAATTATAGATGAACACTCCCATATTGCCGCATTAACCATTAATGAAGGGGGACAAAATTCTTCTGCTGAAGTAAAAATTGAAGACGTCATTAACCCCGAAGACATCAACATCTACCGAAATCTGGCAGGGGGTGTTACCAGTGTACAGATTTTACACGGCTCGGCAAATCCTATAGGCGGTCGCTCTGCCATCATAAAATTAAAATGGGGGGAAGATGCCGATGGTCTTATTTATAGCAACAGTCCTAAATTTATAAAATTCGCCCTAGGAGAAAATGTAAAACAAAGCAACTGGCAAAGTTTTAATCGTTTTCCACAAACTCGTATGGGGGTAGAACAACTATATGTAAACTATTTTAATAGAGCAAAAGAATACGATGCTTTAAAGAAAAGTGGAAAATCGTATCGATATGATGAAGAACTGGAAGTGCTCGCCGAAATATTAAATGGGGAACGGTATATAAGTTGCCATAGTTATGTGCAAAGCGAAATCAATATGCTGATGAAAGTGGCTGAAAAATTCAACTTTAAGGTAAACACCTTTACCCATATTTTGGAAGGTTACAAAGTGGCCGATAAAATGGCAGCACACGGAGTGGGTGGTTCTACCTTTAGCGATTGGTGGGCTTACAAATATGAAGTGAACGATGCCATCCCTTACAATGCTGCTATTATGACTCGCGCTGGAGTTACCACAGCCATCAATAGTGATGATGATGAAATGTCGAGAAGATTAAATCAAGAAGCCGCAAAAACCATTAAATATGGTGGAATGACCGAAGAAGAAGCTTGGAAAATGGTCACCATAAATCCTGCAAAATTGCTTCATTTAGATAACCGAACAGGAAGTATTAAAGAGGGAAAAGATGCCGATTTGGTATTGTGGACAGCCCATCCCCTCTCCATTTATGCAAAAGCTGAAAAAACCATTATCGAGGGTGCTGTGTATTTCGATTTGGAAGCCGATAAAGCAAAACGTGAAGCAATTAAAGCTGAAAAAAACAAATTGATAAAAATGATGCTTCAAGAAAAATCGGGTGGTGGGAAAACTCGAGAACCCATGAAAAAAGACAAAATCGATTTTGAATGTGAAACCCTAAACTAAGCCACTTATGAGAATTTTAAAAAACGTACTCTTAATAACAACTATCAGTTTTGGGCTTCATACTTGGGCCCAACAAACCCCTGCACTAGAGCAATCTGAAATAATCATACTAACAGGTGCCACCCTACATATTGGTAATGGAAATGTCATTGAGAATGGTTTTATCGTTTTTGAAAATGGTAAAATTACTGAAGTAGGACAAGGAACTACTAGAAGGCAAGGTCGTATGATTGAAGCTATTGGAAAACATATCTACCCAGGAATCATCGCACCGGTTTCTTCTTTAGGATTGGTAGAAATTGACGCTGTTCGAGCTACCAATGACGACGATGAAATAGGAGATTTTATTCCTAACATTCGAAGTCTAATTGCCTACAACGCCGAAAGTAAAGTGGTGGAGAGTATGCGCCCTAACGGTGTGTTGTTAGCACAAATCACGCCGCAAGGTGGAGCGATTTCTGGAACTTCTTCTGTGGTACAATTAGATGCTTGGAATTGGGAAGATGCTGCAGTAAAGGTAGATGAAGGGGTTCATATCCATTGGCCTAACACCTACCGTCGTGGTCGTTGGTGGATGGGTGAAGACCGTGGTTGGAAACCCAATAAAGATTATGAAAAAGATACCGATGCTTTTAAATCGTATGTTGCCAATGCAAAAGCCTATGGCACATCCAATACTACTTCAGTAAATGAAGGCTACAAAGCCATGCAAGGGTTATTTGACGGTTCCCAAAAAGGATATCTCTATGCCCAAGGTGAAAAAGAAATAATGGACGGGATTACCGCTTGCAAAGATGCGGGCATTCAAAATGTGGTGTTAGTAGGTGGATATGAAGCCTATAAAATTATTCCATTTTTGAAGCAAAACAATGTTGCTGTGATTGTTGATAGAGTGCATTCAACGCCAGATAGAGACGATGATGACTACGATTTACCCTATAAATTACCAAAACTCCTAGCAGAGGGCGGATTAACGGTAAGTTTAAATTCGCGCGGTGGCATGGAACGCATGAATACACGTAATCTTCCATTTTATGCCGGACAAGTAGCTGGACAAGGAATAGAAAAAGAAGAGGCTTTAAAATTAATCACTTCTAACACAGCAAAAATTTTAGGAATAGATATAGACTACGGAACTCTTGAAGTGGGCAAAAGTGCTACTTTATTTGTAAGCGATGGCGATGCATTAGATATGCGAACCAATAGAGTTACCCACGCTTTTATCGATGGAAGGGAAGTTTCTTTAGAAACCCACCAAACCGAACTGTGGAAACGCTATGCAGCGAAATTTGGACAAGAATAAATTCAAAAAATATCCATAATAATTGACAGCCCAATTAATGGGCTGTTTTTTTTATCTTGGTTCCTACAAAATTTGATGTTATGAAGTTTATCCTTTTTACTTTTCTTACTAGTATTATTGTTAGTTGTTCAAATCAAAAAATAGTTAATTTTTCAGATTTTGTTAATGGGTCTCCATCTATTACAGGAAAATCGGAATACCTCAACTCTCCCATGGTCACTGCAGGAGACAGGGTCTATATGGTAGGCCATCAGGACGGTTCTTTTCCTCCATTAGGATGGCACATTCAAGGGGAAATGGGCGGTATCTGGAATCACCCTATTAAATTAATGGATGGTTTTGATATTACAATTTCGATAGGTAATGAAACCCTAACCTTAAATAAAGCAATTCAATTTACTAACTATCCTTTTGCTAATAAACACACCTTTAATGGAAAAGAAAAAGGGTTAGAAATTGAGCGCTGGCAGTTTGTTCCCGATGGAAAAGAAGGAATGGTAGTACAGTTATTAATTAAAAATACCGATGCTTCTGAAAAAGAGCTAGAGATTAACTTCACTGCATATTCAGACCTTCGTCCCACATGGCTAGGAGAAAGGACAAATATGATAGATGGGAAAGACAAGAGTACTTTCAAAAAAGATCTTGGGTTAGTAATATTTAAAGATGAAAATAATCCTTGGTTTTCTATCATAGGAAGCGATTATTATTCAGAAGCTAGCTTGTTAGGGGACTATGATTTTAATAATCCAAACGGTGCATCAGAAAAATTACTTTACAATATCAAACTTTCAAAAAATGAAACAAAAGCTGTAAATTTTTATATTACAGGATCATATATTTCTGAAGAAGAAGCCCTAACTACCTATAAAGACCTTCAAAACAATTGGCCCAATTATCTTTCAGAAAAAAGAAATCGGTACGAAACTTTGGCTACTAAAACAAAACTTACCACCCCCGATACGAACATCAATCAAACTTTTGAATGGCTTAAATATAACTGCGATTGGTTGGTGCGTACGGTTCCCGAAATAGGTTCTGGTATGGGTGCAGGACTGCCCGATTATCCCTGGTGGTTTGGCGTTGATAGTGAATATGCGCTGCAAGGCTATATGGCTGTTGGGCAAACGGATGCTGTTTACAACACCCTAAAATTATTAGATAGTGTTTCAAATGCTGTAAACGGAAACGGAAGAATTATACACGAAATGAGTACCAACGGAGCTGTTTTTAATCCTGGTAATATTAACGAAACGCCTCAATTTGCATCGCTTATTTGGAAAATATATCAATGGAATGGTGATAAGGAATTTCTTGAAAAATACTATCCAACAATACAAAATGGGCTAGATTGGTTGTTAAAAGAAAAAGATGCCAATAAAAACCTTTTCCCCGATGGTTTTGGGATGATGGAAATTCATGGATTAGATAGCGAAATGATTGACGTTGCGGCTTATACTCAAAAATCTTTTAAAGATGCTGCAAAAATTGCCATGGAATTAGGAGAGACGAAAAAAGCAAGACAATATGAACTTTTAGCTAGTCAGTTAAAAGGAAGTATCAATGCCAAGTTTTGGAATGAGGAATTTAGCAGTTATGCCGATTTTATTGGGACCGACGAGCAAGCTTTACAGTTAATTGAAGATGCCATTACAAGAGCCGATACGTTAAACAAACCTTGGGCGGTTTCCGAATTAAAACAAACCCGAGAGGCTATTTTAAAAAACCCTTCTAAAGAATCTCGTCCTTTTGTGTTGCACCACAATTGGGTGGTTAATACGCCTATGGAAGTTGAGATTGCACCCCAAGACAAAGCTATAAAAGCCTTGAATACTGCAGAACAATTTGCCAATCCGTTTGGGATGTTTGTTACAGGAATTGACCGTGATGCCTCTGCCGGAAGTGATGAGGGGAGCTTTAAGGGAAGTAAAATTTTTTCGTACACTGGGGCGGTAATGACCCTGCCTACGGGAGTTCAAATTGTGGCTGAAAATAACTACGGTAGACCCGATAAGGCTTTAAATTATTTAAAACGAATGACCCGAACCTTTAGCTATGCCTTACCGGGAAGTATCTATGAAGTGTCACCCGATTACGGAATGATGACCCAAGCATGGAATAGCTACAGCTATGCGGTACCTATTGTGGAACAGTTTTTTGGGATACAACCCGATGCAGCAAATAAACGGGTGGTGATTTCTCCACAAATGCCAGCCGAATGGAACGACGCCTCCCTTGAAAATGTGCAAGTGGGAGATAATGAAATATCGGTCTATTTTTCAAAAAAGGACGGAAAAACGACGATAAAAGTAGTACAAATACAACCCGATTGGGAGATTGAAATTTTAGTTCCGAAAGAAAAGTATCGTTCCTTTGAACTGGGAGAATTTACTGTTACTGAGGAAAAATCGATTATCAATTATCACTTTGTTTCCAAAGAGAAGGAGGCGAATGTAATTTTAAAGGAATAATTTAATCATGAGAAAATTAGTCATCGGGTTATTCATTTCTATTTTAATATTTTTTGCTCTTAGCTGTCATAATAGCTTTAAAAAAGACCAAAACAAGATACTTTCTGAAACTATTGAGATGGATGTAAATGCTATTGACTCACTTCAAAATGATTTAATGGTTTTACAAAACAAAAATGTACTGCCTGGTTTTGTAACCGCCATTTTTACAAAAGATACTATTTTGTTTAACCATGGATTTGGATTTGCAGATCTAAAAGAGAAGAAACCGTATACGCCTGAACATGTTCAGATAATTGCTTCAGTGAGTAAAACACTTATTGGGATTGCACTAATGAGAACTGTAGAAGATAGTTTGGTTGGGCTGGATGATGACATCAATACTTATTTGCCTTTTCAAGTTAAAAATCCTTATTTTCCAGAGAGTGTTATTACTTTAAGGCAATTAGCAACACATACTTCCTCCATTGGAAGCACTGAAAATTCTGATGAAGGCTATCGCTTTGAAAACCCTTTGAGAAAAGAAGATTTTCCAGAAGCTTATACTCCTATCTTGCATAAATTTAATCACACAGAACCTTTAAGCTTGCAAGAATTTTTAGAAAATAAATTAACAATACATGGAAAATGGTATGAAAAGAGTGTTTTTTTAAATGAAAGACCCGGTGCAAATTACGAATACAGCAATTTAGGGGCAACACTTTTAGCCTACATTATTGAAACGGTAACAAAAACCCCTTATCATGAATACACACAGAAAAATATTTTAGACCCCTTGCGAATGAATCATTCCACTTGGGATTTGGAAACCGCAAAAACTTGGAACCATGTTACCTATTACAACGAATTGAAAAATGAACTGCCCAAATACAGCATTATTTCGTATCCGGATGGAGGTTTATATAGCAATACCAACGATTTAATCAATTATACCCAAGAAATGATGAAAGGATATGAAGGCGAAAGTAGCTTACTTTCAAAAGCATCTTTTAACGAAATGATGAGTAAGCAATCGAAACTCATGGATATGCCTGATGGTCTATGCTGGGATTTGTCATTCCCCTGTTGTATAGGTCATGCCGGTAATGATTTTGGCACCAACGTGCTTCTCTATTTTTCTCCTGAAAATGGCATAGGTAAAATACTTATGACCAATATGAGCATTGGCGATGAATTGCAAGACGAAACTTTTTATGAAATTTTCAATACGCTATTTAAGTACCATCTATTAAAGAGCAACTAAGCTTTATACTTTTATCAATTTCTTAGTTATCGAATTCCCTTCCGAAGAAATTTGAATAACGTAAATCCCCGATTCAAAAGGAGTTAGGTCTATCAAAATTTTTCCAGCATTAGGAAGGAACCTTTCAGAAAATACCTTCATGCCCGAAAGGGTATAAATTTTTAGTGATACTTCAGAAACAAATGTTTTTGAAAACATCGTTATGTTATTTTTACTAGGATTAGGATACAGACGAAAATCTTCCTCAAAAGAATTTTCAGAAGTGCCCAGGGGCCCATCCGCCTGAAGGGAGAATTGAAAAAGGGTAAATTGACACCCTAATTGTAAGGCATCAATCCTTCCATAAATAGTCTGCGGATTACTACTGTTTTGATAGTTTTCAGGATTGGTTATGGGGTTGGTATAATTCGATGCATTTGCTAAAGATTCGTAATAGGAAAACTGAAAATTAAAAGGGTCTTGATTCCCAAGAACGGTTGCTTCATTAACCGTTAGGTCGAAAATTCCTTGCGAATTTCCATCGCCATCATTTACAAAAAGATCTTGGGGAGGATTTTGTATCTCGGCAATTAGGGGGACAATCAAACTAAATGAAGTAATGCTCCATCCTTGACCAGCAGTACTTTGCAATCGGGCAAATATGGGCTCCGGATTAGCAATGTTGGTGTAGCCCTCTGGATTAGGAAGCGCATTAAAACCGCTTAAAGCATCACCAGAAGTAAGGTGATACGTAACTACAACATTGCTTTGCCCATTAATAATAGCTTCTTCGGTTTGTGTTAGGTCGAAAACTTCAGTTTGATCTCCTGGATTAGTTACATCGCATTCAACCAAATCATCGGGAACCCCTGCCACCACTTGCGCAAACGTTAAAGAACTAGAAAAACCCAAAAATAAGATAAATAGAAATTTTTTCATTCCCTTAATTTTTTGCACAAGATACTGAAATTAATAATCGTAATTTTGCATTTATGCACAAACACATCTCCAGCCTTCAAAACCCCCTAATCAAGCAAGTGTTATTGCTTTCTGAAAAATCCCGCGAGCGAAAAAAACAAGGCCTTTTTGTAGTAGAAGGACAACGAGAAATTGGGATGGCTATTAAAGGAGGTTTTGAGACTGAAAGCCTATTGTTTTGTGCTGAAATAATTACCGAAGAAGAATTAATAAAGCTTCAAAAATTAATTAAAACTTCTTTTGAAAGCATCGAAGTTTCCAAAGAAGTGTATGAAAAAATAGCCTATCGTTCTTCTACTGAGGGGGTGATAGCGCTCTGTAAGTCTAAGGATTTACACCTTTCTGCATTGCAATTCAAAAATGAAAACCCACTCATTTTAGTAGCCGAAGCGCCTGAAAAGCCGGGAAACATTGGAGCCTTGCTTCGCACCGCAGATGCTGCAAAGGTAGATGCGGTACTCATTGCCAATCCCAAAACCGATATGTACAATCCCAATATCATACGAAGCAGTGTGGGTTGTGTGTTTACCAATCAAATAGCGACGGGCACCACTTCAGAAATTATAGCCTTTTTAAAAGAAAAGGAGATCGCTATTTACGGTGCTGCATTACAAGCATCTAAGAATTATTCAGACTGCGATTTTACCAAACCTACTGCCATAGTTGTTGGTACTGAAGCCGATGGGCTTTCCAACGAGTGGCTAGAAAATAGCACACAAAATGTTATTATCCCTATGCAGGGCGAGATTGACTCTATGAATGTTTCAGTGGCAGCAGGAATTTTAATATTTGAAGCGAAACGGCAACGCAATTTTATATAATAAATTTTCCCTTTGAAGGGGGATTAAGGGGGATGTTGTATTTTTGAAACTTACAAAACACCTATGTCTGCAAATACCCTTTTTTACATCATCATTTTCCTATTGGTTATTAATTTTTTGATGGATACGCTATTAGATTATTTTAATGCAAAACATTTCAACGACGCCCTTCCGGAAGAACTCAACGATGTTTACGATTATGAGGAATATCAAAAATCGCAACGCTACAAAAAGGAAAAATTTAAATTTGGGATAGTTACCTCCACAATTTCATTAATAGCAACCCTTTTCTTTTTCTTTTTGGGCGGATTTGAATTTGTCGACCAACTCGCACGTTCCTTTTCTGAAAATGAAATTATTATTGCCCTTATTTTCTTCGGAATAATTATGCTGGCAAGTGATATTCTTAGCACCCCGTTTGCGTATTACCACACCTTTGTGATTGAAGAGAAATACGGTTTTAACAAAACTACCCTACAAACGTTCTTATTGGATAAACTGAAAGGCTGGTTGATGGCAGCCGTTTTAGGCGGCGGAATGTTATCTTTAATCATTTGGTTTTATCAAACCACAGGCGCCTATTTCTGGCTCTATGCTTGGGGGATTGTGATTCTTTTTTCCATTTTCTTGAATCTATTTTACGCACGGTTAATTGTACCGCTGTTCAATAAACAAACTCCCTTGCAAGAAGGCTCCTTGCGAACAAAAATAGAAGCCTATGCTACCAAAGTGGGTTTTAGTTTGCAAAACATTTTTGTCATAGACGGCTCCAAACGAAGCACCAAAGCCAATGCCTATTTTTCGGGCTTCGGGAGGGAAAAACGCATCACCTTATACGATACCTTAATCAACGATTTGGAAGATGAAGAAATAGTAGCCGTGTTGGCGCACGAGGTGGGGCATTACAAAAGGAAACACATTATTTACAATCTTTTTGCTTCTACAATTACGATGGGTATTACCTTTTGGCTGCTTTCCCTTTTTGTGGGATTGCCCATTTTTTCGGAAGCCTTGGGGGTTTCAAATCCTTCGTTTCATATAGGGTTGATTACCTTCGGAATTTTATATACTCCCATTTCTGAAATCACCGGATTATTTATGAATCTCCTTTCACGAAAGTTTGAGTACGAAGCAGATGACTATGCCAAAAATACCTTCGCCGCCCAACCTCTGATTTCAGCCTTAAAAAAACTGTCCAAAAATAGCTTGAGCAACCTCACACCACATCCAGCCTATGTATTTATGCATTATTCGCATCCTACTCTCTTGCAGCGGTTTAGGAATTTGGGAAAATAGTATCTTAAAAGGAATCAATTATGAACCCCATAGCCATTTACAACACCTCCCAAACCCAAGAAGACCAAGCCATTTGCGATGGATTACAACAACTCATTAATCAACATCTTTCCGAAGCCGAGTCTAAAATTTGGCATGGGCATCCTGTTTGGTTTCTAGACGAAAACCCCATTGTAGGCTATAGCAAACAGAAAAAAGGGATCCGACTCATGTTTTGGAGTGGTGCCAGTTTTGAGGAAGAGGGGCTAAACGTTCGGGGAGGAAAATTTAAAGATGCTTCTGTTTTTTATAATAACGTTTCAGAAATTGATGAATCTCAACTGCAACGTTGGCTAGATAAATCGAAAACCATACAATGGGACTACAAAAACATTGTTAAAAGAAAAGGGGGGGTAGTTAGGTTATAGGTCTTGGGTTTTGCGTTTTGGGTCTTGGGTTTTGGGCCTTTCCTCCAGTCTTAAACAAAATTATTCATTAAACATTAGGCATTGTAAAATTCCAACCAAAGTTGTACTTTTAGTGTATGACAGAAGCCCTCATTGAAGAAGAAAATAAAAAAATAACCAAGCAGTATAAGGAGCTATTAAAAATTAGTTACCGTACGCTTTCTGCTGCCGATAAAAAATTGATTCGTTCGGCGTTTGATGTGGCAGTAGATGCCCATAAAGAGCAACGTAGAAAAAGCGGCGAAGCCTATATTTTTCATCCTATTGCAGTAGCAAAAATTGTGGCTTCTGAAATTGGTTTGGATGCTACTTCTATCGCAGCGGCATTGTTGCATGATGTGGTGGAGGATACTCCCTACACGCTCTTAGATATTGAACGTTTATTTGGCGACACCATCGCTCGTATTGTGGATGGTCTTACCAAAATTTCGGCCCTAGAATATCAAAGTGATGTATCGCTTCAAGCTGAAAATTTTAGAAAAATGTTACTCACATTAAATGAGGACATTCGAGTAATTATCATAAAAATTGCCGATCGATTACATAATATGCAAACCATGGATTCCATGGCACCTGCGAAGCAAGTAAAAATTGCTTCAGAAACACTCTACATTTATGCTCCTTTAGCGCACAGAATAGGGCTTTATAACATTAAAACCAAATTGGAAGATTTGGGTTTAAAATATACCGAACCCGATGTTTATCATGATATTTTAAGCAAAATAAAAGAAAGTAAAGAAGAGCAAGATGCTTATATTGAGGCTTTTTCAAAAGTAATACGCGATTCTTTGGATGCCGAAAAATTGAATTATGAAATAAAAGGTCGCCCCAAATCCATTTTTTCAATCCGAAGAAAAATGACAACCCAAAACGTAAGTTTTGATGAGGTGTACGATAAGTTTGCGTTACGAATTATTTACCAAAGTGATCCCGAAAACGAAAAATTCCTTGCTTGGAAAATCTATTCGATTGTAACCGATCATTTTCGGCCCAATCCCACACGACTTCGCGATTGGATTTCCTCACCCAAATCGACGGGTTATGAGGCCCTTCATATAACCGTAATGGGTCCCAAAGGGCGTTGGGTGGAAGTGCAAATTAGA
This sequence comes from Flavobacteriaceae bacterium, assembly GCA_041392205.1. Classification (GTDB taxonomy): domain Bacteria; phylum Bacteroidota; class Bacteroidia; order Flavobacteriales; family Flavobacteriaceae; genus Halomarinibacterium. Next base: position 95,512 of record JAWKMO010000004.1, on the reverse strand, counting down.
AGCCATCGAATGAATGAAATTGCCGAAAAAGGTTATGCAGCTCATTACAAATACAAAAACAACGAAAAAGAAGATGGCGGACTAGACGACTGGCTTAACAAGTTACAAGACACTCTCGAAAACGCTGAAATAAATGCCGTAGACTTTGTAGAAAATTTTAAACTCAATTTATACGCAAAGGAGATTTTTGTGTTTTCTCCCAAAGGAGATTTATATTCACTTCCCAAAGGAGCCACAGCCCTAGATTTTGCTTTCCACGTGCATACCGAAGTGGGCTTGCATACCAGAGGGGCAAAAGTAAATAGCAAACTCACCCCATTAAGCCACGAGTTAAAGAGTGGTGACCAAGTAGAAGTAATTACTTCAGAAAAATCGAAACCCTCTGCCAACTGGCTTAATTATGTAACAACCGCAAGAGCTATCTCAAAAATTAAATCTTCCCTTAAAGATGAACAAAAAGAACTCGCTGCAGAAGGTAAAGTAGTGCTAACCCGAAAACTGAAATCTTTAAAAATAACTTTAGATGAAAAAACGGTTAACCAACTGGTAAATTATTTCAAATTAAAAACAAGCTTAGATCTTTTTTATAGAGTGGGTGCCGGCATTATCGATAACCAAATGCTGAAGGATTTTGCTGCCTCACGTAGCAATGCGTTTATGAGTTTCTTTAAAAATAGAATTCGAAAACCCAGCGCACCAGAGGATCTAAACAAAGAAGAGCTCAGTATTAAATACGACCAATTGGTTTTCGGAAAAGAAGAGGAAAAACTGGACTATAAAATGTCCAAATGCTGCAATCCTATTCCGGGAGACGATGTTTTTGGGTTTGTAACCATAAACGAAGGAATTAAAGTACATAAAAAAAACTGCCCTAATGCCATACAACTTCAAAGCAATTATGGGTACCGAATTATTGCAACAAAATGGATCGATTCTACCCAGCAAGAGTTTAAAGCCGTTTTATTAATTTCGGGGATAGACACCATGGGCTTAGTAAATAACGTAACCAAAATTATTTCTAACAACCTTCATATTGACATGAAAAGTGTTCATTTCGACACAAATGGTGGAACATTTACTGGAAAAATTATTGTTATGGTAAAAAATAAAGCCATCCTTGATAACTTGGTTAAAAACATCAAAAAAATAAATGGTATTGATAAAGTTACAAGAGTTTAAAATACATAACTTTGCCCAGTACTTATGAGCACACAAAGCGAGATAAACAACCAAGCTATAGTAAAACAGGTTTTTACAGACTTTCTTGAAGAAAAAGCACACCGAAAAACACCCGAACGATTTGCTATACTTCAAGAAATTTATCAACATAACGATCATTTCGATATTGAGTCTTTGTATATCAATATGAAAAACAAAAAATATCGTGTAAGCCGCGCCACCTTGTACAACACTATCGAGTTACTCTTGGAATGCGGTTTGGTTCGTAAACACCAATTTGGGCAAAATCAAGCCCATTACGAGAAATCGTATTTCGATAAACAACATGACCATGTGATTCTCTCTAATGGGGAAGTAATCGAATTTTGTGACCCTCGCATACAAACCATCAAAAAAACCATTGAAGAAGTTTTCGATATTGAAATAACAAAACATTCTTTGTATTTCTATGGAAAACGAAAATCGACCGAAAAAAAGTCGGAAAATTAATACACATTTATGGCAGTAGATTTATTATTGGGACTCCAGTGGGGAGACGAAGGAAAAGGGAAAATTGTTGATGTACTTACTAGAAATTACGATATTATTGCTCGTTTTCAAGGAGGTCCCAATGCAGGACATACCTTAGAATTTGACGGAATAAAACACGTATTGCATACCATACCTAGTGGTATTTTTCATGAAAATTCTATTAACTTAGTGGGCAATGGCGTTGTTATAGATCCTGTTATTTTTAAAAAGGAATTACAAAACCTAGAAAAATTTAAAATCGATTTCAAGAAAAAGCTTCTTATTTCAAGAAAAGCACACCTTATTTTACCAACACACAGACTCTTAGATGCCGCCAGTGAAGCTTCCAAGGGGAAAGCAAAAATTGGCTCTACCTTAAAAGGAATTGGCCCAACCTATATGGATAAAACAGGACGCAACGGTATTCGTGTAGGGGATATCGAACTGGCCGACTGGAAGGAAAAATATAGAGCCTTAGCCAACAAGCATGAAGCCATGATTGCTTTTTATAATGTAGACATACAGTACAATCTTGAAGAACTTGAAAGCGACTTTTTTAAAGCCATTGATACCCTTAGAGAACTTCAGTTTATCGATAGTGAAGAATATCTCTTTCAAGCGCAAAAAGCCGGCAAAACAATCCTTGCCGAAGGTGCACAGGGATCGCTATTAGATATTGATTTTGGAACCTATCCCTATGTTACTTCCTCCAATACTACGGCAGCCGGTGCTTGCACAGGACTTGGAATTGCCCCTAATAAAATTAAGGAGGTTATAGGAATCTTTAAAGCATACGCCACCCGTGTAGGAAGCGGCCCCTTCCCTACCGAGTTGTTTGACGATTATGGAAAAACCATGGGGCGTGTGGGAAATGAATTTGGTGCTACCACAGGTCGTCCAAGACGTTGTGGTTGGCTAGATTTGGTCGCATTAAAATATGCTGTGCAAGTAAATGGTGTCACACAACTAATGATGATGAAAGGCGATGTGTTAAGTGGCTTTGACCGATTAAAAGTAGCTACTGCCTACAAATATAAAGGAGAAACTATTACCCACCTTCCCTATAATATTGAAGAAGAAAATGTAACTCCAATTTATACCGAAATGGCTGGCTGGAAAGAAGATTTAACAAAAATGAACGACGCTTCACAATTTCCAAAAGCATTGAATGAGTACATCGCTTTTCTTGAAAAGGAATTGGAAGTGCCTATTAAAATTGTTTCCGTAGGACCCGATAGAACACAAACCATTTATAGGGAATAAGTTTTTGCTGGTATTTTCGTTCACTGTAAACATATCTCTTTATTGAAAATATCAAACTACATATTTTTTCTACTTTTCCTTTTCTTCGGAATAACTTCCCAAGCTCAGGTAAAAATTATTGACACCACAAAAACGACCAAAGTATTAGTAAAATCTGGTTATTTTGAAAAAAAACCAGAATTTCCTGAAGCCATAATTTATACTCGTGATGAAGCAGGACAGGTATATATCGTTCACGAAGGCGTAGAAATGTGGTGCGACCAAGCCTTTGTGTATTTTAAAGAAAATTTTGTTAAAGCCTATGGCATGGTTCGTATTTCTCAAGGAGATACAATGACAATGACTAGCAAATATGGAGAATACAACGGAAACACCTCCTTTGCTTTTGTTGCTGGCGAGGTGATGTTAACCGAACCCCAAACCACATTGCAAACCGATACGCTCTATTTTGACAGGATAAAACAACAAGCGTATTATCGCACGGGAGGGATCGTTAGAGATACTGCAAGTGTTTTAACCAGTAGGATTGGACGCTATTTTGCGGAGACCAAAAAATATCAGTTTTTATCTGATGTAAAAATAGAAAACCCAAAATATACTGTGTATTCTCCTCAGTTAGATTTTTATTCAGAAACTGGAGGGGCCTATTTGTATGGAGAATCCAAAATAGTGAGTGAAACAAGTACCGTATATTGCGAACGGGGCTATTACAACACTCGAAACAATACAGGGCATTTTGTTAAAAACTCCCGGGTAGATTACCAAAATCGCATTTTATATGGCGATAGTATTTATTTTGATAGAAATACAGGGTTTGCTTCAGCTACAAATAATATTAAAGTCCTGGATACACTAAATAAAAGTATTATTAGAGGGCATTACGCCGAAGTTTTTAGAGAACAAGATTCCGTTTTTATAACCAAAAGAGCCGTAGCGGTAACCCTTCAGGAAAATGATTCGGTCTATGTTCACGCAGATACGCTTAGGGTTACAGGAAAACCAGAAAATAGAATCATTAAAGGATTTTACCAAGCCCGAATGTTTAAACAAGGATTAGAAGGGGAAGAACCTACTAGTGGAAAGTGTGATTCTATTTATGTAAATGAAAAACTTGGAATTACTAAAATGCTCCGGGAACCTATTCTTTGGAGTGGCGAAAATCAAATGACCGGAGATACCATTCATCTTATAAATAATAAAGTAACCGACGAATTGGACACCTTAAAATTATTTAACAATGCTTTTTTAGTGCAAAAGGACAGCGCAGGATATAACCAAGTAAAGGGGGAACGGCTTATTGGACTCTTTACAAAAAACCAATTAGATACCGTAACTATTATAAAAAATACCGAAGTCATTTTCTACTCCCGAAACGACAAAGAGGAATTGGTGGGTATTAACAACAATACCTCAAGCTCCATTCAATTGTATTTAGAAAACCAAAAGATTATAGGAATACGCTTTTTGAAAAAAGTCCCAGGAAAAGTATATCCCCCTTCCCAATTTCCAGAAAATGTGCGATTGTTAAAAGGATTTATTTGGCGAGGTGAGGAACGTTTACTAACTAAACAGGACTTATTTAAAGGAAAACCAGTGCCTATCCTTCCCAAAATACAAGGAATCCCATTACCCGAAGACGAAGGCGAATTTTTTGAAGATTTAAAAGAAGAGGATATCATATTACCAGAAGCCTCTAAACTAAAACCAAAAGATCTTCAAAACAGGGAAGATGACCCTAGATTTAAGACGCAAAAAACAGACTCTTTGGAACAGCAAAATGAAAAACAAATTAATTCCCCCTTTGAAAGGGGATAGGGGGATGTGATGCTCAAAGACTTCTTAAAATATCAAGCACAAACTACGCCACACCCCTTGGCGATGGAGGTTTCCCTTGCCAAAGGCAGTTATATTTATGATACTTCTGGGAAAGCGCACCTCGATTTTGTGGCGGGCGTTTCGGCATGTAGCTTAGGGCATTGCCATCCCGCAGTGGTTAAGGCTGTTAAGGAGCAAATAGACAAATACGCCCATGTAATGGTCTATGGAGAATATGTTCAAGAACCCTCCGTTGCTCTTTCAAAATTATTGGCACAACATCTCCCCAATTCATTAAACACCACCTATTTAGTAAATAGTGGTACCGAAGCTATTGAAGCCTCTTTAAAACTTGCCCGTAGAGCCACAGGGCGTACCGAAATTCTCTTTGCCCACAACGCTTACCATGGCAATACCATGGGTTCCATGAGTGTAATGGATTATGAAGAGCGTAAAAAACCATTTGAACCGCTTATCCCCGATTGCCATCCCATTCAATTTAATAATTGGGAGGATATAGAAAAAATAACCTCCAAAACGGCGGCAGTAATTTTGGAGACCATACAGGGTGGTGCGGGCTTCATACTCCCCAAAGAGGGCTATTTAAAAAAGGTGAAAGACCGTTGCGAAGAAATGGGTGCATTACTCATTTTAGATGAAATCCAACCTGGTTTTGGGCGTACTGGAAAATTATTTGGTTTTCAACATTTTAATGTTGTTCCTAATATTTTAGTCATGGGAAAAGGGATGGGAGGCGGATTGCCCATTGGGGCTTTTACCGCTTCCCATGAGGTAATGTCGTTATTAAAAGACAATCCGAAATTGGGACATATTACCACTTTTGGAGGAAACCCAGTGATTGCTTCGGCAGCTTTGGCAACCCTAAAAACGTTAACAGAAACCTTTTTAATTGAGGAAACACTTCAGAAAGAAATTTTATTCAGAAAATTACTGAAACACCCGCTCATTAAAGAAGTTCGAGGTAAAGGATTAATGCTTGCTGTCATGGTAGATTCTGCCGAAATGGCTTCAGAAATAATTTTAAAATGTAAAGAACGGGGATTAATCCTATTTTGGCTTCTTTTTGAAACAAAAGCCATTCGTATTACACCTCCTTTAACCATTTCGGAAGAAGAAATTAAGCAAGGGTGTGCCATATTGACGGATGTACTCGACACATTAATTTCCATTAACCAATAGCTATTTCTTTGTTTTTCAATAATTTAAACATTTTTTATCGATGTTAATAAGCCTGTTAACAACAAAAAAGGGCATAACAATTGATTTGCATGATACATTAGTATATTTAATAAAGAAGAACCGTTAACCCCTGCGTATGCAATTGAGTCCAAACGAGCATAATAACAACTTCTCTCTTACCCGTTTCGAGTCCATGTTAAAAACCAATGATGTGTACTTCTTCGACTCTGAAGAGTTCGAAGAAATTATTCATTACTATCTCGAAAATGGAAAAATCGCCCTTGCCAAAAAAGCAACCAAGCTAGGTTTGGAGCAACATCCTACCGCTACCAATCTTAAATTGTTTCGAGTAGAAATGTATATTTTTGAAAATAAGCTTGAAATTGCAGAGCAATTATTGGATGAGTTATATCTTTTGGAACAATCCAATGAAGAAATTTATATTCAGAAAGCCAATATTTTTTCCAGACGGGATGATCATGAAAATGCGATTAAGCTTTTAGAAAAAGCACTCGAAATTACCGAAGATGAAAGCGATGTGCTCTCCTTATTAGGGATGGAGTATCTTTTTATTGAAGATTATGAAAATGCCAAGCACTATTTCATGAAATGCCTTGAGCAAGATGAAGAAGACTATTCGGCCCTCTATAACATTGTTTACTGTTTTGAATTTTTGGATCAATGCGAAGAAGCCATAGACTTTTTAAACGACTTCCTCAATAAAAACCCGTATTGTGAAGTGGCTTGGCATCAAGTTGGGAAACAATATTATGCCCTAAAAGAATACAAAAAAGCCTTAGCAGCCTTTGATTTTGCCATTATAAGCGACGATCGTTTTATTGGTGCCTATCTTGAAAAGGGCAAAGTATTGGAACGTTTAAAAGACTACGAACGTGCCATTGAAAGCTACACCCTTACATTAAGCCTCGACGATCCAACTTCGTTTGCTTTATTGCGCATTGGTAAATGTTACGAAAAAATGAAGAACAGCGAAATGGCCCTTCAGTTTTATACCAAATGTGTAGAAGAAGATGCTCTTTTAGATAAAGCTTGGATTGCTATTACCGATTATTATTTCAAAAAAAGAAACTTTCAAAAAGCATTATACTACATAGAAAAAGCACTTAATATTGACAATGAAAATGTACTTTATTGGCAACGGTATGCAAAGATTAACAAACAACTCAATCTTTTTGAAGAGGCAGAACATGGATTTAGAAGAAGTATAGAGTTAGGCAATTATGAAATGGATACTTGGCTTTCTCGTACGGATATTTTATTACAGTTAGGTGAATATGATGCTGCTATTAATAACCTTTTACAAGCGAAAGAATTTTATCCAGAAAATGCAGAGATAGAGTTTCGCTTGGCTGGTTTGTATTATACTGTTTTGGAAACCCGTAAAGGGGAGTTTCACCTAAAAAATGCATTGAATATGGATGAAGAATTTGCGATGATTATTGAAGAGCTTTTTCCCTCTGTATTTAACACCAATAGTGTGCAACAATTAATTGCCAATCATCAAAAACCTTCAATTTAAATTCTTAATTTTGGGAATCTATAAATAAATCTATGCCTTCCCGAAATTTTCTTCAGTATTGTAGTGTCACTTTAAAAGGAATGGCTATGGGTGCTGCAGATGCCGTTCCGGGTGTTTCAGGAGGTACCATTGCGTTTATTTCTGGAATATACGAAGAGCTCGTAACAACCATTAGTAATATTAATCTTTCTTTATTTAAAACTTTAATAAAACAAGGATTTTATGCCTTTTGGAAACAAGCCAATGCCAATTTTTTACTTGCCTTACTTACTGGAATTCTTATCAGTTTTGTTACCTTTATGCGTTTGGCAAAGTATCTTATTGAAAATTACCCTATCCTTATTTGGTCATTCTTTTTTGGATTAATAATCGCTAGTATTCTTTACGTTGGACAACAAATAAAAGTATGGAAATTAGCCACTATTATTTCAATACTCATAGGCACCGTTGTTGCTTATTATATTACTACGCTCCCTTCTTTAGGAAATAATGAAAATCCCTATTTTTTATTTTTTTCAGGAGCTTTGGCAATTTGTGCCATGATATTACCCGGCATTTCTGGGTCTTTTATTTTAGTCATTTTAGGAGCTTATAAAACACTAAGTGATGCTTTACACGATTTTGATATTAAAAGGATAGCCATCTTTGCCGCTGGAGCGATTATAGGACTTTTAAGTTTTAGTCACTTATTAAAATGGCTTTTCAAAAATTATGAAAATACTACCCTAGCACTACTAACTGGATTTATAGTGGGGTCTTTAAACAAAATTTGGCCTTGGAAAGAAACGCTTTCAGTCTATTCTAAAGATGCGGGAAAAATTATCCCCTTTTCTGAAGTTTCAGATGTAGGAACGCTTTCTGTATACCAGCAACAAATTCAAGATTTTGAAACACTAAAAACGGCAACCGAAATTAGTATAAGTCCATTTCAGTATTCCCTTTTAAATAATGGAATAGACGCCCAACTTTTGCTCTCCTTCGTTTTTGTTTTAGTGGGCTTTTTAACTATTTTTTTTCTTGAAAAGTTAGCTTACTGGAAAAAGAAAGTATCATGAAAAGCACACGTAATTTTAGTGATAGACTTTGGTTGGTCCTTAAAGGAATTGCCATGGGTGCTGCCAACAAGGTACCTGGAGTGTCTGGAGGGGTGGTTGCCTTTGTGGCTGGGTTTTACGAAGAATTTATTTATTCCCTTCAAAAAGTAAACAAAAAAGCTTTTGCACTGCTTATAAATAGACGGTTTAAAAGTTTTTTTCAATACATAAATGGGCGTTTTTTAGGATTGCTCATTATGGGGATGGTAATAAGTTATTTCAGTGTATCCAAAATTCTAGATTATTTAATAGGTCACTACGAACTATATGTATGGAGTGCCTTTTTTGGGATGATTATAGGCTCTATTTACTATATTTCAAAAGACTTTGGTACTTGGAACCGAAAATACCTTGGGTATGTCTTTTTGGGTATTGTGGCAGGAATAAGTATTAGTCTTTTGGAGCCTGCAAAAGAAAATAATAATTTAATTTTTGTGTTTTTTTGTGGGATGATAAGTGTTTCGGGGATGGCGCTTCCAGGGCTTTCGGGATCTTTTATTTTAATGCTTATTGGAAATTATGTGCTATTGTTAGTCGATTCGGTAAACGCTTTATACGATACCATCACAGATATTGTACAATTAGATTTCAGTTTTATAGACAACACAGGCAGGGTTGAATTATTAAAAGTGCTCATTGTTTTTTCCTTAGGTTCCTTAGTGGGTTTAGTTACGTTTTCGCACATTTTAGGCTATGTTCTTAAACATTATAAAAAAGCTACTTATGCGGTAATTATAGGATTTATTGCAGGTTCTTTGGGTGTGGTTTGGCCTTGGAAAAACAAAAAGTTTGAGTTAGATAGCCTCGGAAATATTAAACTAGATGCGGAAGGCAGGGAAATTATAAAAGATTATGATAGGTACATCCCGTCAGAATTTTCATTCGAAGTCTTTTTAGCCATTTTTTTTATTATTGTTGGTATTTTAATAGTAGTGAGTTTAGAGCGATATAATAAGTCAAAAAAACAGCATGGCAACATACGGGCTATTGGGTAAAAACATTTCGTATTCTTTTTCGAAAGGGTTTTTTACGCAAAAATTTGAAAACGAAAAAAGAAAAGATCGCTATCTAAACTTTGATATTGATAGTATTGAAGAACTTCCTGAAATTATAAAAAATACAGAAAAACTAAAAGGGTTAAATGTGACTATCCCTTACAAAGAAGCCATTATTCCCTTTTTGAACAAACTAGATCGAGAAGCCGAAAAAATAGGCGCCGTTAATACCGTGAAAATTAAAAGTAACGGAGAACTTATTGGCTATAATACAGACCATTATGGTTTTGCAAAAGCATTGGAAGCCTTTTTTCCTTTTCACCAAAAAAGCGCTCTCATACTAGGTACAGGAGGTGCTTCAAAAGCCATAAAATATGTTTTAGAAACCATGAATTTTGATTACAAAATAGTTTCTAGAACATCGTTACCCAACACCCTTACTTATTCAGAAATTAATGAAACCCTACTTCATAAATACTTTTTAATTATTAACTGCACCCCCGTTGGAACTTTTCCAAATACAACCGATTGTCCTCAATTACCCTATCACCTTTTAACCAAAAATCATATCTTGTTTGATCTCATTTACAATCCTCCGCAAACCGAATTTATGAAAAGAGGCTTTGCAGCAGGTGCAAGAGTAACTAATGGAATGGCCATGTTAACACATCAAGCCAATAAGTCTTGGGCTATTTGGAAATCATAAAAAAACCCAAAAACCTTTTACTTCCTTTGCAGTGTGGGCAGTTGTTAGTATCTTTCCCACATAATTAATGATTAGAACCTTAACATTGAAAAAAATGTCCGACAAAAAAAACATACCTGAAAAAGAAATTTCTGAAGAAAAAACCAACCCTTTAACAGAAGAAAATCCTGATACCTTGAAGGAAACCATCGTTAATGAGGAAATGAGTAGTCCTGAAACACCCACCTTAAATGAAACTAAGGAAGGGGATGGTATGAATAAAAAAATAGACGCAGAAGTGGAAGAAGAAGTAGAGGAAGAGGAAATAGAGGAAGAGGAAATAGAGGAAGAGGAAGAAGAGGATACTGAAACAGAGGAAAAGGAGTTAGACTATCATTTATTATCCAAAAAAGAACTTATTGCAGAATTTAAAAAGCTTCTTAAAGATAAGCCCATTCAGTCGATTAAAAAATCTGTTGAAGAATTAAAAAATGAGTTTCATGCTAAGTTTCAAGAAGAGGTTGAACAAAAAAAAGAAGAATTTTTAGAAGCCGGAGGTAATGCTATAGATTTTCAATATACCACACCCCTTAAAAAGGAATTTAATTCATTGTATTTCGATTATAAAGAAAAACGAAATAATTTCTATAAAAACCTAAAGCAAAATCATCAAGAAAACCTTTCAAAAAGACTTGCCCTAATTGAAGAATTAAAAGGGCTTCTAAATGTTGAAGAAAATATTAATACTACCTACAAGCATTTTAAGGAAATTCAAGAAAAATGGCATCTAGCGGGTGCCATCCCACAAGATAAATACAATACCGTTTGGAACACCTATCACCATCATGTTGAAAATTTTTATGATTTTTTACATTTAAATCGGGAGTTTCGCGATTTAGACTTTAAGCATAATCTTGAGCAAAAATTAAAGATTATTGGTCGTGCAGAGGAATTGGCACTAGAAGAAGACATTAATAAAGCCTTTAGGGAATTACAAATGCTTCATAAAATGTGGAAAGAAGAAATTGGTCCTGTTGCGAAAGAATTTAGAGACGAAATCTGGGATAAATTTAGTGCCGCTACAAAAATCATCCATGATAAGCGTCAAGTTCTTTTGCAGGAAATGGAAGCCATTTTCGAAAAAAACTATGAAACTAAAAAAGCCCTCATAGTGCAACTTAGTACGGTAGGAAAAAATACCAGTTCCAATCATAAATCTTGGCAAAATGCTATTGTAAAAGTACAAGAACTTAGAGATGCTTTTTTTGAAATTGGAAAAGTTCCTAGGGATAAAAATAAAGAAATCTGGAATCTATTTAAAGAGGCAACCCGAGACTTTAACCATAACAAGAATGAGTTTTACAAAACTCAAAAAAAGGAACAATATGAAAATTTAAATAAGAAACTGGAGCTGGTTAAAATTGCAGAAGAAAACAAAAATGGGGAGGATTTTGAAGTGATTACCCCGCTGATGAAAAAAATTCAATTAGACTGGAAAAAAATTGGCCATGTACCTCGAAAGGATAGTGATAAAATTTGGAAACAGTTTAAAAATGCATGCAATTATTATTTCGACCGATTGCATGCCAATAAGAATAAGGCCAATGAAGAAGAGGAAGGCAATTTTAATAAAAAAGAAAGCCTTTTAAAGGACATTGAAATGTTTACACTAACGGGTGATAACGATACAGACCTTACAACTATAAGAGAAAAAATAAACGAGTGGAAAGCCATTGGCAGAGTTCCATTTAGTAAAAAAAGCATCGATCAAAAATTTAACAAAGTACTGGATGGTTTGTTTGCAAAACTGAAGTTGAACAAACAGGAGGTAGAAATGATTCGATTTGAGAATAAATTGAATGCCATGGTATCTCAAGAAGACGAAAGAAAACTTCAAAATGAAGAGTTTTTTATTGCCAAAAAGGTAAATGAAATAAAAGGAGAAATTAGACAGTTAGAAAACAACTTAGGATTTTTCCAACATGTAGATGATAAAAATCCATTAGTGAGGGAAGTTCATAAAAACATTAAAAGACACAAAGAAGAGCTTAATACTTGGAAGGAAAAATTAAAAACCCTCCGTAATTTTAAAAATGATTAATAAAAAAATCTGAGTGTAAAAACTCAGATTTTTTTTGCTTCTTCCCAAAATATATCCATTTCGGCAAGCGTCATTTCTTTTAGGGATTTGCCAATTTCCTTGGCTTTAGATTCCAAATACTGAAAACGTTTGATGAACTTTTTATTGGTGCGTTCCAAAGCATTTTCAGGATCTACTTTCAAAAAACGAGCATAATTAATCATCGAAAATAAAACATCCCCAAACTCTTGCTCCATTTTTTCTTTGTTTCCTTCTTTCACTTCGTATTGTAGTTCTTCCAGTTCTTCTTTCAGTTTTTCAAAAACCTGTTGGGGTTCTTCCCAGTCAAACCCCACTCCGGCAACTTTATCTTGTATTCTATTGGCTTTCACTAAAGCGGGCAACGATTTTGGAACGCCCTCCAAGACACTCTTTTTACCCTCCCTTAGTTTAAGATTTTCCCAATTTTGCTTCACTTCTTCTTCGTTGGCAACTTTTACATCTCCATAGATGTGCGGGTGACGCGAAATAAGTTTTTCACAAATTTCATTGGCTACCTCGGCGATGTCAAAATCGTTTGTTTCACTACCTATTTTGGCATAAAAAACAATATGTAATAACAAATCGCCCAACTCCTTTTTCACTTCCTCCAAATCATTATCTAAAATGGCGTCTCCCAATTCGTAGGTTTCTTCAATGGTGAGGTGGCGTAAAGTTTGGAAGGTTTGCTTTTTATCCCAAGGACATTGCGCACGCAACTCATCCATAATAGTAAGTAAACGATCTAAAGCTTGTAGTTGTTTTTCTCTTGAATTCATTGGTATAAAACTAAAAAATCTTCACTTACGTGAAGATTTTTTAATCATCTATTTATTGAAAAGTTATACACTTATTCTTCTTCCGAGGCATCCTCTTTAGCTTCAGAAAAATTGGTAATTCCATTTTTGGTAAGTAAGTTATACCATTGTACCACTTTTTTTATATCACTTGGGTACACACGATCTTCATCATAATCGGGTAAAACTTCAAAAAAGTATTCTTCCAATTCATCTTTTGACGCTTTATGACTAATAGCTTCTCCTCCCTTTTCTTTTTCAGAAATCTTTTTAAAAATTTCTCTTAAAGGCACTTCTTCTGTTAATGTATAAATAGCAATTTCAGAAAGCAAACTTACATTTTGCCGCGTATTAACTGTTATTTTTTTACCATCAAGCAACGATTCTGCTAATATTCCAGTACGTGTTTGGGTTTTTATTTGGTAAAGACCTGGTTTCCCAGAAATGGATAAAATTTTTTCTAAACTCATAAATGGTTTTACATTTTAAGCGGGCAAATATCTTGGGTTATGAGGAATTTTCCAAATGGATTAACGTTTCTTTTTTGCTAAGGGAAATTTCATTCGGTAATCTACCTTTATCATTCCTTTTGAAATATTGGCTAGTTTACTCTTTAGTAAACGCTTTTTTAGTCCCGAAAGTTTATCGGTAAATAATATTCCTTCGATATGGTCATACTCATGCTGAATGATACGTGCAGCAATTCCATTTACAGTTTCGGTGTGTTTTTCGAAATTTTTATCCCAATATTCAATAGTAATCGTTTCTTTTCGGAATACATCCTCACGCACATCGGGAATGCTTAAGCAACCTTCGTTAAAAACCCATTCATCACCCGTTTCTTCTAGCATTTTGGCATTGATAAATACTCTTTTAAAATCTTTTAGAAAATTTCTTTCCTCTTCGGTTAAATCTTCATCATCTTCAAAGGGAGAGGCATCCACAATAAACAAACGAATAGGCAAGCCAATTTGTGGTGCTGCCAAGCCAATTCCAGAGGAAGCATACATTGTCTCAAACATGTCTTCGATAAGCGCATCCAATTTGGGATAGTCTTTATCTATATCTTTTCCTTTTACTCTTAAAACCGGATCGCCGTAAGCAACTATAGGATATATCATGATTTTGTACTCAAATAACTTTGTAATAAAATAGTGGCACTAATTTCATCAATCAATGCTTTGTTTTGACGTTGTTTCTTTTTCAATCCGCTGTCAATCATTGTTTGAAAGGCCATTTTACTGGTAAAACGTTCGTCTCTTCTAAGTAGGGAAAGCAAAGGAAAGGTTTCAGAAAATTGTTTTAAAAATTTTTGAATCTCCTCTTCTACTTTGGAATGACTTCCGTCTTTTTGTTTGGGTTCCCCCACTAAAACCAAACTTACTTTTTCAGTTTCAAAATACCTTTTTAAAAACGGAAAAAGTTCCTTTGTTTCCACCGTAGTTAATCCAGAAGCAATGAGTTGTAACTCATCCGTCACTGCTATTCCGGTGCGTTTTGTACCGTAATCCAAAGCCATAATTCGTGCCATACAAGGTGCAAAAATAGTGCTTTCAGAAATAGTAACCCAAAAAGATAAAATATTTAATAAATTACCCCTTTGAAGGAGGCTAGGGGGATGTAAAAAATGATTATTTTTGAAAAATATTCATAAACACCCTTCTGTGCCTCCCCTCAAGGGGAGAAAAACAAAACATTGAAATGAACAAACTTCAAAAACTCATCGAAAATGCTTGGGAAGATCGCTCCCTACTTCAAAATCCAGAAACTATTGCGGCTATTAGAGAAGTTGTAAAACTTTGCGATGAAGGTACCCTACGATGTGCAGAACCTATCACGAGTACTGGGGAATGGCAAGTGAATGAATGGGTTAAAAAAGGGGTGGTATTGTATTTTCCTATCCAAAAAATGGAAACGCACGAAGTGGGTATTTTTGAATATCACGATAAAATCCCTTTGAAGCGTGGCTATGAAGCCAAAGGAATCCGTGTAGTGCCGCACGCTGTGGCACGTCACGGTGCATATATTAGCAAAGGTGTGATTCTAATGCCCAGTTACGTAAACATTGGAGCCTATGTAGATGAAGGCACCATGGTAGATACTTGGGCAACCGTAGGAAGCTGTGCGCAAATAGGAAAAAATGTACACCTCAGCGGTGGTGTGGGTATTGGGGGTGTGTTGGAACCTTTGCAAGCAGCTCCTGTAATCATAGAAGACAATGCCTTTATTGGTTCACGTTGTATTGTGGTAGAAGGAGTTCGGGTGGAAAAAGAAGCGGTGTTGGGAGCCAATGTAGTGCTCACCGCCTCCACCAAAATTATTGATGTAACGGGTGATTCGCCAATTGAAATAAAAGGGTATGTCCCTGCGCGATCGGTAGTGATTCCGGGTAGCTATACCAAAAATTTCCCTGCTGGGGAATTTAATGTACCCTGTGCTTTAATTATTGGAAAACGTAAAGAAACGACCGATAAAAAAACATCGCTTAATGATGCTTTACGGGAATATGATGTGGCGGTGTAGTTTACTTCTTTCTTCTCTTTCTCAATTTTTTTGAATTCACTTTCCGTTGAAATTTTCGGCTATACAAGGTCATTAACTGGTGGGTTTCGCTCTCCGTTGTACCATACAATTTGGCATACACAGGAGCCATGATGTTGATCATGGTCTTGGAAAGCCATAACCTTCGGAAGTTTTTCATTCGTTGGTGAAAGTCTAACTTCTCAAATCGAATTCGGTTTAAATCGATTAAATAAAAATCATACAACCCATTCTCCTTTTCATTAATTAACGTATTTCCGGGAGAATGATCCATAAAATGAATATCCCGCTCGTGCAATTGGTAGGTAAACGTAGCCATTTGCTCCAAAATCTCTTTTCGATGTGGCCATTGCGGATTGTGATTCAAGACGCGAAAATCGAAGTCGTAATCCAATTGCAAACTCAAGTAAAAACTTTCTTTCAGTCCCATTGAAAATCGCTCGTAATAGGCTACCGGAAAAGGGGTATTAATCCCTAAAACAATTAATTTAGAGGCATATTCAAAAGAACGTCGTGCCTTTCCTTTCCGCAGGTATTGATATACCAAACTTTGAAAGATATTGGGTGTTTTAAACTTTTTAGCATTGATAAATACCCCGTGTATCTCCTTCTTTTTAATCACATTTCGGTCTCCTTTTACCACTACTTCCCCTTCGGTTTCAAAGTGGTTTATCCATTGCTTTAGCGCTTCGCTATGCTGGATAAATTGGCTATGTACCACAAAGGTTTCCTTCATTGGTTTACGGATACGTGTGAAATTATTTTTAAAAACTTCAAAAAAAGAGATACTTTGCGAAGGTAAAGGATATGAACAAAATTCTCGTTATACAAAACAAAAGAATTGGCGATGTGCTCATTGCTTCGGTACTGGCCAATAATCTTAAAAAGCATTTTAAGGACTGCCACATTACGTATTTTGTCTACGATTACACGGCAGGCGTTCTTGAAAATAATCCCAATATCGACCGAATTATAAAAGCCAACGATAAGGAACTTAAAAAGTTTTCCGAATTCATAAAAACCATTCGTGAAATAAAAAAAGAAGGGTATGATATCATCATAGACCCCTACTCTAAATTTCAAAGTCGAATGTTCTGTCTTTTTTCAAAAGCCCCTAAAAGAGTAGGATTTAAACGGAAAGGCAAAAAACTAAAATGGAAGTACTACACTCACGAAATTGAATTTTTGGAACACCCCACCCTACCCTGCGGAAAAGCTTTGGAAGACCGAATGAACCTACTGGAAACGGCTTTTAGCATGGAACAACCCGATCCTAAATACCGCATTTTTTTAACTGAAGAAGAGAAGCATTACCCTAAACTTGAAGGAATACAAAGGCCTATGATAATGGTAGGTGTTTTGGGAAGTACTCCCAATAAATCGTTGCCTTTTGAATATACCGCACAACTCATCGATTTTATTGCTGAAAATTACCAGGCTACATTATTGTTCAATTATGCGCCGCATCAAAAAAAGGAGGCGGAACGAATCTATGAAATGTGTCAATACAAAGAGCAAATAAGGCTTGACATTTATGAAGATTCCATTCGCGGATTCATACAATTAATGAACCAATGCGATCTACTTATTTCCAACGAAGGCGGCAGTGTCCATATTGCAAAAGCACTAAGTAAACCTACCTTTACTATTTATTCACCCTATATTACCAAAAGTCATTGGAACAGTTTTGAGGATGGAAAAATGCACGATTCCATTCATCTTTTTGAAAAGGAACCGGAATATTACAATAGTTTAACGCGAGAACAGAAAAAGGAAATAGAAAAAAATCCTGAAGTTTTATACCGAAAATTAACGCCTCCGTTAATTCTTGAAAAATTGAAACCGTATCTAGCGTATCAATTTAAAAATAACAAGAAATAATGGAAAGCTTTGACCGCAAAAACCACTGGGAAAATATCTATAAAACAAAAGACCTAAAAGAGGTTAGTTGGTTTCAACCTAAACCAGAAACCTCATTGGAATTCTTTAAACATTTCAAGATTCCCACTACTGCAAGAATAATAGATATTGGCGGTGGCGACAGTTTTTTAGTTGATTATTTACTAGACTTAGGATATCAAGACATTTCCGTTTTAGATATATCCCACGCTGCCATTGAAAGAGCAAAACAAAGATTGGGTGACAAAGCATTAAATGTGAAATGGATTGTTACCGATGTAACCACTTTTAAGCCCACAGAAACCTACGACTTTTGGCACGACCGAGCTGCGTTTCACTTTTTAACAGACGAATTAGATATTTCAAACTACTTAAATACAGCGAAACAAAATATACACGCAAATGGGTTATTAGTTTTAGGAACATTTTCGGAACAAGGACCAAAAAAATGTAGTGGAATAGAAATCAAACAATATTCAGAAACAACCATGACCCACCGATTGAAAGATTTTTTTGAAAAAATACAATGTCTTACGGTGGATCATAAAACACCTTTTAATACCGTTCAGAACTTTGTTTTTTGCTGTTTCAGAAAATTACAAACACTATAGGGGAAAACGTAAGTATGAGGTGAAAACTCGAAACTTTTTTGCTACTCTTAATTCTCTTTTTTCTTTTCTCCCTTTAGAATCCCATATTCGGTCCATTGTAGCTTTTCGTCTTTCACTTTTTTCCGAATGGCTAAATTTCGGTCCAGTGATTCTTTAGTTTTGTAGCCTCTGGCATGATCCAAATGAAGCACGATCGCTTTATGCCTAATTTGCTTGGATTTTATTCCAAAATTCTCTAACCGCTCCCCCAATTCACGATCGGGTCCGCCATACTGCATGCGCTCGTCATAGCCATTGATAGCTATTAAATCCTCCTTCCATGCCGAAGAATTACAGTTATTAAAGCTGGCGTTGGTAGGAGTCACTAAGTCTAAGATAGACGCCAGCACCGGGCCGCTTTTCAGCTTTAAAGCCTGAGTACCTTTTAAAGTATCCTGCTTTTTTAACCAAGAAACATCAAAACAACGTTCGGTTTTTATTGCTTCAGTATCAATTGCCTCACTAGTTTTCATGGGAAGTTTGCAATATCCACCCGATAAGAAATAACCTTCCTCAGCATATTTTGCGTGGGTTTCCACAAAATCTTTCCGCGGAATGCAATCGCCATCTGTAAACAAAATATAGGGCATAGCCGCTTCGGTAATGGCGATGTTCAAAATACGCTGCCTGCGATAGCCTTCGTCTTCATGCCAAATATGTCGCAACGGTACAGGATAGTCTTTTCTGAAAGAATCAATCAATTCCTTAGTAGCAGGACGCGAACCGTCATCGGCTACTAGCACTTCAAAATGGTTGTAGGTTTGGTATTGGTACCCCTCTAACACCTTTTGAAGCCAAGCTTCGCTGTTGTAAGTACTAACGATGACTGTAATGCCTAGACTGTGCAACATAATTTTAAATAAACCACGAATTCACGAATATTTTATGATAAAAGTATTTGTGAAAATTAGTGTTATTAGTGGCCAAATTTACGGCTCTTTTTTGGTATTAAAAAACACCCTACTTTTGCGATATGCAAACACTCTCGGTAATCATGCCTACCTATAACGAAGAAGCTTATGTAGCGGCGGCGCTTCGGTCGGTGCAATTTGCCGATGAAATCATTGTGGTAGATTCTTTCAGCACCGATAAAACCTTGGAAATAGCTCAAAAATTTACGAGCAAAATCCTTCAACGAAAGTTTGATAATTTTAGCCATCAAAAGAATTTTGCCTTAGAACACGCTACGAGCGATTGGGTGTTATTTCTCGATGCCGATGAGCGAATAACCTATCCACTTCAAGTGGAAATTTTACAAGCTATCAAAAATGGAAAACATGCTGGTTACAAACTCAATTTCCCTCATTTTTTCATGAATCGATTTTTGTATCACCATAGTAGTAATGTCCTGCGCTTGGTAAAACGGGAAGGCACCCAATACACCGGATTGGTCCACGAAAAATTACAAGTAAACGGCTCCCTAGGGAAATTAAAAAATCCGGTGCTTCACTTTACCTATAAAGGCTTGGAACATTACATTCAAAAAAGGGAAAGTTATGCGTGGTTTCAGGCAGCGCAACTTCAGAAAAAAGAAAAAAAAGCCTCCTTATTTTTATTGTTTACTAAACCAACCTTTCGGTTTTTTAATAGTTACTTTTTAAAAGGCGGATGTAAAGACGGAATCCCGGGATTGGCAATTTCAGCCATCAACGCTTATGGCGTTTTTTCCAGGTATGCAAAGTTATTGCTGTTACAAAGAGGGATGCGTTGATTTTGTTGAAGACCTTTCGACTGCGCTTAAGTAACAATTTTAAAACAACTTCCCAAACTTCAACTTTCGCTTAAATTTTCGCAAAGAAAATTCTCCTTTTACATCAATTCGGTTAATCTCATACGGATTTTTAAAAGGAAAACGGTTTACCCTGTTTCCAATTCGTAATCCATATACAAACTGTGTTGCTTGCAAATGATTGAAAAACGCTTCTTTTTCGGGGTTTTTACGAGGGAATTTTCCATAAGGATAAGCTAAAGTTGCTGTTAGGGGCAATTCATTTTTTGAAGCCGTTTCAAATGCTAGCTGCGTATCTTCTGCTATTTCTGAAAGCGATAATTCGTTATATTTTTGATGCGCAAAAGAATGAAAACCTAGTTCAACCACATTCGGGTTTAACGATTTCAAGTGAGTAGCATTCATTAATGGAAATGACGTCTCGTTCCAAGCATCGGTAGTTCCTAAATACTTCAACGGTATAAAAAAAGTAGCTTTCAAATTATATTTTTCCAATAAAGGAATGGCATGTTCCAACTGACTTACATACCCATCATCAAAGGTAATCACCACTGTTTTTTTTGATGGGAGTTTCACCAAATTCATTAATTCGGAAAGGTGGTAACTTCGGTATCCATTTTCTGCAAGCCATTGAAATTGTACTTCCAACTTTGCTACAGAAATGGTCAATCCTTCACTTTGGGAAGCATTTACTTTATGGTACATTAAAATAGGAAGCTTTGACACTTTGGTTTAGGTAATAAATCATCACGAAATTAGTATTTTTACACAAACAATTAAACATTCTTGGAACAACAACCCAAAATCACAGCACTTGCCATTACATTAAATGAAGCAGAGGTCCTGCATGCTTTTCTAAAAAGCTTAGATTTTGTGGATGAAATTATTTTAGTGGATTCCTTTAGCAGTGACGATACGGTAATAATTGCCAAACAATTTGAAAAGGTCACCATTTATGAAAGGGCTTTTGATAACTTTTCGGCACAGAAAAACTTTGCCATTTCCAAAGCCAGCAACGAATGGATTTTGTTTTTTGACCCCGATGAAGAAATTACCCCCGAAGTAAAAACCGAAATACTACAAACCCTTCAAAACCCTGTAGCAGATGCCTATTATATACGAAGGCAATTGTATTTTATGGGTAAAAAGATAAAATACAGCGGATTTCAAACCGATTGGGTGATTCGATTATTCAAAAAAGGCTGTGGAACCTACAATGGAAACTTGGTACACGAAACTTTGGAAGTAACAGAGACTACTGGAAAATTAAAAACCCGTGTACCACACCACACCTATAAAAGCTTTGATGATTATACCGGAAAATTACACCGTTATAGCCGATTACAAGCACAGATGTTGTATGATAAAGGAATTAGACCCAACCTAACCCATTTTTTCTTTCGCCCTTTTTACCGGTTTTGGCATCAGTATCTTCTGCGGCTAGGAATTTTGGATGGAAAAGAAGGCTTTATTCTGGCGTATATCAATGCATTTTCAGTATTTAAACGCTATGTAAATTTGTGGTTATTGTATCGAAAAATTAATTGAAATGACTTCAAAAAGAATTGGTTTTTTTCATGTGGATGAAATTCATCATATCAATCACTTTATAAGTGTTGCTGTAGAATTGTCAAAAACCAATGAAGTTGCCATTCTTACTTATCCCGGTAAACACACTTATTTATATAATTGTCTGTCAAAGTTTAAAGATCATAAAATTAAAGTGATACAACTAAAAACTCATTGGTTTCGAGCTGTAACAGACAAGCTGAAAAACCGTGATCTGCCGAGAAAAGGCTTCTGGATGAAAAAAAATAAAAAATTTCTTCTCCAAAATTTCGATGCTGTTGTGTTTACAGATTATTTTCATCATAAGCTTTTAAATGCAAGAGGAACAAAAAAAACACCCAAGTTTTTAAAGTTTCCTCATGGGGCGCCAGGCAGAGATTATAGTTACAATAAAGACCAATTGGATTTTGACTTTCAGTTACTTTTTGGCCCTTTTCACTATCAGCAATTTAAAGAAAAACAATTGTTAGGTCCACACCCGGTTATTATTGGTTACCCAAAAATAGACGCTGTCAATCTTGCTGAAAGAAAAAATTATTTTAACAATGATAAACCAGTAGTATTGTACAACCCCCATTTTTCTCCACCACATTCCTCATGGCACAAAATGGGGTTGGATATTTTAGAGTATTTCTATCACCAAAAAGAATACAATCTCATTTTTGCACCCCATATCAATTTATTTAAAGATAAGGGTGGCGAAGATCCAGGTCAAATTCCTAAAAAGTACTTTGAATCAGCTCATATATATATAGATTTAGGAAGCGAAGAAAGTGTAGAAATGACCTATTTAAATAGGGCTTCCATTTTTTTAGGGGAAGTATCTAGTCAAGTGTACGAATTTGTTTTAAAACCAAGACCCTGTATATTTATTAATACCCAGAAAGTAGCCTTTAAAAATAATTCAAATTACAGGTTTTGGAAATTAGGGGAAGTGATAGAAGAGGTACATGAATTGGAGAATGCTTTACAAAATGCTTTTCTCAGTTTTGAAAAATACAAACCCATTCAAGAAAAAATAACATCAGAAAATTTTTACCAAGAAAAAGGAACCACAGCCTCTCAAAGAGCTGCAAAAGCCATTAATGATTATCTGGAAAATAACTAAAGGTATTTGTTGATTCCATCTTCACACCACTTTAGTTTCTTTTCCATCGCTTCTTTTTGAATTTGATCATTTTTATTAAAGTTGTGTTTTGAGGCTGTTTTATGCCAAATATGATAGACAATTCCACCAAATTTTAACCGTTTCCCTTTAATACCATTATTTAGCATTCTTACCATCAATTCAGAATCTTCTCTTCCCCAACCCGTCATCGCTTCATTGTATCCATTTACTGCGATAAAATCTTTTTTCCAAAACGAAAGATTACATCCCCTAAGCTTGTGTGAAAGTTCACTTTTGGGGGTATTCCTCTTTGCTAAAAAAGGAATTCTTAACGTGCGTCCTCGCTTTTTTATGCCTTTAGAAAAAAAATGAAACCAAATCTTTTTTCTTCTGAAAAGCTCCTCTAAAAATGGTTCTAAAATACTAACCCTGCTTCCAAACAGATAACAATTTTCTTCAGCATTATTTTTATGATCTTTCATAAAGTCTTTGTGCAAAATACAATCACCATCGGTTTGTATGATATAATCTCCTGTGGCTTTTGCTATGGCTTTATTTAAAATGGAGGAGCGACGAAACCCAAGGTCTTCGTGCCAAATATGAACAACAGGAATTGTGGTTTTTTGAATATAGGTGTCTATTAATTTCTTAGTTTCCGGCTTCGAACCATCATCTGCAATTAGAAACTCATCAGGTTTTAGGGATTGGTTTTCTACACTTTTAAAAACAAGTTCGAGTGCTTCGGGCCAATTGTATGTTGAAACCAATAATGTAGTTTTCATTTTCCAATAAAATAGTTTCAAATATAACCTTTATAAAAGTTCTTTTCAAGTATTCAATTATTTTACAAATCCCATTAAAATAGATATCTTGCTAATAAAAAAAAGTTAAGTGAGATACCCTTTGAAACATGAACAATCAATATTTAATAGATGTCTATGATTGATATTTCGGTTATTTTAATTAATTACAATTCAGAAGACTATACAATTAATTGTTTGCAATCTCTTTTTGAACATACTTCAAAAAAACTTAATTGCCAATATATTGTTGTTGACAACGCATCTAAAAAAACTAGTTATTTTAAACTTAAAGAATATGTAGATACTGCCATCCAAAACCCTCCAATAAAATTAGTTAGAAGTACTATTAATACAGGATTTGGTGGGGGCAATATGCTTGGAGTACAACATGCTACAGGAAACTATCTTGCTTTTATTAATAATGACAGCATTCTAGAAAATGATTGTCTTTTTTATTTAAAATCCTTCATGGATGCTCACCCTAATGTAGGCGTATGTGGTCCACTAGCTTTTTCGGAAGGCAAAACAAAAATAAAGCCCACTATTGATCATTTTGCTTCTGCATCCAGAGAAATCCTTGGAAGAAAATTTCTTGAAAAAATAAATCCTTCAAAATATCCGAAACGGAAAAAATTATATAATTCTCCCCAAAAAGGACAATATGTTGCAGGTAGTTTTATGTTTTTTAGAACCAGCGATTTTAATGATGTAGGGGGATTTGATACCAATATTTTTTTATTTCATGAAGAAACAGATATTTGTAAAAGATTATTAAAAAACAATAAAGAAGCGTATTTAGTCCCCGATGGGATTTTTATACATTATCACGGGGCAAGTACCCCAAAATCGATAAAATATAAAATTGAGCTTAAAATTTCTTTGCTTTATGTTGTGAGAAAACATGATGGAATAATTCCTTTTTATATTTTATTGACTTTTCTCCAAATTAAATATTTTTTTAGCTGCATTTTTAAGCC
Organism: Flavobacteriaceae bacterium; assembly: GCA_041392205.1. GTDB lineage: Bacteria > Bacteroidota > Bacteroidia > Flavobacteriales > Flavobacteriaceae > Halomarinibacterium. Next base: position 71,039 of record JAWKMO010000004.1, on the reverse strand, counting down.
AAAATATAGAACCTTATTTTATATATTACTTTTACAAGCTCCACTTAGTAAGTCTTTAAAACATCAACAAAAAATAGAACCAATTCCTTAAAAAATGAACGAAGAAATTGAAAAAGCACTTACCATTTTAAAACGGGGGGGCATTATTTTATATCCTACCGATACCGTTTGGGGAATTGGTTGCGATGCTACCAATCCTGATGCTATTGATGCCATTTTTAAGTTGAAAAAAAGAGCCGAAAGCAAATCGATGATTTGTTTGGTGTCCGACTATAAAATGCTCAATCAATATGTAGAGGAAATTCCTGAAGTGGCCTATGATATTTTAAAATATGCCGTTAAGCCTACTACTATTATTTATGATAATCCCATTCGGGTTGCAGAGAATCTGGTTGCCGATGATAACTCGCTCGCTATTCGTGTGGTGAAAGATGATTTTTGTAACACACTTATTCGAAAACTAAAAAAACCTTTAGTTTCCACTTCCGCGAATATAAGTGGCGAAAAAACGCCTTTGCAATTTAAAGAAATAAGTCCGCTAATTTTGGGTGGCGTGGACTATGTTGTAAATTTGCATCAAAATAAAAAATCCGTTAAGCCCTCTAGTATTATTAAGTTAAAAAACGATGGTACGGTGACGGTAATTAGATAATTTGTTTGCCACAAATACACTAATATTTTTGGTCGCTAAATATTGTTAAAAAGTTAAAGAAATCTTTATAGCATTTAATTTTCATGACAAACCTGATTTATAAAGACGAAAGTTATGCAATAGTTGGTTGTTTATTTGAAGTTTATAATAACTTAGGTAGTGGTTTTTCGGAAATAGTGTATAAAGATGCTCTAGAATATGAGTTTACAAATAAAAACATTCCTTTTCAAAGAGAGAAAGAGTATTTGGTGAATTATAAAGACATCGTTTTAAAACACAAATTTTATGCAGATTTTGTTGTGTTTGATAAGATTATTTTAGAAGTAAAATCTATTGAAGTTCTTAATGACAAGCACTTAGCTCAGTGCATAAACTATCTTAAAGTTTCAAAATGTAAATTGGCAATATTAACAAACTTTCACAAAGATTTTTTAGACCATCAAAGAATTGTTTTATAATTTATTTGTGAATTAAAGAGAAAAAAAAACATTCGTGTATTCGTGGCAAAACAGAAATTTACATCGGCTTTAAGCAATCCTATTTTTAAAGTGGTATCTAAGGCAGCCTCCCATCTTAACTTGGAAACCTATGTTATTGGAGGTTTTGTTCGCGATTACTTGTTAAAAAGAGGGATTACAAAGGATATCGATTTTGTAGCAGTAGGAAGCGGCATTGAACTAGCAAAAGAAGTTTCAAAGTTATTACCGGGCAAACCTAAGGTTTCGGTGTTTAAAAACTACGGAACGGCCATGTTGAAAACTGCCGATTTTGAATTAGAATTCGTAGGAGCTCGTAAAGAATCGTATGAAGAAAACAGCCGAAATCCTTCTGTGGAAAATGGCACACTGGAAGACGATCAAAACCGAAGAGATTTCACCATTAATGCATTAGCCATTAGTGTTAATGAAGCTAATTTTGGGGAATTAATTGACCCGTTTAACGGGTTAAAAGACCTGGATGAAAAGCGCATTAAAACCCCGCTTGACCCAGATATTACGTATAGTGACGACCCGTTGCGAATGCTACGCGCCATTCGGTTTGCGACGCAACTTAATTTCAACATTGAAACTGAATCTTTGGAATCCATTTCAAGAAATGCGGCACGCATAAAAATTATTTCAGAAGAACGAATCGTAGAGGAAGTCCATAAAATGCTGCTGTCTAAAAAACCATCGATTGGTTTCGCCCTATTACATAAAACAGGTTTATTACCGTACATCTTTCCGGAGTTATTAGCCTTGCAAGGGATTGAAGAAAAAGAAGGGCAATTACACAAAGATAACTTTTGGCATACTTTGGAAGTAGTGGATAATATTTCAGAAACCACCAACGATCTTTGGCTACGATGGGCAGCCCTATTGCATGATATTGGAAAAGCACCTACCAAACGCTTCGATAAAAAAAATGGTTGGACCTTTCATGGTCATGAATTTGTAGGCTCCAAAATGGTGTACAAACTTTTCAAAAGATTAAAAATGCCTTTAAATGAAAAGATGAAGTTTGTACAGAAAATGGTATTGATGAGCTCTCGCCCTATTGTATTAGCGACCGATGTTACCGATAGCGCGGTACGAAGACTTATTTTTGACGCAGGAGAACATGTAGAGGATTTAATGACGCTTTGTGAAGCAGATATTACCACTAAAAATCCGAAGCGTTTCAAAAAATACCACAACAACTTTAGGCTGGTTCGTGAAAAAATGGTGGAAGTAGAAGAGCGTGATCACATCAGAAATTTTCAGCCGCCAATTTCGGGTGAAGAAATTATGGAAACTTTTGGTCTAAAACCTTCCCGTGAAATTGGAATCATTAAAGACGCTATTAAAGAAGCCATTTTAGAAGGCGAAATCCCGAATGAGTATGAAGCGGCAAAGGAATACATGTTTAAAAAAGCAAAAGAAATAGGATTGAAAACTAAATAAAAAAATGTCCCCTCGAGCGCAGTCGAGAGGTTTTTTGATAAATTACTATTTAGGTCTCGACTGCGCTCGACCAGACAACAAAAATGAAAGACAACAAAAAGGTAATCTACTGGCTTTTAACGGGGTGCTTTCTAATTTTCATTATGGTAGTAGTTGGCGGCATTACACGCCTCACCCACTCTGGACTCTCCATTTCCAACTACAAACTTATTTCAGGAACACTTCCACCCATGAATGAAGTAGCATGGAATGAAGCTTTTGATCTCTACAAACAATATCCAGAATATCAAAAGATCAATTCTAATATGACTCTGGAAGAGTTTAAAGACATCTATTTCTGGGAGTGGATACATAGAGTCATTGGAAGGCTTATTGGATTAGTTTTCATCATTCCGTTTTTGTATTTTCTTATTAAAAAGCAACTTTCGAAACCCACTATTAAAAAAGCTACTATACTTTTATTTTTAGGGGGATTTCAAGGGTTTTTAGGCTGGTACATGGTAAAAAGTGGTTTGGTCGATCGTCCCGATGTGAGCCACTACCGACTCGCCATGCACCTTACCACTGCCTTTATCACCTTTGCCTACACCCTTTGGGTTGCCTTGGACCTTATTTATCCTTATAAAAAAGAGATTCACAAGTCCTTCCGAAATCTTATCCGTTTGGGATTGGGCCTTTTACTCCTCCAAATTATATGGGGAGCGTTTGTAGCCGGATTGGATGCTGGATGGATTCATAACCACTGGCCCTTTATGAGTGAAGGAAAGTGGATGCATGAAACGGTGTATATAGAACAAACTCCAGTTTGGAAAAACTTTGTAGAAGGCAAAAGTGGGGTACAATTTGTGCATCGCTATTTGGCATATATTGTCGTTGGAATCATTCTTTTTATGGCTTGGAAAAGTCACAAAATGCAGCTTACTTCGCTTCAAAAAAAGGGAATTACCAGCTTGGTAGCATTAGTAATCATTCAGTTTGTTTTAGGAGTTTTCACGTTGTTGTGGCAAGTTCCTGTATGGTTAGGTATTTTGCATCAAGTGGTTGCCTTTTTTCTTTTAGCAGCGATGACATTTACGTTACATCGATTCAGTAAATAAAGATTAATAATCCTATCTTTGCAGTCCTAAATTTATCCACATGATTTATCGTTTTAGAGTCATCCTAGACACACAGGAAGACGTGTTTAGAGATATAGAAATGGAAGATTCGGCTTCACTGGAAGACTTTCACAATGTAATTACGCAAGCCTTTGGTTTTGGAGGGCAGGAGATGGCCTCCTTTTATATGAGTAATGATTTATGGGAGCAAGGCGAAGAATATGCGCTCTTCGATATGAGTGACGAAGGTGGATTACCTATTATGTCCGAAACTTTTTTGGAAGACATACTGCATGAAGACCAAACCCGATTGATTTATGTGTACGACTTTTTAAATATGTGGACGTTTTTAGTAGAATTGGCAGAAATTGCTGAACATGAAGAAGGAAAAACCTATCCCAATCTGCTTTTTGCTCACGGTCAAATACCTGAAGAAGCCCCCGATAAAGAATTTGTAGGAGAAGTCTTTGAAGAAGAAGATTTTGACGAGGATTTTGGACTAGACCCAGAGGACTACGATAATCTGGATTTTGACGAAAATTGGAATTAAAACATCCCCCTTACCCCCTTCAAAGGGGGAATACTTATAAACTATGATTAATTTATACAACACCCACATTACCTCATTATCCATCCACAGAGTGGGAAATAAAAGTAGAAACGAACAACTATTCCTTTCTGCTCAACCCTACAAAATGGACGACGAACTTACCCCTTTACTAAAAGAATATTTTCTAAAACCCTTTCGAGATAAGGAAGAAAATTACTTTCAGTTTAGTCATGAAAATGATTTGGAATTTCATGAATTATTCAATTTAGTTTCAGAAATTTTTGAGGCTCCAGAAACCGTACACGAAGTAAGTAAAAAGATTACAAAATATCTTTTCGACCAGTCTATGCACCCCCATATTAAAAGTGGTGAAGTGTATGTGGCGTTTTTGGAAAACCTTCAAATGGATAATGAAAAGGTAAACGCAATTGGAATTTTTAAATCGGAATTAAAACAAGATTTTCTTCAGTTTTCCGAAAAGGAAAATCAGTTGGATGCAATCCTTCAGCAAGGAATAAATTTAAACCGATTGGATAAAGGTGCTCTTATTTTTAATGTAAAAAAAGAAGAAGGCTATAAGATTCTTTCCATAGACAGTAATCGCTACGATACGCGTTATTGGCTGGAAAATTTTTTAGGAGTGGATGCGTTTCAAGATGAAAATTTTCAAACAAAGAAGTATTTAAAATTTTGTCAAGATTTTGCGAGAGATGTTGTGTTTCCAGCCGAAGACAAAAAAGAAGAAGTCATGTTTATGAACCGTGCGGTAAATCATTTTGCCAAAAATGACTTGTTTGAAGAAACCGCTTTTATGAATGAGGTAATCGATAATCCAGACCTCATCCCAGAGTTTCGCCATTACAAATCTGAAAAAGCACCCAAATACAGCATTGAAGACTTAACCACCTTCCCTATCGCAAACACAGCAGTGACAGCAGCTCGTAAAAAAATAAAGAATACTATTAATCTCGACACCAATATCCAAATTAAAATGGATTTTATAAATCCAGAAAGTGCCGAGAAATTTGTAGAAAAAGGTTGGGATGAAGAGAAGCAGATGTATTATTATTTAGTATATTTCAATAAAGAACATAAATCATAATCTTTTTAAAAAGTTCTTTAGGAACGATTTTTGATGTTTAAAAAAATAAAAACTATGAAAAATCTACTCTTAAAATTAGTCTTGGTGGTTACTTTTTTTTTAACTCCCAGCTGTGCAAATGATGACGATGGTAAATCTACCAAACTCATTTTTACCCCCATGTTTAGTATTTCAAATTCAGAAACACTTAACTATAATTTGGGGGCTTTTGGTGATAAAAACCTTACTAGTATTTTAACCCAAGCCAATCACGCCGAAGTGAGTGAGCTTCGTATAGATGAAACCACAGGTGAAGTGTTTTACTACTACCAACCCAAAGCAGGATTTATTGGTCGTGATTTTGTGCAACTTATTACCGAAACAGGACCCTTAGGAAGTCCTGAAAGCACCGTAGCCATGCAAGCGAATATTGATATTGAGGTGTCTTTTTAATACCTTTTAACCCCATTTTTTTAACAAAAAAATGGGGTATTTAGCATGCGGCTATTTTTATCCCATTCATTTTTGTAACATAAATGGTTTAGATTCGTCATACTTACAACTAATTAACAAAACCTTTTTTTGTGCATCCTATTCTTACCATAAACAATCTTACCAAAAAATTTGGTCCTATAACTGCCGTAAATAACCTTTCTTTTAGCATTGAAAAGGGGAATGTGTATGGCATTTTAGGCCCTAACGGAAGCGGTAAATCTACTACCCTAGGGATTGTGTTAAACGTTGTTAATAAAACTTCTGGAAAATTCCATTGGTTTGACGGTAGCGATACTACCCACAATGCTTTGAAAAAAGTAGGCGCTATTATTGAACGCCCTAACTTTTACCCCTATATGACGGCGTTTCAAAACCTGCAACTGGTTTGTAAAATAAAAGAAGTTTCAGAAGAAAAAATTCTTGAAAAACTAGAATTAGTTGGTCTTTTAGACCGAAAAGATAGTAAGTTTCAAACCTTTTCCTTAGGAATGAAACAACGTCTAGCCATTGCTTCGGCGTTGTTAAACGACCCCGAAATCCTCATTCTCGATGAACCTACCAATGGTCTGGACCCACAGGGAATTCATCAAATACGAGAAATTATAAAACTCATTGCCAGCCAAGGGACTACTATTTTATTGGCTTCTCACTTGCTCGATGAAGTTGAAAAAGTATGCAGCCACGTAGTGATTTTGCGAAAAGGTGCCAGCCTCTATACCGGAAGTGTGGATGGAATGAACGCGACACACGGATTTGTTCTTTTAGAAAGCCCCAATAAACAAGGGCTACAACAAGCACTTACCGAAATGAACGCTTTTGGAACCATAAAAGAAGAAGGAAATCTTTTTATAGCCTATCTTAATAAACCTATTGATGCTGCTGCGGTAAACCAAAAATTATTTGATAAAGGCATTGTGTTATCCCGTTTGGAAATGAAAAAAGAGAGCCTTGAAGAAAAATTCCTGCAACTCACCCAAAACAACTAACTACCATGCTACGATTACTTACCATAGAATTACAAAAGCTACGCTACAATCGTTCGGCTAAGACCATTTCCATTTTATATTTTTCGTTAATCTGTTTTATAGCTTTTATTGTTTCTATTGAATTTGATTTTGGCGGGGTAAAATTTCGAGTGGCAGATCAAGGTATTTTTAACTTTCCTTTTATTTGGCATTTTAATACATGGGTGGCCGCATGGCTAAAAATTTTCTTTGCGGTGGTAATTGTATCTATTGTCTCCAACGAATACAGCTACAGAACTTTAAAACAAAACCTTATTGATGGGTTAAGTAAGAAGGAGTTTATCACTTCAAAATTTCTGGCCGTGCTCCTGTTTTCGGTTATTTCAACGGTGTTCCTTTTTGCTGTCACCATGATTTTAGGGCTTTTCTTTTCCGATTATACCGAACTCGGGATTATATTTAGTGATTTAGAATACATGTTTGCGTATTTCCTAAAGCTGGTCTGTTTTTTCAGTTTTTGTATGTTTTTGGGAATTTGGGTGAAAAAATCGGCTTTTGCCCTAGGATTTTTGGGATTATGGCAGGTAATTGAAGGGCTAATTGCCATCCTTTTTCAGTATATTAAAGTAAAAACGGATGTAAACCTTTTTGATAGTGTTTACAACTTTCTTCCGCTCAATGCCATGTCCGACCTCATTGTGGAGCCTTTTTCAAGATTGGGAGCCATACAAAGCATAGCCAACCAAGTAGGTGAAGAAATACAAAAAAGCTACGATGTCCCTATTACTGCCATTGTAATAACTACAGCTTGGACTGCCATTTTTATCTATGGTTCCTATGCTATTTTACGAAAGCGTGATTTATAAAATCCTATCTCTTCATTTAAAAATTAGTTATTAAACCTATTTAAAATTGTATCTTTAGCTATAAAATGGTGCTATGGATAGATATTTACTATTCCTTCTTTTATGTTATTTTCCTTTGAATTCATTTTCGCAGGACATCCAACTTTTTCAGCAATTTGAAGGAAGATACGACCAATTAACTTTTGGTAACACCCTAAATCTTAACGAAAATGGTCTCTTGTCTGAGTGTGTTATACAAACCCAAAGCAGTGCTGTTTTATCTCTAGAAGCAAACCAAAGTGTTATAGCAGCCTATCTCTACTGGGCCGGTTCAGGGGATGGAGATTTTTCTGTTAAATTGAATACTACCGATATCACTTCTGAACGAACTTTCTCTTATTTTCTAAATGATTCTTTAAATTATTTTTCAGCATTTGCCAATGTTACCAATCAAATTCAAACCCAAGGTAACGGAACCTATACCCTATCTGAGTTAGATCTCACTGAAGTTATCGATGCCTATTGCCCCAATGCTACCAACTTTGGGGGTTGGGCAATAAGTATTATTTATGAAGATGATACACTCCCCTTAAACCAAATCAATATTTTTGACGGACTACAGGGTGTCTCCGCAAATAACAATACTTTGAGTATCCAAATTACCGATCTAGAAACCATCGATAATTCTGGTGCCAAAATTGGCTTTTTGGCCTGGGAAGGAGATCGTGGCATTGCCGTAAACGAAACGCTTAGACTTAACGGAACTATTTTAAGCAATCCTCCCTTAAACCCTTCAGACAATGCTTTTAATGGAACCAATACCTATACTAATAGTGACACCCTCTATAATATGGATATTGATTTTTATAGTGTAGAAGGAATCATTTTACCAGGAGATACTAGTGCCTCTATAGAAGTAACCTCTGGACAGGATTTGATTATGGTAAACAATATTATTACCACACTCAACATTGCTTTGCCAGACGCCACGGTAACAATAGATAATTTGGAAGGTTTTACCGAATGTGATGACTACGAAATTACCTTGGATTATACGGTGTATAATACTTTGGGAACAGACAGACTTCCCCCAATTAATGTAGGTTTCTTTGCTAATAACACCTTACTTGCTACTACCCAAACTTCGGGTTTTTTAGAAGTGGGAGAATTTGAAAGTGGTACTATTACATTAACAATTCCCACTTCAACACCCATAGATTTTTTATTCCGTGTTATTGCAGACCCACAAGATTTGGTAAACGAAAAAGACGATACCAATAATGAAGCTAATGTTGCGCTTCATTTACTGGTTTCCCCCGTAATAGTTGGATTATCCAATTTAGAGTTATGCGATGTCGTAGGGGATGAATTGTTCAATTTAACCGAAGCAACTGCGCAAATAAATCCTATTAATTCCATCACATACCATCTTACCGAAGCAGATGCCTTAGCAGAATTAAATCCAATTTCTAACCCAGAAAACTATGAAAACACAGTAAACCCACAAGAGATTTGGATTCGGGTCTCTAATCCAGATTGTTTTGTAATTGATCATTTTCAAGTGGAAGTTATTATTTGTCCCCTTCCGGACGCTACTGTTTCTATAGACAATGAAATTTATGCATGTCGCCAACGCGATTTATTAATTGAATATACTGTTTATAATACATTAGGAACAAATGTTCTTCTTGCCGGCACTCAAATTGCGTTTTATGCAAATACTACTCTTATTGCACAATCTCAAACCCAAAATGATATTCCTATTGGAGGTAGTGAACCGGGTATCTTAGAAGTAGATTTGCCCGAAAGTATTCCCAACCAATTTAGCCTTCTTGCTGTTGTAGATGATAACGGAACTGGCGTTGGAAATGTCCAAGAGTTAAATGAATTCAATAATGAATTTGAAATACTAGTTACTTTTGGAACCCTTCCTCCTATTGTTGAATTACCCAATTTAACGGAATGTGACAAAGGATTTCAAACGGCTACTTTTAACCTTTTAAATGAAGAATTACTAGAAACCATTACAACAAATACACAAGGAACGGTTCAGTTTTTTAATTCTATTGAAGAAGCAACGTTAAATATAAATCCAATCTTAAATCCTGGAGCATTTGAAAATACTAGTAATCCACAAACTATTTATGTACGACTGGAAAATGAAATTTGTTTCACCACCAGTTCGTTTCAGCTTATTGTAGAAAAGTGCCCACCTATGATTCCAGAAGGTATTTCGCCTAATGGTGACGGACTTAACGATGTCTTTAAAATTTTCTATATTATAGATGTTTTTCCAGAGTTTAACTTAAAGATTTATAGTCGCGAAGGAAATCTTATTTATGAAGGAGGCAATGAAGAAGGATTGTGGAATGCTGTTCCTAATAGAGGAATCTTACAACAAAACAAAGTAGTTCCTGTGGGCACCTATTTTTACGTTTTACACTTAAACGACCCAGAGTTTCCGCAACCATTTATTGGGGATGTATATGTAAATTATTAAGCTTATTTTCAAATTTTACGTTACTCTATGCAAGAATCCAATGCCTATATCCTCGGAACCGATCAATTAGAATTACATCGCCTAGGCATACAACATCAAGTTTGGGCCAGTGAAGCTCACCATGGTTGGAATTTAGCCCGTTTTAACGCAGGACAAACGCTTTTAGATTTAGGTTGTGGCCCAGGATTTTGTACTAAAGAATTAGGCTATATTGTAGGAGCTTCGGGTAAGGTTATTGGCGTCGATAAATCGGAAGGATTCATTCATCACCTATCTGAAATCGCTGCAAAAGATCATTTATCTATTGAAGCTATTTGTTCCGATTTTAATGACTTGCAATTAGCTCCCAATAGTTTGGATGGAATGTACTGTAGATGGGCACTGGCTTGGATTCCGAATCCACAAGAAATTTTGAAAAAAATCTATGATGCATTAAAACCCGGAGGTAAAATGGTATTTCACGAATATTATGATTGGTCTACCCACCAAATAGAACCCCAATTACCCCATCTTACAAAAGCCATAAAAGCTGCCTACAAAAGTTTTGGGGACATGGATGCAGATCTCAATATTGGTCGGCACTTACCTCATATAACAAGCCAATTAGGAATGACTGTAACCCATCTTCGGTCGATGCAAAAAATGGCTACACCCAAAGATTTGGTCTGGCAATGGCCTAAGTCTTTTTATGAAAGCTTTTTCCCAAGATTAGTGCAAACAGGATATTTACAACAAGAAGAGGTTACAAATGCTTTAAGAGACCTTTCTCAATTAGAAAAGACTCCGGGGGCAACCATTTGCTGCCCTTTAATGGTAGAGGTTATTGCCGAGAAGTAATTTAATTCTTATCCTCCAACAACGGTACAAATCGAAACTCACCATGTTCCGTTTTTTCAAAATGGGAACTTGATGTCCGCATAAAAACAGTCATTATTTGTACATCCTCGCCCACCGGAATAACCAATTTTCCACCTATTTTTAATTGAGCCAAAAGTGGTTTTGGAACAAAGGGGGCGCCCGCTGTAACTACAATACCATTAAATGGGGCAAACTCTGGTAATCCTTTATAACCATCGCCAAAAACCATTTTTTTAGGTCGGTAGCCTATTTTGGGTAAAAACAAAGTGGTTTTTTTAAATAATTCATTTTGGCGTTCAATGGTATAAACGGTAATGCCCATTTCAAGCAATACAGCACTTTGGTAACCACTACCCGTTCCTATTTCCAAAACAGTATCCCCTGCTTTTACATCCAAAAGTTCTGTTTGCCGGGCTACCGTGTAAGGCTGTGAAATAGTTTGCTCTGCTGCAATTGGGAACGCTTTATCCACATACGCATGATCTACAAAACCACTATCCATAAAACAATGTCTAGGGACTTTACCAATTGCCTCTAACACTGCCTCATTGTTTATCCCCTTTTTTTGTAGGGTTTCCACCAACTTTTTTCGCATCCCTTTATGGGTAAAAGTATCTTTCATTACAGGTTTTGGGTTTTGAGGTAAGTAACATTAACAACTATTGATTCTTTTTTAACCATTCGGCTTTGGTGATTTCATAAAAATAGCATGGCGCTCCGTGACCTTCAAAAATTCCTATTTCACGCATTCCTATTTTTTTATGCAAAATTTTTACAGAAGCTTCATTCGTTGTCATTGCCATGGCATGAATAGGATCGAAATCCCAATGCTTCACTGCATAATCCATACACACTACAGCAGACTCATACGCATATCCCTTGCCCCAAAACTCCTCTCGTAAACGATACCCTAAATCGATAAAATGGGTATGCCCAAAAAGAGGTTCTATATTCAATTTAAAACCCGTCCAACCCATAAATTGGCCAGAAGCTTTTTCAATCATTGCCCAGCGTCCTATACCGTATTCTTTATATTGATTTCTCACTAAAGAAATCGTTTCCGCAGCTTTTTCAATGGAATCAATTGGATTATTTCCTAAATACCGATGCACCTTCGCATTGCTATCCAGTGCAAACATCCCTTCTACGTCGGTCTCTTGTAATGCCCTAATGAGTAATCGTGGCGTTTCTAAATTAGGTTGATTCATGGTTGTAATCTTCCAAACAAAACTACTAAAACGCTCTGGTAATTTGAAAGTCTTCCTTCGTTATTTTACACCAAAAAAAGTATCTTTGAAAAAAATCCTTTTCCATGCTAAAAGCAGGTGTTTTAGGTGCTGGTCACCTCGGAAAAATTCACTTAAAATTGCTTCACCAATCTACCAAATATGAATTGGTAGGTTTTTTCGATGCAAATGTTGAAGAAGCGCAACAAATTGAAAATGAATTTGGCTATAAAAGCTTTCCCACTATGGAAGCCCTAATTCTAGCTTGCGATGTGGTCGATGTGGTGACACCCACTATTTATCATTTCGATTGTGCCAAAAAAGTAATAGAAGCAGGGAAGCATTTATTTATCGAAAAGCCTATAACCCAAACTGTTGAAGAAGCCGAAACACTATTAGCACTAGCTGAAAAACACGGTGTTAAAGGGCAAGTGGGTCATGTAGAGCGCTTTAATCCCGCTTTTAGGGCAGTAAAAGAAATGATTGAAAACCCCATGTTTATTGAAGCTCATCGTTTGGCCGAATTTAACCCCAGAGGTACCGATGTTCCAGTGGTGTTAGATTTAATGATACACGATATCGATGCCATTTTAAGTGTGGTAAAATCTAAAGTGAAAAATGTAAGTGCAAGCGGAGTTTCTGTTATTTCTGAAACACCCGATATTGCCAATGCCCGTATTGAATTTGAAAACGGCTGTGTGGCCAATCTTACTGCGAGTAGAATTTCTATGAAAAAAATGCGTAAAGCACGATTTTTTCAAAAAGATGCTTATATCTCGGTAGATTTTTTGGATAAAAAAGTAGAAGTGGTAAAAATGAAAGATGCGCCCAAAGTAACCGACGATTTTGCTATGATTTTAACCAATGCCGAAGGAAAAAAGAAACAAATTTATTTTGATAATCCTTCTATTGCTAATAATAATGCCATTTTGGATGAATTAGAAACCTTTGCCCTCGCTATTGAAAATAATACCACTCCCGTTGTCACCTTAGCACAAGGCACCGAAGCCCTACGCGTTGCCCTTCAAATAATTAAAAATTTTAAAAAACTATAATTTCATGAAAAATGTTGCCATCATTGGAGCAGGTACTATGGGTAACGGAATTGCCCATACCTTTGCCCAATTTGATTATAAAGTTCAACTTATCGATGTTTCTCAAGCTTCCTTAGATAAAGGAATGGCTACCATTACAAACAATTTGGAAAGAATGGTGGCGAAAGAAATCCTTACGGAAGTTGAAAAACAAAAAACACTTAAAAACATTACTACGTTTACCCATCTGGAAGAAGGCGTGGAATATGCCAGTTTAGTAATTGAAGCCGCTACCGAAAATGTAGACTTAAAACTCAAAATATTTAAGGATTTAGATAAATTTTGTCCAGAGGACACTATTTTAGCAACTAATACTTCCTCCATTTCCATTACTCAAATTGCAGCGGCAACTTCTCGCCCCGAAAGGGTGATTGGAATGCATTTTATGAACCCCGTTCCACTTATGAAACTAGTGGAAATCATTAAAGGCTATAATACCAGTGCTGAAACCTACAAAACAGTAGAAGAAATTTCCAGAAAACTGAATAAAATTCCGGTAGAAGTGAACGATTACCCGGGTTTTGTTGCCAATCGAATTTTAATGCCCATGATTAATGAAGCTATTGAAACCCTTTATAATGGGGTTGCGGGAGTGCAAGAAATAGATACCGTAATGAAGTTAGGCATGGCACACCCCATGGGACCGCTTCAATTAGCCGATTTTATTGGACTAGACGTTTGCCTTTCTATTTTAAAAGTAATGTATGATGGCTTTAAAAATCCAAAATATGCTCCTTGCCCTCTATTAGTAAATATGGTGACGGCGGGTAAATTAGGAATAAAAAGCGGCGAAGGCTTTTACGATTATAGTGAAAGTAGAAAAGCAGAGAAGGTTGCGAAGATGTTTGTGTAAACAATAAAAAACCTATTCTAGGTATCAAAGACCCAAGACCCAAGACCTAAAAAAATGCCCAAAATACTTCCATTTAAAGCGGTTCGCCCTACTCGGGACAAAGTAAGTTTGCTTGCTTCCCGTTCCTACGAAAGCTATACACAGGAGCAGTTGGAAGCACGTTTGAGGGATAATCCGTTTTCGTTTTTACACATTGTAAATCCAGGATTTAAATACCATAAAGAAATTGTTGGGGAAGCCAGATATCAACTTGTTAGAAATCGCTATCTAGAGTTTAAAGAAGATGGGGTTTTTATACAGGATACAAACCCTAGCTTTTATGTTTATAAAATTGTAAATAGGGAAGAAAATGTATTTCACGGAATAGTAGCAGCCGCAAGTATTGAGGATTATGAAAAAGATGTCATCAAAAAACATGAAGACACCCTCGAACAAAAGGAAGTGCTTTTCAAAGAATATTTAAAAACGGTTGGTTTTAATGCCGAAGCGGTACTCCTTACCTACCCAGATAATAATGAAATTAGCACCCTTATTAAAAAAGTGATGGAAACACGGGCAGAATACGAATTTACCACCACTTACCGTGATACGCACTATGTTTGGAACATCGATGATCCTGCATTTGTAACAAAAATTGAAGCCGTTTTTAAAAAAATCCCTGCCTTGTATATCGCAGACGGACATCATCGTTCGGCTTCTTCCTACTTGCTGGCAAAGGAGCTTCAGCAAAGAGAAGAAAATCCTTCAGGGGAAGAAGCATACAATTTTTTTATGAGTTATCTTATTCCTGAAAGTGAGTTAAAAATATTTGAATTCAACCGCTTGATAAAGGATTTAAATGGGTTAAGTAAAGAGGAATTTCTTATTCAACTCGATACGGTTTTCCGAATAGATAAACGTGGGATTGATTATTACAAACCCTCAAAAAAGCATCATTTCAGTATGTATTTGGAGGGTGATTTTTATTCACTTTACTTACGAAAAGACAATTACAATTTTAAAAATGCGCTAGAAGCCCTAGACACCTATATTTTGTATGCTACCGTTTTAAAACCTATATTAGGAATAGAGGATCCACGTAATGATGACCGCATAGCGTATTCCCATGGAAAAAGCGATTTGGCGTATGTAAAATCGCAAGTAGACTCTGGTAAATTTAGAGTGGGATTTGGCTTAGTCCCCATTACCATTGAGGAAATGAAGCAAGTAGCAGACCAAGGACTAACCATGCCCCCCAAGAGTACGTATATTGAACCAAAACTGCGAAGTGGTGTAACGATTTATGAGTTCTAAAAAAGAGTGTTGAGAAAAAGTACGAATGACAAACATTTCAGAAAATATAAAAACCATAAAGGCCTCGATTCCTGAAAACGTGACACTGGTTGCTGTTTCAAAAACCAAACACGTATTAGAAATCATGGAAGCCTACCATACTGGGCAACGCATTTTTGGGGAAAATAAAATTCTGGAAATGGTGGAAAAATGGGAAGCCATGCCCAAAAATATAGAATGGCATATGATAGGTCATGTACAAACCAACAAAGTAAAGTATATGGCCGAGTTTGTGAGTTTAATTCACGCGGTGGATAGTTTAAAATTATTGAAAGAGATAAACAAACAAGCTCATAAATATGAGAGGATTATATCCTGCTTGCTTCAAATAAAAATAGCTGAAGAGGATAGTAAATTTGGAATGACCGAAGCAGATGCTTTAGCTTTATTGAACGATTCTTCAGTTAAACAATTTAACCATATAAAAATCGTTGGCTTGATGGGAATGGCAACGTTTACGGAAGATGAAGCCCAACTAGTTTCAGAATTTTCTAGATTAAAAAAGTTTTTTGACACCCATAAAACAGCGTACAGATTTACAACCTTATCCATGGGTATGAGCGGCGATTATCCTATTGCTATTTCCCAAGGAAGCACTATGATTCGTGTGGGTAGTTCGATATTTGGAGAACGAAATTATTAATACAAAGTAGGTAAAAGCATTCGATGTACGCAATTTTAGATATAGAAACTACGGGAGGAAAATACAATGAAGAAGGCATTACCGAAATTGCCATCTATCGTTTTGATGGGCACAAAATTGTCGATCAATTTATCAGCCTCATTAATCCCGAGCGAAGCATTCAGCCCTTTGTTGTAAATCTCACAGGAATTAACAATGAAATGCTTCGAAACGCCCCAAAATTTTATGAAGTAGCCAAACGTATTATTGAAATTACCGATGGGGCAATTGTTGTTGCACACAATGCACAATTTGATAACCGAATCCTCACTACCGAATTTGACCGACTAGGCTATACTTTTGAAAAAAACACACTATGTACTGTGGAACTTTCAAAAAAGTTAATTCCGGGAAAAGATTCGTATAGTTTAGGGAAATTAACACGATCGCTGGGTATCCCAATAAGCGATCGTCACCGTGCACAAGGAGATGCTTTGGCAACGGTAAGCCTTTTTAAAATGTTGCTAGCCAGAGATACTGCTAAAGAGATTATTCAGAAAATGGTAAAAAAGGATCCCAAACGTCAATTGGAACCCAAACTTTTAGACCTTATTGAAAATGCGCCTACCGAAACGGGAGTGTATTATATGCATAGAAGCGACGGCTCTATTATTTATATTGGCAAAAGTAAAAATATTAAAAAAAGACTCATTCAGCATTTTACAAATGATAACCGGAAATCGAAAAAAATTCAATTGGAAGTTGCTGAGGTAACCTACGAAAAAACGGGGAGCGAGCTTATTGCACTTCTAAAAGAAAGTGAAGAAATAAAACTGAATAAACCTATTTTTAATCGTGCTTTACGAAGAAATCTTTTCGATTACCAACTTTCTTCTTTTGTGGATGAAAAAGGGTATATTAACTTAAAAATTGAAAAAGCCGATAGCCGTAAAAAAGCGATTATAACTTTTACCAATTACCAACAAGCAAAATCTTCTCTCTATCGAATTACTGAAAATCATCACCTTTGCCAAAAGCTTACCGGTTTATACGAAACAAAATCCAGTTGCTTTTTACATAGCATTAAAGAATGTTACGGGGCATGTATTGAAATAGAATCTTCCGAAGCATACAACACCAGAGTAAATACCTTTATAGAAGCCAATAGTTATGCCAACAAACAAATGCTTATAATTGATAAAGGAAGGGATATAGATGAACGCTCGGCCATATTAATTGAAAATGGGAAATATATAGGCTTTGGTTTTTTTAATTTAAATTATCAAATAAATAACCCCGAAGTTCTAAAATCTATTATAACGCCTATGCAAAACAATAGAGATTCGCAACACATTATCCAGTCGTACTTACGAAAAAATAAAGTCTTGAAAATTGTTAATTTAGTTCCCAATACCATGGATTAAAGAAACTTACGTATTTTTATTTCACAATAAACTATTTTGATTACAAAAGAACACAGCGCTTGGCGCAAAAGAGTACACGATATTATTTATGAAGCAGATACACCATCTGGAAAACTCTTTGATGTTGTTTTACTGATTCTTATTCTACTAAGCATTGTTTTTGTTATGGTAGAAAGTGTGCGAGGCTTACCCGCAAAAATCTACGATTTGCTCTATGTTGGCGAATGGGTAATTACTATCTTTTTTACCGTTGAGTACTTCTTACGAATAATATCGGTAAAAAAACCCTGGAATTATGTGTTCAGTTTTTATGGAATAATCGACTTGCTTTCAACCATTCCTCTCTACCTCTCTTTTATCCTTGCAGGCAGTAATTATTTACTCACTGTACGAGCATTAAGGTTGCTTCGAGTTTTCAGAATTTTAAAAATTACAAGATACATAGGGGAATCCAATAAGTTGAAAATTGCACTATTGCAAAGTAGAGCTAAAATCTTAATTTTTCTATTTGCGGTATTAATTACCGCAGTTATTGCTGGAACCTTAATGTATTTAATTGAAGGGGAAGAAAATGGATTTACAAGTATCCCAAGAAGTGTTTACTGGTGTGTCGTTACGCTTACTACAGTAGGCTTTGGAGATATCGCTCCTGTAACCCCCCTAGGGCAGCTTTTGGCTACTATTATTATGATTTTGGGATATGGAATTATTGCTGTACCAACAGGAATTGTAAGCGCAGAATATACTAGAAGTAAGGATCAAGATTATGTTCATGTAAATACCCAGGCATGTCCAAACTGTAACGCTTCCAAACATAGAGACGATGCCGATTTTTGTTATAATTGTGGTGAAGTATTAAACCCCGAAGATTCCTAATGGCTTCCAAAAAGCCTTTACTCATTTGTATTGTGGGGCCTACGGCAATAGGTAAAACATCGTTATCTATAAAGTTGGCGAATGCTTTTAATACCGAAATTATCTCGGCAGACTCTCGTCAATTTTATAAAGAAATGGTTATTGGTACCGCAGTACCCTCTTCTAAAGAGCTTAATGCTGCGCCACATCATTTTATTCAGAATAAAAGCATTTTTGAAAATTATAGCGTAGGTGACTTTGAAAGAGATGCTATGGAGGTTTTAAATACACTCTTTAAAAACCACCCTATTGTTATAATGGTGGGCGGATCTGGGCTCTATATAGATACTATTGTAAAAGGACTTGATGAGTTTCCTGAAGTTTCAGAGGAAATTAGAGCTTTACTAAAATCTCAATTTGAAGAAAAAGGAATGGAATTTCTTCAAGAAGAATTAAGAAAAGTAGATCTTAGCTATTTTAATGAAGTTGATATTTATAATACACAACGTGTCATGCGCGCACTGGAAGTGTATAGAAGTTCTGGAAAACCTTTTTCAGACTTCCGTAAAAACAAGCAACCCAATAGAGCTTTTAATACACTTTATATTGGATTAACGGCAGAAAGAGAAATCATCTACTCACGTATAAATAAAAGAGTAGATAGGATGGTTGAAGCTGGGTTAGTGGACGAAGCCAAAAATTTATTCCCGCATAAAAATTTAAACGCCTTAAATACTGTTGGTTATAAAGAGTTGTTCAATTATTTTGAAGGAAACTATACTTTGGAAGAAGCTATTTTAGAAATTAAGAAAAATACAAGAAGGTTTTCAAAAAGACAGATGACTTGGTTTAAAAAAAATAAGGATATTACTTGGTTCGATTACCAGACAAATCCTTCAGAAATTATAGATTTTATAAAAAAAGCCCTTTCCCAGTAATGGAAAAGGGCTTTGCCACTTAATATTTTTAGGTTTCTTAAAGGTCTACTTCACTTTTTACAACCAAACGGAAACCTTCCCCGTGGATATTAATAATTTCCACATCGTCGTCTTTACTTAAATACTTTCTAAGTTTAGCAATATAGACATCCATACTTCTTGAAGTAAAATAATTGTCGTCTCTCCATATTTTTGTTAAGGCCAATTCTCGGGGCATCAAGTCGTTTTTGTGCAATGCCAAAAGTCGTAACAAATCATTTTCTTTGGGTGATAATTTAATGGGTGATTCTCCTTTATAAGTAAGAAATCGCAATTTTGAATTTAATTGAAAATTCCCCACTGTAAAATCGAATTGTTTGCTATCTGCAATAGAATCTGTAGATTTTCTTTGAACAATTGCTTTAATTTTCATTAAAAGAACTTCACTATCAAAGGGTTTATTTAAATAATCATCTGCTCCAACTTTATACCCTTTAATAACATCTTCTTTCATTGCTTTTGCTGTTAAAAAGATTATTGGCACTTCTTGATTTTTTTCTCTAATCTCTTTTGCCAGAGTAAAGCCATCTTTATAGGGCATCATTACATCAAGGATACAAAGATCATAATCGTCCTTTTTAAATTTTTCAAATCCTTCCATACCGTTTTTGGCATGAGTAACGGTGTAATCGTTCATGGTTAAGTAATCTTTTAGGACGGTTCCAAAATTGGGATCATCCTCTACTAATAGAATTTTTTTGTTTACAGTTTCCATATTTTAAGATATTAAGTGCATTTTAATTGTGAAGGTACTTCCTTTTCCTTTTTCACTATCTACGTAAATTTCAGCATTGTGGTCTTCTAAAATCCTTTTAACATAGGACAGTCCCAGCCCATGCCCTTTTACATTGTGAATATCACCTGTATGTTCGCGATAGAATTTTTCGAATATTTTTTTTTGAACATTTTTTGTCATTCCTATTCCTTGGTCTTGTATTTTTAATAGAATGCTATTTTTTACATTTTCGGTATAAATATTAATTTTTGGCTCGGCTTCAGAATATTTTATTGCATTATCTAGAATGTTTACCACTACATTGGTTAAGTGTAAGTCGTTTCCTAGCACTGAAGATTTCATAGCCTCAAAATGAGTTTTCACATACCCTCCCCTATCTTCGATAATGAGACTAACATGCGATATGGCATCTTCCACAATCTCGTGTAGTTTAATGCGGGATTTTGGGAGATCTAACTCGTTTTTTTCAAGTTTTGATATTCGTAACACATTTTCCACTTGCGAATGCATTCGTCGATTCTCCTCTCTAATCATTTTTAAATAACGCTCAATAAATTCTTTATTATCCGCAACTTTTGGATTCTTTAGCGCATCAAGAGCTAAATTGATTGTAGCAATAGGAGTTTTAAATTCATGAGTCATGTTGTTAATAAAGTCTGTCTTTATTTGGGAAATCTGTCTTTGTTTAAACAGTTGTTTTAGGGCGTTGGAATACGCTAAAATAATAACCCCTGTAAAAGCTAGCGATAATAATGCCATCCCTAAAATTGTATTTAACACTTCTTTACCCTTATCAAAAAAGTTAACATACAATTGGTAACTTGTATGAAAAGTATCGTTCACAAACAAAGGAACCCCATAGGTACTCTCTGGATCTAACTGAAAGCCTTTGGAGCGAATTTTTGTAGCCAATTCATTGCTATAAACTGCAAATTCAAAATCAGATTTTACCCCTCGCTCTCTTGCTTCCTCTGCTATATATTTTTCAAGTTCTTCTGAAGTAACTCTCTTGTGAATGGGGGTTTTGGATGTTATATTACTTACGGCTTCTTGAAATTGTTGTTTTTCAAAATCTCGCATCCTATTAAAATCCAATTTTGTTTCTTCAATAAAATCACTCCCATCTGGGTTTCCAATTATTTTAGTGGTCTTTTTTTTGTTTGTTATTTTTTTAAATTGAATACTATCAAACTCTGTGTCTAAAAAAAAGGATGATAATTTATAATCTTCTTCAATTATACCATCTGAAAAAATAACCGTTTCATTTTTATTTTCATTGGCTATTCTATAAATAAGTTCACTAATACTTATATTTTCTGGGGTATCAAGACTATCTACAAGACCACTATATAATTTGTAATAATTTTCTGTTTCTTCAAGCTGTACTTTTTTTGCAACTTCTATAAGAATTTGCCTAACACTAAGAGTAAATTGTTCGTCCTTGGCATTATAGGCATTACTAATCCAATACCCTTGAACAAAAATTATTCCTAATAAGGATAAGGACATGGAACCAATAAGAAGCGTAAAAAGCTTTTTGTTCATCTCTCAAAATTAAGATTTTAACATTTAGGTATCTTTCCATTTAACCAAATGTTAACAGAAGTAAAGTAAATTTTAGGGAGAACGCTTTAAAATAGCAGTATGAATTTTTTTTACCTGTTGCTTTGTCGCATTCAATTCAAGATTTGTAATAATAAAATCGGCAAGGGGTATTTTTTTTTCATCTGGCCATTGATTATTAATTCTAGCCATAACCTCTTTTGGGGTGCTTTTATCTCTATCTTGAACTCTTTGCAATCTAATTTCTAACGGAGCGGTAACTAAAATTAGTATATCACATTCTTTATATCCCCCATTTTCAAAAAGTATCGCTGCTTCTTTTATACAATAATGCCCTTTTTGTTTTTTTTTCCAGCGTAGAAAGTGCCTATTTACTTTGGGGTGAATAATTGCATTTACTTGATCCAACAGTTCTTTGTTATTAAAAATTTTATTCGCAACTAGGTTTCTATTTAAACCCTCTTTAGTGTAAACATTTTCTCCAAAAAGAGTGTTTAATTTTCTTTTAATAATTTTGGAAGTGTTGGTGAGTTTCTTTGCTTCAATATCGGCAATATATACGGGTATACCCAACTCTTGAAAAAACCCAGCTACGGTAGTTTTTCCGCTTCCAATACCTCCTGTAAGCCCAACTATTTTCAAAACTTATTTAAATATTAAAAAGGCTACTTTTTTTGTTTGTAAATCTATATGTTGAATTCCTTTTGGTGCTTGAATTATTTTTGGTATTAAAAAACTTTCGCCTTCGATTTTTTCTGAAAAATCACAAATAACCTTAAAGTCGTTTGGACCAATTTTTCCAAAATCACTCACGGCAACATCAAAACCAATTTCAATTACTTCGGGAAACAATTTAAGGGTCACATTTTTGGGTACGTTAACGATTTCTATTGGGATAAAAAGTTTCTTTTGTGAAAATTCCTGAACTTGTAGTGAAACTTCAACTGCATTGGGACTAAATTTTATTTTTTTATTTTCAAATGGAACTAAGGGAACCTTTTCCATAAAACTATTAGACACTTCGCTTTTTTTAAAAAATTGAGTGGTTATGGCGGTAAGAGTATCTAACTCTGCCGATGGCCCAGAAACTACTATAGAATCTGGAGAAATATTAATTTTACCTTGTTTAAAATAGCCTTCTTTATAGGAAATTTTAGATGCTAATCGTACAGGAACTTTTTTGGTGGCATTTATATCTAAAAATACCGTAAGCTCGTTTTCTGAAATTATATTACTATTGGTAAGGTTTAATTGTCTTGAAATAATTTTTTGAAGTTCGGGAAGCGGTATTTTTATTACAGTATCTCCTTTTGTGTAGTAGGCTAAAACATCGATTTGTAAGGTCGCTTTTTTTACTTTATGTGAAAGTAGTTGAAACCCGTTACCAAAAACTTCAAAGCTTAATTCTTTACTATTGGCATTTGTTACAACAATTTCTGGTGGCGTATTAATGTATTCTATCCCAGTGGTTAAGGTAGTTTGGGTATCTTTTGAAAACTTAGTTAAAAACCAAAAGAGAATTGCCAATAAAAGAAAAAAGAAAAAGGACTTAATCTTCGGATTTTTCTGTTTTGTCTTTTCTGAAACCATTGAATAAAATTAGTCAAAAAATAACTGTGGAAATTGTTGCTTTGGGTTTTTATTCAAAATTTTTATGAAAACGGTAGCTTTTAAGAAGGAAATTCCGTAGCCAAAAAACTGAACAAAAACGGCTATAAGCGATAAGAGTCCCACAAGCAAACTATTATTTTTTAATGTACTATCTACAATTATAAGCACCAAATACGCACTAAGCGGTAGCATATAAATGGGATGTATTATAAAAGAAAATAGAATCGATAGAAAAACAAAAAAAACAAAAATGGTAGGAAACCAAAAGGTAATTTTTTCAGAATTGGGATGCCATTTATTAAGAATTGGTCTTACGAGTCCAAATTTTTTTACTTGACTATAAAATTTTTTCCAAGAAATTCTACGTTTATGAAACACATAAGCATTTGGAATAAAATGCGTTGTAAAACCCGCTTTAAGAATTCGCTGCGATAAGTCTGGATCTTCCCCAGGATGAATTTTGGAAAACCCTTGGGTTGTTTCAAACGCTTTTTTGGACAATCCCATATTAAAACTTCGAGGTTCAAACTTTTGAATACTTTTAGATTTCCCTCTAATGCCCCCAGTGGTTAAAAAGGAAGTCATACTATAATTTATAGCCTTTTGAAGTGGTGTAAAGCTAGGGTGCGCGGTATCTGCTCCACCAAAACAATCTGTAAAATTTGAATTAAGATAATTTGAAACCACTGAAAAATAATGAGGTGGCAATAAACAATCTGAATCTAATATAATATAATAATTCCCTTTAGCACGTTGCATTCCATAATTTCTAGAATCGCCAGGGCCAGTATTTGGTTTATAATAATAGGAAATGTTAAGGACACTTGTAAAATCATCAACAACCTCTTTTGAGGATAGAGAAGAACCGTCCTCTACAATTACAATTTCAAACTGATGATTATTTTCCAGTGTAGTAAAACTCTCCAATAGTTCTCTAACTTCTTCAGGGCGATTATAAACAGGTATAATAAATGAATAGTACAATTGCATATCACAAAAATACAGAATAAAAAAAGCCACTCCTACGAAGGAGTGGCTTTAAATTATAAATTAGAAAAAATTACTTTTTGACTACCTTATAGGTTCCTGTTTGTCCATTGGATGTTACCTTCATTATGTAAGCTCCAACAGATAGATTAGAAATATCTACTTGTGTAGTAGTAGCATTTACATCAAGGGCAATTACTTGTTGACCTAAAATATTATACAAGGCTACTTTCTCTATAGTATCAAGTGAAGTAAGGTTTAATTTATCACTTGCAGGGTTTGGATAGAAGGCAAATCCTTCAATCTCATTACTATCAACACCCAACGAATCACAGTTATCAAAAATGATATCACTTATAGCACCTGTGTTCACCACAAAACAATAGTAT
Source organism: Flavobacteriaceae bacterium (assembly GCA_041392205.1). GTDB lineage: Bacteria > Bacteroidota > Bacteroidia > Flavobacteriales > Flavobacteriaceae > Halomarinibacterium. The sequence goes on along the minus strand of JAWKMO010000004.1, from coordinate 46,405 downwards.
GCCTGACCAGCAACTGTTGGGATAGTAGCCGTTACACCAGGTACACATTGGTTTTGGAAATAATCCACCAATACTAATTCGTTTTCACTAGAAGTCTCATCAGGTGCGGTATAGAACGTAACGGAACTAACATCAGCAAAAGTTGCAGACAAGGTCATATTAACTGTATTTGATGCTAATAGTTCTGCAATAATTGGCTCTCCTTCAACATCAGAAATCATAACTACAGGGATTGTAACTTGATCTCCAACGGCACCACCTCCCATTTCGATAGGATCACCAGGTTGGTTGTTTACCACAACAACTGCAACGGCTCCTTCATTCTGTGCAGCCAGAGCCTTAAATCCAAATTCACAAGAACCACGTCTTAAAACAGCAATTTTACCGTTCAAATCAGCTCCATTAAGAATAGGATCACAAGCATCGTTAGCATCTCCTGTAGTATCATCATCAATAACAACAACAGCATCTTCAGTTAATGGGTTTATTGGTATTGGTCCGCCAAAAAGAGCCGCTACTGGGTTATAATCTCCTGCTAAAGGCCCATTATTGACACTTAGGTTAGTTGATCCAACTCCTGGCCCTGGGGTAGCAATAGTTCCAGTAATAAATCCATCTCCTTCTGGAGTAAACTTATACCATACACCAGCAGCTCCTGTGATGTCACAATCTGTTGGAGTACCTCCCTCTAAAGTAGCAGCTGGCATAGCTACAGCCACATCTGTAAATGGGCATCCAACTTCATCTAAGTCGATTGCGTTTACAATGTCATCATTCGGCGGTGGGATAAGGGTACAAGTCATACTTAATTCAAAATTACCTGTAGCACTTCCAAATCCATACACTAAAATATAGTAGGTAGAATTACCATCGCTTTCAAATTCTACTTCAGATTGGAAATTAGTACAGTTAGGGGAATCATCATTCCCAGCAACACAAGTTAAATTGTTACAATCGGGTCCTGTAAATACTGAAATTTGAGTATCATAATCTGTATTAGCACTACAAGTTGAAAGAAGTACATCGGCAGCTAATCCTGAAGTATCTTCCCACTTATACCAAACACCAGGAGCATCGGTTGTCCCTGCGGTACAATCGTCTACAGAATCTACTGTAGCAGAAAGAGTATCTCCCATTACAGTGTCTCCACAACTAATAGATAACGCTCCCTCACAATCATCGTAAGTAACTATTACTAATGGATCGCAAGTACCTGCATAATTATAAATAACTTCTGCGTCAAGATCTGGATTACCATCACCATCTAAATCTGGGTAAGACCAAGTTCCTGCGGTACCATCAAATTGAGCAAGCGGGAATCCTTCTACTCCATCTCTATTATACTCCCAGAAAACAGTAGGTTGACTTGTTGCTGTTCCCATACTAATTTCTATCCAATAACTTGTAGGGTTAACTGGGTCACCTGCAAAAGTAAATGGTGTAACAGACATTGTTGTAATATATTGATCTGCAACTGGATTAGCCCAAGGAGCCGAACTTACAATAGTTGGAACTACTGTTTCACTACCAATTACACTACCTGGAAAGCCTCCATTATCGGTATAATAAACAATATTTGCAGTTGTTGGAGGATCGTTAGGGGCAATAGTAAGGAAAACTGCATCAATGGTATCTATAGTAAATTGCTCACCGGGTGCTACGGTAATATCTGAAGCTGATTTAAAATCTGAATTTACAGAAGAACCAACACCTCCTCCTACATTTGCAGAAAGGGGATGTTCTTGATTACAATCATTTCCACCGCCACCGCCACCAGTACACTCGCCAAAAGCAATTTGAGCAACGAATTCTGCATTAGCAAGAGTAGGATCTTCAATTTCAACACTAACAATAGTTTCATCAGCAATATATCCAAAGAAAGTAGGGGTAGAACCTGCTACACTAACCGTTTCGGTTGTAATTAATCCTCCTGTACCAAAGATTCTAACTTCAAAAGAACCTCCACCAAAAACTCCATAAATGTCAAGACCAAAGGCATTAACATCATTATTTGGGAAGTTTATTATGGTATAATCTACAAAATAATTACTCCCTACGGCATCGTCCACATTAAATCCTGAACCTGCTGGAAAATAAGCTACAGGGTCTACTTGAGACATATCTGAAGATAAAATTTCGATACCATCAATAATTTCACCAGCAGCATAACAGCTATTACCAGCAGCACTAAAAGGAGCATCACAACCACTAATGGCCCCTGGACCACCAGCTAAATCTTCAAAATTAGCAGTCGCTGCTTCAGCATCAAAAGAAGGGCGATCTGTATAGACTCCGGTTGCGCAACCACCGCCGCCACCGCCGCCACCAGCGTCTGGCATACCTACCCAACCCATTTGGGTTAAGTTAGGAACATTGATAGCGCCTACCAAAGTAGTAGCTCCTGTTGTTGTATTTACCGTTCTCCACTCACTGGTAAACAATAGATTATTAAATGCTGCGGTATATAATTGGTCGGTATTTACATCATAACACATTCCTTGTCCAAAATTCAAATCGATACCCGTAGGACCTACCAAAGTATGAGCTCCTGTAGCTAAATCTACTGCCCATAAACTATCGTCACAAACATCGGTTAAATAACCCACCCCTGCTGAATCGATTGCAAAGGTAACTGCACAAGCACTTCCGCTATCGGTTCCAATAGGAGTTACCGTAAGAGTTCCTATATCTATCGTACTTAAGGTAACATTTGAAGTAAATACCCCAGATAAACCATATAAAGTCCCTGTGGTCGGGTCAAACTCGGCGCCTACCCAACCTCCTCCTCCAGGAGCCGTAACGGTTCCTAAAGAAGTATATACTCCAGTTGCTATATCGATACTGTAAAGGGTATTGCTAGTGCCAGATAAGGCATAGGCAGTAGTACCATCTCCGTTAGGATCGATAGCACCAGCGCCTTCAAAATTTGTTCCTGGATCATTTGGAGAGGTCGCTATCTGGGTATACACTCCAGGGTTAGCACTCTCATAAGATCCAAAGGATATGGTTTGACTTTCATATCCATACGCTGTTACTGGGCCGCCACCGCCGCCACCGCCAGCTTCATCACCCACTACATTCATTACCATGTGTTGGTTAGGGAAACCGATACCTGCTAAGTCACCTGGCGTTGCAAGACCACAATCTGCTGCCATAATATAGGAAGGATCTGTTTGTCCATCGGCGTTTGAGCCTGGGAAAAACGAAACAAAGCCAGAAGTTTGTTGGTCTGGAATAAACATTTCATAAATCATTACTTCTCCTGCAGGTATGGTTGCAACAAGAGGTGCTGAAACTACTGTTAAAGCATCGGCAGCATCTACTGAAGCGGTTGCCGTTCCTTGGAGTGTATAACCCGCTGGCCATCCTGTAGGAAAGGTGTTTGTTGTAGAATAAACATTTAAAGTAATGTTTATAGGACCATTAATTGCTTCAATTGCAAATTCTACATCAGTTACTTCAAAATCTCCTGCAATACCAAAATCATTTGCTAGATCAAAAGCTCTAAAAAATGAATTGTTAGTGGGAAGACCCCCAGCATTACAAGTAACGCTACCAGGTGTAATGTTTTGAGTTACACTATGGGTAATTACAACAGGCATTCTGTTTTGTCCTGTTGTAGTAGAGCTAGTCCCTGCAAAATTATTTATTACTTCAGTTCCTGTTTTACCAGAGCTTGTAAAAAGCGTGTTAGCAGGACCTGCTTGAACGCCAGTAATAATTTTTCTTGGTCCGTAAAATGCTCTCAGTAATTGTATCTCTTCCGTTGAAAAATAATCGGATAAATTTCCAGTTTGCGAACCTAGTTGTAAAAACTTGTTCACTACTGCTTGCATTTTTGGAGACTGATTCTCTAATTTGTTTACTGCAACGCTAGGTTGAGAGGAAACAATTTTTTTTGCTTTTTTGGAAGCATTTCTAGAAGCCAACCCATCTATAAAAGTTTGAGGGGTACTAGTTACGCTTTTATAAGGTAACGCAGTTTGGGTTGCAACTTGTTTTTTTGAAGGTGTTTCAATCACCTTAGTGGGAGCAATTATGCTTTTTGCATCCACTTGCCCTTTCTGGCCAAAAGCCATAAAGCATAAAAGCATTGCAATTAATAAAGTAAATTTTTTCATAAGATATCTTAATAGATTAGTTAATAAGCCTTAAAAATATTCAAAAAAAAGGGAACTTCAAAAGATTTTTTAAGCAAGATTTTTAATTATTTGAAATGTTTTAATTTTTTCGATTAAAAACAAAAAAAACCAGCTATAAAGCTATTTTTTTTTATTCAAATTACTTCATAAATTCCTGCATTAAAGCATCACTTACTCCCATATTTGAAAACCCTCCATCGTTATAAAGATTTTGAAGCGTTACTCGCTTGGTTAAATCACTAAAAAGGGAAACGGTATAGTTGGCACAATCCAAAGCAGTAGCGTTGCCTAAAGGAGACATTTTTTCTGCATAGGCTATAAAGCCATCGAATCCTTTAACTCCCTGTCCAGCAGTAGTTGGAGTAGGCGATTGTGAAATTGTATTTACCCTTACTTTTTTATCTTTTCCAAAAAAATATCCAAAACTTCTAGCAATAGACTCCAAATAGGCTTTATTATCTGCCATATCATTATAATCTGGAAAAACTCGTTGTGCAGCCATATAGGTTAACGCAACAATGCTTCCCCACTCATTCATGGCATCTTTATTATACAAAACTTGCATGGTTTTATGAAAGGAAAGCGCCGAAACATCCCAGCCCTTATGAGTCCAATCATAATTTTGATGCGTGTAATGATTCCCTTTTCTAACGTTTACAGACATGCCTATAGAATGTAGCACAAAATCCAGTTTCCCTCCTAAAATTTCCATGGCTTTATCAACTAGATTTTCTAAATCTTCAACACTAGTAGCATCGGCAGGTACAATCTCTGATCCTGTTGTTGAGGCCAACTGATTTATTTGTCCCATTCGCATGGCAATAGGCGCATTGGTAAGCACCATTTTACCGCCTTCTTCATGAACCCTTTCGGCTGTTTTCCAAGCAATTGAGTTTTCATCTAAGGCGCCAAATATTATTCCGCGTTTTCCATTAAGTAAATTATATGCCATAATATGTTATTTAGTGATTTTGTAAATATACATTAATTCAATAATTGTTTTGCATGGGCAATGGCAGATTCACTTACGCTACTCCCTCCTATCATTTGTGCAATTTCTACAATTCGCTCTTCTTGAGATAGTTCGGCAATTTGCGTAATGGTACTTTCTTTACCTTCAATTTTATACACTTTTTTATGGTAATCTCCCTTGGCTGCAATTTGTGGTAGATGCGTGATGCTTATTAATTGCCCTTTTTTACTCATTTGTGTCATAATAAGCGCCATTTTATGGGCAATTTCTCCCGAAACCCCCGTGTCAATTTCATCAAAAACAAGGGTGGGGAGGTTTTTAAAACTTGCCATTACCGCCTTAATTGACAACATTACCCTACTCAATTCTCCCCCGGATGCCATTTTTTGAATAGGCCCTGGAGAAATTCCTTTATTTGCAGAGAAAAGCATTTCCAATTCATCCATTCCATTTTTTCGGAATACACTAAGAGTTTTAAGATTCAAAACAAAATGGGCATTAGGCAATCCTAAATCCTTTAGGTAGTTTTCTAAGGTGTCTTTTAACTTTGGAAATACCTTTTCTCGTTCTTTATGAATTTCGTTTCCCAGTTGGTTCAATTTCTTTTCGAGAAGGTCCTTTTCTAGTTGTATGGCGAGCATTTTTTCGTCTATGGTCTCAAAATCTTCAACTTTATGGGCCAACTCTTTTTCCATTGCCAATAATTCCTCTACCGAGGATACGCTATGTTTTTGTTGTAACCGATACACATTTTGAAGGGTTCCCTCAATTTGTTCTAAAATTTCGGGTTGTACTTCTAAACTATCTAAGGTATTTTCAATTTCGTTACCAATATCCTCCAACTCTATATGCAGGGAATTTACTCTATTCCAAAGGGCTTCGTAACCTTGTGAAAAAAATTTAATCTTTCCTAATTGAATTCGTACCTCCCTAAGGGTTGTTAAGGAACCTATGGTCTCTTCTGAAATCGATTGGGATGCTTTGGTTAGGGCTTCTTTAATTTCTTCGGCATGAGTGAGTTGCTTAAGCGTTTCCTCGAGTGCCTCTTGATTTATTTTGGCTAGCGGAAGTGCATTTAATTCTTGATATAAAAATTGATTATAATCCCATTCTTTTGAAGCCTTTTCTTTAGTTTCTTGAAGGATTTTTAAGGTTTCTGAATGTTTGGAATACTCTTTTAGTTGTTGTTCAAAAAGCTGCAATTTATTTTCATTGCCCGCTAAGGTATCAATTAATTCAAGTTGATACGTTTCAGTAAAAAGTGTTTGACTATCAAATTGACTATGAATGTCTATTAAATACGTTCCTAAAGTCTGCACTTGCTGTAGGGAAGCAGGGGTATCATTTACAAAGGCTCGGGATTTTCCATTGGGAAGAATTTCTCTTCGCAATAAGGTTTGATCTTCGTAGTCTAATTCTAATTGGGCAAAAATATTTTTAAGGTTGTAATGTGCTATATTAAATTCGGCTTCAACAACACATTTTTCTAAAGGATTTCGAACAACTTTTATCTCTGCTCTTTTTCCTAAAACTAAGGAAAGCGCATCCAATAAAATAGATTTCCCAGCACCCGTCTCCCCAGTAACAATGGTAAGTCCCGAGTTAAAATCCACCCTAATATCTTTAATTAAGGCATAGTTTTTTATGAAAAGGGTTGTAATCAAATAGCTTCCGTTTTGGGTAACAATTTACCCCCCTAAAATAAGGGAGAATAGTCTTTATAACAAGAAAAGAAATTATAATTTTATGTTTGTCCAGTTACTGCGACGGGTAGGGGCAATCCTGTTTAACTGTTCTACCAAAGTATTAATATCTACTTGTGGACCCCCAGAAAAAACACTGGTTATTTCATCGGATTTTGCATCAAAAAAAGTTCGTAACAAGTAGGAATTTGGTCTGCGATCATTTACATTTTTTAACTGTGCAATGGCATCAATTATTTTCATTTTACCTTCGCGGGTATTGCTTTCCATTTTATCTAAGCCCAAACGATGATAGGTATATAAGGCATTTCTAAATTCTTGATACACATTTGAAATAATAGCGTCATTGTATCGATATCGAGACTGAGTCCCATCGGTGGCTTTCCAACCAGCAAATTTACTAGAAGCAGCATTGTTTACAATTTGTTTGGCATTGGCAAAATATTCATCTCCTCCATTAGGTTCAAACGTATCGGCATCCAAACCAATAATGGTATACACATGATAGGCTAAAACAGATACCAAATTAGAATCGAAGGTATTAATATTAAAAACTAAGGGTTGAAATTCGGAATATTCAAAATTAAATTGTCGATCGTTATAGTTGTAAATTGGGGAGTCGTAGGTAGAATTGAAAATGGTTCTAGAAGATTGAACCTGCAATGACCCTGAAAAACTAGTAGACTCAAAACTGGTTATGATTAGGGTAAAATTACAATCAATACGTTCTTGTGTTTTAAATTCCCTGTTGGTCCAAGTGGTATTATTTAAAAATTCTGTTAATTGTTCTTTTAGAGTTCTAAAAACTTGGTAATTGGGTTGCCCAGTTTGCTCAGCATCTATGGTTACTGTGGCATTTAATTCTTGTGCATTACTTGTGACAGCAAACCATCCAAAAAATAATAAAGTAATAATCTTACGCATCTATGTTTTCTAAAATGTATTGTAATATATCTTTTGCGACTTCATCTTTTGCTTTAACAGAAAAAGGAATCACTTTATTGTTTGAAGTGATAAGGGTTACTTTATTTGTGTCGGCTCCAAACCCTACTCCTTTATCGTTTAGCGAATTTAATACAATTAAATCTAAATTCTTTTTTTGAAGCTTAGTTTTTGCATTTTCAACTTCGTTTTCTGTTTCTAAAGCAAACCCTACTAAGAATTGCTCTTTTTTTATTTTACCTAAGGAAGCTAGTATATCTTCGGTATTCTCAAGTGCAATAATGAGGGATTTGTCACTCTTTTTAATTTTTTGTGAAGCAACTAGCTTAGGTCGATAATCGGCTACAGCAGCGCTTAAAATAGCAATGTCCATAGCAGAAAAATGGGCATGGGTGGCTTCAAACATTTCTTTTGCAGAGGTGACCTTAATTAAATTTATGGTATCGTTTTCTAGAGATAAAAAAGTGGGGCCCGAAATAAGGGTAACTTCGGCACCTAATGCTGCCGCATGTTTTGCGATAGCATATCCCATTTTCCCGCTAGAATGATTTCCTATAAATCGAACAGGGTCTATTGCTTCATAGGTGGGGCCTGCAGTTATAAGTATTTTTTTTCCTTTAAAAGGAAGTTTACTTAACATGTCTTGCTCTATGAAAGCAATTATATCTTCTGGCTCTGCCATACGCCCTTGCCCCACCAAACCACTAGCCAATTCGCCATGAGTTGCTGGGATAATTATATTTCCAAAAGATTGTATTTTTTTAAAAGCATTTTTAGTGGAAGGGTGTTGGTACATGTCCAAGTCCATAGCCGGGGCTACATAAACGGGACACTTAGCCGATAGATAGGTAGCTATTAATAAGTTATCACTTGTACCCATTGCCATTTTGGAAAGGGTATTTGCCGTAGCTGGAGCGATAATAAAAGTATCTGCCCAAAGACCTAATGCGACATGATTATTCCATTGGGCATTATCATTTTCTTCGTCCGTAAATGTGGATAAGACTTCGTTTTTTGAGAGAGTAGAAAGTGTTAAGGGTGTCACAAATTCTTTTGCAGAAGGAGTCATAACAACTTTTACTTCAGCTCCCTTTTTAACAAGTAAACGAACTAAAATGGCACTTTTATAAGCAGCAATACCGGCCGTTACGCCAAGTAAAATTTTTTTACCGCTTATAATCGACATAAATTACTCTTCTATTACTTGGTCTGCCGTATTACGGTAGTAGATTTTATTTTCAATCCACTCTTGAACTGCAAGTGCGTGGGGTTTAGGAAGTCTTTCATAAAACTTAGAAACCTCTATTTGTTCTTTGTTTTCAAAAATTTCTTCTAAGCTATCATTGTACGTAGCAAACTCATCCAGCTTTTCTAAAAGTTCCTTTTTAATGTCTCCATTAATTTGAATCGCTCTTTTTGAAATAATTGAAATTGCCTCATAGATGTTTCCTGTAGATTCATCCAATAAATTTTTATCAATAGTAGTTGTATTGATTGGCGCGTCTGAATTTTTTATATCGTTCATAATTATTACTTATTTGCTTTTAGGTAAAAGATGCTATTTATTTTTTAATTTTCTGTAGTAAATTGTAAAAGTCTTTTTTCAACATCCTGGATAATTTCTTCAGCATCGGGTCTCAATTCACTTTCACTATAATATTTTAAAAAACTTTGATACTGTTTTTTTGTATTTATTAATCGTTCTTGCACCAAATAAGGGACACTATTAATTGCTAATAAATAGGATGCTTCAATCCTTCCATAGTAAGCGTTCGCTCTAAATTTGGAGCCAGGATGATCCAATATAAAGTTGTCAAAACCTTCTATGGCGGCTTTGTAATCTGAAATCCTTAAATATTGATTGGCTGTTTCGAAGTCTTTCCTTTCAAGCTTTTCTTTGAGCTCAACAACCATGGCATTGGTATCATCTCGGTAATTTGAGGAAGGAAACTTATCGATAAAAGCTTGTAGTTTTTCTAAGGCTGTATAGGTATCTTTTTGATCTAAAGAATACCGCGGAGATAATTCGTAATAACTTTTTGCCGAACGAAAGGAGGCAATTTCAACACTATCACTTTTGGGATAGGATATTACAAATCGCTCAAATTGGTATCCAGAGAGGTAAAAATCTTCAAGATTATAAAAAGTATTAGCATATCGAAACATTAAGGGTTCTGCTTGTGGTTTCCCCCTGTAAGCAGGAACAATTTGTTCCATTAACGCTAAGGCTTTTTTATATTTCCCATTTTTGTATAAGGAATCCGCAGCGTTATATTTTTTGGCCATATCATCTGATCGCAATAGTTTTTGATACGAACTACATGAGGCAAAAAGGGCTACAATAAGCAGTAATAAAATGGGTTTCATCATTTGTTTAGAAAACATCGTGCAAAAGTAGTGAATTTAAAGTGATTAGAAAAAAGAAAATTAGGTGGCTAAAATAGGTTTATAAAAGTAGAGAAGAAGGCTATTTTTGAAAAGTTTAACGACGAAAAAACGTTCTCTTTTAATAAGTGTCTATAAAATCCTTTATTTTTTTTCTCAATTCCATACTAACTGTTACCAAAGGTAGTCTAACGGTATCTTCACAAATGCCTAATTCATTAAAAACAGCTTTAATACCAGCGGGGTTTCCTTCGGCAAAAATATAGTCTATTGCTGGTGCTAATTTATAATGAAGCGCATAAGCGGCATTTACCTTTCTTCCCAATCCTAAACGAATCATCTCTGAAAAGTCTCTTGGAAATCCCTCTCCTATTACCGAAATCACACCTGCTCCCCCTGCTAAAACCATGGGGAGCGCAATCATGTCATCCCCCGAAATAACTAAAAATTCATTCGGTGTTCCGTCAATCATTCGCATCGCTTGTACAATATCCCCTGCCGCTTCTTTAATGCCTATAATATTTTCAAAATCATTTGCCAATCTTGCTACTGTAATGGGTGCCATATTACTGGATGTTCTTCCCGGAACATTGTATAAAATAATGGGCAAAGGGCTGGCTTTGGACACCGCTGCAAAATGTTGATAGATTCCTTCTTGAGTGGGTTTATTATACATTGGAGATACCGAAAGAATTGCTGTAAAAGCAGAAAGATCTCTTTGTTGTAATTCTTCAACGACAACCTTTGTATCGTTTCCACCGACTCCTAATACAAGAGGTAATCTTCCATTATTCGCCATAATCACGGTATCTATAACGAGTTGTTTTTCTGCTTTAGAAAGCGTAACACTTTCACCTGTAGTTCCTAAAACAACCAAATAATCTATGCCATTATCAATTTGAAAATGAACAATACGCTCTAACCCTTCCACATCTATACTTCCGTCTTTTTTAAAGGGAGTAATTAAGGCGACTCCTGTGCCTATGAGTGCTTTCATTTAAAGTTTATTTAAAAGGGTTATGTATTTTTTTAGTTCCGTAGCAAAGGTAGGCAAATCGTGCGTAGTAACACCAATTAATAAATCGTATAAACGGGTATCGGCATCTTTTAAACCTACTTTAAATTTTGCCCTGCTTTGTGAAACCATTAAGTCTAAAAAGGCATGCTTTCCATTATAATAACCTACCAAAACATCAAAATCAGTATCCAAAAATTCTTGTGCATTGAGGTTATTAATTTTACCTTTCCAATTAAAATCTGTATTGTTTATTTGGTTTTGTAGTAGGGTAGGCACCTTTTTTTTTACTTCTAAAAAGGAAAACACCTTTACATCTTTAGCTTGCAAATTGAATTCTTTATAAAAATCAAGAAGTTTATCAAAATTCTGAAAAACCATTTCGTCAACTAAAAAACCTAAGGATTTCATTTTTGAATTTACCCCAGAAACATCTCTTTTTTGGAGATTTTTTTCAACATGTTTTTGCAGTCCTTTTCGTTTTAATTTTTCAAACATAGTTGCCATTCATTGGTAACAAAAGTACGTTATTTTAATACAATCATTTTTCTGTTTTATTGAATCATTTCTAGAAAATCTTCTTCGGTAATTATAGCCACACCTAAGCTTTCTGCCTTTGTTTTTTTACTGGGTCCCATACTATCTCCTGCGACCACATAATTGGTTTTTGGCGAAATACTACTAGATATTTTTCCTCCATTATCTTCAATCAATTTTTTTAACTCTTCCCGAGACACCTTGGTAAAAACGCCTGATACTACGAAACTATTTCCTTGAAGTTTATTGGTTTGATTGGCTAATTTTTCTGCAGAAAGTTCCCATTGTAGTCCATAAATTTTTAATCTTTGAAGGATTTCTTTATTTTCTTCGGAAGCAAAAAAAGCAATCACACTTTGAGCAATGCGATCGCCTATTTCATCTACCGAAATTAACTCCTCAAACGAAGCATTTGCAATGGCATTAATGGTTTTAAAATGTTTTGCCAATTTCTTTGCCACGGTTTCACCAACATAGCGAATCCCTAAAGCATACAATACCCGTTCAAAAGGGATTTGTTTGGATGCTTCAATTCCATTAATCAAGTTTTCGGCACTTTTTTGAGCCATTCGCTCCAACGGAATTACTTGCGCCTCTGTAAGCTCATACAAATCGGCATAGTTTTTAATCAATTTATGGTTCACTAAAAGCGCTACCGTTTCTCCCCCCAATCCTTCAATATCCATGGCTTTTCGAGAAATAAAATGTTGAATTCTCCCAATTATTTGTGGTGGGCAGCCATCAAAATTGGGGCAATAATGTTGAGCTTCTCCTTCGGTTCGAACAAGTTGCGTAGCACATTCGGGACAATGGGTAATGTATTGCGTTGGTTTTGAGTTAACAGGCCTTTTTGAAAATTCCACCGCAATGATTTTAGGAATGATTTCTCCCCCTTTTTCTACATAGACGGTATCGCCTTCACGTATATCAAGCTTTTCAATTTGGTCTGCATTATGCAACGAAGCTCGTTTTACAATAGTTCCTGCCAATTCCACCGGCTCCAAGTTTGCCACAGGAGTTATGGCTCCAGTACGCCCCACTTGATAGGTTATTTCGTTTAAGACGGTTGTTACTTGAGCTGCTTTAAATTTGTAGGCCATGGCCCAACGAGGGGATTTTGCCGTATATCCTAACTCTTCTTGTTGTTGTAAATTATTTACTTTCACTACCACGCCATCAATCTCGTAGGGTAACTTATGCCTATGGACGTCCCAATAATTGATATAGCCCAAAACTTCCTCAATGTTCTTAGCGAGCTTGGCTTCTTTTGGGACTTTAAAGCCCCAATCGCGTGCTTTATCAAGACCTTCAAATTGGGTTGTAAAAGGCAGGTTATCGGCTTTCAAACTATACAAGAGACACTCCAAAGGGCGTTTGGCTACTTCGGTGCTGTCTTGCAGTTTAAGACTACCCGCTGCAGTATTTCGCGGATTTCGGTATAATTCTTCTCCGGCTTCCATTCGTTCTTCATTCATTTTAGCAAAGCCCGCCAAAGGGAGAATGATTTCCCCTCGAATGTCAAAAGAATCAGGATAATCCCCTTTTAATTGAAGCGGTACCGATTTAATGGTTTTTACATTGGTGGTCACATCGTCTCCTTGCACTCCATCGCCCCGTGTAACAGCCTTTACTAACTTTCCGTTTTCATAGGTAAGACTCATAGAGGCACCGTCATATTTAAGCTCGCAGGTATATTCCACTATGCCATCCACCATTTTTTTGATGCGCGTTTCCCAATCTTCCAAATCTTCTTTAGAATAACTGTTATCCAATGAATACATTCGATAGCGATGGGGTACCGTTTCAAAGTTCTTGGTAACCGCTCCTCCTACTCGCAAACTGGGCGAATTGGGGTCGTGAAACTGGGGATTTTCGGCTTCAAGTTTTTGAAGCAATTTTAGTTTTTGGTCAAATTCGAAGTCACTTATAGTAGCATTGTCTAGCACGTAATAATTGTAATTATGCTGTCGCAATTCGTCTCGAAGTTGAGTAATTTGTTGTTCTATGGTCATAAAGCAAATATAAAAAAGAAACCCCTCGAATTCTCGTGGGGTTCCCTTCAAAATAGTTAAAAAATTAATCTTCTACAAATAGCTTTCTCACTAGAGCGGCAGCTATTCCACCCGCGATGGGTGCTGCAAAAAATAACCATAGTTGTTGTAAGGCCATCCCTCCGGCAAACAAAGCTGGACCTAAACTACGTGCAGGATTTACTGAAGTTCCTGTAATAGGAATCACTACGAGATGGATTAACACAAGGGTGAGCCCTATCGCTAATCCGGCCATTTGGGGTGAAGCATTTTTTGCCGTTGTGCCAAAGATGACCATTAAAAATAAAAAGGTAAATACAAACTCAGCAATAAAGGCAGACTGCATGGAGTAATTACCTAAATAGCCTTCGCCCCAGCCATTGCTTCCTAAACCCCATTCGGGCATGGAGAAGCCAGCACCACCACTAAGCAAAAGATTTAAAACTCCCGCCGCTGCTATTGCTCCAATACATTGAGCAATCACATACGCAACGGTATCTTTCGTAGATAATTTTCCGGCAATTCGCATGGCAATAGAAATAGCGGGGTTAATATGACAGCCTGAAACGGGTCCAATGGCATACGCCATCGCCACTACCGCTAATCCAAAGGCAAATGAAATCCCTAAAAGTCCAATACCTGATGGTCCTGTTGATGAGACCCCTGCAACAGTGGCCGCACCGCACCCAAATAACACCAAAGCAAAGGTTCCTAAACCTTCTGCCAAATATTTTTTTGTTGAATTCATATAAGAAACATTTTTGGTTAATATATTTAAAGGTACAAGAAACTTTTTAGGAACTGATTTTTTGTTAAAAAATGCCACAAATAAGTTAATAAGTTGGTTTTTGTTCCTATAAAAAAAGGCCGCTAAATAGCGACCTTTTTTTATACCGTTAGATTTGTTTATTCTTTAGTAAAACGTTTGGTAACCGCTTTACCTTCTGAAATGAATTGAACAAAATAGGTTCCAGCACTAAAGTTGGAGACATCAATGTTCAAGCTATCTACATTTGGATTCAATCTTTTAACTAATTGCCCGTTGATGGAATAGATTAAAATTTCTTCAAAATTTCTATCCAAAATATCAATAGTTAATTGTGTTTTTGCCGGATTGGGATACAATTTAATATCATCTACTACCGTGCGAGTATAATCCTTAATATTAGGAGTGCCCTCACTTACCGATGGAATAGAAATTGGTGCATTGCTCACATTATCACCCGAAATTATAACCTGATCAAAATAAACCAAATCATCATTGGCACTGGCATCGGCACGGAAACGTATGCGATTATTTGCGTTAAAATTATAGGTAGAAGAATTTAATACAATAGTATCTGTAAAAAACGATCCATTACTGAAATGGGTCCCAGCTATATACTGGCCTATTATTTGGTAGGTTGACCCGTTATAGAATTCCACAAAGAAATCTTCTCCATTTTCAAAACTAATAGATTTGGTGTGGAACTCGATAGTAACTTGTGAGTTTCCTGTGAGATTTAACACAGGAGATACAGAAATCGAGGAAGAAGAATTATCTCTCAAGCGTATGGAATAACTACCTTCGAAGGAATTAGCTGAAGATAAAACTCTTGCACAATCACTTCCGCCATCGCTCCAACCCTGAAACCCTGTTTCAAAATAATACGCGGCAATTTGACCTGCGCCTCCACCTCCAGTGGTAGTAACATTTACGGTATTACTTAAAGCAGAATTATTCCCAGCCGCATCAAAAGCTCTTACATTAAAGCTATACGCCGTATTAGCCGTTAATCCAGTAACGTTTGCTGAAGTTCCTGTTACACTACCTATACTTCCACCATTAAGGAATACCTCATATCCGGTCACTCCTACATTATCTGTTGAAGCATTCCAAGAAAGTGTTAGACTGGTTTCGGCCACATTGGAAGCTGTTAAATTAGTAGGTGTAGTGGGAGCCTGAGTATCTCCTGAACCTGCTGTTAGATTAACTGTATAATCTTCTACTTCGCCATAAGTAAAAGTTTCGCAGGAAGTAGGAATGGCATTATACTTCATAGAAACACGCATCCTAGTGGAAGTTTGCGAAGTTCCGGTGGGTACTGTAAAACTACCACTATTAGGGGTATTAGTATTAGCCGCTTGTGACCAAACTAACTCGCCTGCATCAGTAAAATCTCCATCGTGGTTGTAATCAATCCAAACAGCGTAACCCTCGGGATAAACAGTTCCTGTCCAAGTGGGAGTCACCGTAACGGTATAGGATTGTCCTTCAGTTAAATTGGTAGAAATAGCTGTAAAATCGGAATAAAATTGTGCCCCTGAGGCATTATTAATAGTATTTAATTGCACTCTACTAATAAATTCATCGTTGGTATTGGTACTTGCTGAACTGCAATAAGTTACCGGTGGTGCACTTAGTGTGGTAAAGGAAGTAGAGGCATTTCCAGAAGTATTTCCTGCAGCATCTTGAGCATTTACAGTAGCTGAATAGGTAGTAGTTGGGGACAATCCAGTAACAACAAAAGAGGTTGTTGTAGAAGTTCCCACAGGTGTTCCATTGATTGAAATATTGTATTGAGAAACACCCACATTATCCGTAGAGGCCGTCCAGGTTAACGTTGCTCCTGTATTAGTAATATTGGTTGCCGTTAGATTGGTAGGTGTTGTTGGAGCTTGTGTATCGGGTGGTCCCGCTTGAATTTGAAATTTACCCACTACCCCTCTTCTTCCACTGTTGTTATATTCGGTTATAAACCAGAAAGAAGAATTATCGGATGGATCCACATCAATTTTTGCATAATCGCCGTAGCGAGTTCCAGGAATATTGGCATTCCCATTGGCAATAAGTTCTTCGGCAGTAGTCATTGTACCTAAGGGATCGGTACTCAACCTTCCTGTAAAATAAGAACTTACTCGCACTGTAGTTGGCGTGGTAGGACCGGACATAGCGGTATATCCCATTCCTATATTTCCTTGAGCATCCATAGCTAAACTGGCATTCCAGGCATGCTTTCCGTTGGCTGCGGTATACGTCCCTTCTTGGTATAAGGACCAAGGTTGATTATCACCGCTTTGACGGAATTCGATCCAACGAATAGCAGCTCGTTCTCCTGAAGTTGCATCGGCATCTACCACAAAATTGAATAAAGCCGAATTATGTCCCGGAAACTTTCGGAATTGCGCTTGATTCATTATGGTAGCCTGTAAAGCATCAATGGCAGTTCCTCCTCCGGGTTGTGTAAGATTCGAAAAACTTCCGTTATCAAATACACTTATAAAAGGAGTCACCGTTATTTGTTGTGCAGCAGAAATTGTAGAATTTGCAGTATTGGTCCAGTTTACATTCATGGTCCATAGTTTTATATGATCACTGGAAACCCCAGACCAAGCATTATCCTGCATATAAACTACTGTTGCCCCACCGGCGGCCGGAAGATTATTGTCAGTCACATTTAATACTTGAGGGCTGAAAAACCCGCTGGTGACAATTCCGGGAAGGTTAAAGCCAACAATCTTTGCATTGGGATTACCGGCAAGCATGGCAGAACGCTCTAATGCCCAAACTTTATTGGAACCACTGGTGTTTTCGGTGATGTAATACCCGTCACTCCATACCGATAATTTTTGATAATCTTGTATAGCTGCAATAGTGTAGATATACCAACCTGCTGTTAAAGGATTGGGACCGTCTGAAACAGCAATTTGTGCTCCGGCAGTGGTGCTCAAAAAGGTAAGCACCCAACGGTCGGCAGCATTGTCATACGAGACGGTAAGGTCGCAACAACCTCCAGCAGGAAAGATGGCTGGGTTAGGTGCCGTTTGACCTTGTAATACGTTACCCGATTTACCGTAAATCATAAATCCTGTATTATATACTACCATGACATGGTTAGGACCGACCGCTAAGGAAGGGTCGGTTGGTTGTGAAGAGGATGAGTAGGTATTGAAAACAAGGCTCGCCGGGGCTCTGGTAACTCCTTGCTCCATGGCATTTCTGTTTCTTACAAAATAGTCATCTTCCGTTTGAGGGTCCTGTCCTGTAACGATTTGATTTGAAATGGAACGCTTGTCTTTTGCTTCTTTGGGAGCATTGTCCGGAGCTATAAGGTCATCGGGGCGAGAACTCATGGGTGTAACATACTCCACAAAGGAAACTGTCCCCGTATAAAAAGGCCGTGACACCTCATTTTCTTGTGCATTTCCAATAAAAGTAAATGCTAATAACAATATTACAAAAAGTAACTTTTTGGCATTCATAATAAACAATGATTTAGGTTAATAATTATTGAAAAAGTAGTCTAAATTTTTATTGAAAATTCAAAATTTTTCAAAATTTCGATGAAATACATAAAAAAGTTATTAACAAAATATTTGTAAGATATTACTTTCAATTGAAAAGATTAGCAAATATGCCTTTTAGATAAAACCGATTACGTTTTTCAATTTAATTATGTCCTATCGGGTTTTAACCATTTTGGAATTTCTGGGGCTTGAAACTCTTCCATTTTTTCGAGAAGTATGTCCAAGGAATCTGAAACCAAAAGAAGTTCATAGTTTTCGATTTTAAGAAACCCTTTACGAACCATGGTTTCTAATAATTGCAATAAATCGTCATAAAAATGATTACTATTTAACAACCCAATAGGTTTATTGTGTAAGCCTAATTGTAACCATGTGAGAATTTCAAATAATTCTTCTAAGGTTCCTATACCACCAGGAAGAGCCATAAAACCATCACTTATTTGTTGCATTTTTAATTTTCTATCATGCATGTTTTGGGTGGTAATTAACTCTGTAAGGCCCAAATGCACAACTTCCTTTTTCTTAAGAAACTCAGGAATTATTCCAATTACTTGACCTTGATTTTCCAAAACAGATTTTGCCAAAACTCCCATAATACCAATCTTAGCAGCTCCATACACTAAAGTAATATTTCGCTCCGCAAAGGTTCTACCTACGGTATTAGCAAGCTCAATAAGGGACATATCATTTCCTTCGCTACTGCCACAAAAAACACATATTTTTTCTAATTTATTCACTTAAGCTACACTTTATCATTCGATCTTTTTTGAAGGTGTCTTTTCGCAATTCAATAGTTTTAAAACCCTCTTTTTCAAGCATTTTAATTACTTCCTTACTAAGATACTCATTTATTTCGAAGTAAAGAAGCCCTTGAGGGTTTAAACTTTTTCGGGCCAAGGTTGCAATCGCTTCATAAAAAAGTAGGGGGTTATTATCCTTTACAAAAAGTGCCGTAGCTGGTTCAAAATCCAACACGTTTTTTTGCATTTTTTCTTTTTCAGAAATCCTTACATACGGTGGATTAGAAACAATAACATCGTAGGTTTGTGGCAATGCTTTTAGTTTTAAAATGTCGTCTTCTATAAAATGTACTTCTACCTTATTGTTACGTGCATTTTCAGAAGCTACTGTAAGGGCATTTTTAGAAATATCCATGGCAAATACTGTCGCCTTGGAGAGCATTTTTGCCAAAGAAATTGCAATACATCCCGAGCCAGTGCCAATATCAAGAATTTGTAATTGAGGCCTTATAGGCATTTCCTTAACGCCCTTTAAAGGAGAAATTAAATCTTCCATCATCCAAGCCACTAATTCTTCTGTTTCGGGACGTGGGATAAGCGTTGCGGGAGTTACTTTAAAAGGAAACCCAAAAAATTCTGTTTCTCCTAAAATGTATTGAATTGGCTCTTGTTTTTTAAGTCTTTGTAAGCAATCGTAAAACTTGTCGCTTTCTTCCAAACTTACTTCTTGAGAAAAATTTAATATTGTTTTTGCTTTGGAATAACCAAGCTCTTTTTCAACTAGCAAATAAAAAAAAGCCGTTATTTCAGTGTTAGGAAAAAGCCCCAATAATTCTTTTTGAAACGTATCTTTTATACTTTTTAAAGAGTTCATTTTAAATCTAATAACATAGTAACCCCACAAGCATAATGTCCTGTGTCACCCATAGCGCCATCAATATATTGAAAACCATATTTTTTGTAAAGTTTTTGTGCGGCTTCCATATAATGCATGGTTTCCAAATAGCATTTTTCATAGCCAAATTCTTTGGCTTTTTGTAAACAAATATCAATCATCTTTGTTCCTAATCCCCTACCCCTAGCCTGGGGTAAAAAATACATTTTTTGCAATTCGCACACATTGCCATCATAATGATCAAGTTGTGCCACACCGCCACCGCCAATAAGGGTATTTGCCTCTTCCAGAACAAAATAAGCCGCACGAGGTTTTTGATAAGTTTCAAACATACAGTCCAGCGAAATATCGGCGTAGGCCGTTCCTACTTTTGGCACCTTAAAATCTTCTAAAACACGGCGTATTATGGCAGCGATTTTTGGATTGTCTTCTTGTTGAATTGGTCTAATAATAGGAGCGTTCATATCTAAATTTTTACTCGTACTTTTGAAGGGTGAAGATACACGAAAAATATATGTCCCGATGCATCCAATTGGCTAAAAATGGACTGGGAACTACCTATCCCAACCCCTTGGTAGGGAGTGTTATTGTTTATAATAATACCATTATTGGGGAAGGCTGGCATAACCAAGCAGGGCTTCCCCATGCCGAAGTAAATGCGATAAACAATGTTATCGATGAAACCCAATTAAAAGAGGCAACACTTTATGTAAATCTAGAACCGTGTAGCCATTTTGGCAAAACACCCCCTTGCTCCGATTTAATAGTATCAAAAGGGATAAAAAAAGTAGTCATTGGCTGTAAAGACCCCAATACAAAAGTAGCCGGAAAAGGAATACAAAAACTAAAAGAAGCAGGTTGCGAAGTGATTGAAAATGTACTTCAAAACGAGGCAATGGAATTAAACAAACGATTTTTCACTTTTCAGAATAAAAAAAGGCCTTACATCTTTTTAAAATGGGCGCAAACCAATGATGGTTTTATGGCACCAAAAAATAAACAGGAGGTAAAACCCGTTTGGATTTCCAACGAATTTTCCCGCCAATGGGTTCATAAAATGCGTACTCAAGAGCAGGCCATTTTAGTGGGAACACAAACCGTTTTGGACGACAATCCTCTATTAAACGCACGCGATTGGAAAGGAAATTCTCCCATTCGAGTGGTCTTGGATAAAACGTTGAAAATTCCTAACACAGCAGCTATTTATGATCAATCCATAAAAACCCTTATACTGACGGAATCAAATAATTATAAAAAAAATCTTCCCTCGAAGGGAGAAAAACATCGTTGCTTACTTTTTGAAAAAATTGATTTTTCAGAAAATATTGCGTCACAAATTTGCGAGCTCTTGTATACACATGCCATACAAAGTGTCATTGTAGAAGGGGGTTCAAAAACGCTTCAAACGTTTATTGACGAAAACCTTTGGGACGAAGCCTTTGTTTTTGAGGGTCCTATGTCCTTTTTAGAAGGCACCAAGGCACCTCTTTTAAAAGCTAAAATTTTTTTGGAAACCACTTTAAAATCTGATCGATTGTTACACTATAAAAACAAAAATACTTGATATACTTAGTTTTAAGCATTCTTGCTTCCACTACCATTTTAATTGTTTTTAAACTTTTTGAACGTTTCAAAGTACCTAATTTTCAAGCCATTGTTTGTAATTACTTTGCCGCAGGATTTTGTGGAATGCTCCTACAAGGCGATTTTCAAAAAGTAACGGTAGTATACCAGTTTTCATGGTTTTATTATGCTTTGGCGCTGGGGAGTTTTTTTATTTCTATCTTTTTTTTAATGGCCTTAACCACACAACGAAGTGGGCTTTCAGTCGTTTCTGTGGCAACTAAAATGAGTGTAGTAATTCCCATTTTGTTTGGATTACTTTATTACAAGGAAAGCTTAGGAATAACAAAAGGAATAGGGATTTTATTAGCTTTAGTAGCGGTGTATCTGGCCTCTATTAAAAACAAACACGGACTTACCATAAAAAAGCGAAACCTTATTTTTCCTGTTTTGGTATTTATTGGGAGCGGAATTATAGACACCGGGATTAAATTTTTAGAAGAAGCCTTTGTCGCTCCCGAAGACGTAGCCATTTTTTCTTCTACCCTCTTTTTTGCTGCGGGAAGTATTGGGTTATTGGTTCTTTTCATTCAAAAATTAAAAGGCACTTTGCAATTTGAAGCAAAAAGTATTGTAGGAGGACTGGCCTTAGGAATTCCTAATTTCTTTACTGTGTATTTTTTGGTAGCTGCGCTACGAAGTAACCTTATGGAAAGTTCTGGTATTTTTACAATAAATAATATTGGGGTAGTTACTTTTTCGACGCTAGCGGGAATTCTTTTGTTTAACGAAAAATTAATTCCGAAAAACTGGTTGGGAATTCTATTGGCTTTACTAAGTATCGTATTAATAACCCTTTCTAAGTTGTCATGAAAAAAGACACTTATAGAACCATTACAAAACCGTCTAAAGAAGTATTGTTTAAAGAACGCAGAAGTAAGTTTTTTGGCTATGCTTTCCCTGTTACAACTGAAGAAGCTATTAAAGAACATCTTGAGATTGTAAAGAAGCAGCATCCTACCGCGCGGCATTGGTGTTATGCATGGCAATTGGGAAAAAGTTATGAAGGGTATCGTGCCAATGATGATGGAGAACCCGCCAATAGTGCAGGAATGCCCATTTACGGCCAACTACAATCCTTTGAACTTACCAATATTTTATTGGTAGTGGTACGCTATTTTGGTGGAACAAAATTAGGGGTGGGAGGATTAATACAAGCCTACAAAACAACGGCTCAATGGGCTTTGGAAGCTTCCGAAATTATTGAAAAAACAATAGATGAAGAATTTTTAATTGTTTTTGATTACCCCGAAATGAATACGGTGATGCGTATCATAAAAGAGACGCAAGTAGCCATTGTAACCCAACAAATGGGGATAACTTGCGAGATGGTCATTTCGGTTAGAAAAAAAGAGGCGGAAAGAGTAAGCCAACTTTTCGAAAATAGTTATAAAGTTTCCATAAAAAAATGGGACCATTAACTTTCTAGACTTTTTATTAAATAATCTGGAGCCCTTCGTATTTTTTGAGTTTTAGTATCTATAAAAACTAAAGTTGTTTCGGCAGTAATTAAAAGATCGTTTTGTTCATTAAAAATTTCATAGTAAAATTCAATTTTTGCTGTGGGAATTTTTTGCAACCTTGTTACCACAGTAATTTCATCGTCATAACGTGCAGGCTGTTTGTAATGTATTTCTAGATGAGTTACGGGAAGTTGGATGCAATTTTCTTCCATCCATTTATAAGAAAATCCTAATTCCCGCAACCATTCAGTTCTTCCCTGTTCTAGATATTGGGCATAATTACCATAATAGACTACCCCCATTTGGTCTGTCTCTCCATAACGCACTCTAATTTTTGTGATTGCTTTTCTCATTTTTTTTTATCTTAAAAGGAACTTTTTTTGTAGTTTTATCAATATTGTAGTATGAGGAAAAAAAATAAGAAATTCAATACCCATTCTATTTTTTTTTTCATTTTTTTGTTCACATATTTGCAGTGTTAAGATAAAGTTAGGGGAGGTTCTTTTTCCCTCAGTTCTTAGCCGCAATTAAAACTAACTAAACTTCAAAATAGAAGCCCAATTATGAGTAAAACTGCTGAAACAGTTTGGAGCAATTGTTTGTCCTTTATTGAAGATAATATCTCAACACAAGCGTACAAAACTTGGTTTGAACCCATTAAAGCAGTAAAACTTAATGATAACGCTCTTAGCATACAAGTCCCCAGCAAGTTTTTTTACGAATGGTTAGAAGAACATTATGTGAAGCTTCTTAAAGTTGCCCTTACTAAAGAATTAGGAACTAAAGCTAAATTGGTGTATATCATTAAAATGGAAAACACCTACGGTAACAAGCAACCTTTTACTGAAAAAATACCAAGCTCCAACAGAAGCCAAATGAAAGATCAAGAGGTGGATGTTCCGTTAAAGAACAAAAACCCGGAGCTTAAAAACCCGTTTGTTATTCCCGGTATTCGAAATGTAAAAATTGAATCACAACTTAACCCTAATTATAGCTTTGATAATTTTTTGGAGGGTGAATCTAACCGATTAGCACGTTCTGCAGGTTATGCCGTAGCAAACAAACCCGGAGGAACTTCTTTTAATCCGTTATTAATTTTTGGAGGAGTAGGATTAGGTAAAACCCATCTAGCGCATGCGATAGGCGTTGAAATTAAAGAAAAATACCCAGAAAAAACGGTGTTATATATTTCTGCTGAAAAGTTTACACAACAATATATAGAATCTGTTAAAAAGAACAATCGAAACGATTTCATTCATTTTTACCAAATTATGGATGTTTTAATTGTGGACGATATACAACTCCTATCTGGAAAAGCAGGAACTCAAGATGTATTCTTCCATATATTTAATCATTTACACCAAAATGGAAAGCAGGTAATCCTTACCAGTGATAAGGCTCCTGTCGATATGATCGATATTGAACAACGCCTATTATCCCGCTTTAAATGGGGATTATCTGCCGAGTTAAATCATCCAGATTATGATACTCGGGTTGCAATTATCAAGAATAAGCTCTATCGCGATGGTGTGGAAATGCCCGATGATATTGTAGAATTTTTAGCAAATAACATAAAAACCAATATACGTGAATTGGAAGGAGCTATTATTTCTTTAATAGCCCACTCTTCTTTCAATAAGCGTGAAATTACTATCGATCTTGCCAAAAAGATTGTGGATAATTACGTAAAACATACCAAGCGTGAAGTTTCTATCGATTATATCCAAAAAGTAGTGAGCGATTATTTCCAAATGGATGTGGATACCCTTCAGTCTAAAACCAGAAAACGACACATTGTACAGGCAAGACAACTAGCTATGTTTTTTGCCAAAAAATTTACCAAAGCTTCCCTGGCCTCTATTGGTTCTCAAATTGGACAACGAGATCATGCCACTGTTTTACACGCTTGTAAAACGGTCGATAATCTTTCCAGTACCGACAAGCAATTCAAAAAATACGTGGATGACCTCAATAAAAAACTAACTTTATAATACTTCCCGCAACTAGCGGGTTTTTTTTTCAATAATGAAAACAAAAATTCTCATGGTATGTCTTGGCAATATTTGCCGTTCCCCATTAGCCGAAGGTATTTTAAAATCGAAAGTCGATACAAATAAGGTTTTAGTTGAATCTGCTGGCACTGGGGGTTGGCATGTAGGTGAAATGCCAGACCCACGTAGCATCGAAATAGCCAAAAAAAACGGTATCAATATTACCAACCAAAGAGGCAGAAAATTTTCTCCTTACGATTTCGAAACTTACGATTATATTTTTGTGATGGACAATACCAACTATCAAGATGTTATCAAGCTAGCCAATTCTAATGAAGAAATAGGAAAGGTAAAACTAATTTTGGATGAAATTTTTCCAGAAGAAAATGTAGATGTACCGGACCCCTATTATGGCGGAAGTCAGGGTTTTGAAAATGTCTTTACCATGCTAGACGAGGCTTGTGAAAAAATTGCGAAGCGACTTCAATTTGATAATTAATGGCTATTCATTACCTTTAGAAAAAAAATTATGAAAAAATACATCCTCATTCTTATTGTTCTTACGTACACCTCTTTTACTTTTTCGCAAAGTGTTACTTTAGACCTTTTTGCCTCCGGATTTAGCAGTTCTGTAGATCTTCAAAATGCCGGTGATGAGCGCCTATTTGTGGTGGAGCAAGAAGGTATAATAAAAATTTTAAATCCTGACGGCAGTACAAACCCCACCCCTTTTTTAAATATTACCGCTATTGTAGGAGCAGGTGGTGAACGAGGTCTATTAGGTCTCGCTTTTCATCCAGAGTATGCAAATAATGGGTATTTTTATGTTCACTATTCAGACAATTCAGGAGACACACAAATATCTAGATTTAAAGTAGATAGTGGCAATCCAGATATAGCAGATCCCAATACAGAATTTCAAATTCTAAATGTAAATCAACCCGCATCTAACCACAATGGAGGCTCTATTGCTTTTGGCCCAGATGGATACCTTTATATTGCTTTAGGTGATGGAGGTGGTGGCGGTGACTTAGACAATAATGCTCAAAATTTAACTTTGTTACTAGGCAAAATCTTACGTATTGATATTGATACTCCAAGTGGCGGAAATAATTACGGTATTCCTCCAGATAACCCTTTTGTTTCTAACACAGCAGTAAGAGATGAAATTTGGGCCATAGGGCTAAGAAATCCATTTCGATTTTCGATTGATTTTACAGACAATAAAATATGGATTGGAGATGTGGGTCAAAATGCGAGAGAAGAAATAAACAGTCAAGATATTACCCTAGGTGGTTTAAATTATGGCTGGCGTTGTTATGAAGGTAATAACCCTTTCAATACAACAGGTTGCCAACCTATGAGCGAATATACTTTTCCCGTATATGATTATCCATGGAACGGCGGAGGCTCTGTTATTGGCGGAAGAGTTTACCGAGGTACAACCTACACAGATTTACAAGGAGTATATATTTTTGGCGACATAGACAGTATGCTAGGTACATTAGATGCTTCGTATAATTATATGAACCAGTCTGCCGGCAACCCCAATGGTACTTGGGTTGCTTTTGGGGAAGATGTAAATAAAGAAATGTATGCCGTTAGCCTTAGCGGAAATATTTACAAAATTATGGGTGGGCAAATTGCTTCCACAGAAGATTTTAGTGGAAATAGTTTTGTGGTATTTCCAAATCCTGCAGAAACTCAAATTAGTATTCAATCTGAAACGGAAGGTTTACAAATGATTTCTATTTTTGATATCAATGGAAGATTAGTTTATCATAAAAGTACGCTCTCGACAACTCAAGAGAGTATTAATATTTCCTCTTTTTCAGCAGGTTTATATGTACTGAAAATTACTTCCATAAAGGGCGCTGTTTCCTATAAGAAACTGATTATAAAATAATTATTTTGACACTTCCCCTTGGAAATCTTTATTTAATTCCTTGTACTTTAGGGGATACACCTCCCCTAGAAGTACTCCCCCTTTCAGTAAAAAAAACCATTGAACAAATAGATTTTTACATTGTTGAAAACGAAAAAAGTGCCAGACGATTTATAAAAAGCATGGTGCCGGGCAAGTCGCAACCCAATTTAAAAATTGAAACCATCAATAAATTTACTGATGAAAATGAAATTCCGAATATGCTTACCCCTTGTTTTGAAGGAAGGCATATAGGAATTATAAGCGAAGCTGGATGTCCCGGTATTGCCGACCCTGGCGCTGTTCTGGTAGCGCAAGCGCACAGTAAAGGAATTAAGGTAATTCCCTTGGTAGGCCCTTCTTCCTTACTAATGGCAATGATGGCGAGTGGTTTTAACGGTCAAAATTTTGCTTTTAATGGCTATTTACCCATTGATAAGCAGGAGCGAAAAAAAGCATTGAAACGACTTGAAAAACTTTCGGAAGAACAAAATCAATCACAATTATTTATTGAAACCCCCTATAGAAATAACCAGTTGTTTGAAAGTTTGGTTAGTATGCTCCATCCACAAACCCAATTGTGTATAGCGTGTGATATTACATTGCCTTCCGAATATATTAAAACGCATACGGTGGCCAATTGGCAAAAAATAAAGGTGGATCTTCATAAAAGACCCACCCTTTTTATTATACACAAAGATTTGGATTAAAAAATAGTTACCTTTTTTTGAGGAATTATAATGGCCGTATTATACCCCGAAAACCTTTTTAAATAATACCGTATCGATGTTCCAAAAGCATCTTCAAAAGCTTCGACGCCTCCACTTCTTAAATATTTTTTAACATTCCCGGCTCCCGCCAAATGTGCAGCAGCTAGAATACCCGATTCTGTAATTTTAACACCGTCTATGTAAGTACCTACATACCGTTTAATATCTTTTCGCAAAATCCATTTATTTCGTGCTGTATAAACATCGAATGCTTGTTCTTGCAAACGGGTATCATTTAAGAAAGTATCCGAATTTTTAATACCAATCATATGAAGAGTGCTTTTTCCAAATTGGTACTTCCCCATGTACCCATAAGAATTTACAATACTATAATCTCCTTGCGACTCCTTAAATGCTATAGCTTCCTTAAAACCTACATACGTTTTTCCTAAAAAGAGTTTAAACTGAGGGGTCGAATTTAAAGTAGTTACCTCATGCTCATTAGGAACATTGTAGCAAAAAGATTCTTCTTCTAAAACAAGGTAATTCGAAAAGTCTGCACTTTTAAAAGAGGTAAATGCAATAGCGCTTAAAACAACGATAAAACTTAATAAAGCGATTCGTAATTGACTACGTTTCATTTATTTTTTGATTTTAAGAAGAACCAAGCCTTCTATAATTTCAGCGTGCAAAGGTACGCTATTTTTTATAAATTTGATTTTCAGGCTGTTAAAAATTGTTAAAACCCTTTCGAAAACGATTGAAATGGTATCTCCTTGAAAATCAATAATTAAAATTAAGGCAGAAAAAGAGTGTTTTTTTGCATTAATGAAGAAGAAATAAACAAAGTTGTAAACAGTTATCGATTTACTCCATTTTGAGAAATCCAACGCACATATTCGGCTTTGTTGGCATTGTGTTGTGCCAATGTTTTGGCAAATTTATGATACCCAAAATTAGTCACATCGGCCACAAAATAAAAGTAGTGGTGCGATTCTGAATTTAAAACAGCGTCGATGGAAGAGATATCAGGCATAGCTATAGGCCCAGGAGGAATACCTTCATATTTATAAGTGTTGAAAGGAGAGTCTATTTCCAAATCTTTATACAAGACACGCTTTATGGTTTGCTCAAAATCATTTTCAATTTTCTTTTTGGCAAAAATAACCGTTGGATCTGCCTGTAATAACATTCCCGCTTTTAATCTATTTAAATACACTCCAGCTACACGGGGTCTTTCATCCACTTTTGCTGTTTCTTTTTGAACTATGGCTGCCAAAGCCATTACTTGGTCTCTCGTGAGTCCTATTTTTTGAGCTTTTGCCTTGCGGTCTGCCGTCCAAAAGGTATTGTATTCTTTTAGCATTCTATCCCTAAAATCGATTGCCGAAGTATTCCAATAAACTTCATAAGTATTGGGAATATACATTCCCAGCGCGGTATTTTGGGTAAACCCAGAAGATTTTAAAAATTCGGCATCATTAAAAGCCAACAAAAAAGAAAGGCTATCGGGCTCCATTTGTCTAGCTAAATGCCCTGCCAAATTTTCAAGCCGTTCCTGATTGTTAAACTTAACTTGAATAGGAATGTTAGTACTTCGTATGGTATTAATAATATCATTATTATTCATTCCCTGTTTAATAATGTAGTGGCCGGGTTTTACATTTTCAGGGTATCCTTTTCTTTTTGCCACAGCAACAAAAGAATCTATATTGTCTACTAAAGGTTCTATTTGGTCTAGTACTTCATTAAAATTGGCTCCAGTACTAATATAAATATGTGCCTCGCCATTGGTGAAGGCAGTATTCTTGGTGAACACACTGGAATATACATAATAAGCAAAACCTGCCATGATGACTAAACCCAATAGCACGGTTGCTAAAACTACTTTTTTAAGATTACTCATGGAAATATTGATACATTACTTCATTTTTAAAAATCCCTTCGGAAAAAATCCAGTCTTTCTTTTCCCCACATTTCAGAAACCCAATTTTTTCAAACAACTGAATGCTATTTTTATTGTCTGAAGTTATATTTGCAAAAACTTGATGCACATTCAAATGCTTAAAACAATAGTTTGTTGTGGCTTTAATAGCTTCCGAAGCATAGCCTTTCCCTCTATCTTCTTTCGAAGCAATTACTATTCCTAGTCCTACCCTATTATGTTTTGGTTCAAAATCGAATAAATCAATAAAGCCAATTACTTTCTTATCTTCATTTAAACAAATTACCAATCGTAGTTGTTTCACTTCGTAAATATCTCGATGGGCATTTTCGAGATACTGTTTTAACACAAATTTTGAATACGGAGTTGTCGTATTACTTACTTCCCAAACCGATTCGTCATTCTCTAATCGATATAGGAAATCTAAATCGGAAGGCTCCAAAGCTCGTAAGTAAATATGTTCTCCTTGTAGCGTCATGACCAAATTCCTTTATAAACCTGCACCGCGGGACCTACAAGTTGTATATTTTTATATCCATTTTCAGCTTTTTGAAATTGTACTTCCAAAACACCTCCGGGGGTCTCTAAAAAAACGGAAGTTGCTGTAGTCTTACCTATTTCATGCATGGCAATAGCAACAGCTGTAACCCCAGTACCACATGAAAGTGTTTCATCTTCCACCCCACGCTCATAGGTTCTCACTTTAAAGGTATTTGTTCCCACTTGTTCCACAAAATTGATATTTGCACCTTCCTTTCCGTAAAGCTCATTCCGAAGACGTCTGCCTTCCGAAAAAACATCAAATTTGGTACTATCCGAAACTATTTGCACGTGATGTGGTGAACCCGTATTTAAAAAAACATAGTTTTTAAAAACCGACACTTTTTCAACTGTATTCATTCCTAATGAAATTTTGTCATTTTGAATAATGGTGTGGTGCATACCATCTACGGCTTCAAAAATTGCTTTGTCTTTTATTACTTTCAAATACTTTGCAAAATGCGTGACACAGCGCCCGCCGTTACCACACATACTACTAAGATTTCCGTCACTATTGTAATATACCATGGTAAAATCTACCACAGGATGATTTTCTAATAAAATTAATCCATCGGCTCCTATGCCAAATTTTCGGTTACACATAGCAGCAACCAATTTGGTATTTTTTTTGTTGAAATTTCCCAAACGATTGTCTATTAACACAAAATCGTTTCCCGTTCCTTGGTATTTATAAAATGCTATAGACATAGAAAGCAAAGGTATAAAAACCGATGACGTAACAACACTTTAAAACAGTGTTAAAAACACGTTAATTAGGAAATATGTTAACAATACAATCGTCTTTATAGAGTTAATTTTATGGTGTAAATTAAAACAAATCTATTATGAAACAAACAGCACGTTTATTCTTAGTAGCCTTGGTAGCAGGAGCTACTACTTTAGGTGGATATACATTATTAGTCGAAAAACCTAAATCCTTCCCTATCAAAACAGCTCAGGAAAATTCAAGTTTTATTCCTACAAATTTTTCAAACAATTCCGCTCTTACTGCAGGTATCGATTTCACCGAAGCAGCCGACAAAACAATCCATGCCGTTGTACACGTAAAAAATACTACCGTGAGCAAACAACCTACCAATATGCATGATTTCTTTTTTGGGGGAGGTACTCCTAGAGAAATGGTGGGTACAGGAAGTGGGGTTATTATTAGCCCAGATGGATACATCATTACCAATAACCATGTAATTGACAATGCCACACAGCTTGAAGTTACTTTAAATAACAACAAAACCTATGAAGCAAAGCTTATAGGCACCGACCCTAAAACCGATATTGCCCTTATAAAAATAGATGCAGAAGAAGAGCTGCCTTTTGTTCCCTTTGCCGATTCTAACAATGTAAAAATTGGGGAATGGGTATTGGCGGTGGGAAATCCTTTTAATTTAACCTCAACAGTTACCGCAGGAATTGTAAGTGCCAAAGCACGTGATTTAAACGAATTTGATAGTAATCCCCAATCCTTTATACAAACCGATGCTGCTGTAAATCGCGGTAATAGTGGGGGTGCTTTAGTAAACACAGATGGACAACTTATTGGCATCAATACTGCTATTACCAGTGAAACCGGCTCTTATGTAGGGTATTCATTTGCCGTACCTTCCAATACCGCTCGTAAAGTGGTAGAAGATATTATGGAATATGGAAATGTACAAAGAGGAATTTTAGGGATACAAGGCGGAAGTTTAAATTCGAGAGTTGCAAATGAATTAGGTATAAAAGAAACGGAAGGTGTTTATGTTAATGGTATTGAAAAAGGAAGTGGTGCCGAAAAAGGAGGTATTAAAGAAGGAGATATTATCCAGAAAATTGACAATTATAAAATTGCTAAATTTTCAGATTTGGCCGGCTACTTAGGCTCCAAACGTCCTAATGATGTGGTGGATGTTACCGTTCTTAGAAACGGAAACCCCAAAGTTATCCCAGTAACTTTAGTAAAATTAGAAGTGTATGAAATTAACGATTTAGGATTGGAGGTTAAAAATGCTACCGAGGCTGAACTTAGTCTAAGAGGAATTAAAAACGGGGTGAAGGTAAATCGTTCACTAACCAAAGATATGTTACGTTATGACTTAGAAGGCATCATCATTACCAAAATAAATGATCAAGATGTAAAAGACATTGACGATGTAAAAAAGATAATGAATCGTCGTAACTATAACGAACCTATTAAAATGACCTTTGTAAATGAACGAGGCGAATTAAATTCATTTATTTTTAGATAAAAAGTTTTCCTTTTATTGTAAAGAGCCTGTTTTGAAATCTATTTCGGCAGGCTTTTTATTTTGTTAATTATCTTTTCCGAAAACGTTTTAGTTGTGTACTTTTGCAAAAATTTTCAAACCCCTTAAAATCCTAATCCTATGAGTTTTGATGAAGTTTATGAAAAAGAACTTTCTTTCCAAACCGATCGCCGTAAAGCCTGTGTTCAATTTATTAATATTGTAAGTGACCTTTGGTACGATAAATCTATCGAATTGGTTCTTTTCCGAAACCAATTAATAGACCGTAACGTTTCAGAAATATTAAATCTTCACGAATATGCGGGGGAGTTTGTACAAAAACCCATCTCTATTTTTGATAGTGTTGAAATTGCTGAAGCCATTAAAACATTAGATTTACCTCCTGCCAAACTGGATATTGGAAAATTAACGTATGAGTATCACCTCGAAGATAATCGTTACCAAGATGCTTTGGCTTTTGTTAGCGACAAATTGAAGGGAGCTAAAGCGCAAAAGGCTATCGTTCCAAAGGATGTAATTTTATATGGATTTGGTCGAATTGGTCGTTTATTAGCTCGTGAACTCATGACCCGCACGGGACAAGGAAACCAAATGCGTTTACGTGCTGTTGTTACTCGTGACAAGGCCGATTTAACGGTATTAGAAAAAAGAGCTTCTTTACTTCAGTACGATTCTGTTCACGGAGATTTCCCAGGGACCGTTAGAGCCGATATCGAAAACCATGCGTTAGTTATTAACGGAACCACCGTACATATGATTTCAGCGAACGCTCCCGAAGACATCGATTATACAAAATATGGTATTGAAGATGCTTTATTAATAGACAACACAGGGGCTTTTAGGGATGATGTAGCCTTAGGCCGCCATTTAAAAAGCAAAGGAGTTTCTAAAGTATTATTTACGGCACCTGGAAAAAACATCCCTAATATTGTTCATGGTGTCAATCATTTGGATTACGACCCTAAAAAAGTGGCCATTTTCTCGGCCGCTTCTTGTACAACCAATGCGATTACCCCTGTTTTAAAAGCCATAGAAGATAGTTTGGGAGTGGTCAAAGGCCATTTAGAAACTATCCACGCCTATACCAACGATCAAAATCTGGTCGATAATATGCACAGCAAATACCGAAGAGGTCGCGCTGCAGCTTTAAATATGGTCATTACCGAAACTGGAGCTGGTAAAGCGGTAAGTAAAGCACTCCCTTCTTTTGAAGGAAAATTAACCTCAAATGCTATTCGTGTTCCAGTTCCTAATGGGTCTTTAGCGATTTTAAATTTAGAATTGGAAACACCTACTTCTAAAGAGGGAATTAATGCCATTATGAAGAAATATGCGCTGGAAGGGGATTTGGTGGAGCAAATAAAATATTCCTTAAACAACGAATTAGTATCCAGCGACATTATTGGTTCTTCGGCACCGTCGATTTATGATAGCAATGCTACGATTGTGACTGAAGACGGTAAAAATGTGGTACTCTATGTTTGGTATGATAACGAGTATGGTTATAGCCATCAAGTAATACGCTTAGCGAAATATATCGCTGAAGTAAGACGTTATACGTATTATTAATTGTTTGTTTGAACCTAATCGATAACAAAATAAATACCCCCTTCATCAATGGGGGTTTTTTATTGCCCTTCCACGAGTTCTTTCAGTTTTAGTAAAGCCTTTGGCCAAGTTTCAGTAAAATAGGATTCATGACCTTCAATGGCGTCCATTTCAATAGTAACGGTAGTTTCTCCATTTTTTTCTTTAAAGGCATAGTCTTCTAAACATCCTGCCCAAGGTTCAACATCGGGGCCTTCCAGAATTTCTGTGTCGCCCTTCAACATTCCTAAGTGTTTAATAGATACAAACGTATTTGGAATATTTTTGGCAATTTCAGAAACCATTCC
Organism: Flavobacteriaceae bacterium; assembly: GCA_041392205.1. Classification (GTDB taxonomy): domain Bacteria; phylum Bacteroidota; class Bacteroidia; order Flavobacteriales; family Flavobacteriaceae; genus Halomarinibacterium. Next base: position 12,404 of record JAWKMO010000004.1, on the reverse strand, counting down.
TCCTTTTTCACCATCTTCACCTTCGCCTATAAAGTACATTTTCGAACCTTCTTCCCAATTTCCTTCAAAAGTAGAAGTGGGGTTAAAAATAGCAGTCCATTGCTCATAAGTTCCTTTTTGGGAAACCCCAAGCATAACATCATACACCCTTGCAACTGGGGCATTGATGGTTTGAGAAAAGTGTATTTTTTTCATGCCTTTTATGATGTCTTTTTAATAGCAATTTTGCCCCCTAAATAGGCCATAGGGATATACGCCAATACCAAATCCACAACATTATACCACATAGGAGCTCTTAACATATAAGCCGCCATAATGCCTCCTATTAAGAACCAAGTACCTAACCCTAGGGCAAAACGCATTTTATGGCTAACTGCAATTTTTGAGGCAATAAAAGCACCCACTAGGGTTCCCAAAGCGTGTGCGAGAAAAGGGGTAATAAAATGCTTGGCAGTAAAGAGGTGCATTCCTGCTTGCAAACCTTCCATCGTGGCAGTATCGACCCCTTCGGGTGGCGGAATAATAGAAGGCCCTAACATGACAATGCCCATATTCACGGCACCGCCAATGATAATGCCTGCAAGTACGGCTAAAATGTTTTGTAGTATTGGATTCATCATTTATGAAGTTGGTTGTTGGTATTAAAGATAAAAAAAATATGCGATCTTGAACGCAAGCTGCCAAGTCACGTTTTTTTACGCAAGTTTTGCTTTAATTCTCATTTCTGAAGGTTTTTATTAAAATAAATTAGCCTTTTAGAAAGTAAACTAACAGGCATAGTAAGTTAGGCTTAGTTATTAAGTTTTTATATCCTACCGTTAATTACTTCGCCTAGCTTGGTAAGCTTATTGCTATCACCTCGCTGAACGAAGTTTGGTTGTAAAAAAACAATTTAGGTTTTCACACAATTACAATTCCCAACCTTCACGATACTCTCGTTTTACCCAACGATTGGCTTCCTCCCAATTGGTTACCTTCATGTTTTCGCCATCCCATAAAATGTTTTTACGTCCTGGGTAGTTATAGGGATCCCAGTCCCCTACTTTTTTACCTTCTTTAAGCGTTTTGTATTGGTATGCCTTAATCGCCAAATTCCCCATAAGTACTGCTTCAGTTAAGGGACCACCATAAGAAAATGGAGAAGATGTTTTTCCTTTTCCACTTAAAATAGCTTCTACCCATTCTCCTTGGTGAGTAGTGGTGACACGAGGTATTGTTTTTTCAGGAGGCATGAAACGGGTCATCATTTCGCTAGGTAATAATCTTGGATTCCCTGAGTAGGTGTCTGTTACCATAATGCCGTTACTTCCGTGGAAAATACTTCCTCCTCCATTACCGCCGGGAATTTCACCATCAGCCAGTTCTGGAGGTAAATCGGGCATAATACCGCCATCATACCAATTTAAAGAAAGGTCGCCGTGTTTCTCGGTTTTAAATTTTAGCCGTACCACCGAAGAGGGCGGACAGGCTTCACTATAATCGGCTTCCACAAAATCACCAGACCAAATGGTCGTACAACTGGCTTCGGCTTCGTAAGGAAAACCAAGTTCTAAGGCTTTAAAGGGAGTTTCCATAATATGGCAACCCATATCGCCCATAGCACCCGTGCCAAAGTCCCAAAAGCCACGCCATTTAAAAGGAAGGTAGTTTTCGTTAAAAGGGCGCATTTTGGCTGGGCCTAACCATAAATCCCAGTCTAAGGTGTCGGGAATAGGGTGACCCTCTATAATGTGCTTAAATCCTTGCGGCCACACAGGACGATTGGTCCAACAATCTACCCGGTGTACTTTTCCTATTACTCCAGCATTTATCCATTCTTGCGCAACTCGAATACCATCGCTTGAGGCTCCTTGGTTGCCCATTTGGGTGACAATACCCTGCTCTTTAGCAACTTTTGCCATCATACGGGCTTCGTAAATATTATGTGTTAAGGGTTTTTCTACATAGGCATGTTTACTAGCTTTCATAAACGGTATAGCAATAGTCGCATGAGTATGGTCTGGGGTCGCAACCATAACGGCATCGATATCTTTTAAATGGTTGTCGTACACTTTCCTAAAATCCCTATATCTCTTAGCATTAGGATGGGCATTATAGCTATTAGCCGCACGCACATCGTCCACATCGCACATAGCTACAAATTTTACTTTCCCAGTTTCAAATAACTCGTTCACCACACCGCCTCCACGACCTCCTACTCCAATGGCGCCAATATAAACGGTATCACTGGGAGCGATATGGGTTTTTCCCAAAACAAAGCTAGGAACAATAGTAAAAGCTGCACTTGCAGCAGCCGATTTTTTAATGAAGGAGCGACGTTTCATAGTAAAATGAATTTCAGTTAACCTCATAAAGATAGTAAAAGATTTGAAAGAAAATATTTATCTTCCCAGTATGAAAATTATTCCAGCAACTTTAAAAAATTTAAGCGATTTAGCTCCTCTTTTTGATGGCTATAGGGTATTTTATAAACAAGTTTCAGATTTAGAAAAAGCAACCCGTTTTTTGAAGGAACGTTTTCAGAAAAACGATTCGATAATCTTTATGGCTTTTGAAGGAGCTTCTGCAGTAGGATTTATACAATTGTATCCTAGTTTTTCATCCGTATCGATGCAGCGAATCTATATTCTGAATGATTTGTTTGTTCATCCCGAAGCACGAGGAAAAGGAATAGGTGAAGCATTACTGAATACCACAAAACAATTTGCTATTTCACAAAAAGCCAAAGGGCTTACTTTGGAAACAGATAGTACCAATCCTGCCCAAAAATTATATGAGCGATTGGGGTGGACAAAAGATACCGAAGTTTTTCATTATACTTGGAAGGTGTAAAAGAAGGAATTCCGTATTTTTGAACTATTAAACCAAAGCACCATGGATCATTTAACAAAACTGGAAGAATTATTAGACCTAGCCAATACCGATATTAAAAATGGGTTGTATGATGAAGCTACCAACAAACTAGAAAAAATAATTAGCATAGACCCTAACTTCGGGAAGGCTTACAACCACATGGGTTACCTTTACGAAGTAAAGTTCAAGGATTTCGAAAAAGGGGAAACCCTTTACAAATTATGCCTTGAAAAATCTCCTTTATATCCTGCGGTATATTATAATTATTCTATTTTGCTTTCTACTTTAGGTAAATGGGACGATTTAAAAGAATTACTAGATCAAGCCATGAACATTCCAGGCATTACAAAATCTACTATTTATAACGAGTACGCTATTATGTACGAACAAATGGGAGAGCTTGATAAAGCCATTGAAAATTACAGGCAGGCAGGATTAAACACCTTAGATAAAGCCACATTAGATCGTGCCAAAACATCCATAGAACGTTGTAAAGCAAAAAAAGAATTATTTTAAATGATGCGTTTTGACATCATTACCGTTTTACCAGAATTAATCCAAAGCCCCTTTGAAGCTTCTATCTTAAAACGCGCTATTGAAAAAGAACTCGTGGAAGTTCATTTTCATAATCTTAGGGATTATGCCACCAATAAATACAAGCAAGTAGACGACTATCAGTTTGGAGGAGGTGCTGGAATGGTTATGATGATTGAGCCTATCGATAAATGTATTTCGGGATTGAAAAGGGAAAGGGATTATGATGAAGTTATTTATATGACTCCCGATGGGGAAACCTTACACCAAGGCATGGCCAACGAGTTGTCATTAAAAGGCAATATAATAATCCTTTGCGGGCATTACAAAGGAGTAGATCAAAGAGTACGAGACCATTTTATTACACGAGAAATATCGGTTGGGGATTATGTATTAAGTGGTGGCGAATTAGCTGCTGCCGTTTTGTGTGATAGTGTCATTCGTTTAATTCCAGGCGTACTAAGTAATGAGACGAGTGCGTTAACTGATTCTTTTCAAGACGATTTATTGGCGCCTCCTATCTATACACGCCCTGCAGCCTACAAAGGTTGGACAGTACCTGAAGTATTATTAAGTGGTCATACTGCAAAGATCGTGGAATGGCGAGAAGCCGAAGCCCTTAAGCGTACACAAGAAAAAAGACCCGATTTACTAAATAAATAATCCTTATTTCAAATTCAAATTAAACTATCATAAATCCTAGTAAAAACTAGGGTATTTACCTAACTTTAGAGTATTAAAAAAAAGAAGTTGAACCTAATACATAATACTCATGGGCACATTAAACAAAATTGGGCTTGACACACAAAAAAGTCAACGGCTTTCAGAATTATTAAGTGATTTATTATCGAACTATACCATCTTTTATCAAAATGTTAGGGGCTATCACTGGAATGTAAGAGGTGAAAAATTCTTCGAATTACATTTAAAATTTGAAGAACTATACAACAACCTTTTCTTGAAAATTGATGAAATTGCTGAACGTATTTTAACGCTGGGGTATGCCCCAAATCATAGAGCTTCAGAATATTTAAAAACAGCTACGGTTAAAGAAACCAACGAAGTAAACGATGGATTTAAAGCAGTAGATAATTTAGTAAATTCGCTACAACAATTATTGGTAAAACAACGTGCAATTTTAGATTTAGCAGCCGAAATTAATGATGAAGGAACCAATTCTATGATGAGCGACTACATAAGAGAGCAGGAAAAATTAGTTTGGATGTATTCGGCTTTTTTAAACAAATAAAAAATAGCCATTAAAGTTGCTAAAAGTGTAAAAATGTGTATTTTTGCACCCACTTATTCCAACCTCTGGCGAAATCCGTGAATGTTGTTTTAAGCTTAACCATTTTGAAATTAGAATTATGGAATCGTTAATTAAATTTGTTCAAGACGAATTTGTAACCAAAAAAGAATTCCCAGCTTTCTCTGCTGGAGATACCATTACCGTATACTACGAAATACGTGAAGGTGAAAAAACCAGAACACAGTTTTTTAGAGGGGTTGTGATACAAGTAAAAGGAACGGGGCTTACCAAAACTTTTACTATTAGAAAAATGTCTGGTACTGTGGGTGTAGAACGTATTTTTCCAATTAACCTCCCTGCGCTTCAAAAAATTGAAGTAAATAAAGTAGGTAGCGTTCGCAGAAAACGTATTTATTACTTTAGAGGTCTAACTGGTAAAAAGGCAAGAATTAAAGAAGCGAGATATTAATATCCTATCACTAAAACTTTAAAAAGTGGCTATAAAGCCACTTTTTTTATTCACAATTGTTAATAACCCAGGTTGATAAAGTGTTATTATTTAGTGGGTTATAAAATTTGCATTTTATAATTCTTGCACTACATTAGCACTATCAAAATGATTTTACAATCGTGGAGATACCTTAAAGTAACGTTCTTTATACATCTTTTTTAATTGCTTAAAACGCAAATTTACTACGTGAATTATGCGAACAGATTAAAAGAGATTGAGTGTGAATTTTGAAAAGTTAGATTGATTTTATAATCAGTAATACTTCTTAAACAAACACTCATTGAAGCAAATCACAGCTACAGGGGTATAATAAACCTGTCTTGAACCGTAAAGGTTGGTTGGTAACGATTTGGTTCACAAGAAGCCATATCAAAGTAGCAATACAATGATATGGCTTTTCTTGGTTTTATTAGGCACACTCTTTTATTTCTAACTTGTATATTTCTTGAAACCTAGCGTCGTAAATTGTATATTTGCAAGCCTTTTACAGGGGCATTAGAAATTTTGAAAATACCAACCTATGACAAAAAACGCCAAGATTATCTATACAAAAACCGATGAAGCTCCCTTTTTAGCAACTCATTCTTTACTCCCCATTATAAAATTCTTTACTAAGTCATCAAATATTGATGTTGAAACTAGAGACATATCCTTAGCCGGGCGAATTATAGCCTCATTCCCAGAATATCTTTCGGAGAAACAACGCTTAGAAGATGCTCTTAGCGAATTGGGCGAATTGGCAAAAATGCCAGATGCCAACATCATAAAATTACCCAACATTAGCGCCTCTATTCCACAACTCTTGGAGGCCATTTCTGAATTACAACACAAAGGATACTCCCTTCCTAATTACCCTGAAGATCCCAAAACCGACGAAGAAAAAAACATAAAAATAAAATACGATAAAATAAAAGGAAGTGCTGTAAACCCTGTACTACGGGAAGGTAATAGTGACAGACGTGCCCCTTTGGCAGTGAAAAACTATGCCAAAAAAAATCCGCATAGTATGGGAGCTTGGAATAGTAATTCCAAAACTCATGTAGCCACCATGGAAAGTGGTGACTTTTTTCATAATGAAAAATCGCTTACTATTAATAAAGCGGGAAGGATAAAAATTATTTTAGTGGATACCACAGGGAATGAAATTGTTTTAAAAGAATCTGTACCCGTTTTAGAAGGTGAAATAATTGATGGTACGGTAATGGAGAAAAAAGCATTACTTACTTTTCTTGCAGCACAAGTTAAGGATGCTAAAGAAAAAAAGGTCTTGTTTTCTTTGCATTTGAAAGCCACGATGATGAAGGTGAGTGACCCTATTATTTTTGGTTATGCGGTAGCAGTTTTCTTTTCGGAATTGTTCCAAAAACACCAACTTACTTTTGAAGAAATAGGAGTAGATGTTCGAAATGGTTTTGGGGATTTAACAAGTAAACTTGACGAGCTATCTTCAGAAAAAAGATCCGAAATCGAAAAAGATATACAACGTATTTTAAACCAAGGTCCAGATTTGGCTATGGTGAATAGCGATAAAGGAATTACAAACCTTCACGTACCTAGTGATGTGATTATTGACGCTTCCATGCCAGCAATGATTCGTTCTTCGGGTAAAATGTGGGATAAAAATGGAACGTTACAAGATACCAAAGCCGTTATCCCCGATAGTAGCTACGCCTCTATATATGAAGCAACAATTAGCTTTTGCAAAAAACATGGCGCATTTGATCCCACCACTATGGGAACTGTTCCTAATGTAGGTTTGATGGCTCAAAAAGCAGAAGAATATGGGTCTCACGATAAAACTTTTGAAATCCCAAAAGAAGGTACCGTAAAGGTAATCGATCAAGAAGGCACTTTGCTTATGGAGCACAAAGTTGCGCAAGGAGATATCTGGCGTATGTGTCAAGTAAAAGATGCCCCAATTCAAGATTGGGTAAAATTGGCTGTCAATAGAGCAAGAGCTACCCAATGGCCAACTGTTTTTTGGCTAGATGAAGCCCGTGCTCATGATTTTCAGATTATAAAAAAAGTGCAGCTTTACTTAAAAAAGTATGATACTGAAGGTTTAGATATTCAAATTCTATCTCCCGAAAAAGCAACGATTTATACCTTAGAAAGAGTTAAAAGAGGTGAAAACACCATTTCGGTAACAGGAAATGTACTTCGGGATTATCTCACCGATTTATTTCCCATCCTAGAATTGGGAACCAGTGCCAAAATGCTTTCCATTGTACCTTTAATGAATGGCGGCGGGTTGTTTGAAACCGGCGCGGGAGGTTCTGCTCCCAAACATGTGGAGCAGTTTCTAGAAGAGGGCCATTTACGTTGGGATTCTTTAGGAGAATTTTTAGCCCTTGCCGTTTCGTTAGAACATTTAGGAGAAACTTTTAATAATCCAAAAGCCTTAGTCCTTTCTGAAACTTTAGATCAAGCCACAGAAAAATTACTTGAAAATGGAAAATCTCCTTCTCGAAAAGTAAACGAACTGGATAATAGAGGAAGCCATTTTTATTTAGCTTTATATTGGGCCGAAGCGCTTTCCAAACAAGATAAAGATTCCGATTTGAAAAAACAGTTTGCTCCTATTGCCTCCCAATTAAAAGAGAATGAATTTACAATTTTGGAAGAGTTACTTGCTGCTCAAGGACACTCCGTCACTATTGATGGCTATTATTACCCAAGTGAAAACTTAGTGAATAAAGAAATGAGAGCTAGTACTACATTAAATTCCATTTTAGAATAGCTACCAAAACTATAAATGATTGTTAAAAAAAGTGCTTTCTATTAAAGCACTTTTTTTATTGGCTCCAATCTATTACTTTTGAGAGAAACATGCATAGCATTGAAAAAAACACTATATCTTCTCTATTTTCTTTTCAGTATTTATAGTTATAGCCAAGAAAAGTTTACGCTTAATGGAACCCTTTTAGAGGAAGCCACAGGAGAAACTTTAATAGGGGTAAATGTAATTATTCCTGAATTACAAACTGGGACCATTACCAATGAGTATGGTTTTTATTCTATCACCCTTCCTTCAGGCAACTATGAGGTCCTTTTTAGTAGTTTGGGATTTGTAACACAGCAACAAAATGTGGCTCTTAATAAAAATATAACCCTAAATATTTCCCTTAAAAATGATACTGAACAACTGGAAGAAGTAATCATTACCGCCGATGTAGAACGTGCCAACATAAAAGCTCCACAAATGAGTGTGAATACGTTAACAGCAGGAACCATAAAAAGTATTCCTGTGGTTTTAGGAGAAGCCGATGTTATAAAGGCTCTTTTACTATTGCCTGGAGTTTCAAATGCTGGGGAAGGGGCTTCTGGATTTAATGTTAGAGGGGGAGCAGCAGATCAAAACCTTATTCTTTTAGACGAAGCCACTATTTTTAATTCTTCGCATTTATTTGGTTTCTTCTCGGTATTTAATCCAGACGCTATAAAGGATGTAAAATTGTTTAAAGGAAGTATTCCCTCTCGTTATGGCGGAAGGGTTTCATCGGTATTAGAAATCTTTCAGAAAGAAGGAAACAGTAAAGCATTAAAATTTAATGGCGGAATAGGTATTGTAGCGAGTAGATTATTGGCCGAAGGACCTATTTTAAAAGACAAAGCTGCTTTCTTAGTGGGCGGAAGAGCTTCCTATGCACATTTGTTTTTACCCCTTTTTGATATTAATAACAGTGCTTATTTTTATGATTTAAACACCAAATTGAATTACAGAATCAATGACAATAACAATATTTTTCTTTCAGGGTATTTTGGAAGGGATCTTTTTAGTATTAATGATAGTTTTGTAAATACGTATGGAAATGCCGTGGGTAATTTTCGATGGAACCATATTTTTAATGACAAACTGTTTTCAAACCTTTCCCTCATTTATTCTGATTATTACTATGGTTTAGAACTTGATTTTGTTGGATTTAAATGGAATTCTGGCATTCAAAATTTTAATTTAAAATACGATTTAAAACATTATATAACCGATAAACTTCAGGTAAATTACGGGCTCAATAACATTTACTACAGTTTTAATCCTGGTAAAATAATACCAAACAATCCTGAATCTGGTATTGTAGCCGAACAACTCATAAAAAAATATGCAAACGAGTCTGCATTGTATGTAGATGTTGAGCAAAAATTATCCCCTAAATTAAATGTAGAATATGGAGTGCGGGTAAGTCATTTTATCCGTTTTGGACAAGATGAAATAAATGTCTACAAAGACAATAATCCGGTAGATTTTGACCCCTTTACTTTAGTTTATAAAGAAGGAGAACCCATTGAAACTATTGCATCCTCAAGAAGTGACCAATTAAAATCGTATACCAATTTTGAACCCAGAGTTTCAGCAGCCTACGCCTTTAATGATGACCTTTCAATAAAAGCAAGCTATACAAGACTTTCGCAATACCTTCATTTGCTTTCAAATACCAGTTCTCCTACCCCATTAGATGTTTGGACACCTAGTGGGCCTTATGTAAAACCCCAATTGCTGGATCAATATGCTTTTGGAGTGTTTAAAAATTTATACCATAGAGATTATACCCTTGAAACAGAAGTATATTTTAAAGAAATTCAAAATAGAATTGACTACATCGATGGTGCTAATTTAATTGCAAATAATGCTATTGAACAAGTTATTTTAAATGGTGAAGCACGTTCCTATGGCCTAGAATTACTATTACGAAAAAACACTGGAAAATTACAAGGTTGGGTTTCTTATACCCTCTCAAAATCAGAACAAAGAACGCCTCCTAGAAATGAAAATGAAACCGGCATTAATAATGGAAATTGGTACAATACGCCTTATGACAAGCCTCATGACATCTCAATTTATGCAAATTACGAGTTAAATAATACATGGACTTTTAACTCCAATTTTGTTTTTCAAACAGGGCGACCCACCAATTATCCCATTGGACAATTTGTCTTTCAGGATGTTGTTGTTCCTTATTATGGTCTACGAAATGTAGAACGTTTACCAGCGTATCATAGGATAGATATTTCAGCAAATTATACACCCACCCAAAAAAAGGAAAAAAAATGGAGCAGTGAATGGGTTTTTAGTATTTATAATTTGTATAACCGTAGAAATGCGGCTTCAATTAATTTTAGGCAAAATGAAGATACGGGAGCAAATGAAGCGGTACGCACCTCCATTTTTGGGATTGTACCCTCAGTAACTTATAATTTTAAATTTTAGGGGATGAATAAATTAATTTATATACTCGGTATTATGGGAGTCCTCTTTTCATCTTGCGAAGATGTAGTAGAAATAGAGGTTCCTACTGAGGATGCAAGACTGGTCTTGGATGCATTAATTAGAGTTGACACCACTCAGGAATTTGTAGATGTTAAGATAAAAATAACAAAAACAAGTTCTTTTTTTGAGAACATAGAAGTTGTTTCAGACCTTCAAGATATTTATATTTATTATGGTGTTGAAAATGAATTTGGAGAACTCATAAATGGTTCCTATTCAAATTTAGCCGAACTGGAGCCCGGAAGTGGAATTTATGAGCCCGACCCTACTTTTTCTTCAGATCAACGCATTAGAACCAATTCCATTCAAAATGAAACTGCTTTTTGGTTAATTCTTGATTATGAAGATCGCAGGTATGCTGCCAAAACGTACTATGCTACTTCGGTCGAAATTGAAAATTTGGAGCAAGGCGATGGAACCCTATTTAATGAAGATGAAACCGAAGTCATTATTTATTATATCGATCAACCTGATAAAGAAAACTATTATATATTCGACTTTGGTTTTGGAAACTTTTTGCCTTCGGAAGACACATTCTATCAAAATCAGCCATTTAGTTTTTCCTATTTTTATGAGGAAACATTAAATCCTGGAGACGAAATTACAATTAGTATTTTGGGAGCCGATTTAAGTTTTTATAATTATATGAATCTCTTAATTGAACAAAGCGAAGGAGGTTTTGGACCTTTTGAAACACCTGCCGCCACTGTGCGAGGAAATATTTTTGATGTCACAGGGATTGACAACATTAATCAGTACAACAATGTTGAGCAACCCAATAATTTTCCTTTAGGCTATTTTGCCGTAGTACAAGAATTCAAAAAAACATTGGTTATTCAATAAAAAATGAATTTTAAAAAGACCACTGAAGAAGACTCACATTACCATAACTTAGAGCATATGTCTGTCAAAGAACTATTGACACATATAAACTCTGAAGATAAAACAGTGCCTTTTGCGGTTGAAAAAGCAATTCCACAAATTGAAAAACTCACAAAAAAAATTATTGAACGACTAAATCAAGGGGGAAGGTTATTTTATCTGGGTGCTGGCACCAGTGGAAGATTAGGTATCCTAGATGCAAGCGAATGTCCTCCCACGTTTGGAGTTTCCCACGATCTTGTCATTGGTCTTATTGCGGGTGGTGATACCGCTATTCGAAAAGCCGTGGAGTTTGCAGAAGATTCTATTACTCAAGGATGGGAAGATTTACAAAAAAATGAGGTTTCAGTAAAGGATGTAGTTATTGGTATTGCAGCTTCCGGTACCACTCCCTATGTAATTGGCGCATTAAAAAAATGCAATAAAAACAATATTCTTACAGGTTGTATTACTTGTAACGAAAGCAGTCCACTTGCAAATACGGCTCAATATCCCATTATCGTTGTAGTAGGTCCAGAATTTGTTACCGGAAGTACCCGAATGAAAGCCGGAACAGCCCAAAAATTAGTCCTAAATATGATATCAACCAGCGTTATGATACAGTTAGGAAAAGTAAAAGGGAACAAAATGGTCGATATGCAATTAAGCAATCATAAATTGGTTAATAGAGGAACGCGAATGATTATGGATGCATTGGATATTTTGGAGGATGAAGCAGCATTTTTATTAAAGAAACATGGAAGTGTTCGAAAAGCAATTGAGACCTATCATGAAGGAAACTAATCAAAAAATAACCGATAAAAAGCTATTGGTAAAGGGAATAAAAAGAATGGCTCTTTCTATTCCTCTATTAGTACTTACTACCTACATTCTTACTTTTTCATTCCTTAACAAAGAAACCATTCCATTATATATATTTTTCCCTTTAGGTATTATTTCTATGGGAGCAACCATTTATTTACTATTTCACGGTATAAAATTGATTTTGAAAGCCATTTTTTAATAGCTAAAATATAGAAAGTGTTTTTATAAAAATTTTAATAATTTTTTTATTTAGAATCAATTTTAAGAAAAAAAAGAGGGGAATAAACCCCTCTTTTTTTTCTCAA
>JAWKMO010000003.1:0-432873 GCA_041392205.1 Flavobacteriaceae bacterium | reverse complement strand
ACAACCCATGAAGCCTTAAGTCGTTGTAAAGAGCGCAATATAAAAATTAATACTGTTATAGACGTGGGAGCTTCAGACGGACGTTGGTCTGGTAGTTGTATGAAGTTTTATCCAGAGGCACATTATTTTTTGGTTGAAGCTCAAAACAATCACCTTGAAGGATTAAAACATTTTGAAGCGGCACATAAAAACACATCTTTTGTTCTAGCGGCCGCAGGTAGAGAAAATGGCACCATTTATTTTAACAATGCCGAGCTTTTTGGGGGGATTGCTTCGGAAACCCCATTTAAAGCAAATTCTATAGAAGTTCCAGTAGTATCTTTAGATACGGAAGTTGAAAAGAGAAAATTACAACCGCCCTTCCTATTAAAATTAGATACTCATGGTTTTGAAGCGCCCATATTGGAAGGAGCCAAAATGGTAATCTCTAAGGCCAACTTAATTATTATTGAAGCCTATAATTTTAATATAGAAGAGAAAAGTCTTTGTTTCTGGGAACTTTGTGAGTATATGGGCAAATTAGGATTTCGTCCTTTGGAAGTAGTTGATTTAATGGCAAGAGAATATGATCAAGCTTTTTGGCAGATGGATATCTTTTTTATTCAGAAGGACGACCCGATATTCCGTTATATCAAATACAAGTAATGCAGCAACAGTATCCAAAGATATCGGTCATAACACCCAATTACAACCAGGGTGCGTTTTTGGAACAAACCCTGCGTTCGGTCCTAGACCAGAGATATCCTAATTTGGAATATATTGTGATTGACGGTGGTAGCACGGACGATTCCGTTACAATCATAAAAGAATACCAAGATCGTTTACAGTACTGGATAAGTGAAAAGGATAACGGGATGTACCACGCCCTCAATAAAGGATTTCAGAAAGCCACAGGCGAGATCATGTGCTGGATTAACAGTGATGATGTATTGTGCGAGGGTTCCTTACAGTTTGTGGCCGAGATCTTTACAAGACACCAAGAAATTTCATGGGTGCAGGGATACCCCTCGGTGATCGATGAAAAAGGAGAACTACTGTTTCAGCGGGATCCCGTGGGGACAAAAGCCTATTTTTACAGGTATCAATACCGAAAGGATTTTTCATTCATTCAGCAGGAATCTACTTTTTGGCGCAGGTCCCTCTGGGAACAGGCAGGGGAGAAGTTGGATACATCGTTTAAGCTGGCTGCCGATTTTGAACTTTGGTTACGGTTCTTTACATTTCAAACATTGTACTGTTCCAAAAGACAACTGGCGGCGTTCCGCAAAAGAGAAGGGCAAGTATCTGAGAACACCAAGAAATATATTGAAGAGGCAGATCGTGCCGTAAAAATGCACTTAAAACGAATGTCACTTCAGGAAATAATACGGTTGAAATGGGCTAGACAGCCTAAGAAGACTGGAATAGATACAATGAATTGGATAGAAGATCTATGATAACATTCTCCATCATCATACCCACTTTTAATTCTGAGGAGACAATCGTTGCTTGTTTAGAGAGTATCGAGCAACAAAAATTTGATAGTGTCGAAATTCTAATTATGGATGGTTTGTCCTTGGATGACACGGTTGCCATTGCAAACAGTTTTAAAGAACGCTTACCAGACTTGGTTGTTGTGTCAGAAAAGGATTCCGGTATTTATGATGCCATGAACAAAGGAATAGATTTGGCACAAGGCGAATGGTTGTATTTTATGGGAAGTGACGATGCGTTTTATGATTCCTTTGTATTAGAAAAAATTAATGATGTTATAAAAAATACAAAAACGGAAGTGGTGTATGGCAATGCCAAAATTGTAGGCGATACAGGATGGGCCATGGATGGGGATATTTATGATGGGCAATTCGATTTACCAAAATTATTGAATAAAAATATTTGCCATCAGGCGTTATTTTATAATACTCTTTTTGTTAAGGAAAAAGTAGGTTATTTTAATATTAGCTATAAAAAAAGTGCCGATTGGGATTTTAATTTGCGTTGTTGGGCAAAAGGAGACTTTGTTTTTATAGATATAATTGTTGCCCTATTTGCAGCTGGCGGAGCTTCTACAGATACCACCGATGATGTTTTAGCACGGGATTTTATAGCTAATTTGCAACACTATTTTGGATGGAGTTTGTTTAATAAACAACTGGCTACTCCAGGAACTTGGTTTTTTCAAAGGGTTTTGAAAAAGCAAAAAGAAAAACATTTTTTTCGTTTTAAAGTGCTTAATTTTAAAAATAAAATAAAAAAAAAGTTAACTAGATTATTTTAATGAATGCGCAAAACCATATAGCTTTTACTATTTGTTCCAATAATTATTTGGGACAAGCGCTTGCATTAAAACAATCCTTTTTGAGGCATAATCCCACATTTCTTTTTTATGTAGTCTTGGTCGACAAACTATCGAAAGAAGTTGATTATAAAAGTTTTGCTCCTGCTCAAATTCTTCCCATAGAAGAAATAAAAAGTATTGATATTAATGATTTAATTTCACGGTATTATATTATTGAATTGAATACCTCTGTAAAGCCTAGTGTCTTTAAATATCTAAAAGAAATACATCCAGAAATAGAAAATATATATTACTTAGACCCCGACTTATATTTTTATAGTTCTTTACATAAACTAAATACCGCTTTACAATCTAAGTCAATTGTTTTAACGCCTCACATTTTATCACCCATTCCCCGAGATGGTAAACAACCCGATGAAAATACCTTTTTCCGTTTTGGCATCTACAATTTGGGTTTTTTAGGAATTAATACAAAGCACAAAGAAGCTGAAAAACTCTTAGATTGGTGGGAAGAGCGAGTTCTTACTTTAGGATATGACAGACCCAATAAAGGATATTTTGTAGATCAATTATGGATGACAATTGTGCCTCTTTTCTATAAAGACATTTTGGTGGAAAAATCCTTCGGGTATAATATGGCTCCCTGGAATCTTCACGAACGAAAGATGGTAAAGAGAGAAGGAGACCTTATAATTTTGAATGATAATAACGCATTGGTTTTTTATCATTTTAGTAAAATTACTGAAGAAGAAGAAGCTATTTCTAGAGAGTACGACCGTTTTACCCTATCTAATTTTCCAATATTAAAAGAACTTTATACCGAATATAAAAAAGTATTAGAGGAATGTCGTTTTTCCGAATATAAGAAAATACCTATTAGCTACCCTGTAAAAATGTCCCTAAAAATGGAAGTTAAAAAGGATTCATTCTTAGCAAAACTTTTTAAAAAAATGGCGCGTATTTTTAACCAATTAGCCAACAGACTTTAAGTTATTCTCCGTATTCAAATTTAAAATACGCTATTTCATCTTTGTATAGTGAATAAATTAAATCCTTTGTTTTTGGGGAATAGTTTTCTGTATAATGGCTATAATTTCTAACTAAAAGTTTTGGTAAGCTTGGGTCCTCTATCTCTAGTTTGTTACAAACCATTGTAAAATCTTCTTGTAATCTTTCAAAGCGCCCAATAAAATCCATAGGGACCTTCCCTTTACTGTCGGTTAAAAAATAGAGTTGTGAAAAAGTGTTGTGGTTTATTTTTTCTTTTAAAAATTGCTCGTAAGAGTAATTTTCGGTAGTAATTCCATACACTTTTCTATGCCACTCTTCTTTCATTACATTGGCATACCAAGAGTACATCCTTGCCCAAGTATTTCGTACAAAAGAAAACTTGTAAAATGCTTCATATTCTGCTTTAGTAAGTTCGGGATACAATGAAATTTTAAGATTTTTTAGCGCACTTTTTGGCTTTCCAATTTTTAGCGCATAAGCACTTTTTTTAAGAAAGTAGGATTGGTTTGTGAGGAGCTCAATATCTTTGATCGTGCGGTGGTCTTGAACATCTCTTTGTAATTCATTAAAGTGACCTAATTTTTTTTCAATACTAGTTCCGCCTGTTTTAAAATTATGAATAAAAATGAATTTTTTTTCTTTGGAAATCATAAGGATTTGTTCCTTTATAGAAGCCTTTATTTAGGCAAAGTTAGACTTTAAAAGTTTATATTTACGCTGAAAAACAATTTTATCTAAGGTTAAAGTTACAAGATAAAATTAATCCTAAATTCATTTTGCGTTCATGCCAAAATTTTCCATTATAACCGTAAATTACAATGATGTTGAAGGACTTCAAAAAACGGTAGAAAGTGTACTCCATCAATCGTTTATCGATTTTGAATACATTATAGTTGATGGTGCTTCTAACGATGGTAGTGTGGCTTATATTGAAAAGGTTAAACCCTTTATTACGCATTTCATTTCAGAAAAAGACAAGGGCGTATATGAGGCCATGAATAAGGGTTTGCGGCTTGCAAAGGGAGATTATGTGTTGTTTTTAAATAGTGGTGATTTTTTTATTGATGAAAGCTTACTACAAAGAGCTAGTCTTAAAATAGCGGGTACAAAGGCACTATATTATGGTGATTTGATATTTTGTTCCGCTAAAGAAGAATTTTTACGAACCTATCCTCAAAAGTTGGAATTTTCATATTTTTTAGAAAGATCGTTACCCCATCCTGGAACTTTTATTAAAAGAACGTTGTTTGATGAATTGTTTTATTATTCTGAACATTTTAAAATAATATCCGACTGGGAATTCTTTATATACGCTATTTGTAAAGCTAATGTTTCGTATCAGCATATCGATGAAACGATTTCCGTATTCAATTTAAAGGGAATGTCAAACGACCCCAAAAACAAGGCAATTATTGAAGCAGAAAAAGCAGTGGTCTATCAAAAATATTTTGAGGAGGAACATCGCTTAGCACTTGTAAATAGAAAGGACAATAAACAGTTGGATCGTAAAAACTCTTTCTTTAAGATGGAGAAAATACTACAGTTTGTTTTTAGTAAAAGAGGGTGAAATGATTCCAAAAATACTTCATTATTGTTGGTTTGGTAAACACCCTAAAAGTGCCGTTTTTCAACAGTGTTTGGAAAGCTGGAAACAGTATGCTCCCCATTTTGAAATTAAAGAATGGAATGAAGAAACCAGTGTCCCGTATCAAAATAAATTTTATCACGACGCCATTCGAAAACGAAAATATGCCTTTGCTGCAGACTGTATTCGAATTCAGGTACTCTATGAAATAGGGGGCATTTACTTAGATACTGATATGCTTTTAGTAAAGCCTCTTGATGAAGTGTTACACCATTCTTTTTTTACTGGATATGAAGTATCTGGAAGGCCTGCCTATGGTTTTTTTGGAGCGGTACCTAAAAATCATTTTATAGCAAAAATGAAGGATTTTTATGATACTCAATTTTTTAACCCGTTTTCGCCACCCGTAATAACCCATACATTTAAAGAATGGGTTACTGAAACGAACCTACTGAAAGATGAAAAAATATTCCCCATAGAATATTTCTATCCGCTTCCTTATGAAAAGAGGGCAGAATCCTATCACAATTATGTAACTCCCAATACCCTAGCGGTACATTTATGGGATCATTCTTGGAAAAAAGATAAAAAAGAGGGATTTTGGCAATGGATCAAAAACCTAAATGAAGTTTCTATAGATTATCTGTTTTACAACTATCCTTCTCATTATTTTAGAAGGTATTTTAAGGAATTTTCCAGAAAGTTATACCACCAAATGAAAGGCAAAAACCTATGAAAGTCCTACATATAACAACCTCATTAAAAGGAGGTGCCGGTATTGCGGCACTTCGTTTGCACAAAGGGCTCTGTAAAGAAGGGATTGCCTCTGCCTATTTATCCATAAATAGAACCATTAATTATCAAAATAAAGATGTTGAAGATTCTTTCTTTACATATAAAAAGCCTTCGGTATTTTTAAGATTACTTCAAAAAATAAAAAGGCTATTAAAACCTTCCTTATCTCAAAAATGGGAGGGTCAACTAGCAAAAATAAAACCCCATCTTTCCTACGAAATTATCAGTTTTCCTTTTAGTTCTTTTGCTTTAGAAAAACATCCCTTAGTACAAGAAGCCGATATTATTAATTTGCATTGGGTAGGAGGGATCTTGGATTATCCTTCTTTTTTTAAAAATGTAAATAAACCCATTGTTTGGACATTACATGACATGAATCCTTTTATGGGTATTTTTCATTATGAAACGGATGTTAAAAAAAATCCAAAAGCTAAATTGATTGATGAAAAGATGAAGGAAATAAAAAAAAAGGCTATTGGGTTTATTAAAAAAGGAGCCATTGTATCACCTTCGCAATGGTTGCTAAATTTAGAAAAGGAAAGTGAGTTTTTTTCCCATTTTAAAATTCATTCTTGTATTGCAAACAGTTTATTAATAGAAGATGGGAATATTACAAAAGAAAATGCCAGAAAAGAATTAGCCCTTGACCCAAATGAGAATGTTATTTTATTCACGGCAGCCAGTATAGACAATCCCAGAAAAGGAATGGAACTTTTAAGGAAAGCGTTAGATGAAGTATCTGTCCCTCTAACCCTTCTTATATTAGGAAAAGGAAGCCTAAGTAGCGCAAATAACAGGGTAAAAGTAATACCTTTAGGTTTTTTGACTTCGGAAAAGGAAATTTTTAAATGCTATCGCGCTGCCGATGTTTTTGTATTGCCAAGCAGGGAAGATAATTTACCCAATACCATGCTGGAATCCCTTGCGCAGGGGACGCCAGTGATAAGTTTTGCAAATGGAGGTATGAAGGAAGTTATCGTGGAAGGAAAGTATGGAATGATTGTTCACGAGCAAACTCCAACGGCATTAAGGTTTGCCTTGGAAACTTTTTTTAAGAATAAAGAAAACTATAAATCCAATGACATTAAAAAATTTGCTTCAGAGAATTTTAGTCATGTAAGGCAAGCAAAGGCTTATAAAACTATTTATGAATCACTTTTATAAGAAATAATTTTTTTAAAAAAATTAATTACAATAATTGCATTGGTGGTATAATTCATTAGGTAATGAAAAAACAATTAAAAAAAATACTTAATAAACTTCCTTATATAAAAGGACTTTATCAAAAATCTGAAGCCTATTCACAAAATGCTTGTTATCCCCCAGGGCATTATTATTCCCCCATTGTTTCCGTTAAGGAGGTAAAGAAAAGGGAACATGAAATTTGGAAAGAAGATGAAAAGGATTTAATAAGGGATGTAAATTTAAATACAAAAGACCAAGTTTATTTTGTGAACGAAACACTTGCTCAATATTACCCCGAAATACCCTTTTCAGAAAAGAGAGAGAGAGGACTGCGCTATGCATTTGACAATGGTATGTATGAACATACCGATGGAATTATTCTCTATTCCATGATAAGACACTTAAAACCAAAACAAATTATTGAAATTGGTTCAGGCCATAGCTCAGCACTTATGTTGGATGTAAATGAGTTGTTTTTTAATAATTCAATAGCGTTAACATTTATAGAGCCTAATCCAGAAAGGTTATATGCTACTATTAAGGATGCCGACAAAGCGGTTTCTACAATTATTGAAAAAAAAGTACAGGAAGTAGCTCCTTCGTTTTTTACCAAATTAGAAGCGGGGGATATCTTATTTATAGATAGTACTCATGTTTCTAAATGTGGAAGTGATGTTAACTATCTTTTTTTTGAAATTTTACCAGTACTAAAACCGGGGGTTTTTATTCATTTTCATGATATTTTTTATCCTTTTGAATATCCCAAAAATTGGGTTTTTCAAGGACGAAATTGGAATGAAAATTATATGCTAAGAAGCTTTTTAATGAATAATGCCCATTATAAAATTTGTGTGTTTTCGCATTATTTACATCAGCATCATAAAGAAGCATTTAAATCCATGCCTTTATCCTATCATAATTTTGGAGGGAATATTTGGTTAGAAAAGTTAAAATAAAAGATTTCTTATGGTATCTATCATCACCATTAACTACAACAATGTTTTAGGTCTTGAAAAAACCATTCAATCGGTTATTAGTCAAACGTATAATAATTATGAATTTATTGTAGTAGATGGAGCTTCAACAGATGGAAGTGTGGCTTTATTAGAACACTATAAAGCGTACATACATTGCTCTATTTCTGAAAAAGATGCTGGAATTTATCATGCCATGAATAAAGGAATAAAAATGGCTAAAGGAGACTATCTTTTATTTTTAAATAGTGGAGATGTCCTAACAAGCGCTTCGGCATTAATAGATTTTGTAGACCATCCTTTATTTAAAGGCGATATAATTTATGGAGATTATCAATTTGAAAATGGAGAAAAAGTATATCCAGACACATTACCTTCTAATTATTTTATGAAAACTTCCCTTCCTCATCAAAGCACTTTCTTTAATAGAAGGGTGTTTGAACTTATGGGGCCCTATGATGAAACCTACCAAATTGGTGCCGACAGGGCTTTTTTTATACAATGCTTTGAAAGTAAAAAAATTACGTTTCAACACATACCCTATTTTTTAACACTGTTTGATCTTTCTGGCGTTAGCAATAATTCAGCATATTTAAAAAAGAAAGAAACCGAAGATGAACAAATGTTATTTCAATTTTATGGCACCGCTTACACCAATTATAAAGAGGAAGTCCGAAAAAATAATCAAATAAAAAAGGCGCAACGAAATAGCCTAAAGGGTATTTTGAAACGAATTAAAAATAGATTGATACTATTATGCCGTTAGTAAGTGTTGTAATTAGCACCTATAAGAGAACCCAACTGCTTAGGCAAACCTTGGATAGTGTATTGGCTCAAACGTTTACAGATTTTGAAATTATTGTTGTTGATGACGGTACTCCGGGAAAAGAAAATGAACTATTGTGCCAAGAGTTTCCTCAACTAACTTATTTCAAAATTGAAAATAGTGGAGGACCCTCACGACCAAGGAATTTTGGTATTAACAAAGCTACTGGAAAATATATTGCGATTTTAGATGACGATGATCTTTGGTTGCCTCAAAAACTTGAAAAACAAGTGGCACTACTTGAACGCAATCCAGAATTTGGCATAGTGCACACTCCTTGTACTGTGATTGATAGTAAAGGTGTAGAAACGGGCGACACTATTGGCAAACCTAGAGATGTTTTATTGAAACACGGCGACGTATCTATGAAAATGATAGGGCGTTGGACACTCATGACCTCCTCGGTACTATTTCGAAAATCATTACTAACTCAGGTAGGATTTTTTAATGAAACCATGCCTCAAGCCGGAGAAGACATGCATTTTTGGACTCGATGTTCCTTTTACACAAAATTTTATTACTATCCGGAGCCCTTAGTATTATATAGAGAACATCAAGGAATTAGTAAACAATTTAAAGAAAAATATTTTGAACTTCCTTGGCATTTGCATGAGATACTAAAAGGACTTTTAAAAGAGGGACATATTACTGCGGTACAATACTCGCTTTTAAGAAACAATATTATTAGGATGCAGTTAAAAGAGCTCTCTGAAAAAAGAGGTGAAACAATCAAAAGACTATTTGCATTCAATCCTTTTTGGTTTCTTAACTTTGAAAATGGGAAAATTTTTTTAAGGAACTTATTTAAAAGGATAAATTAAATTCATTTTATGAGAATTGGGGCCAATCCGTTAAGAAATAAAAAGGTTAAAACGAATTTTTATCATCGAATTATTGTCCCCATATTTGTTCCCAATCTTGACGATCCTTATTTTGAAAATGGACTAGAAGTAACCCAACTTTGTTTGCAGTCTTTACATAAAACAAGGCACTCCAAAAGCTTTTTAACCGTAGTTAATAATGGAAGTTGCAAGGAAGTAACTCACTTTTTGCAACAAATGTACCTTGAAGGTAAAATAGATCAATTGGTACATTTTAAAGAAAACATAGGCAAAATTGACGCTATGATTCCCATAGCTAGAGAAGCTCAGGAACCGCTTATTACTTTAACCGATGGAGATGTTTTATTTAAAGAGGGATGGATACAGGCTGTAGAAAATGTTTTTTTAAATTTTCCAAAAGCAGGAATGGTCTCACCGGTACCCAACCCAACCTTTTATAGAATCTATTCCGAAAACACTCTTTTTGATGCATTTTGTAAGGGGTTATTAAAGTTTAAATCGGTTTGCCAGCCTGAGGATCTTTTAGCTTTTGCAAAAAGTATAGGTAGTGAAACTATGTATAAAAAGAAAAGTAGATTATACAAACAACTTATTGTGGAACAAAAGGGTAGACAAGCTGTAGTGGGTTGTGGCCATTTTGTGGCAACACTTCGGAAAGAAGTCTTTCTTAAAGCTCCAAAATCGTTAAGCAATATGGCGTATGCAAGTGCCGCCGATAGAGATTATATAGACATACCTAATGATAAAGCTGGATTTTGGCGATTGGCAACAACAAATTGCTATGCTTATCACATAGGAAATATCCCAGAACCTTGGATGAAATCTTTTGAAGCCAACCTAGTTTCCCAAAATAAGACCTTAGATAGTATCCCTAAAGTAAAAAAATCCTATTTGCCCTTATCTATAAAAAAAGGAGTTAATAAATTATGGCTAAACTCCTATGTTAGGCCTTTTATTTTTAAGTATCTTGGGCTGGATCAAGGCTATAATGAATATTAACCCATTACCTTTGAAAAAAACCATTGCCATTATACCTGCTAGAGGCGGCTCACAACGATTGCCTAAAAAAAATATTCTTTCTTTGGATGGGATTCCCTTATTAGCCCATTCCATAGTATTTGCTAAATCCCATCCACATTTACTGGACGGTGTTTGGGTTTCTACCGATGATCTAGAAATAAAAGAAATCGCCCTTGCTTATGGAGCTTCCGTTTTGGATCGCCCTGTCGCTCTCGCTACTCATACGACGCCTACGATTGCAGTCTTGCAAGATGCATTAGTGCAATTGGGAGATTCTATAGATACCATTGTGCTTTTGCAACCTACCAACCCCTTACGCCCTAAAAACCTTTTGGAAGAAACGCTTGCTCAATATAAATTGAAAGGGGCTGATAGTTTAATGACCGTTACCCGTAATCATCAAAAATTTGGAAAAATTATAGACGGGCAGTTTGTTCCTTTTAATTATGAATTAGGACAACGAAGCCAAGATTTAGAACCTTTATATTTTGAAAACGGACTTTTATACATTTCAAAAGCTTCCGTAATTAAAAAGGGAGCTATTTTAGGTAAAAAAAATATCCCATTTATTGTAGATCATCTGTTTGCTACAATCGATATTGATACTCAGGAAGATTTAGCCTATGCAAACTATATTTTAACCCATTGTAAAGAAGCATGAATCCTTTTATAGAAATTGCAGGAAGAAAAATAGGAATTGATTTTCCTCCATTGGTCATTGCCGAAATAGGAATTAATCATGAAGGGTCTTTGCAAATTGCCAAAGAAATGGTCGATGCAGCAGCCAGAGCTGGTGCCGAGGTGGTTAAGCACCAAACCCATATTGTAGCAGATGAAATGAGTGCTGCTGCCAAAAAAGTGATACCTGGTAATGCAACAGTATCTATTTATGAAATTATGGAGCGTTGCTCGCTCAACGAAGCAGACGAGTTAGCATTAAAAAACTACGTGGAATCCAAAGGGATGATATTTATTTCTACCCCCTTTTCAAGAGCAGCTGCCAATAGGCTTGAAAAATTTGATGTGGCAGGATATAAAATTGGTAGTGGCGAATGTAATAACTACCCTTTGTTAGAACATATAGCCTCCTTTGGAAAACCCGTTATTTTAAGTACTGGAATGAATACTATTGAAAGCATTCAAAAGGCGCTTACTATTTTTGATGCTCAAAAAGTTCCGGTAGCCATTTTACATACCACCAACTTATATCCCACTCCTATACACTTGGTGCGCTTGGGAGCAATGCAACAGATGCATAGTAACTTCCCCGATAGAGTTTTTGGGCTTAGCGACCATACACTAAATAACAATGCTTGTTTAGCAGCAGTGGCTTTAGGAGCCTCGATTTTGGAACGTCATTTTACGGATCATATGAATCGTCAAGGTCCAGATATTGTATGTAGTATGGATGAACAAGCTTGTAAAGAACTTATTGAAAGCAGTAACGAAATATGGCAAATGCGAGGAGGAACCAAAGTACCCGCAAAAGAAGAGCAAGTGACTATCGATTTTGCCTTTGCCACGGTGTGCACCATTGCTCCTATTAAAAAAGGGGAAGTCTTTACCAAGGAAAATATTTGGGTAAAGCGCCCTGGAACAGGAGAGATTTTGGCAGCTACATTTAATACTATATTAGGTAAAAAAGCAAGCCGAAATTTAGATTTTGATAGTCAGCTTTCCTGGAAAGATATAGTATTATGAATTGTATAGGAAGAAAATTTTTAAACCTATCGAAAATGAATACATTAGGATTTTTTTCTTTACCTAAAGAAAGAGCAGACGCTTCTTTTTTTATAAATATTATTTTTAGATGAAAAAAAGAATAGTGTTTCTTACAGGCACGCGTGCCGACTTTGGAAAGATTAAATCGCTCATTCAAACATTGGAAGCTCATCCTAATTATGAGCCTTTTCTTTTTGTTACCGGCATGCATCTACTAGAATCTTATGGTTACACCCTTTTGGAAGTAGAGCGATGTGGGTTTAAAAATATTGCTACCTTTTCAAACCATACCCACGAAACTACAATGGATTTAACCTTGGCAAAAACTATGGAAGGTTTTTCTGCTTATTGTAAAGAAATACAGCCCCATTTAATTGTTATCCATGGCGATCGTGTGGAAGCTTTGGCAGGCGCCCTTGTTGGGTCACTTAACAATATTTTGGTAGCTCATATTGAAGGCGGGGAAGTGTCGGGTACTATCGATGAATTGATACGCCATGCTACTAGTAAAATGAGCCATATTCATTTTGTGTCAAATACAGAAGCAGAAGGCCGTTTATTGCAAATGGGAGAATTACCCGCATCTATTTTTGTCATTGGCTCGCCCGATGTAGATATTATGTTTTCTGAAAATCTTCCTATGTTGGATGAAGTTAAAAAACATTACGAAATACTTTTTGATACTTATGCAGTAGCTATGTTCCATCCCGTAACCACGGAGATAACAAAGATGGAGGAATACGCTCATGAGTTCGTATCAGCTCTTTTACAATCCTCTTTAAATTATGTCGTTATTTACCCCAATAACGATTTGGGTAGTAAAGCTATTTTACATGCTTATAAAAGACTAGAAGGAAATCCAAAATTTCGTATATTTCCATCCCTTCGGTTTGAATACTTTTTAACCCTGTTAAAACATGCCGAGTTGATTATTGGAAATTCCAGTGCAGGGATTCGCGAAGCACCCTATTATGGAATACCTACTATAAACATAGGTACGCGACAACAAAATAGGAGCTTGCATGAACATATTGTGAATGTCCCCTACGAAACCACAACAATTGTAAATGCAATACAACATATTGAAAAAAAAGTTCCCAAAAGCCCCCCCAGTTTTGGAAGTGGAAATAGTAGTAAATTGTTTATAGAAACTTTGGAAAGCGGAAACCTTTGGGAGGTAAGTCATCAAAAATTATTTAGGGATATTTAGCATAATGACTTGTAGTACCTAACTATGGAAAACAAGAATGATAATTATTTTAATAGCATAAAAGAACATTTTTTAGTTCCAGATGCTGCTATTTTTAGGTTTGGAAGTATTGGAGACGGAGGATACTATCTTCATCCAGAAACAATTAAAAAGTCAAAGGTTTTATTTAGCGGAGGCATTTCTTCCAATGTAGAATTTGAATATGATATCTTTCGGTTTAATGAGACCATCAAAATACTCATGATTGACCCTACCGTTTCTAGCAGAAAGCTTTTATTTAAGGGAATTGCCAGGCTTTTTTTATCAAAACCGAATAAAATTAGATACCTCTTTAATGCTTTAATTTTTATGTATTTAAAGAACAGTAGTCGATGTATTCATAAAAAACTTTTTATGAATAAAGACCACACTGTTTTTCAATTATTAAAAGAAACGTTTCATATAGAGTCTGGAATCCTTTTGAAGCTTGATATCGAGGGAAGTGAATACGATTTTTTAGAGGAAATAGTTCAGCATTTAGAAGCCTTTAGCGCCATGGTTTTTGAATTTCATGAT
This sequence comes from Flavobacteriaceae bacterium, assembly GCA_041392205.1. Classification (GTDB taxonomy): domain Bacteria; phylum Bacteroidota; class Bacteroidia; order Flavobacteriales; family Flavobacteriaceae; genus Halomarinibacterium. The sequence goes on along the minus strand of JAWKMO010000003.1, from coordinate 418,870 downwards.
ATGGACCAAAATCACCCTTTGGTAGAAGCTTTTATTTCAAAATGCCAATCGCATTTTACCTTAGTTTCTATAACCGAAAACCCTTCTGGTGGATACGATGCTTTAAAGCGACCCAAAAACATTGAAATAAGTTTGGAAAGGAAGCGCAATTTTAATAGGTAAACGTTGCCTATTGGCTATCTTTGGTACTCATTACTATGAAACGTTTCAAAAAAAAGATTGGACTTTTACATAAAAGGCTTACCATAGCCTTAGCTTACGCTGGAAGGCTTTCTGTGAAAAAATCACCCCACAAAAAAATTATCATTTGTTTTGATGGCTTGTTTCCCCACGGGGGCTTTGTGGATCGATTAAAAGGAATTGTTTCTTTGTATGAAGTATCCAAACTACTTGGCTATGAGTTTTATATTCAATTTGACAATCCTTTTCATTTGCCTGTATTTTTAAAACCAAATAAAGTAAGCTGGGATATTGCCAAAACGGATTTGTCTTGGACACCTTTAAAAACAAAATTTTTATATTTAATGAATGATTTTGAAGCTAATCCGCTTGAAATTATAAAGCAATCTAAGGCAACCACTTTTATAGTGTATACAAACATAGATTATCTTCCTAAATTATACACCCAATGGTCTCCCTCTCAAATAGAAGAAAAATGGGCTAATAATTTCAATGAACTTTTTCAAAAATCGGATTATTTAAAAAAGGAATTAGCTACCCTAGGAAATAAAAAATATATCGGTATCCACACGCGATTTACCAGTTTGATGGGCGATTTTAGGGATACCACAAAAAAAGTTCTTTCAGAAGAACAAAAACAAGCATTGCTTCAACAATTGGAAAGTAAGATTGCAGAAATTGTAAAACAAGCTTATTATGATAGTTATGTTTTTTCAGATAGTATGATTTTTTTACAATTTATTAGTAAAAATCAAAAGGTGCATATTGTAGGAGGAACACCGAAACATATGGATAATTTTAATGAAGAAACCTCTTTGGAAAACCATTTAAAAACTATTTTAGACTTTTTTTTAATGGCTAATAGTGAAGTCATTTATTTTTTAAGGGTGGCCCCCATGTATCACAGTAGTTTTTCTAAATATGCGGCCATAGTAGGTAATAAACCCTTCAAAACCATCTTGAATTAATTTTTTTGAAAAAAAAGCAAAACATAGTATTTGTGGTACCCGATGGTGTTGGAATACGTAATTATTTATATTCAGACCTTATAACCCATATCAAAAGCAAGGCAAACTTGCATTTTTGGACTACCCTTCCTCAACATGCTGTTCAGGAAGTTGAGAAGCTGCATTCGGTTTCCATTGGGTATAGCCATTTTACCCTTCCTAAAGAATCGACCTTCACAAGATTGTATCGCGAGGCTGCTAAATTTGCTCGGTTGTTGCATAATTCAAAACTTCTGAATAACAAAACCATACTTGGAAATTGGAACAAAAATAGAGGCTCTTTAAAATTTAAAACCCTGTACTTTTTTGCTGAAAGAATAGGCAAAGTGGCAAGTAAAAAGTACAAGCATATTCTTGCACTTGAATCGAAATCGTTGCGGTATTGGGATCGAAAATTAATTAACCATTATAAAGACCAACTTAACTCTTTAAAACCTTCGGTAATTTTTATAACACACCAAAGAGTAGCCTTTTTAAATCCTATTTGTATTGCCGCCAAGGAGTTAAATATAAAAGTTATTTGCACTATTTATTCGTGGGACAACACACCTAAGGCAAGTTTGGCAATAAAGGCAGATGTTTATTTGGTGTGGTCGCAGTATATGAAGAACGAACTCTCTTTACTGTATCCCGAAATTGATAGCAATAACATAATAGTAACAGGCACCCCTCAATTTGAATTTTATTTTGATGAAAAACGTAGAGTTTCTAGAAAGGATTTTGCCAAAAAATACCATTTAAACGAAAACAAGAAGTGGATTTGTTTTAGTGGAGACGATATCATAACTTCCCCTTACGACCCCTACTATTTGGAAGATGTTGCAAAAGCGGTAAACGCTATTCCTTTAGAAGAAAGACCCCAAATTATCTTTAGAAGATGTCCCGTGGATGTTTCCAATAGGTATGATAGCGTAATTGAAGCCTATTCAGAAATTATTACCCCTATTGCTCCTGCTTGGAATACTCAAATAAAAAGTTGGGGGGCCGTTTATCCTAGAATAGAAGATATAGACTTATTAGTAAACATTGCTTTTCATTGCGACCTGGTTATTAATGTTGGCTCTACCATGGCTCATGATTTTGCCGTGTATAATAAACCTTGTTTTTTTATTAATTACGATCAAAAGGAAGATCCCAATTGGTCGGTAAAAACGATTTATAATTTTCAGCACTTTAGGAGTATGGGAAGCCTTGATGCTGTGGGTTGGTTTAATAACAAAGAAGAAATTAAAGACACCCTTTTGTTGGGATTACAAAACCCGGCTAGTATTGCAAAAGACAAACAAGTTTGGATGAAACTAATTGTACATCACCCTTTGGAGGAAAACGCTAAGCTTATTGCAAATCAGTTACTCAATGATTAAGCTATTTTATGATACAAATTTAAGAATGGAGGCAGAGAGCTATCAGCTTTTTCCTTTGCTGGAAGTATTTGAAATGGAACACTCTCCATTGCAATCTCATTACAAAATAGTAACTGCTTTAGAAGATTGTGATTTTGGAATAGTCCCAATGAACATTCAGTTTTTATACCTTCAAAAGAAGAAAAGGGAAGTTGAAAATTTTATAAAACAATGTCAAGCTCAAACTAAAAAAGTACTTGTCTTTTCAGGAGGAGACTTTGGAGTCACGATAAAAAACCCTAACGTTATTACAGTGAGGTTGGGAGGTTTTCACAGTAAGTTGGATAACAACACTTATATTATGCCTCCATTTATCAATGATCCTTATCGTATTTTAGAAAAACCCTTTGAGGTAATAAAAGACCTCGAAAAACCAACCATAGGTTTTGTGGGACACGCTAACGGTAGCATCAAAAAGCTTGGAAAAGAATATCTATTGCATGTAAAAGGAATATTGAATAGAATTTCTGGAAAAGACGTTACAGATAAACAATCATTTTATCCTTCAAGTTTAAAAAGATATGGCTATTTAAATAGGTTACTAAAAAGCAATGAAATTGTTTGTCATTTTATTTTTCGAAAACAATACCGAGCAGGAGTAAAAAGCAATGAGGAAAAACAAAAAACGACTCGAGAATTTTATCAAAACATGAATGAAAATCTGTACACTTTTTGCTCTCGGGGTACTGGAAATTTTTCAGTACGACTTTATGAAACGTTGGCAATGGGAAGAATACCAGTAGTTGTTGACACCGATTGCCGATTTCCTTTTAATAATGCCATTCCTTGGAAAGAACAATGTGTTATTATTTTAGAAAATGAAATACCTTCTATAGATAAAAAAATAAATGATTTTCATAAAAATAGTGGTACCAAAAGACTAACTGAAATCCAAAAAGAGAATAGATTGATTTGGCAAGATTATTTAACAAAAAATACCTATTTTAAAAAATTTGCTTTTTGGCTGGAACAATTAAAAACGACTCAATGAACATTGTATTTTTATCGGGTGAATATCCTTTATGGGCTCCTGGAGGTGTAGGGACTTTTTTACAAACTTTTGGGAGGACATTAGTCACTAAAGGACATAATGTAACTATCCTTGGTGTGGGAGTAGAGAATAAAGAAGTACAACTTGAAGATGAAGGAGTGTTACTATTGCGTTTGCCAAAAAACAACACAATACTCCCTAACTTTTTGTATAATGCTTGGCAGTTAAACAAACGTTTAAAATTAATGCAAGCTAACCACCCAATCGATATTATTGAAACTGCCGAATTAGGTCTTGCTATTATTTCAAAAAATCATCCTGCAAAAAAAGTGATTCGTTTGCACGGAGGTCATCATTTTTTTGCTGAAGCTGAAAAAAGAGGGATTAACCGAAGAAAAGGGATGTTAGAAAAGAGATCCTTTACAAAAGCAGATGGATTTATTGCCGTTTCAAATTATGTAAAAGAACACACAGCCAAATATCTTTCGTACCATAAAAAACCTGTAGAAATTATAAACTATCCTATAAATACCAGCCTGAAAATACCCAATGTAGCAGTAAATGCTAACAAAATACTATTTGCAGGTACCGTTTGTGAAAAAAAAGGAGTACGACAACTTATAGAAGCTTTTAAAATAGTACGGGAAAAATACCCTCAAAAAGAATTGGATCTCTATGGAAGGGATTGGTTGTATCCAAATGGCGATTCGTATATTGAAAAGTTGCAACTGGATTACGATCACTCTTTTTTTACTAATGTTACTTTTCATGGAACCATTTCTCGTGAAGTCTTGAATATAAAATATAGTGAAGCTAGTGTATGCGTTTTTCCCTCGCATATGGAAACCCAGGGGTTGGTAACTTTAGAGGCCATGTTATTACAAAAGCCTGTTATTTTTTCGCAATACGGACCAGGACCAGAAACGATTATCCCAGAAGAAACCGGCTTGTTGTGTGATGTTTATAACCCTAATGATATAGCAAAAAAGATACTTTGGTGTATAGAACATCCTGAAAAAGCGATACAATTGGGGGTTAATGCCGAAAAAATAGTGCGAAAAAAATACGATAAAAACAATATCTTAGAGAAGAATTTAGCTTTTTATAGAAAATTGCTTGATTTATGAAATGCCTTTTTATAAAAGATATTGGAAAATATAAAACCTATTCTAAAAAGAATAGCCTAGTTCTTTTTTTTACACAACAGGGTCTTTGGGCACTTTTTGTGTACAGAATAGGAAATGCTGTGTATAGAAGTAAACTACCCAAATTTGTAAAGTCATTTTTATTACTTTTTGCAGTCCTTGGTCAAAAATGGATTGAAGTAGTAGCGGGAATATCCCTACCGTATTCTGCCAGTATTGGCCATTCATTTTATATAGGTCATTTTGGAACCATCATCATTAATGCTAATGCCGTAATAGGAGACAATTGTAATATTTCGCAAGGAGTTACTATTGGGGTTAGCGGAAGAGGCGAAAATAGAGGCGTGCCTGTTATTGGAAATAATGTTTATATGGGTGCTAATGCTATTATCGCTGGAAAAATAACCGTTGGGAATAATGCCGTTATTGGGGCAAATTCACTTGTTGTTAAGGATGTATTGGAAGGGACTACGGTATTAGGTGTTCCGGCTCAAATACTAAATACAAACGATTCTAAAGAATATATTTTGTGAATTTTTTAGTGGTAACATTAGCTCCGGTATTGCTTAAAGAAGATGGGCAATTATATTCTTATGCTCCTTATGTAAAAGAAATGAATATTTGGTTTTCAAAAATGGAAAGCATTACCATTGTTGCCCCTACCTTTTATAAAAAAGAATTATTGGTAGCCCCATTTTATAGAAACGATATAAAGGTAGTATCCATCCCCAATATCTCTATGCAGTCTGCAGTAAGTATTATTAAAACAACCTTTTATTTGCCCATAATAATGCTCAAAATTGCCATTGAAATGAATAAAGCAGATCATATTCATCTTCGTTGTCCCGGGAATATAGGCTTGTTGGGAAGCCTCCTTCAAATATTTTTTCCAAGAAAACCTAAAACTGCAAAATACGCAGGCAATTGGGATCCTAAATCGAAGCAACCTATAAGCTACCGCTTTCAAAAATGGTTACTTTCCAATACCTTTTTAACTAAAAACATGCGTGTTCTGGTCTATGGGAAATGGCCTAAGCAATCGAGTAATATTTACCCTTTTTTTACAGCAACGTATTCTAAAAATAAAATAAAAGGATTTCTAGAAAAAAGGTTTAAAGCCCCTTTTACTTTTATGTTTGTGGGAAGTTTAACATCGGGAAAAAGACCTCTATATGCAGTACAATTGGTAGAAGCATTGCATACATTAGGGGAAAATGTTCGATTGGAAATTTTTGGGGATGGAGAACAACGGGAATCCCTCACAAATTATATAAAGCAAAATGCTTTGGAGGACATCGTTTTATTCCATGGTAATGCTTCTTCTGAAGAAGTAGAAGCAGCCTATAAAAAAAGTCATTTTTTGGTGTTGCCATCAAAATCTGAAGGATGGCCCAAAGTTGTGGCAGAGGCCATGTTTTGGGGTGTACTTCCTATGGTAACAAAAATATCGTGTGTTCCATGGATGCTTGATAACGGCCATAGAGGAATTTTATCGAATACCATTTTAGAAGAAGATATTCAAACCATGCGCTTATTATTGCAGGATGAAGACCTATTAAAAAAAATGTCCAAACAAGCGCAAGAATGGTCTCATCAATATACCCTTGAATATTTTGAAGCTGAAATTGAAAGAATGTTGGCATGAGAGTATTACAACTTATTGATTCTTTGGATGCAGGAGGCGCAGAACGCGTTGCGGTTACCTATGCAAATGCGCTGGTTTCTCAAGTGGAACTTTCTTCTTTGTGTACCACTCGAAAAGAAGGATTATTAAAAAAGGATCTAGGAAAAGAGGTTTCATATCTATTTTTAAGAAAAAAACATGCCTTAGATATTTTTGCCATAGTTAGATTAGTACGTTTTATTCAGAAAAAAAAAATACAAATCTTACACGCGCATGCCACTTCTTATTTTACGGCTACAATTATTAAAATTCTGTTGCCTAGAATGATATTAATCTGGCACGACCATTATGGAAATAGTGAAATGCTTTCAGAAAGAAAATTTACTATTTTGAAATGGTGCGCTACTACCTTTAATGGAGTTTTATGTGTAAATAAAGACCTAGAAAATTGGGCACTTAAGAATCTTAAAGCAAAGAATGTGCTGTTTTTAAAAAATCCTGTTACCATAACCAATACAACAGACAAGGTATTTAAATTGAAAGGCATTGAAGGAAAAAGAATTATTTGCCTTGCTAATATTAGACCACAGAAAGATCATGAAAATTTGCTAAAAGCGTTTGAATGGGTTATAAAAAAACATCCCGATTATAGTCTACATCTTTTTGGAAAAAATTGGGGGGATAGGTATTATCAAAATTTTGAGGCGTTCATAAATAGAAAAGAGTTACAAGGAAAGGTATATTATTATGGTTCGCAATCAAATACCCATACATTATTAACACAGGCATCTGTGGGTGTTTTGGCATCCTATTCTGAAGGACTTCCGTTAGCATTGTTGGAATATGGTCTGGCTGGTTTGGGAGTTGTGTGCACTCAAGTTGGACAATGTGAAGAAGTTGTTAATGGTTTTGGACAATGTGTGCCCCCAAATAATCCTGAAGCATTTGCAAATGCCATACTGTATTATATTGAAAATGATACAAAACTCAAGAGGGATGCTTCTTTATTTCAAGATCACGTACAAAAAAACTATTCCGTGAGTACAATTATTCCTAAATTGATAACTTATTATGAACAAAGGAGTAGCTAGTAAAAGAGGGTCCTATTTTCAATTGCTTGTGTTTCATATTATCATGGCATGGGTAATGTATCAATTTAACTTTTTAGGAAGGGTTTTTTTGTTTACAGCCATAGGGTATTTTATATTTAAAATATTTAGAAATGGAAACAGAAATGACGAAATATTAGTAGCCGCAGCCTATATTACTGGTTTTGAAGTATTGTCAAGAATGCTAGGTGGAATTGGATTTTCGTATGAGTTTGCGAAATATGCGGTAATAGGCTTTATGATTCTAGGAATGTTTTTTAAGGGTTTTCATCGTAAGTCTTGGCCTTATGTTATTTTTATATTGTTATTAGTCCCTGGGGTACTATTTTCGGCAATTAATTTAGATTATGACTCCAGTATTGGAAATGCCATAGGGTTTAATTTAAGTGGCCCAATATGCCTTGCTATTACCGCATTGTATTGTTATAATAGGAAATTAACAGCCGCAAAGTTTCAAGAAATATTATTGGCTTTATTATTACCTGTTATTACCACCACCACCTATTTATTTTTATATACACCCAATGTACGAGATGTATTAACAGGAACACAATCCAATTTTGAAGCTTCAGGAGGATTTGGCCCTAACCAAGTGGCTACTATTTTAGGCTTAGGGGCGTTTATCCTTTTTTCCCGATTATTAATGATAAAAGACTACCTCATAAACATTGTTGATGTTCTCATTTTCTCTCTTGTTTGCTATAGAGGAATTGTTACGTTTTCTAGAGGAGGAATGATTACGGCAGCTGTTTGTGTGGTTTTATTTGTTTTTTTCTATTATTTAAGAATAGGAAACAAAGAAAGAGCTTCCCTTATCCCCAAAATAGTGTTTATTGTTTTTATTTTAGGGATTACTTGGTTACGATCCTCTTTTGTAACCGAAGGGCTTATAGATAAACGATATGCTAATCAAGATGCCGCTGGAAGAGAGAAAAAAGACATTACCACAGGACGGAAAGATCTTATTGATGAAGAGCTTCAGGCTTTTTTTGATTTTCCCATAACAGGGGTAGGCGTAGGAAAGACAAAAGAATTTAGAGAAGAAATAACAGGATATGCCACCGCAACCCATAATGAAATAAGTAGAATGCTTTCTGAACATGGTGTTTTTGGTCTAACAGCTCTTTTAATCTTGTTTTTTACGCCTTTAATTTTTAGATTTTCAAATAAGTCAAATCCGTACTTACTATCCTTTTTATTTTTTTGGCTTTTAACCATCAACCATAGTTCCATGCGTATTGCCGCACCTGCATTTGTATATGGTTTAACTGTTATTTCAATAATTTCTGGTGAAAAAAAAGGTACTTTACATAGGAAACCAGCAAACACAGAGTAGTAAGGCGACTCTTACCACGATAGATACCCTTTCGAAGAATTTAAAAGGGGAAGGATTTCATGTTATTAGCGCTTCGGGCAAGAAAAATAAGATCTTACGGCTTTTAGACATGCTGTTTACGGTTTTAATTAATCGAAAAAATACCGTGAGTGTTTTAATTGACACCTATAGCACTCAAAATTTTTGGTATGCAGTAGCTGTAGGTAATTTATGTAGGTTGTTGCATTTACCTTATATTCCTATTCTGCACGGCGGAAACCTACCGGAGCGATTGCAAAAAAATCCATTTCAATCCAAAAAGTTTTTTCATGGCGCAAAAGCCTGTGTAGCACCATCCCATTATTTACTTAATGCATTTAAGGAACAAGGATATACTAATGTTGTATTTATACCTAATAGCATAGAAATAGATAAATATCCCCTAAAAAAAAGAGAATCGATTCTCCCCAAACTCCTCTGGGTTCGTTCTTTTGCTGAAATTTACAACCCCCTTTTAGCACTAAAAGTAATTGAACGTGTTATAGAAATATATCCCATGGCAACTTTGTGTATGGTAGGACCCGACAAAGATGGTTCGCTACAACTTTGCAAAGCATATGCACAGCGCAAAAAACTACCTGTAATGTTTACGGGTAAATTACCTAAAGAGGAATGGCTTCAATTATCTCAATCCTATGATATTTTTATTAATACTACTCTTTTTGATAATACTCCAGTTAGTGTCATTGAAGCCATGGCTTTGGGACTGCCAGTAATAAGCTCTAAGGTAGGGGGAATTCCCTACTTGTTAGAACATAAAGAAAATGCCTTATTAGTAGCGTCTAATGACCAAGAGGCTTTTGTGGAAGCAATCATTTTTTTATGCTATCACACTTCCGAAGTTAAAGCAATTACCAAAAATGCAAGAACTAAAGTGGAACAATTCGATTGGCAAAAGGTAAAACAGCATTGGCTAACCCTTTTAGGAGAATAAATTAATAATTATAAGTACCTTTATATTTTAAACTAATCCCCAAATGTCCCAAAAATCTAGTATTCACTTTGAGATTTCGGAACGTAAAATTCTTTTACGCATTTTTGATATTGTATCGGTTTTAGGAATTCTTTATGTGGTGGGTATTGTATTTAATTTTGATTATTTTATTATTAAGAAAGAGCGTTGGTTTTGGTCTATAGTTCTGGCGCTTTATCTTACTGTTTTTGCTACCATATTTGAATTGTATGACCTGCAAAAGGCTAGTAAGTTTGAGATTGTAGTACAAAATAGCATTCTTACGTCTTCTGTAACAGTATTAATATATCTTTTAACCCCTTTTGTAGCTCCAGTATTACCCGCAAACCGTCTGCAAATAGTATATTTTTTCATCTCTATTAATATCGCCCTTTTTCTGTGGAGATACGCTTATATTATGCTTATTGCAACCCCAAGATTTCATAAGCGAATTTTATTAATTGCCAATAGTAAAAGAGTGGAGGGGATTATTTCCTCCCTGCACAAATCTGACCCCAATTACAAAGTAACCGGCTTTATTAATGTAGGTAAGCAAAAAGAAAAAATTAAATTACCCGAAGTTGAAGAATTCTCTTTAGAAGAAATAGATACTATAATTTCAGAAAATGTCATAAGTGAAATTGTAATTGCTACTTCTCAAAGTGACAATGTTACAGTAAGCTTGTACAATAAATTAATAGGGCTTTTGGAAAGAGGTGTGGCCATCCGTGAATATACCCAAGTGTATGAAGAAATTACCCATCGTGTTCCTGTGCAACATGTGGATAAGGATTTTTATCGCTATTTTCCTTTTAGTCGAAGCAATCAAAACAAATTATATCTTTTTTTCCACAGAATTTTAGACTTATTATTTTCGGTCATAGGATTGTTTTTTGGGTTATTAATATCTCCCATTATTATCATTGGTAATATTTTAGGTAATAGAGGACCCGTATTTTATACCCAAATGCGAGTGGGTAAAAACGGCAAGCATTTCAAAATTTATAAATTGCGAAGTATGATAAAAGATGCCGAAAAACACGGTGCTCAATTTGCTAAAAAAAAAGATACGAGGGTTACTCGATTTGGAAAGTTTTTACGGCGCTCCCGTTTTGATGAAATTCCGCAATTTATAAACGTTATCAAAGGGGATATGAGTGTGATTGGACCACGGCCCGAACGCCCCGTTTTTGTAAAAGAATTGTCTGAAAAAATACCTTTTTATGAAGTACGTCATCTTGTAAAGCCTGGTGTCACAGGCTGGGCACAAGTAAATCATAAATATGGAACTGGAGAAGAAGATGCCCTTGAAAAACTACAGTATGATTTATACTACATAAAAAAGCGCAGTATTTTTCTAGATATAAGTATTGTCATTAAAACATTAAGTACTATTATCTTTTTTAGAGGACAATAAATTTTTCCCTCCTTAATAAGGAGGGGAGGAAGGGGTGGTTCTTTCAGCATTTATTAGCTATTTCGTTTCAAAAAAGAAAAAACATACAAATACCGAATTCCCAAGGCAATAAACAACGGAATAAACCCTATGGCAAACGTTTGTACCCGAGTAATGGAATGTAGGCATAGCAATGCCAAAAGAATAAGTAAAAAGGCATAATACTTAGACAACCATTTTTTAGGTTTTGATTTTGAAATGGCAACAAATAAAAAGAGTGACAAAGGAAATGCCCAAAGGACATTGTAGTTATTTACAGTCGTGCTGTGATCTGTGGCAAACCAAAGTAAAAGTAATAGCACTCCTATTACTCCTGTAACAAACAAAATACTTCCATCAAGATACCTACTTCGCTTCCCTTTTCTGAAATCTCGATAGGTTACAACCAAAATAATCAACCCTAAAATTCCAAAAACAAACAGCGGACTCGTAAAAAAGTTAGTATTTTCCTCGGTGGGTAGGTTTTCAAATAGAAGATTGGTTTTTTTTACTAAGGGTTCTGAACTCGTATTTTTTTGAACAGTAGCTACCGCTGCGGCTTCAAAAACATATTGAGGTAAAAACTGATATTCCCATGCAGTGGCAGGTCTATCTACCACAGCGCCAATAGCCACATCCATGCCTAAACTTCCCCAAGTGTTACAATTGACATTTTTTTGAATGAGTTGGCGAAAGGTATATTGCTCCGTAACGAAATTGTCGTTATAATTAAGATTTTTTCCTAATACGGAAACTAAAACATCTCTAATTTTGGTCGCACAATTGTCAAAAAAGAAATCGTACAAATAACCTCTGTTTTCTGACTTGGCATTATTCTGAAGGTACTGAAATAGGGCTTTTTTTTGAGCGAATGTTAGGTTTAATACCTGTTCTTTTACCCAACGGTTTTCACTTACATAATTTTGAAAAAAAGGTTCAAAATAAGCAACACTTAAATTGTAATGTAGTTTTCCTTGAGCAAACTTAGTGTAGAAATTTGGTGTGTTAAAGTCGTAGGTTCCGTAATTGTATGCTAAATCAATTCCATTAACTTCATCTTTAATTCGAAAAGCACTATGCCCAAATTTATCGTATAGATTTTTTCCAGGGCCAATGGTAATAATACTTATTTCGGCATTTTCAGAAAGCGTTATTTCTTGCGCCTCTGAATAAAAATTCTGAAAAAAAAGGAGAATAAATAAAATGTAAAACTTTTTCAAAAGATAAATTCTAAAAATCGAAGATACCAATAATCAAATTATCTGAACAAACTCCAGTCCAATTTTATAGAAAAGACATTGCTATACAGCGCCGCACTTTGGTCACCAATATCGGTCAATGCATAATCCACTTGGATGCCTTTATACTTAAAACCCACACCTATATTAGGTTGAAAACCTACCGAATCACTTCCATCTAATTGGGTAATATTCTGAAAATTTCCAGCACCTACACGAACAAATACTAAATCGATGTAACCAAATTCTATCCCAGCAGCAGGAGTCATACTAGCAAATGAAGAAGAAAATACATCATTAGTTTCGGCAAAACGAAAGTTAAAATCTACTTCGGTTAGTAATGAAAAATCGTAATGAAACACCCATTTTTTGGATACTCCCATTTGTAATTTTGGCAGGGTAATTTCAGTAGTTTCAGGAAGTTCTTGATTTTGTCCTGTAACGGCTCCAGAGATTTCGGCAAATTTATCTTCGTCAATATTCCAGGCATTAAAAGTGGTGGTAATGTCTCTTACCATCAACCCAAATTTCCAATCGCTTTTGTTTTGAAACTGCATGCCCGCATCCAATCCAAATCCCCATGAAGAGGCAAAATCTCCAATAATTCGTCGTATTACCTTGGCATTAACTCCTAAACGTAACCCATCTAGTGGCAATGCTCGAGCGTATGAAAAGGTAAAACCATAATCTGCTGTAGAAAAAAGGCTAATTCGATTGTAATCAATATTGCCTTGGTCGTCTATTAGTTGAGTGGTGTTTAAAATATCATCTACCCCAAAACGTATCACCGAAACACCTACCACACTTTGTTTATCAAGGGGCATGGCAAATGCGGCATAATCGTAACTGGCAATATTGGCAAAATACGCCGCATGCATTAAAGAAAGTTGATTGTCTTCTAGTGCTAGCAATCCCGCAGGATTCCAATAACCCGAATTGACATCGCCTGTAGAAGCTACCACAGCATTTGCCATGCCAAATGCGGCAGCATCTACCCCAATATTCATAAATTCATTCGAATATTTTCGAACGGTTTGTGCCGAGAGGGAAAAACTTAAAATTAAAAATGAGAAAAATAACGATTTCTTCAAGCAATTCATTTTAGGCAAATATCTTACTATTTTACAGAATACTAAACTACATTTTTGTATTCATATTGTCATGGTCGCAATAACTTTGTTATTTTTACATAGGATTTCCAATGATTATGATAAAACACATTCCTAACGCTATTACTTCTCTTAATTTGTTGTGTGGGGCTGTAGCTATTTTATTTACTGTTTCGGGCGATTTGGTTATTGCGGCTGTTTTTGTTTTTTTAGGGATCTTTTTCGATTTTTTTGATGGATTAGCAGCTCGTTTATTGAATGCTCAAAGTGATATAGGCGTACAGTTTGACTCTTTAGCAGATATGGTTACTTGTGGCGTAGTGCCCAGTTTGGTTATGGTGCAACTGCTTCAGGTCTCTTTTTATGGAGAAATAAGACCTTTAACCGAAATATTCTCAGCTAGGGCATGGAATACAGGAATGGATAGTTATTATCCTCTTATTGGCTTGCTTGTTATGGTTGCCTCTGCGTATCGATTGGCAAAATTTAATGTGGACACCCGCCAAACCACTAGCTTTATTGGCTTACCCACACCCGCCAATTCATTGCTGATTTTAAGTTTGCCTATGATTTTTGAATTTCAATATTCGCAAGTAATTCAAGACGTCTTATTTAACAAATGGTTTTTAATAGGGTTAACCCTTTTAAGTTCTTTTTTATTGAATGCCGAAATCCCACTTTTTGCTTTTAAATTTAAAACTTGGGGATTTAAAGAAAACAAACAACGTTATTTATTTTTAATGCTTGCTTTAGTGTTATTGGCATTACTGAAGTTTTTGGCAATACCTATTATTATTGTGTTGTATGTGCTTATTTCGTTGGTTTGGAAATCGAAAAAAGCCTAATTTGGATAGTTAAAATTTATACTTATTTAGGAATAGGTCAAAGTTAAATAAGCTAGATATAGAAAAACAAAAAAAAATAAAATAGAAAAAGCCCATTCTATTTTTAGATTTATTTTGGAGTTTTTTATTATTAAATGGAAACCAAATCCAAACAAACCTAATAATAAAAGACCATTGTAGGGAAATAAAAAAAATAGAATGATATTTTCAGTAATAAATAAATAACAAAAAAGAAAGAGACTTATAGATGATATTAGATTTAATGGTGATAGTAAACTTTTTATCTTCACTTTAAAACTCTAATTTCTTCTTTCGAAGTTCAAAATTTTGCCCTAAATACACTTTACGTACCATTTCATCGGCAGCTAATTCTTCGGGGATTCCGTGTTTTAGGATACTGCCTTCAAACATTAAGTAGGTTCTGTCTGTAATAGCAAGAGTTTCTTGTACGTTGTGATCGGTAATAAGAATACCAATATTTTTGTTTTTTAGCTGTGCCACAATTCGTTGAATGTCCTCCACAGCAACGGGATCTACTCCCGCAAAAGGTTCATCGAGTAAGATAAAGTTGGGATCGGTGGCTAAGGCTCGGGCAATTTCGGTTCTTCGACGTTCGCCTCCGCTTAATAAATCCCCTCGGTTTTTTCGAATATGCCCCAAACCAAATTCTTCAATTAGTGATTCCATCTTCAATTCTTGCTCTTTTTTGGAGAGCTTTGTGAGTTGCAAAACACTTAAAATATTATCTTCAATACTTAACTTTCTAAATACAGAGGCTTCTTGTGCCAAATACCCAATACCGTTTTGTGCTCTTTTATACATGGGGTAGGTGGTAATATTAGTATTGTCAAGAAAAATAGTTCCACCATTAGGTTTAATTAAGCCCACAATCATATAAAATGAAGTCGTTTTTCCAGCCCCATTAGGCCCTAAAAGCCCTACAATTTCGCCTCGGTTTACTTCCACAGTAATCCCTTTAACAACCTCTCGGCCTTTATAAGATTTTATAAGATTTTCGGCTTTTAATTTCATTGATTGGTTTTTCTGAAAAGAATAACGCTAAAAATACTAATTATTTTCGAGGACTTCCCAATATTCAAAAGCTCTTCGTAAATGCGGAATTACAATAGTTCCTCCTATTAATAACGAAATGCTCATGGCTTCCACTGCTTCTTCTTTGGTAACACCCAATTTGTAGCATTCTTCCAAATGATATCGCACACAATCATCGCAACGAAGGACCAAAGAGTTTCCTAACCCTAAAAGTTCTTTGGTTTTTTTAGTAAGGACCCCTTCCATATAGGCATTGGTATCCAAATTGAAAATACGCTTGATAATTTTATTATTATCCGCAAGCATTTTCTCGTTCATTTTAGCACGATAGGCATTAAAATCTTCTACGATATTACCCATTTGTTTTTGCTTTTTTAAGTTGTTTTTTTATAATTCTAGCCGAAATAAAGATACTTACTTCATATAAAATAAGCACTGGAATAGCCACAATCACCTGACTCGCAATATCGGGCGGGGTAATTACCGCAGAAACAATGAGTACTATAATTAATGCAAATTTTCGATATTTTCTTAAAAACTGGGGTGTTACTACTCCAATTTTTGTTAAAAAGAATATGATAATAGGCAACTGAAAGATAAGTCCGCACGAAAGCGCACAGGCCCTTACCAAACCAATATAGCTACTTAAATCAAAATCATTAAAAACCTGTTCGCTTACTTGATAGGTTCCCAAAAAATTTATGGAAAGGGGAGTCACTACATAATACCCAAAAAGGACACCCATAAAGAAAAGTAGGGATGCAACCAAGATAAACCCTCTTGCATTTTTACGTTCGTTACTATGCAAACCAGGACTTACAAACCTCCAAAATTGATAAATTACATAAGGGAAAGCTAGTACAAATCCTGCAGTAATTGAAGTCCAAATGTGAGCAGAAAATTGCCCAGACATGGTTCTGCTTTGTACCCGAAACGGAAGCTCACTAAAACAGAAACTATCAAACCCAATGGCTTGAGCCGATTTGCATAAGAGACGATAGGTAGGGAAGTCGGCTTTTTTTGGGCCAAAGATGATAACATCAAAAATGATGTCTTTAAATATAAAGGCAAGCACCCCAAAGACTAGTACGGCAGCAGTAGATTTAATAAGGTGCCATCGCAGTTCTTCAAGATGGTCTAAAAAGGACATTTCCTTTTCTTGGCGTGCATTAGATTTTATAGTTGCCATTAAATAATTCCTTCCTTACTTAGGTTGTGGATGTGCACTACACCCGAATATTTTCCATCTTTTTCAGCTAAAATTTGGGTAATACCATTGGTATCCATCATTTCCATTGCTTCAATAGCCATGGCGTCATTATCAATTTTTTTTGGGTTTTTAGTCATAATATCTTTTGCAGTAAGCCCCGCAATATTATCAACTTTAGTAAGCATTCTACGTAAATCCCCATCGGTAATAATGCCAATAATTTTTTCGTTTTCAACAACGGCGGTAACGCCTAAAAGTTTTTCTGAAATTTCTACGATAACGTGTTTTACACTCATATCTGGGGAAACCTGAGGTTTTTCATTAAGTGATGTAAGGTCGCTTACGCGTAAGTACAATTTTTTTCCAAGGGACCCTCCAGGATGAAAACGAGCAAAGTCTTTGCTTGAAAATCCGCGTAAGTCTAAAAGCGCCATAGCCAAAGCATCACCCATAACCAATTGTGCTGTAGTACTGGTGGTTGGTGCTAAATTATTAGGACAAGCTTCTTTTTCTACATAGGCATGAAACACAAAATCACTTTGTACCCCTAAAAAAGAATCTTTATTGGAAGTAATGGCCATTAATTTATTTCCACTGGCTTTAATAAGGGGTACCAATACTTTAATTTCTGGGGTGTTTCCACTTTTAGAAATACAAATTACGGTATCTTTTTCTTGTATAATTCCCAAATCTCCATGAATGGCATCGGCGGCGTGCATAAAAATAGCAGGAGTCCCCGTAGAATTTAAAGTGGCTACAATTTTGGTAGCAATATTGGCACTTTTTCCAATCCCAGTAACAATTACACGTCCTTTAGATTGATAGATATAATCGACTGCTTTGGCAAACTCTTCGGTTACCAAAGAAGATAAGTTCATAATGGCTTTTCCTTCAGTTTCAATGGTTCTTTTGGCAACATTTATGATGGTATCGAAATAATTCAAAATTTAGATTTTTAAAGTTTGTTCCTTTTTCAGAAATTAGTATATTTAGTAAAGGAAAAATAACTAACTAACTCCTAACCTCATAATACACTAATTAGATTCAAGGAAATACAATAGGTTGCAAAATTACAATTGTTATTGAGTTCCTACAATATAATTTTGTAACTAACTTTTTTAAAAATTTTTATACACGTGAGTGAAAATGATTTATTTGCATCTTTAAAAAAATACTTTGGCTTTAGTTCTTTTAAAGGTCTGCAGGAAGATGTAATTAAAAGTATATTGGCAGGGGAAAATACTTTTGTTATTATGCCAACAGGAGGGGGTAAGTCTCTTTGCTACCAATTACCTGCTTTAATAAAAAACGGTACTGCAATTGTTGTTTCGCCATTAATTGCCCTAATGAAAAATCAAGTAGATGCCTTACGAGCGTTGTCTTCTGAGGAAGGGATTGCCCATGTATTAAACTCCTCATTAACCAAAACGGAAATTAAACAAGTTAAAAAGGACATCACTTTGGGGATTACTAAACTCCTTTATGTGGCTCCAGAATCATTAACAAAGGAAGAAAATGTTGATTTTTTAAAAGAAATCGAAATCTCTTTTGTTGCTATTGATGAAGCTCATTGTATAAGTGAATGGGGTCACGATTTTAGACCCGAATACAGAAATCTCAAAAAAATTATTGAACGATTGGGAGAGAATATTCCTATAGCAGGGCTTACTGCTACAGCGACACCTAAAGTACAGGAAGATATTTTAAAAAATTTAGGGATTCAAGACGCCAATACCTTTAAAGCTTCTTTTAATAGACCCAATTTATATTACGAAATTCGTCCAAAGACTAAAAATATTGATAGTGATATAACCCGTTTTGTAAAACAAAATGAAGGGAAAAGCGGAATTATCTATTGCTTAAGTAGAAAACGGGTAGAAGAATTAGCGCAAACGCTTCAGGTAAATGGTATTAAAGCCATCCCGTATCACGCTGGCTTAGATGCTAAAACGCGGGTAAAGAACCAAGATATGTTTCTTATGGAAGATGCAGATGTGGTGGTAGCAACCATTGCCTTTGGTATGGGAATCGATAAACCCGATGTACGCTTTGTAATTCATAACGACATCCCCAAAAGCATTGAAAGTTACTATCAAGAAACGGGACGTGCTGGAAGAGATGGAGGAGAAGGACATTGTTTGGCATTTTATAGTTATAAGGATATCGAAAAACTTGAAAAATTTATGAGCGGTAAACCTGTTGCCGAACAAGAAATTGGACAAGCACTCCTCCAAGAAGTGGTTGCCTTTGCCGAAACATCCATTTCTCGAAGAAAGTTTATCCTGCATTATTTTGGTGAAGAGTTTGACAACGAAACAGGTGAAGGAGGGGATATGGATGATAATATGCGGCACCCAAAAACTAAAGTGGAAGCTAAAAATGAAGTGGTAACTCTCCTTAAAGCCATAAAAGATACCAACCAACAGTATAAATCCAAAGAAGTGGTCCATGTTTTGGTAGGAAAGGTAAACGCCTTAATAAAATCCCATCGAACCGATACACAACCCTTTTTTGGAATTGGTCAACAACACGAACCATCCTATTGGATGGCATTATTACGACAAGTTTTGGTTACGGGATTTTTAAGAAAAGATATTGAAACCTACGGCATTATAAAATTAACTAAAGCTGGAATGGACTTTATTAAAAATCCAACCTCATTTATGATGACAGAGGATCACAGTTACAAAGAAGCCAATGATGACACCATCGAGACCCTTCAAAAAGCGGGAGCCAATGTGTTGGACGAACAACTTTTCAAATTATTAAAATCCGAAAGGAAGAAGGTTGCAGACACTCTTAAATTGCCCCCATTTGTGATTTTTCAAGATCCCTCTTTAGAAGATATGGCGCTAAAATACCCTATCTCTATTGAAGAACTTTCCAATGTACACGGGGTAGGAGAGGGTAAAGCTAAAAAATATGGGGCCTCCTTTGTTAGATTAATATCTAGTTATGTAGAAGAAAATGATATTATACGGCCCGATGATTTTATTGTAAAATCTACAGGAAGTAATAGTGCTTTAAAATTGTATATTATTCAAAGTGTAGACCGAAAGCTTGCATTTCCAGATATCGCCAATGCCAAAGGCCTAGAAATGCCAGACTTTATTAAAGAAATGGAAGCCATTGTGTATAGTGGTACTAAGCTTAATATTAATTATTGGATCGATGAAATTTTAGACGAAGATCAACAAGAAGAACTTCATGACTATTTTCTTGAGGCCGAGACCGATAAAATTGAAGATGCCATGGATGAGTTTGATGGCGATTATGACATAGAAGAACTTAGACTATACCGCATAAAATTTATTAGCGAGGTTGCTAATTAATCTTTGCCAATATCGTCTATGGAAACAGCCGCTTCTTTTTGATTTTTCTTCCAAATTCTATTTAAAAGCGTATAAACCCCTAAAGCTGTTAGGACCCCAAATGGAATTGCCATAAGTCCTAATTGTAAATCACTCATATTCTCAACTTCAAATCCTTCCCAAAAAATGGAAATTACTCCCAAAATGAGTCCCCCTAAAAAGGTTCCAAAATAATAAGAAACGACTCCTAAAATAGCAAATCCCCATTTGTTTTTATGAAACTCTTTTGCGAGTTGGTAAAATATTTACCAATCCAATATAATAGTAAAAGTCCCAACATAGAATTTTTTTTAGAGTTGTTAATTTTCAAATATAAAATATTTTGAAAAAGAATCTAGTTTTCTTTAGTTTTTAGAAACTCATCGGTAAAATGTTGCTGTTTTTTTTCTTGCGCAAACTTTTCAGCATTGAAAGTTTTGGAAGTTCCTTTGGGTATAGACAAACTTTTCCAATCTTTTCCTTTTATCATTCGCCCAATATAAACCATTTGCCCTACGTGATACGAATAGTGAGCCAATTGCCTATTAATGGCTTCCGTGACCGTATGTCCTTGATTACGAATGTAAATAATGGTGTTAAAATTGTCTTTAGTGATCGATGCAAGTGCGTCAAAAAGACATTGCCAACCGGCTTCCCATTTTTCTAGAAGTGCTGCTTTACTATGAATAACCTCTTCAAATTCCAAATCCCGTTGGCGCCATGCTTTTTCCCCATCACTGGTTAAAAAATCAGTCCATCGGGAAAGCATATTTCCCCATAAATGATTTACCGTAATAGCGATACTATTACTCTCTGGATTGAATTGCCAAAAAAGGTCTTTTTCATCTAATTGTGCTATGGATTTATCACCTAATAGTTTATAATACTGAAACTGCTTGGTGACGCTTTCGAGGTAGTTTTGGGGTGACATTATTTAATTTTTATAAGTTTTGTAGAAGAAACGGAATCATGAAAACCATATTCTGTACCAAATAAATAAGAAAGACCATCTATTGGAATTAATCTTGCTATGGTACGTATAACCAATTTTGGTAATCTAGGAGTATTTCCATTTTTATCAACCACTTTAGTTTTTGTAACCATTTTCCCTAGGGTTTGTCCTTTTGTAATTTCAAAAATGAAATAATAAAGAAACATAATTACGTAAAATACAATCGTACTAAAAAAATATTCCATGTTTGTAGAATAAGCCAATAGTAACCAAACGAAATTAATTATGGTAAAATCTATAATGTAATTAGTAATGCGTGTTGTTTTATCAATTACTTCCATAATTATGCCCTTTTTTCAAAAGGAATAACCTTACCTTCTTCAAGATATTCCTTTAATCCTTTAAGTAAAACCGCCCAACAATAGGAAGCAATTTTAAAGTGATCGTTACAATAAGGCCAGTTTGAGTGTGAAAATTTTACAAATGTTATGTTGTTTTCTTCTTCCAAATCAAACCCAAAGGTGGTAGGGTTCCAATCTGCATCTGCTTGTGTCATTTTAATAAAAAAGGTGGTGTTTTTTTCTATTTTGGTTACTTCCCCATACCAATCGTAATCTGGGGTAAAGTAAAAATTATAAGTTTCACCCAAGGCAGGAAATCCTATACAGCGTTGCGGCCACCAATGGACAAGATGATTGGGCTCACTTATCGATTCAAAAACCCGCTCGATAGGTGCATGAATTATAAGATTATGGTAGATAGTAAAATTGGTAGTGGCCATTTTAATTAGTTAAGTCTTCACTAAAGGTATAAAATCCTTTTTAGATAGAAACTAATATCCAGCGATGTAAGAGCCAAAAATCCCTACAGCCATTTCCGCCCAAATAAGCAAAAGCACAATTAAAAGAGCACCACACAGTGCGATACGAAGCGTTCTTTTTTTTACTTTTCTAAGGATTAACTCACAAAGCAAACTGCTGCTATATAACAAAATACCTGCCACCAGAAAATCGGATAGTGTCCAGTTTACTTCTTCGGAAAACTGCATCGCTATTAGTGGAAACAGTAATAAAACGGATGCGACAATTAAAATTATAAGGAGTCTTTTATTTTTCATTTTTACCGTTTACTCAAAGATACTAAAACTTAATTGGGATAGTTCATGACAAATGAATGACCAAATAATTATGGTAATTCTCTTAAAAATAAATACTGTTTATTTACATAATCCATTTGACAGTAATAGTGGTTAATTCCGTTAGTAACCATTAAATATTCCGCTTGGGTTACCAGATTGTAACGGGCAATTTGGTCGAAGGTGTTTTGTGCAATTTCAATAGTAGGTGCTTTACATTCTACAATAAGAGAAATGCTTCCGTTGGAGTTAAACACGATAATGTCGTATCGCTTTTTGGTTCCATTTAGTAGCAGTTGTTTTTCAACATTGATAAGGGAATTCGCATAGCCTTTTTCAGAAATTAAAAACTGAAGGGTATGTTGCCGCACCCATTCTTCGGGAGTAAGAACCACAAACTTTTTTCGGATAGGATCAAAAATCAACCGTTTGTTTTCGCTATTTTTGAACCGAAAGGAATATTCAGGAAAATTGAGTTTCAGCATAAGGCAAAGTAACAAAATTCAATAAAATCTATTCATAAATATAGATAATATGTCTCCCCGAGCGCAGTCGAGAGGTCATTATTAGTTCTCGACTGCGCTCGAACCGACAGAGGTTAAAGATGGCTTTAGATCAAGTAAAACAAATTATTAATAACATTAAGCAAGGTACCATTGCACCTATCTACTTTTTGATGGGCGAGGAGCCCTATTATATTGATGGGATAAGTGATTATATTGAAGATAATTTACTTTCTGAAGAAGAAAAAGGCTTTAACCAAATGGTGCTCTACGGAAGAGATGTTTCTATAGACGATATTGTAAGTAATGCAAAACGATACCCAATGATGTCTGAAAGGCAAGTAGTAATTGTTAAGGAAGCGCAAGACTTATCTAAAACTATTGAAAATTTACTTCCCTATGCCGAAAATCCCCAACCTTCCACAGTTTTAGTGATTTGTTACAAATATAAAAAGTTGGATGCTCGCAAAAAATTGACGAAACTACTTAAAGAAAATGGCGTACTGTTTGAAAGTAATAAACTGTATGAAAATCAGGTGCCGGATTGGATTCGAAGGGTTTTGGCAGGAAAAGGCTATACCATTACTCCCAAAGCTTCCCAAATGCTTACCGAATTTTTAGGAAACGACTTAAGTAAAGTGAATAATGAATTGGATAAACTTCAACTTATTATTAAACCCGGAGAACAAATTACCCCGCAAATTGTCGAGGAAAATATTGGTATTAGCAAAGACTTCAACAATTTTGAATTACAAAGTGCCATTGCCACCAAAGACATCAAAAAAGCCTTTGGAATTGTACAATACTTTGGGCAAAATCCTAAAAACCACCCTATGGTAATGACTGTAGCGCTGCTTTATAGTTTCTTTTCTAAAGTATTAAAATACCATTCTTTAACGAATCCCTCCGAAGCACCAAAAGTACTTGGTGTAAATCCTTATTTTATTAAAGAATACCAAGAAGCAGCTCGAAATTACCCCATGAAAAAGGTAAGTGCCATTGTAAGTTCCATTCGTGAAATAGATATGAAAAGTAAGGGAGTGGGTGCTGCCAATATTTCACAAGACGATTTGTTAAAGGAACTACTGGTGAAAATATTCAATGAATAATTGGGTAAATGAGACAATGAGTACTGTAAATTTTTAATTTTAACTCACAACTCACAACTCACAACTCACAACTCACAACTCATAACTCACAACTCACAACTCACAACGTATTACTTTTTATCTACCGAAAATTTTCCGGCACCCATCAACGCAATCGCAGTAAAAGCAATTAGATAGAATAACGCCAACTCTTTCTTTCCAATAGGATCTGCTCCATGTACCAAAAAAGCAGCTACAGCCATGGTTATTGCCACAGGAATTGCCGCAATGCGTGTTTTTAAACCTATTAATACCAACACTGGGCAAATGGCTTCACCAAGCACCACAAGAACGGAAGAAATAAGGGTTCCTACACCTATAGGGTCTCCTACAATTTCTGTGTTTCCTCCTATGAGGCTCATTAATTTAGGAAATCCGTGGGTTAGCATTAACGCAGAAGCACCTACACGTAAAACAAGTAAGCCAAGATCAATATTTTTTTTCATTAGTTAGGTTTTTGGTAATTTACAAAGAATGAAAATACTATTTTTTTCTGTAAATGTAATTTTATTTGTCCTGTTAACAGATTTGAAAAAAGTTTTTAAAATTTAAGAGTATTTTTGCCTTTCAATGATACTCAATGAACAAATTAAAAGCTTGGATTGCTGCCGCCAGAGTACGAACCTTACCGCTTTCTGTCTCTGGGATAATTGTAGGTTCGGCATTGGCAAATGCTTATTTTTTTAATTCCTTTATTTTCTGGTTAGCTATTGTTGTCACTATTGGATTCCAAGTACTCTCCAATTTTGCAAACGATTATGGCGATGGAGTGAAAGGCACCGATGCCAAACGGGAAGGGGAAAAACGGATGGTAGCTTCGGGTGTAATTTCACCCAAACAAATGAAGATAGGTATGATCATTACTGGTATCATCACATTTTTCGTAGCAACGATTTTAATTTTCTCCGTTTTTGGTAATGAGCATTTTATTCTTTCGTTTGTGTTTTTTAACTTAGCTCTTCTTTCTATTATTGCTGCTGTAAAATATACGGTGGGTAAAAATGCTTACGGTTATTCTGGATTGGGGGATGTCTTTGTCTTTTTATTTTTTGGGTTGTTAAGTGTTTTGGGAAGCTATTTTTTATTTGTCAAAACCCTTGAGTGGGATTTGTTATTACCGGCAACAGCTATGGGTTGTTTTAGCACAGCCGTTTTAAATTTGAACAACCTTCGGGATCGTATTTCCGATGCAGCAGTAGGCAAACGAACGTTAGTGGTTAAAATGGGCTTTGAAAAAGGGAAGAAGTATCATGCCTTTTTGTTGCTCTTCGGAATGGGTTGCGTCTTTGCTTACAGTCTTTTAAACTATTGGGATGCATTACAATTTATCTATATCATTGCCTTTATTCCTTTTTTGTTGAATATAAAAACGGTTTTTAAAAATAAAGAACCTCGTAAGCTAGATTCAGAATTAAAAAAAGTAGCGTTGGGAACTTTTTTCTTTGCGATTCTGTTTGCTATCTTTAACTAGAAAATTTTATTATGAAAATTACATTTTACGGTCAAAACTCATTACAAATAGAAATAGAAAATACGGTTATCCAGGTAGATCCATTTATTTCAGGAAACCCTTTGTCTAAAGATAAAGTGGACATTCATTCGTTAAAAGCCGATTATATTTTATTGACGCATGCCCATCAGGATCATACCTTGGATGCGGAAACCATAGCAAAAAATACTGGCGCTACCATTGTGAGTAATTGGGAAATTGCCACTTACTATGAGGCAAAAGGAATCGCCGTACACCCTATGAACCTAGGTGGAAGTTGGCGGTTCGATTTTGGAGTTGTTAAATACGTGAATGCCATTCATACCTCCTCATTTGCAGATGGAACCCATGGGGGACAACCCGGAGGATTTGTGATTGAAAGTGAGCATAAAAACATTTACATCGCCGGAGATACAGCACTTACTATGGATATGAAACTTATCCCCATGAGAACGAAATTGGATTTAGCCATATTACCTATTGGCGATAATTTTACTATGGGAATAGACGATGCCATTATTGCCAGTGATTTTGTGCAATGTGAGAAGGTATTAGGGGTTCATTACGATACCTTTGGCTATATCGAAATAAACCACGAAGAGGCCAAAAAGAAGTTTTATGATGCTGGAAAGGATTTGATGCTTTTAGGAATAGGCGAGTCAATAGAATTGTAGATAATTAGATTGTTGGAAGCTTAGATTATTAGAAATGCACAGATTCAAAGATTTGGAGATATGGAAGTTAAGTAGAATTTTTTGTAAAGAAGTTTACGAAGCAACAGCCACTTTTCCAGAAGCTGAAAAATTTGGATTGGTAAATCAACTTCGTAGTGCATCAGTCTCAGTACCAAGTAATATTGCTGAGGGAGCTTCGAGGAATAGTAATAAAGATTTTTCTCGTTTTTTGGAAATAGCTATTGGCTCTTGTTATGAAATTGAAACACAATTGCTTATTTCAAATGATTTAGGGTACTTACCTTCGAAATTAATGAACGTTTTATTAGAAAAATTAACAAGTATCATTCTTATGACTTCAAAACTTAAATCGAGTTTAAAATAAAAACCAACAATCAAACAATCCAATAATCCAACAATCCAATAATCTTTATTGAAAGCTTCCTACCAAAAATACCTCCTCCATTTCAAACGCCCTAGTGGTACCTCACGAGGAATTTTAAAAACCAAAGAAACCTGGTTTTTAATTCTGAAGGATTTAGAAAACTGGGGAGTAGGAGAGTGTGGCATCTTACGTGGATTAAGTATTGATGATAGACCCGATTATGAAGAGAAACTACAATGGGTTTGTCATAACATTCAGCTGGGTAAAGAGGTACTTTATGATAATTTAACCGAGTTTCCTTCCATTCAAATGGGTGTGGAGACGGCTTTTAAATCGTTAGCTTCCCAAGATTCCTTTCAACTGTTTCCCTCTCCATTTTTTGAAGGAAATGCTACCATTCCTATTAACGGGTTAATATGGATGGGCGATAAAAGGTTTATGAAAGAACAAATTTCAGCAAAACTGAAAGAAGGTTTCACCTGTATCAAAATGAAAATTGGTGCTATCGATTTTAAAACCGAATTAGAGCTATTAAAATCTATACGGAAAGAATTTTCAGTTTCAGAAATTGAACTGCGAGTAGATGCTAATGGCGCTTTTGCTACTTCGGAAGCATTCGAAAAATTAAAGCGACTATCAGACCATCAATTACATTCTATAGAGCAACCCATTCAGCCAAAACAATGGCAAGAAATGGCACGATTGTGTGAGCAAACTCCTATTCCTATAGCATTGGATGAAGAATTAATAGGGGTGTTTTCTTCCGAAGAAAAGGAAGCACTTTTACAAACCATACAGCCGCAATACCTTATTTTGAAACCTAGTTTTATTGGAGGATTTAGGGGCAGTGATGCGTGGATTGAACTAGCAGAAAAATACAATGCTGGTTGGTGGGTTACTTCGGCTTTAGAAAGTAATGTAGGATTAAACGCTATTTCGCAATACACGTTTACAAAAAAAAGTAAATTGCCACAAGGTTTAGGAACGGGTAGTTTGTATACTAACAATATAGATTCTCCTTTGGTAGTTTCTAAAGGAAAAATTGAATATCAGCCAAGTAAGTCTTGGGATATAAAAAAATTAAATTTATAGTTCATGTTTATAGAAAGAGCCTATCTATCATTACACGATGCTTGGAGATATATTGTAGGATTTTTAGTTATTTTTTTAATATGGCAATTGGGGTCCATTCCATTGCTTGTAGCAGTTTTATTAAAAGTTCTTTCCGAAGGTGGGAGCATAACCTCCCTAGAAGATCCCAATGTGTTAATGGGTGTTTTGGAGTCCAATACTACACTGTTTTTAATGCTTTTGTCTTTTGCCATAGGCTTAGCAGGCCTCTATTTTTGGGTAAAATTGGTTCATAAACAAACTATGACGGCGGTCACCACTTCCCGAAATAAGATAGATTGGGGGCGTTTTGCTTTTGGGTTTGGATTAATTGCTATAACAACTATTGTGATGACGCTCCTAGATTATTATCAAAATCCAGAAAGCTATGTTTTTCAATTTAACCTCATTCCATTTCTAATTTTAGCACTCATTTCCATTGTTATGATTCCGTTGCAAACCAGTTTTGAAGAGTACTTGTTTCGGGGCTATTTAATGCAAGGAATAGGTATAATGGCAAAAAATAGGTGGGTGCCATTATTAATAACATCGGTAATTTTTGGAAGTCTCCACTTCTTCAACCCCGAAGTAGATAAAATAGGAAACATCGTCATGGTATACTATATAGGTACGGGATTACTTTTAGGCATTATGACGTTGATGGACGAAGGCATGGAGCTGGCTCTTGGATTTCACGCGGGAAATAATTTAGTCGCGGCTTTATTAGTTACCGCAGACTGGACCGCATTCCAAACCCATTCTATCTTTAAAGATGTTTCCGATCCTGCCGCCGGAGTAGATGTAATTATTCCGGTATTGGTTGTCTATCCTATCTTTTTAGGTATTATGGCGTGGCGTTACAAATGGACAGGTTGGGGAGAAAAACTCCTTGGAAAAGTAGCACCCCCACAACCTCCTGAAGAAAAAACCGATTCGCTGTTAGAATTTTAATCACTAAAATTTGAAACCAACCTCACCTTACATTCATCCAAAGTTTCAGTTAAACGGACTTTCTTTTGAAAGCGCCGAAGAGATTCTTAATTTCGCTGAAGGACTTATCGAACAAGGAGACGACTTTGAAGTAAGCATGGCTACGTTTCTGGAAGAATGGCTCAACTTTAACGACTTTGTTGAGGTGCAAACTTCTGGTTCTACAGGAGAACCAAAAAACATTAAGCTTCTAAAAAAGCACCTAATCCATAGTGCAGAAGCCACTGGAGCCTATTTTAAAGTAGGGGAAGGTACAAAGGCCTTGTTGTGTTTATCATCCGACTTTATCGCTGGAAAAATGATGCTGGTTCGTGCTATGGTTTTAGGCTGGGATTTACACGTAGTAGCCCCAGACAAAGATGCCTTGGTACAATATGACAATCCGTATGATTTTGTGGCCTTAGTGCCCTATCAATTGTATCATTCAATCCATGCTTTGGATAAAGTGAAAAAACTCATTATAGGAGGGGGGATGCTATCTTCAGAATTAGAAAATAAACTGCAAGGCAAATCGGTAGAGGCTTTTGCTACTTACGGAATGACTGAAACCATAACCCACGTGGCTGCTCGAAGAATTAATGGTTTTGCAAAATCGGAAGTGTACCATGCTTTTCCGAATGTTAAATTCTCGCAAGATGAAAGAGGTTGTTTGGTCATTTCGGCACCCAAAATTTCTGAAAAAGAAATTATAACCAATGATTTGGTCGCGTTAAGCTCCCCCATTTCCTTTAAATGGTTGGGGCGGTATGATTTTATAATTAATAGTGGAGGTATAAAAATTAGCCCAGAAACTATCGAAAAGAAATTAGAACCTTTTTTAAAAATTCCTTTTATCATTACTTCAGAAAAGGATGAGGCCTTGGGCGAAAAAGTAATTTTGGTTGTAAAAGACATAGAAGCTAACGAAAAACCCAACTATGCTGAAATTTTTGGAATTCTAGAACCTTACGAACGCCCCAAAAAAGTATATACTTTATCAGAATTTCCCTATACTGAAACCGGTAAAATTAAACGTACTCAAGTACAAGAGGTCATACAGAAATTCAGAAAATAAGGTACTTCCCTCATTCAAAATAGGGGTTTACTCAATCTTTGTTTTTATAAAATTCATATCGTAGTAGTTTTATCTCATTAACGTAAAAACCACAACATTATGAGAACACTACTACTATTATTATGTATTATTTCTTCTTCGCTATTTGCGCAAGAAGTCACAGTAAAGGGAATTATTACAGATGATTTAAACATCCCTCTTCCTGGCGTAAATATCACCGAAAAAGGAACAACAAACGGAACGCAAACCGATTTTGACGGGAGATATGAGATAGCCACACAGATTGGAGCTACGTTAGTATTTTCTTATGTTGGTTATCAAACAAAAGAGCAGGGAGTTAAGGTGGGAACTTCCGAAATTTCTTTTAGCATGGAAGCAGGTGCGCAATTAGACGAAGTTGTAGTGACAGGATATGCTGCAAAAAAAATGCGGAAAGCCTTAGGATATTCTGTAAGTACTGTAAGTGCTCAAGAGGTTTCAGATAAAAAGACCATACGAAAAGGCAAAGATGTATCTCGATTATTAGAAGGGAAAGCGGCCGGTGTTAAGGTAACTACAAGTAATGGATTAGTTGGGGCAGTTAATAAAGGGGAACTACGAAACCTTCCCACCGATACTGAAAGTTATGCCCGTATTCAGGAAAATATTTTTAAACGCGTAGAAACCGCACCGCTTTCTACCTTTTCTATAGATGTTGACAAAGCTGGGTATAGCAATGTGCGACGTTTTATAAACAACGGACAAAAAGTACCTCAAGATGCAGTAAAGATTGAGGAAATGATTAATTATTTTTCCTACAATTATGAAAATCCTAAAGGCGAAGACCCCTTCTCTATCAATACAGAGGTGGCACTATCTCCTTGGAACAAAGATGCCAAATTGGTAAAAATTGGCCTCAAAGGAAAAGATGTTACTACCCAAGGAGTTCCTGCTTCCAATTTAGTATTTCTGTTGGATGTTTCAGGATCTATGAGTGATGAAAATAAATTGCCCTTGCTAAAATCTGCCTTTGGTGTATTGGTAGATCAATTACGAGAACAAGACAAAGTTTCCATTGTGGTCTATGCTGGTGCTGCAGGATTGGTATTGCCTCCAACTAGTGGAATTGAAAAAGAACAAATTATGCAGGCAATTCAAAATTTAAATGCCGGTGGCTCTACTGCAGGAGGACAAGGGATTGAGCTAGCTTACAAAATTGCTCAGGAAAATTTTATAAAAGAGGGGAATAATCGAGTAATCCTTGCTACCGATGGCGATTTTAATGTGGGTGCCTCCAGCGATCGTGCGATGGAAGATTTAATTGTAGACAAACGAAAATCGGGAGTGTTTTTAACCGTTTTAGGATTTGGAATGGGAAATTACAAAGATTCTAAAATGGAAACCTTAGCCGATAAAGGCAATGGAAACCATGCGTATATTGATACCATGCAAGAAGCACGAAAAGTATTGGGATCTGAGTTTTTTGGCACCATGTATACCATTGCAAAGGACGTTAAAATACAAGTAGAATTTAATCCTAATGTCGTTCAAGCGTACCGATTAATTGGCTATGAAAACCGACTTTTAAATGACGAAGATTTTATTGACGATACCAAAGACGCGGGGGAATTAGGTAGTGGTCATACCGTTACGGCACTCTATGAAATTATTCCGGTTGGGGTGAAAAGCGATTATGTAAAAGAGATTTCAAATCTTAAATATACCAAAGCGAAAGTTTTAAGCAATTCAAATGAATTATTGACCGTTAAATTTCGCTACAAAGAACCTAACGGGTCAAAAAGTAAACTCATTGAAAAAGTGGTTACTAACAACGCTGTGGCTTTTGAAAAAGCATCAGAGGATTTCAAATTTTCGGCAGCAGTAGCCTTATTTGGAATGCAATTACAAAAATCCATTTTCATAAATACATTCAAAAAAGAAGATGTAATTGCCATTGCCGAATTGGGGAAAGCAGAGGATAAAGAAGGTTATCGTGCAGAATTTATAAGATTGGTAAAAAGCTATTAAGCAAGAAACTATTTTTACTATTTAGAAAGAGCGTATTTTAGACGCTCTTTCTTTTTTGTATTTTTAAACAAAACTATACACTATGAAATGCCCATTAGCATATTATATAAACCCACTGAAGATGCATAAAAAGGGCATTCCATCTTCCGCTTTATCAAATATTTTATACAGATGAAAATCATTTGCTTCTTATTCTTTTTGGTTTCTGTTACCATTCAATCACAAATCCTCCCAGAACGTGAACGAGCTCAGTTAAAAGATGAAATCTTGGCGGATCGATTCAATAACCTCCTTCCCCAATTAATGGACGAAACTCAAATAGACATGTGGCTGGTTATTTCAAGAGAATATAACGAAGACCCTGTCATGAAAACCATGCTACCCGCCACTTGGCTGAATGCCAGAAGGCGGACTATTTTAGTTTTTTACCGAAATAAAGAAGCAAACATTATCGAAAAATTAGCCGTAGCTCGCTACGATGTGGGAGAAAATATTCTATCTACTTGGGATAAAGAGAAGCAACCCAACCAATGGGCACGTTTGGTAGAAATGATTGAAGAGAGAAATCCTAAAACCATTGGGATTAACTATTCGGAATACTTCGGAATTGCCGACGGATTGGTAAAAACAGATTATGAAGAATTACTTAAAGCACTTCCTGAAAATTTAGAACGTAAATTAGTTTCAGCCGAAAAATTAGCCATTGCTTGGATTGAAACCCGAACCGAAAAAGAGATGCAACTTTTAAGCGAAATGGTACAAATTACGCATGATATTATTGATGAAGCCTTTTCAACTAAGGTCATCACACCCGGGGTAACTACTACCGAAGATGTGGTTTGGTGGATGCGTCAAAAAGTAACCGAAATGGGATTAGAAACTTGGTTTCATCCCACGGTGGACATTCAAAGAAGTAACGAAGCGTTAAAAAGCCATATTGAATCTTTCAGTAAAGGAAAACCCAATGATGTGATATTACCTGGTGATTTGCTACATTGTGATTTTGGAATTACATATTTAGGTTTAAACACCGATTGTCAACAACATGCGTATGTTTTAAAAGAAGAAGAAACAGAAGTTCCTCAATTTCTTCAGGATGCATTTAAACTTGGAAATAGGGTACAGGATATTTTTACGGGAAATTTTGAATTAGGTAAAACAGGGAATGAAATTTTATTAAAATCCCTTTCTGAAGGAAAAAAAGAAGGTTTACGCCCTTCTATTTACACCCATCCATTAGGAACCTATGGGCATAGTTCTGGTACCACTTTTGGGATGTGGGATGCTCAAGAGGGTGTGCCGGTAAACGGTGATTATCCATTACATTACAACACGGTGTATGCTATTGAATTAAATACCACGGTTTTTATTGAAGCATGGAGTAAAGACATCCGAATCATGCTAGAAGAAGCTGGGTTTTATGGAGAAAAAGGGGTTCGTTACGTGAACGGTAGGCAAGAAACCATAAAGGCAATAAAATAAGTTACCTCTTTTTTAACTCAAAAATATCAGTTCTTCGATCGCGCAAATTTCGAACACTTCCAAACTGATTTAGCTGGCGTAATAAATCGATATCCACATCGGCAATAAGAATCATTTCGGTATTGGGAGTAGCTTCTGCTTTAATTCCCGTTGCTGGGAATGCAAAATCGCAAGGAGTAAATACCATAGATTGTGCAAACTGCATATCCATATTATGCACTTTTGGCAGATTCCCTACACTGCCTGCAATGGCCACATAGCATTCGTTTTCAATGGCACGCGCCTGAGCACAATTGCGAACACGGGAATACCCATTTTGGGTATCGGTTAAAAAGGGAATAAATAAAATGTCCATACCTTCATCGGCCAACAAACGGCTCAATTCAGGAAATTCAGAATCATAACAAATAAGAATGCCTATTTTTCCGCAGTCTGTATCGAAAATCTTTAATTCGTTGCCACCCATCATTCCCCAAACTTTCGCTTCATCGGGCGTTACGTGCAGTTTTTCATAGCTTTCCACACTTCCATCTCGTTTGCATAAATAGCCTACGTTGTAGAGATTTCCATCGCGCAATTCGGGCATCGATCCAGAAATAATATTGATGTTATAAGAGATGGCTAATTCAGAAAATTTTTGAACTATTGTTGCCGAATATTTTGCTAATTCCCGAATGGCTTCATGCGGATCTAAGTGATTGTTTTCAGCCATTAAAGGCGACATGAAAAATTCTGGAAACAAAGCAAAATCCGATCGATATCCCGAAACTGCATCTACAAAAAACTCAACTTGTTGCATTAATTCCTCTAGGTTTTTGTAAGAACGCATTTGCCATTGTACAAGTCCTAAACGAATGATTTTTTTTACCGTTTGCGCCTTCTTGCTTTTCTTTTCATAATAGACATTATCCCATTCTAACAATACCGCATAATCATCGGACGCAACATCCCCTTTTAAATAATTTTTGAGAATTTTTGCGGGATGAAAATCGTTAGATATTTGAAAGTTTAATACAGGGTCATGGATTTCTTTTTTTCGAACTTTATCGATATACTCTTTGGGTGTAAGGGTATCCTTATATTGGTGATAATTTGGAATTCTCCCACCAAACGCGACCCCTCTTAAATTAAGACGTTCACATAGTTCTTTGCGGTAATCGTATAAGCGCCTACCTAAGCGGAGTCCTCTAAATTCTGGTTTTATAAATACATCAATTCCATAAAGTACATCGCCTTCTTGGGTATGCGTGTTAAAGGTATAATTGCCTGTAATTTCTTCATAGGAATGGTGCTCATCGAATTTATCGTAATCCAAAATAATGGATAGAGCACAACCTGCTATTTGGTTATTTACCTTCACCACAACTTGCCCTTCGGGAAAAATATCAATAAGTTTTTGAATTTGACTTTCCCTCCAATACATATCGGGCATCGTTGTGTAGGCTTGAATCATGGCCTCCTTTAATTCTTGGTAATCTTCAAAACTTAGGTAGGATAATTCTATATTTTCAATATTTGTAATCATAGACGTTTCAGTAATTTCTCAATATAATGAGAATAATTGATACTTTATGTTAAAGATACACTAAGCTTACAGAGGACTATTATTTATAAAAGCTTATACTTGTATCACCCCCAAATTAAATGGTTTTTCAATAGGGGAATGATTGGCTGCTTCAATACCCATGGAAATCCATTTTCGAGTATCTAATGGATCGATGATAGCATCCGTCCAAATTCGCGATGCAGCATAGTAGGGTGAAATTTGCCTATCGTAACGCTCTTTAATTTTATCGTAGAGGGCCTTTTCGTCTTCCTCGGAAAGTTCTTTCCCTTGTTTTTTTAGTGAAGCTGTTTCAATTTGCAATAATACTTTTGCGGCGCTATTTCCACTCATTACGGCTAATTCAGCAGTGGGCCAAGCCATAATCAGTCGAGGGTCGTAGGCTTTTCCGCACATGGCATAATTTCCTGCACCATACGAATTTCCGATGATAACCGTAAACTTAGGAACCACACTATTACTCACGGCATTGACCATTTTAGCGCCATCTTTAATAATTCCGCCATGTTCACTTTTACTGCCCACCATAAAACCAGAAACGTCTTGCAAAAATACCAACGGAATTTTTTTCTGATTGCAATTGGCTATAAATCGGGTGGCTTTATCGGCACTGTCACTATAAATCACTCCTCCAAACTGCATTTCGCCGTTTTTGGTTTTTACTACTTTACGCTGATTGGCAACAATGCCCACTGCCCAGCCATCAATGCGGGCATAGCCGGTAAGAATGGTTTTTCCGTAGCCTTCTTTATACTGTTCAAATTCGGAATTGTCCACTAACCGCTTGATAATTTCTAACATATCGTATTGGTCGGCTCTGGATTTTGGTAGTATTCCAAAGATATCCTCAGGATTCTCTTTTGGTTTTTCAGCTTGTATTCGATTAAATCCCGCTTTTTCAAAATCCCCAATTTTAGAGACTATGTTTTTAATGGTATCCAAAGCATCTTTATCGTCTTTTGCTTTGTAATCGGTTACCCCGCTAATTTCGCAATGGGTAGTAGCACCGCCCAAGGTTTCGTTATCGATGCTTTCTCCTATAGCCGCTTTTACCAAATAACTTCCTGCTAGAAAAATACTCCCTGTTTTGTCTACAATTAAGGCTTCGTCGCTCATAATGGGCAAGTAGGCACCTCCGGCAACACAGCTTCCCATCACGGCGGCGATTTGTGTAATGCCCATACTGCTCATTACGGCATTGTTTCTAAAAATTCTTCCGAAGTGTTCTTTGTCCGGAAATATCTCATCCTGCATAGGCAGATACACCCCAGCGCTATCAACTAGATAAATAATGGGTAACTTATTTTCAATGGAAATTTCTTGCGCACGGAGATTCTTTTTTCCAGTAATAGGAAACCAAGCGCCTGCTTTTACGGTGGCATCGTTTGCTACCACAATACATTGCTTCCCCTGTACATACCCTATTTTTACCACGACACCGCCGCTAGGGCATCCTCCGTGTTCGGCATACATCCCGTCTCCTGCAAAGGCAGCTATTTCTATGGAGGGTTTTTTCTCATCCAGCAAATAATCAATTCGTTCGCGGGCTGTCATTTTTCCTTTTGCGTGGTGCTTGTCAATGGATTTTTGCCCTCCTCCCAATTTTATTTTAGAGAGTTTTGTGCGTAAGTCTGAGACTAATAGTTTATTATAATCTTCGTTTTTGTTGAAGTTAATATCCATTATTGAAGTATTTTTTCAAAAATACGAAATGCCCTATAATGATGCCTTATTTTCTGAATATTTCCCGATATTTGCGTAAATCTGCGTTAAGGATTGAGACAATTACCTTGTAATGTCGAAAGCCTGACCCCGAGCACTCGGGGGAACGCCCAAAAAAGTTACTCACATGATGAATAAAAATACGGTATTGGCTTGGGCCACATTTATTATGATTATAGTAGGCTGCGCTCTTGTTGCTATGGGAGCTTTTAAATATGACGATGTGGCTGGATGGGGATTTGCTTCTGTGGGCATTGGTTTTTTTGCCATTGCTTGGGTATTTAATGCTCTTAAAGGAAGGGTATAGTTTTTTATTAATAAGCAATCACCTAGAAGAAAAAGAAAAGAGAGAAGAGAGAAGAGAGATGCGGTATCTTACTTAAGAAATTTCGATTAACCAACAACCATTCACTATTAACAATTCACTAAACTATGTCTGACGATAAAAAAGTCATTTTTTCCATGTCTGGGGTTACCAAAACCTATCAGAGTGCACAAACCCCTGTTTTAAAGAATATCTATTTAAGCTTTTTTTATGGTGCTAAGATTGGAATTTTAGGTCTTAACGGAAGTGGTAAATCCACCTTATTAAAAATCATTGCTGGCTTGGATAAAAATCACCAAGGCGATGTCGTGTTTGCCCCTGGCTATACCGTTGGGTATCTGGAACAAGAGCCTAAACTGGATGAAACCAAAACGGTTATCGACATTGTGAAGGAAGGCGCTCAAGAGGTAGTGGATATTCTTGACGAATACAATAAAATTAACGATATGTTTGGCCTGCCCGAAGTTTATGAGAATCCTGACAAAATGCAGGAACTTATGGACAAACAAGCCAAACTTCAGGATAAAATTGACGCTACCAACGCTTGGGAACTCGATACCAAATTGGAAATCGCTATGGATGCTTTACGCACACCCGATGGCGATACACCCATTAGGGTACTTTCTGGTGGGGAACGTAGAAGGGTAGCATTATGTAGATTATTACTTCAAGAGCCCGATGTATTGTTATTGGATGAGCCTACCAATCACTTGGACGCCGAAAGTGTGCATTGGCTGGAACATCATTTAGCACAATACAAAGGAACCGTGATTGCTGTAACCCACGACCGTTATTTTCTAGATAATGTTGCGGGGTGGATTTTGGAATTGGATAGAGGAGAAGGTATTCCGTGGAAAGGAAATTATTCGTCTTGGTTAGATCAAAAATCGAAACGTCTAGCACAGGAGCAAAAGCAAGCCAGTAAAAGGCAAAAAACCTTAGAACGGGAGTTGGAATGGGTGCGTCAAGGGGCCAAAGGGCGTCAAACCAAGCAAAAAGCGCGTTTGCAGAATTATGACAAATTGATGAGTCAAGATCAAAAGCAATTGGACGAAAAACTCGAAATCTATATCCCCAATGGACCCCGATTAGGAACCAATGTTATTGAAGCCAAAGGGGTTGCCAAAGCATTTGGAGAAAAGTTGTTGTATGACAATTTAAACTTCAAATTACCACAAGCAGGCATTGTGGGTATTATTGGTCCTAATGGGGCTGGAAAAACCACCATTTTTAAAATGATTATGGGGGAACTTGAGGCCGATAGAGGCACATTTGAAGTAGGCGATACCGCAAAAATTGCTTATGTAGATCAAAGTCACTCCAATATAGACCCCGAAAAAACCATTTGGGAGAACTTTAGTGACAAACAAGAACTTATTATGATGGGAGGTCGTCAAGTAAACTCAAGAGCGTATTTAAGCCGATTTAATTTTTCGGGAAGTGAGCAAAACAAAAAAGTTTCTATGCTCTCTGGAGGAGAACGCAACCGCTTGCATTTGGCCATGACATTAAAGGAAGAAGGAAACGTGTTACTGCTGGATGAGCCTACTAATGATTTAGATATAAACACCTTGCGGGCATTGGAAGAAGGTCTTGAAAACTTTGCTGGTTGCGCTGTGGTCATTAGCCACGACCGTTGGTTTTTAGACAGAATCTGTACCCATATTTTAGCGTTTGAAGGAAACAGTGAAGTGTACTTCTTTGAAGGAGGGTTTAGTGATTACGAAGAAAATAAAAAGAAACGCCTTGGAGGCGATTTAATGCCGAAGCGTATTAAGTATAAGAAACTCATTAGATAATTGAAAATTCCTATTTTACTTTTATTAACCTTTAGTTTACTTTCTTGTTCATCCAATCTAAAATGTGACGACTTTAGAAATGGAAATTTTTACATTGAATCTGAGAATGATACAATAGATAAAATTGTTATTGTAAGAAAAAGAAATTCTCAAAAAGAATGGGTTAATGAAATAGGAAATGGTAAATCAGGAGATATAAAATTAAATTGGATAGATGAATGTACTTATCGAATTAACTATGATGAAACTAGTAAAAATTTTACTAAAAGAGAAAAGTTAATTAATGATAACAATGGGATATTGGTAGAAAAAATATTCATCATAGGAAGATGTATGAATTATAAAGCTACTATGAAGAGAAAAGACGGAAAAATTATTGAGAGATTTGGTAAAATCTGTAAAGAATAAATAATGCCATTAACCAAAATCAAGGCCATCGCATTTGACGCAGATGATACCCTTTGGGAAAACGAAACACTGTTTCGAGAAGCAGAACAGCAGTTTTGTATTTTACTAAAAGATTTCATAGATGAAGATAATTGCAACCAACTTCTTTTTGAAGTAGAAATGAAAAACCTTCCGCTGTATGGTTATGGAATTAAGCCATTTACTTTATCGCTTATTGAAGCCGCTATTCAGTTTTCGAACGGAAAGTTACCCATCTCAATTATTGAAAAGCTTATTGAAATAGGGAAAGAAATGTTGAATGCTCCCGTGGTTTTAATAGATGGAATTGAGGATACGTTAAAACAATTGTCTTCAAAATATCAACTTATCATGGCTACCAAAGGGGATTTGTTGGACCAAGAGCGAAAGCTTGGTAAATCTGGATTGGAACCTTATTTTCACCATATCGAAGTAATGTCTGACAAAACCCCTAAACATTATCAAAATTTAGTGAAACAATTATACATAAACCCACACGAGTTTTTAATGGTAGGCAATAGTGTAAAGAGTGATATTTTGCCAGTTTTGGAAATTGGAGGGCACGCATTTCATATCCCATTTCATAACACTTGGGTACATGAACTCGTAAAAGAGCCTGTGGAACACCCCAATTTTAGGCTGCTCTCTAAAGCTACCGAAATGCTGCAAATTTTATAAAGCTTTTTTTAAAAGATTACTCACACCCCACAAAACGTTCCCAAGGGATGGTAAATACGTTTCGCTTTTTATCATACACATACCCACTTACACCTTTGCCGTCTGGACAATGAAATGGTAACACGTCGTTATCAAGTTCATAGCGATTTTCGTAGCCAATAAGAGTGGTGCCTTGGTACAGCGGGAGACATTCTTTACGGTTTTTTCGTTTTAGTTTTTTATATTCTTCTAGCGTTAGTTGTTTGTGTTTGGGAAGTTGGATTTTTCCAAGATCTATTGTGGATCCTTCACTTAAAGGGCAGTTGGTAATTTGTATATAAATGCCTTCATATTGAAATACAAGGTTTTTTGAAATAGAATCTTTTGGAATTTTCAGTAAAATAGTACCTTCAAAATCACTAGTTACCTTTGGTTTTATATTTTCAAAATACACTTTTACCATAGGATAAGGATACCCGTCTTGGTAGCATTGTCCAGTTATTTGTGACCAACTAGAGACACTAAATACAAAGCTTATAAGGATTAGAAAAGGTTTCATACTCTATTTCAATCGGTAAATTTCCATCACATTTTCAAGGACTTTTGGAAAATCTATATTTAAGTCGATAAGTTTTCCAGAATGAACATCAAACACCCATCCGTGTATGGTAAGCCCCCTGCTAGTATAAGCTCTCTGTACTTCGGCAGTTTTAATGACATTAATACATTGCTCTTGCACATTTAACTCTACTAGGCGTTTATAACGTTCTTCTTCATTTATAATAGCATTTAATTCTTTACTATGGGTACGATAGACATCTCTAATATTCCGTAACCACGGATTTAAAATTCCCAAATCTTCGCTTTGCATAGCTGCTTTAACCCCGCCACAGTAATAATGTCCGCATACCACTACGTGATTTACTTTTAAATGCAATACCGCATACTGTATTACAGACATAGAGCTTAAATCGGTATTAGGCACCATGTTGGCAATGTTTCTATGTATAAACGCCTCTCCTGGGGAAATACCCATGAGTTCTTCTGCAGAAACCCGACTGTCGCTACACCCAATATACAGAATCTCTGGGTTTTGCCCTTTCGATAAATTTTTGAAGTAGTTTTTATCGATGTTCAATTTTTCCTGAACCCATTGCTGGTTATTTGTAAAAATCTGGGCTATATTTTTCATGGATAAAGGGTCTATTTAATTAAAATTAAAACAGCAGTAAATATAGGGCAAAGTTATAAAGTAAGAACCATTTTAATATTACTGCGTTTGTAAGGGCTATTTGCCTCTACAGGAATTTCTACAAAGCCGTACTTTCTGTAGATATAAATAGCATTTTCCAATTTGGTGTTGGAGTATAACATTAAATGGAATTTATTTTCTTTTGCAAAATCAATACACGATTGCATGAGTTGTTGTCCAATAGTATTTCCTCTAGCTTTAGGAGTTACTGCCATTTTGGTGAGTTCAAAAAAATCTTTATTATGAGGCATTAAGGCAACGGTTCCTAAAACAGTAGTGTTTTCCAAAGCAAAGAAAATATGCCCCCCTCTATCTAAAATATACTGCTGCGGTTTATGCAGGACTTCCCTGTCATAATCTTCCACATAAAAATGGGTTTCCAGCCATTCGATATTTAAATCGTAAAAGGCTTGCGCGTATTTGGGTTGAAAGGATACAATTTCTATTTTCATAAAACACGTTCAATTTTAAATTTAAGATGTTATAAACCTCGAAATATAAATTCCGTATTCCAAAATCGAATCCATTTTTTACATTTTACGGTCTATTTGAGCAATGGTTTCTGCTTCAATTTTTAATGTGTTTTCATAAATGGTTTTTGCATTTGAAAGAATTTTATCTGCAAAAACACGGTCTTTAATATCCTTGGCATTAATACGAACGTTGAAATAAGCACCCAGCACGGCGGCTCTCGCACAAAGAATGCCTACTCCAGCATCAGACAACGAACTTTGTAGCCCATCTTTTAACATGGCTTGAGCAACTTCCATAGATTGATAGGCTGTTTCCATCACCTGAAACGGAATTTCAGTAGCGTACTTAGTGGCTTCTTCAATGGCTTTTTTTCTAGCTTCAATTTCTTTTTCACTTCCTTTAGGCATTCTAAAACCCTCTATAATTTTATTGAAAGCGTTGGTATCTTCGTCAACCAAATACAGTAGTTTATTTTTGTAGGCTTGCCCTTTTTCTGCCCATTTTGAAAAGAATTCCCATTTATCATCCCAACCGGCTTTGTGAGCCGA
The DNA here is from genome assembly GCA_041392205.1 of Flavobacteriaceae bacterium. GTDB lineage: Bacteria > Bacteroidota > Bacteroidia > Flavobacteriales > Flavobacteriaceae > Halomarinibacterium. The sequence goes on along the minus strand of JAWKMO010000003.1, from coordinate 377,148 downwards.
TAAGTTGGCAACCATCGTGCCAAGGGCAACCCCCAAAGCCCCAACGTAAGCGCTAATAGAGCCACCTCCCGGTGCCATCGATTCGCCAGCAGTTTCATCGGCAAAGTCGTCTAGTTTAAAATCGATGAGTTTTTTGGTGTTTTCTTTAAGTAAATATTCTATAATGCGTTCTTCGGGGTGAAAGGGTTTTAAATCGTCTAATCCCAGAGACTTAATGGCTATTTTTATCTTTTCTTTTTCTGAAATTCCCAACGAGCGTTCCTGCTTCACCAAAAAATAATCGGCAGCATCCAACATGGCTTTTAACGGCACTAAACCCACCAATTCGGAACCCGTTACGCGTAATCCCCTTTCAATAGCAGCTTTACAAGTTTCATCAAAAACCACGTGCATAGACGTAATGGAAATGTTGGTGAGATTATAGGAAATTTGTGCAATACCATATTCTTCAATATACCACCCAATACCTTTTACGGCTTTCAGTTTTCCGGGTATTCGAACGGGTTCTCCTTTTTCATCCAACACAGGTTTTCCAGTAATTGGATTTCCTTCTCGTTTGGTGCGCCCTGCTTCCCTAATATCAAATGCAATGGCATTGGCTCTTCGGGTGGAAGTAGCATTTAAATTTACATTATAGGCGATTAAAAAATCTCTAGCTGAAATAGCTATAGCTCCTGTTTTTGAAACACTTTCATTAAATTCGGCAGGGCCAAAATCGGGTTTCCAATTGGGATCAACCAATTTTTTTGCTAATCCTTCATATTCTCCCGAACGACAATTGGCCAAGTTTTTTCGTTTTTCTTCGGTAGCTGCTTTTTCGTAATAATAACCCGGAATACCCAATTCTTTCCCAACGCGTTCCCCTAATTTGTGAGCGTAATTGGCAGTTTCTTCCAAAGTGATGTTGGAAATGGGCACTAAAGGACAAACATCGGTAGCGCCAAAACGAGGGTGTGCTCCACTGTGTTTGCTCATATCAATTAATTGAGAAGCCTTTTTAATCAACTGGAAAGCGGCTTCAATCACAGGTTCGGGTTCTCCCACAAAAGTAATCACAGTTCTATTAGTGGCTTTTCCAGGGTCAACATCCAAAAGTTTAACCCCTTCTACGGTTTCCACAATTTCTGAAATAGCTTTTATTTTTGCGGCATCGCGTCCTTCGCTAATATTGGGGACACATTCTATTAATTGTTTTTGCATAATTCTTTAGTTGTATTTTTTAAGCAATTACATCGGAGATTAAAAAAGAAATGGTTTTTCCCACCTGTGCAGGAAAACTTCCTAAGCCCGGTGCACCTTCACAAATATGAAGATACGCACACTGTTCTTTTTTGGAAAAATAGGAGACAAATTTTCGTGCATCGTTTATAGAATACCCCCCTGGCGTCATGGCGCTACTCCCCATATCTTCAATAGCATCTAAATCCAATTCGAGACCAAAAGGAGTTCTTGTTACAAATTCTTCAGCCGTTTTTATTGCTTCGGAATAAGGCATAGTAACATTAATTTCAACGTCTTCAAACAAGTTAAATTGAATTCTTTCTGAATGCAATTTTAGTCTATCAAAAACAAATTGTGAGGTATAATTTCGGTGCAAACCAAAAGTATAATATTTATCCAAATATCCTTCTTCAAAAGCATACGAAAATCCGTTACCGCTATGGCGATGTTCGAGCGCGCGAAAGTCGGTATGGGCATCAAAATTTAAACAATTAATAGCGCTTCCGAAGGCTTTAAAAGCACCTTTTAAATTTCCGTAGCTATTGTTATGACCGCCTCCAATGATAATTGGAAATTTCCCCGCTCTCAGAATTTTTTCAATGACTGAAGTAACTTTTTCATCAATTTCACTTACCAACTCTCCTAATTTTTGATGATAATTTTCTTCTTTTGAAGAGAGGCGGGAAGCGCTTTTCATTTCGGCATCACAATCAACTTCTCCTAAAACCATAAGATTTTCAACTTTGGTGTATTCATTATTTTGAATATTACACAACACCGTTAAGGCTGCTTCCCAGGCTTGTGCGGTACCAGGATTTCCATAATTAGCACGAACACCAATGTCTTCAGGAATGCCCACTAACACATATTTTGCAGGCAGTTCTTTTAAATGTTCCCAATGTGAAACGGTGGCTAGTCCTTCGCCAAACTTGCTTTCTCCCTCACGCTTTCGGACTAATTTTAAAAGCTCTTCCTTCGAATAAAATTTTACCAAACTCATAAAATTCTTCCATTAAGAATTACTTGATTGATGTAGTCTGTGCCAAACGAATAAGGTAAAAAATTATAGGATGGAATTTCTTCAGTAATCATCACACTCGCTACTTTTCCTTTGGTGATACTTCCGTGAGAATCGCTTAAGCCCATGGCATACGCCCCATTTATAGTGGCTGCGTTGATGGCTTCTTCGGGGGTGAGTTTCATTTTAATACAAGCAGTGGCTACCACAAAATTCATGTTACCCGAAGGGCAGGAGCCTGGGTTAAAATCGGTTGCTAATGCCAGGGGTAATCCAGCATCAATAATACGTCTTCCTGGCGTGTAAGGAATGCTCAAAAAGAAAGAACATCCCGGCAACGCTACGGGCATTGTTTCAGAATTTTGAAGTGCTTTTAGATCGTCCTCAGTTAGTAATTCTAGATGGTCCACACTTAAAGCCTTGTGTTTTACTCCTGCTGCTACACCACCAATAGCGTTAAACTGATTTACATGAATTTTAGGAATAAGGCCGTATTTTTTTCCTTCCGAAAGGATACGCTCGGTATCGGCCACCGAAAAATAGCCTTCTTCACAAAAGATGTCTATATAGTCGGCAAGTTTTTCTTCGGCAACCTTAGGAAGCATTTCGTTACAAACCAAATCGAGATATCCGTCTTTGTTATTTCTAAATTCTAAAGGTAGGGCGTGTGCCCCCAAAAAAGTAGTTTTTATCTCTATTGGGTACTTTTTAGCCAGTTTTTTTGCTACTCGAAGCATTTTTAGTTCGGCCTCTGTAGTGAGTCCGTAGCCACTTTTAATTTCGATGGCACCGGTTCCCATATAAATTACTTCTTCCAGTCGTTCGGCAGACTGGCGAAACAACTCTTTTTCCGAAGTTTTTTGCAATTTTTTTGCACTGTTTATAATACCGCCACCTTTATTAGCTATTTCTTGGTAGGAAAGTCCGTTGATTCTATCTACAAATTCCTGTTCCCGATTTCCAGCATAGACAATATGGGTGTGGCTGTCACACCAAGTAGGAAGCACAATACGCCCCGTACAATCTAAAATTTGGGTAAATTTTCCTTTGGGAGGAGCATCCATGGTCCCAAAGTCTTCAATACGTTTATCCTTTATAAGTAGCCAAGCATTTTTTAGGGTAGGGAGGTGGTTCATTTCCTTTCCGCATACTTTGGCAGGACTAATTTCCCGAACTTGCAGAAGTTCTTTTATGTTTATTAACAAAAGTTTCATCATTCAAAGATAGCAAACCTGACTAGGATTTTATACTTTTAACTCACTAAAAGTAGGACTCATGAAATCTAATAAAATTGGGGTAAATACCATTTGTACGCATGTGGGAGAAATTAAGGATGAACAGTTTAAAGGGGCTATTTCACCTTTGTACATGGCTAGCTCTTATGCCTATGAAAATGTGAATGTTAAGCGATATCCTCGCTATTTTAACACTCCAAATCAGGAGGCATTGGGAAAGAAAATAGCGGCTTTGGAACATTGTGAAGCAGCCATGATTTTTGGGAGTGGAATGGCTGCAGTAAGTACCGCTTTATTAGCATTTTTGCATAAGGGTGACCATGTGGTGGTTCAAAAAACCATTTATGGTGGAGCCTATAATTTTATGGTTGAAGAATTTCCGAAATACGGAATTGAATTCGATTTTACAGAGGGTTTTTCTGAAACCGATTTTGCTTCCAAAATAAAACCTAACACCAAAGTAATTTATGTAGAAACACCTAGTAATCCGTTACTGCTTATTACGGATTTGGAAATGATTTCGCGATTAGCAAAAAAACACCAGTTGGTTTCTATGATTGATAATACCTTTGCTTCACCCATCAATCAAAACCCTGCCGATTTTGGGATAGATATCATTATTCATAGTGCGACAAAATATATGGGAGGGCATAGTGATATTTGTGCTGGAACTGTTTCTGCATCAATAGAACATATCGATAGAATTTGGCATTTGGGTAAAAACTTAGGAGGAAGCTTAAGTGATTATACGGTTTGGTTGCTTGAGCGAAGTATTAAAACCATGGGGATTAGAGTAAAAGCACAAAACAGAAATGCAAAGAAACTGGCAAAATGGTTAGACAGTCATCCTTTAGTTACTAAAGTGTATTATCCCGGACTTCGCAATCATCCCGATTATGAAATTGCCAAAAAACAAATGAAAGGATTTACTGGAATGCTTTCTTTTGAATTGGTTCCTTCTATTAATGCCGATGCTTTTATGAAATCTTTAATTTTAATTAAACAATCGATGAGCTTGGCAGGGGTAGAGTCTACCATTCTTTCCCCTACAAAAACGTCTCACGCATTACTCACTCCCGAAGAACGAAAAAGGCAGGGGATTGCAGATGGACTGTTACGTTTTTCAGTAGGAATTGAAGATAAAAAAGATTTAATTGCCGATTTGGAGCAAGCATTTGAAGCGGTTTCCAAAAAACAAATACAAAATATATGAAGTTAGATATTTTAGCCATAGGGGCTCACCCAGATGATGTAGAAATGAGTTGTGGAGCAACGCTCGCTAAGGAAATTTCATTAGGAAAAAAAGTAGGGATATTAGATTTAACTCGCGGAGAACTAGGCACCCGAGGCACCGCCGAAATTCGTGATAAGGAAGCTAGTGAGGCGGCAAAAATATTAGGAGTAGCCATGCGCCATAATTTGGCTTTTGGGGATGGATTTTTTGAAAACAACGCTGCTTCACAATTGGAAGTGATTAAAATTATCCGAAAATACCGCCCAGAAATTGTATTGTGTAATGCTATTGAAGACAGACATATTGACCACGGAAAAGGAAGTAAACTGGCTAGTGACGCATGCTTTTTAAGTGGGTTACTAAAAATTGAAACCATTCATGAAGGGAATCATCAAGCGGCCTGGCGCCCAAAACATGTCTATCACTACATACAATGGAATGAAATAACACCTGATTTTGTGGTGGATGTTACAGGATTTATGGAGCAAAAATTGGCCGCTGTTTTTGCCTATAAAAGTCAGTTTTATGATGCGCATAGTAAGGAACCCGAAACGCCTATTTCTTCAAAAAATACCTTGGATAGTTTGAGTTATCGAAATCAAAATTTAGGAAGATTAATTGGCACTGAGTATGCCGAAGGCTTTACCGTTGAAAGGCCCATTGCAGTGAAATTTTTAGAAGATTTAATATAAATTTTCAAAAGTATTGTACAAAGAGACAAATTGATTTATATTTGCACCCGCTTAATAAGCGAAAGATAACATGGTGGTTGTAGCTCAGTTGGTTAGAGCGCTTGATTGTGGTTCAAGAGGTCGCCGGTTCGAGACCGGTCTTCCACCCCAAAAATAAAAAACCTCTCAGAGATGAGAGGTTTTTTATTTTTAATCTATTTCTTTATTTAAGTTTATCTGCTGTAATTCTTCCTTCTCTATTAGCAATCTCCCAAGCAGTTTGAAAAATAAGTTTAGCGCGTTTTGCCATTAATTCATATTCAATTTTGTCTGGAGTGTCTGTTGGTTTGTGATAGTCTTCGTGTACTCCATTAAAATAAAAAATAATGGGAATATTTTTTTTAGCAAAATTGTAGTGATCGCTTCGATAGTAAAAACGATTAGGGTCGTTTTCATCGTTAAAGGTGTAATCCAATTCGAGGTTGATATAGTCTTTATTAATCATTTCAGAAACATCGTGTAATTCTTGGCTAAGTTTATCGCTGCCAATAAGGTAGATGTAATTAGGAGTCTCTTTTTTATTGGGGTCAATTCTCCCAATCATATCGGTATTTAAGTTGCAAACCGTATTTTCTAGTGGAAAAATAGGGTTTTCAGTATAATATTTAGAGCCATACAATCCAATTTCTTCACCCGTTACATGTAAAAATAGAATAGAGCGTTTAGGGCCATTTCCATCCTTAACCGCTTTTTGAAAGGCCTCTGCAATCTCAAGCATAGCAACGGTTCCACTACCATCATCATCGGCACCATTATAAATTTCGCCGTCGTGCATTCCTACGTGATCGTAATGGGCAGATAGGACAATAACTTCATTGGGTTTTTCGGATCCTTTTATAAAAGCCACTACATTTTCTGAAGGTTTATCATTTGTCTTTTTACCAAAATAACTTGCAGGGATGTCTTGAAAATAATTATTGTTAGGAAGGGCAGCGCCAATTCCTCTTGTAACATAAAAGTTTTTTAAGTAATCTGCGGCCATTTTTTGTCCTGGCTCCGCCGTCATTCGACCTTGCATTTTATCATCCGCAAATTGATATAAGTGCGTTTTTAAATCCGCTGCAGTAATGGTATTTGCGTAATCTATGCGGCTTTTATTTTTACGGGTTGCATAATTTGATTGGGCAGAATTACATGAAACTAATCCAATAAAAAGAAGGAGTAAAAAGATGTTTTTCATTGTTTATTAATTAGGTTATAAATATACAGATACTATAATGTGGGTTTGTTAAAAATTATAAAAAATATTCTACAACCCATACCCAATGCTTTCATATTGAATTAAACCCTTGTTTTACAGGAAAGTATCTGTTAAAATTTTATTAATATAGTATGAGAACCTATTTCATATAATTTTTTTTGTTTAATTTTACGGTATAAACCTTAAACAAAAATTGTTATGAAAAAATTACTCTTTACTTTTTTAGCATTTGCCGCTGTGCAAATTGCCTTTTCTCAAGCTCGTGTTAATATCATACACAATTCTGCAGATGCTGCTGCAACAGAAGTTGATGTATACTTAGATGATGCCTTAGCGGTTGATAATTTTGCTTTTAGAACCGAAACCGGATTTATTGATTTCCCGGCAGATGTGGAAGTTGTTATTGGTATTGCTCCCCCTACTAGTACTGGGTCTGGAGATGCAATAGCTACTTTTCCTGTAACTTTAGCAAACGGTGAAACCTATGTAGTTGTTGCCGATGGAATTGTAAGCCCAACAGGTTATGATCCAGCCCCCGCTTTTGGGTTAGCCGTATATGCAATGGGTCGTGAATCCGCTACGGTTGGAACCAATACCGATGTTTTAGTACACCACGGTTCTACGGATGCTCCCGCAGTAGACGTCTATGAAACAGGTGTGGGTGCTGGATTGATTGTTCCTAATATCTCATATACAGAATTTGCCGGATACTTAGAACTTGCCACGGCAGACTATGTACTACAAATTAACGCTGCGGGTGGCGGTGGAGTAGCTGCTTTTGGAGCACCTTTAGCTACACTGGGTCTGGAAGGTGCCGCATTGGTAGTAGTAGCTTCAGGTTTTTTGAATCCTGCTAACAACAGTAACGGACCTGCATTTGGTTTATGGGTCGCTACAGGAAGTGCTGGAAACTTAGTAGAATTACCTTCTGCAACACTTGGGGGGAATGATTTTGATCTAAAGAAAATAGCCTTGTATCCAAACCCTACTTCAGAAATTTTAAACTTTCAAAGTGATAAGAAAGCAAATTACGTAATTCAAATAGTAGATATGCAAGGAAGAATACTACTACAAGATGCTACTGCTTTTGAAACAGGTAACATTAATGTTAGTTTTTTGTCGGCCGGAATTTACAATGTTCTTATAGTGGATAACAATAAAGTAATTGGAAGTACAAAATTTGTTAAGAATTAAAACCAAAATTGCTATGAAAAAAAGGCCCGATAGTATCGGGCTTTTTTTATTTAAAAAATTAATTCCACTATCTTTATTCAGAATATTATAAACTACCTATTCTTAATCGAGATGAAGTCTAACCTTCCCAAAATTGTGATTGTTGGTGCCGGATTTGGAGGGATATCGATGGCAAAATATTTTAAAAATAAGGCTGTTGATGTTTTGCTAATTGATCAAAATAATTTTCACAATTTTCAACCTTTAATGTATCAAATTGCTACGGGGGGGCTAGAACCTTATAGTATAGCATATCCAGTGAGGCGTATTTTCAGAAGCTATAAAAACGTTCGTTTTAGAATGGCATTAGTTACGGCTGTATCTCCTTCAGAAAAAATTCTTGAAACCAGTATTGGTAATTTTTCTTATGATCATTTAATTATTGCGACGGGGAGTCAAAATAATTATTTCAATTTTGAAACCATTAAAGATCAATTATTAGGATTAAAATCGATTCCCGATGCATTAAACATAAGGAGTTTTCTTTTTCAAAATCTTGAAAAAGCCATTTCTAATAATACCCAGGATCTCGAAGAAGTGCTCAATATTGCTATTGTGGGGGGAGGTCCAGCTGGAATTGAATTAGCTGGAGCGTTAGCCGAAATGAAACGCTATGTACTACCCAAAGATTTTCCAGAGTTAGATACCTCAAAAATGAATATTCATTTATATCATTCAGGTTCCGCTTTATTAGCTACCATGTCCCAAGAAGCATCTCATAAATGCTTAGTATATCTACAAAACTTAGGGGTGCAAGTATATTTAAACACTAGGGTAAGTGGATATGATGGGACATCATTACAACTACCAAATAATCTAAAATTTAAGACCGATACGGTTATTTGGACTGCAGGGGTAAAAGGAGCTCCCATAAGCGGATTGCCTTTAAAAGCATTGATTGAAGGAAACCGAATTTTGGTAGATGAATTTAATCAAGTTGTAGACACTAGCGCTATTTATGCCATTGGCGATGTGGCTGCTTTTACTAGCCCAGAAAACCCAAAAGGATTACCCATGTTGGCTCCTGTAGCGCAACAACAAGGGAGGCATTTAGCTAAAAATATTTTAAATAAAATTAAAGGGAAAAACCTAATTCCATTTAAATATAAAGATAGAGGAACCATGGCAACCATTGGGCGGCGTAAAGCAGTTGTAGATTTGCCCAAATGGAAATTTCAGGGGACGTTTGCGTGGATGGTTTGGATGTTTATCCATATTATGTCCTTGGTGGGTTTTAGAAATAAGCTTGTAGCATTTTTAGGCTGGATGCTAAGCTATTTTACCTATGATAAACCTTTAGGGTTAATTATTAGAAGATTTAAAAGGTAAAATAATTACCTGGAGAATTATTCAACAACAATTTTAAGTGTTTGTTTTCTATTTGTATTAGAATTTAATAATAGTATGTAAATTCCAGAGGGATATTTTGAAAAGTCGAGCCGAATGGAATTTTGATAGTTATTCTTAAAAGAATCTAAATGAACCCCTTTTAAATCAAATAGTTCAATAGTTGAAAAATGTTCAACATTTAGTATTTCAAATATATTTTTTTCAGAAGTTTTTAGTGCTTTAATGGATTTTTTTTCTTTGCTATTTTTTTTTGAATTTAGGATAAAAAAAGGCTCGCATTCTTCAATGATATTTAAATCGGAATAAAAAGAGACACCATTTTTAAAAACGCATGCAACTCGTCCAACTCCGTCAATATCTGGATCCCCACTAGGAGCGGTAATAATAGATAGAGAACCAACACCTTCCACCCAAATAGCATTATTAGTACTTACGGTATTAGCTTCCGTTGGTGAGAAATAAAAATGATTGTAATTGTTTCCATCGACTAATGGGTGTGGTATAATAGAATCTACTATAAAATATCCAGCATTTTCTGGAAAGGGTGTAATTGGATTTTTCATATCAATAGAATCACCCACTTTAAGTGAGAAGTCATATAGCAAATAGTCATAAACTCCGTTCGGCAAAAAAGCTTTCAAGTAAACTTTTTTTGAACTTACCTCTTCTCTTAATAAAAATCCTCTAGATATATAGTGATAACCATCAAGAATTTTAAAATTAACTCCATCTACTATAGTGTCTCCGTTGGTATAATATATATCGGTATCACATACTCCTGAATAACAAAATCGTACATTCCACTCGTTATAGTTATCTAAAAGGGGTTTATAATCTTGACAATAGGGGTGTTTTGAAAAAGCCAACAAAAAGAAGAATAAAAGAAGGTTTTTCATTTTAAGCATTGTTTATATGTTCAAATATAATTGATTATAATGAGAAAGATCCCAAAAACAAAACCCATAACTTTCGCTATGGGTTTCTTTAGCGGAGAAAGAGGGATTATCTTTGATGATGCCCTAAGAGGTATCCAATACAATCATAGAAACCTACGCAAGTTTCACTTGCTTGATTTTTTGTCTTCATCCATTTATGAAATTAAAATTTCAATATTTCTGAAAACAAAAAACCTACAACAAAAGCTGTAGGTTTCTTTTTGCGGAGAAAGAGGGATTCGAACCCCCGGAGGTGTGACCCTCAACAGTTTTCAAGACTGCCGCATTCGACCACTCTGCCATTTCTCCAATGGGGTGCAAATATAATATCCTTTTTTAATTTTATAAAGTTTTTCTAATAATAAATTATTCACGATAGGTAATGACTTTAAAGTTATCAGTAAAACGTATCAATTTCAACATTCTTTTAGAGGTTGTATCGTTATTTTTGTTTAGAAATTTATGAAATATGGCATCACAAATTATTGAAAAACTACATTGGCGTTATGCTTGTAAAAAATTTGACCCTTCCAAAATACTTTCAGAAGAAAAACTTGAAATTTTAAAAGAATCCTTCAATTTAACGGCAACATCTTATGGTTTACAGCCCTTAAAAATGGTTATTATTAAAGACCCCATTATGAAGGAAGAACTGGTGCCTTTTACGATGAATCAAAAACAAGTTAGCCAAGCATCTCATGTGCTTGTTTTGTGTATTGAAAAAGGATTGTCAAATGCGTACATTAAAAATCATTTTAAAAGAGTTGAGACCATTAGAAATACTTCTAGAACTATTTTAGAACCTTTTGAAGCAGCATTAACTTCTTCTTTTTCTGAAAAGAGTGAAGAGGAAGTAAAAAATTGGATGGTTAAACAAGCGTATCTGGCACTTGGTAATTTACTTACAATTTGTGCTTTGGAAGGAATTGATGCTTGTCCTCTGGAGGGTTTTGAGCCTAAAAAGTATGATGCTTATTTGAAGCTTTCCGAAAAAGGATTACAGTCCGTTTTAGTACTTCCAGTAGGATATAGAGCTGAAGACGATTTTTTCGCAACCCTTAAAAAAGTACGAAGGGGAGTAGCAGAAGTTATAATTGAAATATAAAAAAGAGGGCTAGGCCCTCTTTTTTTTATTCAGTTTCCCCTATATGGCGCTTGTAGAATTTCCAAGCTTCTCTAGCCACATCTCTTCCCAACTCTAGTCCTGCGATATTATCGGCTTGAATATGATACCCGCCAAGTACTCTTGAAATCCCTGCCATTTCGGCTGTTTTGCTGAAAGTAGGAAATTTTAAAATAACGGTATCTCCAAGATTATTGGGTTCCGTTAGGTATCCTGCTACCAATTCAACTTCTTCTCCAAATTCATCACTTCCTGTCCATAATTTTAACGCTTCAGCGCAACCTCCACTTATGGTACTATGTCCTGAAGTATAACTTGGGAAAGGGGGACATAAAAAGGTGTCTGGGCTGTAAGGCCTCCATTGAGAGCCATCCATTTCTATCATTCCTTTTCCAACACCTCCCCAAGCGGTTATTTTTTTTCCTTTATAATATTCATGAACCAGCGCATAAGGTCTTGCATAATCATAAAACATTTTAGAATCCCAAGAGGCAATAAAAGCATCCATAGCAACCACTTGATTGTAAAAAAACATTTTTACATCTTGATCTAAGGTATGATTATCTCTTCTTGATACTGCTTGAGCAAACTTTAACCAGTGCCCAGCCTGTTGCACAGATTGAGGTCCATCGCGCATAAACTCCACCAGTGCTTTTTGTTCATCGGTGAGCTTAGCTTGCACTTCAACTACTTCTGCGACTTCATTTTTTAATTGCTCTGATCCTACGAGAGGAGGTGGTCCAGGTCTAAATTGGCTTCCAGAGTCTATGGAAATAGTTCTTACTCTGTTCCAGTAAGGGGTTAAACAACCAGGAGCAAATTTACCTCCATTTCCATCTGAAAAATATTTAGGTTGCCATCTATTAATATCCACATTCGTATCTGCCGAGTTTACCGGTTCATACCCCACATAATTAAAATAGGATGTTCCATTACTTCCTTCTTCTTCACCATATTGGTTGGATCCATCTCCTTTGCGTGCTTCAATAACTCTTTTTGCGGCAAGATTTCCAATTCCCTCAGGGGTTGTTGGATCTAATGATTCATTAGTTGGGTCTAAGCCCATCGCAATCATTTTGTCTGTCCATAATTGCTTATCTGTAAAGTAGTATTCATTTAGAGCTCTATAAGCAGCATAACTAATAGCAATTTCTTTATTTTTTAAGTTTCTTTCCGTTTCAGGTCTTCTTTCAACACCCTCAAGGTAAACTGGAATCGCTTTATCATCATAGCGTGACCATGCATCAAAAATAGACACCCATATAAGACCAATATATCTAGAGGTAATAGTAGGTCTTGGTTTAAATCTATCGGTATCCAAAGCAGTACCTTCAATAACTGCAACACTCCATTGATAAGCGACATTTTCTACACCAACGGGCTCGGCAACTGCTTGTTCAGTTTTTTCTTTTTGTTTACAGCTTATTATTATTGCTATGAACAAGGAAAGTAATACTATTTTTTTCATAATTAAAGGTTGGATTGGTTGTTGGGGTAAATGTATCAATTTTTGCGCTTTAACAAAAAAAAACACCCAAAAAATGGGTGCTTTTGATGGTGTGTTTTTAAATGAGTTATTGAATAATTCCTCCACAACTTACTCTTCCTCCAGCATTTCCTGTAGGTTGTGTTGTGAAATCATCTACTCCTTGGTGTACTATGATGGCTTTACCCAGAATGTCTTTACTTTCGTCACCACAACCAATACACCACTCACTTGTGGTTAGGGTAATAGTACCCTCTCCATTTGCATCTGCTTCAAAATTACCTATATCTCCTTTGTGGTAGCCTGTTTCGGCACCCCATTTTCCATGAGGTTGCATGGTAGGATTCCAATGTCCTCCAGAAGATGTCGCATCTGCGGCTGAACAATCTGCTTTTTCATGAATATGTATGGCGTGCATTCCGGGGGTAAGACCCAATAAACGAGCGTTTAATGTTACGATTCCGTCTTTTTCTGTAATTTCAACTTTACCCATAGCGGTTGATTCACTTTTAGGCTCTAACTCAAGATTAATGTCCTTAACAACTTCTTTCACATTAACAATTTCTTCAACATTATCCTGAGCTTCTTCGGTTTTTTTATTTTCGTCTTTGCAACCAACCAATACGATGGAGGCTATTAAAAAAGTATGTATAAGATTTTTCATTTGTAAAAATTTTGGTTTATAAACGGATTTTAAAGGTACTATCTTTATTTTCAAATTTTCTAAAGTTTATGTTATAATTTATTTTCTTTCTTTTTGGTAAAGTCTGTATTTATCCAAACTCCAAGCTGAAATCTGTCGTAATTAACCCCGGTAAAATGGTTTTTTAAATAACCCACTTGCGTGGAAATGTTTTTTGAAAATTTATATCCAATAGCGCCATACAATCTATTTTGACCAAAAATAGGTTCTTGCAGATTTAAAAATACTTCATCATAAGCAGTTAAAAACCAGTTTTCGTTGATAGGATAGGTAATTCGAAATAAATATCGAACTCTGTGTTGTGTCTCTTTAGCACCTCCTGGGCTATCTAAAAACCGTTGTTCCAACCGGTATCTATGGTTTAATTCAAATTTACCAAGCGCATTATTAATGGAAAGTTCTTCATAAATTCTATGTTCTATACTATTTTCTTCTCCATTAATTTTCTCAAAAGTGACATCGGTAGGAATGTATCCATATCCAATAGTAGTTGTAGCATTTTTAGAGAAATGATAATTTAAACCGAAACGTAACAATAATTGATTAAAATTATTCCCAAACTCGTAGGTGCGATATTGTATTTCTGAATGAATGCTAAATTTTTCGGATACTTGATGTTTTGCAAAAACCATAAACCAAGAACCCAACTTGTCTTCTCCAGTTTCTTGACTTTTTGCAGTCCAAATAAAGGCTAGTGCAACAATTGTAAATAGCGTTTTTTTAATCATAATGTATTTTTAATCTATAGTAAATGTTTGGGTTTCTTTAAATGGTGATAACTTAATTTGTTCCATTTTTGACATATAGGTGGGCCAATCATTATTGAAAAATGCATTGGTGGTTTGTAATGCCTTGGTAAGTTCCTCTTTTGCTTGCTGAATTAACCTATTTTCAGTAGCGGTAAGCCCATTTGGGCGGCTCTGGCTGTACCAATTAGCTGTTCCCATTCGCTGCATCACAGAGATTTCAAGATTTCTTGTAATTCCTTGTCTATCGTCCTCTTTTCCTAAAAATAGCGCTACAATAGAGTCTATTTTTTTTACCATCTCTTTGCTTTCTTTAATAGGATCCTTGTATTTTTCTTCCTCTTCATTTTTCAGTTTTTTACTGAAATCCTCTACCACTTTTTTACTTTCAACTAGTTGTTTTACGGCATCTGCTGCCACTTGCGTCATTTTTTCTAAAGTCTTACTTGCCAGATAGGCATCGTCTATTGCCTTTTGAGAAATAGACAATCTTGGGTCGCTTTCCACTCTTATATTTACAGATGAAATGTTATCTAAATACTGTAATTCAGCTTTATAAGTTCCTGGTTTTACTTGAGTCCCTCCAGGTTCGTTGGTACGCTCTCTTAAATTTCTGGAAGGCCTGTCAACCCCCGCTTCATCCATATACCAAATCCAGTTGTAGATGCCACTACTATCTGGGATTTTTCGTTTTAATGTTCGTATTAATCTTTCGCCCTCATACAACTTTAGATATAATGAGTCCTTGCTAGGCCCTTTTGGTTTTTCAATTTCTTTTTCTTCAGAATTTTCATCAAAGTTCTCTTCTTTTGAAGTTTCTTTTTTCTGAAAGTAGTATCTAAAAGTAGCCCCATACGCTCTGTTTTTTCCATTAAATATAGCATCGGCTCCAAAGCGACTTCCCGTAGGTTGTTGATAGGCTGCTTGATACGCTGTTGGCGGATTAAAAAGTTTTAAATCGTCACTTAAAAGGGATGTATTTTTAGCAATTTCTCGTAGGGGTCGAATATCATCCAATACCCAAGCGGCTCTTCCAAAGGTTCCAATAACCAAATCATTTTCACGGGGATGAATAACTAAATCTTTTACAGGCACGGTAGGGAAACCTTTCGTCCATTTTTGCCAAGAAGCCCCAGCATCAATAGAAACATATAAACCGTCATCGGTACCTAAAAAAAGCAGATTTTTTTCAACGGGGTCTTCAACAATGCTTAAGGCATAAGTTGTTACATCGTTTTCATCCACAATACGCTCCCATGTTTTTCCATAGTCTTTGGTTCTAAAGGCATACGGAATGTAATTAAATCTTCGGTAATCATTAGCAACCAAAAGTGCTTCCCCTTTCATTTTATTGGAAGCTTTTATTTGAACAATCCAACTTCCCTGAGGCATTCCCTTAATATTTTTAGAAACATCGATCCAACTTTGTCCTCCATTGGTAGTATATTGAACTTTGCCGTCATCGGTGCCTACCCAAAGCATATTTTTTTCCAGGGGTGAAGGTTCAATTACTAAGATAGTGGTATAATTTTCAGCTCCCGTGGCATCCATGGTTAAACCTCCACTTTCATGTTGTTTTTGCTTTTTTAGGTCATTGGTGGTTAAATCGGGTGAAATAATGTCCCAGGTTAATCCTTTATCGGTGCTTTTATGTACAAATTGACTTCCGAAGTAAATAGTACTATTGTCAAAAGGGTCACTATTAATGGCGCTATTCCAGTTAAAACGCAAGGCTACTTTGGGATCGGGGTGGGTAGGACGAACCGTATAATTATTACCGGTAATCCAATCGTAACGGCTTACATATCCCTGCTGACTCATACTCCAGCCGTACTGACTGTTATCTTTATCGGGAACGACATCAAAGCCATCGCCAAAGGAAATTTCTTGCCAATAACTATTTCTAATCCCTTGGTCTTTCCAAACATAGGCAGGACCTCGCCAGCTTCCATTGTCTTGCATGCCGCCATAGACATTATAGGGAAATTCATTATCTACTGCAATATGATAAAATTGAGCTACCGGTAGATTTCCTATAAAACGCCAAGATTTTCCACCATCTTTAGTAATGTTTAAGCCACCATCGTTACCATCGATCATAAAATTACCGTTGGTAGGATGTATCCACCATGCGTGGTGGTCTGGGTGTACTCCATTATCCACTCCATAAGCAGGCATTAATTGGGAGAAGTTTTTTCCGCCATCTTCAGAGACATTTATATAGGTAAATACTGAATACACTCGATTTTCATTTTGAGGATCTACATATATTTCTGAATAATAAAATGGTCTATCACCAATATCATTTTTATCATTAATTTTTTCCCATTTAAATCCCCCATCTTCACTTTTATAAAGGGCATTTTTTTTAGCTTCCACCAGTGCATAGATTACATTGGGTTTATTTCTGGAAATCGCAATTCCTATTCTTCCCAATTCGCCTTTAGGCAATCCATCGGCATCTGTTTTTTTACTCCAGGTTTCCCCTCCATTATGGGTGATGTATAACCCCGAGCCTTCACCGCCACTCTTAAAGAACCAGGGGTCGCGTTTGTGCTGCCACATCGCAACAATAAGTTTGTTTGGATTACTGGGGTCCATCACCATGTCTGCCACCCCCGATGTATCGTTGGTATACAGTATTTTATTCCATGTTTTTCCACCATCGGTAGTTTTAAAGACACCTCGCTCTGGATGAACTCCCCAGGGCGAGCCAATAGCCCCTACATAAACAACATTCGGGTTGGTTGGGTCAATGATAATTCTATGGATGTGTCGTGTTTTTTCCAATCCCATAGACTGCCACGAGCGACCCCCATCTAATGATTTATACACTCCAAAACCACCATTTAAACTATTTCGTGGGTTCCCTTCGCCGGTTCCTACCCAAATTACCGAAGGATTACTTTGTTGAATCGCCACGGCACCAATAGAAGCAGTAGGCTGGTCATCAAAAATAGGCTCCCATTGTATCCCTCCACCTGTGGTTTTCCATAGTCCACCAGAAGCGGTTCCTACATACATAATATCAGGGTTGGAAACTACCACATCAATTGCTGTAACTCTACCAGACATGCCCCCGGGACCTATGTTTCTAGGCTGGATGTCTTTCATCAAGCCCATGGATAGTTTTTGTGCAGAAATAGAAGATGCTATTAATAATAGCAATAGCGGAATTATTTTTTTCATGGTATAGAGCCCAAAGCGGGTGTTTTTTGGTGGTTAATTTTGTGAAGTTCTAAAGTTACTAAATAATTAAATCTATAATCCTAAAAGCTTGTTAAGGCCTTTATTTTTTTCTTCAGAAAGTAGTATTTTTAGAAGATGAAAAAGAAGAATACACTTTCGGGATTTGTCTTTACCAAACACATCCCTAAAGAACAATCCCCTTTTGAACGTTTGTTTGAAGTTTTCCAAGAACTCATTACCCATACTTCTGGAGATTTTGACGAAGCTATTGAATGGCTTCGACAGTTAGATGAAGAGTACAATCTCACTACAGAAGACTATACCATAGACGATTTTATTGAAGACCTAAAAGCCAAGGGATACCTTCGTGAAGAAATTCGTCCCGATGGGCAGGGGAGTGGTGAGGGTGAAAGTGGCCTAAAAATGTCTGAAAAACTGGAACGTTCCCTGCGGAAAAGAGCGTTGGAGCAAATCTTTGGAAAATTGAAACGAAGTACAGGAGGAAACCATAAAACAAAATATACAGGTCAAGGAGATGAACAGGCTGGGGAGTTTCGTAACTACCAATTTGGGGATGCTTTGGAGCAAATTTCTATGACGGAAAGTTTGAAAAACGCTCAAATCAATCACGGTTTTGGTGATTTTAACCTTACTGAACATGATTTGGTCGTAGGAGAAACGATGTACAAAGCGCAAATGAGTACGGTGTTGATGATAGACATAAGCCACAGTATGATTTTATATGGTGAAGATCGAATCACGCCCGCTAAAAAAGTAGCGATGGCCCTTTCCGAATTAATCACCACACGCTACCCAAAAGACACTTTGGATATTTTGGTATTTGGTAATGAGGCATGGCCTATCGATATTAAAGATTTACCCTATTTAAACGTGGGCCCTTATCACACCAATACAGTGGCAGGATTGCAGTTGGCCATGGATATGTTGCGAAGAAAGCGAAATACCAACAAGCAGATTTTTATGATTACCGACGGTAAACCCAGTTGCTTGCAATTACCAGATGGGCGCTATTATAAAAATAGTGTAGGGTTGGACGAACATATTGTTAATAAATGCTATTTGATGGCACGTCAAGCCAGAAAATTGCACATACCCATTACCACTTTTATGATTGCTGAAGACCCTTATCTCATGCAGTTTGTGGATTATTTTACCGCAGCCAATCAAGGAAAAGCTTTCTATACGGGATTAAAAGGCTTGGGCGAAATGATTTTTACCGATTATGAACAAAACCGAAGAAAAAGAATACGATAATTTATGAATATAGACAAGATAAAAACCCTAGGAGCACTTAAAGAAGCTGGTTACGAATATAAAAGTGTAAAGGAGGAATTAAGAAGAAATTTACTTCAAAAACTATTAAAAAAAGAGACCACTTTTGAAGGAATTCACGGCTATGAATTTTCGGTAATTCCAGAATTGGAACGTGCCATTCTTTCAAAACATAATATCAACTTTTTAGGCTTACGAGGGCAAGCCAAAACCCGCTTAGCAAGACAGATGGTTTCCTTACTGGATGAATACATCCCGGTAGTTTCAGGAAGTGAAATTAACGACGATCCTTTTCGGCCTATTTCACGATTCGCCAAAGAATTAGTATCTCAATTAGGGGACGAAACCCCTATTACTTGGCTCCATCGTGACGAGCGTTTTGCTGAAAAATTAGCAACCCCGGATGTGACGGTGGCAGACCTAATTGGTGACGTAGATCCTATTAAAGCTGCCCATTTAAAATTGACCTATGCAAATGACAGAGTGATTCACTATGGGATGATTCCCCGAGCGAATCGGTCTATTTTTGTAATTAACGAACTCCCCGATTTACAAGCACGTATTCAAGTAGCGCTCTTCAATATTTTACAGGAAGGCGATGTACAGATTCGCGGATTTAAGTTGCGATTACCGCTTGATATTCAGTTTGTTTTTACAGCCAATCCCGAAGATTACACCAACCGTGGAAGTATAGTAACTCCTTTAAAGGACAGAATAGGCTCTCAAATTTTAACCCATTATCCCGAGGATATTGATATTGCCCGAACCATTACAGCACAAGAAACTGCTCAAGCTATGGCAGAAAAGAGCAATGTATATGTTCCCGATTTGGCAAAGGATATTTTAGAACAAATTAGTTTTGAAGCCCGTGAAAGTGAATTTATTGACGCCAAAAGTGGCGTAAGTGCGCGTTTGAGCATTACTGCCTTCGAAAATTTATTAAGCACCGCCGAAAGACGGGTACTACAAAGTGGGGAAGAAAAAACAGCTGTTCGATTAGGAGATTTCATGGGTATTATCCCGTCTATTACAGGTAAAGTAGAATTGGTGTATGAAGGAGAACAAGAAGGAGCTTCGCAAGTAGCACAAATGCTTATTGCGAATGCCATTAAAACTCAATTTTTAACCTATTTCCCAAAGATTGAAAAATTGAAGAAAGAAAGTGACACAGACCCTTACGATGAAATTGTTTCTTGGTTTTTTGAACAAAGTGGTTTTGAGCTACTAGATTCTATGACCGATTCAGAATATCAAAATAAGCTGGATAGTATTGCTCCTTTGGAACGCTTACTGCAAAAATATACGCCAGATATTGCTGTAAATGAGCGCTATTTTTTCAAGGAGTTTGTATTGTGGGCACTTTCAGAAAATAAAAAATTAAGTCGTCATTATTTGGGCGATGGATTGCATTTTAAGGATGTGTATGGAGGATATATAAGTGGTCTTTAACGGGTCACTAATTTTTTTTATTTTCTACTACTGAATTTAATAGAATTCTTTTCCAAAGCTATTTTAAAAAGCAGATTCTGGCTTTAATGAGTAACCAGAGCGATATTTATGAAAAAAAAATCCCGAGTGAAAAACTCGGGATTAAAATGACAAGAAGGTTCTTTATAAATTCGGAATGACTAATTCTTGGCCAGGATGAATTACGTCCGGATTTTTAAGTATATTTTTATTAGCTTCAAAAATAGCATTGTATTTCATGGCGTTTCCATAGTAATGCTTCGCAATTTTACTTAAAGATTCTCCACTTTCTACAGTGTGTCTTGCAAATACAGAACTATCGGCCACTTGAATATCGGCCATAATATCGGTTGGATTTTCACCACCTACACGCTTAATTTCATCCCAAAGAAGGTTTTTTTCATAAGGAGTTGCAGCAGTACCCCATACTTTTAATTGGCCACCTTCTTCTTTAACATCTCCATTTTGAATGTTTAGTTTTTCTCCTAAATCGAGAACACTTTGATATTTTGCTTTAATCATTATTTCTATAAATTATAAATTAGACTTAAAGTTATGAAAATTCATTTATTCCCCCAACAGTAATGGTAAACTTTACGTTAAATTAATTGGTTTTTGAAAAATTACCCGCATTTACATCTTTAATAAATGAAATTAAGCCAGGGAAAAAGTGTTCTTGATCATCATATTGTGATAAATGACTCCCGTTGGGGCATAATAAAAAACGCCCATTTTGTACTTCATTAGCCACCCATTCCATTTGTTTTGGGTCCATAGTGTCATATTGTGCGCCTATAGCGAGGGTGGGAACTATAATGGTTTTTAATTTGTCTTTTACATCCCAGTCTTTTAGGGTCGCATCTCCCTTTACACCAAATTCACTTGGACCTTGCATCGTTACATATACCTCTGGATTAAGATGTGAAAAACCCCTATTAATAGAGTTGGGCCATTGGTCTGGAGGAATTCTTATTACGTGTTTTGGGTAGTAATGTTGTACGATTAAGTTTAAATATTCTGGATTACTGTAATCCTCGGCTTTTTCAAACGCCATAATAGCATCGAGAATCGCTTTAGGTAGTTGCGGCGCAAGCACTTCTTCATTGTATTTCATATAATCTGGAATGGAGGGCACCATATTCGAAATAATTAATCCCTTTACATGCTCTTGATATTTTAAAGCATACTCCATGGCCAAAATTCCGCCCCACGATTGCCCAAAGAGATAAAAATTATCTTTATGTAATCCCAGCGCTTTTCGAACTTGTTCTACTTCTTCAACAAATCGAGCGGTATCCCAAAGGCTTAAATCTTTGGGTTGATCACTGTAATAGCTTCCTAATTGATCGTAATAATAAAATTCAATTTCTTCCTGTGGAAAGTACCCTTCAAAGCTTTCGTAAATTTCATGGGTCATTCCAGGACCGCCATGTAAAAGCAACACTTTTATTTTTGAATTATTTCCTATCCGTTTTGTCCACACGTTAAAGGTTCCTTTTGGGGTTTCTATAGGAATCATTTTAATGCCTCCAGTTGCTTGATCATCTCGTCCTTCAAAAGACCAATAGGTGTTTTCTGGGCATTCTTTTTCAATTGGTTTTTCCGAATGATTTTGACAAGAAACCATTGCTAATAAAGTAAAAGCTAAAAAAAGGAACTTCTTCATAATCAATTAAATTTTAAAGTTTTCAGATAGGTAAGTTACTACTTCTTCTTGAGATAATGCTGAAAATTTAGCATAGCGTTTTTCACTATGTACATCTATTATTTCATCGATAGCATCTTGAACTAATGGCCTGTTTTTCCAAGTTTTTAATGCCGCAATTACTGTAGGCAAACAACCTTCTTTATAACTTATTTGTCCTAAGACATGTACCAAGGTGCTTCTTACTCTTTTTTCGGGATCGTTTTCAAGCTTTTGAAGTAAGGGTAAAATATCTTGTGGATGTGTCCTTCCTCGTAATTCTATCCCATGGCAAATTTCTCTACGTATCTCTTTCTCGGGGTGACTTAAATACCGAGCGGCCCATGCTAAAACAGGTTTCGGATTTTTCTGCCCCATTTTTTTTACAGATCCAATCACGGCATTCCTTACTTTATGATGTGTGTCAAAAAGCGCTTTATCAAAAAATGAAACTACTTTTTCAAATTGAAACATACCTATTTCCCCAGCGGCATTAATTACGGTTTGTCTCATTAACTCACTTTCACTTTTAAGTAATTCTGAAAGTTTTAAAAGGAGGTCCTCCCTTAATGCTATTTCAGTAGTATAAAGTCTTCCCATACTTAGATAAGCGACTTTCCTAATATAAGTATCTTCATCATTAAAATATTTAGTAAATGACGTATTTGAATTTCTTTTTAAATCCAGAAGTAATTGATATTGTATTTCGGAAACCAAAAGGGTTCGCTCTTCTTTGGAAAGGTCGTAAAAAGCCATATTTAAAAAAAGCACCCACTCTAAGATATTGTTCAGCTGACAAAAACAATGAAGTTTTGGTCTGGGGAGACGGCCGAACTCTTAAATGCGGGTGCCAAAATTTTAGTGTACCAAATATATAAGAAAGTATACAATTAAAAAACTATTGTCTAATTTTTATGTTCTGTTCACAATACCTAACAATTTCTTTTATTCTTTTTACACGAGTTTCCTCCCTTTTTGCTTGAAATAACCAACTTAAATACCCTTTTTGATATCCGGGAGTAAACTTTTTAAAATTAGTATATGCCAACTTATTTTCTTTAAAGGCATTTTGAAGGTCTTTTGGAACGACCAAATTTTCTACATGATCCATAGCCGTCCAAGTTCCTATTTTCTTTGCTTGAGTAATCATTTTCCAGCCGCTTTCGTGAATTAACCCTTCTTTTTCCATTTCAGAAATATAACGTTTATTAAGGGCGCTCCAATGGCTTTTTGGGTTTCTGGGGCAAAAATATTGTTGGCGTTTTCCATTTCCCAAACTTTTCACGGTACTGTCTATCCAGCCATAGCAAAGGGCAACACGAACCGCTTCTTCCCAACGCATCGTGGGCATATTTACTTCAAGTTTATAAAAAATAAGGTATACACCCTGTGTATAGCGTTGGTGGTTTTCATGAAGCCAATCACGCCAATCGATATCTCGAGGAAAGTATAACTCGGGTTTTTCCATTATTTTATTTCTTCCGAAGTTACTAGAAAATCTTTTTTGGGTTGTACAGATAGAATTGGGGTGTCAAACGTTTTGGTTTTCCATGCTGAAGTTGGGAAAATCCATTCTTCCTTTCCATTAACAACCATAATTACAGGCATATCAAATTTTTGAATGATGTTAACATATCGGAAGCTAAGTTGGTGACCTTCAATTTTGTATTCTACTTTGGGAATTTTTGTGGTGCGCAAGTACTGTTCCCAAAACTCGGTTAAATCGATACCCGAGTGTTTGCTTAGATACTCTTCCACTTGCTTGGTAGTGACAGTTTTGTGATAAAATTCAGTATTTAAACCGTTTAAAATGGCACGCCATTTCTCATCGTCCTCTATCAGTTGCCGGAGGGTATGTAATATATTAGCTCCTTTGTAATACATATCCCCACTGCCTTCGTTATTAACGTTATAAGTGCCAATTAGGGGACGATCATTTTGAATCATTCTTTTGGTTCCTACCACATACTCACTGGATGCTTGTTTCCCAAAATGATAATCCAAATACAAATTTTCGGAATAGGCCGTAAACCCTTCATGGAGCCACATATCGGCTACATCGCTGTTGGTAATATTATTGGCAAACCATTCGTGTCCTGCTTCGTGAATAATAATAAAATCGAACTTTAGACCCCAGCCAGTATCACTTAGATCCCTTCCTAAATAGCCATTTTGGTACCTATTTCCGTACGTAACACTGCTTTGGTGTTCCATTCCCAAGTAGGGTACTTCTACTAGTTTAAAACTGTCTTCGTAAAAAGGATAGGGGCCAAACCAATGCTCAAAGGCCTTCATCATCATAGGTGCTTGTTTAAACTGCGCTTTGGCTTTTTCTTCATTTTCCCGAAGTACCCAATAATCCATATCCAACGCTCCCTTGAGACCCTTATATTTTTCTGAAAAGTGGACGTAATCACCAATATTAATATTAACACCGTAATTATTTATTGGGTTTACTACTTTCCAAACCCAGGTTTTTGTATTTCCTTTTTCTTCGGAAGAAAGTAATCTTCCATTCCCTACCGCTACCAAATTTGAGGGCACTGTAATTTCCAAAGTCACCCCTTTATCGGGTTCATCTGCTGGATGGTCTTTGTTGGGCCACCAAACGCTGGAGCCTATTCCTTGATTAGAATTTGCTATAAAATGATTTCCGTTGCTATCTTTTCGCCAAGTGAATCCTCCATCCCAAGGTGGATTGCGAGCGACTCGTGGAGTGCCGTAAAATTCAATATTTATTGTGTTTGTACTGCCTATTTCTTGTTTTTCTTTTAAATGAATGAAATGCGCATTTCCATCTGAAGTAAAGGGAAGTTCTTTGCCATTTTGAGTTATTTTATTAATCTTCATGGGCTGTTGAAGATCTATTTGCATGCTATTATTAGGCTCCAATACTGTATAAGAAATACTATTAACTCCTTTAATCGATTTTTCTTCGGGAAAGACTTCTACCGAAAGGGTATAGTGTTGCAAATCCCACCAAGCTCTTTCGGGTGTGATGCTCCCTCTTAACGTGTCTTGTTTTGAAAATTGGGCACTTGAAGAAATACTAAAAAGCAGTATAATAATTAGAAAGTTTAATTTTCTCATAGTTGTTTTTTAAAAATCACAAATCTCAAATCTCAAATTAGTTATTTTTTGTTTTTCTTTTTTCTACAATTGAAGAAAAAATATTTTTAAGTTCAATAGCTTCTTCGGTTAGCTCTAATAATATCTGATGTTTTTCTAAATTAAATTCATTGGTAAGTAATCGTAACCACAAAATAGATTCTTTTGCTTCCTTTCTACAAATTTTAATTCTGAAATCAAAATCTTTATTACTAAGGTGTTCATTTGCTTCAATATAATTTGCGGCAACGGAACCAGAAGAACGAATTAGCTGTTTTCCATCCTCTGAATTTTGAAGACTTTTCTTAAATTCATAAACCAATTTTCTGACCTTTTTTGCAAATAAAAATGTTCTGTCCTCTAAATTATATGGTTTATCCATTTTGGAGTTTGAGATTTTACTTTTTGTAATTTACTTTCTAATAATTGAATTTGGAAATACAACAACACTTTCATGACCCTCTTTACCTACGGAAGCTACTCCAAAAAAGAAGTTGTCTATAACGATTCCTTCTAGGGTAAATTCGGAAACATTGCCTACATACCTACTATAATCCCAAGTAGGAGAAGTAGTGTCTCTCCAATAAATTTTATAGCCCATAGCACCCTCTACTTTATCCCATTTCAGTTTTGCAGAGGGTTCTACCACACCTCCAATGGCGACATTTTTGGGTGCTGGAGGCGCCCAAGCTAAAGAAGCTAAATTAATAGCGTTAACAGCGGTAAGTTTTTTGGCATAATCAAAATTGACAAATTTTAGTTTGTCACCATATTCAATTCCATTTTCCATACGAATATCTTGGTGTTGCTGATTGTAATTTTCGTGGGCTTCCATAATTCTAATACCTGCAAAACCTACATCGTTAAAAGGCCTATGATGGCCACCACGGCCAAAACGATCTAACCGATACACCATAATAGGATTCATTTCTGGCATATAGGTTTTTATGGTGTTATAGACATAACGAGCCAATTGTCTTGAAATTCCGTCTACTTCGCCCC
This sequence comes from Flavobacteriaceae bacterium, assembly GCA_041392205.1. Lineage (GTDB taxonomy): Bacteria > Bacteroidota > Bacteroidia > Flavobacteriales > Flavobacteriaceae > Halomarinibacterium. The sequence continues at coordinate 351,189 of JAWKMO010000003.1, read as the reverse complement.
CGTAAAATCGGCGGGCAGTACGTTCTTTTTCGGTTTCCGTGGGAGGGACGGGTTCACTAAAAATTCTGAAGTCTCGATTGCTTTCTACGCCATCCACTCCGGTAGTATTACCTATCATATCGTTATTAAAAATACCTATTACGTCCATTTCGTTTTGCTTCATATATTCTGCAAAACCTTTTCCACCAAACAGTCCTTGTTCCTCACCACTCAAGCCTAAGTAAATGATGCTATTTTCAAAGGTGTATTTTGAAAGCACCCGCGCAGCTTCCAGCGTGCCTGCCATGCCACTGGCATTATCATTGGCACCGGGAGCATCCTCTGTAAAATTATTAGGGTCACTAATTCGGGAATCGATATCTCCACTCATAATAATGTAGCGATTGGGGAACTTGGTTCCTTTTTGTATGGCTACCACATTCACGACCCAAACATCTTTGGTAATGCGGTTGTTGGCTCCTTCTTTGACTAAATCTTTTTGATAAAAAACCTCCAGGCAGTTATTGCAATCGTTAGAAATAATCTCAAATTCTTTTTTAATCCAGCGTCGCGCAGCCCCAATGCCTCGGGTATTGGAAACCGTATCGCTTAGCGTATGGCGTGTGCCAAAATTGGCAAGGGTAGTAATGTCTTTTTCAATTCTTTCGGAAGAAATTTCAGAAATGATATCGTACAATCTGGAATCTGTTTGTGAAACCACAGAAGTTGAAACAAGGAGAAATACTATAAAATAATGCTTCATACATTTAGTTTTTGGGTTCTGCTACTAGCGCCAGTTGAGTGCCGTCTGGGCTTATAGCCAAGCGTGTGATATTTGTAATATTGTGTTCCGAAAAATCGGCAATTTTTTTCCATTCGTCAGTGCTGAATAAATCATACATAAAAAGTTGTGCACCACTACCTATAATAATTCTGGCATCATCCCACCATACGTAATCCTGAACACCAATAGGCAGTTGGCAAATAAAATAACTCTCCAAACCGTCCATATCCAGTTGGTATATGTCAAAATTGAGTTCTTCATTTTCAGCGGAATAACTAACCGCTTCCTTTAATGGAATTTTATGAATAGAACGTCCACTACCTTTTAACAGTTTATACGATTGTTCCCCTTTTAAGTCGTACACAATTAAGTGTAATTCCTCTGTGATAATTACCGAACTCACTACCGTGTTTTCATCATAAAAACAATAGTAGACCACCACGGCATTTGGGATAAGTTCCTTGCCCACACCGTTTTTGGGATATCGATACAACCGCTGAAGCCCGTCCGGATCCAACCGCACGGCAGCGATGTCATCCCTGTTGGGAATAGGCTGTGGCGAGTATTCGCCTCCTTCGGTTTTTGAGTTCCAGAAAATTTCTGAATTTTCAATAAGATTATAGCAGCCTATATCGGTTTGTCCTTCCTTGTTTTTGGCATACAATAGGGTGGTATTGTCTTTAAAGTACGGCTGATTATTATAGCCTTTATCAGTAGAAATTTTTTTGAAATTCTGAAACTGAAATCCCTTTGTATTTTGTGCTATATCAACTAGATACACCTGACTATCCCCTTGTGACAATCCTTCAGAAAAGCAAAAAATAAATACTAAAACAGTTAAAAGTGTTGATAAATTAAATTCCTTGGACATAAAATGGTTTTTTATGTAGTACTTTGTAGATGCAATAAAGATACCATAAAATACTTTTGAAAGTAACAACCATTCAACTTAAAAACAATCAGGGGATGTCATGCACCCTTACTAATTATGGCGCTACGCTCATGCGATTGCAAGTGCCTAATAAACAAGGGGAGCTTATCGATGTCGTTGTGGGCCTTCCTAATGCCGAAGATTACACAACGGCTTCCTATCAAAAACACAACTTTTGTATGGGAGCGACCATTGGACGGTATGCGGGACGAATTTCAAAAGGAGGATTTTTTATAAAAGAAACATTTTACCCGCTTAAAAATACAATTACCTTACATGGAGGTAATGAAGGATTCGATAAGCAACTTTGGAAGGTGGAAGAAGTAACCGAAGGAACAAATCCTTTTGTTCTTTTTTCTTTGGAAAGTAGGGAAGGAGCACACGGCTTCCCTGGAAATCTAAAAGTATGGGCAAAATACCAATTAATAGAACACCGTTTGCAAATTACCTATACGGCTACTACCGATGCTCCCACGGTACTTAATATAACCAATCATTCTTATTTTAATTTAGAGGGTATAGGAAGTGTGAACGGAAATACCCTTTATATAAATAGCAACCAAGTTTTGGAAACGGATGAACGCCTTGCTCCAACAGGTCGATTACTGGATGTCTATGACACGCCATTTGACTATTTGCTCCTACACCGCCACACTTTAAGGGACATTATGTGGCCTTGACACTCCTTTTTGTCTTAAAAGAGGGCCCTCATAAAAGCGAGTTTATTTTCGAAAGTTCTGGTATCGAAATGCATGTAACCACCAACCAGCCTGCTATGGCATTATTTACCCCACAAGATTTTCCCAAGATGGGCTTACGGGACAATGCGCAGTTTACCAACTTTCCTGCCATTTGTTTTGAATGCCAAAATTTTCCTGATGCTCCTAACCAAACCAGTTTCCCCAGTTCGCTATTGTCACCACACGTGAAACCTATGTTAACGAAATAGGTATTCCTTTAAAATAAGCTAATTACGTGCTGACACATAGTGTTTATCATTATTAACCCGCAAATTTGAGCTACTTGTCATTTTATGATATCCATAAAGCGTTACAAAACAGCATAAAAGGTGAGTCCTGATGCAGCGCTTTGTGGTATTTCGCTAAATATGGTAACCCAAACCCATAAAAAACACCCGATGGGCGGTGATCCAGGCAGTGAGTACGTTGTATAAAAAAACAGCTAGTTTGTTAATAACTGAGAGCAAAAAGGAGTAAAATACTGTTTGTTAATTATTTATATATGCCGAAATTTGTGTAACAGATGAGAAAAGGAATTAAACAAGCGTTTGGCTTAAAGTTGGGCACAATAATTATAAACATGAATGCAAAAAGATTACTTAACTACGAACAAATACTTTTAAAAGATCCTTTGTATTCAACATATGTTTTGAACGATGTTGACGATTACAACCTAATAAATCTTCTAATTTATCGAGAAGGAGATAAGAACTTTACAAAATTGAAAACAATCGATAGTTATTGCCCAATTTGCAAAAAAGAAACTACGTTTTTCAGCTTATCAAATCACGATGATGAAGCAGTACGGTTGTTGATAGACACAGGTTTTATATCAGGATATTCTGGTGATAGAAGAGAAAAATCTTTGTTAGAAACTTTAGAAAGAAAAGGAGATTTTAACAGGATTTTCTATTGTCCAAGAAAACCTGAAGATAGTGCACATTTTCATATTTTTAATTTTAGAGTGATAGGAACAACTTTAATAAAAATTGGTCAGCATCCTTCAATTTCTGATTTATCGTCAACAGAAATTCTAAAATACAAGAAAATAAGCAACAGCGTTTATAAAGAATTGAATACAGCAATTGGTTTATCATCACATGGTGTTGGAGTAGGTTCATTCGTTTATTTAAGAAGGATTATCGAAAAGCATATGGTAATGCCGGAGATAAACGTACTCATTGAACAAGGAGAAGTAACTTCACAAATTGTCAATCGAAATTCGTTTAAGGAAAACATAAAACTTGTGAAAAACAGACTACCAGATTTTTTAGTTACTAACCCTAAAATTTATTTTGTTTTAAGTAAAGGTACAAGATGGAGTTGGAAGAAAAGGAATGTATAGAGTATTTTCCTATTCTGAGAAACGCAATAGAAATAATACTTGACGAAGAAATCGAAAAGTAAAGGAGAAAGCTAAAAAAACTAAAATAATCCTCTGATCAGATTAAACAAATTGGATTAAATAATTACTGTGCCCAACAATGCATATATTTCTGGCTCATTTTGAGCCAGAATTGGAATCTCCCAATTAATCGTAAATTGCCCTAGCGGATAAATCCGCTGGCGCGGCGCCACTGCCCCAGCTGATTCTCACGCTGTCGCTTCCAGCGCTACGAATCAGCCGCGGTCACGCCACAAAACATATACAAGACCGTTAAACGAAACTTTGATGGTAACCCCCAATTATGAAACTCCTTGGGGCGATAAAATTGGGTTAAGTTGGTATTTACAATCGTATTTAGATAGACCTATTATGATGCATACAGGTTCAGACACGGGTTTTGAATCCCTTTTTTATGTCTATCCTGAAGAACGAATTACAATCACCGTTTTAGCCAATCGAGATTTTGCCAGAACAGGAAGAATTATCAATGCCGTTTCTGAAGTGCTTTTCAATGAAACTCCGAAAGAATATAACATTTCTGCAAAATATAAATTTACGGAAGCCTACAAAACAGAAGGTTTAGAGAAAGCAAAATACCTTTGGAATGAAATGAAAAAGGACACTACGGATGCTTATTTTACGGAAGATGAAGATGTCCTTACCACGGGAGCTGTTTTAGAAAATGGCAAAAAATGGAGCGATGCTAAAGCCATTTTAGCATACTATCTTACTCTTAATGAAAAATCTACCTATGCATGGCGTCTATTAGGGAATGCCAATTTAAATTTGGGAGATACTACTGAAGCTATACGTTGTTACGAACAAACATTGACTATAAACCCCGATTATGAAAAGGGAAAAGAAGCGTTAGAAGCCCTTTTGAAAGGAGTCAAATAGTTATTTATCAGTGAAACATAAAAAACCGCTCCTCATCAACTGAAAAGCGGTTTAGGTGTATTGCCTCTCGATGGCACTCGAGGGGACAGTTAAAAAGGGTATTTATTTTCTGCCGTTACTTTTTCGGCAATTAGATTGCGTAAATCTACGATATCGGGGTAGTTGGTGTATTTTACAAAGCGCTTTAGGCCCATAAGGAGCATACGTTGTTCGTCACCTTCCGCAAAGGAAATAATACTTTCTTTTCCGTTCTTTTCTACAATAGAGACCGCATTGTACAAATACAATTTCGCCATGGCAATTTGAACCGCTTGTTCTTTTTCACCAAAACGTTTGGCATTCTTTTCGGTACGCAATAGGGTGCTTTCAGCCATATAGATTTCAATTAAAATATCACTGGCGGCAATGAGTAATTGCTGATGTTCATCCAAATCGGGGCCGTATTTTTGTACGGCTGCTCCTGCTACCATCAAGAATACTTTTTTCAAGTTGGCAATCATTTGTTTTTCTTCGGAAAACAATTCACTGTAATCGGGAACATCGAAGGAGGGAATTCCGGTTAATTCATTAGCTACCGCTTGGGCAGGACCTAATAAATCTACGTGGCCTTTCATCGCTTTTTTTACCAACATTCCTACGGAAAGCATGCGGTTAATCTCGTTGGTTCCTTCGTAGATTCGGGCGATACGAGCATCACGCCAAGCTGCTTCCATGGGGGTGTCTTCACTAAAACCCATTCCGCCGAAAATCTGAATCCCCTCATCGGCACAGTTTTGCACATCTTCTGAAACCGCTACTTTTAAGATGGAACACTCAATAGCATATTCTTCCACGCCTTTTAATTCGGCTTCCTGATGGCTATTGCCTTCACTGATTCGGATGGCAATTCGGTCTTCAATATTTTTAGCAGCACGGTAACATGCACTTTCCCCGGCATAGGCTGAGGTAGCCATTTGGGCAATTTTTGTTTTAATGGCACCAAATTGAGCAATAGGGGTATTAAATTGCTTGCGTTCGTTGGCATACTCCACCGCAGTCGTAGTAATACGTCGTTGGGAATCCAGACAGGCAGCCGCTAATTTAATTCTACCCACGTTAAGGGCGTTCATGGCAATTTTGAAACCGTTTCCTCTTTCGGAAAGCATATTCTCCACCGGCACTTTGGTTTCATTAAAAAACACCTGACGGGTAGAGGAGGCGCGGATTCCAAGTTTGTGTTCTTCTTCGCCTAAGGAAATTCCGTTGCTTGGGTCATTTTCTACAATAAATCCGGTAATATTTTTATCATCTTCAATGCGTGCAAAAACAATAAACAATTGGCAGAACCCTGCATTGGAAATCCACATTTTTCCACCGCTAATTTTGTAGTGCGTACCATCCTCACTTAAGACAGCTTTTGTTTTACCGCTGTTGGCATCACTTCCTGCGCCGGGCTCGGTTAAACAATAGGCACCAAACCATTCACCCGTAGCCAATTTAGGAACATATTTTTGCTTTTGTGCTTCCGTTCCATATAAAGTAATGGGCATGGTACCAATCCCGGTATGTGCTCCAAAAGCCGTACTAAAAGACCCTGTTCCACTGGAAATATAATCGCAAGTAAGCATGGTAGATACAAAACCCATTCCTAGTCCGCCATATTCCTCAGGTACGGCTACTCCTAAAAACCCAAGATCTCCTGCTTTTTTCAATACGGATTCTGTTAAGGCATAATCTTTTGCTTCGAAACGTGGTTTATGTGGAATAATTTCACGGTCATTGAATTCGATTACCGCTTCTTTCATCATTTTTTGCTCTTCAGAAAAGTCTTCTGGAGTAAATACGTCTTTACAAGCAGTTTCTTTTACTAAGAACTGCCCACCGCGAAGGAGGTTGTTGTTTATGTTTTTTTCCATTGTTTATTTGTATTAAAGAATAGAGAAAAAAGAGAATCGAAAAGAGACTTATCTACTGAGTTTATTTTGAAAACCCATGGTCATTTTTTGAAATTCTTCAATTTTTTCTTCCAGTTTTGTTACTGTTTCAATTGTTATATATTGTCTGTGATGAGCAATTAATAATTGAGTTCCCAGCTCAAATGAAGAACCCAGTGATATATCAAGATAATTACTGAATGATTTGTCTGTTTTTGCAGATCCTTCAGCAATATTACTTGGAATAGATATCGAACATCTGCTAATTTGAGAGGAAAGGTCATATCGTTCGTGAGTAGGAAACTCTAATAATAAATCTGAGACTTGATTGGCAATTTCTAAACCAAGTAACCAAATCTTCAAATTTTTGTAATTATGTCGTTGCTTAAAACTCACTTTTCTCTATTTTCTTTTTTCTCTGCTCTCTATTCTATTTTTAATTCAAAAATTCATAAATGGCCGCCGCACCTTGTCCCGTACCCACACACATGGTAACCATTCCGTAGTTGTTTTTCATGTTTCGTTTCCGCATTTCATCAAATAATTGGACCGACAGCTTAGATCCCGTACACCCTAAAGGATGTCCTAGGGCAATAGCACCCCCATTAACATTAATAATATCTGGGTTTAAATCCAGTTCTCTTATTACTGCAAGGGATTGCGAGGCAAAGGCTTCGTTTAATTCGATGAGTTCGATGTCTTTTTGTTGTAACCCGGCTTGCTTTAATGCCTTTGGAATTGCCTTTACAGGGCCAATTCCCATGATACGGGGTTCAACACCCGCTGCCGCAAAATTGACCAATCGCGCGATGGGTTCAAGGTTTAATTCTTTTACCATTTCCTCGCTCATAATCATTACAAATGCTGCTCCATCACTCATTTGCGATGAGTTCCCAGCTGTCACACTTCCTTTTGCTGAAAAAACCGGACGCAATTTTGCCAGTAATGCCAGTGAGGTATCTGCTCTTGGTCCTTCGTCTTTAGTTACTGTATATTTTTGGGTTTCTCTTTTGCCTTCAGTATTTACAAAAGTTTGTTCTACCTCAATAGGCACAATTTGATCTTGAAATCTATTTTCAGCCTGGGCTTTTAATGCTTTCTGATGCGACTCATACGCAAATTGATCTTGGTCTTCTCGCGATACCTTAAACTGATTGGCAACCGCCTCTGCAGTATTTCCCATGCCCCAATAATAATCTGGGTGTCCAGCTTTTACAATGTCGTAATTGAGTTCGGGTTTAAAGCCCGACATAGGCACGGCGCTCATGCTTTCGGCACCTCCCGCAATAATACAATGGGCCATTCCTGCTTGGATTTTAGCCGTTGCCATAGCAATGGTTTCTACTCCAGAGGCACAAAATCGGTTGACAGTAACACCTGGAACATCTACTGAATTTAAGCCAATTAAAGAGATAAATCGTGCCATATTCAACCCTTGTGAACCTTCTGGCATCGCATTTCCCACGATGACGTCGTCAATACGGGTTTTATCCAAATTGGGCAGTTCCTTCATCATGTACTGGATGGTTTCTGCGGCCAATTCATCGGCTCTTTTGAAACGGAACAATCCTCTGGGGGCTTTCCCTACGGCCGTTCTGTATGCTTTTACGATGTATGCTGTTTTCATTTATTTAGAATTGAGATGTTAGTATTGAGTATTGAGAATTATAGCTTTTGTTGAAATGAATAATTCATTTTTTGTATCTCAATACATTGTTCAATTAGGGGTTTAATTTTTTCCTTTTTTATTAAGTTTAATTCTTCCAATAATAATAGTTGTGTCTGTAATTAATATGTTGATCCATTGGCCATACCCAAAAAATGCTTGAATTCATTAGTTGAATTTCTTCCGGCTCCTTCTGCTATATTTGAAGGAATTGAAACCGCACTTCTTTTAATTTGAGAAATAAGTCCATATTTTTCATCTTTTGAAATTTCAGAAACTAAAAGATAAATATTCTTTGTTAAGTCAATAGACTTTTTCCAAATGATTAAATCTTCTACTTTATGCATTTCTCAATTCTTACTACTCAATACTCATTTCTCTTCGCAACTAGTTGCGAAGCGGTTTCCCTTTTTGAATCATATGTTGTAATCGTTCTAGCGTTTTTCGTTCTCCGCAAAGACTTAAGAAGGCTTCTCGTTCTAAATCCAATAGATATTGTTCTGTTACTAAAGTGGGTTCACTTAAATCGCCTCCTGCCATCACATAGGCTAGTTTATTGGCGATTTTTTGATCGTGTTCACTAATGTAGTGACTGGCTTCCATGGAATCGGTACCTACCAAGAACATTCCAAGCGCTTGTTTCCCCAATACTTTTACATCTTTTCGTTTTACGGGTTTGGTATAGCCTTGATCTGCCATTTGTCTCGCAATGGCTTTTGCCGTGGCTATTTGGCGATCTTTATTAACCACCACAATATCTTTTCCTTTTTTCAGGATATCTAAATCGTAGGCTTCGTAAGCCGACGTAGACACTTTGGCCATCCCAATCGTTAAGAAATACTCCTGAAGGCGGTTTAATTCCACATCATCTTTCATAAAACTATCGGAAGCCCGTAATGCCATTTCCTTACTGCCACCCCCACCCGGAATCACACCAACTCCAAATTCCACCAAACCTATATAACTTTCGGCAGCAGCAACCACACGATCTGCGTGAAGGGTTAATTCACACCCACCACCCAGCGTCATTCCATGGGGCGCAACCACCGTAGGAATAGAAGAGTAACGTAAGCGCATCACCGTATCTTGGAAATATTTTATAGCGGCATTTAACTCATCATATTCTTGTTCAACCGCCATCATAAAAATCATTCCAATATTGGCACCCACAGAGAAGTTGGCACCCTGATTTCCAATAACTAATCCGTCGTATTCCTTTTCAGCTAAGTCAATAGCTTTGTTGATTCCGGCAAGTACATCCCCTCCAATACTGTTCATTTTACTCTGGAATTCACAGTTTAATATTCCGTCGCCTAAATCTTCTACCACCACTCCGGAGTTTTTAAAAACTTCTTTACTTTTACGAATGTTGTCCAGAATAATAAACGCATCCTGTCCGGGTACTTTTACATGTTTTTTCTGTGGGATATCATAATAAAAGGTAGCACCGTCTTTCACAGTATAAAATGAAGTAATGCCGGCGTCTTTCATTTCCTGAATCCAAGCCGCAGGTTCTTTTCCAATGGCTGTAATTAATTCTAAACCTTTATCGATACCAATAGCATCCCAAATTTCAAAAGGGCCATTTTCCCAACCAAAACCTGCTTTCATGGCGGCGTCTATTTTATATAATTCGTCTGATATTTCAGGGATACGGTGGGTGACATAGGCAAACATTCCGCCGAAATTTTTTCGATAAAATTCACCGGCTTTGTCTTTTCCGCTGATGAGAATAGGGAAACGGTCGATGACTTTATCCACACTTTTGGTTAATTCCAACGTAGCAAAAGAGGCCTTTTTAGCAGAGCGATAGTCAACAGTTTCAAGGTCTAAAGTTAAGATTTCACTACTTCCATCTTCCTGGGTCATTTTTTTATAAAAACCTTGTCCACTTTTACTCCCTAGCCATTTGTTGTCGAGTAGTTTTTGAACAAAATCGGGTAGTTTAAAAAGCTCGTGGGCTTCGTCTTTAGGACAATTATCGTAAATACCGTTGGCTACATGCACTAACGTATCTAGTCCTACGACATCGACGGTACGGAAGGTAGCCGACTTTGGGCGACCAATCACCGGCCCGGTGAGTTTATCTACTTCTTCTACGGTGAGTCCCATTTCTTTTACCAAATGGAAAAGGCTTTGAATACCAAAGATTCCAATTCTGTTTCCAATAAAAGCGGGCGTGTCTTTGGCAAGCACGGAGGTTTTGCCCAGAAATTGTTCTCCGTAACCAATTAAAAAATCTAAAATTTGCGGATCGGTTTTAGGTCCGGGGATTACTTCAAATAACTTTAAATAGCGTGGAGGATTGAAAAAATGGGTGCCGCAGAAATGTTTCTGAAAATCTTCACTTCTTCCTTCGCTCATGAATTTTATAGGAATACCAGAAGTATTTGAAGTAATTATAGTGCCTGGGGTTCTGTATTTTTCTAGATTTTCGAACACCTGTTTTTTAATATCCAAACGTTCTACCACCACTTCAATAATCCAATCAACCTCTTTTACTTTGGCAATATCATCTTCCAAATTTCCGGTGGTGATTCTACTTGCAAACGATTTGTGATAGAGTGGGGCCGGATTACTTTTTATAGCATGCGCAAGTGCTTCGTTCACAATTCTATTGCGAACATTTTTTGATTCAAGGGTTAATCCTTTTGCTTTTTCTGTGTCGTTTATTTCTCTAGGGATAATATCGAGGAGCAATACTTCTACTCCTACGTTGGCAAAATGGCAAGCGATGCCACTTCCCATAATGCCAGAGCCAATGACTGCTACTTTAGTAATTCTTCTTTTTGTCATGTTATGATATTTTTTCGGTAGCGAATAAATTTTTTGTTTGAACCATCTCCATAATAGAATGGGCAACTTTTTTGAAAGTGGCAAGATCTTCTTCAGAAATTCTTTCCTTTACGGCTTCGTCAAAACGAAGCACCACTCCTTTTGAAAATTCTCTCATTTCTTTTCCAAAAGGTGTTAGGTGTATTAGCACACTTCGTCCATCGGCAGGGTTGGGACGTCTTTCTATTAATCCTTTATTTTCCATGCTTTTAAGGGTGCGAGAAAGACTCGTGGCTTCCATACCCATTTTAGGGCCTAGAGAAGTGGAAGGCGTATCTTCTTCTGGGTCTATACTAATGAGTGCAAATCCCGTTGCCATGGTACTATCCTTTTTACCCGCTTCTTCGTTATACATTTTAGAAACCGCCATCCAGGTAGCTCTTAAAATATAGTCTATGGTTTTTTCTTTCAATGAAAATGATTTTAGAAATCCAAATATACAAAAAAATACTATGCATGCATAATATTGAATATAATTAATTTGATTTGTTAAAATAATACTAATACTAACAAATATGATAGTAATACTATTATATTTGCGATTAAATATGTTTTTTTATGAAGTATTTAGAACATTCAGTTAGAGTTTTAGTTCATGAGGGGGTCTACAAAAAAGATCCTGAAACCTCCGATTTAGGGAAAAATATAGTTAGTAATAGTTTAGTGTTAATTGATACTATAGGCTTTGAGGCTTTTACTTTTAAAAAATTAGGAGAAAAAATAGGATCCAATGAAAGCTCCATTTATCGTTATTTTGAAAATAAACATATGCTTTTATTGTACTTGGCTTCCTGGTATTGGAGCTGGAAGGAATATATCTTAGCTTTTCAAACCGCCGAGATTACCAATCCGTTTCAAAAATTAAAAAAAGCGATTGAAATACTCTCTGCTACTAGAAGTAAGGATGATAATTTTGCCCATATTGATGAAGTAGCACTGCATAGAGTTATCATCAACGAATATTCCAAATCTTACTTAACCAAAGAAGTAGATGCCGAAAATGAAGAAGGTTATTTTAAGGTATACAAAAGGCTTGTTTTGCGTTTACAGGAAATAATTGTAAGCATAAAGCCTAACTATAAGTATTCTTTAAGTCTTTCCAGTACCGTACTGGAAGGCATCTTACATCAACAGTTTTTAAAAGATCATTTTCCTACCATTACTAACTGTAATGAAGAAGTTACAGCTCCCGATTTCTTTAATGATTTAGTTCTTAAGTGTCTTAAATAAGCCCTATGAAAAATACTTTTATCACCTCCTGGAAACGGTTGTTGAGTTTATTAAAAATGGAAAAAGAGGACCTTCTTCAGGTGTTGTATTATGCCATTTTTGCGGGTATTTTAAGTTTATCTCTTCCCTTAGGAATACAAGCCATTGTTAATTTAATTCAAGGTGCCCAAATTAGTACCTCTTGGGTTGTACTAGTTATTTTGGTAAGTCTTGCGGTAGTTTTTGTTGGAATCCTAGAGTTACTGCAATTCAGAATTATTGAAAACATACAACAAAAACTATTTGTTAGAGCCTCTTTTGAGTTTAGCAATAGGTTCCCTAAGATAAAAATGAGCGAGTTTCATAATGCATATCCTCCTGAATTAGCCAATCGCTTTTTTGATATTTTAAATGTACAAAAAGGAGTTTCTAAGCTTTTAATCGATTTTCCGGCTGCATTACTTCAGATATTATTAGGATTAATACTGCTTTCCTTATATCACCCCTTTTTTATCATCTATGGCCTATTACTACTAGGATTAATTTATGTGTTGTTTAAATATTCGGCTCAAAAAGGTTTGCAAACGAGTCTTGAAGAATCCAAGCACAAGTACAAAGTAGCGCATTGGATTCAGGAAATTGCGAGGTCTGTTGTTAGTTTTAAGCTGTCAGGAAAAACCCAATTGGCTCTCGATAAGAACGACAAGTTAGTAATGAATTATGTTTTAGCAAGAGAGAAGCATTTTAAGATATTGGCCTTTCAGTTTTCAAAAATGATTGTTTTCAAATTACTCGTCACGGCTGGTTTATTAGTGGTGGGAGGATTATTGGTGTTAAACCAACAAATGAATATAGGTCAATTTGTGGCTGCCGAAATTATCATTTTATTAATTATTGGTTCTGTAGAAAAACTAATTTTAGGATTAGAGAGCTTTTATGATGTTCTAACTTCTTTGGAAAAATTGGGTCAAGTTTTGGATAAAGATTTAGAAAACCAAAAGGGTTATGTGGATCTTGATTTGAATACTGAAATGGATATTGAATTGAAAAACATAAGTTATCAGGATGGGGAAGACCTTATTTTAAATAGCATTTCATTGCATATACCGGCGAAACAAAAAATTTTATTACAGGGCGATAGCGGTTCTGGAAAATCAACCTTTTTAAGACTTTTAGCGGGTATAATTGAACCCACTCAAGGGGATTTTTATATTAATAATTTTCATCAAAATACCGTAAAGTTAAATAACTATAGAACCTTACTAGGAATTTCCTTGGCTGAGGAAACTCCTTTTGAAGGAACCATACTCGAAAATTTAACCTTTGGAGACACCTCTATCGATGCCAAATTTATTCACGAAATTATTGATTTGGTAGGGCTTACCGATTTTGTAAAAAGCCAAGAAAAAGGCTTGCAAACCATTCTCTATCCAGAAGGAAAAAAAATTTCTTATACCCTTTCAAAAAAGATCATTTTGGCAAGAGCCATTCTTAAAAGACCTAAGTTTTTTATACTTAAAGAACCCTTAGACCAGTTTGATGTTAAAGAGGCTCAAGCCATTGTTGCTTATCTCACCAAACCCAACCGCGATTGGGGACTTATCGTAGTGAGTAGAGAGCCTTATTGGGAAACCAAAGTGGATAAAAAAATAGAATTGCGTAATGGAACTCTAATATCGTAGTTATGTATAAAAGTGATGACGATGCTAAAAAGACAGTGTTAGATCTTCAACAATTTGAAGTATCTAAAAAAGTATTTAATCGTACACATTATAAATATTTCAACAGAATGCTTAAAGTATTTTCTGTGATAGTATTTATAGTGCTGCTCCTTCCTTGGACTCAAACGGTTAGTGGAAAAGGCTATTTAACAACCTTACAGCCAGAACAAAGACCTCAAACCATTCAATCTCCAATCCCCGGGAAAATTGAAAAATGGTACGTTAAGGAAGGACAATTTGTAAAAAAAGGGGATACAATTTTACATATTTCGGAAATTAAAAGCGAATATTTTGACCCTAAATTAATGGATAGAACCGAAATTCAAATTGATGCTAAGGAGCTTTCAGTTACTTCTTATAAAGAGAAAATAAAGGCTCTGGAAAATCAAATTTCTGCCTTGTTCAGTGAGCGGGAACTTAAAATAGAACAAGCTAAAAACAAGCTCAAGCAGGCACAGTTAAAAGTAATAAGCGACAGTATCGATTTAGAGGCAGCGAAGACCCATCTTTCTATTGCCGAAAGACAATTTGAGCGCACTAATACTTTAATGCAAGAGGGCCTTAAAGCCATGACCGATGTGGAAGAAAAACGTCTAAAACTTCAGGAAAATCAGGCAAAGCTGATTTCCCAAGAAAATAAGCTGTTGGCTTCTAAAAATGAGGTTATTAATTGGCAAGTAGAGCGCAATAGGATTGCAGCAGAATATGCCGATAAAATTTCAAAAGCACAAAGTGAGCGTTTTACAGCGCAATCGGGAGAATTTGAAACCCAAGCACAAGTGGCAAAACTGGAGAATGATTTTAGCAATTATGAAATTAGAAATAGCATGTTGTACGTGCGTGCTCCTCAAGATGGGTATATAAACAAAGCCGTTAAAGGAGGTATTGGTGAAACTTTTAAAGAAGGGGAGGGCTTGGTCACCATTATGCCTTCAAACTATGAATTTGCTGTTGAAACCTATATAGATCCTATCGATATTCCTTTAATTCATTTGGGAGAGAAGGTTCGTGTACAGTTTGATGGATGGCCTGCCATTATTTTTAAAGGGTGGCCCAATTTGTCCTACGGAACCTATGGTGGAACGGTAGTGGCCATTGAAAATTTTATAAGTGCTAATGGAAAGTTTCGAATTTTGGTATCACCAGACCCCAAAGATCAACCTTGGCCTAAGGCTATTCGTGTGGGTTCGGGAGCTTTTTCACTCGCCTTACTTGACGATGTCCCTATTTGGTTTGAAATATGGAGGAAACTGAATGGTTTTCCGCCCAATTATTATCAACCGCAAGCAAATAATAGCGATAAAAATAAAGTGTAAATGCAACGGATATTACGTTTAAAATGGAAATTGATTTTCCTTTTTTGGACTCCCTTTTTATGGGCTCAAGAAACTCCAAAGGAAGTCCTTCCTTTTGAGGAATACCTTGGTTTCGTAAAACAATTTCATCCGCTGGCAAAGCAGGCAAATCTAACTTTAAAAATGGGTGAAGCACAACTTTTAAAGGCAAGAGGGGCGTTTGATCCCTCCATAGAAGTTGATTACGACAGGAAAAAGTTTAAAAACACCGAATACTTTGATAAGTTGGATGCGGTTTTTAAAATCCCCACGTGGTATGGGATAGAACTGAAAGGAAAGTTGCAACAAAATACAGGAGATTTTTTAAACCCCGAAGCATTTGTGCCTAGTGACGGCCTATATAGTGCAGGAATCTCTTTTTCTTTAGCAGAAGGGTTGCTTATTAACGACCGGATGGCGCAATTAAAACAAGCAAAACTTTATGAAAAGCAAACCAAAGCCGAAAGAGATTTGTTGCTAAACCAAGTGCTATATGAATCTGCGATTGCGTATTTTAATTGGTTATTATCCTATAAAGAAGTTGCCATTTTTAAAGATTCTTACACAAACGCCTTGGTGCGTTTTAATGCCGTTAAAAAAAGTATTCAAGCTGGGGACAGGCCTGCGATTGACAGTACGGAAGCCAAACTTACAGCCCAAAATAGGCTTTTAGGATTACAACAGGCCGAACTTGATTTTACAAAAAATGCCCTAAAATTATCCAACTATTTATGGTTAGAAAATGACGTTCCAATTGAGTTGCAACCCAATGTGATTCCGCAGGAATTAACTCATGAGTTATTGAATGAGGTTTTTGAAATGGATGGCATGGCTTTAAACAAAAACTTGTTAGAAAACCATCCCAAGCTTACTATACTTAATAATAAAGTAGAAATTTTAACCATTGAAAAAAGAGTAAAGACAAATAATTTACTTCCTAAAATTGACTTAGAGTATAATTTTTATTCCGAAACTCCTGAAGCAATCAATTCCTTTAATACCGATAATTATTTTGCCGGGGTTAATGTCTATTTTCCTTTGTTTTTAAGAAAAGAAAGGGGAGCATTACAACTTGCCAAAGTAAAGCTTCAAGAGGCCCAATTTGAACAAATGAGTACCTTGGTAAGGCTTAGAAACAAGATACAAGAGACCTTTGCTGAAGTAAATTCGTATAAAGAGCAGGAAATTCTTGCCATTGATTTGGTATCTAATTACCAAAAAATGGTTGCTGCTGAAGAACGCAAATTTTTAATGGGTGAGAGTAGTTTGTTTTTGGTTAATGCTAGGGAAAACAGTTTTATAGAATCGCAAATGAAATTAAATACATTACAGAACAAATTATTTACTTCTCAAGCTAGTTTATTCAATGTTTTGGGAGTAGTACTTCAAGATTAATTTTTGTGTTCATAGATTTTATTATAAAGTGCTAAGTATTTTTCTTTAATAATTTTACGTTTCATTTTCATAGTAGGAGTGAGGTGGCCCGCTTCGATACTCCAAACATCGGGAGTAAGCTCAAAAGCTTTAATTTTTTCCCACTTACCAAAACGCTCATTGTATAGGTCTATTTCTTCCTGAATTCTTTCTAAAAGTTTTTCATTTGTAACTAATTGCTTAGGGTCGTCTGGCAGTCCTTTATTTTTCCTTTTGTTCCAATCGGCAATAAATTCCCAGTTGGGTTGTATTAATGCGGCGGGCATTTTTTCACCTTCCCCAATCACCATCACTTGTTCAATAAAGCGAGATTGTTTTAAAGCATTTTCCATGAGTTGAGGGGCAATATATTTTCCGCCACTGGTTTTGAACATTTCTTTTTTACGGTCGGTAATTTTTAAGAACCCTTCTTCGTCTATTTCACCAATATCTCCTGTGTGGAAGTAACCATTTTTTAAAACTTCGGCAGTTTGGTTTGGGTCTTTGTAATACCCTATCATTACTTGCGGCCCTTTAATAAGTATTTCACCATCTTCGGCAATTTTTACTTCGGTTTCGGCAATAGGTTTCCCTACTGTTCCAATTTTAAAACCACCCTTTCGCATATCATTAACTGAAACTACGGGGGAAGTTTCGGTTAAGCCGTAGCCTTCCATGACTGGAATTCCAGCGGCGTTAAAAACCCTAGCTAATCTTGGTTGTAGTGCTGCACTTCCCGAAGCTATGGCTTTTAAATTTCCGCCCAAGGCCTCTTGCCATTTACTGAAAATGAGCTTGCGCGCAATTTTCAGTTTAAATTCGTACCACCAACCATTTTGGCCATAGGGTTCGTATTCCAAACCTAATGCAACCGCCCAAAAGAAAAGCTTCTTTTTAATTCCGGTTAAATCGGCACCCTTTGCATATATTTTATCATATACTTTTTCGAGAAGTCTAGGAACGGCGGTCATGACTTCGGGTTTAATTTCTTTTAGATTGTCGCTAATGGTCTCTAGGGATTCTGCGAAATGAATTCGCACCCCACAATATTGATACATGTAAAGGAGCATTCGCTCATAAATATGACAAACAGGAAGAAAGCTTAATGCTTTTGAATGTCCTAAATCTATGGGCAGTCTTGCGGCACTATAAATAGCATTGCTGGCAATGTTTTTATGAGTTAGCATAACCCCTTTGGGACGCCCAGTTGTTCCTGAGGTGTAAATTAAAGTGGCTACATCATGTTCATTTACAGAATCCTTTAGCTTTTCCACCTCCTCTTGATTACTTTCATCCTCACCCAATTTGAGGACTTCATCCCAGTTAGGACAGTCTTCAATGTTTTCAAAAGAATAGATTGCTTTTAGGCTAGGGACGTTATTTTTTATTTTATTTATTTTGTCCAATACTTCTTTGCAGGAGACAAAACACACAACACTTTCACTATGATTTAGCACATATTCGTAATCTTCTTCAGAAATGGTAGGGTAAATAGGTACATCTTGTGCGCCAAGTTGTAAAATACCAATGTCGCAAATATTCCATTCGGTGCGATTGGTCATGGAGATAATAGCAACTTTATCATTTTTTTTAACTCCTAATTTAAGCAGTCCACGACTTATAGCGTTTGCTTTTTCAATATATTCTTTGGTAGAGGTACTAACCCAAGTACCATTGTATTTGGTTACTAAGGCATTTTCTAAGGAATATGTTGTAAGTTGGTAATAGGGAAAATCAAAAAGTCTTTTAATATCACTCATAGCCTAAATTTCTATAATGCAAAGTAGAAAAAAAAATTAAGACTCCTTTAAAAAAAATGAAGCCCCTTAGGGCTTCACTTAATTAATATAGGGAATTATTTTATAGTCTAACTATTTTAAAGGTTTCTGAAATAGCTCCAGAAGTAAGTCTTAAAATGTATAGCCCACTTAGGTGGTTACTATAATCTATTGTTTGAAACCCTTGGTTGTTTTTTTGTAAAGTAACTACTTGCCCTAAGGAATTTATAATTTCAATAGTATAATCTTCCAACGAAGTAATAATGCTTAATCTATCTTCGACCGGGTTAGGATAGATATTAAAATGTTTTGAAGAAGCTTCTGTGATTGCTATAGGTGTTTTACTATTTTTTTCTTGTGATAAAACACTAAGACTTGCAAAAAGAAATAGTACTAAAATTAATTTTTTCATGGATAAGATTGAAATGTTTAATTGATTTGGGGGCAAATAAACAATATTACGACAGCTAATATATTTTAAGTTGAACAAATAAACAACATTTTCTAATTTATTTGTGAAGCTCTATTGTATTTATAGGCCTTTTTTAAGTAAACATCTAACAAAAATAGAACCCTACCTTAAAAATTAATAATCTGTTTATTTTGAAATTTTATTTTTTCTCCAACCAATTTCGGGCGTTTACAAAAGCTTCTAGCCATGGCGAAACCTCATCTTTCCTGCCTTGAGGGTAGTTTGCCCAATTCCACTGAAACATGGAACGTTCAATATGGGGCATGGTGACTAAGTGTCTTCCGGTTGTATCGCAAAGCATGGCAGTATTGTAATCACTTCCGTTCGGGTTTGCCGGATACTCTTCATAGCCGTATTTGGCAACGATGTTATAATTTTTTTCTGCCATAGGTAAATGAAATTTTCCTTCTCCATGGCTTATCCAAACACCCAAAGTGGCACCTTCTAAAGAAGAAAGCATCACACTATTGTTTTTTTGAACGGTCACACTTGTAAAAGAACTTTCGTGTTTACGAGAATTGTTATGATGCATTTTTGAAAGCTGCTTGTGCTCTGGGTTAATGAGGTCTAGCTCTAAAAACAACTGACAGCCATTACAGATTCCCACCGAAAGGGTGTCTTCCCTCTTAAAGAAATTCTTTAAAGCAGCATTGGCTTTTTCATTGTACAAAAAGGCTCCTGCCCAACCTTTTGCAGAACCTAACACATCACTATTTGAAAAACCTCCCACAGCGCCAATAAACTGAATATCCTCCAAAGTTTCACGACCCGAAATTAAATCGGTCATGTGAACGTCTTTTACATCAAAACCAGCAAGGTACATTGCGTGCGCCATTTCACGCTCACTGTTGCTTCCTTTTTCACGAATAATAGCGGCTTTTATTTTTCTTTCAGATTTGTTCCAAGTGGCAGAAGCGGGTAGTTTTCCTTCAAAATGCAAAGGAAATTTATATTGTAATGGTTGATCTTTATAATTTCTATATCTTTCTCTTGCTAAACCCTTTGCGGTTTGTTTTTGATCTAACAAATACGAAGTTTTATACCAAGTATCTCGAGTTTCAGCAATATTGAATTCAAAAGAATCGGAATGATTTTTAAGAACCAAAGATTCATTTTCAGTCACTGTTCCAATTTTATAAAATGGAATATTTTTTTCTGAAAGCAATTCTTCAACAGCGGAATCATTTTCCGCTTGGAATACCACGGCACAATTTTCTGAAAACAATAGTTTCACTGAATCTTTTTCCCCTAAAGCAGTAAGGTCTAAATCTGCTCCCAAATTTACATCAGCAAAACATAATTCAAGTAAGGTTGTAATCAATCCGCCTGATGCCACATCATGTCCTGCGGCAATTTTTTCTTCAGAAATTAATTGTTGCAACGTGTTAAAAACAGTCTTTACATAGGGCGCATCTTTTACCGTGGGGACTTCACTGCCAATAACATTAAGTATTTGTGAAAAAGAAGAGCCTCCTAATTTAAAGTCGTCTTTTGAAAAATTGATGTAGTAAATACTTCCTGCATCTTTTTGAAGCACAGGCTCCACCACTTTATGGATGTTGTTGCAATGTCCTACAGCCGAAATAATTACTGTTCCGGGCGCAATAACTTCTTCATTTTTGTATTTCTGCTTCATCGAAAGGGAATCCTTTCCGGTGGGGATGTTAATACCCAATTCAATGGCAAAATCACTAGTAGCTTTAACAGCTTTGTAAAGTCGTGCATCCTCCCCTTCATTATTGCAAGGCCACATCCAGTTAGCCGAGAGGGAAACGCTTTGCAAGCCTTTTTCCAAAGGCGCCCAAACGATATTAGTTAAAGCTTCGGTGATGGAATTTTTGGAGCCGGCCATAGGATCTACTAACGCACTTACGGGTGAATGCCCAATAGCGGTAGCGATTCCTTCTTTTCCTTGGTAATCTAGGGCCATCACTCCACAATTATTAAGCGGAAGCTGTAAGGGTCCGGCGCATTGCTGCTTGGCAACCAATCCTCCTACGCATCGGTCTACTTTGTTCGTTAACCAATCTTTACAAGCCACGGCTTCCAGTTGTAAAACTTGAGAAAGGTATTCGTTGATTTTTGAAGTTTCGTACGATGCATTTTTATAATTACGAACCACAGAAACATCATTCATAATAGTTTTTGGGGAGCTTCCAAACATATCATCCAAGTAAAAATCCATCGGTTTTACACCTGTGGTTTTGCTTTCAAAAATGAATTTATGATCTCCTGTTACCTCACCCACTTGATACATGGGGGAGCGTTCACGATCCGCAATGCGTTGAAGAAAATTAATATGTGCTTCTGAAATCACCAATCCCATCCGTTCTTGCGATTCGTTTCCTATAATTTCTTTGGCAGAAAGGGTAGGGTCTCCCACAGGAAGTTTATCCAAATCTATTTTACCTCCTGTTGCTTCCACCAATTCGCTTAAACAATTTAAATGCCCACCAGCACCGTGATCGTGAATGGAAACGATTGGGTTTTCATCACTTTCTACCAAACTGCGAATGGCATTGGCGGCACGTTTTTGCATTTCTGGGTTAGAACGTTGTATGGCATTTAATTCAATTCCGCTAGAAAATTCACCCGTATCGGCACTAGAAACTGCGGCACCCCCCATCCCGATTCGATAGTTTTCACCCCCAAGAATAACCACTTTGTCTCCCTTTTTAGGAACGTCTTTTAAGGCTTGGTTTTCCTTTCCGTAGCCAATGCCACCAGCGAGCATAATTACTTTATCAAAGCCCAATTTACGGGCATCTTCTTCGTGTTCAAACGTTAACACAGAACCTGCAATAAGGGGTTGCCCAAATTTATTTCCAAAGTCGGAAGCCCCATTGCTAGCTTTAATAAGAATATCCAGCGGCGTTTGATAGAGCCATTCGCGTTCTTTCATCCCCTTTTCCCAGGGGCGGTTTTCCTCAAGGCGGGAATACGAGGTCATATAGACTGCTGTTCCTGCCAACGGAAGTGATCCTTTTCCACCAGCCAAACGATCTCTAATTTCCCCGCCACTTCCCGTAGCGGCGCCGTTAAAAGGCTCTACAGTGGTTGGAAAATTATGGGTTTCGGCTTTTAAGGAAATAACACTATCAAATTCTTTCTTTTCGTAAAAATCGGGTTTGTCGGCAGTTTTTGGTGAAAATTGGGTGGCTTTAGGACCTTTAATAAAGGCCACATTGTCTTTATAGGCCGAAACAATACTATTTGGATTTTCGGCAGCTGTTTTTTTAATGAGTTTGAATAGGGAAGAAGGCATTTCCTCGCCATCAATCACAAAAGTTCCATTAAATATTTTGTGGCGACAATGTTCGCTATTAACTTGACTAAAACCAAATACTTCACTATCGGTTAATTTTCTTTTCAGTTTTTTGGCTAGGTTTTCCAAATATTCAATTTCCTCGGCATTCAAGGCCAGTCCTTCCTTTTCGTTGTATGTGGCGATGTCTTCAATTTCTATAATGGATTCTGGCTGGATATTTATTGTAAATATTTCTTGATTAAGAGTGCTATATTTTTGGAATAACATGGGGTCGTAATCAATAAAATCTTTAGCCGCATGTTGAAATTCTTCAATGCGTACGATATCTTCAATACCCATATTTTGTGTAATTTCCACAGCATTGGTACTCCAAGGGGTAATCATGGCTGCGCGCGGTCCAATAAAAAAATCCGCTATTGCGGACTGTTCTATTTTGGGTTGGTTGCCAAACAACCACACTAATTTTTCAATGTTTTTTTGAGTTATTTTTCCGAGGGCTTGGACAGCAAAAACGGTGTTTTTTACGTCTCCAAAAAAGTGAATCATGAATACCAGATTTTGAAAGTACAAAGGTAGTTATTTTTAAATAATTTTTTAGGAATAGCATCCTCATAGTTTTTAAAAAGTATTTTATTATCCTATTGTAATAGTAGGTTGGTTAATTGGTCTAATAGACTTATATTGTACCACTTTTTTAAAAATAAAACCAAATGAAAACCAGAACTTTACTATTGTTTATGTTAATTTTTGTGGGACATTTATCTTTTTCACAAGAAAAAACGCCTCCTTCAGAAATTATTAACGGAACATTTCTTGGAAAAACAATTCCATTAAGTGAATTTCCTACCATTCAGAATCAAGAATATCGAATCAATGAAATTAAAATCATTGAAAATAATTTAAGAACACACGAAAAAGTAAACCCTAATGCTTATCCGCTTAATGGAAAAGATCCTCTTAGACAAATGCAAGTGGGGGGTATTACCACTATGCCAATTGAAGAAAATTTTGATGGCTTGGCCAGTGGAGAAGCAGGTGGATTTACCCCACCCGATCCTACCGGAGCTGCAGGACCCAATCATTATATTAATGCTGTAAATGTCGCCTTAAAAATATTTGACAAACAAGGGAATGTATTAGCAGGCCCCACAGATTTAGGCTCCTTTTTGGGTTCAGGGAACAATAGTGGAGACCCAATTGTTATGTATGACCATTTAGCCGATCGCTATTTTGTAAGTCAGTTTGGAGCAGCAAGTAACTCTTTAGTACTTGGGGTTTCCGATACTTCAGACCCTACTGGAGCTTATAATGTGTATCAATTTATCTTAGATGCTTTTCCCGATTATCCTCACTACAGTATTTGGCCAGATGGGTATTACTTAACGGCCAATAAAGGAGGAACAAATAAAGTATATGTAATTGAAAGAGATGTTATTATTTCTGGAGGTTCTAATCCTCAAATTATCGGGTTTCCATTACCTGGAAACGTTCAAAACAGCAATACTGTTTTAAGTCCAGAACCCGCTAATTTAACAGGGACAACTTTTCCAGCGGGAGCACCCGGATATATCGTGTATTTGCAAGATGATGGCTGGAGTGGAGCTATTGCCAATGACCATTTAAAAGTTTGGGAAATCGATGTAGATTGGATTACCCCAAGTAATTCCTTTATTTCATCTCCTGCCGAAATCCCTCTAGATCCTTTTGATTCAGTGTTTGCCCCTTTTGGTACTGGGGATGTAGCACAACCGGGAACGGGTCAAAAAATTGATATGATTGGCGGCGTTATTTCTTATGCAGCAAATTATCGAAGTTTTGGAACCCATAATTCGTGGGTTGTTACATTTAATGTGGATGTAGATGGTAATGATACCTCTGGCGTACGATGGGTCGAATTACGAAATGTAGGTGCTGCAGGCGCTTGGTCCGTTTTTCAAGAAGGTACTTATGCTCCTGCCGATGGACATAGCCGATTTATGGGAAGTGCTGCCATGGATGCCGCAGGAAATATTGGTATGGGTTTTAATATCGCAAGCGGAACACTGCCAGCAGGAATAAGATATACTGGAAGATATAATGGCGACCCATTAGGAGAAATGACCGTTGCTGAAACAACCATTATTGATGGAATTGGAGTACAAACCTTTTCCAATAGATTTGGTGATTATTCCCATTTAACTATGGATCCCGATAACTTTACTTTTTGGCATACTGCCGAATATTTCGCCGCTAACAATCAATGGCGATCCAGAGTAGCGGGATTTACGCTATCTACAGGTTTTACCTCAGATGTTGGAATTAATGCAATTGCGCAACCTAATAATGGGATTTTAACGAACTCAGAAACGGTTGAAGTGAGCATCCGTAACTTTGGACTGGCAGCACAGTCTAATATTCCTATAGAACTTCGTGTGGATGGAAATTTAGTGGCGACTGAAACATTTACCGGAACTGTAAATCCAAACACTACTGCAACCTATGTATTTACTCAAACAATAGATCTTTCTACTTCAGGACAAACCTATGAAATTGAAGCCAAAACAATTTTACCTACAGATGAGTTTAATGCAAATGATGTTTTTGTAAAAAATGTAACGCATTTACTTTCAAACGATGTGGGCCCAATTGAAATAGTTTCCCCAGATTCTGGATCCGGAATTGGGTTAGAAACCATTTCAGTTACTTTAAAGAATTTTGGAGCATTAACTCAGTCCAATTTTGATTTGCAATACACAATAAATGGAGGAACTCCGGTAGTGGAAACATTTACGGGAAGTATTAATTCTGAAGAAGAAATAGTCTTTGACTTTACACAACAAGGTGATTTTACAGCATTAGGAACCTATACAGTAGAAGTTACCACCTCGTTAACGAATGATCAAGATGCCTCAAATGATGTTATTTCAAAAGAGGTAACCAACTTTCTTTGTCAGCCTAACTCAGACTGTTCGTTTGGAGATGGATTCCAACTTTTTTCTGTAAATGAAATTAATAATCCTTCCGGTTGTGAAGGCTATGGAGATTTTACCTCTCAAGTAGCTAATTTTGAGCCCGATACCACATATCAATTAACGGTCACTACGGGTTATGGAGATCAACACATTACCGTTTGGATTGATTTTAATGACGATTATAATTTAACTGTAGATGAAAAGGTGGTTGTTGATTATGTAATTGCTCCAGGACAGGCGGGAGGTACCTATACAGAAACTATGGATTTAGTCATTCCTGCGGGTGTTCCTCCTGGAAATCATTTAATGCGTGCAAAAACCAATTGGCAAGCTCCAGTGCCCAATGATCCTTGTGAAGAAACCCAATATGGGGAGACCGAGGACTACACCGCAAACACCGGATTGTTAAGTAACAATGACCTCGCTTTTGCCGGTTCTGAATTATTGGTTTTAACGTTGCCAAACAACCAATTTGAGATTACTTTAAATACAGATTATGAAGACCTTACCTATTTTGCGCTTTACAATACCCTAGGGCAACAGCTAAAATTTAAAACGTTGCGAAAAAGTAATGAAAATAGCTACATAATTAAGTTGGATATGGCTAGTGTTTCCAGTGGAGTATATATAATTAAATTAGGAGGCCCCGAAATAAAAACCTATAAAACCGCACGAATTATTGTTAAATAAATTTGAAACAATTTTTTTAAAAGGGGATATATTATCCCCTTTTTTTTGATAAAAAAAGTAATAAAACCCACAATTTTTATTGAATTATCAATATATTGTGCCTTCAAAAAATAAAAACCAATGAAAAAACATCTTTTACTATTATTTATGTCAGTTTTAATGGGATTTAGCTCCTTTGCTCAGGAAAAATTTCCCCCAACTGAAGTGATTACAGGAACCTTTATTGGAAAAACGGGTCGTTTGGATGAAGCTCCAAAATACTCAAGAAATCAATCTTCAAAAGTTCCTACAATGATTATTGACCAACGTGTTTCTACAACGCCTAATAGAGTAAATAAGGCACCTACCGTTATACAAAATCTTCAAACAGAAGCGGGAGGTATAGAAAGTTTTCCTTTACTCCAAAACTTTATAGGGGCTTCACAAAATGAATCTAGTTTTTTACCGCCCGATCCAACTGGAGCCGCAGGACCTAATCACTATGTTCATTCCGTAAACTCCTTGGTTAAAATTTTTGATAAATCTGGGAACTTACTTGTAGGCCCCGTAAATTTATCCACTTTTTTAGGAATTGGCTCCAATAATGGAGATCCAATTGTGCTTTATGATCAATTAGCCGATAGATGGGTGGTAAGTGAATTTGGAAGCTTGGGAGCAAATTTAGGATTGGCTATAGGTGTTTCTGAAACCAATGATCCTGCAGGGGCTTATAATGTTTGGCAATATGCTTTTTCTGGTCTTCCAGATTACCCAAAATATGGGGTTTGGCATGATGGTTACTATGGGACGGTTAATTTAGCTGGGTCAATTACGCAAGGTTTTGTAATGGAAAGAGAAGAAATGTTAAATGGAGGCACTTCCCCACAAATTCTTATATTTAACTTCCCTAACATTGTAAATAATCCTAATACCGTTAAAAGTGCAGAACCTGCAAATTTATTAGGGACCATTATTGATACTAATGCCCCAGGATATTTTACCTATCTTCAAGATGATGATTGGACCACATCTATCCCTTTTGATCATTTAAAAATATGGGAAGTTAAGCCAGATTGGGACAATATAGCTAACTCAACAATTTCTTTACCTTTAGAAATTCCTACATCACCCTTTGATGCGGGTGAAGTTTTTGGAAATGGTAATGGCGCTATTCGCCAACCTGGAACAAGTCAAAGACTTGCTGGACATGGAGGAATTGTGTCTTTTGCAGCAAATTACAGATCGTTCCCTACCCATAATTCTTGGTTAATTACATTCAATACTTTTATTGATGCAAATGAAACGGGGGGTATTCGATGGATAGAATTAAGAAATGACGCCACAAATCCTTGGAGTATTTTTCAAGAAGGAACCTATTCTATTGCCGATGGTCATAGTCGCTTAATGAGTAGTGCCGCAATGGATGTTGAAGGAAACATAGCTTTAGCATACACCACTGCGAGTACAACATTACCCGTTTCATTGCGATATACTGGACGTTTTAATGGCGATCCATTAGGACAAATGACAGTTGCAGAAACCGTCATTATTGACGGTCCAGGTGTAAGAACCAATAACAATAGATATGGTGATTATGCTCATATGACTATGGATCCTGATGGAGTTACTTTTTGGACAACTGCCGATTATTTTTCTACGAATAACTTTTGGAGATCTCGAATAGCCGCAATTAGATTACAAGGCCCTTTTGCTAATGATGTAGGGGTAAGTGCAATTAACACCCCCTCAAATGGAATCTTAACAAACTCGGAAACGGTAGAAATAAGCGTAAGAAATTATAGCTCGGCCGCTGTTTCTAATGTTCCTTTAGAGTTAAGAGTAGATGGAAATTTAGTAGCGACAGAATCTTTTGTAGGAACCATAAATGCAAACTCTGTTGTTACTTATACTTTTGCCCAAACGGTAGACTTGTCTAACGCTGGTCAAACATATAGCATTGAAGCAAGAACGACATTGGCTGGAGATGGATATCTTCCAAATAATGAATTTACTAAGCAGGTGAAACACTTATTAAATAATGATGTAGGTGTTGTTGCTATTGTAGCTCCTAACTCCGGAAATCTTGAAGATGAGTCTATAACGGTAAGAGTTAAAAATTTTGGTGCTGTAACACAGTCTAACTTTAATTTAGAATATAATGTAAATGGAGGCACTCCTATTGTCGAGTCCTTTACAGCGCCCATTTCTTCTGAAGAAGAATTAAACTTTACTTTTGCGCAAACTTCCAATTTTAGTACACCAGGAAATTATACCATAACTTCTAGTACTTCTTTAGCGGGGGATCAATTTAGTGCAAATGACGAATCTTCTAAAGTAATTGAAAGTTTATTATGCTTGCCTATTTCTAATTGTAACTTAGGACATGGATTTAGTTTATTTGAAATTGGAGGAATAAACAATCCTTCTGGTTGTGAAGGGTTTGGGGATTTTACCAATTTAATTGCAAATTTAGAGAATGGTAGCACTACTACCTTAACGGTTGGTTCATCCAGAGGAAGTCAGTTTATTAGTGTATGGATTGATTTTAATGATGATTTGGCATTTAGCCCCAATGAATTAGTGGTAAACAACTATGAATTCGCTCCTGGTCAAGGAAGTGGTAATTTTGTTGAGCAAATAGATTTATTTGTTCCTGGAAATGCTCCAGTTGGTGAACACCGAATGAGAGCTAGAGCTAGTGGACAAGGACCGGTTCCTGCAAATGCTTGTGAAGATTTGCAATTTGGTGAAACAGAAGATTATACTGCCAACATTCAAAACTTAGGAATTGATGATTTTATCATTAATAATTCTAACTTGCTTGTTGTGTCAAATGATAATAACCAATTTGAAGTGATCTTTGAGACTACTTATGATGAAGGTGTTTTCTTAGGAGTTTATAACGTATTAGGTCAAGAGATTGGCTTTAATAAAAGTATTCCTAAGATTGATGGAGCTTATAGATTGAATCTAGATATGTCTAATTTATCTAGTGGTGTTTATATTATTAGAGTAGGAGGTCAGGCTACCACAACTTATAAGACGGCAAGAATTATTGTAAAATAATTTTCTTTTGAATAAATAAAAAAGCGGGCATTGCCCGCTTTTTTATTTTTTAATTATTTTTTTAACTATTCTTTTGTCATCTATTGTACATGAAAGAATATAAACCCCAGTATCTAAAATGGAAAGATCGAATGATGTTTTAGAATCGAAAGGTTGTGTAACAATTAATTCATTTCCAACCATATCGTATACTACAACTTCTTCAATTGGAGATAAAGTGTGTATATAGATTATGCCTTTTGTTGGATTTGGATACATATGTAACAACGTTTCCTCCGTTTCTTCAATTGCAAAAATATTCCATCGATCTTCTGCGACAGGGCCTCCCCAAATAATTGTTGCTAAATATGGATTATCTATAAAAGGATTACGATTGCCGTATTCATTTTCTAAATAGTTATTTCTTTGATCCTCAAAAATAGTCACAGGATCGTCAACATTCCATTGTAAAAATAACTGTAACATATTGGTGCTGCCTTGTAATGCACCCACGCCTGCAAGCGTAGGGATACATCTATCTCCATAGCGTGTGTACATATACATAATCATTCGTGCCACATCTCCTTTCCATTCGTCACCTGGATACCAATTTCCACTACCTACATCTCCTGCATTTCCGCTTCCCGAAGCAAATTTTTTGTCTCCTTTATTGTTGTTCATTTGTTGATCGCTGGGGCGAATATTATGCGGATCTGCTCCAATACCTGTTGAAGTATTATCGACATTACCCATAGGAGGGTTTGCAAGGGAGCGTGCAAATACATGTTCTCTATTCCATTGGCAATTTAAACCACCAAAATCGTCTTTGTCACGACTCCTATCTGTTGTACAGTTTCCATCGCTATCATTGTAGCCATAAACTAATAAAACATGAGTGCTGTTAAAAGGGTCCTCATCGGTAATTAGGGCACTGTCACGCACATCTCCATAGGTAAAAGTAGCACTAGCTTGTTCTATTTTGTTTTGCAATTCAAAATATAAATCTTGTCCAGTTAATGAAAGGTTTACAGTATTGTAATAGGGTTGTTGAGACCAACCAAATTGAAATAGGAGACTAGTAAGTAGGGTGAAAAATAAAATTTTATTCATTAGGTAATTTTTTTAAAAGAGCCATATAAAACCCATCAAATCCAGTTTCACTTGGATAGAGGGTTTCTTCTTTAACTAAAGTAAATGTTTTTCCAATATTGGATGTTAGGAAATTTTTAATTTGTAAATTATTTTCGGAAGGTAAAATAGAACAAGTGGCATATACCAATTCTCCTTCTTCTTTTACCATTTTTGAATAAGATTGTAAAATTTCCTGTTGCGTTTTTTGTATTTCATCAAGAAATTCGGGTTGTAATTTCCACTTAGTATCTGGATTTCTTTTTAAAACACCCAAGCCTGTACAAGGTGCATCGATAAGAACTTTATCGGCTTTTCCAAGTAGTTTTTTAATTGTTTTAGAGGAGTCAATCACTCGGGTTTCAAGATTATGAATTCCATTTCTTCGTGCTCTTCTCTTTAATTCATTCAATTTGTTTTCATAGAGATCCATGGCAATAATTTGCCCTTTATTTTCCATGAGTGTTGCTATGTGCAAACTCTTTCCTCCTGCACCAGCACAAGCATCTACAATGCGCATGCCAGGTTTAGGGTTTAATAAATGACTTACGCTTTGTGAAGATGCGTCTTGTACTTCAAACCAACCCTCTTTAAATTGCTCTGTTGTAAATACATTGACCCTTTCCTTAAGGCGAAGTGCATCTTTGAGCCCAGTGATTATTTCAGTTTCTATGTCTTGATCGTTAAGAGCGTTTTGCAAAGTTTTTAAAGTGGTTTTTAAAGTATTTACTCTTAAAATAACTTCTGCTTGCTCGTTAAGGTGCTTGAGTTCTTTTTCCCAGCGTTCCTTGCCCAACTCTTTTAAGCCTAATTCGTCTAACCAATCTGGAATGGATTCACGTATTTTTCTAATTTTGGAAAGTTCGTCAAAGCGTCCTTTTATCTTTCGGGTAGGAGTTCCTTCAAATTGAGGCCAATCGGGAAGTTTTATACCTCGTAAGGTTGCCCAAACCACAAACATTCGGAATAAATTATCCCGATTAAAGGGCTCTTTTACCTCTGCAATTTCGGCATAAAGACGCTTCCAGCGTACAATATCATAGGTGGTTTCTGCAATAAAGCTTCGGTCGCGCGCACCCCATCGCTTATCTCTTTTTAAACTATTTTTTAGCACCTTGTCGGCCTGTTTTTTTTCATTAAAAATTAAATGAAGGGAATCGATAGTGGCAAATACTAAATTGCGGTGAAGTCTCATAGTCAATTAATAGGTTGCAAAGTTAGTATTCTTTCTCGCTTTAATTACTTTTGCAAAAATATTTTTGAATGAAATTAGTTTCCTTTCTTTTTATCCTTTTAGCATTTGTTTCTTGTTCTAAAAAGTCCCCAACCTTTGAAAGTGTTGAAATAGTTCCTGTATTTATAGATAGTTTAAGCATACGAGCGATTGCTCCTTTGGATGTAAACCGTGTATGGTTTGCTGCTAATAAAGGGATGATTGGACTTATTGATGATAAAACCCCCAAATTGGCTACTATTAAATATGAGGATTCTTTACTTCATTTTCGAACCATTGCTGCTACCCAGGAAAATGTATTTGTGCTAAGCATTGCTAATCCTGCGGTTTTATATAAAATTGGCTTTAATGGCTCTGAGGCAACCCATATAGAAGAGGTGTATATTGAAAAAGGGGAAAAGGTATTTTATGATGCCATGGCATTTTGGAATGATAAAGAAGGGATTGCCATAGGAGATCCCACAGAAAATTGTCTATCCATAATAATAACAAGAGATAGCGGCAATACTTGGCATAAAATTCCTTGTTCAAAACTACCTATAACCGAAGAAGGAGAAGCAGCTTTTGCTGCAAGTAACACCAATATTGCTATTTATAACAATCATACTTGGGTAGCCTCTGGTGGGAAGCGGGCAAGAGTCTTTTATTCGGCAGATAAAGGGGTAACTTGGGAAGTTTTTAATACACCTATACTACAAGGGAAATCCATGACGGGAATTTATTCCATTCGATTTTATAATGAAAAAATAGGAATAATTTTTGGCGGGGACTGGGAAAATAAATCCTTTAACGAAGGGAATAAAGCAATTACAAAAGATGGCGGTAAAACCTGGAAACTTTTGGCAAATGGGAAAGGACCGGGGTATCGTTCATCGGTGGCTTTTGTGCCAAATTCTAATGGGAAAGGAATTGTGGCAGTTGGTTCTCCAGGAATATCCTATAGTCCAGATGCAGGAAAAACTTGGAAAGAACTCTCGCAAGAAGGACTCTACTCTATTGAATTTGTTAACGATTCTATAGCTTTTGGAAGTGGGCAAAATCGCATTGTGAAGTTACAATTTAAATAAGATTTAGGGTCTTTCCCCTTTTCTTTCTTTTATTTTATTTAAAAGAGTTCTTTTAAATTCCTCTTCAGCACGTTTTAATTTTAGTATTTTTTTTGCGGGTAAAATTTCTTTTAAGTTTTGCACCAACTCTTTTTGATATAAAAACTCTTTTTCTCTTAAACCCATAGCTTTATCTAATAACACATTTGCTTCTGCATCTGAAAGCGCATTAAAATCCCCTTTCATCTTTTCGAAAATTTCTTTGCGCTCTTTCATTCTAAGTTCTTTAAGTTTTTCTTCATGGAAATTATAAATTGGCCAAAATTTTTCGGCTTCAGAAGAAGTTAACGCTAGTGCATCTGTGATAAAAGCTGTTTTATAAGCTCTAATTTTTTCGTCTCTTTGAGCTGAAGCAATGCTGCTAATAAGTAAAAAAAGGACCAATATTTTTTTCATAATTATTCAATTAATAATGAGGTGTCGTTAATAGTTTCTAATAAATAGTTTTCCAAATTTTCTTCAGAAATAAAAACGGTTTCAATTTGAAGCGATTCAAGGTCATCCTCCGTTAACAATTGTGCAATATCCTGAGTGTTTAAATCTAAATTCCCGTTTGTTACATAGGCCTCAATTTCTGAAGGTGGTAGGGTGTCCAAGGAATACGTTTTTTGATTAAAAAATACAGAAAGAGCGATTAAAAGCACCGCTGCAATACTAGCGGCATATCCAAGGTGTTTTTTTGAAAAAAGAAAAATTAGCCTAGATTCTTTTTTCTGAAAGGCGATGTCCACTACTTTTTCCTCTATCGAATCAAAATAATCTTTAGGAATAGAAAAACCCGTTTGTTTTGGTAAAGCGTCTTCTTGTATGGAAGTAATGAGCTTTTCTTCCAAGGTATCAAAATAGGAAGGAGGAACCTTAAAACCGTGAGAATATTTCTTTTCTTTTTTCATTTAAAGTTTGACTTACAAAAACTTAAAAGGTTTCATTATTTTGAAGATATGCGGTAATTTTTTTGACAGCAATATGATAACTACTTTTTAAACCGCCCACGGAGATATCTAATATTTGAGAAAGATCTTCATAAGTGAGATCGTCAAAATATTTCATATTAAATATTAATTGTTGTTTTTTAGGAAGGGTTGCGATGGCTTTTTGTAATTTTAATTGAATTTCATTCCCTTCAAAAAAAACATCTTCTTCAAGACCTAACAATGCTTTTTGCTGCAATTCTTCAGAAGAGATATGATTTTTTTTAGCCTTATTTGTCATAAATGTAAGCGCTTCATTAGTAGCAATGCGGTACATCCAAGTATATAATTTACTCTCTCCTTGAAACTTTTCAATGTTTCGATATACTTTTATAAAGGTATTTTGAAGCACGTCATCTGCGTCATCATGTGAAAGGACTATTTTTCTAATATGCCAGTACAATCGTTTTTTATATAATGAAATAAGTTCCCGATACGCTTTTTCTCTTTGGTCTTCGGATTTTAAATCATTAAGTAAGAATTGTTCTTTCACCAATTGGCTTTCTTTTTTCGTTAGACCTTTAAAGATACAAAGGGTTTAATTCTGAATGAAAATTAGATTTTTGTTTTTAATTATCGATAAAAAGTTAAAATAATAAGATAAAATACAAAAAAATACATATTGTAGGAAAATATTTACTAAATTTACAACATACTTCTTATGTATAGGTTCTTAGTATCAGCCCCAACTGTAATGAGAACTGTATTAAACGGGCCTAAGCGGGGGCTGGCCCGTTTTTTTCTTTTCTAAAATTAGATTAAAAATAAGATTGATTTGTAGGAATATAATTTCAAAATTGATATAAAATATCGATAAAATGCACAATACATAGATTAAGTGCGCTATAATATTTTGAGAATAAAATTTTTCGTGTATATTTGATTGGTATTTATGTTATGAATTTCAGTTTATCGTATGCCCCAAATGCGATAAACAATATAAAGAGAAGCAGTGCCCCAACTGCTTCTTTTTTTTAAACTAAAGATTGCATTTCTACCAGATTATAATAGGTGCCTTTTTGGGTAAGTAACTCTTGATGTTTTCCCTGTTCTACTATTTTTCCTTTCGAAAGTACCACAATCATATCTGCGTTTTGTATAGTAGAAAGCCTGTGTGCAATAACCACCGAAGTTCTATTTCGCATCATTTTTTCGAGTGCATCTTGCACCAAACGTTCACTTTCCGTATCTAAGGCAGAGGTTGCCTCGTCGAGAATCATAATAGGTGGATTTTTAAGTACCGCTCTAGCGATACTTAGGCGTTGTTTTTGGCCACCGCTAAGCTTATTTCCACTATCTCCAATATTAGTGTCGATACCGTTGGGCAACTCTTTTACAAACTCCCAAGCGTTGGCAACTTTTAACGCATCAATAACTTCTTGTTCTGAAGCATTTTTATTTGCTACTAAAAGGTTACCTTTTACCGTGTCATTAAATAAAATTGAATCTTGAGTAACAAGACCCATTAATCCGCGTAATGATTTTAATGACAAGTCTTTAACATCTTCTCCATCAATTTTTATAACTCCCGAATCTACATCGTAAAAACGGGTCAATAAATTAGCTATAGTACTTTTTCCGCTACCACTTTGTCCAACCAAAGCCACCGAATGTCCTTTAGGAATTTTTAAAGAAAAATCTTCTAAAACCCAGTCGTTTTCATATTTAAAAGAGATATTTTCGATAGAAATTTCTTCTTTAAAATTTTCTTTCTGAATAGCGTTTGGTTTATCTATAATGGTAGATTTAGCTTCTAAAATTTCCAAAATCCTTTCCGCAGAGGCATTTCCTTTTTTAACACTATAGGTGGCTTTGCTTATGGATTTAGCAGGATCCAAAATTTGATATGCCAATAACATATATACCAAGAATAATTCTGTGTCTAAAATACCTTCCACTAAAACCATACGCCCACCATACCATAGTATAATAGCAATAACCGTAATCCCTAATACTTCACTTACAGGTACGGCTAAGTTTTGACGGTTTAATAAGGAATTTGAAAACTTGAATAACCGGTTGGTAGAGTCTTTAAATTTTGAATTAAAAATAGGTTCGGCATTAAAACCTTTAATTATTTTTAACCCTCCTAAGGTTTCT
Organism: Flavobacteriaceae bacterium; assembly: GCA_041392205.1. GTDB lineage: Bacteria > Bacteroidota > Bacteroidia > Flavobacteriales > Flavobacteriaceae > Halomarinibacterium. The sequence goes on along the minus strand of JAWKMO010000003.1, from coordinate 315,658 downwards.
TCTAATATGGATAGAAAAAATCCTTGCTCTTTTTGTACTCTGTCGGATTTACTTTTTAAACTCTTTCCAACTCTAGTAATAAGGTAGCCCGAAATAGGAATAAAAATAAATACAAAAAGGGTTAATTGAGGGCTAATAATAATCATAGTTACTAACGCAAAGATAATGGTTAGTGGCTCTTTAATAAACATTTCCAAAATAGAAAGAAAGGAACTTTGTATTTCATTAACATCATTGGTAATACGCGCCATGGTGTCGCCTTTTTGTTTTTCAGAAAAAAAGGAAATGGGCAGTGTAAGTGTTTTTTTATAAAGATCGTTACGGATATCTTTTATAATTCCATTTCTAAGAAAGGTGATAAAGTACATCGATAAGTACCCAAAAACATTTTTGATTAAAAAAGTGCTAATCACCAAAATAATCATAAATAACAATGCATTTCCAGCATCCTCATTGGCTCTTTGTGTCACGAAATAGTTTAAATAATCTTCAGCATAATTGCCAATATTTTTTAGCCCGGTAAATTCTGGTTTTACCTTAAGTTGTTCCGTTTTATTGAATAAAACACGTAACATTGGAAACAACGATAGCATTGCAAGCGTACCAAACAAGGCGTAAAAAATATTACAGATAATATTTAGGATTCCGTACTTTTTATACGGAAGCGCATAACGGATAATTTTTTTAAAATAGTTCATCAACGAATGTTCATATCTAGTATTATGGCAGCTATTTTTTCTTGAAGACCCTCTTCGGTAGTGCCATTTACACTAATGTAAAATTTTATTTTGGGTTCGGTACCACTAGGGCGTACCGCTATTTTACTTCCGTCTTCGGTGTAAAAAATAAGGACATTGGATTTTGGAATTTTTAGGGCATCGGTTGTTCCTTTGCTCACATTTTTTAAAATACCGGTTTTATAATCTTCAATTATTGAAACATTGCTTCCAGCAATTTTAGTTGGTGGGTTGTTTCGGTACGTTTTCAAAATCTCCTGAATCTCTTCGGCTCCGCTTTTTCCTTTTTTTTCCATCGAAATTAATTTTTCTTGGTAAAAGCCAAATTCCTTATATATCTTTTGAAGGTATTCAAAAATGTTACTTCCTTCTTCTTTCTTTTGTGCGGCAATTTCACAAATTAGTAGGGTAGCGGTGACCGCATCTTTATCGCGAACAAAATCCCCAACCATATACCCAAAGCTTTCTTCACCACCCCCTATTAAGGTTAAATAGGGATGGTCTTTGATCATTTTAGCAATCCATTTAAAGCCAGTGAGTCCCTCCATATAGGTTACTCCATAGGATTCCACAATTTTCTGAATCATAGGAGTAGAAACAATCGTAGAGCCTACAAACTGATTTCCGTTTAACTTTCCTTCTTTTTTCCATTGTTCTAGGAGAAAGTGCGTTTTCACTACCATGGCCTGATTGCCATTTAAAAGGGTCATTTCGCCTTTACTATTACGTACGGCAATTCCTAAACGGTCACAGTCGGGGTCGGTACCAATCACAATATCGGCTTGTTCCATTTCCGCTTGCTGTAGTGCTATTTCCAACGCTTCTGGTTCTTCTGGATTGGGGGAAACTACAGTTGGAAAATCACCGTTGGGTTGGGCTTGAGATGCTACTACGAGCACATTAGGATACCCTGCTTTTTCAAGAACTCTAGGAACCATGGTAATAGAAGTTCCATGCAATGAAGTAAAAACAATTGTAAGCGCCTCTTTGGCTTCTTTTGAAGTATTGAAACTTCCGTTTTTTACAGCAGCTTCGGCAAAGGCAGCATCTACTTCTTCATCCATACATTGGATATTACTTTCCCTAGCTTCAAAATGGATATCTAAATAGTCCAAGGAGTTTATTTCAGCTATAATTTCTGCATCTTGGGGCGGGACCAATTGCCCTCCGTCTTGCCAATACACTTTATAGCCATTGTATTCTGGTGGATTGTGAGACGCTGTTAAAACAATTCCACAATGACAATTTAGATAGCGTACTGCATAAGAAAGCTCGGGGGTAGGGCGTAGGTCTGAAAACAAATATACTTGAATGCCATTGGCTGAAAAAACATTGGCAACTACTCTCGCTAATTCTTTGCTATGATGCCTACAATCGTATGCAATAACAACTTTTAACGTTTCTGAAGGAAAACATTTTTTAAGATAATTGGAGAGTCCTTGAGTATTTTTACCTAGAGTGTATTTATTAATTCGGTTATCACCAACCCCCATAATACCTCGCATTCCGCCAGTACCAAATTCTAAATTTTTATAAAAACTATCCTCTAGCGTTTCGGTATCATACGCAATAAGTTCTTTAATGGTATGTTGTGTTTCTGCATCAAAAGTAGGAGTAAGCCATTTATTGGCTTTTTCTAAAATAACAGGGTCTACGTATCTCATTCTTTGAAGTATTCTCGATAAGAAAGTGCAAAAATAGCGATAATTCCTATTATTCTTTGAAGTTTAGTACTTCTTTAATATGGTAATTTGTGGGGTTTTTTTTATTCCGAAGAATTAATTCCCCTAAAAATCCTGCTACAAAAAATTGGCTCCCCAAAATCATCGCTGCGAGCGAAATATAAAATTGTGGGCGTTCGGTTAACAATCTTCCCGAAGTATTTATAAAAAGTTTGTCAATCCCCAAATAGAGGGCAAAACAAAAACCAATAACCAACATTAATGCACCCCAAGCACCAAATAAGTGCATGGGCCTTTTCCCAAACTTTGATAAAAACCATATCGTGATTAAATCTAAAAACCCACGTATAAAGCGTTCCATGCCAAATTTGGTAGTACCATATTTTCTGGCTTGGTGTTGCACGATTTTTTCACCAATAAAGTTAAAGCCTTCATTTTTAGCTAGCACAGGGATATAGCGATGCATTTCACCGGTTACTTCTATGGTTTTTACCACCTCATTTTTATAGGCTTTTAGGCCACAATTAAAGTCGTGAAGTTTTACTCCCGAGGTTTTTCTAGCTGCAAAATTAAATAATTTAGAAGGCAGGTTTTTCCCAATTAGGGGGTCAAATCGCTTCTTTTTCCAACCCGAAACGAGATCGAAACCTTCTTCCGTAATCATGTTGTATAACTGCGGAATTTCTTCAGGGTTGTCTTGCAAATCGGCATCCATCGTAATTATAACATCTCCTTGAGCGCGAGCAAAACCCGCATGGAGTGCTTGGGATTTGCCAAAATTTTTCAAAAAACGAATCCCCTTAACATTAGCATCCTTTTGTTGAAGCGATTTAATAACGTTCCATGAATCGTCTGTACTGCCATCGTCTATAAATAGAATTTCATATGAAAAACCATTGGATTGCATCACTTTTGTAATCCAATGGTGTAATTCGGAAAGGGATTCGGCCTCGTTTAAAAGCGGAACGACGATGGATAGATTCATTTAAAAATTTTCTAGTAACCTTCTGGGCGATTTTGTTTCATTACCAAGCCAGAGATTAGTGAAATAATAAAACCTAGGAATAATGTAAAAATGATAGCCATAGAAGCCATGATTCCTGGATTCATAAATTTTTCAGCCATCGAAAGTCCCATTTTCATTTGCTCTTCTGTCATGTTAGGGTTTTGCTCGATCATTTGCTCTCTAGTTACTTCCATCATTTGTGCCACAAAATCAGGCTCAATAACAGTAACAAAAACATAATTATAAATGGCTCCTATAATTCCAGCAATTACCGAAATGGCTATGCCTACTTTTATAGCTTCTCCTAAAGAAAGAAATCCGCCATTATCTAGCTTAAACGCTTTTAATCCGTATACAATAAAGGCTACCATTATTAATATGCCTAATACTGAAGCCCACCAGGGCCTTTCTAAATGTACCCCCATAACGTAGGTAACTACTGATAATGCAATAGATGCTAACCCAAGGAGTAGGCCATAATTAAGCGCTATTTTTTTTACTGATGCTTTTTGATTGTCCATAGTTGTATAGTTTTTAGTTTTGCCAGTTAGTAAACAAATGTACTAAAATGTTACGTTATATTTTTTAGTAAAAATTTACCTAAAGTATTGTTCATTTATAATTATTGCTTAAATTTGCACTCTCAAAATTACAGAGTACTAAATACATTATAGCGATGAGAAAAGGAATTCACCCAGAAAATTACAGATTAGTGGCTTTTAAAGACATGTCTAATGACGATGTATTTTTAACAAAATCTACTGCCGAAACCAAAGAGACTATTGAAGTAGACGGTGTGGAGTATCCCGTAGTAAAATTGGAGATTTCAAGAACGTCTCATCCTTTTTATACAGGAAAACACAAATTGGTGGATACCGCAGGGCGTATCGATAAATTTAAGAACAAGTATTCTAAATTTAGCAAATAACAAACAAACCTTATTTATATATGCCTTCGAGAAATCGAAGGCTTTTTTGTTTTTGCCCCTTCCTAAAATTCATTTACCTTTAACCTTTCACCTTACAGCTATTAAATGAATTATATTCTTTTTGACGGAAGTGTTCGAAATCAGTTATTGCCTTTTACCTTTACCAGGCCCGTGGCAGATATTCGTGTGGGGATTTTAACCTTGCGCGAAAAATGGGAATTTCTTTTAAATACTACCACAACCACCGTAACGGAAGATTATCTTTCCGAAAAATGGCCGTTGGTAGAACTGGAAAAAAATATTTTGATTAATGCCAGTTTTATTCCTTCAGAAAATCTGGTGAATATCATCAAAAATCTTTCTGAAAATCAGGCGATTTTTTACAATGAGGAACCTATTGCCTTTTTTTCGGAAGAAGATCAAGAAGTCGATTTTGATAGGTATGAAGTAATACAATATAGCCATAACGATATTCTTCGCATCGAACATACCTGGGATATTTTCAGTAAAAACCATGAAGCGATCACCCGCGACTATCAATTACTTACCAAAGGAAGAAAATCGCAACCCATACCAGAAACTACGGTTGCTTTTTATCCCGAACATATTTTTATTGAAGAGGGTGCCGAACTTCCACTGTGCTCTCTAAATGCCAAAGAAGGACCTATCTATATTGGGAAAAATGCTGAAATTATGGAAGGTGCCATGATTCGTGGTCCGTTTGCTCTTTGTGAAGGCGCCACCATAAAAATGGCGGCAAAAATTTATACTGGTGTTACCGTGGGGCCTTACTGTAAAGTAGGTGGTGAAGTGAACAATAGTGTGCTGTTTGGGTATTCCAACAAAGGGCATGACGGATTTTTAGGAAATTCTGTGATTGGCGAATGGTGCAATTTGGGAGCCGATACCAATACGTCCAACTTAAAAAACAATTATGAACCGGTTCGACTGTGGGATTATGAAACCGAAAGTTTTGCCAAAACAGGATTGCAATTTTGCGGATTAATGATGGGTGATCATAGCAAATGCGGCATCAACACCATGTTTAATACGGGTACGGTGGTGGGAGTGAGTGCTAATATCTTCGGAAGTGGATTTCCACGAAATTTTATCCCCAGTTTTAGTTGGGGAGGCCATGCCGGGATGACTACCTATAAAACCAACAAAGCCTTTGAAACAGCTAAAATTGTGATGTCACGAAGGCATATGGAATTTACGGAAGCAGACGCCAAAATCCTCACTCATGTTTTTGAGGAAAGTGCGAAGTGGCGCAGGGATTAAAACTCTGAAGATTTCCATAAATCAAAATCAAAGGTTTTCCAGAATAGTAAAAATCCAATAACGATAAAAAGAGTAATAATAAAGGTTATTAATAAAATCACCCTTCTTTTTTTCCGGTCTTTTTTCCTTTGATAAAACATCCGTTTTTGAAAAGCAGCGAACTCATGGCTTTTCATTTTTGTATGGTCTACATAATTCTCAATAGTATGATTTCTATCTAGCTTTTTTTTATCAAAAAGGGTAACCCTTTCTCGAATAAAAAGCTTGTGACCTAATGTTACACCTGTCGTTGTAAATTTCATCAGACTTGAAGAATGGTTGCATTATAAGTCTTTGAAATTCATTAATTGTTACTATTATCGCCCCTTTTTTACTCGCTTCAAAAACAAAAAATTCTGTGGATTAATACCCAAACCACTTACCTTTTTATTGACAAAACGCACAGCTTTATCATAAAACAAAGGCACTACGGGAGCATCGGTAATAACTAACGAATCCATTTTGGTGTACAGCAATTTACGATCTTCAATATTACTTATAGACAACGCTTTTTGATACATACTGTCAAATACTTCATTTTTATAGTGCATATAATTGGGCCCGTGAGGTACAAAATTGGGACTGTAAAACAACGAAAGATAGTTTTCGGCATCGGGATAATCGGCTACCCAACTGGCGCGAAAGATATCCAATTCACCACTACTTTTCATTTGCCGTAGTGTGGAGGGAGGCATTACATCAATGGTTACGGTAATGCCAATTTTTTCTAATTCTCGCTGGATGTATTCACAAATATCTAAGTATTGACTATTGGTTCCAATCACAATTTCTGGGGTTTGATCCCCAGTTTCGGCTTTATATTGAGCCACGAGCTGTTTTGCCAATTCGGGTTGGTACGTATAACCTTTAATAGGGTTAAATCCTGGGAGTCCCTTTGGGATAAATCCGTGTTCGGCTGGGATGCCCATTCCGTTTCGAAGGTAGGTAACCATTTTTTGTCGGTCGAAGCCGTAGTTTATAGCTTGGCGTAATACTTTTGATTGAATTTCAGAAAGATTTGAATCTAAATAGAAGCCTAAATATTCGGTGTTTAAAAAGGGAGAGGTAAGGAGGTTTACGGTGTTTTTATATTTGGGTTGTAGCTTACCTGTAGTAGTTAAAATTTCGTCTTTATACGAATTATCCAAGCCCGAAATAAAATCTATTTTCCCTTGCGCAAACTGCAAAAACTCACTTTGCTTATCGGGTAAAAAAGTGATGGCAACCGCTTCCAGATAAGGGAGTTGGATACCATTTTCATCTTTTTCAAAATACAATGGATTTTTTCGTAAAACCAACTTTACATTTTCTTCCCATAATTTAAATTGAAAAGGTCCCGTGCCCACAGGATTCCTTCGAAATTCATTGCCGTAAAATTCTACTGCTTCTTTGGGAACTACTGAAAAGTATCGCATTCCCAACATTCCTAAAAAGGCTGGAAACGGTTCTTTTAGCATAATTTTAAAAACAGAATCATTTTCCGCAACAGCAAGATCTACATAATTCATCACCCAGCTGCCTGGAGAGGCCACTTTTGGGTCAATAAGCCGTTGGTAACTATATTCAAAATCGTAGGCGGTAACAGTTCTGGTGGAATCTTTTCCGAAGACTTTATTTTTATGGAAATAGACGTCTTTTCTTAAAGAAAAATAAAAGGTACACGTGCTATCTACTAACTCCCAACTTTTGGCAATATCGGGTTGAATGTGTAAAGAGTCGTCCAATTGTATCAAGCCATTGTATAATTGATTGGTAGGCCAAATGTTTTGTGGATTTCTAGCAAACGCAGGATCTAAAGAAGCAATATTGCTATGCTCATTGTAGCGGAAAACGAGGTGGTCTCTTTCATTTTTTTCATTACCTCCACAAGAAGCAAACAAAATAGAAATACAAACTAGTAGTAAAAAATAGGATAATGTGAAAGGTAGATTTTTCATTAGTTTGTAAGGATACAATTATAGTTTGTACTTTTGCCTACTAGTTTGCTAAAATACAAGAATGAACGCTACTAAAAAAGCCGCCTTTTACACTTTAGGATGTAAATTGAATTTCAGTGAAACTTCCACCATTGCGCGTAGTTTTACTGAAGAAGGTTTTGAGCGTGTGGACTTTTCTGAAAAGGCAGATGTGTACGTTATTAATACGTGTAGCGTTACCGATAATGCCGATAAGCGATTTAAAACGATTGTAAAGCAAGCTTTAAAGGTAAATCCTGATGCTTTTTTGGTGGCTGTTGGCTGTTATGCACAACTAAAGCCTCAGGAATTGGCAGCTGTGGACGGAGTGGATTTGGTGCTGGGCGCTACTGAAAAATTTAAAGTAACCAGTTATATTAATGAACTTCTAAGTCACCCCGAGCGCAGTCGAGGGGTTGCATCTATACATTCTTGTGAAATTGATGAAGCCAATTTTTATGTAGGTTCGTATTCTATTGGTGACCGAACCCGTGCTTTTTTAAAAGTGCAAGACGGATGCGATTATAAGTGCACCTATTGTACCATTCCATTGGCACGCGGAATTTCAAGAAGTGATACCTTAGAAAATGTATTGAGAAATGCTGCTGAAATTTCAGCACAAGGAATTAAAGAGATAGTGCTTACTGGAGTCAATATTGGAGATTACGGAAAAGGAGAATTTGGCAATAAGAAGCATGAACACACTTTTTTTGAACTGTGCGAGGCTCTAGATACTGTGGAAGGCATTGAACGCCTCCGTATCTCTTCCATTGAGCCCAATTTACTGAAAAATGAAACGATTGCGTTTGTAGCTAATTCCAAAACCTTTGTACCGCATTTTCATATCCCTTTACAAAGTGGCAGTAACGATTTACTGAAATTAATGCGTCGTCGGTATGTAAAGGAATTGTATGTAGATCGCGTGGCAAAAATTAAAGAAGTGATGCCCCACGCTTGCATTGGGGTAGATGTCATTGTTGGTTTTCCGGGGGAGACTGAAGAGCGGTTTTTGGAAACGTATCATTTTTTAAATGAATTGGATATTTCGTATTTACATGTGTTTACTTATTCTGAAAGAGATAATACCATAGCTGCTGAAATGGAAGGAGTAGTGCCTCATAAAGTACGCGCAAAAAGAAGTAAAATGCTTCGTGGTCTTTCAGCCAAAAAAAGGAGGGCTTTTTATGAAAGTCAGTTAGGAACTACGAGAACGGTTTTATTTGAAGGCGAAAATAAAGAAGGGTATATTCACGGATTTACAGAAAATTATGTAAAGGTGAAATTCCATTGGAATCCAGAGTTGGTAAATACACTGCATACAATAACACTTACTAAAATTGATGAAGATGGATTGGTACGATTTGAGTTTGTAAAGGAACCGATAGTTGCTTAAATATTAATACCAACGGGTAGTAACTCCTTATATTGTCGCCTATTTCTTCTTAAAAAGCCCACTATTTCGGGGCTTGTAGGCATTAGGCTAATATTTCTTTTTTTAATTTCTTCAAAAACCGCTTTAATAAAAATATCCCTAAAACCTTGTTCTTCCATATCATTAGGCATATCATATTTGGTGAGGAAAATTTTTCGATCTTGTAGTGCGTACTCAATTCGCGCCATATTGTCGCCTACTTCAAGTTCAAATTGTCTTAAAAATTCGTTATCGGTAATAGCTACATCTTCAATCATAGTGGGGGAGTTTTTAATTCATCGGTACTTCTATGAGCAATAATTGGGTGCCTTTGGTTATCGAGAAGCTTACTTCTTTAGTTTCCCATATACCCATGGCATCCCTACTTTTAAGGATTTCATTATCTATGGTAATTTCACCTTCAATCACCATAAGATAAATACCGTGTTCTTCTTTTTTTAAGGTATATGTTGTTGCAATGTTCTCGGTAAATTCACCTAAATTGAAGTACGCTTGTTGGTGTATCCAAAGGTCATTTTCTAAGGCTTCCGTTTTGGGTTTTACAACGGTACTAATTTGATTAGGAATTAGTAAATCTGCAATTTTTTTTTGATCATATCTTGGAGGTACATTTTCTTCTTCTGGGAAAACCCATATCTGAAAAAGTTTTAATGGGTCTTTTGCACTGGCATTCACCTCACTATGCTCTACGCCGCTTCCTGCGCTCATTACTTGGATATCGCCAGTAGCAACAATGCCTTCATTCCCCATAGAATCTTTATGTTTTACGGCGCCAAATTGCGGAATGGTAACTATTTCCATGTTTTTATGAGGATGACTTCCAAAACCCATAGCAGGTGCCACAACATCGTCATTTAAAACTCTTAAAAGCCCAAATTGTAAACGGTTAGGATCAAAATAATTGGCAAAACTGAAAGAGTATTTTGCCTGTAACCAACCATAATCGGCATTACCACGAGTGGATGCAGGGTGTAAAATCTTCTTCATGCTTTCAATAGGAATAGTATCTTTATACCGTAAAGTTACAAATTTTATAAGTTTCCTTTGTAAAAAGGAGTGTTAAAGGATTCCCTAATGGAAATAAAGCACCTATATTTTGTCCCTGGGCTTGCTGCAGGGAGTGAAATTTTCAAAAATATTGTTCTGCCTAAGGAGGAGTATCAAATTCATATTATTGAATGGATATTACCCCAAAAAAAAGAAAGTCTCTCCTCTTATGCACAAAGAATGGCTACTTTTGTTACTCAAAAAGAGGCCATATTGGTTGGGGTTTCCTTTGGGGGTGTAGTGGTTCAAGAGATGGCTAATTATTTAAAACTTTCCAAGCTTATTATTATCTCAAGTGTAAAGTGTAGGCAAGAACTTCCTAAAAGATTTGAAGTGGCAAAAGTGACAAAAGTATACAAGCTTTTACCCACAGGCGTTGTAGCCTCAGCAGGCGATTTAACTAAGTTTGCTATTGGTCCAAAGAGTAAAAAAAGGCTAAAACTTTATAACGAGTATCTTTCTATTAAAGATAAAGTCTATCTTGATTGGGCCATAGCGCAAATGGTCAATTGGTCTAGAAAGAAACCTGCTCAAGAGGTGTTTCATATTCATGGAAGTCTGGATGCCGTTTTTCCAATTAAGAATATAAAAAATGTTAGGGTGTTAGAAGGAGGAACACATATTATGATATTAAATAAGGGAAGTAAAGTGAGTAAATTATTACAAAATATCATTGAAAATAAGTAGATTACCAATTGTGTTTTTTATCTTTAAAAAAAAATTGTATTATGAATATATTGTCAAAAATTGGCTTAGGAACAGTATTAGTTGGAATTGTTTTTTTAACTACCAATGCTGTACAAAGTCCAAAGCAACTCTCAGGTCCTGCGAGTGATGCTGTTTTAGAAAACCCAACTCCTACACAAAATATATATGCTTTGGAGATTCCTGAAGATTTAAACTTTGCTGGCGAACCGATGCCTGTAAATGACCCCGATATTAGAGAACGTATAGATAGGGAACTGTTAGTTAATACGTATTGGCAAAGCAATATGCTTATTTTAATTAAAAGAAGTCATAAGTATTTTCCTATAATTGAAGCCTTATTAAAAAAATATGGACTACCAGACGATTTCAAATATTTAGCCGTCGCAGAAAGTGGATTGGACAATGTAAAATCACCAGCAGGAGCTGCTGGTTTTTGGCAATTTTTAAATACTACTGGAAAAGAATATGGTTTAGAGGTTAACGATTATGTAGATGAACGATATCATTTAGAAAAAGCGACCAAAGTGGCAGCAGCGTATTTAAAAAATTCGAAAGAAAAATTTGGAAGTTGGACGGCCGCTGCGGCAGCCTATAATGCAGGAAATGGTGGTGTTTTAAATCAAATGAAGCGACAAGAAGTGGGGGATTATTATAATTTATTATTAAACAATGAAACAAGTAGGTATGTATTTAGAATTGTAGCTATTAAAGAAATTATGAGCAATCCCAAAAAATATGGATTTCATTTTGAGCCAGAAGATGTTTACAAAACCATTCCAACTTATAAAGTAAAAGTGGATAGTTCGGTTACAAATTTTGCAGCTTTTGCCAAGAACTTTGGGATTAATTATAAAATACTAAAAATACATAATCCTTGGTTACGGGAAACCTATCTTAAAAATGCCAGTAAAAAAGAGTATATAATAGAAATTCCTGAAAAAGGATATTACAAAACCATCGAATAACATGAATTTTGAAGTAGTTATTTCTTTAGTGGCTATTGGCGTTTTAGCAGGAATTTTAAGTGGTTTTATGGGGGTAGGTGGAGGCGTTGTAATGATTCCTTTAATGATGTTGCTTTTAGGTTACAATCAGCATCAAGCGCAAGGAATGAGTCTTGCAGTTTTAGCGGTACCTGTTACGTTTATTGCAGCCTACACCTATCATAAATCTGGCTTTCCTATTCAGTGGAAATATGCTATTATTATTGCTGTTTTTTTTGTTGTAGGGGGGTATTTAGGGTCAAAATTAGCCATAAAAATTGACCAAGTAATGTTGAAAAAAATATTTGCTTTTATTCTTCTTTTTGTTGCTTTTAAGCTCTTTTTTTCAAAGTAATGTTGTTAATCTTGATTCTGTAAAAGGGAAACTCCGCTGGTAAAGGCTTGATAATTTGCATTGTAGGATTTTGTGTATTCTTCACTATAATGGTGTAGAAAATTTCTCCTAACATCTAATATTTTTTTGTCTTTTGATATAAAAAATGAAGTTGGAAAGCCAAGGGTATGTTTCATGCATCTAATAACAAAATCATTTTTATTCTCTTTTTCGTCTACATAAAGGATGTTTATTTTTCCATTTATATTTTGCTTTAATTTTCTTATATCTTTTTTGGAGCCCCAAAAAAGCATCACAAAGTCTATTTCGTTGCTATAATTTTCTACAATATCATTAAGCGCAGGAATTTCCCCTATTCCTGGGGTGCACCAAGTAGCATAGGTGATTAAGTAAATAGGCTTTTCAAATTCGTGAAGCTCTATCTTCTTACCACTAAATTTTCGCACTTTAAAATTATCTATATAAGAGTTTTTAACGACATGATTTATGAGGGAATCGAATAGAAACTGGGCTCTTTCCAAATCGTTTTTTACGTATGCTCTTTTAGCATTGATTCTATATTTTCGGATGTTTTTTTCAATAACATCTGAAAAGTAGGTCTTAGACTCGAAATCTTGAGCATAGGAAACTAGTGAGGTTAAAAGAAAGAGGGCAAGTAGTAGTTTACCCATAGGCACTAGATTTGGTTAGCAAACAAATGTACTAATGCTGGATGAAATAAGTACAAAATATACGATTTTTTTTGTATATTAAATATTTAAATATCAAAAGCTTATTATCTATATCTTCCCCCTTTTCCACCTCTCCCAAATTGTTGTTTAGGGATATTTGCTTTTTTCATTTGCTGTTGCATCATTTTAATTTGGTCGCCAAGCATGTTGTGCTTATCCAATTTTTTTGCTTCAGCAAGTAAGGTTTCGGCTTCTCTTTTTCGGTTTTTAGTCATGGCAACCCCAGCTAAATTTAACTTTACCATGGCCATATCGGCGCTCATGCTTAACCCTAATTTTTCTGCTTTTCTAAAGTATTTTTCTGCTTCGTTTAGATTGGTTTGAGAAACCATTAATCCATTTAAATAATTGTAATACCCTTGTTGTTTAGTAACAAGCGCTGCTTCTGGATTTTTAATTTTATCGAGCCATCTTTTTGCGCCAGGAAAATCTTGCTTTCTAAGTCGTAAAAACGCTAGTAAAATTATCTCGTTTTTAAAATAAAGAAAAACAAAAACAAGAGATAGAAGAAAGTACATAATCCCATTGCCAATATTTCCTTCAATAAATTGCCAAATCGATAGCCCTAAAATAAGGGCTGTGAGGACTAATTTTATATTTTTGTTGAACATGAATTACTATTTAATGTAGGTTGGCAAAGGTACTAAAAACAATCAAAAATATTTTTACTTTTAGGTTTGTCTAAGTGAAAAATGATTGTATATTTGCACCCGACTTTAAGAAAAGGCTCTTTAGGAGCAAGTATCAGAAGATTTAAGAAAATTTACAATGAGCAAGAGAACATTTCAGCCATCAAAAAGAAAAAGAAGAAATAAGCACGGTTTTATGGAGCGTATGGCAACGGTAAACGGACGTAAAGTATTGGCTGCTCGTAGAGCAAAAGGCCGAAAAAAACTAACGGTATCTTCTGAACCACGTCACAAAAAATAATGTTGATAACTCTAACATAAAAAGGTGTTGTTTTTTAACAACACCTTTTTTTTATACCCTAACGAATCGTAATTTTAAACACCGAAAAAAAATAGCACAAAATGCCCAAAAACAACGATTTAAAATCTATTCTTATTATTGGCTCAGGACCTATCATCATTGGTCAAGCATGTGAATTTGATTACTCGGGATCTCAAGCCTTACGCTCTTTACGAGAAGACGGAATAGAAACCGTTTTAATTAACTCCAATCCCGCAACCATCATGACGGACCCCGTGATGGCAGATCATATTTATCTTTTGCCATTAACAACAAAATCGATCGTAAAAATTTTAAAAGAACATCCACAAATAGATGCTGTATTACCTACTATGGGAGGACAAACAGCCTTAAATTTGTGTATTGAAGCTGATGAAAAAGGAATTTGGAAAGATTTTGACGTAAAAATTATTGGAGTCGATATTAATGCCATTAACATTACGGAAGATAGAGAACAATTTCGAAAGTTAATGGGTGAAATAGGAATTCCAATGGCGCCCCAAGCCACCGCAAATTCGTATTTAAAAGGGAAAGAAATTGCACAAGAATTTGGATTTCCTTTAGTGATTCGATCTTCTTTTACCCTTGGAGGCGCAGGAGCATCCATTGTTTACAAAGCCGATGATTTTGATCAACATTTAAAAAATGGACTTGAAGTTTCTCCCATTCATGAAGTTATGATCGATAAAGCCATGATGGGATGGAAAGAATTTGAGCTAGAATTACTGCGGGATAATAATGATAATGTTGTTATTATCTGCACCATAGAAAATATGGACCCCATGGGAATTCACACAGGAGATTCTATTACTGTTGCACCCGCAATGACTTTAAGCGATGTTACTTTCCAGCGTATGCGCGATATGGCCATACATATGATGCGTAGTATTGGAAATTTTGCTGGAGGATGTAATGTTCAGTTTGCTGTAAGCCCCGATGAAAAGGAAGAAATTATTGCTATTGAAATTAATCCGCGGGTTTCCCGTTCTTCAGCTTTAGCCTCAAAAGCAACGGGTTATCCCATTGCAAAAATAGCTGCAAAGTTAGCCATTGGGTATAATTTGGATGAACTCGATAATCAAATCACAAAGTCTACTTCTGCATTATTTGAGCCTACACTGGATTATGTGATTGTAAAAATCCCTCGTTGGAATTTCGATAAATTTGAAGGTGCCGATCGTACCTTAGGGCTCCAAATGAAAGCTGTAGGAGAGGTGATGGGGATAGGCCGTTCCTTTCAAGAAGCCTTACATAAAGCCACACAATCGCTTGAAATTAAACGAAATGGATTAGGAGCCGATGGAAAAAGTTATACCAATTACGATCAAATTATTGAAAAACTAACCAACGCAAGTTGGGACCGAGTATTTGTTATTTACGATGCTATCCAGATGGGAATTCCTTTAAGCCGCATTCATGAAATTACTAAAATTGATATGTGGTTTCTGCGTCAATACGAAGAGTTATACTTACTAGAAAAAGAAATTTCAAGATTTACACTAGATACTTTGCCCCGTGAATTATTGCTTGAAGCCAAACAAAAAGGCTACGGTGACCGTCAAATTGCCCATATGCTTAAATGCCTTGAAAGTCAGGTGTATAAAAAACGGGAAGAATTAAATATTCAGAGAGTTTATAAATTAGTAGATACGTGTGCAGCCGAATTTAAAGCAGAAACACCTTATTATTATTCCACCTTTGAAAATGAAATGGTGACCAGCGATGGTAAAACGTATTCTGAAAATGATAGCCCAGTAACCGACAAAAAGAAAATTATTGTGTTAGGCTCTGGTCCTAACCGAATAGGCCAAGGAATAGAATTTGATTATTGTTGTGTTCACGGGGTATTGGCTGCTGCAGAGTGTGGGTACGAAACCATTATGATTAACTGCAATCCCGAAACGGTTTCTACCGATTTTGATGTAGCCGATAAACTCTATTTTGAACCCGTTTTTTGGGAACACATTTACGACATCATTCGCCACGAAAAACCGGAAGGGGTGATCGTTCAGTTAGGTGGGCAAACGGCCCTTAAATTGGCTGAAAAGCTCGATCGCTACGGAATAAAAATTATGGGTACTACCTATCAATCGCTAGATTTAGCGGAAGACAGAGGTAGTTTTTCAAATCTTTTGAAGGAAAATAATATTCCGTATCCAGAATTTGGAACCGCCGAAACCACCGAAGAAGCACTGGCTCTTGCAGATCAATTGGACTTTCCGTTATTAATACGGCCTTCCTATGTACTGGGGGGGCAAGGAATGAAAATTGTCATTAACAAACGCGAATTGGAAGAACACGTAGTAGACTTATTGCGTACTATTCCTAATAATAAATTACTGTTGGATCATTACCTAGACGGTGCCATTGAAGCCGAAGCCGATGCAATTTGCGATGGAGAAAATGTATACATCATTGGTATTATGGAACATATTGAACCTTGCGGGGTTCACTCGGGTGATTCTAACGCCACCTTACCGCCGTTCAACTTAGGAGATTTAATCATACAACAGATTAAAGATCATACCAAAAAGATTGCTTTGGCATTAAATACGGTTGGGCTTATTAATATTCAGTTTGCTATTAAAGACGATCATGTATATATTATAGAGGCAAATCCAAGAGCTTCTAGAACCGTTCCCTTTATTGCAAAAGCGTATGGAGAACCTTATGTAAATTACGCCACAAAAGTAATGATTGGTCATAATAAACTAAGTGATTTTGAATTCCAGCCTCATTTAAAAGGATATGCTATTAAACAGCCTGTTTTCAGTTTTAATAAGTTTCCGAATGTAGATAAAAAGCTAGGTCCAGAGATGAAGAGTACAGGAGAAAGCATCTTGTTTATAGATAGTTTAAAAGAAGATGAGTTTTATGAATTATATTCTAGGCGTAAAATGTATTTGAATAAGTAACATATTTATTATCAAGATAATATCATATTAAACCTCAAATTTTTGAGGTTTTTTTGTTTTTAAGGTAGGGTAAAATACTTGTTCCTTGTTTTAAGGTAGAAATCAATTTCTAACTAACAACATAAAATGCATAAAAGCTTCATTTTACTTTTTTTCGGAATCATTTCTTTAAGTTGTAGTAATCATACTTTAGATGATGTGATAGAACCATTACAAGAAACTCCAGAGCTTGTAACGTTTCAGGATGTAAAATTTATTTTTGATAACATTTGTCAGCAATGTCATACCAACCCTCCTCAAAACGGCGCTCCCATGCCTTTAGTTACTTTTGAAAATGTACGAGAAGCGGTTCTTAATAGGGGCTTACTTTTCAGAATAAGTAGAAATGAAGGAGATCCTAGCCTTATGCCTTTTGGCGGACCCAGATTACCACAAAGTAGTATTGATTTAATTTTTAAATGGGAAGAAGACGGACTTCTTCAAAATTAATAATGATAAAATACGTATACATCCCTTTTTTCCTTTTTGTCGTTTCTCTGTGGGCTCAAGAAAAATATAGTACTAAAAACGGAATCATTGTTTTTGAAGCTTCTGTTCCTTCTTTTGAAGAAGTAAAAGCCAAAAATGAAAATGTAAGCGCTATATTAAATGCCGATACAGGTGAATTTGCCTCGCTTGTATTGATTAATGGTTTTCGATTTAAAGTGGCTTTGATGGAAGAACATTTTAATGAAAATTATATGGAGTCTTCAAAGTTTCCAAAGGCGGTTGTAAAAGGAACGCTGGAAAATTTTTCATTTTCTGAAATTAATACAGAAAAGAGAGAATTCAAATTAAAGGGAACAATTACAATTCATGGGGTAACAAAGCCATTAGAAACAGTGATGGCATTATACAAAAGTGGAGATTCGGTAAAATTGACAAGTAAATTTGATTTACAACCTTCCGACTTCAATATTGAAATCCCTAAAATCGTGAAAAATAAAATTGCAGAGAAAGTAACTATCACTGTACAATATTCGCTATTAAAGTAGTAATCTATGAAAAAGAGAAATTTCCTAATAGCGTTTTTGGTGATTGTAGCAGGTGCTTATACGGGGTATAAGTACCTCTACAAGAGCCATAGAAATATTGAAGCTGAAGTAGCTTTATTGAAGGTAGAAGCAAAGCAATTGGTTGCCATGCTTCTTTCAGATAATTCTCAAGGGATTTTAAATAAAACTGTTGAAGTGACAGGTATTATAACCGAAATAGAAAATCAATCTATCACCCTCGATGAGGCTATCCAGTGTACCTTTAGTCAACTACCTAAAGGCTTAGAATTGAATAAAAAAGTTACCATTAAAGGTCGTTGTATTGGCTATGATGATCTTTTTGAACTTGCAAAACTTGACCAATGCTCACTAACCAACTATCTATGAAAAAACTACTATTTATAATCTTTTTGTTACCTTTTATTGTTTTTGGACAAGATGATCTTCTAAGAGGATTAGAAGAGGGTGTGGAAACGGATAATACGGTTTCTTCAGCTTTTAAAGGCTTAAAAATTGTTAACTTTGAATCTACCAAACTGGCCGGAAAAAAAGATTTTTACTTTATCGTCTCACATCGATTTGGGAGCGTAAAATATGCTTTCGATGATTTGTTTGGGCTTGATAATGCGGTTACCCAATTAAAATTTGTGTATGGTGTTTCTGATGGAATTAACATAGGTGTTGCCAGAAGTTCTTTTCAGAAAAAATACGGAATACATGCAAAGTATCGTTTGATTCAGCAAGAAAAAGACGGATTCCCGTTTACTCTTGTAGGGTATAACTTACTTACTATAAATACTTCCTTAGACAAAGATCTATTGCCCAATTTAGAATTTGAAGATCGAATAAATTACGTTACCCAAATCCTTATTTCAAGAAAATTTTCAGAAGACTTTTCGCTCCTACTTGTACCCACTTATGTTCATGAAAATTTGGCAACACGAAGTTTTATTGAAACAAGCAATGGTGAAATTGATTCTTTTGATGAAAAAAACAATCAAATTTTAATTGGCCTGGGGGGACGTTACAAACTTACCAAGCGATGGAGTGTGAATATGGACTATGGAATCCATGCCAACCGAAATTCAAATTCCGTTTACAGAAATCCACTATCTATTGGGGTAGATTTGGAAACTGGAGGACATGTGTTCCAGATGCATTTTACCAATGCGCAGGCCATGTTTGAAGATGGCTTTATCCATGCAGAAGGCAATTGGGGAGATGGTGATTTCTTCTTCGGATTTAATTTAAGCAGAGTATTTTAATAATTAAAAATTAACCTTTAAAATTTATTACTATGAAAAAAAGTATTTTATTGTTCGTAGCGCTTTTTGCAACGCTATTTGTTAGTGCACAAACCACCCACGAAATCCTATGGAAAGTAGGAGTAGGGGCAGAAGCTACTATTACTATTGAAGTTGGAGATACTGTAACTTGGATTTGGGATGACACTCTACCTCACTCTGTAACAAGTGATGGTGGTGCTACCGAAGCTTTTGATAGCGGAATTTTAACGGGATTGGGAACTACTTTTTCGCATACATTCACAATGCCAGGTACAAATCCTTATGGATGTGATGTACATTCTCCAATGACAGGGATAATTACAGTAGAACAAATTGCTGGTATTGAAGATAACTTTGCGCTTCAAGTTTCTCACTTTCCTAACCCCGTAAGTAATACCCTAACTGTGTCTTCAGAATATTCCTTCACAGCATACGAGGTGTATGATATTTTAGGAAAAAGAGTAGATACTCAAGCCTTAGAGGGAACTACCATAGCTATTGAAATGGGACAATTAAATTCTGGAATTTATTTTGTAACGGTAAAATCAAACGAGTTACAAAAAACCTTTAAAGTAGTTAAGAAATAACACCTAATTTTTGTCTTATTGAGCGTAGTCGAAATCTACATTGCAGTTCTCGACTGCGCTCGAACAGACATTTTTGTTATTCATCTTCCTCAGCACGCTTCAGTAATTTTTGATCCAAATTTTTACTGGCTTTGGCTCCTAGTTTTTTCAATTTTTCCACTCGGTTAATTAAATTACCTCTCCCAGTAAGTTTCTTCATAGCCGTTTCGTAAGTGCCTTGAACGGTTCCTATTTGTTTTCCCACTTTAATCAACTCATCAGTTAAACTCGTAAAACTATCGTACAAAGCACCCGCCTGAGTGGCAATTTCCAGTGCATTTTGCTGTTGTTTTTCATTATTCCACATCGTATCTATGGTTCTAAGTGTGGCCAAAAGGGTAGAAGGAGTAACAATCACAATATTCTTTTCAAAAGCCCAATTATAGAGGTTATTATCATTGTTTATGGCTACCGCAAAAGCAGGTTCAATGGGCACAAAAAGCAATACAAAATCGGGGCTTTCAATTTTATAGATATCTTGATAATTTTTGGCACTTAATTGCTCAATGTGCTTTTTTAAAGAGTTGATATGCTCTTTTAAATACTGACTTTTTAATAGTTCATCCTCTTCATTTACAAACCGTTCATAGGCAACTAAAGAGACTTTAGAGTCGATAATCATTTTTTTATGATCGGGTAAATGAAGTACCACATCGGGGAGCACTCTTTTGCCTTCTTCGGTGGTAAAACTATTTTGAACAAAATACTCTCTGTCCTTTTCGAGTCCACTTTTTTCAAGTACTCGTTCCAAAACCAATTCGCCCCAATTCCCTTGTAATTTACTATCGCCTTTTAGTGCTTTGGTAAGGTTAGTGGCCTCCTTGCTCATTTGCTCATTCAGCTCTTTTAAACCAATAATTTGCTGGCGAAGCATGGCATGGCGGTCAATACTTTCTTTGTGAGTATCTTCCACACGCTTTTCAAACGTTGAAATTTTTTCTTGAAGTGGTTTTAGGATGAGGTCGAGGTTTTCTTTATTTTGTTTGGTAAACTTTTCCGACTTACTATCTAAAATTTTATTGGCAAGATTTTCAAACTCGGTGGTGAATTTTTCCTGAAGCTTTTCCAATTCCTCTTTTTGCTCATTCAATTTTCGTTCTAGATGTTCGTTTTGTGCATTGCGTTTTACCAATTCGGTATTTAAAAAATCTTTTTCTTTACGGATAGTTTCCCGTTCTTCTATAGTATGTCCAAAGCGTTCTTGCAATTTTTCTTCTTGATCCTTTAATTGGAGAATGCGTTCTTCCAGTTTTCCACTTTCGGTTTTGTGACGCAATTTTGCAAACATATTGCCTAAAAATGCTCCCGCTAATGCTGAAATAGCTCCAATAAGAAAGACGATAAAAGTTTCGCTCATGTCAATAAAAAATTTCAGTAAAGATACTTAATCCTTAATAGTAAACCTTCCTGTTTTGGAATCAAATTGAATGGTATCCTCTGGAAATAAGGAATTAAATTTTCCTTGTTCAATGAGGTTACAAGGTTGGTCAAAATAAAACGCATCTTTCGTTAAAACTCCTATTTTATCACTTAGCTGTATTGCCAAATCAATTTCGTGGGTGGAAAACAGAATGATTTTTTCAGTTTCTTTGGTCAATTTTTTCAGCAGTTTTAAAACATAGGCTCTATGGTATAAATCGAGATGAGTAGTGGGTTCATCCAAAATAATAATAGGCGTGTCCTGTGCCAATGCCCTTGCAATAGCTACTCGTTGTAGTTGTCCGTCACTCAGTTCAAAACACTTGCGTTGCGAAAGCTTTTGTGTATCGGTTATCGTCAAGGCCCAATCTATTTTTTCTTTATCAGTAGGAGTAAGTGTTCCCATCCAATTGGTATAGGGTTGCCTCCCTAGGGAAACAAACTCTAAAACCGATAAATTTTTTGAAGTAGGGGCCTCGGTAAAAACAACACTTAATAAAGCGGCTAATTCCAACGGGTGATATCCTTCTAAATTTTTTCCGAAGATGGAAACACTTCCAGAAAGCGGTTTTTGCATTCCGGTAAGGGTTCGAAGGAGCGTAGATTTACCTATTCCGTTAGCACCCACAAGTCCAATAAGTTCTCCTTTATTTAATTTGAAAGAAAGATTTTCTGCCACAACAGTATCCTTCTTTTTACTTAAATACCCTATGGATAGCTGTGTTGCGGTTAAAATACTATGTTGTTCTTCCGAAGCCATTAAAACAATAATTTTTTCTTTCTAACTAATAACCAAATTACCACAGGTGCTCCTACTAAAGATGTAATCGCATTGATAGGCAAAGTGTATTCACTAAACGGAATTTGTGCAATACTATCGCAAATAAGCATAATAATACCTCCTAAAAGAACAACGGCGGGTAGTAAAATACGATGATTGGAAGTGGTTACCCATTGTCGCGTCATATGGGGTACCGCCAACCCAATAAAAGCGATAGGTCCTGCAAAAGCGGTTATAGCCCCAGCGAGAATACTGGTTGAAAAGATGATGAGGAAGGTTGTTCGTTTTAATCGAACACCCAAACTTTTTGCGTAATTCTCACCTAACAGTAGGGCATTTAATGATTTCACCGAAAAGAATGCAATAAAAAGTCCAACAAGCACACAAATAGTAAGAATAAGCAAGCCTTTCCACGATTGATTCCCTAAACTTCCGAAAGACCAAAAAACATATTGTTGTAGTTTTTCAGCATTAGTGAAATAAGATAATACCGCTACCACCGCCGAAGTAACACTCCCAAACATCAACCCTATAATAAGAATCGCCATGGTATCTTTTACCCTAAAAGTCACTGCTAACACAGCCAATAACACTAGAAAACTACCCAAAGCAGATGCCACTACCAAACTCCATTCACTTACCAAGGCATTGCTTAAAAAGCCACCAAATGCACCCGCCCCCAAAATTAAAAAAGCGACACCCAAACTAGCCCCACTACTTAGTCCTAAAACAAAAGGCCCTGCCAATGGGTTTCGAAATAGGGTTTGCATTAACAATCCCGCAGCACCTAAACCACTGCCTACTAAAATGGCGGTAATGGCCTTGGGAATACGGTAATGTATGATTATATAATTCCAAGAGGATCTTGAAACTTCACCACCAACAAAGCTGGCAAAAATATCTTTTAAAGGGATGGCTACGGATCCTAAACTTATGTTGATAAAAAAAAAGGCTATTAGCAAAACAACTAATAGCAGGAATATTTTTTTATAGGATTTTTGAGTTTCCATTATTGCAAAGGTGCAAAAAAGTATAATTCATAGTCGGGTAAAACCTCAGGATGTAAGATTTTTATGATGTCTTTTAAAACTAAATCGGGGCGATTGGGTGCTAATTCATAGTACAGAATCCCCCCTGTAGCTCCTTTTTTTGTGGTAAAGCTAAATATTTTTTTCTCTTGAAAGGCTTTAAATTGTGAATACACGCTATGGGCATCTTCCATTTGGGTATAACTTGTAAACTGACTCGGACCAATCCAGAAATCGGCTTGTTGCCCTTTTTCCAACACGCTTTCTAAAGTAAGAGAAAGGCTTCCCGTTCCGTTAGCGGTTGCCCATAAATAGGCACCATTTGCATCGTTGATAAACTGTGCTGCCCAACTATTTCCTTGGGGTAAATACCAAATATCTTTGTACATCGCACCGCTTAAAACGGTAGGTTTTAAAGTTGTTTTGGAAGCCAATTGCTTTGCTTGTTGATAGTTTTTTTCAATCTCTGAAAAGATACTATCGGCTTCTTTTTCTTTTCCGAAGAGCACTCCAAAAAATTTAATCCATTCGGCTTTTCCTAAAGGATGGGTTTCCGTCCAATCGGCATTGTACAAAACCGGAATCCCAGTCTTTTCAATCGT
This sequence comes from Flavobacteriaceae bacterium, assembly GCA_041392205.1. Lineage (GTDB taxonomy): Bacteria > Bacteroidota > Bacteroidia > Flavobacteriales > Flavobacteriaceae > Halomarinibacterium. The sequence goes on along the minus strand of JAWKMO010000003.1, from coordinate 292,114 downwards.
TGCAACCGTTTTGTTTTGCCCTTCCACGGCGAATGTCACCATGGCGTCGGGATTTAAATCGATAAGTAGTTCGGTATTAATAGCTTCATTTTTTCCTATTTCGTTTATCTTTTTGGCATCAATAAGCGCTCTTGTTTTTTTGGAAGAAATATAATCAAGGTTGGGAAAACCCACCAATTTATCCTCTACCTCTAACATTTCTAAAGATGGAATATGCGTTGTGGAAGTCACCACAATACTTTGCACGGGAACTTCTATCACAGCAGTAACATTTTTGGCCTCCGGAATAGCAGCGCCTTTTGGGACTAAGGCATAGGAGTATGTTTCTGAAGCTCCCGGCCATGGATTTTTAACAGTTAGGATTTTATACGTATCAAAAGCTTCAATTTTAAATCCTTGAGCATAGGTTACGGGCGCTGTTTTTTCAATTTTGTTTACCGAGTGGGGCGTTGTTTTTTCTTTGCAATTGCTGAAAAGAAATACCACACAAAGACTGATAACAATATTTTTCATCTTCAAAAATAACAGTTTTTAAGAGGGAATAGCAATGAAAAAAATGTATTTTTATGACGAATTTTGGTTTTTCCGTTTTTGGTAACGGAAAATGAAAAGGGAATTCGGTGAAAAACCGAAGCTGTTCCCGCAACTGTAAGTTTTGAAGTATCTTTTATAGAAATTGTCCCCTCGAGCGCAGTCGAGAGGTTCTTTAAAAGGTAAAGGTCTCGACTGCGCTCAACCAGACGCTACTTAATACTTCCTCATTTTTGAGTTATTGTTTTCTTCTAGTCACTGTTCTTTTTTAGAATGGGAAGGCAAAAACAATAAATAACAAGCCAGGAGACCTGCCAGATTTCAACAATTTGTCAAACTTTCGGGATAAAGGTTTGGGAGTGTATAGACCTGTGTTTGTATCTTCTACTTTTTCCGTTTTAAAACTATTTTAAAATGAGAATTAATTTATTTTTTATAATGTGTTTCCTTTTAGGAACGCACTTTCTTTTTTCACAAAAGGGAACCTCATTAGATTCCATTCAAAAGTTGGATTCTGTGTATTTGGATACCAAAATTTCAATTGATCGTAAAAACAGCGGAAAAACCATTGCCGTAATTTCTCAAGAAATCCTAAAGCAAAATGCAGGGAAATCGGTAGCGCAAGTTTTGAATGAAATTGCGGGTATCGAAATCAATGGCAGTAATAGTAATAATGGGCAAACCCTTGGGTATTTTGTGAGAGGTGGCCGTAATAGACAAGTAGTCATTTTAATGGATGGTACGCCTATTAACGATGCATCACACATTTCGAACGAATACGATTTACGATTGCTATCCCTTGGAAATATAGAACGTATTGAAATTATGAAAGGCGCCTCCAGCGTACTCTACGGAAGTGGTGCTGCCACGGCAGTGATTAGTATCACCACCAAAAAAGCTTCAAAAAAACCCTTTGCGGTGAATACCACAAGTATTTTTGGCACCGACAGAAGTGCTGAAGATGATGGTTATCCTATGGAGAGCCTAACCAATACAATTAATATCAATGGAACGATTGGAAAATTTTTCTATCAAGCAACAGCGAATCATCGATATAGCAACGGACTTTCTGCGATTGAAGCGCCCGAAGGAGAAACTCCTTTTGAAGCCGATGTGTATAATAATTTTACCTCTCGAGTGAATCTGGGGATAAAACTTACCAAGGATATTACTGTAAGTCAGTTTGTGGCTTTTGATAAATTACGCACCGGTTTTGATGATTTTAGCTATACCGATGCCAATTATATGAGCGAGATTGAGCAAATTAGAACGGGAGGGCATTTTGAATGGAAATATGCCAAAGGCGCCTATGTATTTAATGACAATTATAGCGTAATTAAACGCGAAATTGCTTCTTCGTTTCCAGCGAAATACGACTCGAAAATATATAATTTTGATAACTATTTACAGTATAATCTTCATTCTAGTGTAAAGGTTATTTTGGGGCTTAGTGGAAATATAAGTAACATGAACAGTTTTACCATTCCGTTTGGGGAACTAGATTTTGCACAAGACGTGAATGGCGAAACTGCAAAATTTAACTATTTCGATCCCTATGTAAATATATTGTATGCCTCATCTTTTGGACTCAATATAAATGCAGGGACGAGGATGAATATCCACAGTTTGTATGGGAATCAATTAGTGTATCAAGTTAATCCATCGTTTAATTTTGATGTGAGTACATTTAATTTAAAGCTATTGGGCTCGTATAGCACTGCCTATATTACGCCGTCGTTATTTCAAATTTACGACCCTTTATATGGCAATGAGGCATTACAACCCGAGGAAAACGCCACAATTGAGGGCGGTATTGAAATCTCTAAAGGCAAAGGGCTACGATTGAGCGCGTTGTACTTTACACGAAAGGAAGAAAACTTTGTAGATTTTGTGGTGGTGGACCCCGATTTGTTTACTTACCAATACCAAAATACCATTGAGAGCTTTGAAACCAGCGGGGTAGAAGTAGAGTTGCAATCTAGCATCACCCAAGAACTTTCCTTTACTGCCAATTATACCTTTACCCAAGCTGATGCTCGCTTTGCCTTGCGTATTCCAAAACATAAAGCCAACGGCACTATAGGCTATATGCCCAATACCAAAACCACGTTGGGGCTTAGCGCACTCTATGTAACGGAGCGTGACGATACCTTTTTTAACCCAGAAACTTTTGAAAATGAAACCACCTTGCTGGATAGCTATACGTTGTTAAACTTTAACGCAAGTAGACAGCTCCATAAAAACATAAAAATAGTTATTGGAATTGATAATGTATTAAACACCAATTTTGAAGAACTCTATCGCTACCAAACCAAAGGCCGCAATGTGCGAGTAGGTTTTGAGTTAGCGATTTAATGGAGTGATATGGATAGTAAAACACTACTTTTCTACAAACATCACTTGGTAATTTGGCAACCCTGCTTTACTTTCCGAAAGTATTTTTAAATCTTGGTAACGCACAGGGGCAGGAGCTGGAACCCCTGTAATTTCTGCAATGGCAGTCGCTAAGAAGGGCTCGTTGAGGTCTCCTAAAACGCCTAAATTGCTGTAATCTTCAAATTGTTCTATGTCTGGAAATAGCCCGTTTACAAAATCTGTATTGCCATCGGCATTGGCGGTTTTAAAAACCAAAGGCAACATGGCATAGGTGTGCCCTAGATTTATATTGTCTCTTCCAAAATTGGGTGAATCGTACATTAAAAAGGAAGCTTGAAATTTTCCCGTAGTGGCTGCACCAATCTGAAAGACGTCTATATAAGGTGTTAACCCGTTTATCACCAATTCACTTGCAGAAGCGGTTCGTGAAGTAGTGAGAACATAAACGCTATTTAAATTGAGACTATTGATAGCCTCACCACCTTCAAAATTACTTACAAAGGTGCCATTCTCTGCATATTCTCCTTGCCGGTCTGCGTTCCATTGCTCACTATAAAACACTTGTCCGGTATTTTGTCCCGTTATCATGCTGGCCAAATAGGTAGCCGTTCGTACTGAGCCACCTCCATTGTATCGAAGATCCAAAACCAAATCGGTGACCCCTTCGGCTTTAAACTGTCCAAAAACTGCATTTAACTGCGAGTCAAATTCATTGGTAAAAGCATTGTACATAAGGTACCCAATTTTATGGCCATTAATTTCAAAAATTTGGGTAGTATGGATAGGGTTTTCAGTGAATTCACCCTTTAAAAGTTCCACCGAATTTCCCGTAGGGGTAACAGTTTGTCCATCAAAAGTAGCAAGACCAATAGTATAAGAGTCTGCGGCTAACAAACTACTAAAATTGTTATTGTTAAGTTGTTGCCCGTTTATCGTATTAAAAATGTCACCCCGTTTAAGACCTTTATTGGCCGCATCTGTATTAGCTAATACATAACGTACATAGCCAAACACATTTCCGCTTTGATCTGGGTAAAGCACCAAGCCAAACTCCATTCCATTCGTTTTTGTGGTACCGGCAAGTGCATTTTCTAGTTCGATATAATCTTCTACCAATAGACTAAAACGATCCACCTCATTTGGCGCTTTTAAGTAATCGAAAAAGGCCTGTGGGGTAAAGTAGGATTGTAAAAAATTTTGATATAATGCTTCCGTTTCAAAATAATCATCAGCTAATTCGGGGGTATTGGCTTTGTAGAGATAGAAAAAATTAAGTCCTCGGTATATAAAATCATTAATTTCAGAAACCGACGAGGGTATAATTTCGTCATCTTGATCTTTAAAACAAGAGGTAAAAAGTGGGAAAACAAATAATAGCAGCAGTAAGTAGGACTTTTTCACAGTTTTTAATGTTAAGTGTTTTTTATAAAACCTCTAAAATAGATACATTATTGCGTATCTTCAATATAAATGTAACAAAAAATAAGGTAATTCGTCGTAAAGATAGAACGGCATAAAAAATGCTTAACACTAACCGCAATGAACCAAAATGAATTTACCCAATTGGTGCTCCCTTTTAAGGACAAGTTGTACCGCATGGCAAAACGATTGTTGGTTTCCAGCGAAGAAGCTGAGGATGCTGTTCAGGAAGTTTTTTTGAAATTATGGAAAGGGAAACAAAGTATTAAAAATTACCATAACCCCGAAGCTTTTGCGATAACCATGACCAAAAACTATTGTTTAGATCGATTAAAATCCAAGCAAGCTTCTAACTTAAAAATTGTGCATAGTAACTATCAAAACAACGATAACTTACAACGTACCGTAGAGTTACATGATGGAGTTTCAATGGTTTTTAAAATTTTGGAAACCTTGCCAGAGAAACAACGAATGGTATTACAATTAAGAGATGTAGAACAATTTGAATTTCAAGAAATTTCTGAAATGTTAGACCTAAATGAAACAGCCATACGCGTTAATTTATCCCGTGCCCGTAAAGCTGTTCGAGACGAACTATTAAAAAAATACAACTATGGAGTTAGCTAATATTACAAAATTACTAGAAGCCTATTTTGAAGGAAATACTTCTCTAGCTGAAGAGCAACAGCTAAGAGCGTATTTTGAATCTGGAAATGTAGCAGCGCATTTACAAGGATACATTCCTTTATTTTCAAGTTTTACTGAAGCAAAAACGGAAAGCCTTTCTAAAGAACTTGTCCTTCCTTCTCAAAAACAAAAGACTTTTTGGAAATGGAGTGTGGCAGCCTCTTTTGCGGTGTTATTAGGACTAGTGGGCTTTATGTATTTTAACAATAATTCTTTATCTGCAGCGGAAGAAGAAGCTCTAATGGCCTATACCCAAGCCAAAGAAACCATGCTTTTACTTTCTGAAAGTCTAAATAAAGGCACTTCCAAAGTCACTTACATTAACGAATTTACCGAAAACACGGCAACCATCCATTTAATTAATCAATTTACCGAATCTAAAAACTTAATATTAAAATAAACCCCTTTAAAAACCCAATAACAATGAAAAAATCAATTTTTATAATAGCCATGGCATTAGCGCCAATAGCCGGTTTCTCTCAAGGATTCTTCGATAGTTTTGAAGATGAAAAAGACGTCACATCGGTGATTGTAACCAAAAATATGTTCAAACTTTTAGCCGAAATAGACATCGAATCGAAAGACAAAGAGGTTAAAGATTATATGGAAATGGTGAACAACCTAGATAACATTAAAATTTTTATTACTGAAAACAAAACTGTTGGAGGAAAAATGAGAACTTCTGTAGATAAATATTTGGCTTCTTCCAAAGGACTTAACGAACTTATGCGTGTAAAAGATGACGGTAAAAACATAAAGTTTTATTCCAAAGAAGGAAAAAATGAAAGTTTTGTAAGTGAATTATTAATGTTTCTTGAAGGTCCCGTAGAAGGAAAAGAAAGTACCATTATTATGAGTATTACAGGGAATATCGATTTGAAACAAATTTCAAAATTGACGAAAGATTTGAACGTTCCTGGTAGCGATGAACTTAAGAACATTGAAAACAAAAAAGGATAATCCCATGGCACTTGTAAAATATGTAACCGTATTCGTAAGTATCGTTCTTAGCTCTTTAAGTTGCAGTAATGGAGAATCTTTACAGCGGTACCTTGTAGATAAACAAGAAGACGATAGATTTCTGAAGGTCGATATTGCTACCAGCTTGTTTCAAAGCGATGATAGTAAGTTTACAGAAGAAGAAAAAGAGATTTTAAAAACCATTAAGAAAATTAATGTGGTAGCGTATCCCATTAAAAATGGCAATGTTACGGAGTATGAAAGTGAGAAAGGCGTTATTAAAGGAATCATAGAACAAGAGAAATATAAAACCTTAGGTTCTGTAAAATCGAAAGAGATGCACATGACCATGAAATATGTAGGTGAAGAAACGGCTATAGACGAAGTGATTGTCTTTGCAAGTAGTGCCGAAAAAGGGTTTGGAGTATTTCGATTATTATGTGATGATATGCGCCCAGATCAGGCTTTAAAATTGATGAAAACGATGGAGCGTGGCGATTTAGATTTGTCCAAACTTTCAGGAATAGGTGATGTTTTTTCTGAGATGAATTAATTTTTCCGAAAAAAAAGCCCCACATTTTGTGGGGCTTTTTTTGTTATATACCAGTGTAATTACTAGGGGAAATTTGTCTCATTTCAGCTTTAACTGCTTCCGAAACATCCAGCGTTTCTATAAAATCTGAAATTGACTTTTTGGTAACCGTTTCATTTGTTCTCGTCAAACCTTTTAGGGCTTCATAGGGATTAGGATAACCTTCTCTTCGTAAAATAGTTTGTAAGGCTTCTGCTACAACGGCCCAATTATTTTCTAAATCTTCAGCAAACTTAGCTTCGTTTAGCAATAATTTATTCAATCCTTTTAGCGTAGCTTGAAAACCAATTAGAGTATGTCCCAAGGGCACACCAATATTTCGAAGTACGGTGCTATCTGTTAAATCTCGTTGCAATCGGCTAATCGGTAATTTGGCCGCCAAATGTTCAAACACGGCATTGGCAATACCTAAATTTCCTTCACTATTTTCAAAATCGATAGGGTTTACTTTATGTGGCATGGCGCTGGAGCCAATTTCACCTTGTTTAATTTTCTGTTTAAAGTAATCCATAGAAACATAGGTCCAGATATCACGATCTAAATCTATAAGGATATTATTAATGCGTTTTAAACCATCAAATAATGCCGCCATATGGTCATAATGCTCTATCTGCGTAGTGGGAAAAGAGTGATGCAATCCTAATTTTTCTTGAATAAAGGTAGTTGCAAAAGTTTTCCAATCGATAGTTGGGTAGGCCACTTTATGAGCGTTAAAATTGCCTGTAGCGCCTCCAAATTTCGCGGCACTTTTTACATCATTCAGTAAATCTAGTTGCTCTTCAAGCCGAACCACAAACACTTCCATTTCTTTTCCTAAACGAGTTGGAGAAGCTGGTTGTCCATGGGTACGCGCCAACATAGGGATATTAGACCACTCTAAGGATAAGGCTTTCAGTTTGTTTTTTACTTCAAAAAACAGAGGAATATACACCTCATTCATGGCCTCTTTTAAGGAAAGCGGAATAGCTGTATTATTGATGTCTTGTGAGGTCAATCCAAAATGAATAAATTCTTTGTATTGTTGGATTCCCAGGGAATCGAACTTTTCTTTGATAAAATATTCTACCGCTTTTACATCATGGTTGGTTACTTTTTCAATTTCCTTCACTTTCAAGGCATCTTCTATGGAAAAGTCCTGATAGATTTTTTGAAGTTTAGGAAAAAGTGAAGTGTCAAAGCTTTTTAGTTGCGGTAAAGGCAATTCCACTAAAGCAATAAAATATTCTATTTCTATTAAAATACGGTATTTAATAAGCGCTTCTTCAGAAAAAAAAGGAACTAGTGCCGAAGTTTTCGATGCATAGCGTCCATCAATAGGAGAAATTGCTTTTAATGCCTGATTTGCCATGAGGGTATTTTTTGAAAACGCAAAGATACGGAAGCCTTTACAGTTAGAAAGTAATAAGATTATAATTTTTGTAAATCGCAGGGAGCAATATTATTGCTATCTTCGTTATTCCCTCTCGTGTAACCTATTTTATGTAAAATTTTAGTTCTATGGAAAAACTTAACTTTTTAAATACTGTAAAAGGATCATTGCTTGAGAACTTTTACCCTAAGGGTTGGGATCTTCAAAAAATAGATGATTGTTGTAATTTAGGGTTGGAAAGATTACTCACTCCTGCTTCGCATTGGAATGAAAATTTTTCAACCGAAGCTTTAGATCATTTAGTCGATCTCGAATACCACATGGGTGCAGCCATTGCAAATGAAATCATTAGGGCTAAAGAAAGCAATCAAAAATTGGCCCTCATTCTACCGGTAGGCCCTATGGGAATGTACAAACATGTGGTAGATATTTTAAAAGAAACGCAAGTATCCTGTGAGCATGTATTTACTTTTAATATGGATGAGTGGTCTAACCAACAAGGGGATACCATGGACACTACCCAAGATGGAGCTTTTGAATTGGCTATGAATACAGCACTTTTTACCCCACTAGGGGAATTAACTATTCCCGAAAAGCAAAGACATTTTGCGACCAAGGAAGTATTGCCGTTGTATGAAGAAAAAATTCAAAAAATAAAAACGGAAGGAGGAAAATTAGTTACGGTGTATGGCATAGGAAGAGCGTGTCATATTGCTTTTTGGGAGCCTCAAATAGGGGATGAATTTCAAAGCGATGAAGCTTGGAAAAAAGTACCTTATCGTATTGGTCAAGCACTGCATCCCTTAACGATTGAGCAAAATTCGTTACACAGCTTTTCAAGTAGATTTACGTTAATACCGTGTTGGGCAAATACCATAGGCCCCGGATTATTTTTACAAAGTGATTATTGTATTGGTGGTGCAGACGGTGTTTATACCAGTCGGGGTGCTTGCTGGCAAGGGATGAGTTTGTGTGTTACGCTACAATATGGACCTTCACGATGGATTCCCTCCAGTTGGATGCCTACGTTACCCGGAAAATTATTTTTTCTAAAAGAATTGGGTGGCCCTTTATTGCCTGAGGCACATTAATTTAATTTTCCTAGAATTTTTTTCCCTCGCGATTTATATCCCGCACTGCTGGTAGGAATCTTTTGTTCAATAATGGTTTTTAACTCAGGGTGAATCCAATCTTTTTCGATACCTAACTCATATAAGCACTTCATGGCCCTTACTTCACAAGCTACTTTTTGATGGGTAATAAGCCAATCAAAACAGACTTCAGTTAGTATTTCTTTGTGTTTTTCTGAAAAAATCTTCTGTAAAACGGTATCGTAATTTTTGTAGTACTGAATGCATAAAAGTTCACAAATATGTGAAAGTGGTCGCACTGAAGAATCCTCTTTCACCGAAGCTAAATGGCCAAAAAAATAATCTAAATGTGGGTATAGTAACGTTATTTTTTCCATACAGACAAACTCTAATACCCAATTGGCTTTATACGAAAGTTCTTTGTCGTTTTTAAATGCATATTGGAGCAATTCCTCAAAAGTTTCAGGATGTTTTAATATCCATTGCGAAGCCTTTAATCTATTTATTCTAGCAGCATCAGTATAATTTAGCACTTGTTCAAGTTCGCTCATCGTAATTGTTTAATATGTGAGAGGGCTTTTGGAACTCCTGTCGTAGCATTTTCAGCATAGACTTGTATTCGTTCAGAAGGAGAAATAGACGGTTTGGGATCTATAAAATAGATAAGAGATTGGGGTTTTGCATATTGAACTAAACTTGCCGCAGGATATACTTGCATCGAGGTGCCCACAATTATAATAATATCTGTTGCCTGAACCAATTCTATCGCTACGTCCATCATGGGCACCGCTTCGCCAAACCAAACAATATGTGGACGAAGCTGATGCCCATTTTCGCAAAAGTCGCCTATCAAAATATCTTTTTTCCATTCTCGCACCGATTTTTCTGAAACCACATTTCGAGCTTTTAATAACTCTCCGTGTAAATGCACCACGCGGCTACTCCCAGCGCGTTCGTGTAAATCGTCTACATTTTGAGTGATGATTACAACTTCATGGGTACTTTCTAATTGCGCCAAAGCATAGTGAGCCTCATTAGGTGAGACTTCCAATAATTGCCTTCTTCGTTGGTTGTAAAAATCGAGCACCAAGGCAGGATTTTTAGCAAACCCTTGTGAAGAGGCAACTTCCATGACATCGTGTCCCTCCCAAAGTCCGTTGCTATCTCTAAAGGTTTTTAAACCGCTTTCAGCACTTATTCCGGCTCCTGTGAGTACAGCTATTTTCATCTGTATAAAATATTTGATAAAGAGTAAGATGCAATGCCCTGATAATTCAAATCTGGAGGGTTTTCATGATTTGGTACTGGGCATTTCATAAAAATCTATTTTTTTATCTTCGTCTTAAAATTACATATTCTCATTGGATTTACAACTTTTTGAATATTTGCAAACCTATCTAACCGAGCGCAGAAAAACCTTGTTTAAGGAAATGCTTGCGCAACGTACCCGCCATTTTACCGTAGTTACCGAAGATGTGTATCAGTTGCATAATACCAGCGCTGTGATGCGAAGTTGTGATGTTTTTGGAATTCAGGATTTACACGTTATTGAAGAACGTTTTGGAAAGCGAGTCGATAGGGAAATTGCCATGGGAGCCCAAAAATGGGTAGATATTTACCGTCATCAAAAGGCGCATGATTGTATAAAAACATTAAAAGAAAAAGGATATCAAATTATAGCAACTACTCCTCATGGTAATGCCACTCTTTTGCATGAATTTGACGTTTCTAAAAAGAGCGCTTTTTTCTTCGGAACCGAAAAAAAAGGAGTGAGTGACGAGGTAATGGAGCAAGCCAATGGCTTTTTAAAGATTCCTATGTACGGTTTTACCGAAAGTTTAAACATCTCTGTTTCTGCAGCCATTATTTTGCAGGAAGTAGTTACCCGAATGCGTCTCGAAAAGGTAGCATGGCAACTTACTGTTGAAGAACAATTGGAGATTGAATTTAATTGGACTCATAAATCTATTAAAAGTGTAGATAACATTATGGAGCGATTCCATAACCAAAAAAATGCGTAATTTTAGACAATAACCAAAACCTCTTCATAATGATGACCATTCTTTACATTCTAATTGCAATCATTGCAATAATCATTTTATTGGCCCTTATCGCTCCCAAAAAATTTGATGTAAGTAGGAGTATAATCATTAATAGACCTCTTGCAGAAGTATTTAATTATATTAAATATGTAAAAAATCAAAATTATTGGGGCCCTTGGAACCAACGCGATCCCAATATGAAACAGACCTTTACGGGTGAAGACGGTACCGTAGGATTTATATCGGCATGGGAAAGTAATCATAAACAAGTAGGCTCTGGAGAACAAGAAATAACTCAGGTTATTGAAAATGTAAAAATGGAGAGTGAACTCCGGTTTTTAAAACCTTTTAAGGCTGTGAATTATGGATATATTGATGTATTTGAAGAAAAAGATAACAAAACAAAAGTTGTTTGGGGTTTTCATGGAAACAACAAGTTTCCGTTTAGTATTATGATGCTGTTTATGAGCATGGATAAAATGATTGGAAAAGATTTTGAAGAGGGTTTAGCTAGTTTAAAAGCCATTTTAGAAAAATAATAATTTTAACTTAATCCTTATGAAACACAACACCTTTGCTTGGGTAGAAATTCCAGTTTCCAATATGGAGCGTGCCGTAACCTTCTACGAAAAAGTATTCGATGTAACCTTGCAACAAGTAGATTTTGGTGGATTATTAATGGCGTGGTTTCCAGATCAAGGTAGAGATGTGCCAGGCGCCACTGGAACACTTATTAAACAGGAAAGCTACGTACCAAGCCAAGAAGGGCCGTTGGTGTATTTTTATTCTGAAGATCTTCAAAAAGAATTAGATAGAATAGAAGCTGCTGGAGGAAAAATTTATCAACCCAAAACCCAAATATCCCCAGAACATGGCTATATGGGAGTTTTTATCGACACTGAAGGAAATCGAGTTGCGTTGCATTCCATGAGGTAATAACTTAATGTGTTATATTTAAAATTCTAACAACGACAACCAATACATTTCCCTTGCAACTCGTCTTCGCCACACATAATCTCAATAAATATAAAGAAGTACAAATCCTTCTTCCTAAGCATATTGAATTGCTAAGCCTTACCGATATTAACTGTCACGAAGACATTCCTGAAACGGCCAAAACCATTGAAGAAAATGCCATCCTTAAAGCCGAATATGTAAAAACACATTACGGTTACGATTGCTTTGCAGACGATACCGGATTGGAAGTAAAAGCTCTTAATGGCGAACCTGGAGTGTATAGTGCACGTTATTCCGGCGATACTAAAAATGCTGAAGCCAATATGCAAAAATTGTTGGAAGCATTATTGAATAAGGAGGATAGGTCGGCTCGTTTTAAAACAGCCATTGCACTAACTTTAAATAATCATCAAACACTATTTTTAGGAATCTGCGAAGGAGTTATCACCCATCTTCCCAAAGGAGACGATGGCTTTGGGTACGATCCTATTTTTCAGCCCAAAGGATTTGACAAAACCTTTGCCGAAATGTCGCTCACTCAAAAGAGTGAGATTGGACATCGTGGAAAAGCCATTGGCGAGTTGATAGAGTATCTTTCCTTAAATAATTCATAATAAGCGCTTTTATTTCCATTTAAAATCTATCTTTGCCGCAAATTCCTCAGGGTGAGGAAGTGTTGCGGTTGAAGCGTAAGGTTTACTAGAGTCGTTTGCTTCCCATCAACACAGTAACTAGTAAACTATTTTATGACTACATTTCAATCGTTAGGATTGGAGGAACAATTCCTTCAAGCCATTGCCGACTTGGGTTTTGAAACCCCAAGCGAAGTTCAAGAAAAAACCATTCCCTTATTATTAGAAAATGAAACCGATATGGTTTCCCTAGCCCAAACGGGAACAGGGAAAACGGCTGCTTTTGGTTTCCCAATGCTTCAAAAAATTAATATCGATAGCCGCACTACCCAAGGCTTGATTCTTTCTCCTACCCGCGAGTTATGTTTGCAAATTACTTCCGAATTAAAACTCTACGGTAAGTACATGAAAGGCTTAAACGTGGTTGCCATTTACGGAGGTGCTAGTATTTCTGAACAAGCCAATCAAATAAAAAAAGGAGCACAAATTATTGTGGCTACTCCGGGAAGAATGAAAGATATGATTGGCCGAAGGATGATCGATATTTCAAAAATTGAATATTGTGTTCTCGATGAAGCCGATGAAATGTTAAACATGGGTTTCTTTGAAGATATTACCGAAATTCTTTCACATTCTCCTAAAGAAAAAAACACTTGGCTTTTTAGTGCTACCATGCCAAAAGAGGTAGCCATTATTGCCAAAAAGTTTATGAATAACCCCAAAGAAGTTACGGTTGGGACCAAAAATGTGGGCGCAGATAGTGTCTCTCACGAATATTATTTAATCAATGCAAAAGACCGTTACCAAGGATTAAAACGCTTGTCGGATGCCAATCCCGATATTTTTTCGGTGGTGTTTTGTAGAACCAAACGCGATACTCAAAAAGTAGCCGAAATGCTTATTGAAGATGGCTATAACGCTGCGGCCTTACACGGCGATTTAAGTCAGAACCAACGGGATTTGGTGATGAAATCTTTTAGAAACCGTCAAATACAAATGTTAGTAGCAACCGATGTCGCTGCTCGGGGGATTGATGTTGAGGATATTACCCACGTTATTAATTACCAATTGCCCGATGAAATAGAAACCTATACACACCGTAGTGGCCGTACTGGTCGCGCTGGAAAGAAAGGGGTTTCTATGGTCATTATTTCAAAAAGCGAGATTCGAAAGATTAAGGCAATAGAAAAGATCATCCAAAAATCGTTTATTAAAAAAGAAGTTCCTTCTGGAATGGAAATTTGCGAAATGCAATTGTTTCATTTAGCCAATAGCATTAAGGATACCGAAATTAATCACGACATAGATCCTTATCTTCCAAAGATTAATAAGGTTTTAGAGGACTTTTCAAAAGAAGAGTTAATTAAAAAAGTGTTTTCAGTAGAATTCACTCGTTTTTATAACTATTATAAAAAGGCCAAAGACTTAAATGTAGAAGGAGGTAGCAGGGAGTATGACGATGCAGAACCTTCCAAAAAGTTTTCAGAAGACAGTACTCGTTTCTTTATTAATTTAGGAAAAAAGGACGGACTAGATTGGATGGATTTAAAAGATTTCGTACGAGAAATTACCCAATTGGGGAAAGAGGAAGTGTTTCATGTAGACGCCATGGATACCTTTTCTTTTTTTAATACCGATGTCGCTCATGCAGACAAGGTGTTAGAAGCCTTTAAAGGACTTAAGTATAACGATAGAAATGTAGATATTGAAATTTCCAAAGACCGTGGCGGCCGTAATCGTGGCGGTGGAAGAGGAGGTGCTGGCAAGGGCGGATTTGGAAAAAAAGGAGGCTTTGGAAAAAAAGGAAGATCGGGAGGGGACGACCGTCCAAAATTTGGAGGTGACAAACCCAAATTCAAAGGAAAAAGCAGACGTAGAGACGAACGACCTAAAGAAGCAGGTACGGGCGGAAAACGTCGTAGAAGAATGTAGTTAGATTCAAAAATTGTTACCTTAACGAAACTTTGGCAAAAATATAACGTCTAAAAAAGTACTTTTGTATCACGCTGGCTATGAAACACGTTTTGTTTTTTTTACTCCTTTTTGCCCTGTCACTTTCTGTGTTTTCGCAGGAAGGGGTGGAAATACATGGGGTTGTACTAAATGATGCCACAGACGAAGCACTTGAAAACGTTAATATTGTTAATTTAAATCAGGTAAAAGGAACCGCTTCAGGAGTAGAAGGAAAGTTTAGCATCCGAGCCGCAGTAAATGATACGTTGTATTTTTCCTACTTAGGCTTTAAATCCATTCGCGTTCGTGTTACTAATGATTGGTTAAAATACGGCGATATTAAGGTAAAAATGACCGAGTTGGGAATTGCACTGGAAGAAGTTGTCATACGTCCTGTACAACTTACAGGATATGTTGAGGTAGATGCTAAAATTATCCCTATTTATGATAATTATAGGTATCGAATTGCAGGTCTAGGCGGGGGATACGAAGGGGGTAAAAGTCAGCCTGGCGCTGTTTCAAAAGTGTTGAGTTCTATATTTAATCCCGCCGATTTTCTCTATAATGTCTTTGGCAAGCGACCCAAACAAATGCGTAAGCTTAGACAAATGAAGGAAGATGACGAAATACGAAACTTGCTTCAGTCTAAATTTGATAGAGAAACGTTAATGGCCGTACTTCAGCTAGAAAAGGTAGATATCGACGAAATTTTGAACAATTGTAGCTACTCTGAAGACTTTATACGCACAGCAAACGATCTTCAAATATTGGATGCTATAAGTGAATGCTATGAAGAATATAGGGTGCTTAATCGGGATAAAGAAAAGAGCAAAGGATAAGTTTTAAAGTTTCGGGTTAACGAAAATGAAATTTGAATTTATTTCTTGCTTTTAATTATGCAGCCTAGTTAAAAAGTTGTGCCCAGAAGGTTACCTTTGTTATATGCACGATATCGTTTCAAAACAACGCCGTTTTTTCAACTCTCACAAAACAAAAGAGCACTCCTTTAGGATACAGCAATTAAAGACATTAGAAAAGGTTTTAAAACAAAACGAAAAGTTACTTTTTGAAGCCATTTATAACGATTTTAAAAAATCTTCCTTTGAAACTTGGGCAACAGAATTAGCTCTTATTTATAAAGAAATTCAACTTGCAAAAAAACAACTCTCCTCTTGGGCAAGACCCAAACGAGTTCCTACCAATCTTATAAATTTTCCATCAAAGAGCTATATCATACCCAAACCCTTAGGAGTGTGCTTAGTAATAGGCGCGTGGAATTATCCCTATCAATTATCCTTAAGTCCGGTTGTGGCAGCAATAGCTGCAGGAAATACAGTTGTGTTAAAGCCTAGCGAAATTCCTTCAGAAACCTCGAAGGTAATGCATAAGCTCATTTCAGAAAACTTTGAAGAATCCTTCTTTACGGTTGTTGAGGGGGGCGTTACTGTAACCACTGAACTTTTAAAGCAAAAATTCGATAAAATATTTTTTACTGGAAGTACTCAAGTAGGAAAGATTGTTTATGAAGCCGCCGCCAAAAATCTGACTCCTACTACTTTGGAACTAGGCGGAAAGTCGCCCGCTTTTGTAACCCCTTCTTGTAATTTAAAAATGACGGCAAAACGATTGGTTTGGGGAAAATTCCTCAATGCAGGGCAAACCTGTATTGCTCCAGATTATGTTTTGGTACACCAATCTATGGAAGCTACTTTTTTAGAAGCCTGTAAAGCTGAAATTGAAAAGGCAAATTATGCTTTTGAAAATGATAATTATGTTCAGATTAATACTACAAAAAATTGGGAACGTCTAGTGGCGTTAATAGATTCTGAAAAGGTTTATTTTGGAGGTGCTTCTGAAAGAGAAACACGTTACATTCAACCAACGTTGCTTCATAAGGTAACTTTTAACGATGCCATCATGGCGGATGAAATCTTTGGCCCTATTCTTCCTGTAATTAGGTACGATAACTTTTCTGAAACCCTACAAAAAGTACAACAATTACCCAAACCTTTAGCGTGTTATGTGTTTACAAAAAACCCTTCCGAAAGAAACCAGGTTTTACGAGAACTACCCTTTGGAGGAGGCGCTGTAAATGACACCGTGATGCATATTACCAATTCTAATTTACCCTTTGGCGGGGTAGGTTTAAGCGGGCTAGGAAGTTATCACGGAGAGGCGGGTTTTAAAACGTTTAGTCATTTTCAGAGTATATTGCATAAAGCTAATTGGCTGGAATTGCCTTTAAAGTATTCGCCAGTAAGCAACAATAAACTTTGGTGGATTAAACAATTTTTTAAATTTTAAATTTTAGTATCTTCATCGGGTAAAATTAGATACCTATGAAAAAACTTTACCTACTCCTAGCCATCCTTTCATTTCAATTTTCACAAGCACAGTTTCGGTTTTTGCCCACTCCAGATCCAGCACACTATCCAGAGCGAGCTATGGTGACTACCATTGTTGCGAATATAGCTTACCAAGGGTACGATGAAACCCAGGCATATTTTGGCGAAGGCGAATATGAAATATTTCCAGATTTAATAGACGGTATTTTAGATAACCCAATCATTGTGCTGGATGGTTTTGACCCAGGCGATGCAAGAGACATTGGTGGGTTGTATGCCAGTTTAAGTTTTGGGGGTCAAAATATGGCCGATATTTTACGAAATGAAGGTTATGATATTGTTATTTTGAACGCCCCACAATACACTACGGATGGAAAAGATATTGATGGCGGTGGGGATTATATTCAACGAAACGCTATGGTGTTAGCTGCTTTAATTGAAGAAT
This sequence comes from Flavobacteriaceae bacterium, assembly GCA_041392205.1. Classification (GTDB taxonomy): domain Bacteria; phylum Bacteroidota; class Bacteroidia; order Flavobacteriales; family Flavobacteriaceae; genus Halomarinibacterium. The sequence goes on along the minus strand of JAWKMO010000003.1, from coordinate 274,715 downwards.
TAAATGCTCAAAAAGTAGGAAATGCCGAGTTGGTAGTACTTGGTCCAAGTATGGGTGGATTGATTGCTCGATACGCATTGGCATACATGGAAGCCAATAGTATTCCGCATGAAACACGATTGTATATTTCTTTCGATTCGCCACATAGAGGGGCCAATATTCCTATTAGTCTTCAGTACTTAATCAATTATTTTGCACAAGAAATTAACGACCCAACTGCCTTAGCCATTGTAGAAGGCGTTTTAAATTCGCCCGCTGCCAAGGAAATGTTGGTCGATCATTTATTAGGACATTTATTAGCGGGTGATCCTGTACAACAAGATCCTACCAAATTATTACCGGCTGGCGCTCCCGATTTTAGGGAGGCATTTCAGGCAGAATTGGACGCTTTAGGATTTCCGCAAAACGTGCGCAATGTCACCATGATTAACGGAAATGCAGCAGGAATTGGTACCGGACTCCCTGGTGCCGAAGTGGTTAATACCAACTTAACCATTGATGCATTAACCGATGTAGATGTAGCACTGTACTTTACCCCCGAGGCCAATCAAACCATTACCGTTACCGATTTAACAGCCTTTTTTATTGGTATCCCTGTGGCAACTTATAGTACCGATGCACAGCAACCCGCTTCTATCAATGGTGTGGATGCTTCTCCCGGTGGCACAGGAAGCATTGCCGATGCTTTAGGCGATGGAGGCGGAAATCCTGTTTTAGAACAATTTTTAGCCGCTTTACAACAGGATTTGTATTCGTTTATTCCTACTATGAGTTCATTGGCAATCGACAATCCAGATTGGTTTGCTACGCCCAACCTTGCTGATTCCCCCTTTGTAAATACCTATATCCCATCAGAAAACGAACCCCATGTAACGGTAACCGCCGAAAGTGCTGCTTGGGCATTAAACGAAATCCGTTTGCCTATTGCGAGTATTAATGATAATGCGTTGGCAAGAAACATTCAGTTGGAAGAAAATCCCGTTACCGATGTTATACGTTTAGCCCTAAACCCCAATACCCAATTATCTCAGCTTACTGCTAAAATCTATACCATGTCAGGGCAACAAGTGGGTAAAAAAGTATGGAACCAACCTAATGGGGAACTATTTTGGGAACAATCATTAGCAAGTGGAGTGTATATACTTAAAGTAGGAACTACCGAAAGTACGGTACAGTTTAAGTTGATAATGAGGTAATTACGAGTTTATACGTATAGATTTAATATTTTAAAACCTAACTTCGTTTAACGGACGATATGGACAATTAAAACGGTTCGATATCTTAACACATTGTGCTTAATTCAAAATGGAGATAACCGAACTATTAAATAAACATAGGGACTACTATTTGAATCATTTCATCGATTTATTGAATCAATCGGACGATGGAGCATCAGAGCTTCTACTTGAAATGAAAAATGATGAATCAGAAGAATTATTCAGATTGTACCGTTATGACTTAGTAACTAAAAAAGAAGATGGTCACGGAATAACAGAATTTAATACTGACGGATTTCTGAATCATCAAGACATCAGTTACACAGTAGGAAATAAAACTATAATTCTCTCTCCGATAGTATGGAATGGTGTAGAAATTTCAATTAACGATTCATTTAACGGATTTGATATGGTTAAAAAATGGGCTTTTAAATGGCTCGATATTAATGGTGATAAAGAAGCAGATTCTAATAATTTACAAGGTGTAATACATAGTATGACCAAACCAGAATCAGAAAACAATTGGACAACTTTCTCTATTGATTTTGGGTCATCTCCCGTTGAAACTGTAATGGAATTATTAGACATTTTGGTAAATGACCCTAAAACAACAATAATTAAGCTTGAATCAACTTGGATGACAAAAAATAAAAACTAAGCACAACAACGGCTATAAGCAATAGCTCCCTGCGGGACGCTACTGCTCATAGCCAAACCGTTAAACGAAACTTTTTTTTACCGATGATGATACGGCTCATTCCGTAAAATGGTAAACCTTCGGTAGCGTTGCTCAATATCACCTTTACTTTTTTGTCTAATAAATAATCTTCAAATTTTTTTAAAAAGTGTGATGACATTTTGTTTTTTGTTCGATGGGAAAGTAACTTCCAGTAGGAAGCTTAGATTTCCCCAAATCTATCATGGATGTAAACTTCTTCTGCTTTTAAACAACAGAAGTATGAAACATATAGTCTATTTTTTATTTTTTGTAAGCTATATAACAATAGCACAAGTGGGTATTAATACTACTGCACCCACAAAACATCTGGATATAAATGGCGAATTACGTGTAAGAGATTTACCAGTTGCAAATAGTTCGCTTAATTTAATTACTTCAGACAGCCAAGGAAATATGGGTAAAATAACCGATGCCAAATTATTAAAAAACATTTATTATCAAGAAGCAACTAGTGTCCGTACACAATATGTATCAACTACAGGACCATACACCAAGAATGATGTTAATTTATTTTTAAGTAACACCATAACTATACCCGCAAATACCAAAGCAATAGTAATAGTAAACTATTCTACACCCATTGGAGCTATTGGTGGTGCAACTACCAAGGTGAATGGATATATGGGAGTGAGGTTTCTTAAAAATGGTGTAGAAGCTCCTGCCGGTAGTAGGAAGTTTACAGTACCAGATGTATACAGAGACCCTATTGGTGCTGGTACTTATGAATGTTATAACATGCTTACTATTGGTGCTACATATACTGAAACAATAGATAATTCTGCAAACAGCTCAAGTTTAAATGTTACTTATTCCCTTAATGGATATATAGAACAAGGTTATAGTACTTTACCTGTTACTTATTTTTTTAATATGTGGAGTACTAGTGGTGATAACTTTAATTGGGGTAGAGGATCAATTAATACTCAGCTTTATTTATTTCAGTAATTTTTTTATCTATGATGGTACGGCTCATTCCGTAAAATGGTAAAGCCTCGGTAGAGTTGCTCTATAAAAAAGAGACGGATCATTTGGTGGCTAAAGGTCATTGCAGATAGGGAGAGTTTCCCTTGTGCTTTTTCATAAACCTCTTCACTAAAACCATAGGGACCACCAATCGCAAACACTAGGTTTTTTAGACCACTATTCATCTTTTTCTGTAGGTAATTGGCAAACGCTTCGGAGGTGTGATGCTTCCCTTTTTCGTCTAGTAAAACTAGCGTGTCCGTAGTAGTTAGCCGTTTTATTATTTCATTCCCTTCAGCTATTTTTTGTTGTGCTTCGCTTAGGTTTTTGGCATTTTTAATGTCGGGAATAATTTCCAAAGTAAAACCCACGTAATGCGATAATCTCTTGGTATAATCGTCTATGAGGTTCTCCAAATTCTTATTATCGGTTTTGCCAATGGCAAGCAAGGTGATTTTCATGGTTCAAATATAGCAATGAGTAGCGAGAAGTAAGTATTGAGGATCTAAATTTAACTTCAGGCCTCGTACTTCGTAAATCGTAGTTCTTTCGTAACTTCGCATAAATTGTAAGTCATGATTTCCAAAAAACAATTTCAGAAAGAGATAGACCTTATCATCGCCAATGCCATACGCGAAGACATTGGTAGTGGCGACCATAGCTCACTGGCTTGTATTCCAGAAGAAGCGACAGGGACAGCAAAACTATTGGTGAAAGACAAAGGCATTATTGCAGGTGTAGCGTTTGCAAAACAAGTTTTTGATTTTGTAGATCACGGGTTGGAAGTGGATGTAAAAATACAAGATGGAAGCCCTGTGACAAACGGTGATGTTGTGTTTTATGTTTCAGGATTGAGTCAATCTATTTTAAAGGCAGAACGTTTAGTATTAAATGCGATGCAACGCATGAGTGCCATTGCCACCAAGACAAATCAATATGTGCAAGTATTGGAAGGAACTCAAACCAAAATTCTAGACACCCGTAAAACCACTCCGGGTATTCGTGCTTTAGAAAAGTGGGCCGTAAAAATAGGAGGTGGGGAGAACCATCGATTTGCCCTTTATGATATGATTATGTTGAAAGACAACCACAACGATTTTTGCGGTGGAATTACTAAAGCTATTGAAAAAACCAAAGCGTACTTAGATGCTAATAAACTAGATCTAAAAATTATTGTGGAAGCTCGAAACCTCCATGAAATTGCTGAAATACTTAGAAACGATGGAGTGTATCGAATTTTAATAGACAATTTTAATTTTGAAGACACTAAGAAAGCAGTAGCCATGATTGGCAACCAATGCCTCACGGAATCCAGCGGAGGAATCACCTTAGAGAACGTAAGAAAATATGCTGAATGTGGTGTGAATTATGTGTCCAGTGGGGCTTTAACCCATTCGGTACATAATATGGACTTAAGTTTAAAAGCCGTTTCATGAGTGCCGAAGTAGAAGAAAAAATCAATAAAATACCGGTACTGCGAGGTGTCATGAAAATACTTCAATCCATAAAGTTACCAGGATTTAGTGGCTTTTCACTCAACGATTTATTAGAAATCTACACCTTAGGTATCATCAAGGGAACGTTTTCTTCACGGGCAAGCTCCATAGCGTATAGTTTTTTTATGGCTATTTTCCCTTTTTTGCTTTTTATATTAAATGTAATCCCCTACATACGCATAGAAAACTTTCAGGCGCGCTTTCTTGTTTTTATTCAAGATTTATTGCCACCCCAAACACAAGACTTCTTTTTTCCAGTAATTCAAGATATTGCGATTAACCCTAGAACAGGATTGCTTTCGTTTACCTTCATTTTAACCTTATTGCTTACGGCAAATGGTGTAAATGCCATTTTTGGAGCCTTTGAGTATTCGGTCTATGTTACCATTAATAGAGGGTTTTTTAAACAGTATTTGGTGTCTTTATTGGTTGCTATATTTTTAGCTATTTTAATATTAACAACAGTGGGTTTCATTGTGTATGGCGAATACCTCATTAATTTCTTAAAAGCAGATGCCTATATAAAAAATGACATTATATGGATTAACCTTTTGCAGTTTGCCTTATTTGCCTTTATGCTCTATGTTGTGGTGGCAACGCTCTATCATTTTGGGGTAAAGGAAGGTAGAAAAACCCGTTTTTTTTCTATTGGTGCGCTATTAACGACCTTTCTTTTTTTGGCAACTACCTACTTTTTTGGGGTGTATATTAATAATTTTGCACAATACAATCAATTATACGGTTCCATTGGTGCGCTCTTAATTGTGATGGTCTATATTTGGATTAATTCTAATTTACTCTTATTAGGATTCGAATTAAATGTGTCCCTAAGACAGTTAAAAGAAAGGTGTTCATAAATATAACAGGTGTTTTTTATAGATGTTATTCTTCCTATTCCACTACGTCAAGCGTTTACCTATAATGTAAATAAAGACGAAGCGGCTTTCCTAAAACCAGGAATGCGAGTGGCTGTGCCTTTTGGTAAAACCAAAATCTATACAGCCATAGTGTATGCAATCCACCAAAACGACCCTCCAGCCTACGAAACCAAATCCATCGACCAGATTTTAGATGAAGAACCCATTATTACCCCCATACAAATAAAACATTGGGAGTGGATGGCTAATTATTACATGTGCACGTTGGGCGAGGTGATTAGGGCGGCGTTACCCAGTGCTTTTCTTTTGGAAAGTGAAACCATTATTACCCTCAGGAAAGATGCTGAAATAGATGAAAATGCCTTAAATGATGATGAATTTGTTGTGTTTGAAGCCCTGCAAAATCATTCGTCGTTGCATATTAATGACATTCGGAATATTTTAGATAAAACCAATGTAGTTGGGGTGATTCAAAACTTAATAGAAAAAGGAGCAGTAACCGTTCAAGAAGAACTATTTGAACAATACAAACCCAAACTCAAGCGCTACCTCAAACTTAAAGCACCCTATACCCAAGAAGAATCGCTTCGTGTGTTACTGGACGAAATGTCTCGTGCCCCCAAACAACGAGATATCCTTATGACTCTTTTCATGCTTTCGGCTACCGAAAAGAATGTGGATTCGGTTTTACTTCAAAAGAAATCCGATAGCTCAGCAGCACAAATTAAAACACTTATTGACAAAGGAATTTTAGAAGAATATTACCTTCAAAAGGATCGTATAGAATCTTTTGGAGAAGCTCTCTCCCAGCTAAAAGGATTAAGTGTTGCACAGCAGACCGCTTTTAGGGAAATTGAAAATTCATTTAAAAAAAACGACATTACCCTTTTACACGGCGTAACCTCCAGCGGTAAGACCGAAATCTATGTAAAATTAATAGAATCAATGCTGGAAACAGGAAAGCAAATGCTCTATATTCTTCCTGAAATTGCCTTAACAACTCAACTTATTTCAAGGCTACAGCAGTATTTCGGAAAGAAGGTAGCCGTATATCATTCAAAATACTCAAACAATGAACGGGTTGAGGTGTGGCAGCAAGTATGGCAGCAAAAACAAAAAGCGCAAATAGTTATTGGTGCGCGTTCTGCCTTGTTTTTGCCTTTTCAAAATTTAGGTTTTGTGATTGTGGATGAAGAGCATGAGCCCTCTTTTAAACAGTACAATCCCGCTCCCCGCTACCACGCACGGGACACTGTTATTGTGTTGGCAAATTTACATAAAGCAAAGGTTTTATTGGGTTCTGCGACACCCTCATTGGAAAGTTATTGGAACGCCCAAGAAGGGAAATATGGATTGGTATCGTTAAAAGAGCGTTTTGGAAACGTCTTAATGCCTGATATGGAATTGGTGGATATTCGTGATAAACTGAAACGCAAAAAGATGACAGGGCACTTTAGTGATCGTTTGCTGGAAGAAATGCAGGAAGCATTAAAAAATAAAGAGCAAATTATTCTTTTTCAAAATAGGCGCGGGTATTCCCCTATTGTAGAATGCACTACTTGCGGGGTTTCACCTCAATGTCCTAATTGCGATGTAAGTCTTACCTATCATCAGCATAAAAATCAATTGCGCTGCCATTATTGTGGTTATAGCATGGCAATGCTTATTTCTTGTTTGGCCTGTGGATGTGAAACCTTAAACAGTAAAGGTTTTGGTACCGAACAGATTGAAGAAGCTCTAAAAGAATTATTTCCATCCCATGCTATTGCCCGTATGGACCAAGACACTACCAAAGGAAAGCATGCGTATGCAAAACTTATAGAGCGTATGGAAAACAGGGAGATCGATATTTTGGTGGGGACACAAATGCTGGCAAAAGGATTGGATTTTAGGGAGGTAAGTTTGGTTGGGGTTATGAACGCCGATACTTTATTAAATTTTCCAGACTTTAGGGCGCACGAGCGTAGTTTTCAATTGTTACAGCAAGTAGCAGGAAGGGCAGGGCGTACGCAAAAAAGAGGGAAAGTGATTATTCAAAGTTATGATCCCTACCATCAAATTTTGCAACAAGTAGCAAGTAGTAATTACGAAGCGATGTATAAAGAACAAGTAGAAGAACGCTACCAGTTTAAATACCCCCCACATTATCGTTTGATTAAAATAACAATAAAACATCGAAATTTCACTACCATGGATACAGCATCTCATTGGTTTGCTGAAGTATTAAAACAGGGTTTCAAAGAAAACATATTAGGCCCCGTAAGTCCGCCAGTGGGAAGAATTAGAAATGAATTTATAACAAATATTTTAATTAAGATAGCTAAACAAAAATCCCTTTCAAAAGCAAAAGCATATATTTTAAAAACACAACAACGCTTTAATTCTATTAAAGAATTTTCGAGTGTAAAAGTAACTATAGATGTCGATAACTACTAGATTACTTTGCTGTGGCAGCAAGGGCATCTACTAAATCGGCTTTTCGATTTCTACTTAAAGGAAGCTGTTCTTTTTCAAGTTCAATCACTTTACTATTGTACTTTTCAACCTTGTCTAAGTTAACGATATACGATTTATGAATACGAAGGAAGCGTTCCTTAGGGAGCAGATTTTCAAAGGCTTTCATCGTCGAAAGCACCACTAAGGCATCGTGCTCGGTTACTAGTTTCACATAGTCTCCTAAAGCTTCAATATACCGAAGTTCGTTTAAAAAAACTTTTCTTTTTTTAAGATTGCTTTTTACAAAAATGAAGTCTTCATCATCAAAACCTTCTTCATTTTTCATTTTGAAATTAATAATGGCCTTGTGAACCGCATTTAAAAAGCGTTCTTTGGATATAGGTTTCCGTAGATAATCCACAGCATCATAATCAAACGCTTTAAAAGCATATTTGGTTTTTCCAGTAACGAAGATTATTTGCGGTTTGTTGGTAAGATCGTCCAGTAAATCGAAACCCGATAGAATAGGCATTTCAATATCCAAGAAAATAAGATCAATTTCGGTGGTGGCAAGCCCCATTTTGGCTTCGATAGCATTGTTGTATTCGGCAACTAAGTCAAGGGAAGGGTGATTTTCAATAAGTTTTACAATGGAAAGTCTTTGTAGGGTTGAGTCATCAACTATAGCACATTTTAATAACGTTTTATCCATGGATGTAAGGTTAAGCAGGTACAATAATAGATAAAAAATCGATGAACAGCAACTTTTTTATTCTTTCAGCGCTAAAATTTAGCCTTTTAACTGTTTGTGTAGGAAAATATTTATTATTGAAAAGGGTGTTTGTTAATTATAAATAAAGTAGTATTTTTGCACGCTCTTGGCAGGGTGCCATGAGATAAACAAATTTTATATTGTATGAATCATTACGAAACTGTTTTCATCTTGAATCCCGTTTTATCTGAAGACCAGATAAAGGAAACAGTTAAGAAATTTGAAGATTTTCTTATTTCTAAAGGAGCAAAGATGATATCCAAAGAAAATTGGGGGCTAAAAAAATTAGCCTACCCAATTCAACACAAAAAAAGTGGTTTTTACCACCTTTTTGAGTACACTGTAGCAGGTGAAGCTATTAACGACCTTGAGGTTGAGTTTAAAAGAGACGAACGCGTGATGCGTTTCCTATCGGTTAAATTAGACAAGCACGCCATTGCTTGGGCTGAAAAAAGAAGAACCCGTAACAAAAAACAAACTGCGTAAGATATGTCTACTATAGAACAACAAGCGAAAGGAAAGAAGGACGGAGAGATTCGATATCTTACTCCGTTAAACATTGAAACTTCTAAGAACAAAAAATACTGCCGATTCAAAAAATCGGGTATTAAGTATATCGATTATAAAGACCCAGATTTCTTATTGAAATTTGTTAATGAGCAAGGAAAAATACTTCCTCGCAGATTAACGGGAACTTCTCTAAAATACCAACGTAAAGTAGCTGTTGCTGTTAAAAGAGCACGACACTTAGCTTTAATGCCTTACGTTGCCGATTTATTAAAATAAAAGCAGATAGGACATGGAACTTATATTAAAAAAAGATGTTGAAAATGTAGGCTTTGCAGACGATTTAGTGACTGTAAAAAATGGCTACGCAAGAAACTTTCTTATTCCTCAAGGATATGCAGTATTAGCAACCCCTTCTGCTAAAAAAGTATTGGCAGAAACGTTGAAACAACGTGCGCACAAGGAAAAGAAAATGATCGATGACGCTCAAAAAGAAGCGAATAAATTAAACGGTCTTGAAATTAAGATTGCCGCTAAAACTGGTGAAGGCGATAAATTGTTTGGTTCTGTAAGCAATGCAGACTTAGCAGAAGCCCTTACCAAAGAAGGCGTTACGCTTGATAAAAAATACATTAGTATCGCAGGGGGCTTAATTAAGCGCACCGGTAAATACGAGGCTAAAATTCGTTTTCATAGAGATGTAGTAACCGACTTCTCTTTTGACGTAGTAGCCGAAGCGAAGTAATTCGTTTTAAAATAGTATTAAAAAACCCTCCCATTTGGAGGGTTTTTTTGTGTAATAAAGTCATTCCTTTTTCTCCTTTGAATTCAACAACGAAACATACACTCCAGCGGCCAATGATAAGAGTATGAAAGTAAGTGAAAACCACTCGGGGATTTCAAACCAGGAGGTGGAAATTAACTTTAACCCTACAAAAATTAAAATGGCAAATACACTGTATTTTAAATAGTGAAACTTCTCCAACATATTGGCTAAAAAGAAATACAACGAACGAAGCCCCATAATGGCAAATATGTTGGAACTAAAGACAATAAACGGATCGGTAGTAACCGCAAAAATGGCGGGAATACTATCGAGTGCAAAAAGCAAATCGGTAAACTCAATGGTAATTAAAGCACCAAATAGGGCTGTAAACACTTTCTTTCCGTTTACATGGGTGGTAAATTTTCCTTCATCGATAACTTTGGTAAATCGAAAGATCTTTGAGAGGCCCTTGGGTTCATGGACCTCTTCATGTTGGGCTTCTTTTTTCAGCATTTTAAATGCGGTAAACAATAAAAACAAGCCAAAAATAATACTCATTTGGTGGAACTTATTAATTAAAATAATTCCTAAGCTAATGAGTATCCCTCTAAAGACAAGCGCTCCTAAAATACCTAAGAACAGCAATTTATGCTGGTACTTCCCGGGTACTTTAAAAGAGGTAAAAATAACCGCAATCACAAATAAGTTATCGACACTTAGGGATAATTCAATAATATATCCGGTGAGATAACTTAACCAGGCTTTGGTGGGCGTATAGTTGTTTGGGTTAGCTACCCATCCCTGCTGAAAAAACCAATATAATGCTCCCGAGAATAACAACGCATTCGAAACAAAAAACAGGGTTTCGTATAAGGCTTTTTTAGAAGTGGGTTTTGTTCCTTTTTTATGAAGTACAAAAAAATCTAACGCCAGTAGAAACAGCACATAGGCTATTAAAGCGACCCAAGGGAAATAGTGTGTTGGCATAGGTAAATGTACTCATTATCCGCCAAATCCTTCACCGTCAAAATCGTCACCACCATTGCCTCCTCGATTGCGTTGACGTTCTTTTTTCTGATTAAAACGATAGGTAAACGAAAGGGTAAATTGCCGTTCTCTCCATTGAAACTCATTATCACTTATAAAAGAATCGGTGGTTGTTAGGGACCTCCTTTTACGGGAGTTGAATAAATCACTTACATTAAACCCAATAGTAGCATTGTCATTAATGATGTCTTTGCTTAGTGCCACATCTACCGAAAGTATTCCTTCGTTTTCGGTTTGGGCATTGTTGTCTGGACCGCGATAAAATACATTGGTTTGCCAGTCTATTTTGCTAGGCAAGGTAACTTTGGCACTGCCGCGGGTAAACCAACTGGTATTTTTGGCACCGTAATCTATCCCGTTAAAAGCTCCTTTGGTTTCAAACTGAAAGAAATTAAAACTACTATTTAATCGAAGCCATTTTGTTGGGTTGTACAGTATAGCTGCTTCAAAACCTATACGGGTATTGGTGGAAAGGTTGATAGGGATGGTTCTAATAATAGGGATCCCATTGGGGGTTACTAACCCGGTTTGTTCTTGTACCCGCTCAAAAGCGTCAGTTTCGTATTGATAGTACACCGAAGTGGTCAGGTTCAATTTTTTCCAACGGTTTAAATATCCTAAATCGAAGGCACTGGCATAGGCTGGGTTCAAATCGGGGTTTCCCTGAAACACATTGGCTTCACTGGAGCGGGAAGGAAAAGGGTTTACAAACCAGCTTCTAGGACGGTTAATTCTGCGGTTATATCCCAAAGTCACATTTTCTTTTTCAGAAAGTTCGTACACCAGATTGACAGTGGGGAATAAGCCTACAAAGTTTTTATCAAAATTGATGTTTAGGGCTTCGTTGTTGGAAGCAACATCGGTGGCTGTAACTTTTCCTTTCAATATCGTATTTTCCATTCGCAGCCCTAAGAGGAAGGAAAACTTACCGTATTTATTTCCGTATTGGCTATAGACGGCATGCACATTTTCGGTATAATCAAATACATTAGAAAGGCTGTCATTTTTTATGAAAGGCCCTCCGGTAACTAGCTGCTCTTCCAACAAATAATCGGTAATGGTATTTTGTAACGAACTTCGGAACCCGGCTTCAAATTGGGCATTTTCCCTAATAGGAAGCACATAATCTGCCTGCAGTAAGTATTCGGTTTGGTCTTCTAGTTGGGTAATATTTTCAGAAGGCAACACTTCATTATCCGGAAAGGTATTGAACTCTTCAATAAGCGATTTCTGTGTTTCTGAACCTTTTTCCCATTGGAAATCGACCGTTAGATTATGTCCGCTGGTATTAAAATTATTGACATAGTTCAATGATATTTGGTAGTTTTCGTCATCCTCTTTCTGGTCTTCATTTCGGTTTCTGGAAACCGCCAAATCGCTATTGGCATCCAACTCCTGGGTAAGGTTAGTAGTAATGTCATTATCATCACTCATTCTGTAAAATCCGGAAGCGGTAATAGAAGAGCGTTCCGTTAAAAAATACTCCATTCCCAGATTGGTATTAAACCCTTGACGCTTTCTGTTGATATCCCGGGTTTCGTTGACAAAAGGATTGGCAATATTGTCACTAAAATACCGATTCTCAAAATTGGCATTCCCTGGGTTTTCATTATAGCGAATACCGGTAGTATTAAAAATATTGAACTTGTCCGTACGAACATTAAAATTGGCTGTAGCACCACTTCCCAAGGGGTAGTTGAAATTGGTTTGAAGGGAGCCGTTTAGTCCTAGTGTTTTTTCTTTTTTAAGAATGATATTTAAAATCCCCGCCGTTCCTTCGGCATCGTATCGTGCCGAAGGCGACGTGATCACTTCCACGCGTTCAATGGCTTCTGCAGGAAGCTGTCTTAGGGCATCGGCATCGCCAAAGCCTGCTATGGCAGAGGGTCTTCCATTAATAAGGATACGCACGTTTTCATTTCCGCGCAGCGCAATGGTTCCGTCCACATCTACCGTAACCGAGGGCACATTGTTTAGCGCATCACTTACTGTGGCCCCACTGGTAGTAAGATCTTTGCCAATATTATAGACTTTTTTATCGAGCCGTATTTGTACTTCGGTGGTTTCGGCACGCACCACCACTTCGTTCAAACTTTCGGCATCCAAGGCAAGCATTTGGGTAGGTAAAGTGGTGTTTTTAAACAACCGTTGGTTGTTCAATACTTTCGTTTTATAGGAAATAAACTCAAACTGTATTTTGTAGACTCCTGGGGTAATAGTAATGGCATAGTTTCCTTTATCATCGGTGATTCCACCACTCACAACAGTTCCACTAGTATCGTAAAAAGCCACGGTGGCATATTCGAGGGGTACGTTAGATCCTTCTTCAAAAATTTTTCCAGAGATGGTTACCTCATCAAGAGTTCTATTTTGTGATATTAAACTCATCGTACATAAAAGGCAAAGGGCAAATAATAGATAGCGCATGAAATAGTTTTGCAATTTGACTACGAAAATAGCCTTAGGTTTAGGCTTAGTCTCCTAAAGTTCTGTTAATCTTTTTTTGAATTTTCTTAAAAGAATGGTGCTTCCTTAGGCACCCATTACATTCTTTATTTTGCTAAGCTCCATGGAGTAGTCGTACTGAAGATCTTCATGCAATGCTGCAAGCTTTTTTTCAATAAGTGTCACTTGTCTTTGGTAGAGCGATACCATGGCTTGGCTATGGGGAATGGAAGGGTGAAAGTGTTTCATTGTTTTGCAGAAATGAAGCAATAAAAGCACTTCGGTTTCTTTTTCAGAAGAGTAACGAATAAACTTTTTAGTGACTCTAAGAATTTTCCGAATGCTTTTGCGAATGTAAAAACTACTTTGGGTGTTTATTTCTGAAAAGGCTTGTGTGATATAGGCCTCAATACTACTAACATACTGCGGTTCGTTCTCTATCTCAAACAATAAATAGGAGAGGAGTTCTTTATTTTCAGCTTTAAAACGGGCTAATTTTAAACATAACTCCTGTAATTCGTCGTGGGAACGATGCTTTAATTCTTTGCGTAATTCAGCAAGACTGGCGGCTTTCAATAGGAATAGGTTTTGGCAAGAATGGCTTGGGTTTCGGCTAACGATTTAAATACTTCAAAAGTTTTGCCTTGGGTGCGTTGTGCTCCCATGGCATTTCCGAATTGGGCCGCTTTAATGAAATCTTGGGGATTGTCTAACAAGCTGAAGGCTATTCCCCCCGCAAAAGAATCCCCACAACCGGTGGTGTCTATCACCGTTGTTACGGGTACTGAAGGCACCAATTCCTGTTTTAGCACTCCCTTTTCCAGCGTGTACACCATGGTACCCCTGGAATCCAAGGTAACGTATAGGGCTTTAAGTCCGTGTTTTAAACAGTATTCGGCAAACTTGGGAAGCTGTTCCGTAGCGATTTCTTCATTGTTTTGTAACTCTTCAAGACTATATTCATTCTGAAACCAGCTGCAATTAGCCTCTTCCAAATTCATTTTAAGAACATCGATATAGGGAAGCCACATATCGCGGTCTACCCAAAACTTGGTAACGCGTTGCCCTCGTACGGTGAGGGCTGTAGTGGGGCCATGAGCATCAAAAACAATGGAGGCCTTGCTGTTTTCTTTGATATAGATAAGGGTCTCCAAGGGGACTTCAAAATCGGTGACGGGCACGCACACAAATACGCTGCAGTGGAGCAGGGGAGCCACATCTTCGGGCATAATGGGTTTCATAAAGGCCGTTTGGGTTTCGATGCGCTTGTTTTGGTCCACAAACTTTAACTGGATGACGTCTCCTTGATCGGCTTCCGAAGAAATATACTGGGTGTTGATGTTGGTATAAGGCGCAAACAGGGCTTTAATACCCGCTTCATCCTGCTTGCGGATGTGCGTCACCGGATAAATCACCCCCCGGTCCTCCAACAGGTTGGAAATGGCGATGGCCGTGTGGGTAGCACAGCCGTATTTTTGAATGATCTCATTATTGTGAGTGATAATGTAATCTCTTGGGATAGGCCCTAAAACAGCAATCGTAGGTTTGGTCATGGATGTGTCATGGTTGAAGTAAAAGAGAAAACTACAAAAAAGTTAGCAGTTTGCAGTCGCTGAAGCCATAAAATTATACCTCCACACCCAATTTCTGCAATTCGGTTTTCAGGTTTTGGGCAGTGGTAAAGTGAATCCCTTGCATCCCCACCGCTTGGGAACCCTCCACATTTTTAAGGCTATCGTCTATAAAAACGGCTTCGTGGGGGACAATCTCATAGCGGGAGAGAAGCAGCTCATAAATTTCTTTGTAAGGCTTTCGCATGCCTTCGTCGCCGCTTACCAATATCCCTTCAAACCATTGCAACCACGGGAATTTCTGTAAGGCAATAGGGAAGGTTTCCCCACTCCAATTGGTGAGTGCGTACACCCTGTAGTTGGGGTTGTGGACAACGCGTTCCAGTATTTCCAAAGTATCCTCGTGGGTATGGCCCAGCATTTCTTCCCAGCGGCCGTAGTACATGCGTATCAGTGCTTCGTGTTCCGGAAACATGGCCACACGGTCTTCGGTGGCTTGGGCGAGGGGATAGCCGGCATCCTGATTCATATTCCACTCCCAGGCGCAAATCTCGTTGAGGAACCAGTTCATTTTTTCACGGTTGCCACGGAATTCTTTTAAAAATACATACTCCGGGTTCCAGTCGATAAGCACGCCGCCTAGGTCGAAGATAATGGTTGTAATGGTTTGCATAGGTTGTTTTTGGTAAAGATACTGAAAAGTGAGGAGTGAGTTGTGAGTTGTGGGTTGTGAGTTGTGAGTTGTGAGTTGTGAGTTGTGGGTTGTGGGTTGTGGGTTGTGAGTTCTATGACCCTTAACCTTTCACCCTTTATTCTTGGGTCCTGGGTACTGGGTCTTGGGTCCTGGGTCTTGGGTCTAGGGATTTGAGATTTGAGATTTGGCTTTGGGTCTTGATGTAGTCCCCACCCCTAACCCCTCCCCATCAAGGAGGGGAAAATTAATGAACTCCTATGACACTTTACCCTTCACCCTTCACCCTTTACACTTGGGTCTTGGGTCTTGGTTCCTAGATCTCTTTTCTCTTTTTTTGAGTCTCTTTCCCCTTCACCCTTTACCTTATGCTTGCACCACCAGATATCATTGAAATTCCTTCGGGTTTAAAAATTAAAATCATACGTTTGAATCATTCCCCCTTTGAAGGGGGTTAGGGGGATGTTTTAATTGTTAAGGCGACGGGGACCCGAAGTCGAAACGTAGGGACGGGTAAATTACATCCCTCCCAACCTCCCTTCGAAGGGAGGGGTTTATGAGATTGCTATGAGCAATCAGCAATCTGCAATCAAGCATTGCCTTTCTTTCTGTTCTTTTTTTCATTGCCCAACCCTTCGACTGCGCTCAGGGTGACATCGAACCAAAAAGGTCTAGTCCTAACGTTTCTTCTTCACCCGCTACGTTTTCACTTTGCAACAAAAAGAACTCGTCCTGCAAGCAGGTCTCAAACAGCTTTTTGTTCTCCTCAAAGTTTCAAACAGCGGGGACCCGAAGTCGAAACGTAGGGACGAGGTTTACTACTATTCACCCTTCACCCATCACCCTTCACTCTTGGGTTTTGGGATTTGAGATTTGAGATTTCGCTTTGGGTTCTAGGTCTCTTTTCTCTTTTCTCTTTTCTTGAGTCTCTTTCCCCTTCAGACGAGGTAAACACGAATTAAACACGAAGTAACCACGGAGTAACCACGAGTCATGTACGGCTTTGATACGGAGTATCTATGAAGTATCTACGGCTTTGATACGGCTTTGCTACGGAGTATCTACCCCTTTTTTTGAGGGTTGTGGCGGACAAAAACGGCCAAAACGGTCGTTTTCGGTCAAAATCGGCCAAAACGGTCGTTTTCGGACATGGCCTGCTTGGAAATTGAAAAAGGCGTTTTATGTTTGACTTTTAAAACTTAAAATGAGGGTTATGTACAACAGTGAAATGAAACAAGAAGGAACCGGGCACGAGTGGTCCCTTTACCCAAAAGGCGAACCCTTTTTAGTAAAAACAAAAGGGGGTAGTGGGCACAATGGCGTAAGCTTACTTATAATCCCTTTCGGGAGGTTGGGAGGATGGGAAGTCTTGATTACTTTGTTAGTTTTTCGGCTACTTTATCGTAATATTCTTGTGTGAGTACTTCCGTCCAAGTGGTGGGTTGCCCACCGCCATATAAGGCTAAATAGGTTACATCACTTAGTTTGGTGGAGGAATGCCAGTGTTCGGTATCTTTTTCACATTTAATGACATCGCCTTCTTTCAGAATTACCGGTTCTTTCCCTCTTTCCTGATAATAGGCTTCTCCGGCTACAATAATCAAAACTTGTGCGGAACTGTGTTTGTGCCAATCTAAGGTTGAATTGGCTTTAAAGGTGGCTTTGGTGATATTGTATCCCAAATCGGTATCATCTTGGATAATAGCGTTCAACCAAGCTTCTCCTAGGTAATGCGTATTGGGGGCTTTGGTACCTTCGGTAAGATAGGAAGCGACTTGATATTCAGAATTTTGAGAAAATCCTGAAAAGGAGGCTGCCATCACCCATGCTAAAATTAAATATCTCATACGATCCTTTTTAATAGTTTCTCGTTTTTGTTTGTAGGGTATTTTTTGATTGCTTTACGTGTTTGGTGTTATGGTTTGGCTGACTAAAACTATCGTACCCATTGTATCATTTTTGGGAATTCTTCTTTGTTACAAAGATTCATCCATTCTAAGAGAGGTAATCCCATGTAATTTTTACTACTGAACTGTTCTATAAGCCATGTAGCTTCATTTTTATATCCGTTGGGATGAAATACCACATCCAAACTTAGTTGGAGATGGTGTGATGCTGCAAAAGACCATAAAATAGCGGCAATTTCTTCCCCGTCTGAGGGCCAATTTGGGGGTTGGTTCTCTTTTCCAATCAAGGGTCTCACAGACGCTTCTGTAACGGCAATATGTCCCGCTTCATGAAGCAAATCCCCGGGGTATTTTAATTTTTCACGGTCAATATAAATACTGCTGCCACAGAGTTGTATGCCCGGTAAAAAAGTATCGTGGGATATTTTTTTCTCAATAATTTTAATAGGGATGGAATTAAGAAAATCAATAATTGTATCTAATATGGTACTTGGGTTGTTCAAAGATAAAGTTTAATTGGGTTATGATTTAATGAAACTGTTCTCAGCTATACTCAGGCAGTGATTTTAACTACTGAACTTCCTAAGAAGAACTGAAATTCAAATTTACCATATACCTGTTCTACGAAGCACGAAACCCCTGCTTGCGTAAAGGTGATGATAATTTCAGACATTTATTCTATATATTTATTCATTTCGTAACGGTTTAGATCGTTAATTGTCAATAAATACCTATTGAATTCCTCATTCGCCACAAGGTTGTTATAAGAATCGAAATCGATGTTCTTAAGTTGGTCGTCATTCTCCAATTTTCCGATTAGACTTATTGTCAAGCCACTTCTAGTTAATTCTATTTTCTTTAGATCAGTAGTTCCATATATGAAGTTGTTATATTCATCTCTTGAGATTAAACTAAAATCAAAAAGCATAACTATAAATCTGTTCAATTTGAAGCTAATGAAATCGTCTTCCATTTTTAATTTCACAATTGCGAGGTTAACAATTTCCTCGTTAGTTTTGGTTGCCAAGTTTATGTAGTTTCTAAAAAAACTTTCAGTATTGTTGTCATAAGATATTTCGCCATAAGTCTGCCCAACATAAAGATAACGCCTTCGGGGATCGGTGTTTTCAGCCATTTCCTTAAAGTAATTTACATGAGAAACAACCCGTTGATTGAAAGAATCTCTTCTAGAGTTGGAAATATAATTTTGATAATAATTTCTTGCAGGTTCATTTTGTAATCTATTAAATTCGTAATCAGTAATTTCTTGAGATTCTAAAAATATGACATATACCTTTTCAATAGTATTTAATGAATTCCAACCATTCAATCTTCCGTTATCAATTAATTCCTTATTTCGAAAAAATGATTCTATAAATACATCTATATCAGAGTAATAATCAATAATGCCAAACTCAATTAGATACTGTTTTAATTTCCCTTCTTCTGTATTTTGATCATTTAATAACAGAGACTCATTTTCTAGTATTTTTTCAATAGATTGCTTTTGTTCATTGCTCAGTTTCGAATCGTCAAATCCTTCCAGTGTAGGATTTTCAATTTTATCTTCAAATATCCTACTTCTAAGAAGCCTGATTTTTTTATTATGACCATCAGCATAGTCTTTGTTGTTGATAAAATGAACTTTAGGTAGTAATTTATTTAAATCAAAGTTGTCAGAATTGAATATTTCATTCAGTCTGTTAATCCTCCCAATTAAATTTATTAATTCTTTACCATCTAATCGGTATGTATTCAATATAAAAAGTGAATCAATTGGTAAGTTTATTCCCTCTAAAATCACTGAATTAGCAACTAAATATTTTATTGATTTTATTTCCTTGAACTTGCTCTCTAGATACTCTTTTATTATATCAGGTAGTTTTCCATGGAGGTAAATGATGCCGTTCTTTAAGTATTTAATCCCGTAAAAGTCCTCATGAACTTCCTGCTTCAAAACGGTAAGTAGATTATTCAAATCACTATCATTTTCTATTAAAGAAAGATGAGTTGAAAGAGCTTTTGCTTCTGCTTCTATTGACCTTGGAGAATTTTCATAAATAAAGTTCTTTTTCTGAGCATTATTTAGAATGTAGTTATACTTGTTTGGTACATTAGATTCAAGAAGGTAAAACTGATTTACGAAACGATTATATTGATACTTCCTATTCGTTATAGTAAGTTCAAATATTTCAGGTTCTTTAATGTTAAAATGAATCTTGTGTGAATTAATATTCTGATTTTTTGAAACCCGTAAATTGGATACTTCATCAATCAGTGGTGACAAATAAATAGTTTTTTGGTTAGGGTTGTTCTTCAAATTTCGAGCAATTAATCTTGATAGTAAAATTTGCCGGTTTCCAGTATCACTCCTAAGAAGATTATGAGCTTCGTCTATAATTAAAGCGTCAAAAACTACTTCTTTTCGGCTAATTAGCCGTAGAGCTCTTTCTTGAGTAAATACAGCTATGAAACTATTGTCGTCATTATACATTTCATCGTGAATAATTATCCTCCTTCCTAAATTTGCACTTCTAATCATTCTATATGTCTGCATTAGAAGCGACTTAGTTGGTACAACAATAATGACTTTTGTAGCTCGCTCTGTATTCCTTCTAATATAATCAACAATTATAGAACTCTTGCCAAAGGAAGTTGGCGCTAAATATGCTTTTTCACTTGTTTCGTCTTCAAGAAATTTAATGCTTTGCAAATTCTGTTCTAAAGTCTCAATGTAATCGTTTGAAGTTATAAACTCAGCTAGTCGTGCACTTACAAAGAAGTCTACTAATTTTTCTTCAGAGTAAAGTTGCTCATTGAGTAATGACTGGACAATAGGGAAAAAACCAAAGTTTACTGAAAAATCATATAATGGAATGTAATCCTGATATTTAACCGAGTATTTAAGGATAATATAATAAGCAATGTCCGCATATGTCTTATATTTGTTATCTCTTTCATAATGTTTTAGAAACAAGATTGCCGTAGCAAGAATATAAGATTTCTCAGAATACGAAAGCGTATTATTAACAGTGAGTTTTTCAAAGACTGTCTGAAATAACTCAATTTTTCCGATTGCTGTAAGATTGGCCTTTTCACGACTTAACATAGCTTACGTGTTTAAAAAATCCGACAGAAGTTCTATTGACTTCTTGTTTATACAAAGAATGTGTATTCGTTTATAAGCCTTGGAAGTAAGTAATGAGCGAATTTGAGTCTCTATTTCGCTTTGATTTGCGGAGATCCATGTACCTTCCAGAAAGAGTGTTGAGGCTGGTATAATATTCAAGTTTTCAATTTCTTTATACTTGTTACTATCAAAATCATCAGCCAATAATTTTAAATTTTTACGTATATCTTCAGGGCTTTGTACATCAACATGACAGGCATGATTGTATGCATTTCTCCATGGATTATTCCCATTGGCATCCTTTACCTTTGTTTCCAAATCTGCATAAGCCTCAGAAAATTTAGACGGATGAGTATTTCCAGAAACTGAACTATTTCCTGATTTACTTTCAAGTATCCATTCCTCTTTGTTAATTGTATAATAACCATCAAAGCCCTTTTTTATTGATCTTTCCTCTAAGTTATAAAACAAGAATTCTTGCTTAAAACCAATATGGTTCAAATAAAGATGAATCATAAATTCTGCTACTGCTCCCATTTCGATTGTTGTCCCTTTTTTTTTATGCAAATAGTCAGAAAGTCTTTTCTTAACAACAGCGACATCAGTAGAAGTATTCCCTTCTGTAATTAGCCTTATTTTATCATTTATCAGATTTCCCAAGGCGGGCGAAATTGATTCTATTTCTATAATATGCAAAAAGTTATCATTCCCAAGGTTGATTGGAGAATTTGAAAATATGGAAGATACTGTAGGCATCTACTTCATTTTAGGTTTGCATTTAACGGTCTTGTATAAGAATATTAGCGGATTTTAAAGCACTAACTATTCAATTAAACTCAGACCTTTATTATATTAACTCACTTTCGATTTAGCGATTAAACCGCTATTATTTTTATACATTGTTGTGAGACGTTTTTACTCCTCATTATCTTCTAATTCCTTGATTTTTTTCTCTAATTCTAGTCTTTCAAGAAGAAATTTTAATTCAGCAATTTTAACTTCTATTTCTGTTGGTTTGACCTCATCTTTGGTCAAATTGTCTATTGAACTTTGAAGCTCAAGTAATGACTTTTCATTCTCTAATTCTTTTTTCTTTTTCTTAAAAGAATAATCATCAAAAGTGTTGTAGATTTCTTCTGATGAGGTTTTTAAAAATGAACTTGATTCTTTTAAAATACTATTACTAGTATTAGAAACTTTAGTTATTAGACCTGTTTTCTCGTCAATTGTAAGTGCTATTTTAGATTTCTTGCTCCCTTTAACTGTTAAGGGAAAACTATTAATATCACCATACTGAATAATCTGAATATCACTACTAATTAAAAGTCTTTCAGGATATTCAATATCATTTACATCTTTTAAAGTTAATGTGTAACTCACTTTTTTGGGTAATCTGTATTTGACACCTTCTGCACTATTATTTTTTCCTGTATTTATAGGAAGTGTCAATACGACTTTAGGAAAAGATTCCTCATCAATACCCTTAAACTTTGATTTTAAATCAATTATATAAGAAACATCTTTAGATGTTGTATCAATTTGTTTATCAATAAAAATGTCCTCTGAATAATCTTTTTCTAGATTAATATATAAAGTTACTGATTTTGTTGTTTTGTCTTTTTGACCTTTTTTATTTAGAGTTTTTAATTTTTCAACTCTTGAAATTATTATGTTTTGAAGTTCTTTTAATTCTTTTACTTTTTTCAAATTTTCCTTTGAGGTAGCTAGTTTGATTTTATTATCAATTATTGTTACTTCTTTCTCTAAGTGACTTATTAAGTTCAGTTTTTCATCGATAGCACTTTCATCAGATGCGGGTGATATTGTTTTAAAAATGTTTAATCCTGTTGAAATTATATTTGAAGCAATATCTGGAATAACATTTTCAGTTTCCCAATTTAATGATTTTATTGTGCCATTTGAATTCAATTCGACAGTGTAGTTGTCTTCGTAAAAATAATTAGAATTATTTTTCTTATATGTCAATATGTAGTTACTTTTATCATCAGGCACAGATACAGAAGTTACAGTAATTGGATTCTCTAGTTTTGCGTATGGATTACTAGTGTAAATTTTTTCACCGTTGAGAAAATAATAATCTTTATATATTGAATACTCCAAGTCAAGTTTTATAATTGATTTGGGAAGATTGTATAGAATTCCTTTTTGTGAATTTGCCTTTGAATAATCTATAGATGTTAATGATCTTGAACAAGCTATAATTGAAATACAAGTGAGTAAGAATAGTATTTTTTTCATATGTACATAAGTTTTACTGTATTACCTGGTTTATAATCTAGAAATATTTTAAATTTTGTTGGATTTAATTCTAGTTTAGTTGCAACTGTGTCATAAATAATTATTCGCCCCTCGTAGTCAATAGAAAAGTTAAAAGCGTGTCTATCGGTTATAATAAAACCCAAAGCTGCAGGTAGTTTTTGATTATCATTAACGAATAACTTTGAAAGTTTACATTTAAGGTACATTACATAATCATCACAATCAAAGACATCAGGTCTGTAACTTATTTCTCTTTTAAGCCATTCATCGTGTTTAATAGTATTTAATACGAACGTTTTACTTATTGAAATATATTCATTGTCAACAACGTGCAACTTGTTATTCAGTTTTGGAACCCAACTAAAATCTCTTAATATTATTTTCTGTATGTCCTGTTTTTTAATGTTCATTCAAAATTTCTCACAACTCGTTATATCCTAATTTTTAGGATGGTTTTACTATTTGTTAAAACAGCATAAACCCTATTTTAGTTCTTTCTAAAGATACAAAAATCTACCATCCAATCACCGTTTTAAATAGGGCATGCCTGCCTTGTTAGGGTCGTATAGCCGGTGTTGATAAAGGTAACCATGGGGGTGAGCCTTCGGGAAAAGCGGTTGGTTTATATCCTTGTTTTAGTTTATTATAAACCGAAAGTAGCTGGAAATAAGCGATTTGTCACTACGTACTTATACGTAAATTAGAGTTCGTTGCTTTTCTCTCCCTGCCCGGTCATCATGAGATAGGCTTTTAAGAAACCATCCAAATCGCCGTCCAGCACCGCATCGGTATTGCCCGTTTCATGTTGGGTACGTACGTCTTTAATGAGTTTGTAGGGGTGTAGCACGTAGTTGCGAATCTGGCTGCCCCATTCAATCGCCATTTTACCGGCTTCAATCTCATCGCGTTGGGCTTGTTGCTTACGAAGTTCGATTTCATACAACTGTGACTTCAGCATTTGCATGGCCTTTTCCCGATTGTCGAGTTGGGAACGGGTTTCGCTATTGTGAATAATAATGCCACTAGGGTGGTGAGTAAGGATGGCTTTGGTTTCCACCTTGTTCACATTTTGTCCTCCGGCGCCACTACTACGGGCAAAGTCCCAGGAAATATCGGCTGGGTTAATGGCTATTTCTATGCTGTCGTCGACTAAAGGATACACATACACACTGGCAAAACTGGTATGGCGTTTGGCATTACTGTCGAAGGGAGAGATCCGCACGAGACGGTGTACGCCGTTTTCGCCTTTTAACCACCCAAAGGCAAACTCGCCTTCAATTTCCAGTGTGACGGTTTTTACTCCGGCCACATCTCCCGCCTGAAAGTTGAGTTCTTTTACCTTGTAATCATTCTTTTCGGCCCACATGAGGTACATACGCATGAGCATACTGGCCCAGTCGCAACTTTCGGTACCCCCAGCTCCTGCAGTAATTTGCAGTACGGCAGAAAGGTCATCGCCTTCGCTGCTCAACATATTTCTAAATTCGATGGCTTCAATAGCCTCTTCTGCCTTCTCAAAAGCAGTATCTACTTGCTCTTGGGTGCCTTCGCCTTCTTTGTAAAATTCAAAAAGGATTTCGGCTTCTTCCGTAAAGGAAGTTGCTTTTTCGTAATCTTCCACCCATTTTTTTAGGGTGCGAAGTTGTTTCATAAAAGCCTCTGCCTCTTGCGGTTTGTTCCAGAAATTGGGGTCGAAGGTCTTTTCTTCGTCGTTGGTGATGGTTATTTTTTTGCCATCTACGTCAAAGATACCTCCTTAACGCATCCAGGCGATTTCTAAGATCTTTAAGCTGATCCATCGTAGTCATAGGGTGAAAATTTTCAACAAAAATAGGATTAAAGAAGACAAGCCAAAACACTTTCAAAGAAATTTAATAGATTTAACCCTTAAATCTTTGGGAGACAAACCTATGAAACAAAAACTGCTTATTTTTATTTTTTTCCTCGGAAACATCTTCGCGAATGCTCAATTTCTGGAAGGAAAGAAAAACGTTCAAACATTTACCGGATTCTTTACCTTTTATTATGCGGAAGAGGAGGGAAGTATTTTCCTTGAAATCCCAAAAGCAAAACTCGACACCGAATTTTTATATGTGCATTCCCTGCGAACCGGTTTAGGTTCTAACGATATTGGGTTGGACCGTGGACAATTGGGGGGAGGAGAAGTAGTTAAGTTTTTGAAAAGCGGCAACAAAATTTTATTGTTACAGCCCAATATGAATTATCGGGCGAATACCGATAATGTATTGGAAAAGCGCTCTATTGAAGAAGCGTTTGCACGGTCGGTGTTGTTTGGTTTTGAGATTAAAGAAACCAAAAATGAGGTCTATTTAATCGATCTGTCTCCCTTTTTAATGGAAGATGCCCATGAGGTAGTCTCCACTTTAAAACGGCAAAAACAAGGGACTTTTAAGCTGGAGAAATCCCGAAGCACGCTGTGGATGGAGCGCACCAAAGCTTTCCCGAAAAACGTAGAATTTGAAGCCCTTTTAACCTATGTAGGCGAAACCTCGGGTTCCAATTTAAGAAGCGTAGCCCCTAATTCGCAAAGTATTACCGTAATTCAGCATCACAGCTTTGTGGAACTTCCGGAGGCAGGATACCAACCCCGTGCGTTTGACCCCCGATGTGGTTCGTATCCGATGAGCTATATGGACTATGCTACCCCCATTCAGGAACCTATTACCAAACGTTTTATTACCCGTCACCGTTTGGAAAAGAAAGACCCTACCGCCGCGGTAAGTGAAGCCAAGGAGCCTATTATCTATTATTTGGATCCCGGAACTCCGGAGCCAATTCGGTCTGCATTATTGGAAGGAGCGCGTTGGTGGAATCAGGCATTTGAAGCGATTGGGTATAAAGATGCCTTCCAAGTAAAGTTACTCCCAGAGGATGCCGACCCTATGGACGTGCGTTACAATGTGATCCAATGGGTACACCGTTCTACCCGAGGATGGAGCTACGGATCCACCATTAATGACCCAAGAACCGGGGAGATTATAAAAGGGCATGTGAGTTTGGGAAGTTTACGTATTCGTCAGGATTTTTTAATTGCCCAAGCCTTATTAAATAAACCCTTTGCCGTTTCGGACGATAACGATGCCCCTATGCTGGAAATGGCCTTGGCGCGTATTCGGCAACTGTCTGCCCACGAGGTGGGGCATACCTTGGGTTTTGCTCATAATTTTGCAGCGAGTACCAACAACAGGGCAAGTGTGATGGATTATCCGCATCCCACTTTAGCGCTTATTAACGACGAAGTAAATTTGAAGAATGCGTATGCCACCGGCATTGGCGCATGGGATAAAGTGACCGTTGCGTACAGTTATGGAGAGGCTCCCAATGGAGACGAAAATACCTATTTAAAAGCCTTGCTGGAAGGAGCGTTTGCTACTGGACTGCGGTACATTACCGATAGTGATGCCCGAGCTACCGGAGGCGCTCATGGGAAGGCGCATTTATGGGATAATGGGGAAAATGCCTCAGAAGAATTGGAAAATATTTTAAAAATTAGGGAAGTTGCTATCCGTAATTTTTCAGAAGACAACATTCGTACCGGAGAACCCTATTCCGTTTTGGAAGATGTTTTTGTCCCCCTGTATTTTTTACATCGGTACCAAACGGAAGCCGCTGTAAAACTTATTGGCGGAATGGATTATGACTATACGGTAAAAGGGTATGCAGGGGTAGCCCCCATGGGGCTTCCCAAAGTAGCGCAACAAAATGCCTTACAAGCCGTATTACAAACACTCTCCACAAAAAACCTGGTTATCCCAGAGCAACAACTGCGCTTATTTCCCCCTCGGGCATTTGGTTATGGAAGATCCCGGGAATCCTTTAAAAGTGATATGGGAGTTGCTTTTGATGCGCTGGGGGCAGCCGCAACTGCCAGTGAGATGACCTTAGGGTTGTTGTTACATCCCGAAAGAAGTAATCGGTTAATTCAGCAAAAAGCATTGCAACCGTATCAACTAGGATTTGAGGAAGTCGTTGAAAATTTGATTGACACGGTATTTGAAGCAGAAGCTACTTCAGCCTACGAAAAAGAAGTGCAGCAGGTAATTCAATACCAAACCCTTCAGCAGCTATTTGCCTTATCTTTAGAGGCAAGTGCTTTGCCTCAAGTGAAAGGAATTTGTTTGGAAGCCATTGAAGAGATTGCTTCCGAATTGCAACGAGAAAAAACGCCTTTTGCGAAACAATTAGTATTGGAAATTGAAGCCTTTGAAGACGATCCGGACGATTTTAAACGAAGGGAGGTTCCGCAAATACCGGACGGAAGTCCTATAGGAAGTTTTCAATGCGATACCGGATTTTAAGACTTCTTTGTGTACCTTAGCATTTCGAAATTAATACCTCCAAGATGAAAAAGATTCTTTTTTTTATAGCCTTTATTTGTACGGGTTCTATTTTTTCGCAAAATGATGAAGCTTATGTAAATCAGTTAACTACCGATTTTACCGGGAAATTAAAAGAGCGAGGAATTCCTTCCTATTTTTCTACTAAGCACTATTGTTCTGGGACTATTGAAATGTTTTTAATAGACGGTAAAATGTGTACCACGCGCGATACCTACTATGAAGTGTATCTTTTTTGGGAAGAACCCGATGGTACCCCCTTTGTTAAAAAAATAGATAATTGCGGGTTGTATCAATCTTTAGAACTACCCAACAATGAGGTTTTATATTTGGCTTTAGAAAATCTTTACAGTATTGAAACAGAAGAAGTAAAGCCCTATAAATCGGAAACCTTTACAGGCACTCCGGAACTCCGTAAAGAAGTGCAACCCTGTTTTCGAAGCTTTGAATTTTCGAGCTTGGAGGATACGGTGACCAAAAGTTTTAATTTGTTTGATATTAGTAATGATTCCGACGGAAGAAATTTAAATTACGAATATAACAACGCATTAAATTTGGTGAAGGTTCATAAATTTACAGAGGAAGTACTAGCAACACTTACATTTACCAGACAATAGCTTTTTCCATTTAAATGATTATAGATTTACGAAGCGATACTGTCACCAAGCCCACACCCGGGATGTTGGAAGCGATGCTCCGTGCCAACGTTGGGGACGATGTGTACAAAGAAGACCCTACGGTAAATGCCTTGGAAGCGCGAGTCGCCAGCATGTTTGGGGCCGAGGAAGCGCTTTTTTTTCCTACGGGCAGTATGGCCAACCAAGCCGCTATAAAATTACATACCCAACCCGGAGAGCAGTTAATTTGCCACGAGTGGGCGCATGTGTATAACTACGAAGGAGGCGGCGTTTCTTTTAATAGTGGCGTGTCTTGTAAATTAATTGGTGGCGAAAGAGGAATGATTTCTGCGAAAAATGTGGAAGCGGCTATAAATCCTCCCGATTTTTATCACAGTCCGTTAACGTCCTTAGTTTGTGTAGAAAACACCACAAACAAAGGAGGCGGTGCTTGTTATGATTTTGAGGAATTGAAAAGAATAAAAGCTGTTTGTGAAAAGCATGGTTTAAAATACCATCTAGACGGGGCTCGTTTATGGAATGCAATGGTTGCTAAAAAGGAAGACCCCAAGCAGTATGGCGCTTTGTTTGATACCATTTCGTTGTGTTTTAGTAAAGGATTGGGTACTCCGCTTGGGACGGTATTAATTGGCACCAAAGCAGCTATGAAAAATGCCATGCGAGTTCGAAAAGTATTGGGGGGAGGAATGCGCCAAGTGGGCTTTATGGCTGCCGCTGGAGCGTATGCGTTGGACCATCATCTAGCGCGCTTAGAAGAAGACCATAAAAAAGCTTCAGAAATTGCAACAGTCCTTACAAAACTACCCTATATAAAAAAGGTAGAACCCACCGAAACCAACATTGTTATTTTTTATTTGCAAGAATTTATTTACGAAGAAAAGTTTCTAAAAGAGTTTTTAGAAAAAGGGGTAAAACTAAGTTCCATGGGGCAAGGAAAACTACGGGTAGTGACACATTTAGATTATTCTGAAGCCATGCACACACGGTTTTTGAATCTGCTTCAAGAGTACAGGCCATAAAAAAAAGCTCCTAGGGAGCTATTTTTTTTGGAAAAATAAGGTTCTCTTTTATTCCACTTCTTTTACATCGGCTCCCGGAGCATTTTTTTGTACCGAAGCGATGCCGTTTTTCATACCGTTTTCATCGGCATACATTTGGCTACTTCCCACAATTTGACCATTAGTAGATTTTAAATTGAAGTGAAACTTACCATTTTTAGCAGTTTTTGTCTCCCAGCATTTTTCGTCTCCACAATTTTTCTTTACAGACTCAATACCATTCATTGCCGAAGCTTTTGAAGCATACATTTGGCTAGATAAAATTACTTGGCCATTACCTGCTTTTAATACAAAATGATATTGGTCGCCACTTTTCTTTAATTCAAACATAGTTTAAAAATTTAGTATTAGACTTTAGGTTTACACCATAAATATCGGTTTTTTTTTCAACATATCCAATCCCTTTACGAGAACATGACAACTCCTTAATTATTTAAATAAATCCATCCCAGGAATGTTAGGCATCCCTTCTTTTGCCACAGCAGCAATTTCAGCTTCATTTACTGCCGTTGCTTTTTCAATAGCTTTATTTAAGGTAAGAATTAGGTAATCTTCCAATTGTTCTTTGTCCTTTAAAAGTGCATCATTTATTGTGATGCTCTTTATTTCTCTGCTTGCTGTAATAGTCACGTGGAGCAAGTCATCGGCACTTTTTTCATCGATTAAAACCGTATTGAGGCGTTGTTTTGTGGCTTCCACTTTGGCTTGGGTTTCTTTAAGTTTTCCCATCATTCCCATAAGATCTCCAAACATATTTTAAATTTTTAGTTGCTTGTTACAAATTTACTACTTTAGAGATTTAATTTATATCCGTTTTCCCATGAAAATTTATCCTCATATTTTGTTGATAAGCCTTATTTTTGCGGCTTCTTGTAAAAATTCAGAAACTTCAAAAAATCCAATGGAAATAACGCCCCCTAAAGCTGAAAAAAAACCCAAGCATCTTGAAATTCATGGCGATGTTCGTATCGATGACTACTACTGGCTTAACGATAGAGAAAATGAAGAAGTAATCGATTATTTAGAGCGTGAGAACGACTACTACAATCAAATGACTGCGCATACTAAAACACTGAAGAATTCCTTGTTTGAAGAAATGAAAGCTAGGATTAAAGAGGATGATGCTTCTGTGCCTTATTTCTATAATGGGTATTACTATATTACCCGCTTCGAAGAAGGAAAAGACTACCCCATTCACTCCCGAAAAAAAGGCTCGTTGGATGCCGAAGAAGAAATCATGTTTAATGTAAATGAAATGGCAGCAGGCCATGCTTATTACAGTTTGCGCGGAGTTAACGTAAGTCCCGACAATACTTGGGCGGCTTTTGCAGTAGATACCTTAAGCCGAAGACAATACACGCTTTTTATTAAAAATCTTAAAACTGGCGAAATCCTTAAAGATGAAATTACCAACACTACCGGTGGGTCTACGTGGGCAAACGACAATAAAACGCTCTTTTATACACGAAAAGATGAACAAACATTGCGAGCCGATAGAATTTATCGCCATACCCTTGGTGTTGATCCAGAAAAGGATGCTTTAGTTTTTACAGAAAAGGACGAAACCTTCGACACGTTTGTGTACAAAACAAAATCGGAAAAATTTCTGGTGATTGGAAGCTCCAGTACGCTCACTTCAGAATATCAAATTTTGGACGCCAATACCCCCGAAGCCTCTTTTAAAATCTTTCAGCCACGTGTGAGAGGGCTTGAATACAATATCTATCATTTCGAAAATGATTTTTACATTGTTACCAATAAAGACAATGCCACCAATTTTAAATTAATGAAAACCCCTCAAAACAAAACCCATCTGGAAAATTGGGAGGCGGTTATTGAACATCGATCGGATGTGTTATTGGAAGACATTGATATTTTTAAAGAGTATTTGGTGATTAGCGAACGCAGTAATGGGTTAAATAAGATTCGTATAAAACGATGGGATGGAAAAGAAGATTATTATTTGCCCTTTGATAATGAAACCTACACCGCTTATCCCTATCAAAATATCGAATACAACACCCCCATACTTAGGTATCATTATAATTCCTTAACAACCCCTGCATCGGTTATTGATTTTAATATGGAAACCCAAGAAAAGGAGGTGAAAAAGGAAACGGAAGTATTAGGGGGAAAGTTTAAAAAAGAAAATTATGAGTCTAAAAGGCTTTGGGCAACAGCGGCCGACGGGAAGAAGATTCCAATCTCTATGGTGTATAAAAAGGGGATGGAACAAAATGGTGAAAACCCGCTATTGCTCTATGGATATGGTTCTTACGGTGCCATTGTAGATCCTTCTTTTTCTACCACTCGCTTGAGTTTGTTGGATCGCGGTTTTATTTTTGCCATTGCCCACGTTCGAGGAAGTGAATATTTAGGAAGGGAATGGTACGAAGAGGGTAAACTTCTTACAAAGAAAAATACCTTTACCGATTATATTGATGCTTCTCATTTTTTAATTGCAGAAAAATATACCTCTCCCAAGCATTTATATGCTATGGGGGGCTCTGCTGGTGGAATGCTAATGGGGGCTGTGGTAAATATGGCTCCTCAATTATACCGTGGAGTAGTAGCCGCTGTTCCCTTTGTGGATGTGGTGACTACGATGCTAGATGACAGTATTCCTTTAACAACAGGAGAGTATGACGAATGGGGAAATCCTAATGAAAAGGAATATTATGAGTATATGAAATCCTATTCTCCCTACGATAATGTTGAAGCTAAAGCGTATCCTAATATACTGGTTACCACAGGGCTTCATGATTCCCAAGTGCAATATTGGGAACCCGCCAAGTGGGTGGCTAAGTTGCGAGACTTAAAAACAGATACTAATATTTTATTGTTGCAAACCAATATGGATGCTGGGCACGGTGGGGCTTCGGGACGATTTGAATCATTAAAAGAGGTGGCCATTGACTATGCTTTTTTACTTGATTTGGAAGGAATTAAAGAGTAATTAAATTTTTTACTGTAACTTTGTGCGGTTTTAGATTTGAGTTTTACGTATTCAGCTAATTAAACTTTCTATATGAAGAACATTCAAGCCCATGATAGTGTGTTGAATTTAATCGGAAATACACCGCTTATTAAACTTAACAAAATCACTTCTGGAATGAAAGGAAACTTTTACGGAAAAGTAGAAGCATTTAATCCTGGGCATTCTGCAAAAGATCGAATTGCACTATACATTATTAATGAAGCCGAAAAACAAGGAGTGTTAAAACCTGGCGATACCATTATCGAAACCACTAGTGGAAATACCGGTTTCAGTATCGCTATGGTGAGTATCTTAAAAGGCTACAACTGTATTTTGGCTGTTTCTTCAAAATCTTCAGCAGATAAAATAGATATGCTAAAGGCTATGGGTGCCGAGGTACACGTATGTCCTGCACACGTTCCAGCCGAAGATCCTCGGTCTTACTATGAAGTGGCAAAACGCCTTCATAAAGAGACTCCAGGTTCGATTTATATTAATCAGTATTTTAATCAATTAAACATTGATGCACATTACCATTCTACCGGTCCAGAAATTTGGAAGCAAACCGCAGGGCAAATTACCCATTTGGTAGCATGTAGTGGTACGGGAGGAACTATTTCTGGAACCGCAAAATACTTAAAAGAACAAAATCCTAGTATTCAAATTTTAGGAATCGATGCCTACGGTTCTGTGATACAGAAATACCACGAAACACGAGAGTTTGATAAAGAGGAAATCTATCCCTATCGAATTGAAGGATTGGGTAAAAACTTGATTCCTACGGCAACAGATTTCGATTGTATCAATCGATTTATGAAAGTAACCGATGAAGACAGTGCTCATACCACACGCGAACTAGCCTTAAAAGAAGGGCTTTTCTTAGGATATACCAGTGGTGCTGCCATGCAAGGAGTGAAGCAATTTGATGAAGAAGGGCTGTTTACTGAGGATAGTGTTGTGGTAATAATCTTTCCAGACCATGGCTCTCGGTATATGAGCAAGGTGTATAATGACGATTGGATGGAACAGCAAGGTTTTATGGATGCCTCAAAAGAATTAAAAAAAGCAAGTACCTACCTAAAATAATGAGGGGTAAAAAGGATTCTAAAACCGTTACATTTTGTAGCGGTTTTTTTATATAATTCTTTCTTTTAAAGAAACTTGCTATCCTCCTGAAAATAACTATTTTTGCAACTTATTCTAACCTATAGATGTTGATGAGAGATTTATTCGACAAAATTTATAAAGACAAAGGCCCCCTAGGAAAGTGGGCCGAACAAGCCGAAGGCTATTTTGTATTTCCGAAGCTAGAAGGTGAAGTTTCCAACCGAATGAAATTCCAAGGAAAAGAAGTAATTACTTGGAGTATTAACGATTACCTTGGATTGGCAAATCATCCCGAAGTTCGAAAAGCCGATGCCGAAGCAGGGATTAAATACGGATCTGCCTATCCCATGGGTGCCCGAATGATGAGTGGTCATACCGATCTTCACGAACAATTACAAAAAGAATTAGCTGCCTTTGTTCACAAAGAAGCAGCCTATTTATTAAACTTTGGCTACCAAGGAATGGTTTCTACTATTGACGCTTTGGTTTCTAAAGACGATGTGATTGTGTATGATGTAGATGCCCATGCCTGTATTATTGATGGAGTGCGTTTGCACTTAGGACAACGTTTTACGTATAAGCACAATGATATGGAAAGCATTGAGAAAAACTTAATGCGTGCCGAGAGAGTAGCGGAAAAAACAGGGGGCGGAATTTTATTAATTTCGGAAGGTGTTTTTGGAATGCGTGGTGAACAAGGAAAACTGAAAGAAATTGTTGCGCTGAAGAAAAAATTCAATTTTAGATTGTTTGTAGACGATGCCCATGGTTTTGGAACCTTAGGTAAAACAGGAGCTGGAGCAGGAGAGGAGCAAGGAGTGCAAGACGATATCGATGTCTATTTTGCTACTTTTGCCAAATCGATGGCAAGTACCGGAGCGTTTATTGCTGCCGATGAAGAAATCATCAATTATTTAAAGTACAACCTACGTTCGCAAATGTTTGCCAAGTCGTTGCAAATGCAATTGGTTGAAGGTGCTTTGAAGCGTTTGGATATGATTCGCACCATGCCCGAATTGAAAAACAAACTTTGGGAAAATGTAAATGCTTTGCAAGGCGGATTACGCGAACGTGGCTTTGATATTGGAACCACACAAAGTTGTGTAACTCCTGTATATCTTCAAGGAACTGTGCCTGAAGCGATGGCCTTGGTAAAAGATCTTCGTGAAAATTATGGTATTTTCTGTTCTATTGTGGTGTATCCCGTAATTCCAAAAGGACTCATTTTATTGCGAATGATTCCAACGGCTACCCACACAATGGAAGACATAAACGAAACCCTAGATGCTTTTTCTGCCATACGAGAGCGTTTAGAAAACGGAACCTATAAACGCCTTTCTGCGGCAGTAGCTGCGGCGATGGGAGAGTAACAACTTCCTGCGAAGGCAGGAATCTCAACATATTAAAAACCACCTTTTGGTGGTTTTTTTATAAATTTATTTTAAAGGTACTCCGTTCTTTATGTTGGATAGGATTATAATCCTTCCATAATGCTTGAACGGCGGTATTTTCTTTAAGTTCTGGATTGGTTTCCACCTTATCAATGCCTTTGCTATTAAATAAATCCTGCATTTCTTCAAATATAATAGCGGTAACCCCTTTTCCTTGATATTCAGGGTCAATTCCTATAAGATAAAAAGCGGCACGATCATTTTTGCGTTGGGCTTTCCACAAGTGGTACCAACCCCAAGGGAAGAGGCTACCATTGGCTTTTTTAAGCGCTTTGGTAAAGGAAGGCATAACTACTGAAAATGCAATGAGTTTCCCAGTTTTATCTTTTATACAACAAATATAATCGGGATGAATAAAGTTGAAGTATTTCTCTTTGTAATAATCTATTTGGTATTGTTGGATGGGAACAAAAGTTTGTAAAGTGTTATAAGTTTTGTTCAGTAAATCGAACATTTCATCTACATAGGGAAGAATTTCTTTTTTATTTTTAAATCGGATGACGGTAAGGTGGTACCGCTCTCGTATAATTTTTGAAAACTTCTTTACTTTTTCAAACGCTTGGGGAGGGATGGTTAATTGGAATTCTACCCAAGTAGCTTGTTTCTCAAATCCCAGTTGCTCAAAATGGGAAGCATAATAGGGGTGATGGTACCAAGTTATCATGGTGTTCATTTCTTCAAAGCCTTTGGTAAGGACGCCTGCTTTTTCCATATTCGAAAAACCTACAGGGCCCTCGGCGTAGTCGAGGTTGTGGGCTTTTCCTAATTCAAAAACTTTTTCTAATAGGGCTTTGGTTACTTCAATATCATCAACTACATCAAACCAGCCAAAACGCACTTTCTTTTTACCAATTTCATTTACTTCGAGATGGTTAATAATTACGGCAATTCTTCCGGCTATTGTTCCGTTTTTTTGTGCTAAAAAATAATGCGCCTCAGCATTTTTAAAGACTGGGTTTTTAGATTTATCCAAGGTTTCCAGCTCATCTTTAATAAGGGGTGGCACCCAATAAGGGTTGTTTTTATATAACTGGAACGGAAAGGTTACAAATTGTTTCAGTTGGGTAGGGTGGGAGACAGGTAAAATTTCAATCATAAGCTATTCAAACTAATTTCCGTCGTTATCGTCTTCGTTTTCTTCAATATCTATTACTTTCTTTCCTTTTTTGGCATCCTTTGCAGCTTTCTTTTTTTCTTTTAATGCTTTTTTAAGGGCTTTGTCTTTATCTTTTTCGGCACGCTTTAATTCTCTACCCGCTTTTCCTTTTTCTTCTAAAAATTCGTCTTTAGCGTGCATGTCGATACGGTAGGCGACACCAATTCTTCCGTAAAAAACTGAAGGTG
Source organism: Flavobacteriaceae bacterium (assembly GCA_041392205.1). Taxonomy (GTDB): domain Bacteria; phylum Bacteroidota; class Bacteroidia; order Flavobacteriales; family Flavobacteriaceae; genus Halomarinibacterium. The sequence continues at coordinate 238,937 of JAWKMO010000003.1, read as the reverse complement.
TATCTTTAAAACCTTTGGTTAATGACAAATCTACGTGTAAGTCTTGATTGATTAAAGCGGCTGCACCGGCGCGAAGCAATTGATCTGAGTAAAAATCACTTTTAAATCCTTGGTTTTCAATAAAAATAGAAAAAAACCGGTTGGTGGCATGGGTTAAGGTTACTATATAACCGTAGGTAGGAAAATCGGTGGTAATTCTATCGGCAAAAATGTTGGTAACGAGCACTAAACTTCCTACAAAATTATTTTGAGTAGAAACGACTACTTTGGGAGAAATCGTAGCCTCTTGGTAGGGTAAAAAAGGATTGTCTGCAAAGTCAAAATTGGCGCCCGCATATACTGCGACAGCAGGAATTAAATCGGCCCATTGGATTCGATTATTGGCTTTCCAACTATACAAATTAGGGCCTTCTAAATCTCTTTTTCGATACGGATCATAGAGTAAGTATTTGACCCCTAAGGTGTTGCTTTTAAAATTGGAAAAAGGTTCTTGCGTAGCGGTTCCTTCGGTATAGGTTACTTTATTGCTTTGAAAAGACCCCATTAAACTTACCTCTAATTCTTCTTTTAAGATTCCATACCGAATGCTATAATCTAAATTGTAAAGACTGGTTTCGGTATTTAAAAGATTGTGTTTTTCCTTACCATAGGTAAAGCCACTCTCAAACTGAAGCACTTTTTTTCCTACCGCAAATGCTCCTTGCGAACCCCCGGGTTGATTGGTGTTAATCATATCGGTATATTGCGAAAATACAGAAAGCGGAAAAAAAATAAACAGGATTGAAAGTAAGCGCATAGCGTTTCGGTTTAAGCCAAAGATATAAGATTTTATCATTTATTTAATAGTTGAAATTGTTCTTTTTGGTATGCATTACGTACTTTTGAGTAGCGAATGATAAATGACAGCCTCATGACTTTCTTAAAAACGGTTTTAATTCTCATTTTGGTATATCTAGGGCTTAAAATGCTTCTACAACTTTTAAAGCCATACTTGATGCGATTTATTGCCAAAAAAGTACAGCAACGATTTGAAAATGCTTTTGGGCAAAATCCTTTTCAGCAATACCATTCTCCAAAAGAAGAACCTATTACTGTAAATAAAAATAATAGTAAGAAACCAAAATCCAAAAAAGTAGTTGGAGAGTACATCGATTTTGAAGAAGTTGAGGAATAACTAAATTCTATTAACTTTTTTATCGCCTTCGCATAATTTTTTATAATTTCCCCAAGTACTTAAAATTCCTTTTATGGCTTTTAATTTCAAGCGATTTATTCCGCATTTGGTTGTTGTGGTCTTATTTATAGTAGCTTCTTTGGCATATTTCAGTCCTGTTTTAAAAGGGAAAACAATTTTCCAAAGTGATATTGTACAATATACAGGAATGGCAAAGCAGCAAAATGATTTTAGAAAGCAAACAGGAGCGGAAACGTATTGGACTAATAGTGCCTTTGGCGGCATGCCAACTTATCAATTAGGAGCACAATATCCTCATAATTATATAAAGAAATTAGATGGAGCGCTTCGGTTTTTACCTCGTCCTGCCGATTATCTATTTCTTTATTTTATAGGAATGTACATCCTTTTTAGGGTCATGAAAATAGACTATAAATTGGCTTTTTTAGGCGCTTTGGCCTTTGGTTTTTCCACCTATCTTATCATAATTATTGGAGTAGGGCATAATGCAAAAGCCCATGCCATTGCTTACATGCCTTTAGTTTTAAGCGGCATTATACTCACTTTTAGAAAAAAGTATTTACAAGGGTTTTTGTTAACCACCGTAGCCATGGGGCTAGAATTGGTGGCCAATCACTTTCAAATGACGTATTATTTATTGCTACTGGTGGTTTGTTTGGGAATTGCTTATTTTATCGATGCTTACAAAAAACAATTGCTTCCGCATTATGTTAAATCCATTGGGATTATGCTAGTGGCGGTTATTTTAGCATTGGGATTAAATAGTACCAATTTACTGGCTACCAAAGAGTATGCCGAGGTTTCCACACGGGGAAAAAGTGAATTAACAATACATCCAGATGGCACTGAAAAAATTTTAAAGGACGGTTTGGATTACGATTACATTACTCAATATAGCTACGGAATAGCAGAAAGTTTCAATCTTTTTATTCCACGTTTTATGGGTGGAGGAACCTCTGAAGCGTTTCCAAAAAATTCTAAAACCGTAAACGAATTAATAAAAATGGGTGCCTCTCCGCAAGAGGCTAACCAGATCTTAAATCAAATACCCATGTATTGGGGCGAACAGCCTATAGTTGCTGCTCCGGCTTACATTGGGGCGGTTATGATTTTCTTAATGGTACTGGCATTGTTTTTAGTACGTGGCCGATTTAAATGGTGGGCAGTTTCTGGATTACTATTAAGTCTGCTACTTTCCTGGGGGGATAATTTTAGATTTTTAACTGAATTTTTCATCAATTATATTCCACTATATAACAAATTTCGTGCGGTTTCTTCCATACAAGTTATAATTGAGTTGGTTGTTCCTTTGCTTGCGATTGTTGGGCTCCATCAGTTTTTTAACGGGGTAAGTTCTGAGGAAAAAAAGAAAAAAGCCTTAGTATATAGTAGTTGTATTGTGGTTGGATTAGGATTCATTTTTCTGTTAGGAAAATCTGTGTTATTCCGTTTTACAAGCCCGTACGACTCTTATTTTATCGATGAAATGGGAATGGAGTTTGTCGATGCCATACGGGAAGATCGTATGCATCTTTTTATCACAGACACAATTCGTTCACTTGTTTTTGTAATTCTTACGGCAGGAGTTTTATGGTTGGTGTTTTTTAAAAAATTAAAAGAAACCCTAGCAATAGGAATTTTAGTGCTCCTGGTTTTAGTGGATTTAATAGGAGTGAATACGAGGTATGTGAACGATGAAGATTTTGTGGCAAAACGTATTATGGAACAGCCTTTTCAACTAACGGAGGGAGATGCTCAAATCCAAAAAGATACAGGCTATTTTAGAGTGTATGATGCTACCACAAATGCTTTTAATAGTGGAAGGGCTAGCTATTTTTATAATGCCTTAGGCGGTTATCATGCCGCAAAACCTGGTAGAATGGAAGATCTATTTGAGTTTTATTTGGAAAAAGGAGACATCAATATTCTAAATATGATGAATGTAAAATACATTCTCGTTCCCGACAATAAAGGAAATGTTATGGCTCAAGAAAATCCGTATGCCAATGGTCCTGCTTGGTTTGTAGAAAATGTATTACCTGCCAATAATACCAACCAAGAAATTTTGAAGTTGGATAGTCTAGATACAAAAACTATTGCGGTTATTGCTAAAGAATATTTAGATAAAATCCCTGTAAAAGACATTGAAAGGGATAGTACGGCAACCATCGACATTACCCTACACCAACCTAACAAATTAGTGTATGAAACAGCGACTAAGACAGACCAACTTGCAATTTTTTCTGAGGTATATTACCCAAAAGGTTGGAATGCCTATATAGATGGACAACCTGCTGATTATTTTAGAGCTAATTATGTATTACGTGCCATGGTAATTCCTGCTGGGATGCATACTGTAGAATTCAAATTTGAACCCGAAGTGATTTCCAAAGGGAGTACCTATAGTTTGGTAAGTCTTGGTGTATTTGTACTGTTACTATTAGGCGGTATTTTTATGGCAAAAAAAGAGCGACAACTTAAGGCTTCCTAATTGTGAAACGAGTACTCATTTTATGTTATTACTGGCCACCAGCGGGGGGTCCTGGAGTACAACGATGGTTGAAATTTGTAACCTACTTTCGCGAATTTGGTATTGAACCCATACTATTTGTTCCTAAAAACCCTCATTACCCCATTGAAGATAAAAGCCTTTTGGCGGAAGTCCCAGAAGGAATTAAAATCATTAAATTTCCCATAAAAGAGCCCTATAAATATGCCAAACTGTTTTCAAAATCGAAAACTAAAAAGATGAGTAGTGGGATTATTGATGAAAAAAAACCCTCCATGATTGAAAAGCTTTTATTGTACGCCCGTGGAAATCTTTTTATTCCCGATGCGAGAATAGGCTGGGTAGCGCCTTCCGTGGCATTTTTAACCCGTTACCTTTCAGAAAATAAAGATATTAATACCCTTATTACTACTGGGCCGCCTCATAGTCTTCATTTGATTGGAAAGGAATTAAAATCGAAATTACAGCTAAAATGGCTTGCCGACTTTAGAGATCCTTGGACTACTATTCATTATCACAAATCACTTCGGTTAAGTAAAACGGCCAGCGCAAAACATAAAAAATTAGAAAAGCAAGTGCTTCAAAGTGCCGATGTAGTTGTGGTGACAAGTCCTACTACCCAAAAAGATTTTCAAAAAATCACCACAAAGCCTGTAGCAGTTGTTACTAATGGATTTGACACTTCAGAAGCAATGGATTCTGTATTAGATACTTCGTTCAGTTTAGTACATATTGGCTCTTTGTTAAGTAACCGAAATCCAGAAATTTTGTGGAAAGTACTTTCAGAATTGGCTTCAGAAGAACCTAATTTTAAAAAAGAGTTACAATTAAAATTGGTGGGTTTGGTTTCAAACGAGGTAAAAGAACGTATTCACCATCACAATCTTTCAGAAAATCTACAAGTGCACGGCTATGTTTCTCATACCGAAGCAACTTCTTTTCAGAATAGCGCTCAAGTATTATTATTAATTGAAATGAATAAGCCCGAAACCCGTGCTATTATTCCTGGAAAACTCTTTGAGTATTTGCGTTCGCGCCGACCTATTATAGCCATTGGACCTAGTGAAAGCGATATCCAATTAATTTTAAATGAGATACAAGCAGGGAGTTTTTTTAATTATTCTGAAGAAATACTATTGAAACAACACCTTAAACAGTTGTATTGGAAATTTAAGAACGAACAACTTTTTGAAACGACTGTAAACATTGACGCCTATAGCCGAAGATCGCTTACGCAAAAAATGGCTCATCTTATAACAAAGCTATAAAAGCGAAACCCCCTCCTTTTATAACAAAGCTATAAAAGCGAAACCCCCTCCTTTGCTATAAGCTTCGGTGGGGGTTTCTCACTAACCAACCAAAAAATTGTTATCCGCGACCTCTTTTTGCAACGGAACTTCTAGAATTTGAAGAAGTTGTTTTTCTATTTGATGTAGTAGATCGAGTGTTTGTATTTGCGCTTTTAATATCTCTAGTACTTTTATTTGTTACCATTGGTTTTGTTCTTTCTGCTTTCGGCTTTGAATAGGTAGCTGGTTTCCCTTTACTTACCGTTGGCCTAGTGTTTGTATCTTCTCTTTTTACAAAAGGGCGAGTATTACTATTGCTAGGATTATCTTTTGATAACGAATTATCAACTTTAGGTCTTGTATTTGCTGTGACTAAGTCTCCACGAGACCCAGAAGGGCGCTCATTTTTATCATTCTCTACTTTTGGACGACTCGTGTTGGTAACAGGTCTGTTACTTGTAGTGTTGTTATCAAGCACAGGTCTTCCTTTATAAATAGTTGCATCGTCTTTTCTGTTATTGTACGCTACGGCAGTATTTCTTCTATTAGGATTATACTCTTTATTTACAGCAGTTCTACCGTCTTTATAATGAACTCTACTACCCACACGAGCAAATTCTCTTCTACCGTTTGTGTAATTTTTAAACCCTCTTCGATAATAGTCTCTATGATGATGATACGAATATCGTATTGGGGAATAATATCTTCTATAGGGATAATCATACACAATACAATGTGTGTAGAAAGGTCTCGCATAATACACATGCCACGGGCGATAGACATACGTAGTGTACCAAGGGCTTATAAAGCCAGTATAGTGTGAAAAATATCCGTAATGATTATAAAAGATATGCATTCCCCCTACACGTACAATACGTCTATTGGTATATCTAATTTCTACACTACCCGCTTGAATAATACGGCCAAATTCATCATAATAAATAGGGACTTCTTCCACCTGTATCACAGCACCATAATCATCGTATTGTACAAAGGCATCATAATTATATCCAGAATTATAAGAAAGGCTCACGTTTGCGGTATTTATGCTCACGTTTATGTTATTTCCTTGTGTATTCCCTACATACACAAAGTCGAATTGTCCATCGGGAAAAACCGAAAACTCGACACCGCCTTCTACAAATATGTAGGATTGGCCATTGTAGTTTTCATAGTAAGGGTTTTCATTTTCGTTGGCAGCATTTATTGAATAAACGGCTGCAAAGAACGAAAGTACGAGTGCTGTTACTTTTTTCATAATCTTAAAATTTAAACCTGCAAGCAGGGGTTCAACAAATATTCACTAATGGTGTTGGTGAACATTTTTAAAATAACCAACGACCGTGCCAAAAATGAAAAACCTTGATTTTATAAGTGTTTTGGGAAGAGGCAGCCTATTTTAAGAGACCCAAAAAGAAAAACCCGCCGAACCTTTAAGAAGGAACGACGGGTTATTCAAAAAACTAACCAACCAAAAACTATATTTTATTTTGTGTAGTTGCTGTGAACGTTAACTTAAAACTACAACTAATAAATAATAAGCAATTGGTGTGCCAAAGTTTTTTGGAAGGGTTAAATCTTTCTTAAAAAAGTAGCTTTTATTTTACAATAAAAGTATCTGACTTCAGTAATGTACCTTCTGAAAATACTTGATAGAAATATAATCCCGAAGCATAATGCATAACATCTATGGTATAATTATTTTTTGAAATAGTCTCAACTTTTAGAAGCTTTCCAGTTTCATTAAAAATTTTAAGGGAGCTTATTTCCAGTGTTTCTGGAAACTGAAGGATGGAAATATTTGTTATTGGGTTTGGATAAAGAAAGATTTCGTTTTTTAAATTTTCAGGGAGTTGAAGTGTAGTGTTATCACATGCAGTTGCACCAAACATAAAATATGTTTCTCCATTGTTGGTAAAACACGATAAGATAGAATAATCTGTAATATCTATTGCTTCAGCCATTAAGTCGAATCCGGTAACATTCCCTATACCTTCAATCCAAGAATAGGATAGCCAAGACCCTTCTTCAAAGTTGATCACTTTTCTGGTTTCTCCGGCCATTTGTAAATACTCAATCGATGAGACGTGTAACTCATTTTCATATACAATAGAAAAAAAATTTTCGGAAGCACAAGAAATATTATATGGAAACTGTTCATACACAGAACCTGATAATGGAAAGACATCTCCTTCCTCAAGCGAAAAATCAAATACTACCTTGTCTAATTGTAGGGCTTCATCATATTTATAAACTTTACCATTTTCCTCTCTAAGTAAACACGATGGATTATTGTTACTATAAATTTGTTTATACTCGAGTCCATTAATCATTATTGTTTCTCCCAAGGATACCTGTACAGAAATAGTATAACAGCAGGGAACATTGGGAGGGGGGGCAAATAAATTATAATGTAAGTCAACACTCCATGCATTTCCTTCCTGTAACATAGGAATATACTCCTGTGAAAAAGTTACTATTGATAATAAAAAGACGTAAAAAGAAACAATAGTTTTCATAACTCCCCGGTTTATGGCTTTTATAAAGTTACTAAATCTTTTCCTTTAAATAGCTGGCAGTTAACTGTTTTGAAAAGATAGTTTAAATCTTTTTTAAAATAATGGTTATTATTTTACTATAAAGGCATCGGATTTTAATAGCTCCCTTTCTGAAAATACTTGATAAAAGTAGAGTCCTGAGTCATAATTCATCGCATCAATTGTGTAAAAATCTTCAGTGATGATATCCTCTAAAATCAATCTTCCCGAAACATCATAAATTTTAAGGGCATCAATGTTTGCTTCTTCCGGAAATTGAAGTGTTGAGGTTTGAATAACTGGATTTGGGTAAAGTTTTATGTTTGAAATTGAAAAGTCCTGAGTAGCTAAATTTTCGCAAAAAGTAAAATCATTAAAATAATACGTAGCACCATTGGTAACAAAGCAAGTAAGTAATATTTCTGTATCTATATGACGAAATTGATTAGGATAAAATCCACGTAAACTGCCAACACCTTCTATCCATGTTTCTATAACTTCTCCAAACAATTCAAACTCAAGAACAATTCTATTTTGGTCCGCTATAAATTCTTCTGTTCTGCTAGTAACAATCATTGTTTCTCCTTCATATAGCTGACCTCTATTATCACAATAATTTTGAGGAGGCTCAAACGGAAATGTTATTTCGTCTCCTACTTCTAAATTGAAGTTGTATAATTCAATTTCATTATTTCCAGAAATTGAATACCCATAAAGAATTCCGTTTTCTTCACGATATCTACAATCTGGAATTCCATTCATAATATAATAGAGCTTATTATTAATAACTTCGGTTCCTGTGATTTCATCTATACGATAAAACACTTGAGGCACTCCTGGAAATGCTATTTCTTGAATAGACCACGAATTTCCTTCCTGTAACATAGGGATATACTCCTGCGAAAAAGTAAAAACAGAAAGAAAAAGTGCTAAAAAAGCAACGATAGTTTTCATAACTCCCCGGTTTATGGCTTTTATAAAGTTACTAAATCTTTTCCTTTAAATAGCTGGCAGTGAATGATTTTGTGTTTTTAATGATTTCCTCGGGAGTCCCTTGGGCAATCACTTCGCCGCCTTTTTCACCGCCTTCTAGTCCTAAATCTATGATGTGGTCTGCACATTTAATTAAGTCTAGATTATGCTCTACTACAATGACCGTATGGCCTTTATCTAAGAGCGCATAAAAGGAAGCTAATAGTTTTTGTATGTCGTGAAAATGGAGTCCCGTAGTGGGTTCGTCAAAAATAAAGAGGGCTTTGTCTTTGGTTTCTCCTTTAATTAGAAAGGAAGCCAATTTAATCCGTTGGGCTTCCCCGCCCGATAGCGTAGAAGAGCTCTGTCCCAACTGCACATAACCCAAACCTACATCCTGTAAGGGCTGCAGTTTATGGGTGATTTTTGCTTCGTTGTGTAGTGAAAAGAAGGCAATAGCGTCGTCTACGGTCATTGACAATACATCATGAATGTTTTTATCGTGAAAGTTGACTTCTAGTACTTCTTTTTTAAAACGTTTTCCGTTGCAGGTATCACATTCCAAATGCACGTCGGCCATAAATTGCATTTCGATAGTGACCTCGCCTTCCCCTTTACAAGTTTCACAACGTCCACCATCAACATTAAAACTGAAATGTTTGGCTTGATAACCACGAATGTCACTTAATTTTTGGGAAGCAAATAAATTACGGATGTCATCGTAGGCTTTAATATACGTCACCGGATTGGATCTACTAGAGCGACCAATAGGATTTTGATCAATAAACTCAATACTTTTAATACTACTAAAATTTCCTTTTAACTCTGAAAATTGCCCCGGTTTTTCCCCGTAACCTCCAATTTCTCTTAGTAGCGCAGGGTAGAGTATCTTTTTTACTAACGTACTTTTTCCACTTCCAGAAACTCCTGTAACTGCAGTAAACACTCCTAATGGAAAGGAAACATTTATATTTTTTAAATTATTCTGGCGAGCACCGACAACTTCAATGATTTGTTTTGAGGTTCTTCTTTTCTTAGGAACTTCAATCTGTAAATTACCATTTAAATATTTCGCTGTAAGAGAATCACTTTTCAAAATAGCTTCAAAAGTACCTTCAGCGACAACTTCACCGCCAAAGGTCCCTGCTTCAGGGCCAATATCAATAATGGCATCGGCTGCTTTCATAATCTCTTCATCATGCTCTACTACAATTACGGTATTTCCTAAATCCCGGAGTGATTTCAATACCCCAATGAGCCGTTCGGTGTCTTTAGGATGTAGACCAATACTAGGCTCGTCGAGAATATACATAGAGCCCACCAAACTACTGCCTAGCGAAGTTGCTAAATTAATCCGTTGGGATTCCCCGCCTGAAAGGGTATTACTTTTTCTGTTTAAGGTGAGATAACTTAACCCTACATCCATTAAAAAGCGGAGTCGGTTAGTAATTTCAATGAGCAGGCGCTTTGCTACCTTTTGCTCGTAGTCATTTAGTGTAATATTCTTGAAAAATTCAGCAACCTGGTCTAAAGGAAGTTCGACTAATTCGGGTAACGAAGTTCCGTTAATTTTTACATAGCTGGCTTCTGGGCGCAGTCGTTTTCCTTTACAAGTAGTACATTTCGTTTTCCCGCGGTAACGGGAAAGCATCACTCGATTTTGAATTTTATAACTTTTCGATTCCAAAAAAGCAAAGAAATCATTTAATCCTTCAAAATATTGATTGCCTTCCCAAACCAGTTTTTGTTGTGCTTCGGTAAGTTGAAACCAAGGTTTGTGAATTGGGAAATCGAATTTATAGGCATTATTTACTAAGGTATCACGATACCATCCCATGCTTTCTCCCCGCCAAGGAAAAATAGCATTTTCGTAAATAGACAAACCCGTGTTGGGTATTACGAGATCTTCATCAATCCCAATGACATCGCCATAGCCTTCACAGGTGGGACAGGCACCGTAGGGATTATTAAAGCTGAAGAGATGCACATTGGGTTCTAAGAAGGTAATACCGTCTGCTTCAAAGCGATTGTTGAATTCTTTTATTGTTCCATCGGAAAGGTGTTCAATAGATAGTTCCCCTTTTCCTTCAAAGAATGCAATTGCCACTGCATCTGCCAGACGGTTATAAAAATCTTCATCCTGTTGAACGATAATACGATCAATAACCAATTGAATATCTTTTGGAAATGTTTTTCCACTTAACTCATCCAAACGAATGATATTACCTGCCATTTTTATGCGAGCATACCCTTGTTGGGATAATGTTTTTAGTTTACTTTCCATACTTCTTCCTTCTTCCAGATAAATAGGAGTAAGGAGAAGGAGCTTCTCGCCATTTGGAAGGGATTTTATATACTCTATAACATAGGTGACGGTATCTTTTTTTACTTTTTTTCCAGAAACGGGAGAGTAGGTTTTTCCAATTCGGGTAAATAATAATTTTAGGTAATCGTAAATTTCAGTTGAAGTACCCACAGTGGAACGGGGATTGGTAGCATTTACTTTTTGTTCAATGGCAATCGCTGGGGAAATTCCTTTAATAGAATCTACTTTGGGTTTATCCAATCTGCCCAAAAACTGACGTGCATACGAAGACAAACTTTCAACATACCTGCGTTGCCCTTCGGCATATAAAGTGTCGAAAGCCAAACTGGATTTTCCACTGCCCGAAAGCCCAGTAATTACCACCAATTTGTTACGAGGGATGGCTACCGAAATATTTTTTAGGTTGTGTAATTTTGCCCCCTGAATAAGGATGTTTTTTTTTAAATCTGTAGCTGTTTTAACCAATGTACTTTGCAATTTTTGCAAAGATACTATTTACAAAGCAGAAAAATAAGGGACTTTACTAATAAGAAAAGTGCAACGCAATCTTTTTAGGGGTATTGTATTTATTAAGGTATTTTAACAAGGGAAATAGAATTTTAACGTTATAATTTTCAGAAAAAGCACACTTTTTTTGTTTTTGTAAAATCTTTGTTGTTATATTTACCCTCAGTAACACAAAAAACCATTGCCTATAGCATACCATTACTTTTAAATAAACAGTTTTACTAAACAACCAAAAACCAAATTGTTGTTTATTTATTAAAAAAGTATGGATATGAAACAAAGCACAAGTTGTGATGCGCTTTTGGTAAGCGATTACATGAATGGTAACGAAGCTGCACTGTGTGAACTAATAACCCGCCACAAAGAAAAGGTTTATCGTTTTATTTACTCAAAAGTTTACGATAAGGATGTAGCCGAAGATATTTTTCAAGACACCTTTATTAAAGTTATAAAAACACTCAAGCGCGGAGCGTATAATGAGGAGGGTAAGTTTTTACCCTGGGTTATGCGCATAGCACATAACTTGGTTATCGATCATTTTAGACGGAATAACCGTATGCCTAAGTTTGAAAACAATGATGACTTTAATATCTTTTCGGTATTAAGTGACGGGACTTTAAATGCCGAGAAACAAATTATTAAAGGACAAGTTGAAGATGATGTTCGTAAATTGATTGAAGAACTTCCAGAAGACCAGAAAGAAGTTCTTATTATGCGTATGTATCGCGATATGAGTTTTAAGGAAATTAGTGAGCAAACTGGCGTAAGTATTAACACTGCCTTAGGTAGAATGCGCTATGCTTTAATCAATATGAGAAAAATTATTGAGAAACATAATATTATATTAACCAATTAGTACAATAAACTAAAAAAGAGCACGTTATTTTTAAACATTAACCTCAAAATAACGTTCTATGCCAAACTTGTACTCTGAAACTTCACGTGCGGAACGCGTGAATGAAAACTTAGTTCCAAAAGAGGAGACCATACGATTTCTTCTGGATTACTCGAAGGCTTTAAGTGTTATAGATTATAATAAATTGAAGTTTGAAGCACTTCTAAACTAAACTTTGGAAAGACCCCGAAATTCGATTGTTTTCGGGGTTTTTTTATATCTATTTGAAAGAAATTATTTTTTCTTCTTCAAATATTCACTAATAACATTTTTTCTCCCAATCGTCCTGGTAATTACATCTTTTTTCAAATCCCAACCGCGGGCAGGGGAGTATTGCCTCCCATACCATATAATTTGTAAGTGTAACTCATTCCAAAGGTCTTTTGGAAAAAGTCTTTTGGCGTCTTTTTCGGTTTGTACTACATTTTTTCCAGTACTTAATCCCCAACGGTACATTAAACGGTGTATGTGGGTATCTACCGGAAAGGCTGGTATCCCAAATGCCTGAGACATGACGACACTGGCTGTTTTATGCCCCACAGCAGGGAGTGCTTCAAGTGCCTCAAAACTTTGCGGGACTTGTCCATTGTATTTCTCAATAAGTATTTGCGAAAGTCCGTGGATGCCTTTACTCTTCATAGGAGAGAGCCCTACGGGTTTTATAATGTCTCGTATTTCTTCCACACTTAGTTTCACCATAGCGTAAGGGTTATCTGCCACTTCAAAAAGCAGTGGGGTAATTTGGTTCACTCGAACATCGGTGCTTTGGGCAGAAAGTAAAACCGCAATGAGTAACGTATAAGGATCTTTATGGTCTAAAGGAATTGGTATTTGTGGATAGAGTTCTTTTAAAGTTTTTATAACGAAATTTACCTTTTCCTTTTGTGTCATTTTGTGTAACTTTGACAATTATAAATTAAACAATTTATTAATTGCTGGTAACGTATTCTCTTATCTAAGAATGCGTAAAAGTAGCTCCACAAAAATAAACAAATGAATACACTAAAAGCAGGTGATAAAGCACCTAATTTTTCAGGAAAGAATCAAGATGGTAACACCGTAACCCTTAACGATTACAAAGGCAAAAATTTAATAATTTTCTTTTATCCTGCGGCAAATACTCCCACTTGTACAGTAGAAGCCTGCAATTTGAGTGATAATTACAAAGAGCTTCAAAAAGCGGGATACGAAATTTTGGGGGTAAGTGCCGATAGTCAAAAAAAGCAAGGAAATTTTAAAAAGAAATTCAACTTTCCTTATCCTTTGTTAGCCGATGAAGATAAAGAAGTAATTAACGCGTTTGGTGTATGGGGTCCTAAAAAGTTTATGGGACGTGAGTTTGATGGCATCCACCGCATTACTTTTATCATTAATGAAGATGGTATTATAGAAAGTGTAATTGATGAGGTAAAAAGCAAAGAACACGCAGCACAAATACTCGCTAATTGATAGGATGTTTTTGTAGTGTTTTGGAATAATTAAAAAGCTCTTTTTCGATGATAAGTTCTGAAACACCTTTAGGTAGCATTTCTTGCCAACCCGCTTCATTGTTTTCAATTTTTCGCAAAACTTCCCGTGAAAATACTCCCAAAATATTGGGGTTATAATTTTTAATATCCACCAATTTTCCGTTGTATTTAAAGAACTTATACAATTCTTTCATACGTGGATGCACTTTTAAGTTTTCGCTGGTAATTAGTGCCCCTGTTTCTGGGTCAAGCATAGGATAGAGGTACACTTTTAAATCCTTAAAGAACAATTTACCAAAGGCTTCTAAAATACCACCACTTAGATGACGATAGTATTTTTCATCAAAAATATCGACCAAATTATTGACCCCCATTGTTAATCCCATTCGGGCGCGGGTGTAGTTAGAAAAATACTCAACCAATTTGTAATATTCTTTGAAGTTTGAAATCATAACGGTTTGCCCAAGCGAACATAATAACCTTGCACGGTCCATAAAGTCTTGTTCATCAATTTCACCTTCAGCGCGCAGGTTGGATAATGTAATTTCAAATATAACTAGGGTTTTATCGGGATCTACCTTGTTTTCGTTTAAAAACATTTCCAAAGACCTTTCGTACATATCCATATTTACTTTCGTTACGGGTCGAAAGCTTCCGCGTAAAGCCAGTACATTTTTTTTATAAAGAATTCGTGCTGGTAAAATGTTATTTCCATCAGGGCCAAAAATAACGGCTTCAGTCATTTCATTTTTTATGAGTTGTAGGCTCATTAAGCGATTATCTACCGTTTCAAATTTGGGCCCAGAAAAGTTTATGGTATCTATTTCGATTTTATCTTTATCAATATGATCGTACAAATACCGTAATAATTTTTTGGGTTGATCGTGTTTGTAAAATGCGCCATAAATAAGGTTTACACCAAGAATACCCAGTGTTTGCTGCTGTAATACGGCTTCCGTTTCTTTAAATCGAATGTGTAATACAATTTCACTATATGCCTCATTAGGATCGGTTTGAAAACGAATCCCTACCCATCCATGACCTTTAAACTGTTTTGCAAAGTCTATGGTGGTTACCGTATTGGCATACGAAAAGAACATTTTATTAGGGTGCTTTTCCCGACTTATCCGCTCTTCAATAAGTCTAATTTCATGCGATAACATTTTTTTTAAACGCGACTCAGTAACATATCGTCCATCTTCTTCTTCGCCGTAAATGGCATCACTAAAGTCTTTATCGTATGCAGACATGGTTTTAGCGATAGTCCCTGAAGCCCCACCTGCTCTAAAGAAATTACGAACCGTTTCTTGCCCAGCACCAATTTCGGCAAAAGTACCGTAAATATTTTCGTTTAAATTAATACGGAGCGCCTTATCTTTAATAGAAGGAATGGTCTCAAAATTCTTATCGCCTGGTATAATTTCTGGCATAGCAATTTAATTTGGTAATCTTTTACAAAGGTAGTAAATACCATAGGCTAACAAAAAAAATACTGTTATTTTTGCTTCCATGACAATACCCTTAACAGTTACATTTTTAGGAACAGGAACTTCACAAGGGATTCCCGTAATAGGAAGTTCGCATCCCGTATGTTTAAGTAACGATTTTAAAGATAAAAGATTGCGTGTTTCGGTGTTGATTCAATGGGGGGAATTTCAATATGTAATAGATTGTGGTCCCGATTTTAGACAACAAATGTTACGGGAAAACGTTCAGTACCTTAATGGTATTTTATTAACCCATGAACATAATGATCATGTGGCGGGTATTGACGATATACGACCTTTTAATTTTAAACAAGGGGACCTTGCTTTTTATGCTGAAAAAAGAGTTTTTGAAGCATTAAAACAACGATTTCCGTATGTTTTTGAAACCCTCAATAAATACCCCGGCGCTCCTACCATTAAAGAAGTTGAAATACAAAAAGAACAACCTTTTGTAATAGGAGGGAAAACCATTATTCCTGTGGAGGCAATGCATGCAGACCTACCTGTATTGGGGTTTCGGATTGATGATTTTGCCTATATGACCGATGTAAAAACGATTTCTGAGACAGAGAAACAAAAACTAAAAGGATTAAAAGTATTGGTCATAAATGCACTTCGTGAAAAGTCCCATGAGTCACATTTAAATTTAGAAGAGGCTTTAAAATTAATGAAAGAATTACAGCCACAAAAAACCTATTTTACCCACATTAGTCACTTAATGGGCTTTCATGAGGAGGTTGAAAAAAAGCTGCCAAAGAATGTTTATTTAGCTTACGACACTTTAAAAATTATCCTATAAAATATGAAATCTAACCTTTTTATGTACCTGTTTTTCTTTGCGATTTTATTCATTCTGTTTCAATACATGAATGAAAAATCTATTTTTGAATCGCAAGAAACTAAAATAACCTCTTTAACCACCCACTTAGAAAAAGCAAAAGATTCATTGGCGGTTCTGTCTGAAACGATGGCAGAACTTAATTACTTTACATTACAAGGGAATGACAATGCGATGACGTACTTAGAAAATTTAGGGTTGGATGCCGAAGCAGTGGAAAGGGAAGTTACCGATGCTATTATTGAAAAAAACCTTGTAAAAGGGGGGAATTCACTGATACCACTAGAAGGAATGTACGGCGAAATGCGTGTAAATAAAGTTAAATTTTTAAATCATCGTTGGATTATTGCCGATTTTAGTGATGGAAAATACTGGGGAGAAATGATTCTTGAATATTTTTACAATGACAAAATGGAATTAGAACTTACTCCTATTTCATCAATTCTATATCCAAATTAATAAATGCGTTATTGAGTCTTGATTAAAAAACTTAACAGTTAATTTAGTGAGCAGACTGTTTTAATAACCACTCTAAAAACTCATAAAAATTTTGTGGTGCAACCCCGTGTCCCACTGGAAATTCAGAATAATGACAATCGATACCTAAATGCTTCAAAAAGGGTTTCGTTTTTCTAGCCCAATCTACCGGAATTACTTGATCGAGGCTTCCGTGGGAACTATATATGGTAAGGTTGCTAAAATCATTTTCCGCATACTTTGTTTTTAAAATAGCTTCATTAATATAACCGCTTAATCCTATAACATGGTTAACTTTTTCTGGATGGCTCAAGGCAACAGCAAAACTTAAAATAGTCCCTTGACTAAATCCTAATAAAGTAATATTTTTTGGGTCAATGGGATATACTGTGCAAATTTCATCAATAACTTTTACTACTAACTCTCTAGATTCGATGGCTTGCTTTTCATCACTCCATTTGTCCTCCGGACGATCAAAATAGATGTGGTACCATGCATTTCCATAGGGTTGTAAGGGATAGGGTGCTTTCAAGGCTATAATAGCATACTGAGCTGGTATTTCAGAAGCAAAGGAAAATAAATCATTTTCATCGCTTCCGTAGCCATGTAGCATTATTATCGCTGGGGCATTATGCAGTAAAGTACTTGGGCGATAGTTGTGTAGTAAAGAAAGTTGTTTTTTCATAAAAAAAAGATGCCGTATTATTACGGCATCAAGTATGTGTTTTAATGCTATTTATCCTATAGATTTAAATAATTTCTGAAATTGTTCTCCAATGGCAGGAATTAATTTTTTCTCTCCCTGTATGGCTCCAATAAACCCTAAAAGCCATAAGACAAAAATTGCAATTCCTAAAATGTAGCCTAGATAAGGAATCCCCGAAAAGGCTAGTGCCATATTAATTACCCATAATAAAAGCCAGAGAATCATAAGTCCCAAGGCTTGTCGCACATGAAAAGCTCCGTGTTCTGTTTTGTTTCCATTGTGCATAACTAAAGCAATTACCCATCCAATAATCCAAAGGTAGGCAATGATACCAACGGTTTTACCGTTATCTGAAGTTGTTTCTGACATAATTTTAAAAAGTTTAGGTTAGTGAATAACTATCTAAAGATAAGATATCTATCCTAAAAATGTAAACCATTGTTGAAATTTTTCACTCAAAAACGGAACGCCTTGTTGCTTTCCAGCAATGGCCATACTTATAGAGAGCAACCAGAACATTGCTGCTATGGCATGAATATAAAACCCTATTACGGTATAATATTGAAGCGTAATGGCAACAAAAAGAATGATTAGTAACCCAAACATATTTTTAAGGTGCCAAATCGCAAAAGTATCTTTCTTTTCTTGGTTCATAGATAACGCAATAAAAAAGCCAATAAAAGTGCAATAGGTTACAATAGCAGTCGTTTTTCCAGCAGGGTTACTCATGTATTACAAGTTGGTTGTTATTGTAGATACCGTATACTTTGCCTTTCATTTTTTTCCCAAGTAAGGCCGCATTTTTAGAAGTGGAATCAATGTGAATTTCTTCAAATATCCAATCACTTTCTGGAGTGAAGAGGGTAAGATTAGCGAAAGCTCCTTCGGTTATGCTTGAAGCTTCTATTCCAAAAGTATTTTTAAGTTGGGTTAAAGATTTTACGGCAGTCTCAAGGTTGGTTACTGTTAGTAAGGCCGTAAAACAGCTTTCTAAACCAATACTGCCAAAAAAAGCGTGATCAAATTCGGTTCGTTTGTGCTCCACATCTATAGGATTATGATCACTGGTTACTCCATCTATTACCCCCTCTTTTAACCCTTTTAATAAGGCTTTTCGGTCTTTTTCAGTTCGTAAAGGGGGAAGCAATTTATAGTTGGTATCGAAGGTATCTAAAACAGTGTCTATTAAGAGGAGGTTGTTTATAGAAACGCTACAGGTTACTTGCAATCCTTTCTTTTTTGCCTCCTTAATTAATTGTACCGATGCGGTTGTTGAAATGGTTGGAATGTGTAATTTTCCACCCGTGTATTCCAGGATATATAAATCCCTTGCCATTTGTAATTCTTCTGATAGTGCAGGAATTCCTTTTAATCCTAATTTGGTACTATTTACTTCTTCGTTCACCATACCATTTTTGGCAACCGATACTTCCATAGGGAAAGACTGCACCAAACCATTAAAGTTTTGTACATATTGAAGCGCAATTTTAAGTAAGTTGGCATTTTTTATGGGCTTTTGGTAATCGTAAAAGCTCACGGCACCTTCCTTATGCATATCATACAATTCTGCCAAGTCCACCCCTTCACTTGCCATTGTTAAAGCTCCTATAGGATACACATCTACTGGGCTATTAGGAATTTTCGATTTTAAAAATTTGATGTCCGATTTAGAATCGGTTACGGGATGTGTATTGGCATTTACGGCCACTGAAGTGAATCCGCTTTTAGCGGCTACCCGTAGTCCGTTTTCCAAAGTTTCTCTTTCTTCAAAGCCAGGTTCACCCAATGAAACACTACTATCAAACCAGCCTTGCGAAATATGTAGATTTTTAAGGGAAATTGTTTTTGCTGAAGTTTCGGTTAGGGAAGGGGCGATTTTTTTTATAATTCCTTTTTCAATTAGGACATCTCTTTTCTTTAAGTGATGTTTGCTGGTTGTGTCAACAATGGTAGCGGATTTTAGTAAAATCTTCATTTAAAGAATTTTAGGATAAACATTTCAATAAAAAGAAACAATAGTGCAAAAATAACAAACCATTTCCAGAAACTAGTGGTATTATTTTCTTGGGCTATAAAATTGAATACATCGGGTACCGAAGAAAAACGTTCAATCCCTTCCCAATCTTCTAGGTTAGCATAGGTTAGTGTGCTTTCCTCTCTTGGGTAATTATAGCTAAGAAGTTGGAGGGGTTTTGTATTTTGAGAAATAGCATAGTTTCCTGCTCGTGAAGGATCCTTTTCGGTAATAAGGTCGACACTAGTAGCTTTCGTTTGTTGAAGGGGTATAAAACTAGAAATGGTATCTTTTATCATTAGTATTTCGTCTTGAACTAGTTTTACAGGTACCGAAAAAGTATTTATTTTTCCCGTTTCTACATATAATTTTGGTAGTGATACACTTTGTTGCGCCATATTGATAAAGGTAGGTACAATAAGCGGTGAGGTTTTAAAATTTGAATTTTGCGAATCGATAGAGGCTGTTACAAAATAGCTATTTCCTTTTTGAAGTAAAAAAGGTTTATTATCTTCAAACTCTAACACTTTTGAAGCACCAGAAGTCACTTCAAAAAAGGATTGCACCCTTGGGAATTGAAAGTTGGTAACTTGTTTTTCAAAAACATTTGTATAGAGTGGGTGCGAGAAATTAATTTTAGCAATTTTCTTTTCACTAGCAATACCATCCTCTTTTACATTTCCTATCTGTAAGTTGTTTAACAAGACATTATAACTATCCAAAGCTGCGTCTTGAGCAGGAATAATACAAAGGGTGCCGCCTTGTTTACTAAACTCACTAAGTGCCGTAGCAAGGGACGTTGGAATCGTCTTTAACTCATTTAAAACGATGAAATTTTGCGACGGAATGATACTGTAATTTAATTGATCATGTTCTTGTTGGAGGTAAGTATAGCCTTCCTTATCGAATAATTTTTGAAGAAAGGTAGCATTGGATTGATTGATGGTAAGAACGTGAATGTTTTGTATGGGATTGATGCTAAAAAATAAAGAGTTGTCGTAATGTAATCCAATGTCGGTAATCGAAATTTCTCCATTAAATGCTGTTGCATGGGCGATATCAAAAATAACTTCATTGCTGTTTTTTTCTGAAAAATCCACCGCAGTTTTGGCCAATAATTGATTCTCTTTAAATAATGAAATGGCTACATTTTCTGGAAGTTCCCCCGTTTTTGATACAGCCACTTTTAATTGTATTCCCGTGGCATTTTTTGCTATAATGTAAGCCGAATCTATTGCTACGTTTGCAACAGCTAATGGTTGGGTTTGTACCGCTTTTATAGCAAAAGTACTATCCATACTTGGGAAATTTCCTTTTTGCTGAAAATCGGATATTAGGATTAAATTTTTATCTGCTGTGTTACTTTTAGAAAACAACTCATTCGCTTTTAGTAATATATCTTGTAATTGCCATTGGTTTTGCGAATATTCTATCGTAAGGACTTCGTTTTTAAAATCGGTAAAAGAAACATTTTTCCTAGCGGTAGTATTAGTAAACCAACTTATTTTTTCATCTCCCTTAAGATTTTCATAGAGGTCTTGAGTCACTTTTTTAAGCATTGGGCCATGACTTCCTTTGGCTTCCATACTAAAGGAATTATCAATGTAAACAACCGTTTCTTTTTCAGTATTTAACGCTTTTTTGGAAGCAGAAAAGGGTTGTGCAAAAGCCATAATGATGCAGGACAATAAAAGTAAGCGAGTAAATAAGGTAAGCCATTTTTTTATGCGAGCGCTTTTGCGAGTTTGTAAGGTCGCTTTTTTAAGAAACGCAACATTGGTAAAAGCTATTTTTTGAAATCGCCGTAATTGAAAAAGATGAACAATAATAGGAATGAGCAGTAGGAGTAGGGCATAAAGAATTTCTGGGTGTTTAAATTGCATTCCTATAATTATTTTTCAAAGATAAAAAATGCCAATCAATAAAAACTATTTCTTGATGATAAAGGTAAATATACTTCCTTTACCTAATACCGAAGCTAATTTAATTTCTCCTCCCAATTTATGAATGAGGTTTTTAACGGTAGCGAGCCCTATTCCGGTTCCTTCATTTCCAAATTTGTCTTTTATACCTACGGTATTAAAGAGTTCAAAAATAGCTGTTTGTTTGTCCTTTGGAATTCCACTACCATTATCTTCCACAAAAAAAGTATACTCATGTTGACTTTGGGAAAAACCGACTCTCACAAAGCTTTTCTCACTTTTATTGTATTTAAACGCATTATCTACTAGATTTAAAAGTATTTGAGTAATAGCGGGTTTATTAATACGTATTTCTGAATCATCATTATTAAAAATAAACTCTTCATCCTTTAAAATAAGCATTTCTTTGATGTTTTCAAATAATTCTTTTACAACGACATAGGATTTTTGTTCCTCTAAAAGATGGGTAGATTTATAAAATTTTAAAATGCCGTCTATATAATTTTTTGACGTAATGGTCGATTCTTCAATATAATTAAGATACTGCAAGGATTCTTTAGATAAGATATCTTTATTTTCTTCAATTAACATTTCAGTTAAAGAAGTAATAATTGCTAATGGGGATTTTAAATCGTGCGTTACTACCCTTGCAAAAGTTTGAAGATGTTCATTCCTTAATTGTTGTTCTTTTTGAATCGCTATTAAGGCTTTGTTTTTTTTATTTAGCTCAAAGAGACTAACCACCTGTTTGCCCAACTTAATAAGGAAATCTTTTTGTTTGTCGGATAATATTCGGGGTTTTGTATCGTACACGCATAGCGTACCTAATGCATAATTGTTATCATTTACAAGGGGTACTCCCGCATAAAAAATTACCTCATGATCCTTAAGAAGTGGGTTGTCTTTAAACCGTATGTCTTTTCTGGCATCTTCAATAATAAATATAGGATCTTTACCTAAAATAGCATGGGCGCAAAATGAAATATCTCTTGGAGATTCACTAATAGCGATGCCATGGTGTGACTTTAAAAAATTTCTATTAGTATCTAATAGCGTAATTAATGAAATAGGAGTTTCGCAAATAGATGCCACTAATGAGGTTATCGTATCATACTGTTCTTCTGGAAGTGTATCAAGAATTTCATAACTCTTTACTTCATCAAGCCTTTTTGGTTCATTTTCTGGTGGAGTGGGGATAATCATGAATAAAATAAGGTATTCTTAGTTTATTTTTTAAAAATAACTATTATGCAAACAAGTGCTAGTTAAATAAATGATAAGATTAAAAATTCTCAAAAGCACCCAGTCCAAATAATGCAAAATCATATTTTACGGGATCTTCGGGGTCCAGTTTTCGTAGAGCTAGGTCTAATTCGGCAAGCGATTTCCCATCATTTTGAGAACGTTTAAGTAGGCCCAATTTTCTTGCAATGGTTCCGCTATGAACATCCAAAGGGCAAGAGAGCTGGTTGGGCTTCAAGCGTTTCCAAATACCAAAATCGACACCCTGTTGGTCATTTCTCACCATCCAACGTAAATACATATTGATTCGTTTTGCCGCCGAATTTTTTAATGGATCACTTACGTGTTTTTGCGTTCGGGGAAGATGCGGCAGCTCAAAAAACTTTTTTTTAAATTCAGAAATGGAGCTTTGCAGGGAATCTTTTTCTGCATTTTCTGAAAAAACAGCTTCTAAGCCTTGATGATTAGTATATAGGCGTTGAAGTGATTTAATAAAAAAGGTAAAATCTTCACCATTAAAGGTTCGGTGGACAAAAGAATGAAGTGGTGGTAAGTCCTTTTCAGTATGGTGAAGTACAAAATCATGAGGACTATAATCCAGCAATTGCATCATTTTATAGGCATTGGTAATGATGCTTTTTCGATTTCCCCAAGCAATCGTGGCGGTTAGGAAACCGGCAATTTCAATATCTTCTTTTTTTGAAAATTGATGAGGTACTTGAATTGGGTCACTTTCAATAAACTGGGGCTGATTGTAAAAAGCGGCTTTTTCATCGAGGAATTCTTTAAGCTCACTTGGTTTCATCCTCCGGCAATAATTTTTCCATCTTGCATAACGAGTTTTCTATCGGCCATTTCCGCAAGATCTTCGTTGTGGGTAACAATCACAAAGGTTTGTCCAAACTCGTCCCGTAGTGTAAAGAAGAGTTTGTGAAGATTTTCGGCGCTTTCGGTGTCTAAGTTTCCGCTGGGTTCGTCTGCAAGTATGATTTTAGGTTTATTCATTAGAGCGCGTGCAACAGCCACTCGTTGTTGTTCTCCTCCTGAAAGTTCATTGGGTTTGTGTGTGGAACGATGCGAAAGGCCTAAGAAATCTAATAATTCTTTTGCTCTTTTTTCGGCTTCAGGTTTTGGAGTGTTTTTAATAAAAGCAGGAATACACACATTTTCAAGGGCTGTAAATTCTGGTAACAATTGATGAAACTGAAAAATAAAACCCAACTTTTCAT
The DNA here is from genome assembly GCA_041392205.1 of Flavobacteriaceae bacterium. Taxonomy (GTDB): domain Bacteria; phylum Bacteroidota; class Bacteroidia; order Flavobacteriales; family Flavobacteriaceae; genus Halomarinibacterium. Next base: position 215,323 of record JAWKMO010000003.1, on the reverse strand, counting down.
TGCGAAACTTAGCAACCGCTTTTCGGCTCAAACTAGCAAAGGAAACCCCGTCGATTTCTAACGAACCTTCCGTAAAAGTATCTAAGGTTCCTAAAATTTGTAATAGGGTAGTTTTTCCAGCACCCGAGGCTCCTACTATAGAGACGATTTCCCCTTTTTTAATCGTTAAATCGACTCCTTTTAGAACATGTAACGAATCAAAATACTTGTGAATATTTTTGGCTAAAATCATTGGGTACAATTACTGGGTGAAAATAGCACAATCCCTTGAACGCACAAGGAGGCATACTAAGAGTTTTTCTTAAAAACGTTTTTGATATTGTTATAATCAATAAAATAAACAACTCTTAATGAAAAAACATGCTCCATAGGTTGCTCGAACAAGGTATTAAGACTTTCAAAATAATTGATGTAGAATCTGAATTTGAATTGAATAACGAATTTCTATACAATGTGGTTAATTGACTTCCGGGAGCAAATTGCCAAGTATATCGAAAAATCCAAATTCCAGGTATTAAAATTGATATTAGATTATTAATATCTGCTATATGGATGTTGTCTTCGGTGGTTAGTATCCCATCTTCTTTAAGAGTGAATAGTAAATCGTCATAGGTTATGCTGCTCAATAATTTCCTGGAAAGTTAGTGTTAGGGCATGAAAGGAATCAAAGTTATAACTTCCTGAAATACTGTTAGTGATGGTGTTTTTGATCTCTTTGTCCAAAAATGATATCATCCTCTAAATTGGTGACAAAACCTCTACTACCGGTTCCTATTTCTGCATAAAATGAATAGCTGGAGACTAAACTTGTCGGTAAAGCGCATTTAGGATCAAAACCATACCAATAATAACATAAGTCTCTTTCAGGATCAAAAGCGTTACTCCCTCCATAAAGTGAAGTGGCAAATTTTTTGGCATAATTCGTATTCATAAATTCTGCTGGCATCGAAATTCATTTTTGAAAGTGAAGAAATACCCTTCTTTTCTGGGTTCAAAATAATCGTGGTAATTTTACCTATACTCCAAACTGGTATTGTGTTGTATTCCCCAGAGTTTTTTGTCATATAAACATCTAGTCCCACATTATTTCCGGTATAGGTATTGGGGTCGAAGAGCATTGATATTCAACCCATGTGCAGACATTAAAATTGTTTAGTTTTTTGGTGGGTTCGCACACCTGTATATTTGGTATAAAAATTGTTGTAATTGTTTCTGAAATTTACTCCTAGGTCATTGATATTGAAGTTTTTATCTGCCTGTGTATTCTCAACACCAAATCGGTATTTACCGCTTACTTTCTCTATTTCTAGTGAAGAGCTGAATCCTGTTTTAGCACCTTCTTGGAGTTGTAGACTACTTAACTTAAGGGAGCCGTCTACATTCCATTTATTGGCCTTGTCTGTAATATCAAACAGGGCAGCGGTAACATTGCCATCCCGAAAACCTCCTTCTCGCAACACACTGGTATTGATAAGGCTTATAGAAGAGTTTCTGTTAAATTGTTGGTCCACGACCATGATATTGTAATTCGTGAAGGGTTCTACCACTTCTTTCCGCAGCGCTCCTGAAGTAATATTCTTTATGGTTGCTTCAGTTTTTTCGGTAATGGCATTAAAGAATCCTATTCCAAGCCCTTTTTTACTTCGCCCAGAAACCTTACTGCATTCAATACTTTCACGTTACTGGGATAATCAATTACCTCTTCATTTTCAGCATCAATTTCCGGATAGGTAGAGGGGGGCTGCTGCCTCCACCTCTCGCGAATAAAAAAGATTTCCTTTATTGAATGATCGACTCCTTCCGTAAAAAATTGTCGTTGCTCTGCAAATGTTTGTTCGAATGGTCCTAAAGTTTAGTTGAGCCATTGTCGAAGCCAGCCTGACTAAAATCGGGTATTAAAGTGGCATCTAGGGTAAAATTTTCAGTAATTCCATATTTTACATCCATACCAATGGTATAATCATCGGTAGTTTCACCATCAAAAGTTCGTACCACGCTGAAGCAAAAGGATAAAAGCTTAAACGAGTGGGAGGTGGATGTTTTCTATTCCGTTTAACACACCGTGATAGAGCCCAATATTTCCTTTCGTTCTGTCTATGGGATTCCAAGAATATTGAGAATTATCGGTTCTAAAGCGACGATGGAATTGCAACCCCCATGTTTGCACCTCCTGATTCGCAAAGCGAAGGTTAGCATAGGAATTTTCATTTCTACTATCCATCCGTCTTCTACAATTTGTACACTGCTGTCCCAAACTCCATTCCAACCAAAATCTTCACCAATACTAGGATTTGCAATCGCATCGGCTTGTGTTCCAGAGCTAAAAACAAAAAATTCGGTATCGTTTTGCGCATCGTTGGGCTAGGTTAAAAACAACTCCGAAAGAAATCGGCTTGACCAAAATTATCACGAATGGTAAATTGTCGAGGATATCTTCCGGTTTATCGTGTAAATAAGCCCCACATAAATGGCATTGTCATCATTATACCATTTTAGCAGTGGTCTTTTTGTGTTCCTTTTTCAAAAAGACCCATTTCGGGTCTAAATTGCGAAATCTTTAGCTTCTTCAGCATTTTTCCATGCCTCATCATCAAGATTTCCGTCAATTTTTGGAGATTCTGAAGTTCTATTTATGGTGATTGATTTTTTTCCTGTAAAACTCAGTAAAGAGATGCAAAGGGAGGTAATGAACAGGAATATTTATTTGACTGATGATTTTGTTGAATAAGGACATCCATTTCATACAATTGTTACAATGCATTAAAATCTTTGTTAATTTATGTAAACAGAAAATTTTATAAAAATGGACGTGGTCTTTATTTATTGGTGTGTTAAACAAAACTACGCTATCTATTGTTGAGTACAATGAAAAGTTAAAACAACATATTTAGTTAATACCTAATTTAAATTGCATATTCGGTAAAATTATTGCTACCATTTTAAGTTTAAAAAATTTATGGGATCCTATAGCTATTTTGAAGAGTATAATGAATCGGCAACCACTTCACTAAAGAATAATTTTGTTGAAATTTTGAAAGGTATTGGAGAGGATATTGATCGAGAGGGAATTGTAAAAAACCCTGAAAAAGATAGCCATGCAAAAGCGATACAGTTTTTGTTCGACATTGCCAAGATGCTTCTGGGATATTAAAAAGCGCCATGTTTGCCGAAAGTTATAACGATATGGTGATTGTAAAAGATATTGAATTGTATTCTCTGTGAAACACCATATATTGCCTTTTTTCGGGAAGGCTCATTGCCTATATCCCTAATGGTTACATTGTGGGACTGAGTAAGATTCCAAGAGTAGTTGATGTTTTTGCACGCAGATTGCAAGTACAAGAACGACTCACACACGATATTTTGGAATGTATCAACAATACCTTAAAGCCCAAAGGCGTTGCTGTAGTTATTGAAGCCAGTCATATGTGTATGATGATGCGAGGCGTTCAAAAGCAAAATAGTGTCACAACCACTTCCGGATTTAGGGGACAATTTGAAAAAATTGAAACCCGAAATGAATTTTTGAAACTCATAGGAACAGACCTTTCTTAAATTTGGTATGTTTATTGTTTCACCGGAACTACTAAATTTTTAAAAATGAAAAAGAATAAATTCAAATTATTACGACAAGGTTTACTTTACGACGCCATTGGTTTTGGTTCCATGTTAATTCCCTTTCTAGGATGGGTATTTGACCTTTTCTGGGCTCCATTTGCCGCAAAAAAGATGAATGATATGTATGAGGGAACTTCAGGTAAAATTGCCACAGCCATTGTATTTTTAGAAGAAATTTTACTGTTTGATTTTATTCCTACCTTCACACTAATGTGGCTTTATACGTATGTTTTCAATACTGAAACGAAACCCGTTCCCCAAACCCTTGAGGTGAAAATTAATGAATAAAAAAAAGCCCCAAATTGGGGCTTTTTTATTATTGAATCGTAACATTAAATATCACCGATACATCCGTTTCGCCACCCGCATCGGCCAGGGTGCCATTATTTGGTTTTTGAGGCTCGTGTCTTAAAACCACATTGAGTGTGCCATTACTGGCGGCTCCTGTTACTAATGCAAAAATAGTTCCTAAGGATTGTTGTCTGCATCAAAATCTCCATACGTAATGGCAGCATCTAAACTAGCACTAGGGATATAAAATACCTGATGTTCTTCTGCTTCATCAATAACTTCTTCAGTAATATTTTCAGCAGGACTTTCGGTTTCATTTAAGAAAACAATAGTGCCTCCATAAGTGGTTCCTGCGATTAAATTACCGAGACTGTTACTACCGGAGCATTAGGGCCATCGCCATCCAAATCTCTCGATTGCAGGATAACTGTGGCACCTCCACCCTCAGGGACTAGCGTTACAGTTACCGTAGTGATTACTTCTTCTTCATTAACGGGTTCGGCATCATCATCTTTTTTGCACCCTATAAGGGTTGCCATTAAGATAAATACCAGTGAATATTTTTTATAATTTTTCATTTGTGTTATTTTTTAAAAATTAATTTTAGTGTAAAAAGTTATATTTCTTCCTAAGTCATCTGCATAATAGCGTAAACGATTCAAGTAATTTCTATACGCAGTGTTAAATACATTTTGGACTTTAAGCCCAAAATTCAGTTTTGTTTTTTTGAATAAGTCAAATTCATAATCTGCTGCAACCTCCCATAATTGATAGGCTTCAGGCGGGGTACTAACATCCACAAGTGCTGTAGTTTCAGTTTCAGGTAGGAAAATTTCGAAATTCGTATTAGGAAATTCATTTTGTCTGAAAAAATAGTCGTGTTTTACAGAAGCACTGAATCTCTTTCTTTGGTAGCGTAACTCATTTGAAAATTGAACAGGAGGCATATTGATAAGTGGCATGTTGTTATCCCTTTCATATCCTTTTACCAACGAAAAGGTGTTGTAAAAACTGAAGTCAAAAAGCAATGGACTGGAGAAATTGAAATCTACTCCCATCATTTTTGCATCTATTTGTTTATACTCCCAAACTTGAAAATTTCCACGAATGGTTTGTTCTACTCCGGTGGGTTCAATGATGATAAAATGGTCCAACACATTAAAAAATGGATTTATTGAAAATGCTATCGTACCTTTTTTCTGAAGCGTGACGATTACTTTCCTTGATTTTTCTGAAGTAAATCTCAAATCTCCCAACTCAATCATGGAAGCCCCATGATGTAATCCTTCACTAAACAACTCTGAAGCATTAGGGGCTCTTGAAGCTAACGAAAAATTAGCGAGGACATTCCAATTGTTATCGAGTTTAATGGATGCTCCTAAAGTAGCAGACACGTTATTAAAAGTAAGCTTCGGATTTGTCAATAGTTGATTTCCAAAATCTTCTACCACAATATCGGGAAACAATTCATCATATCCTCTTAATTCCCAGAAGGAGGTTCTATAAAATTTTTGGACATCCATATAGGTATAATCATACCTTATTCCTCCTTCAAAAGAAAATCGATCATTGACTTCCCAATTTGCGATACTATAAGCGCCCATTTTTAATTGCTCATAATCTGGGATGAGTCTTCTAACTCCGGTAGCCGGATTTGCAAAATTATCCTGGTAATTAAACATAGTTCCCGTTTTAAAATCCCAGTTTCCTTTTGAAAATTCAAATCCAATAGTAAGATTGTGTGTGTTTAACCTTAAATCTACAGAGGGTTTATTGGCATCCTCTCCACGACGAATGTCATATTCAAATCGCTGATTGCTTTGAAAATCATAACTCGCGTCCAACTTCCCTAATCCGTGTATTTTTTTGAATCCAGAAAGTTTTACAATATGATGTGTTACTTCTTGCCTTGGCCTGTCAATTTTATAAGTAAATGGCTCAATAACTAAAGGTTGCTCACTATTAATTGCTGTTATTTGGTCTTCGGCACCGCCCAAATGAGAGGCTCTTAATATTCCTATTTCATTTTTAAAAAGAGAATATTGCGACTCCCAACCCCATTCAATTTTATTTTGCCCAAGTCTCACCATCACATCTCGCTCAAAGTTGCCCGTGTTACTTAAAATATAATCGGGGGCTTCAAAATCACCATACCGCTTTAAGGTTCCTTGTAATTGAGCAAACCAACCACTTTTAAACCCTTTCAGTAAAGTAGTGGAATTAGTTCCGCCTCTTCCGTTGGTGGAATAGGAGAGAATGCTTTTTCCATACAAAGTATCTTTTATTGGAATTTTTGAAGGCTCAGAGATAATAATCCCACCTATGGCATCTCCTGTGTATTGCAATGCCGAAGCACCTTTAATTACGGTTATTTTAGCAACAGCATTAACATCAATATTAGGTGAATGCTCAGCGCCCCATTCTTGATCTTGCATTCTAACCCCATTATTAATGAGGGTTATTCTACTGCTATGCAATCCGTTAATCATCGGTTTTACAATACTATTTCCGGTATTTAAAGAAGAAACACCGCTTAGCTCTCGCAACGCATCACCTAGGGTATTATTACTGAAATTATCGAGCTTTTCCTCATTCAAACTATTTTCTAAAATGCTTTCAGTTTTAGTCGTAAAGCCTTTTCCACTAATAATAACTTCATTTAAAGATTCTAAATGATGCTCTAGTTTGAAGGTTTTAAAGGTGTTTTGAGTAATTGAAATTTTAAAGACCTCTGAAGAACATTCTGGATGGGAAACTTGTACAACATAGTCACCCGAACAGAGATTCAAAATTGTAAAATCCCCATTTAAGTCTGAATAAACAGCTATTTCCGGTCCCGCAACGATAATAGTTGCACCAGATAGCGGTGTTTGATCATGGATGTCTAAAACCTTTCCGGAAAGCACAAATGGGCAATCTTGTGAAAAGCTGAATGCCGTATTTAAAATAAATACTACGGCAATAAAATAAAATTTCATTGAGTTGGAATTGATTACTACTACATATTATAAATAGTAATCTTCCGGCGGTCCACGAAGTTTTAGGAACCGTTTATCTAAAATTATGAGATGTGCTTCGTAATGGAAATTTTTCTTTGAAAAAATTAAGATTTCCTCAAAAAAATGGTCAGTAGTAAATTCTAAATGGAATGATGAAAAACTGAATGCATCTAAATGACAATCAGTGGATTTTTCGTGTAAATGTGTGGTGCTATCGGGGCAAGCAACGTGCTTGTGATCTTCAAAAATGTGTTCAAATTTTATACCAACGGGTAATAGAATAAGGACACTTAATAAAAAGCTTATGATAAAAATTGATATGTTGTTTTTCTCGAAACTCATTTAAAAATAAAACCCAATCCAAAATGCCGAAGCATTTTTTTTACAAAGTGTTTAAAAAAGGGAAATTCTCCAAAAATCCAACCAAAAATAAGCAACAATATTTTGTAAATAGGCAATATTATAATAATTCGTATGGGCCAATAAATAAGTGGGTGTAAATCTTTAGAAATATTTAAAACTTCAGTTAGTGGGCCTGCCAACTTAGCAGCAGTAGTTCCAGTTATTGCAAATACTGTAAATATTACAAAAACACGCCAGTTTGTATCAACGCCCCACCTAGTTTTTAAACGCTTTATAAAATTAGTTTCTTCTTCTACCACCAATAAAATTTTGCTTGTATTGTTGCTGGAAATATACAAAGTAATTATAAAGCATATAATTTACCTCGTATCCGTAATCTACTCCCAAACGATAATTTATTTCTTGCTGGTAAAGAAGTGGGTCAAATTGTTGAGGATTATGAACTCTGTAATTATATTGCTGAACAAATTGTTGATTTCTCGATTCTAAAAAGGTTTGTCCATAATACCCTCTTGGTGGTTGGGTTGCTAACCAATTATTAAAACCGGGTTCAATAATCATAATTTCATATTCCAATGAATCATTTTTAATTTTTATTGTGTCGTTCACAATTTCATTAGAGGCACTATTTTCATTAGAATAGGAACTTTTACAGCTTGCAAAAGCAATAATAATGACTAGTATAATAACCACGTGTTTCATAGGACTGCAATTAATCAAAAATACAAAACTCCTTCTGTAATTGGATTAATTTTAACGGTGTTTAACAAAAAAAGCCCTTTATAAAAGGGCCTTTAAGAACCATTGTTGTGTTATTATCTTTTTCCAAAAAGACCTCCAAGTAAGCCACCAAGACCACTTTTCTTTTTTCCACCTCCCAAAACCATTCCTGCTAAATCGTCAACAATACTTCCATCATTATTTCCGTCTAGGATAGATTCAATGAGGCTTTGTTGTTTTTGCTGTGTTTTTCCACCTCCAAGCAGTCCTCCTAAAAGCCCGCCAAGTGCATCAGGAGATTGCACGTTTTGTTGTTGTTTTTGTTTTCCAAGGTAACCTAAAATAATAGGAGCGGCAATCTGAAGAATATTCATAACCGATTGCGAATCTAAACCTGATTTTTGGGATAGTGCACTGGCAACATTTCCTTGGGAACCTCCTAAAACATGGCCCAATATTCCCATTCCATCTTGTTTTACCTCTTCATTAACACCTCCTCCAAATAAGCCCCCGAGGTTGTCCAAAATACTCCCATCATGTTTATTGTTTAAAGCCCCTAAAAGACCTGCTGCTCCCTCGGGAGTGGTTGCGTTACGCTTCATGGCTCCCATAAGTACAGGTAATGCCATTTGTAAAACATGGGCTGTTTTATCTGCCGGTTGATTGGTTTCATTGCTTACACCATTAATAATTTGTTGGCCTAAGTCACTATTTAATAATTCTAGAATTCCAGACATTGTGAATGTTTTTTGTGATTAATAAAGATAGTAAATTTTTGAAAAAAGTTACTTTAGTATAGCGATTATTTGGGTCGCCAGTTCGGTGCCAATTCGGTCTTGAGCTTCTAGCGTAGCCGCTCCAATATGAGGGCTTAATGATATTTTTGAATTCATTAAAATTTTAATTTCTGGAGTTGGTTCGTTTTCAAAAACATCGAGTGCAGCAAAGGATAGTTTTTTGTTTTCTAATGCTTCAATAAGCGCCACCTCGTCAATTATGCCACCACGAGCAGCATTAATAATGGCTGCACCATCTTTCATTTTTGAAATTTCAGAAGTGCCAATGATGTATTCTTTTTGTTTAGGTACGTGTAAAGAAATGAAATCACTTTCAGAGAGAAGTGAATCTAAAGATTGTGTTTTTAATGAAAAGCTAACTTTTTGTCCGTCATAAAACTCCAAAGAAATCTCTGCCGTTTCCACAAAGCTGTCGCTGTAAATTACTTTCATTCCACAACCTAAAGCTATTTTTGCGACTTCCCGACCAATACGGCCAAAACCAATAATTCCTATCGTTTTTCCACGCAATTCTATTCCTTTTGCATAATTTTTTTTGAGAATATCAAATCGAGAATCACCCTCTAAAGGCATATTTCTATTGCTATCAAATAAAAACCGAACCCCGCCATAAAGATGCGCAAACACTAATTCGGCTACGGAGGCTGAAGAAGCCGCCGGAGTATTAATTACGTGCAAGCCTTTTTCACGGGCATAGGCAACATCGATGTTATCCATTCCTACACCTCCACGACCAATAATTTTAATACTTGGGCAGCCGTCAATAATATCTTTTCTTACTTGGGTAGCGCTTCTCACCAAAACAACATCTATTTTGTGTTCATTGATATAATTAATCAACTGCTCTTGGGCTACTTTGGTAGTAATTACTTCAATTCCTGCTGCTTCTAAAGCATCAATTCCACTTTGTGAAATTCCGTCGTTCGCTAATACTTTCATGGTTTATGATTTTCTTTCAAATTCTTTCATTACGTCCACTAACACTTGCACACTTTCCAGTGGCATCGCATTATAGATAGAAGCGCGATATCCGCCTACGCTTCGGTGGCCGTTAATACCGCTAATGTTGGCTGCCTTCCAGAGGCCATCAAATAATTCTTGGTTTGCACCTTCGGCCAAATTAAAGGTCACATTCATTTTGGAACGATCTTCTTTTTCGGCAAAACCTATAAAAAGAGGGTTTCGGTCAATTTCAGAATAGAGGAGTTGTGCTTTTTCGTTATTGATTTTTTCAATGGCGGCAACGCCCCCTAAATTTTTCAACCATTCTAAGGTGAGCATAGAAACATAGACTGCAAAAACAGAAGGGGTATTAAGCATACTTTCTGCCGCAATATGCGTTCTGTAATCCATTATAGCAGGAATAGCCCTATGTAATGTTCCTAAAATTTCTTCTTTTACAACCACTAGGGTAGTTCCGGCAGGCCCCATATTTTTTTGCGCTCCGGCATAGATTAAATCAAATTTTGAAAAATCTAAAACCCTAGAGAAAATATCACTACTCATATCACAAACCACAGGTATTTGAGTCGTAGGGAAGTGGTTAATTTGTGTTCCAAAGATGGTATTATTACTGGTACAGTGAAAATAATCTGCATCGGTTGGAATGCTGTAATCTTTTGGAATATAATTAAAGTTTTTATCCTTGGAGGAAGCAACTTCAACTACCTCTCCAAACAATTTTGCTTCTTTTAACGCTTTACTGGACCAGGTTCCGGTATTTAAATAGGCGGCTTTTTTTCCTAAAAGATTGTAGGCTACCATTAAAAATTGGGTGCTGGCTCCCCCTTGCAGAAACAAGGCTTTATACCCTTTATTTTCTAGCCCTAAATGCGCTAAAGCCAAGGCACAGGCAGTATCCATTACCGCAATAAAATCCTTGCTGCGATGCGATATTTCTACGAGAGAAAGATTGGAATTATTAAAATTTAAAATGGCCTGTGCAGATTTCTCGAGCACTTCTTGTGGTAAAATAGAAGGACCTGCACTAAAATTATGTTTTTTCATACCCAAAAAATAGATGGTGCAAAGGTGTAAAATATCGACGGAAATAAGTGTCTTTTGAAGACAAATTATTAAGAGGATTTCAACAAAATAGACTGAATTTTATTCGAAAAGGTTTTCGATTGATCAATCTGAATTGTTTTAGAGATTCAATAAAAAAGAAAGCGTGTCTACTCCGTCTGCATACTCCCAAAGTGGAGGCGATTGTGATGCTCCAAAGGGAACTTCTTGTTCCATAGCACTATTTGACACAATACATTGTATTTTATCTTGATTCATGAAAAGTCCTTTTTTCAATGATGCAATCTCATCATAATATTCATAAAAAACCACCGAAATAGGAGAGGAGAAGCCTGTATCCTCTTTTAACAACATAAATTCATTATCCAATAAAGGAACTCCTCCCATTAAATACACCGCTTTGTTGTAATCGTAATTATTCATGTATTTATCATGATAAATCACTTCTTTTTGTGTGTACATTGCTTTAAAAAAGGGTTCAAAATCGTATCCTTTTGGGAGGTATAATTTGGATACATTTCTGCAGCCCAAACCAAAATATTGAAAGAGGTCATGCGCCAAGCCTTCCAACTGCGATAACGATTCTTTTCCGCTAAGTACGGCAACACTATTTCTGTTTTTACGAATGATATTTGGGTATTTTCCAAAGTAATGTTCAAAATAGAGCGAGGTGTTATTGCTTCCGGTCGCAATCACCGCATCAAAGTTTTCTAACTTTCCTTCTGAAAATGAAACGTAGTCTTTAAAAGCGGGCGCTATTTCTATAAGTTTATTGGCAATAAAAGGGAGAAGAATTTTATCATTAGAAGATAGTTTTGCCAGTACTTTGTTTCCTGAAATTAATACCGAAATAAAGTCATGAAATCCCACCAAAGGGATGTTTCCGGCCATAATAACTGCAATGGTTTTGGGCGGTTTTTCAGAAAACGTATAGGACTTAATCCACCTTGTCATGTTTTTTTCAGAAAGAGCTTCCCCCCAATTTTTTAAAGCAAATAGAATATTTTTTGTGGTAAACCACCGATTATGGTTTTGAGCGTTTTGAAAAATTTCGGTACCGATAGATTTTTCCGAAGCAATTTCATTCAAAAACCATCCTAAATGGATAAATGCGTTAATTCTTTGTTGTAATTGCATGCTTTGTTTGGAGTTGCCCTAAATAGGCATTAAATTTGCGCAAAGTTAGAAAAAGAAATCCTACTATGGCTATTATTATTACCGACGAGTGTATTAACTGTGGTGCTTGCGAACCCGAATGTCCAAATACCGCAATTTATGAAGGAGCAGACGACTGGCGTTACGCAGATGGGACTAACTTAAAAGGGTCTGTAGTATTACCTAATGGAAATGCCGTAAATGCCGACGAAACTCAAGAACCTATAAGTGATGAAATTTATTACATTGTACCCGATAAGTGCACCGAATGTAAAGGGTTTCATGACGAACCTCAATGTGCTGCTGTTTGCCCGGTAGATTGTTGTATTCCGGATGATGCTCATGTGGAATCTGAGGAAACCCTTCTAGGGAAGCAACGGTTTATGCACGGCGAATAATTATTTGTATTTGGCGTCGTTTATCTCTATCCAATAACCATCTGGATCCTGAATATAGACTTGTTGTACACCATCGGGACGTAAAGCAACCTTGCCTTTATTACCTACCCAATCCCAATAGGGAATTTTTTTTGTATTTAAGTGTGTAATAAAGTTGGTAATATTTTCTACGCGAACAGAAAAGTGATTGGATTTATGCGTTTTTATATCGAGTTCTTCAGTTTCTATTAAATGTAGCTGAAGCTTATCTCCTAAAGAAAACCATTTTATGTGAGGATTATCTACAGGAGTGTCAATTTGAGAAAGGTGGAGGACATTTTTATAAAAATCGACACTAAGAGTAATATTATTTACGGCCAAAGCGTGATGGTCAAAATTAGTTTTAAATTCTTGCGCTGTTATCAAACATGAAAAATTTAATACTATAAAAAGGATGGAAAAGGGTTTCATTAATTATTTTTCTTTAAGGGGGCTATTCCTTTACTACGTTTTTCCAATTTTTTTCTATTTTCCTCTAGGGCTTTTAAACGGGCTTGTTTTTGTTCTTCCAAAATTTTCTTTTCCGCTTCAGCCTTGGCTTTTTCAGCTTCAATAGAGGCTTTAAGAGCCTCTTCTTGTCGTTTTTTTTCTGCCGCTATTAGAGCTTCATTTTGTTCGTCTATAGTAGCTTCGTTTTTAATGACCTTATTTTCCGTATCTTTGGTGGTATCTTCGCTAAACTCCTGATTTTCCTTTTCATCATCTGCTACAATAACAGCTCCCGTTTCTTTTTCAACTTCTTTTACTTCTTTCACAACAACTTGACTACCTTCTTTGGTAATCACTTTTTTTACAGTGGTTTCTTCTTTTATAGTCCTATTTTCTTGAGCATGTAACGAAACAAAGGATACAAAAAAGACAAACCCTAGAATAGATGCATTAGTTTTCATAAAATCTCTTAGTTATTTATTGTATAAATTTAATCTATTCTAGTAAGAAATGATTAAAAGTATTGCTAAAAATGTTTAATCTTTTTCTAAAAATGTATCTTTGCCGCTTCTTAAAAATTTAATCAGTTACTCTAGATGAAAGCAGGAATAGTAGGTTTACCCAACGTTGGAAAATCAACCCTTTTTAATTGTTTGTCAAATGCAAAAGCACAAAGTGCAAACTTTCCCTTTTGTACCATTGAACCTAATATTGGGGTCGTAAATGTACCTGATACTAGATTATTAAAACTTGAAGAATTAGTGAAGCCAGAGCGAATTGTTCCTGCAACAGTTGAAATTGTTGATATCGCAGGATTGGTTAAAGGGGCTAGTAAAGGAGAAGGTTTGGGAAATCAATTTTTGGGAAATATTCGTGAAACTGACGCCATTTTGCACGTGCTTCGTTGTTTTGATAACGATAATATTGTTCATGTTGACGGGAGTATTGATCCCATAAGAGACAAAGAAACAATTGATATCGAATTGCAATTGAAAGACCTTGAAACAATTGATAAAAAACTAGAAAAAGTTTCCCGCGCAGCAAGAACTGGAAACAAAGAAGCTCAAAAGGAACAGCAAGCTCTTGAAAAAGTTAAAAAGGGATTAGAGGCAGGTATTTCGGTACGTGCTATTGAACTATCCCAAGAAGAGCGAGAAGAGTTTATACAATCGGCACAATTAATTACCGACAAACCTGTAATGTATATTTGTAACGTCGATGAAGGAGCAGCCGTAAATGGGAATGCTTATGTAGAAAAAGTAAAAGCAGCGGTAGCCCATGAAAATGCCGAAGTATTGGTGCTTGCTGTTGGTACGGAAGCAGATATTACAGAGCTTGAAACCTATGAAGAAAGACAACTGTTTCTCGAAGATTTAGGACTGGAAGAAGCAGGTTCTGCAAAATTAATACGAGGGGCTTACAAACTTTTAAACCTACAAACTTATTTTACTGCAGGAGTAAAAGAAGTTCGAGCTTGGACCATTCCTATTGGCGCAACCGCTCCACAAGCGGCGGGTGTCATCCACACCGATTTTGAAAAAGGGTTTATTCGTGCAGAGGTCATAAAATATAACGACTACGTAACCTATGGCAGTGAAACTAAAGTTAAAGTAGCAGGAAAGTTATCGGTAGAAGGAAAGGAGTATATCGTTCACGATGGCGACATAATGCATTTTAGATTTAATGTATAAAAAAAAGCGGCAGTTACCGCTTTTTCATTACAAATGGTGACTATTTATAGTTCCTTAAATGAATTTGCCATATATTTAAAAGTATCTTTATAAGTATTTTCATTACTGCTTAGGGTCCATTCCATAATCATATATAAGGTCTCCTTTCCTTCAATAAAAGTCATTAAGTAGTAAATATCAAAGTCGATCCCAGCAACTCTTCCAACAAACTCTACTTGCTCAGCATCCATCCCATTAATTTTCATTTTTACAGGTCTTTCTTTTCGAGTTATCTGCATTTCTTCAGTAAAAAAATCCACTTGTATTGTTTGGTAGTTTTCTGCGGGGGACTTGCTCTCATCATATTCATTTAAGTCTTTAAAAGTATTGATAAAATCGTCTTTAGATTCTTCAATAACAGCAAGATAGGTTTCTTTGTAAATGTTTTGAAATTGCATGGAAGCATCGGTATTTAAACCGGTTGTTGCTTTCATGAATTCGGGCACTTGCATTTCATATAATCCTAAAGCAGTTTCGGTTCTATATTCACCTGTTGCGGCGTTTTTCTTTTCGCTGTTTCCAAGACAGGCCGAAAGGGATAGTGTAAGTACTATTAAAAGGAAAGGAATGATTATTTTTCTCATTGTAAAAGGGTTAGTTTTTTGAAGTATGGAAGGTAACAAATTCTTCAAAGATAAAAAAACGGAACCCCCATATTTCTTAACAATTTCAACCCTATTTTGTTAATTACTTTAGCCGTTTTAGGTTTCAGTTTTTATAGCGAAATTTTATATTAGCGAGCACAGAATTTACTCCTATGGCTGAAACACAATATACCGAGGATAACATACGCTCTCTCGACTGGAAAGAGCATATACGTATGCGTCCCGGGATGTATATTGGAAAACTAGGCGATGGATCTTCTCCCGATGATGGGATTTAT
This sequence comes from Flavobacteriaceae bacterium, assembly GCA_041392205.1. Classification (GTDB taxonomy): domain Bacteria; phylum Bacteroidota; class Bacteroidia; order Flavobacteriales; family Flavobacteriaceae; genus Halomarinibacterium. The sequence continues at coordinate 199,876 of JAWKMO010000003.1, read as the reverse complement.
ATCCTGTTAAAGGAAGTCATTGATAACTGTATCGATGAATTTGTCATGGGAGCAGGCAAGACCATTGAAATCCGTATTAAAGACAAGGAAGTAAAAGTTCGTGATTTTGGCCGTGGAATTCCTTTGGGGAAAGTTGTGGATGTGGTTTCCAAAATGAATACAGGAGGGAAATACGATAGCCGTGCGTTTAAAAAATCGGTTGGGTTAAATGGGGTAGGAACAAAAGCTGTGAATGCGCTTTCTTCCTTTTTTAAAGTAGAATCGGTTCGTGACAACCAAATAAAAGCGGCCGAATTTTCGAAAGGGGAACTTACCCTTGATGCCAAAATAGAGGATTCTACCAAACGAAAAGGGACTAAAGTACTTTTTGTTCCCGATGAAGAAATCTTTAAAAATTACAAATTTCGTACAGAGTATGTTGCCAAAATGCTTAAAAACTATGTGTACCTCAACCCTGGTTTAACCATAGATTTTAATGGCGAAAAATATTTTTCTGAAAACGGCTTAAAAGATTTATTAGAAGATAACATGTTGCAAGAAGACATGGTGTATCCTATTATCCATCTTCGTGGCGACGATATCGAGGTGGCTATCACCCACAGTAAAACCCAATACAGCGAAGAGTATCATAGTTTCGTAAATGGACAAAATACCACTCAAGGGGGAACTCATTTAAATGCATTTAGGGAGGGCGTCGTAAAAACCATTCGGGAATTCTTTGGAAAAAACTATGAAGCCAGTGATGTACGTAAATCTATCGTTTCTGCGGTAAGTGTGAAAGTTATGGAACCCGTTTTTGAAAGTCAGACGAAAACAAAACTAGGTTCTACCGATATGGGAGGCGATTTGCCTACGGTTCGTACTTTTATCCATGATTTTTTAAAAACACAGCTCGATAATTATCTTCACAAAAATCCAGAAACTGCCGAGCAGTTACAGCGAAAAATAATGCAGGCGGAACGGGAGCGTAAAGAACTTTCGGGAATACGAAAACTGGCAAAAGACCGTGCCAAAAAAGCCAATTTGCACAATAAAAAGTTACGTGATTGTCGAGTGCATTTGGGCGATTTAAAAAACGAGCGCAATTTAGAATCAACATTGTTTATTACTGAAGGTGATTCTGCCAGTGGAAGCATTACCAAAAGCAGGGATGTGAATACACAGGCTGTTTTTAGCTTAAAAGGGAAACCGCTTAATAGTTATGGATTAAGTAAGAAAATAGTCTATGAAAATGAGGAATTCAATTTATTGCAAGCAGCGTTGAATATTGAAGAGTCTATGGAAGACCTTCGGTACAACAATATTGTTATTGCAACCGATGCCGATGTGGACGGAATGCACATTCGATTATTGTTGATTACCTTTTTTCTTCAGTTTTTTCCTGAATTGATTAAAGAAGGCCATTTATACATTTTGCAAACACCTTTGTTTCGTGTTCGAAATAAAAAGGAAACCATTTATTGTTATTCCGAAGAAGAACGTATCAATGCCATTGAAAAATTAAAACCAAAGCCTGAAATCACCCGATTTAAGGGATTGGGTGAAATTTCACCAGACGAATTTAAACACTTTATTGGAGACAATATTCGTTTAGAGCCTGTGATGCTAGACAAAGCCATGAGTATTGAAGAATTACTCAGTTTTTATATGGGTAAAAACACCCCGGATCGGCAGGAATTCATTATTGAAAATTTAAAGGTAGAACTGGATAAAGTAGAGGAGTAATTTATGAGTGACGAACTAGAACAAAACGAGGAAGCGCTTTCTTCATTACCAGACTATTTGGGAGAACACGAGGATACCAGTGGTGATACCATCACTAAGGTTACTGGCATGTATCGCGAATGGTTTTTGGATTATGCCAGTTATGTCATTCTAGAACGTGCAGTTCCTGCCATAGAAGACGGTTTTAAGCCGGTACAGCGTCGCATCATGCACTCTCTTAAAGAACTGGACGATGGACGCTATAATAAAGTGGCCAATATTGTAGGGCACACTATGCAATACCATCCCCACGGCGATGCCAGTATTGGCGATGCTATGGTGCAGATTGGGCAAAAAGATTTATTAATTGATACTCAGGGAAACTGGGGAAATATTTATACCGGAGATAGCGCAGCGGCACCGCGCTATATTGAAGCCAGACTCTCAAAGTTTGCGCTGGATGTGGTGTTTAACCCAAAAATCACCGATTGGCAAGCTTCGTATGATGGTAGAAAAAAAGAGCCCATCAACCTACCCGTTATGTTTCCTCTATTATTGGCTCAAGGAGCCGAGGGAATCGCTGTAGGACTTTCTACTAAAATCCTTCCGCATAATTTTGTAGAATTGATAGAAGCTTCCATAAAGCATTTGGAAGGCAAAAAATTTACATTATTTCCCGATTTTCCAACGGGTGGAATTGTCGATGTAACCCACTACAACGACGGACTTAGAGGAGGAAAAATTAGAAGTAGGGCGCTCATCAACCAGCTAGATAAAAGCACTTTAGTCATTACCGAAATTCCCTTTGGAACCAATACAACCAACCTTATCGATTCCATCCTTAAAGCTAATGAAAAAGGAAAAATTAAGGTTAAAAAAATTGAAGATAACACGGCTGCTGAAGTTGAAATTCTTATTCAATTACCTCCCGGAATTTCACCCGATAAGACCATAGATGCCCTATATGCTTTTACGAGTTGTGAAACTTCTATTTCGCCTTTGGGCTGTGTCATAGAAGACAACAAGCCCTTGTTTATTGGGGTTTCTGAGATGCTTCGCCGTTCGACTAACAGAACGGTTCAGTTGCTTAAACGGGAGCTGGAATTTCAATTGGACGAACTGGAAGAGCAATGGCATTTTGCTTCGTTGGAGCGCATTTTTATTGAAAACCGTATCTATCGCGATATTGAAGAAGAGGAAACCTGGGAAGGTGTTATTGCGGCTATTGATAAAGGGTTGCAACCTCATATTCAGCATTTAAAAAGAGCGGTAACCGAAGAAGATATCGTGCGATTGACTGAAATTAGAATTAAACGCATTTCAAAATTTGACATAGACAAAGCACAACAAAAGATTGATGCTTTAGAAGATACTATTGCGCAAATAAAACACCATCTTGAAAACTTGATTACTTACGCCATAGATTATTTCAAAAGATTGAAAAAAGAGTATGGTGAGGGGAGGGAACGCAAAACGGAAATTCGGATTTTTGATGATATAGAAGCAACCAAAGTGGTGATACGCAATACCAAACTCTATGTTAATAGAGAAGAGGGGTTTGTGGGAATGGGCTTAAAGAGAGATGAATACGTAACCGATTGTAGTGATATTGACGACATCATTGTCTTTACCGAAGATGGTAAAATGATGGTCACCAAAGTAAGTGACAAAACTTTTGTAGGAAAAGGAATTATCCATGTGGCGGTCTTTAAAAAGAAAGACAAACGCACGATTTACAATATGATTTACAAGGATGGACAGCGCGGAGCTACCTATGTAAAGCGCTTTGCAGTAACAGGCATCACTCGCGATAAAGAATACGATTTAACAGCAGGAACTTCGGGTTCAAAAGTAGGGTACTTTACAGCGAATCCAAATGGTGAAGCCGAAGTGGTTACGGTATTATTGAGACAATCCGGCAGTATCAAAAAACTGAAATGGGATCTTGATTTTGCCGATATTTTAGTTAAGGGGAGGGACTCCAAAGGAAATATCGTCACCAAATATGCAGTGAAACGCATCGAATTGAAAGAAAAAGGACTTTCTACGTTAAAGCCCCGTAAAATTTGGTTTGATGATACCGTACAACGACTCAATGTGGACGGAAGAGGAGAACTTTTAGGCGAATTTACCAATGAAGATAGAATTCTTATCGTAAAGCAGAATGGCATTGTAAAAACAGCCATTCCTGAGCTTACCATGCACTTTGATGATGATATGATTGTTCTAGAAAAATGGGAGCCCAAAAAGCCTATTTCAGTCATTTATTGGGAAGGAGAAAAGGAATTGTTTTACGTAAAACGCTTTTTGATTGATGCTCCCGATAAAGAGGAATTGGTTATTACGGACCATCCCAAATCTTATTTGGAAAAAATCTTTACTGATCACCGCCCCATGGCCGAAGTGGTTTTTGTAAAAGACCGAGGCAAAGACCGTAAAGACAATCTTGAGGTGAACCTAGAGGAGTTTATTGCTGTGAAAGGAATTACCGCTATGGGGAACCAGCTTACCAAAGAAAAGGTGTTGGAAATTAATCCGTTAGAATCCTTGCCCTATGCGCCGCCAGAGCCTATGACTACTGAGGAAATGGAAGTAATTGATGAAGAAGAAGTAACTGAAAATACTGCTAGTTTAGAGTCAAATAACGACCAATCCATAACATCTTCTATGGAAGAAGATCAGCCTCAAATAGATGAAGAAGGCCAAATTACGTTGTTTTAATTCCTTTCAGAAATAGTGTTTCATTTTGGGCTACAAAGGTTTCAATGATATTAAAAAAACTCAGAATATCTTCTTTTTCATTTTGAGCGTTGATGGTTACCAAGCGTATAAATTCTTCTCCGTTGAAGGTTCCATAGCCAACGAGTAATTTCGATTTTTCATAAAGAAGGGTGCAAATGTCCCGTGCAGGAATTCCTTTGTAATTAAAACACACCGAAATAGAGTCTTCATAACTGTAAAGTGTATATTCCGAATGATTCAGCACATAATTTCTGGCTATCTCAGCTAATTCAAACTGTTTGTCAACAATTGTTTCCAAGCCTTGAGTTCCCACACTTTTCCAAAGCGTCCAAAATTTTAGTGCGTCATTTCTACGGCCACACTGTAAGGAAGTTTTTCCGGGGTTAAAATCATCTTCATCGGTTTGGTACAAATACTCTGCTTCGTTGGCAAAGGATTGGTATAAGTATTTTTTATCTTTAACCTGAAGCAATGAGCAGGTTAGGGGAGTTCCAATCATTTTATGAGCATTAAAGCTAAATGAATCTGCTAATTCTACCCCATTAATGAGATTTTTATATTTTTTACTAAAAAGCACCGAACCGCAATAGGCACCATCAATGTGAAGCCATATAGCATACTTTTTACAAATGGCAGATAAGGATGTAATATCATCAAAAGCACCTAAGACCGTTGTTCCTGCAGTAGCATTTACCATAGTAGGAAGGTAGCCTTCGTCTCTATCTTTTTTAATTTGTGTTTCTAATAATGAAGTTACCATGCATCCACGTTCATCTACTGGAATATAACGTACTTGGTCTCTTCCAATGCCAGAAAATGAGGCATTTTTAGGGATGCTATAATGCGATTCAGTAGAGGTGTAAACGGTCATTTTATGAGTCATCCCTTCTTTCCGTATGGCTGTATTTTTAAAATCACGAGCCATAAGCATCGCCATAAAATTGGTCATAGAACCCCCGGTAGCAATCGTACCTCCGCTAGTGGCTCCCCAGCCTATGAGAGAATTTACCTTTTCAAGGATGGCTTTTTCAACGCCTATTTGTACTCCCGCTGCCTTATAAGTATACATGCTGTTATTGAGTAATACCGAAAGAAGATCTCCTAAAACTGCTTTTTCGTTTCGACCGCCAAACAACTGGTTAAAAAAAGCATTTGTTGCTGTTTTTGGCGTTTTAGCAATTAAATTTTTCAATGCAATGACAAATTCTTCTTCTAAAAGAGGGGTTTCTTGTAATGAAATATCTAAAGTTTCGAACAAATCCTCCGAAGCAATAAAAGGGGCCACAGGGTTGTTTTTTTCATCCGTTAGCAACATCGTTGCTATTTCCTGAAAAAGTGTTAGTGTTTTTTGCATAATACGGGTCGTTTGGAAGCAACCAAAATTAAAAAAGCCTCGTATATTTACATAGAAGCAATTTTTTTCATTTTTTGTAAAACTAACTTTAATTCCTTAAAAGAAAAAAAGTATTACTATTAACTAATGGATTTTATTTACACCCTTGAATCATTGATTTCCGTATTAGAGGAAACCCACAAAGATGAGTACCCTGCTGTGATGAAATCGATGCGATTAGCACAAAGTGAATTTTTGCCCTATGAAAGTTGGAAAACAGAAGGATATACTCGTAATTGTATCGCTAGGAGCGCTCATTTTGAATTAGTGCTTTTATGTTGGAATGCGGGTGATGCAACGCCTATTCACGATCACGACGGACAAAAATGCTGGGTGTATCAAGTGAAAGGGAGTATTAGTGAGAAACGGTATGATTACAATCATGGGAATTTAACGGAAACCTTCTGCACTAGGTTACATCCCGGAAAATTGACCTATATGAAGGATTGTATGGGATTTCATTCCTTGGTAAATGATAGCAATGAATGCGCTACAACGCTGCATCTGTATATGAATCCTATTGATTTTTGTGGCTATTTTTGTGATGCGGAAAAAGTTTTTAAGAAAAAAACCCTTTTTTACGACACCTTTGTCGCTTCAAAGCAACTAACTAATTAACCTTAGTGACACTTCCTTTTTTCTTTTGGGATTGTCCTACAATAGTATAATCAAAAGTATATTGATTCCCCGAGGTTTCAATTATTCGCATATGAATTGCTTTTTGCTCTGCCATGTTTTTTGGGTGTAACTTTTTTACAATGTATTCGCAGTCATTGATCCAGCGAATGCTAGAGGTATCAGACTTTCCACGGAAATAGTCAATTTCAATTGTGTCGTTACGCACAAAAGTGGTGGTCTCCAATTCTGTGCCTATCAACGCTTCAAAGGTGAACGTTCCTGTTTTAAAATTAGCACAGTTCTTTTCTCTTGTGAAACATGAGAAATTAACCATTACCAGTAATATGAGGAAGTATTTTAAAATTTTCATAGACTATACAAAGTTCTGAAAAAGTTCCCTATTCATACAATTGAAAACTACCATCTTTAAAAAAAATAACAATTCTTTCAATTTCGATATTTGTGGAACGCTTCTTCGTTTCTGAATTTTGAGATAGAGGAAAAGAAAGCTCTTTTTTGATTTTCGAATTTTCTAAGGGAGGCGATGGACTAATTTCTTCCATTGATTTTGTAACAGCAGGGAAGGACCCTTTTCCATGGATAAGCCAATACCATTCTACTTCAGGAAATTCGTGCAAAACTTTAATGATAAATTCTAAACTCGGTTTATTTCTACCCGATAAAAGATGTGAAATGGTAGACCGATTAAAATCGATTTGATCTGAAAAAGCAGTAGCAGATAGACCGTAATAATCTAATATTTTTTGAAGTCTTTTAGCAAAATCAGTACTGTTTACCATTGTAAATTACCATTCTTTTACATTCGCGTTACAAATGTAAATATAATAACGAATACCAACCAAAAGCAAGTACAATTCTTTTATTATTAAATCAAGTAAAACTTTATATAATGAATTATAAATAATTGAAAATAAAATTAATAAATTATAAATATAAAATTTGTTAATCTCTTTTATCAAAAACCCGTTATAAAACATACTTTTTGTTTACAAGTGTATTCAGAATAGAACATTTTACCTGTTTACAAAAGTAAACATTGCTTTGTTTACCTTTGTTAACATGGTTTCACTTTCAGAAATTTCATCGTGGTATGCAAATCACTTTGAAGGACGATTATTAGGTAGGTATATTTGTCAAAAAGAGATACTCCCTATTCTTACAGAGCTTAGCAATTTTTGTCCTGTAGAAGTTTTGGGGACTTCTGAAGAAGGAAGAAATATTCATTTAATTAAATTTGGAAACGGATCAAAAAAAATACTTGCTTGGTCCCAAATGCATGGTAATGAATCTACAACAACAAAAGCGGTATTCGATCTATTAAAATTTTTAAATCAGAAGGATTTTTTTCAAAAGGAAATTCATTTCATTAAAAATGAATTTTCTATTTACATAATTCCCATGTTAAATCCTGATGGAGCCATTGCATACACACGAGAAAATGCAAATAAAATCGATTTAAATAGGGATGCAAAGGACCTAACGCAAGCAGAAAGTTGTCTTTTAAGAACCGTTTTTAATACCATTGAACCCCAAATATGCCTTAATCTCCACGATCAGCGAACGATTTATAGCCTTCCCAATAATAAAAGTGCAACTCTTTCCTTTTTAGCACCTACAGCAGATGATAAGCGTACCATCACCCGCTCCAGAAAAGAGGCGATGCTGTCTATTGCTAAAATAAACGAGGTGTTGCAGTTTGTTATTCCGGGGCAAGTTGGAAGATATGACGACACCTTTAACAACAATTGCGTAGGGGATAGCTTTCAGCAAATGGGAGTGCCTACAATATTATTTGAAGCAGGACATTTTCCTTTAGATTTTCAGCGTGAAAAGACCCGAGAGTTTATTTTTTATGCTTTTTTGGCGCTACTTAATGTGTTGCCTTCAACAAAAAGTTCCTTTACTGTAGAAGATTATTTACAAATCCCAGAAAATGAAAAGAATTTTAGAGATGTGCTACTTCGAAATGCTATATTAAATGGTGAAAAGGTAGATGTAGCTATTCAGTTTCAGGAGAAATTGAGAAACGGTCAAATACAATTTATCCCAATCATTGATGAAATTGCTGTAAAAGTAGAAAAAATGGGGCACAAGGAAATTGATATCAAGAATAAAGAAATATTGATAAATTCTCACGAAAACGTTTTCGTTGATGAAGAAATCTCAATGATTTGTTATAAAACATCAAAAAAACCCATTTATTTGCAATAAATAGTGTCATTTCAGAAAAGTTTATATGTACTTTTGTAGCACAAACAATTTTGATCATGGCAAAATTTAAGTTAGATGAAACAGATCATAAAATTCTCGATATGCTTATTGAGAATACCAGAACTCCATTTACAGACATTGCTAAACAATTAAATATTTCTGCAGGAACTGTTCATGTACGAGTTAAGAAGATGGAGGAATCGGGGATTATTATAGGCTCTTCACTCACATTGGATTATGAGAAATTAGGATATGCTTTTATAGCTTACGTAGGAGTTTTTCTTCAAAAGACTTCACAAACCCAATTTGTTTTGGAACGTATTAATGAAATACCCTACGTTACTGTAGCTCACGTAACTACTGGAAAATTTAATATCTTTTGCAAAATACGCGCTAAAGATACAGGACATGCTAAAGAAATTATTTATAGTATCGATGATATTGAAGGAGTTACGAGAACCGAAACGATGATTTCTCTGGAAGAAAGTATAAACGACAAAAAACGATTAATGCATACTATTTTTAAAGAGATCTAATGACCGCAGAAATACCTATTGAAGAATATGCGCCTTTTTATCAAGGTTACATTCAAAAATCTTCCCATATAGAACTGTTAGAAGGACTGGTTGTTGGATTAAAAAATACAACGACTTTATTTGAAACCTTCCCTGTTCCAAAACAAGAATACTCATATGCTGAGGGTAAATGGACTCCTAAGGAACTATTTTTGCATCTCATCGATTCTGAAAGGGTCTTTGCTTATAGAGCGTTGTTTATTGCTCGTGCTAAAAACGCAGCACTTATGGGCTTTGATCAAGATGAGTTTGTTGCCAATTGTAATGCTCATTACCGAAGAATGGAAAGTTTAATAGAAGAGTACAAAGCTGTAAGAAACGCCTCTATTTCACTTTTTAATAGCTTTACAGAAAGCGATTTATTAAAAATGGGCAGTGCTAATAATGCAAAAGTGAGTGTGCGAGCGATTGGGAAAATTATCATAGGGCACGAAATTCATCACAGCATTATTTTAAAAGAGCGATATCTTTAATCTTCATCATCAAAATCATCGTCCTCAAAAGGCTCATCTTCAAAATCATCATCATCATCATCATCTTCCTCCGGCTCCAATTCTTTTTTTAATTCTTCTTTTTCTTCCTCTTCGGGATCATCGTCCAAATCTAAATCGGGATCTATGGCTTCTTTATCTGGAAGTTCGCTAATAGGTTCTGTAAATTCTTCTTCATTATAATCCTCTTCTTCAAAATTAGCCATGGAAACTTCAAGACGAGCACTAACTTTTACTAGGTATACCGTGTCTTCTGTTTTTACTTCTACACAATCAACCCATTCATTTTTGGCATTTTTAAAGCTAATAATATTATCATCATCATATCCATCGGGATATTTTTCAACTAAAAGTGAAAGGATTTCTGGGGTTAACTTCTTATAATCAACAATAATACGTTTCATAGGTTGGGGTAGTTGGTATTAATTCAAATATAAAATAAGTTTTTATTCAGCCATAAAAATTTTATAAAATTTGAATGCATTTTTTATTATATCGTTTGAAACAGTACCCATGGTTATGGGTGCTCCAATGTCGGTTAAAAGTACAAATTGAACAATCCCATGGCTATTCTTTTTATCGAAAATTAACAATTTAATAATTTCATCTATTTCATGACTTGAAAATGAAACCTTTGGAAAAATGCGGTTCATTTTTGAAGTTATTACGTTCCGCTTTTCTTCAGAAAAACCTAGTAAATGTGTAGAAATATAAGTTTCTAGAATGAGTCCAATGGCAATCGCTTCTCCGTGTAAAAGTGTTTTTTTATAGGAAGGGTTTAAAAAAAAGGATTCTATGGCGTGTCCTAAAGTATGCCCGTAGTTTAAAGCCTTTCTAATCCCATTTTCTGTAGGATCTTGAGTTACAATCTTTTTTTTAATTTTAATCGATTCCCAAATTAATTCCGTTGCCTCGGTTTTATTTTGCAGTGAAAAACCCCATGTTTTTTCTAAATATTTTTCCGAGCTAATAAATCCGTGTTTAATCATTTCGGCCATGCCAGAACGAACGTGTGCTTTTGGTAGGGTATTTAAAAAAGTGATGTCTATAAGAACCAATTTGGGGTCTCTTATAATTCCTATTTGGTTTTTTAGTTGTCCTAAATCCACTCCATTTTTCCCACCTATAGATGCATCAACCATCGCCAATAACGAAGTAGGGATATTGATAAAAGAAATACCTCTTTGGTAAGTACTCGCAACAAATCCCCCCAAATCAGTTACGACTCCTCCTCCTAAGTTAAGCAACACACTTTGTCTATCGGCTCCATTTTGGGATAATTGATTCCAAACCAAAAGACATGTATCTATGGTTTTATGCTCCTCGCCAATAGGAATAGTTATTATCTCCAGGCTTGAAAAAAAAGTATTTTTCAAAAATAAAGGAAGGCAATGCTTTTTTGTTTCGCTATCGGTAAGTACAAATATTTTTGAAGGATTTAAGGTGTTTATATAGGTGTTTAAATAATCCCAACTTCCGTCATTACAAATAATGGTGCTGTTTTCTGAACTGATTTTTTTCATGAGCAATGAAAAACATAAGGTTTAGAATTCAAAGCTAACTATATTTCGTTTGAAAAAAATATTTTGCCCTAAAACATTGGAAGCAATTTTTTTTCGAGAAGTTAATTTTTTATTTGAAAAAAAATACTTTGGTTTGTTATAATAATTTTTACAATGAGTACAAAACGTTTGTTCGATAATACCGAAATAGCCTTTAAATTAAAGAGTGATGCCCAACTGGAGCGTGCTTATTTTTTGTTTAAAATGATTGCTAATGAACCTCTAGTTAAAATTGGCACTGCCGTAACAAAATTCGCACTCACTGTGCATTTGCCAGTAGAAGGACTTATACGGTCAACAGTTTTTGATCATTTTTGTGGTGGTATTAATGAAAACGATTGTTTGCCTGTTGTAGATAATTTAATGGAAGCAAGAGTGCATTCGGTGTTAGATTATTCAGTAGAGGGTAAAGAGGAAGAAGCGCAATTTCAAGCCACACAAGAAAAAGTAATTGCACTTACCCGTTTTGCTGAAAAAAAGTCAGCCATGCCTTTTTCTGTTTTTAAGCCTACAGGGCTAGGCCGATTTAAAATTTGGCAAAAAATTACAGAAAAAGAACCCCTTACTGTCGAAGAAACGGAAGAATGGCAGCGAATAATGAATAGGTATGAGGCCGTTTGTAGCGAAGCCCATTCCCGTAACATTCAGCTGTTAATAGATGGTGAAGAATCCTGGATGCAAGATGCTGCCGATATACTATGTGAGCAAATGATGGAAAAATACAATACCCAAAAAGCCATTGTTTTTAACACTCTCCAATGTTATCGATGGGATCGATTGGAGTATTTAAAAGAAATACACCAAAGGGCAAAAGTCAAAAATTACAAACTTGGTTTTAAAGTTGTGCGAGGGGCTTATATGGAAAAAGAAAATGACCGTGCCGTAGCGAAGGGATATGCAACACCCATTTGTGCTAATAAGTCGGCTACCGATATCAATTTCGATCAAACCATTCGTTACATTTTGGAAAATATAAAAGACATCTCTTTGTTCTTGGGTTCTCATAATGAAGAAAGTAGTTACTTAGCTATGAGTATTATGGAGGAATTAGGAATAGCTAAAGACGATCCACGGGTTTGGTTTGGACAGTTGTATGGGATGAGTGACCACATAAGTTACAATCTGGCAGCGGCTGGGTATAATGTGGCAAAATACATTCCTTTTGGTCCGGTGAAGGATGTGATGCCCTATTTAATTAGAAGAGCCGAAGAAAATACCTCGGTGGCAGGGCAAACCAGTAGAGAACTGGAATTACTTAAAAAGGAACGGAATAGGAGAGGGCTTTCGTAAATTTTAAAACCAGCCCCTCTTTAATTATAACTCCCCAGTTATCTTTAGACGATTAGTTCGGGGCTGGTTTATTTATGAAGTAAAAGTCCTAATTTATTTCTTTACAAACAATTCTTATCCATTACAATTAATGAATACATAAGTGACAATTCTTGAATTGTAAGCAGTTATTTTGCTCTAAGTAATTGTTTAATAGCGAATTAAAATGGAGCGGATTTTTTTTAATTTAGAATGTAAAATACAATTAGTATTTTGCGGTATTATAATTTAAAGGGGGAGTTGTATGCGCTTCTTTTGTGCATTATTTATTTACTTGTTTTTTTTAAAGGGATTTTCACAAACCCCAGCTCAAACCTATTTAAATAGTTTAGAATACGAGCAATTGCTGGATTTATTTAATGAATATGAAAACGATTCCCTTTCTCAAGAAAAAATTGCTCGAACTTATTTAGAGCGAGCAAAAAGAGAAAATGATACTATTAAAATTGCAAGAGGCTATGATCGTTTGGCTCGTGCTTTCTCTCCTTTAACTAATATCAAATATGCGGATAGTTTGATTGAATATACTAAAGGTTGGGAGCATATCTATTTTTCTTCTTTAGGATATATTTTAAAGGGTTATGAATATTCAAGAATAGATGATGTAAGAAATACAATTGAAAATTATTTAATTGCTGATTCTATTGCAGACCTTTACAAAAATTTAGATTTCAAGGTTTATGTTTTAGATGGATTAGTTAATGAATATTTATATTTTGACAATACAAAAAAGGCACTTGAATATCAAAATATAAGACATAAACTTATTCTTAAGAATGAATACTATCAATCATTGCTACTTTCGACTAGAAATGAAAAAAAAGCCATAATTAATAATCTCTATCAACAAAGGAAAATTGAATCTTATGAAAAATATGTTTTGTGCTACATAATAGACAATAAAATTGATTCCTCTAAATATTATATTCAATTATTGGAAAATGAATTCGATACTTATGATGAATATAATAAAAGCAAGGATTATCTCTTAATGTTGCTGGAGGCAAAGATGGAAGTTGAATATTTTTCAAAAAAATATGATATTTCAAAGAAACTTTCAGATTCAATTTTTAAAATGATAGAGATTAGGAGTTATCTTCATAAATATAAAAACTTGAATTTATTTAAAGGACTGTCTTTTTTAAAAAAAAATGATTTTGAAAGTGCAGAGAAATATTTGTTAATAGCTGATTCAATTTATAATGAAAATCCGTCAATGTCTTTAATGTTTTATGATAGAATGCTGTTCAATGGACTACACGAAATATATAAAGAGCTAAAAATATTAGATAAACAAATAGTTTATCTAAATAAGCTATTATATCTAGATAGCTTGGGTAGGGCACATTCTCAATATTTTTTTCCCGAGATGAACTACAAGTTTGAAAAACCAATTTTATTAAAAGAAAAAGAACAAGTGATTTCCGCCTTAAAAAATTCTAATGAAAAATCACATATTCTATTAAAAATTTCTCTAATAACCTTAGGCATCGCATCGTTAATAGCGGCCTATTTTTACAGAAGACAACGATTGTATAAAAAAAGGTTTTTGTCGTTATTGAAATTTAATGAAAAAGAAACGCTCCAGGTTTCTTCTGAAAAGAATTCAATGGAGGGGATTTCCGATGAAATAGTTAAAGATATTCAAAACAAACTAGCAGCCTTTGAAAAAAGTAAAGGTTTTTTAAAAAAGGACATTACGTTACAAAATCTAGCGAAAGCATTTGACACCAACTCTAATTATCTTTCCCGTGTCTTAAATTCCACCACCCAGAAGAATTTTTCACAGTACCTAAATGAATTGCGTATTAATTATGCAGTGGAGGCCATTCGTTTTAATCCTGAGTTTAAAAAATACACCATTGATGCCATAGCCAAAGAATGTGGCTATAATAGTGGCACTTCATTTTCGAGAGTATTTTACAAACAGACCGGCATTTACCCTTCCTACTACATTGAAAACCTTTCCAAAATTACTCCTGAACTTGCAAAGCCGTTATAAAGGCTTTTTTAGCACAATTCTCAACGGTTATTTTCAGTGTTTTTTGAACTATCAATCTTTCAATTTTGTACACGTTACAAGAATCTAAATTCGTATTGCTTTCCCCAAAAAGGACCTTTCCCTCCTTTAATAGTTCTGTTATTGCAGCTGTATCTAATTGAATTTCTTGAAGTTTTTCTAACACTTCAGGAAGGACGACTCTTTTTTTTGAGCGTATATTTTTCAAAGTGCGCGCTTCAGGACCATAATCACAAGAGGCGTTTTTTCCTCCTAAAAAAAAATATAAAATCACTAATCCTATGGCGAACCCGCCAAAATAGAAAAAAAACCGTTTAAAGAGACTCAAGAATTAAAAAATTAGAAGGTTACTATCGCTATGTGGTAGGTGAAACCAATTTCCAACAGTTGAATTGGTTAAAATGCCTCGGTAAAAATACAATCCGTTTTTTAAACCCTTATCAAAACGTACAGCATTTTCTATACCACCACTTTCGGCTATATCTAAGATATAAGGAGTGAAAATATTACTAATGGCTATGGAAGCAGTTTTAGGATATCGTGCCGGTATATTAGGCACCCCATAATGGATAACCCCATGTTTAATTTGGGTAGGAGCATCATGCGAGGTCATTTCTGATGTTTCAAAACAACCGCCCATGTCGATGCTTACATCTATAATGATAGCCCCTTTTTTCATATTTTCTACCATGGTTTGGGTTACCACTACGGGAGATCGATTATGACCCCGCAGCGCACCAATGGCCACATCACATCGGCGTAGCGCTTTTAATAAATATTTGGGTTGAAGGGTACAAGTAAAAATGGACTGTCCTGCCATAAGCTGCAAATTTCTGAGCCTTGTAATTGAACTATCAAAAACTTTTACACTGGCTCCAAGCCCCAACGCGGCACGTACTGCAAATTGCCCCACAGTGCCAGCACCAATTATAACAATTTCCAGAGGAGGAACGCCACTAATATTTCCAAATAAAAGTCCGTTGCTTATCCTTCCGTTTGCCATGAGTTCTGCGGCAATTAATACCGAAGCAGTCCCGGCTATTTCGCTTAAGGCTTTTACGGCAGGGTAAGAACCATCTTCATCTTTTATAAACTCGAATGCTAGTGCTGTTATCTTTTTTTTAGCTAATTGTTCAAAATATTCTTTTTTTTGAGTTTTTAATTGAAGTGCAGAAATTAATAAGGTTTTAGGTTGTATCCAGGCAATCTCCTCAAGGGTAGGGGGTTCCACTTTTAAAAGGATAGGGCAGCCAAATACTTTTTGAGAGTCATGCGTTAATTGGGCACCAGCCTCACTATAGTCTTGATCTTGAAAACCAGCCTCTTCGCCTGCCCCTTTTTCGAATAGTACTTGATGTCCTTGTGCTACAATGGCGGCTACTGCATCGGGGGTAAGGCAAATACGTTTTTCTTGAAAGTGGGTTTCTTTAGGAATACCAATCAGCAAATTGCTTTTGTGCTTTGCTATTTCCAAGGTTTCCTCTTGAGGGATTAGCTGTGCTTTGGTGAAAGGAGAGGAGGGGCTTGACATAATAGAGTAGTTTGCTTATACCAAGTTACTAATTAATTTTAAAAGAAGGAAATGGAATTATTGGAATAAATCCTTGATTTGTTGCCAAAGAGTTCTAGTTTGGCCTAGTTCCTTTTCAAAAGACTTTAAATCATTTCCTCTTACTTTAGCAAAAAGTTTTGCTCTAATTAAATAAACAAATGGAACTAAGACCATCATTAATGGAATTATATAATATAATTCCAACTCATCCATTGTATAATTCTGCTTAATAACACCCCATAATTGAAATGCATACATAGCTATAGGCACTAATATAATCCAATGCCACCAATGCTTGCAAGTGAAAAACCATAATAATAGCAAAAGTAAGGGTATTGCTTTCCCTACAAAGTACCAAGCAAAATGGTACATTGAGGTGTAACCAGTTTCAAATTTAAATAAGAAAGTCTCCCAGAGATTGGAATCTCTAGGAAAACTTTCATATGAATAAAATATAAATGGAGTTAACGTTATTATTAACACAATAACTCCTCCAATAAGCAATGACTTCTTATCCGTTGATGAGGGGTTCTGGTCTATCGATTTGTTGGTCGGTTTGTCCATCATTTACATTTTCAGGAGTGCAAGAAACAAAGAGAGC
The DNA here is from genome assembly GCA_041392205.1 of Flavobacteriaceae bacterium. Classification (GTDB taxonomy): domain Bacteria; phylum Bacteroidota; class Bacteroidia; order Flavobacteriales; family Flavobacteriaceae; genus Halomarinibacterium. The sequence continues at coordinate 183,057 of JAWKMO010000003.1, read as the reverse complement.
AGCTCCAAATATGGCAACGATTAAAAGGTATTTTAGTTTCATAATACTAGGTTTTTTGTGAGGTTTATATTACAAACCTATCACGAAAAAAAACAAGTATTTCAAATAGTTTAGTAGTAATTTGTTGAGTTTGACTTTTTACAAAATTTAAAACTCCCTTTGTGTATTTAAAGAGTTAATTTACTAAACATACCTATATAGTTTTGTCGTTGTTTAATTCATTGGCACTATTTCTATGGTTCTGCTTCCGTTGGTATTTTTGGTTAATTTTAGTTTTATACTTTCTATAGGCAACAAGCTATTGCTTATCTTTTCCGGCCACTCTATCAATTTCCAATAATTAGTCTCAAAATAATCTTCAATTCCAATATCCAATACTTCATTGTCATCTTTTATTCTATAAAAGTCAAAGTGATACATAGTATCATCTGGCAATGGGTATTCATTTACAATGGAAAAGGTGGGACTATGCATCGCATCTTTAACGCCTAGTTGTCTTGCCAAGGCCTTTACCAATGTGGTTTTGCCCACTCCCATTTCACCATAAAACAATAGTGTTTTGGTGTTGATGTGAGCAAGTAACATAGATGCAACTTCTGGTAATTCAGCAAGTGTGTATGTATGTTTCATGATTCAAGGGCTAAACAAATATATATATTTTTTCGATTAGTGGATATAAAAACCGATAAAATGTATTTAAATAGGCAAATTCCTACAAAATTATTATTTAGGAGTTAATATAGTAAAAGGAATAAGCATTTCTTCAAGTGAAACTCCTCCGTGTTGGTAGGTATTTCTATAATAACTTACATAATGATTAAAGTTGTTTGGGTAAGCAAAAAATAAATCCCCCTTCGCAAAAATGAACGAACTGCTCATGTTGATAGTAGGGAGATAAACGGTTTTAGGATCTTTAAAAGCTAAAACTTCTTTTTCTTCATACGATAAACTCCTGCCGGTTTTATAGCGTAAATTTAAACTGGTATTTTTGTCGCCAATAACTTTGGATGGGTTTTTTACATTAATGGTTCCATGATCGGTTGTAATAATGAGTTTAAAACCGGCCTGTGCTGCTTGCTGTATTAGTTCCATTAAAGGAGAATTTCGAAACCAACTTTTGGTTAGCGAGCGATAGGATTTATCATTGGATGCCAGCTCTTTTATTACTTCCATCTCTGTTTTGGAATGAGATAACATATCAACAAAATTATAAACCACTACGGTTAGATCTTCATTTTTGTGTGACTTAAAATTTTCTGAGAGTTTTTTTCCTTGCTTCAAACTTGATATTTTATGGTAACTCCAAGTAAGATTTAAACCAAGTCTTTTTAATTGCGCTTTTAGGAAGTCTTCTTCAAACAAATTTTTACCTCCATCATCAACATCATTTAACCAGTAGGTGGGATATAATTTTTCCATCTCGCTAGGCATAAGCCCCGAAAAAATGGCATTCCTTGCATATTGAGTTGCCGTTGGTAAAATACTATAAAAAATATCTTCACTAGTTTTTTTATACGTACTAGATAGCATGGGCTCAAAAGCCTTCCATTGATCGTATCGAAGATTATCTATAACAACCAATAGGGTTGGGGTATCTTTAATTTGAGGAACTATTTTTTCTCTAAAAAGGGTATGCGACATTACTGGAGCTTCACTATTTCCTTGAAACCATGAGGCGTAATTTTTTTCTATAAACTTACAAAACTGAATATTGGCTTCTGTTTTTTGACTTTCCAGTATCTCAATCATACCCGTATCTTCAATTTCTTCTAACTCCAATTCCCAGTATACCAATTTTTGATATAATTCGGCCCATTCTTTAGCCGAATTTACCAACGACATATCCATGGAAATCTTTCTAAATTCTTGTTGATAATTAGAAGTTGTTTTTTGCGAAACAAGTCGCATATGGTCCAAATTCTTTTTTAAGCTAAGTAGTATTTGGTTTGGGTTAACCGGTTTTATTAGATAATCGGCTATTTTAGAGCCTATAGCTTCTTCCATAATGTATTCTTCTTCACTTTTGGTAATCATGATTACTGGAATAGAATCCTTTTGCTCTTTTATTTCAGCAAGCGTTTCCAGTCCAGTAAGACCTGGCATGTTTTCGTCAAGAAAAATTATATCAAAGTTTTCTTTGTGAATCTCCTCTAAAGCTTCCGATCCACTTTGAGCGGTAGTTACTTTATAATTTCTGCTTTCAAGAAAAATAATATGCGGTTTCAACAAGTCAATTTCATCATCTACCCAAAGTACTTTTATCTCGCTCATATATGTATATTTGTGAAGTTTTATTAATAACTGATTTTTTTTCAGATACCTATATAACAACAAAATTAGCGTTGTAGTATTTTTTTACTAAAAGTACCACTATTAATTTATAGTTAAAGTTTGATAACTACCACTAAACAAAAAATAGTTAACGACCCCGTATATGGTTTTATTACCATTCCCAATGAGTTAGTTTTTAAGCTTATTGAGCACCCTTTTTTTCAAAGACTTAGAAGGATTTCCCAAATGGGGATGTCCTATTTGGTGTACCCAGGAGCTCACCATACTCGTTTTCATCACGCACTTGGCGCAATGTATTTAATGCAAAGAGCCGTCCAAGTTTTAAAATCTAAAGGGGTCATAATTTCTGATAAAGAAGCAAACGATTTATACATTGCCATTTTACTGCACGACATTGGTCATGGCCCTTTTTCGCATGCTATGGAGCATAGTATAGTGGAAGGAATTAGTCACGAAGAGCTTTCGTTGTTGTTTATGAATAGACTTAATGATGCGTTTCAAGGTGCATTAAGCGGCGCTATTGCAATTTTTAAAAATGAAAGCCCGCGTCAATTTATGCATCAGTTAGTTTCGGGACAATTGGATATGGATCGATTGGATTATTTACGAAGAGATAGTTTTTATACAGGCGTCACCGAAGGCAATGTGAGTTCACAAAGATTAATTGCGATGCTAAATGTACATAAGGATCGTTTAGTGGTAGAAGAAAAAGGAATTTATTCGGTCGAAAAATTTATCGTAGCGAGACGGTTTATGTATTGGCAGGTGTATTTGCATAAAACTTCTTTAGTGGCAGAGCAATTAGTTTTGGGGGTGCTAAAACGGGCTAAAAAACTTTCTTTGGAAGGCGAAAACCTTCCTGCAAGCGAAGCCTTATCCTATTTTTTAAATCGAACCATAAAAAAAGAAGCCTTTTCTTTAGAAATGTTAACCAAGTTTTCTCTTTTAGATGACATCGATATCTTATCTGCTCTAAAGTCTTGGGTCTCCCATAAAGATGTTGTTCTTTCAACTATCTCTAAAATGCTTTTAAATAGAGATTTATTAAAAATTAAAATTCGGAATGAACCATTTTCAGAAGCAAAAGTGACCGAGAAACAAAACCAACTAATGAAACGGCACAACCTTTCTAAGGAAGAAGCATCTTATTTTGTATTTACTAGAGAAATTTCGAACCAAGCGTATCGTATGGATAAGGAAAATATTTATCTCCTTAAAACAAACGGAAAGCTGGTCGATGTTGCTAAAGCGAGTGATCAACTTAATATAAAAGCACTATCAAAAACAGTAGTAAAATATTATCTATGTTATCCAAAGATGATATAGCATTGCTTTTTTTATATTTGCATTCATAAACACAAAAATGAACTTTACAGCCAACCAGATAGCAGGCATTTTGGAAGGAACCGTCGAAGGGAATGGAGAAGTTGAGGTTTCACGATTAGCAAAGATTGAAGAAGGAACCCAGGGAAGCCTCACTTTTTTGGCTAACCCCAAATACAAACCTTTTTTGTATACTACAAAAGCTTCCATCACAATTGTGAATAACGATTTTGTTGTAGAAAACGCTCTAAGCACTACTTTAATTCGTGTAGAAGATGCGTATAAATCGTTTTCAAAATTGTTGGAATACTACAATCAGGTAAAAATGAATAAAATAGGAATTGAACATCTTTCCTTCATATCTGATTCCGTTAAATATGGCCAAAATATTTACATTGGTGCATTTGCTTATTTAGGCGAAAATGTAAACATTGGAGATAATGTAAAAATTTATCCTAATGTGTATATTGGCGATAATGTAACCATTGGTGATAATGTCACCATTTTTGCAGGAGCAAAAATTTATTCTGAAACGTGTATTGGAAACCATTCTGTAATACACAGTGGTGCCATTATAGGAGCCGATGGGTTTGGCTTTTCACCCAATGAAAAAGGAGAATATACTAAGGTACCTCAAATAGGAAATGTAATTATTGAAGATAATGTCGATATAGGGGCTGGAACGACCATAGATAGAGCTACTTTAGGATCTACTATTTTGCGACGAGGTGTAAAACTGGATAACCAAATACAAATTGCCCATAATGTTGAGATTGGAAAAAACACAGTCATTGCCGCACAAACAGGTATTGCAGGGTCTACTAAAATTGGAGAAAATTGTATGATAGGCGGGCAAGTAGGTATTGTAGGGCATATTATTATAGGAAATAACGTTCGCATACAAGCCCAAAGTGGGATAGGAAGAAATGTAAAAGATGGTGAGGTATTACAAGGTTCTCCGGCACTTAATTATAGCGATTATAACAAAAGCTATGTCCATTTTAAAAATCTCCCCAAACTTGTAGAACGTTTTAATACTTTTGAAAAAAGAATAAAAGATGAATAATTGTCTGCCAAAACAGCGTACTATTAGTAAAGAAATTTCCTTAACGGGGGTAGGCCTTCACACAGGAAAGGAAGTAACTCTTACTTTTAAACCTGCTCCAGAAAATTACGGTTATGCCTTCATTCGTGTTGATCTAGAAGGGCATCCTGTTATTGAAGCGGATGCCAATTTTGTAGTCAATACCCAACGGGGGACTAATCTTGAAAAAAGAGGTGTAAAAATTCAAACCTCAGAACACGTTTTAGCAGCTTTAGTAGGTATGGAAGTGGATAATTGCATTATGGAATTAAACGCTTCCGAACCTCCCATTATGGATGGATCCTCCAAATACTTTGTTGAGGCTATTGAAAAAGCCGGAATTGTGGAGCAAGAAGCCTTACGGGAAGAATTTGTAGTAGAGGAAGTTATTTCTTATTTAGATGAGGAAACCGGAAGTGAAATCACTATTATTCCTTCGGAAGAATATCAAGTAACCACAATGGTGGATTTTGGTACTAAAGTTTTAGGAACCCAAAATGCTTCCCTAAAACATATTTCAGATTTTAAAACGGAAATTGCCGACTCGAGAACCTTTAGTTTTCTTCATGAAATAGAAATGCTCTTAGAACATGGACTCATAAAGGGAGGCGACCTTAATAATGCCATTGTATATGTGGATAAAGAACTTTCTGAAAGCACTATGGAAAAACTTCGTCAAGCTTTCAAAAAAGATAAAATTTCGGTAAAACCCAATGGCATTTTAGATAATTTAACTCTTCACCATCCAAACGAAGCCGCTAGACACAAGTTATTAGATGTTATAGGGGATTTGGCATTGGTTGGAGTGCGTATTAAGGGAAAAGTAATTGCAAATAAACCAGGCCATTTTGTCAATACGCAATTCGCAAAAAAACTTTCCAAAATTATAAAAATCGAAAAGCGGAATAAAATTCCAAAATTCGACATTACCAAAACGCCAGTGAAGGATGTAAACCAAATTATGGCCATGCTTCCTCATAGACCCCCATTTTTATTGGTGGATAAAATATTAGAACTATCCAGTAATCACGTAGTAGGACTTAAAAATGTGACCATGAACGAACCTTTCTTTGTAGGTCACTTCCCAGGGGCTCCTGTAATGCCAGGGGTTTTAATTGTAGAAGCCATGGCTCAAACAGGAGGAATTTTGGCGCTTAGCACGGTTCCAGACCCCGAAAATTACCTTACATTTTTTATGAAAATAAACAATGTAAAATTTAAACAACAAGTTAATCCTGGGGATACTTTGGTATTTAAATTAGAACTCATTACACCTATTAGAAGAGGAATTGTCCATATGCAAGGGAATGCTTATGCTAATGACCGTTTAGTAACTGAAGCCGAACTCATGGCACAAATTGTTAAAACAAAAAATAACGAATGAATCAACCTTTAGCATACGTTCATCCCGGAGCAAAAATTGCCAAAAATGTAGTAATAGAACCTTTTACTACCATACATAATAATGTGGTTATTGGTGAAGGTACTTGGATTGGCTCCAATGTTACCATTATGGAAGGCGCTCGCATTGGCAAAAACTGTAATATTTTTCCTGGGGCTGTTATTTCTGCAATCCCACAAGATTTAAAGTTTCAAGATGAAGAAACCACGGCAGAAATAGGCGATAATACCACTATTAGAGAATATGTTACTATTAACCGTGGAACCATAGACAGAGGGAAAACAGTAGTTGGAAATAACTGTCTTATTATGGCGTATTGCCATATCGCACATGATTGCTTTGTGGGCAATAATTGCATTTTTTCAAATAATAGTACATTGGCAGGTCATATTACCGTTGGGGATTATGTTGTATTGGCAGGAATGACTGCCGTACACCAATTTTGTATGATAGGCAACCATGCCTTTGTCACGGGTGGCTCTTTGGTTAGAAAAGATGTTCCTCCCTATGTCAAAGCGGCTCGCGAACCTCTTTCGTATGTTGGTATTAACTCTATTGGCTTGCGCCGAAGAGGCTATGAAGCCGATAAAATAAGAGAGATTCAAAATATTTATAGAATACTGTATCAAAAAAATTATAATAATACCCAAGCCTCACAAATTATTGAAGCTGAAATGGAAGCCACTCCAGAGCGCGATGAGATCCTACAATTCATTAAAAACTCTAAGCGAGGCATTATGAAAGGCTATTTTCAGAATTAAAATGGATTCTATAAAAGTGAGAAGAAAATAGAAAAACAGAAAACCTAAACCCTAAACCCTAAACCAAAGTAATGGCAAGTACTTCAGACATTAGAAAAGGACTTTGTATTAAATACAATAACGACATTTATAAAATAATTGAATTTCTTCACGTAAAACCTGGAAAAGGCCCTGCCTTTGTGAGAACAAAACTAAAAAGTGTCACTTCTGGAAAAGTCATCGATAATACCTTTTCTGGAGGGCATAAAATTGAAGATGTTCGTGTAGAAACCCATAAATTTCAGTTTTTATACAATGAAGGAGCCACCTATAATTTTATGAATACCGAAGATTATACTCAAATTCAATTACAAGAAAGTGCCTTAGATAGGCCCGATTTATTAAAAGAAGGAGAGGAGGTGACTATTATTATTAATACCGAAGACCAAATGCCTTTATCGGTAGAAATGCCTATGTACGTAGTTTTAGAGGTTACCTCTACAGAGCCTGGCGTTAAAGGAAATACTGCTACTAATGCTAGCAAACCTGCGGTCTTAGAAACAGGGGCAAGAGTTAATGTTCCTTTGTTTATTAATGAAGGCGATAAAATTAAAATCGATACTGAAAAAGGACAGTATCATGAGCGAATGAAAGATTAATAGCTCCTAAAAAATATAAATCCCATGGCAATCCTTTTTGCAATGGGATTTTTTTATATTTGGTAATCAAATTTGTTTTAGGTGAAGTTTCAGAAACCCCAAACCCTCGAAGATATTGCCCGGATTATCGATTGCGATTATAAAGGGGATGCAAATTTTCCCGTTTTGGGAATGAACGAAATTCACGTGGTACAACCCGGTGATATCGTCTTTGTAGACCACCCAAAATATTATGATAAAGCACTTCAGTCGTTAGCCACGATTATTCTTATTAACAAAGAAGTTCCTTGCCCCAAAGGAAAAGCGTTGCTCATATCCGATGATCCATTTCGTGATTTCAACAAACTTACCAATCATTTTCGCCCTTTTGAATTGGCACGTGCAGTAATTGCCGAATCTGCCAAAATTGGAAAAAATACGGTAATTCAACCCAATGTATTTATAGGAAATAATGTAACTATTGGAGCAGATTGTATCATCCACCCCAATGTTATTATTTACGATCATACAGTGATTGGAAATAAAGTAACCATTCACGCTGGAACCGTTTTGGGAGCCGATGCCTTTTACTATAAAAATAGACCCGAAAAGTTTGATAAATTAATTAGTGGGGGAAATGTAATTATTGAAGACGATGTCGATTTAGGAGCCTTGTGTACTATCGACAGAGGCGTAAGTGCTTCAACCATTATTGGAGAAGGTACAAAAATAGACAATCAAGTGCATGTAGGACACGATACGGTAATAGGAAAACGCTGTTTAATCGCTTCTCAAGTAGGAATTGCTGGATGTGTACTTATTGAAGACTTTGTAACCATTTGGGGTCAAGTGGGAATTACTAGCGGCATTACCATTGGTGAAAAAGCCATAATCTCTGCCCAAAGTGGGGTTAGTAAATCCTTAGAAGCCAATAAATCGTACTTTGGAACACCTGCCGATGAGTTCAGAAAAAAATATAAAGAAATTGCTTCTATAAGGCTTATCCCAGATATAATCGAGAAACTTGACAAACTGATATGAGTAAAACCGCTAAAGAAATTGTTCGTAATTTCTACCTTTCGGATATATTAAAAGACAAAACCGTTCTTAAAAGATTTTTTCATCCAGAATTAATTTTAATCTGGAATAGTAGCGATGGGCTATCCATAAAAAACTACGATGATATTGTTCAGTTTTTTGAAGAAATTCGTCGTACTTATACAGGCCTTCGAGTGGAAGTAAGCCATTTATTACAAGACGGAGCTCATGTTACGGTGCGTTATAAATATTACGTTCGAACCTTTGAAAACCCCGATGAAGAATTGGGAATATCGCATTTTATAGCCATTTGGGAGGTAAAGGACGAAAAACTTTACCGTGGACATCAGGTTAGTCAGCCCGTTACAGACAAAGATGATACCAACGAATCCTATCATAAAGTAAAGGTGTAATTACTTTCATAAAAAAAGACAAAAAACTACCTTTGCACTTCAAAAATTAAACATATTACTCTATGAGTGTCTTAGTCAATAAAAACTCAAAAATTATTGTTCAAGGTTTTACAGGTAGTGAAGGAACCTTTCACGCACAACAAATGATTGAATACGGAACCAATGTGGTAGGGGGTGTTACCCCTGGTAAAGGGGGCCAAATGCATTTGGATAAACCTGTTTTTAATACGGTTGCCGAAGCGGTTGAAAAAGTAGCTGCTAATACCAGTATTATTTTTGTGCCGCCAGCCTTTGCAGCCGATGCTATTATGGAAGCTGCCGAAGCAGGAATAAAAGTAATTATTACCATTACGGAAGGTATTCCTGTTGCCGATATGATTAAAGCGGCAGCCTACGTAAAAGATAGAAATTGTAGACTCATTGGGCCTAATTGTCCCGGTGTAATTACTCCCGAAGAAGCCAAAGTAGGGATTATGCCTGGTTTTGTTTTCAAAAAAGGGAACGTAGGAATTGTTTCAAAATCGGGAACCCTTACCTATGAAGCAGCAGATCAAGTTGTAAAACAAGGTTTAGGCATTACTACCGCTATTGGAATTGGAGGAGACCCAATTATAGGTACCACAACCAAAGAAGCGATAGAAATGCTTATTAACGATCCCGAAACAGAAGCCTTAGTAATGATTGGGGAAATTGGAGGCCAATTAGAAGCCGATGCAGCCCATTGGTACAAAAATAGCGGAAGTAAAAAACCTATTGTAGGCTTTATTGCTGGTGAAACAGCACCCGCAGGACGCACTATGGGTCATGCTGGTGCCATTGTAGGAGGGAGCGACGATACCGCTCAAGCAAAGAAGAAAATTATGAGAGCCTGCGGAATTCACGTGGTAGATTCACCTGCCGAAATTGGAAAAAAAGTAGCTGAAGTGTTACGGTAAATAATAAAAATTAAACACTCAAGCCTTGCAAATAGCAAGGCTTTTTTTATGGGAAAGCCAAAGCGATTTCCTATATTTGAAATTCAACTGAAAACAAACGTATCATGAAATTACTGCAAGGCAAAACAGCCATTATTACCGGCGGAAGCCGTGGCATAGGAAAAGGAATTGTGGAAGTTTTTGCGAACCATGGCGCCCATGTGGCATTTACCTATAATTCTTCTGCCGAGGCCGCCGAAGCATTAGCAGCCGAGGTCTCAAAACAAGGTGTAAAAGCCAAAGCCTATAAAAGCGATGCTTCCAATTATGAAGAATCTCAAAAACTAGCTGAGCAAGTGTTAGCAGATTTTGGCTCTATCGATATCCTAATCAATAATGCCGGAATTACAAAAGATAATTTGCTTATGCGTATCTCAGAAGAGGATTTTGATAAAGTAATTGAAGTAAACCTAAAATCGGTTTTTAACATGACCAAAGCGGTGCAACGAGCGATGTTAAAACAGCGTAGTGGTTCTATAATTAATATGAGCTCGGTGGTGGGAGTAAAAGGGAATGCAGGGCAAACCAATTATGCTGCTTCCAAGGCTGGAATTCTTGGATTTACAAAATCTGTAGCACTAGAATTAGGCTCGAGGAACATTCGTTGTAACGCTATTGCCCCGGGGTTTATTGAAACTGAAATGACAGGCAAACTCGACGAAGCCACCGTACAAAGTTGGCGAGATGCCATTCCGTTAAAAAGAGGGGGAACCCCCGAAGATATTGCTAATGCGTGTGTTTATTTGGCAAGCGACCTATCTGCCTACGTAACCGGTCAAGTATTAAATGTAGATGGCGGAATGTTAACCTAAACTTCGCAAAACCAAAAATTTGACTGCACAAACCGTACTTTTTATTTGTATTGCTGGCGTTATTGCTTTTGCAGTAGCAGTCTATATGTATGGGTACAAAACAACCTATCCTAGGCGATTGCAATGGTTTTTTGGCACCCTTCGTTTTATCACGTTGTTTGCGTTATTTCTGTTACTCATAAATCCTACCTTTAAAAGCGAAACATTTTTTATCGAAAAACCTAAGCTTTCAATTTTGGTAGATGCTTCGTCCTCTATCGCATCTCTTGGCCAAAATGAAACGGTTTCAGCATGGGTAGAACGCCTTCAAACCGATAGCCAATTGCTAAATAAATTTGACGTACGTTTCTTTTCTTTTGGAAGTACTATTTCCTCCATGGATTCTATTTCTTTTTCAGAAAAACAAACCCATATTGATAAAGCACTTACCACTTCAGAAGAACTATTTAAAAATGAAATAACCCCCACAGTTTTAATTACCGATGGTAACCAAACTTTGGGGAGCGATTACGAATTTACAAGCCGCTCTCTTACCCATCCTATTTACCCTGTAATAGTAGGGGACACAACACAATATGTGGACGTAATGATTCAACAATTAAACACCAATCGCTATTCGTTTTTAAAAAATGAATTCCCCGTAGAAACTATTTTGGTTTATAATGGAAAAGAAGCGGTTTCTTCGCGGTTTGTTATTAGACAAGCAGGTAGCATTGTACATTCAGAAATTGTGGCTTTTACCGAAATCGATAATTCTAAAACCCTTACGGTAACACTCCCTTCGACCCAGGTAGGTATGCAACGGTATACCGCTACTATGGAACCGCTTCTGGGAGAAAAAAATACAACCAATAATACCAAAGTATTTGCGGTAGAGGTTATTGATCAAGCCACAAAAGTACTCGTAGTAAGCAGTTTAGTACATCCTGATCTAGGAACGTTAAAAAAGGCGATTGAAAGTAACGAGCAACGCAAAGTAACCTTTATTAAACCCGAAAATGCTGCTGCCGTTGTAAATGAGTATCAACTTATCGTACTCTTTCAACCCAATAGCAATTTTGCAAAGGTGTTTTCAGAAATTGAAACATCAAAAAAGAACACACTCATTTTAACAGGTTTACACACGGATTGGAATTTTTTAAACACCGTGCAAGGTATTTTTCAAAAAGAAGCTACGAATGCCCAAGAAGATGTGACTGCTGTTTTAAATTTAAATTATGGCAGTTACGCGGTAGAAGATTTTGGGTTTTCTGGTTTTCCTCCTTTACAAACAGACTTTGGAGCACTTCAAATAAAGGTGCCTCACGAAGTGCTTTTGCAACAGCAAGTAAATGGTTTTTCTACTGAAAATGCCATGTTTGCCTCTGCTGAAATAAATGGAAAGCGCGATGCGCTATGGGATGGGGAAGGGATATGGAAATGGCGGGCACAAACGTATTTAAAAACAGAAAATTTTCAGGATTTTGATGATTTTATTGGTAAAATGATTCAATATCTGGCCTCCAATAAAAGTAGAACTCGCTTGGAGGTAAATAACGAAACCTTTTATTATAGCAATAATCCCATATTGATTTCTGCACAATATTTCGATAAAAGTTTTGTGTTCGACAGTAGGGCACAGCTCGAAATTAGGGTAACAAATACAGCTACTAAAAAAGAGGATGTATTTCCTTTATTGCTTAAAAATAATTACTTCGAAGTCGATTTAAACACACTCCCACAAGGAGATTATAGCTTTACAGTTTCAGTTAAAAATGAAGCGGTATCTCGAAGTGGAAATTTTACAATTATCGACTTTAATGTAGAACAACAATTTTTAAATGCCAATGTAACAAAATTAAGAAACTTGGCGACCAACACTGGAGGTAAAAGCTTTTTTACAAATGAGTATCAAAATTTAGTGGAAACACTTCTAACTAATGATGCGTATAAAGCCATCGAAAAAAGCCAACAAAAAGTGATACCTTTAATCGATTGGAAATATCTCTTAGCACTTATCGTTTTGGCACTTGCTTCGGAATGGATTAGTAGAAAATATAACGGATTAATTTAAAAAAAAAATAGATCATGGATAAATTACCCAAATACGGAATTTTTAGTTTTATCATCATTATAGTACTGGTGATTGTATTAGCAAAATCGGCTGTAACCATAGGTTCTGGAGAAGCTGGGGTGTTGTACAAAACTTTTGGTGGCGGTGTAGTAACCGATGAACCCCCGCTAGGCGAAGGCTTTCATGTGGTTGCTCCTTGGAACAAAGTAATCGTATATGAAGTTCGACAACAAGAAGTTTTTGAACAATTAAAAGTGCTTTCTTCCAACGGATTGGAAATTCAAATAGATGCGTCTGCTTGGTATCTACCTGTGTATAATGATTTGGGGAAATTGCATCAAACCTTAGGTGAAAATTATTTGCAAAGAGTCATTCAACCTGCTATTCGTAGTGCAGCCAGAAGCGTGGTAGGGCGGTATACCCCAGAACAGTTGTACAGTAGCAAGCGAGATGTGATTCAAGAAGAGATTTTTGAAGAAACCAAAAAGATATTAGACAATCAGTATGTGCAACTTAATGAAGTCTTGGTTCGAGATGTAACACTACCCACTACCATTAAAGATGCTATTGAACGAAAATTAAAACAAGAACAGGAATCTTTGGAGTACGAGTTTAGATTGGTCACTGCAGCCAAAGAAGCCGAGAAAGTAATTATTGAAGCCCAAGGAAAAGCGGATGCCAACCGTATTTTAAGTGCTTCCTTGACGGATAAAATTCTTCAGGATAAAGGCATTGAAGCGACCTTAAAATTAGCAGAATCTCCCAATGCCAAAGTGGTAGTAGTAGGAGCCGGTGATAGCGGATTACCAATTATTTTGGGGAATAATTAATTTTGTAGGAGTGAAAATCATTATCATCAACGGCCCCAATCTTAACTTGCTTGGAAAGCGAGAAAAAAACATCTACGGCGACTTAACTTTTGAAGCGTTTCTTAAAACCTTGGAAGAAAAGTATCCACTGGTAGAGCTTTCGCATTACCAATCGAATGTAGAAGGGGAGTTAATCAATAAAATTCAGGAAGTAGGGTTTTCTTATGATGGTATTATCTTAAATGCGGCTGCCTACACCCACACCTCTGTGGGTATTGGTGATGCTGTAAAAGCCATTGAAACCCCCGTGGTGGAAGTTCATATTTCCAATACCTACGCCAGAGAAGAATTTAGACATCAATCCCATATCGCTGCAGGCGCAAAGGGAGTAATTCTTGGTTTCGGTTTGCAGAGTTACGAATTGGCGTTACAGAGTTTTATACATTAAAAAAAGCCGCTATTTAGCGGCTTTTTCTTTTAAATATATTTTCTATAAATGAATTACTTCTCCATATGCATCGGCAACCGCTTCCATTACCGCTTCACTCATGGTTGGGTGTGGGTGTATAGCCTTTAGCACTTCATGTCCAGTAGTTTCTAGCTTTCTACCTAAGACGGCTTCGGCAATCATATCGGTTACTCCAGCGCCAATCATATGGCAGCCTAACCACTCGCCATATTTGGCATCAAAAATAACTTTTACAAATCCGTCTTTAGCACCCGAAGTACTTGCTTTTCCACTTGCAGAGAAAGGAAATTTACCAACTTTCAAATCATAGCCTTTTTCCTTTGCTTGTTTTTCAGTTAATCCAACGCTTGCAATTTCAGGCGATGTGTAGGTGCATCCTGGAATGTTTCCGTAGTCAATAGCCTCAACGTGCATGCCAGCAATTTTCTCTACACAGGTAATTCCTTCTGCAGAAGCCACGTGGGCTAGGGCAGGACCGGGAACTACATCACCAATGGCATAGTAGCCAGGGATATTGGTTTGGTACCAATCATTCACCATAATTTTTCCTTTGTCGGTCACGATACCTACGTCTTCTAGGCCAATGTTTTCAATATTGGCGGCGATTCCCACTGCAGAGAGAACCACATCGGCTTCCAAGATTTCTTCACCCTTTTGGGTTTTTACTTTGGCTTTTACTCCTTTTCCAGAGGTATCCACGCTTTCCACAGAAGCGTTAGTCATTACATTAATGCCATGCTTCTTAAAGATTTTTTCAAATTGTTTAGAAACCTCTTCATCTTCTAACGGTACTAAGTTTGGCAGATATTCCACTATGGTAACTTCGGTGCCCATGCTATTGTAGAAATTGGAGAATTCCACACCAATAGCGCCACTGCCCACTACAATCATCTTTTTAGGTTGTTCCTTTAGCGTCATGGCTTCGCGATAGCCAATCACTTTTTTTCCGTCTTGTTTTAAATTAGGAAGTTCACGAGAACGTGCTCCAGTTGCGATAATAATATGATCTGCGCTGTATTCTTTTCCATCGACATCCACTTTTTTACCTGGTTTTACCTTTCCGAAGCCATTAATTACATCAATTTTGTTCTTTTTCATTAAAAATTGCACTCCTTTGCTCATTCCATCGGCAACACCGCGGCTACGTTGTACCACTTTGGTAAAATCCTTGTCGAATTCTTTTATGGTAAGCCCGTAATCTTCGGCGTGTTTTAAATAATCAAAAACCTGTGCACTTTTCAGTAAGGCTTTAGTGGGAATACATCCCCAATTAAGGCATACCCCTCCAAGGTTTTCTTTTTCAACAATAGCAGTTTTAAAACCTAATTGAGAAGCTCTAATTGCTGTTACATACCCTCCAGGGCCACTTCCAAGAACAATGATGTCGTATTTACTCATTTCGAAATTTTATCGTGATTTTGAAATAGCGAATTTACGAAATGTATCTATAAGAATAAAGGAAAAAAGCCCCATAAGTTTTACTTTAAGAGGCTTTTATCATAATGTTTTAAAAACTACTTTTCTGAAGGGATAAATTTTAAAGCAGCTCCGTTGATACAATGCCTTTTTCCTGTAGTTTCCCTTGGGCCGTCGTCAAACACATGGCCTAAATGTCCGCCACAAGTGGCACAATGTTCTTCGGTGCGAGCGTAGCCTATTTTGTAATCGGTGGAGTAGGCTACATTGCCTTTAATTTCGCGATCGAAACTAGGCCAACCGGTGCCGCTATCAAATTTATGTTTGCTCAAAAAGAGAGGCGTTTCACAGGCGGCACAAACATAGGTACCTTTTTGTTTATTAAAGTTTAATTCACTGGTAAAGGCTTGCTCCGTTCCTTCTTGTCGAAGGACATAGTATTGCAAATCGGTGAGTTGTGCCTTCCATTCAGCATCCGTTTTGGTCACTGGAAAGGTTTCTACTTTTTTTTCAGTTTGTGCTTTTGAGATGCAACTTATCATCAAAAGGCCCATAAGGGCGAGAGCCATCTTTTTCATTTTTATTAGTGCGTTTTTAGTTTCCTATAAATTCTACTTGCGCTGAATTTTCCAATTGTTCCATACTAAGGTTAGCATTGGCAAATTCTGCAGGCACAATGGCAATTCGGAAGGTTTGGTCGTTGGTAAACTCTAAACCTAACTCATCCCCAATTAAATTTCCATCTATTAATAATTCCACATCTACAAATGTGTGGTTAAAAACATATTGAATGATTAGCCCCTCGTTTAAGAAAAAGTTTTGCGGAATTTGCCCCCAAATATCCAATCCATTTTCCGATCCTTCCCATCGATACACCAAAATAACATCACTCTCAAATACCTCGATACTTTGCGGAATGATTACTAAAGGAGCTTCGTAAAGACCTCTATTCGGATTGTACTGAAAATCTACAGTGGCTTCAAAAACCTGCCCTAAAATATTGATGCCATCTTGTCCGGGAGGTCCTTGTGGGCCTTCACAAGCTGTTAAAAATACAATTAGCGTCATTAGTGGGAGTACAACTATTTTTTTCATTTGATTTTTTTTTTAAAGTTATAAAATGTAAAGCAAAAGCCGTTCCAATCTTTTATAATAAATTATAAAATCGGTTAGGCATCGTAATTGTAAATATCGCTATATTTATCCTCTAAATTATTCATTTTAAATTTTTGAACATGAAAAAAATCACTGTTCTTATTGCTCTTACCCTTTTTTTAGCCTGTAGTACAAATCCTTTTACAGGCAAACAAACCTTAGCTCTAGTGCCCAATTCGCAATTATTTCCCATGGCATTTCAGGAATACTCTAATTTTTTATCTGAAAACAATGTTGTTACTGGAACAGCAGATGCCCAAATGGTGAAGAATGTAGGTCAAAAAATTGCTGTGGCAGCAGAACGTTATTTAAATGCCAATGGTTATGCAGGCTATTTAAAAGACTATCAATGGGAATACAACTTAGTAAACAGTCCCGATGTAAATGCTTGGTGTATGCCCGGGGGTAAAATTGTGGTGTATACTGGTATTTTACCCATCACACAAAATGAAGCAGGTTTAGCTGCCGTTATGGGACACGAAGTAGCGCACGCTTTGGCAAATCATGGACAACAACGTATGAGTGCAGGACAATTACAAGCACTAGGTGCTGTGGCTGGAAATATAGCCTTGAGCAAAGACCCTAAAAATCAGCAAATATTTAATCAAGCCTATGGTATTGGAAGTACAGTAGGCGTAATGTTACCCTTTAGTAGGAATCATGAAAGTGAGGCAGATCAAATAGGATTGTATTTAATGGCCATTGCAGGCTACGAACCTATGGTGGCTGCACAACTTTGGGAACGAATGAAAGCCAATAGTGGTGGACAAGCCCCTCCCGAATTTTTAAGTACCCACCCTTCCAGTGATACCCGTATTAATAATATTACTGCTTGGGCCGCTGGCGCTAAGGAAGAAGCGAAAAAATTTGGGGTAACCAACTTTAAAAAATAACCTCTTTAACAAAGCTGCTTTAGGGCGGCTTTTTTGATTCATTATGACGAACTTACCTAAAGGAAGTGCAAAACTCCTCAATGCCTGGGCCTTTTATGATTGGGCAAATTCGGTGTACACCCTTACCATAGCCTCTTCTATTTTTCCTATTTTTTATTCAGCTTTGTTTCTTTCAGAAATAAAAACAGTAGATGCTTTCGGAGTTACCTTTAAAAGTACTGCTCTAATTACGTTTATAACGGCATTTACGTTTTTGGTGGTGGCTTTTACATCGCCTATTCTTTCGGGTATTGCCGATTATGTGGGTAATAAAAAGAATTTTATGAAATTCTTTTGCTATGTGGGCGGATTGGGTTGTATAGGGCTGTATTGGTTTAGTCTAGACCAAATTTATCTTAGTTTGTTGTTTTATTTTATGGGACTCATTGGTTATTGGGGGAGTTTGGTGTTTTATAATTCTTATTTACCCGATATCGCTTTTCCAGAGCAACAAGACCGGGTGAGTGCCAAAGGCTTTTCTTTTGGCTATTTTGGGAGTGTTATTTTACTACTTGTCAATTTAGCCATGGTTATGAGTCAGGACGAAGGGGCTTCAAAAATGGAAATGATGCGCTACTCCTTTATCACTGTGGGGGTGTGGTGGATTTTATTTAGTCAGTATTCCTTTTATTGGTTGCCCAAAGGGACCTCTTCGGGTCATAAAGTAACTAAAGCGGTTATTTTTAATGGCTTTCGCGAACTGAAAGGGGTTTGGAAGCAATTAAAAAACAACAAACAATTAAAACGCTATTTAAATGCCTTTTTTGTGTTTAGCATGGCGGTGCAAACTATTATGCTTGTGGCAGTCTATTTTGGAGAAGAAGAAATAGTGTGGGGAAGTGATGATGCAAAAACCATGGGGCTTATTATTAGTATTTTAGTGATACAACTAGTGGCCGTGGTAGGGGCTGTATTAACCTCACGGGCGTCGGCCAAATTTGGTAATATTACTACCCTTATTTTTATTAATTGTATCTGGATGAGTTTGTGTTTTTATGCCTATTTTATGGAAAGTCCTACACAATTTTACATAGCAGCTGCTTGTGTGGGTTTTGTTATGGGAGGGATACAATCACTAGCGCGTTCTACCTATTCAAAATTTTTACCAGAAACCGAAGACACGACTTCTTATTTTAGTTTTTATGATGTGGCCGAAAAAATAGGAATTGTAATTGGAATGGGAATATTTGCTTCCATAGACCAAATTACAGGGAGTATGCGAAATGCAATTTTATTTTTGTTCATTTTCTTTTTAATAGGCATCATTTTATTATTTAGAGTTCCAAGAAAACAATTAGATTAAACAATTTTTACTTATGTTTGCGTTACATACCTAGCGAATTAACGTACTTACTTTATGAAATGCCCATTACTAAAATTTAAAAACCCGCCGAAGATGTATCATTTGGGCATTCCATCTCAACCTACCGTTGGGACTGGGTCTTCAGCTTTATAAAATATTTTTTTACTTATGAAAAAAGCGATTATTTTAAACGGAATGCTACTAGCCCTACTGGCATTATGTTTTTCAAGTTGTACAAATGAAACCTTAGAAGGCGAATTTATTACCGACGATGGGAATGGACAAAACAATGGCCTATTTACTGCTACAGTAGACGGTGCCACTTTTGAAGCAACTTTGGTCGTTGCCGACCTAAACGAAGGAAACTTATCGCTTAAAGCTACCGATGCTAATGGTAATTCCATTTCCTTAGGAATCACCGGTACAGGTCTTTGTATTTACGATTTATCGCTTATTACAAATCCCGCACAATACCAACTTGTAAATCAAAATAACAATCCTTTTGTTTCTTTTGGAGGTTCGGGTGGCACTGGGTCTGCTGAAATACTTGAATTTAATTCTGAATTACTCACCATTACAGGAACTTTTCAGTTTACTGCAAATCGTATAGGAAGCGATGGTAGCATGGAAACAGTAACGGTTACCAATGGTATTTTTACCGATGTTACTTTTGAACTGTTGAGCGGCACCGCTACCCCTGCAGAATGTGATACCACTGGCGGTGGAGGTAATGTAGATCCCGATGCTAATTTCTATGCTTTAATAGATGGAAATGAATTTATAGACGAAACTATTGTGGTAAACCGAGTAGAAGTGTTCGGTACGCCTATGGTTAACATTATAGCAACCACAGTAAATGGGGCTCAAATACGCATTGATATTCCTGAAAACTTAGGCGGTGTTGGCACCTATACATTTCCGCCAGCCGATATGCCCATTTCCGATGGTAGCATCCTTTTTGCTAGCTATAATGACGCTGCGGGTGGAGAATCTCTTACTGCTGTCCCAGAGTCGGGAACCATAACCTTTACCGAGTTTGGTGCGCAAACTGGAAAAATGACTGCAACCTTTTCATTTTTAGCCCAAGACCCTATTATAGGCGGACCTATCTATGAAGTAACCGAAGGCACTTTTACTATCGATTTCATTGAAAATAGCGGGACGGTAGATAATACCCTTATGGCCGATATTAATGGCGAGGCCTATACCTATGATTCCATAGAAGTAACCCAAAATCCTTTTAACGGCGTAACCATTATCAATATTACCACGATTGATTCAGCTACCAATAGAAGTCTAACCGTTTCTTTCCCTATCGATATTGAAGTAGGTACCTACGAGATGGCTCCTTTCTTCGATTTAGGGGATGAAAAGGTAGGTATTGTAAATCCTAATATTGGAAGCTCTATTTTGTTTAAATCTAGTCCCGGGGTATTAACCATTTACAGCTATGAACAAAGCAGTGGCATCCTAGAAGGTGCATTCCAGTTTTCGGCCATAGATCCCTTAGGGAACGATCCTACAATCTATGAAGTAACCAATGGGTATTTTGCGATATCGCTTTAATAATCCAGTGAAGTGTGGGGTGATGATTTTTTGCTGAGGATTGCTGAAATGTAAGGCGGTTAGAAACATAAAGTATTGGGTGGGGTATAACGAATACAGAAATACTTTTTGAAAAGAATGTTTTTTTTCAAATTATATATACCAACAAATTCCTTCGTTATGACTACGCGCCGAAAATTTATCCAACAAGCATCTGTGGCTACTGCAGCCAGCTTGGTGTTACCCGCACCTTCCTTTGGAACCCTTTTTACCCCAAAAGCTACCTCTGTTATTATTATTGGCGCCGGCTTCGCAGGACTTGCGGCGGCTTATAAGCTCAAAAAGCGCAATATTAATTGTGTTGTTTTGGAAAGTCGGTCTCGTATAGGAGGTCGTGTTTTTTCCCATAAAATGGACAACAATCTAGTGATAGAGCTAGGAGGGGAGTGGGTAGGAAATTCGCATACTCGTATTCATGAACTTTGTAGCGAATTAAACCTAGAACTACAAAACAACCAGTTTGATTCCCATCTTATTTACAAAGGCGCCTATTCCCCGGCAGGGAAATGGGAGTATAGTGACCAGTGGAACAACCGCATGAACCAACTGCTGGAAAAGTATAGCGATCTTTCTGAAAACGACAAACTCGTAATGGATAAAATGGACTGGTGGCGGTATCTAGTTCAAAACGGTTGCGATGGGCGCGATTTGGACATCCGCGAACTACTCGATAGTACAGATTTTGGCGAAAGCATCCGTCATGTTTCTGCCTTTGCCGCACTGGCAGAATATGCCGAAAGCAGCGAAAAAAACGAAATGGATCTTAAAATAAAAGGTGGCAATAGTATGCTGGCAGAACGGCTAGCCGAAAAAATAGGAAAGGAAACTATTTTACTGAAACACACCGTCACCAAAATTGTACAAAACAAAACCGTAACAGTTTATTGCGATAATGGACAACAGTTTGAAGCCGATAAGCTTATTTGTACCATCCCTACCTTTGCCATGAGCAAAATAGACTGGCAACCTGGTTTGCCTACCGAAAAAGTAAATGCCATAAACGAACTACAATATGCGCGCATTAACAAGCACGCCATGCTCTTCAACGATCGCTTTTGGAAGGACGAAAGTTTTGATATGGTGACAGACCAAAGCCCCCATTATTTTTACCATGCCACCAAAAATCAAAAATCAGATAAAGGGGTGCTCATTTCCTACAGCATAGGTGAAAAAGCCGCAGTAATAGCCAACCAAAGTGACGCTTGGAACTCAAAAATGATTGCAGAAACCCTTAGCCCACATTTTGGAGACGTGGCAAGCAAGCTCAGCGCACAAGTAAACTATTACTGGGGAACCGACAACTATTCCAAAGGAGCGTATGCGCTCTATGGCAAAGACCAATGGTTTAGGGTACGGCCTATCTTGCAGGAATCCTTTTTACATACGCATTTTGCAGGAGAACATCTAGCAGATTGGCAAGGGTTTATGGAAGGCGCTATCAATACAGGCGAAGAAGCGGCGGAGAAGGTGTAAGGATTATTTTACAAGGATCTCAGCTACAAATCCTGCTATTTGGGTAATTTTTCAAATTCAAACGAAATGTGGATATCACCGCCTACCACGATAGCGTTGATTTTTTCACCATATTGTTAATAACTAATTTCGTTTGGAGACTATTTCCTTTTTGAGTCCAAAATTCAGCGTCGGGATTGTTAGTACATATTGATGCTAAGAATTTGATTAGAGTTATTACTAGTCTAATTTCTAATAGTATTCTATAATTAAAGTTTTTTTTCAAATTTAGAGCGACTATTAAATATCCACATGGATACTATTTTCCATATCTTAATGCCACAAAGTTTTTCAGGAAATAACTTAAAGATAGTTGAAAAGTATTCACTAAGTAGAGCAGAATCAGTGTTTTTATAATGTCCCCAGTTTTGTCTCTTGATTCTTGTCTCTTGATTTGCAATTCATAATATCGTCGCCCTGAAAGCTCTTCATTGCATTTAAAATTTTACTTAATTCATCCCAAAAGGTCAACAAGTTAATAAAACGCAGGTAAACAAAAAGCCCAACACATGGTTGGGCTTCTATTTGTAATTAATCTGGGTTTTTAAAAAGAACTTATATCCCCAGATCCCGAAGTTTTGGTATCGCTGCGTTCGGGATTTCCCTTATAAGTTATATCCCCTGAGCCGTTAACACGTGCGGTAAGGCTTTGCTTAGCCACTACTTTTGCATCGCCAGAACCACTTACCGTGGCTTTAGTATTATTAGCCTCTAATTCAAATCCTCTAAAATCGCCACTTCCCGTAACATTTACTTTTAAATTATTTGTTTTGCCATTTAAGGTAATATCCCCAGAGCCTGTGGTAGTAGATTCTATTGAATTTGTATCGACCATTAAGGTAATATCTCCAGAGCCTGTTACCGAAACCTCTAAGAAATCTCCCTTAATTGCATCTTTGGTATCTACATCACCAGAACCCGTTAAGCTAATGGCAGATACCTCTGTAAAGGGAACGGTAACGTGAATTCCATGCCTGGTTTTTACCGAAATATTTTTTTGTAGTTTTATTTTTAAGGTATTACCGCTCACTTCAATTTCAACATATTCTTGTAGATTAGCGTCTGTGGTAACCGAGATGTTTCCTTCGGTACCGCTCATTAAATGCACATCGATAGAGCCTATGGCTTTAATCTCGTCATACGTTTCCGTAGTAATGGTTTTGGTAGTAATATCACCGTTTCCTTCCACTTTATTCCATCCCCATTGGGCATAAGTTTGTGAGGTTGTGGTGACTAGTAGGGCAAAAGCAAGAATTGATTTACATGTGTTCATAATAATGTGTTTTATTGTTTTTAGTTTTGGTAAAGGGTAACTCCGCCGTAATCAGATTGAATATTAATGGTATTTCCAGAGGCTTTGGTGCCGTGATACCCACTATAGGTTTTACTGGAATAATCTTTGGAAGTTTTCATAATTTCTAAATCTTCTTCGCCTTTTAAGCTAGCATAAGAAAGGTCTATATAGAAATCGAAACTAAAATTACTATCATACCCTAATTTTATACTCGCATAATCCGAGTTAATAGTAACCTCCTTCACCGAAGCGGTCATAGTATCTACTGAAACCGAACCATAATCGGTATTTACATTAAGATTTCCGGTAAGAGTATTAATGCGTAAAGGAATATAATCTCCACGCCCTATAATTTTGTTTACTTTTCCAACCACCACTTTGCCATAGTCGCAGGTATAAGAAAGCATACTTACCTCATTTATTTCGCTATGGGTATAATCTGCAGTTAGTTCTAAAACCTCTACTCTGTCGATAGTAAAACCAGAATAGTCTGCAGTAATTTTACCGCTTTTCATATAGCTTATCGTAGAATTCTTGGTGTAATCAAAATTTAATGAATTATTATCAGCCATTAGCTTGCCTATATTAATTTGACCATAATCGCAATTAATTTTTGCACTTCCTTTTAGCTCGTTTATTGTAATACCTCCATAGTCGTTATTAAGATCTACGTTATTGGTAATGGGCATTTTAATGGTATAATTTATTTCCATGTGCACATTTTTGTTGTTATTACCCCCCCACCAACTCCATGAAGAGTTTTTACGGTCTTTAAAAATAGTTTTGGCACTTACCAAAGAAGTACTTGCCATAAAAACCACATCAATATTGTCTAATTTTTCTTGTACTTTTTCTTCGTCATTGCCATTGGTGCGAATGCGTACTTCAATACCAATTCTATTTTCGTTCCAAGTCACAATATCAATATTTCCGTAGCTATTATCTACTTTAAGGGTTGCTTCTGGGATTACACTAAATTCCTTTTTTATGGTTTTTTCTTTGGTATACTTTCCATTAAAACAGGGGTTGTTATTGGCGATAGCTACAACAGGGAGTAGCCCTACCCAAAAGATAAGATTATATAGTTGTTTCATTTTTATTTGCTTTAAGGGTTTTTATTTCTTCCATGGTGGTGAATACTTGTTCTAAAATTTCTATTCTGCTCTGAAAATTAGCGATCATGGCTGCTACAACACGCTTATCGTTGCCACTTTCTACTAAGTCTAGCTTTAGCTTTTCATAGTCTGTTTCTAAATTCTCTAGACTTTTTAAGGCGTCGGCAACAAGCTGTTGGGTGTCTTCATCTTGGAAACTCTTTAAGGTTTCAAT
Organism: Flavobacteriaceae bacterium; assembly: GCA_041392205.1. Taxonomy (GTDB): domain Bacteria; phylum Bacteroidota; class Bacteroidia; order Flavobacteriales; family Flavobacteriaceae; genus Halomarinibacterium. Next base: position 158,464 of record JAWKMO010000003.1, on the reverse strand, counting down.
TTCTTGATTGATGGTGGTCACAAAAAAGGATTGTGTTTTTTCCATTTCAGAAGAAACACTGGCCAAGCCCGTGGGTTGTTCTTTTTGGAATAGACTGTACAATCCAATTCCTATTAACAATAGAACAGAAGCTGCAATAGAAAGGGGTTTCCACCAAGTAGGTGCTTTTTGGGAAGAGGACTGCGCTTTCATTTTTTCCAAAAATCGCTGTTGGTGACCTACGGGAGTTTCTTCGGTATCGAAGCTACCTTGTAGTCTTTCAAACATTTTTTCTAAGGATTCATTCGGGTTCATACGGGTATCATTAATTTTGTTCTTAAACTTTCTTTGGCTCTGGAAATTAAAGTTCTACAGTTTGCGTAACTTATATTGAGGATTTCACAAATTTCTTCATAATCATACCCCTCTATAAAATGAAGGGTAAGAATATTTTGGTAGCTTTCGTGAAGGCTCTTCATACAACTTTGCAATCGTTCCAGCTGTATACTAGCATAGTCTTCACTATCCATACCATAACTTTCCGCTACGTCCTCTTTTATTCCATATTCGGGGAACTCGGTATAACGTAAGCTTTTGCGATAGTGCACAATACTATTGTTAACCACAATTCTTTTTAACCATGAGCCAAATGTTGCGTTGCCTTTAAAGGAATCCAATTTGCTAAAGGCAGCGATAAAGGATTCCTGCATAACATCTTCTGCTTCGGCAGTGTTTTTAACAATTCGTAAGGCAGTATTGTACATAGCCTTGTGGTATCGATTGTACACTTCTAATTGTGCCAATGAGTTTCCCTTCTGACAAAGAGCGAGTAACGATTCTATTTTTTGGTTGGTTAGTGTCAAAAAAATAAATGGTTTGTTATAGAGATAGGGAGGGATCTAAAATGTTACACTTGGGTCTTAAAATTTTTCAGAAAGAAACAATATAATTATATATATTTCAATTTCTCATTATCTCCATGTTCCATTAATCCTTGGCATAACTATTGAAATAATGAAGTGAATAAAACTACTGAAAACACCTAATGTAGGTGATATTTCAGTAAATAAGCAGTACTAATTTACAAAAGAAGACGCTTGTAAAAGGTAATTTTACGACAATATGTCTTATAAATTTATATGTCGAAAACAAAATTAATATCCATAGACAGTTTGTCATTTCAGGATATAAACGGAGATGCCGAATTAATCCCTTTAATGACCCCCGAAGATGAAGATGCCATGGCTAAGGAAGACCTTCCCGAAACACTTCCCATACTTCCCTTAAAAAATACCGTTCTTTTTCCAGGTGTAGTTATTCCTATTACTGCGGGAAGAGACAAATCGATTAAACTTATTAATGAAACTAATAAAGGAGGTAAGGTCATTGGGGTGGTTTCTCAAAAAGAGGAAGCTAAAGAAAACCCTGGCCTAGAAGATATTAACACCATTGGCACGGTGGCTAGGATTTTAAAAGTGTTAAAAATTCCCGATGGTAATACCACTGTTATTATTCAAGGAAAAAAACGCTTTCAGGTAGCGCAATTGGTTACTACCGACCCTTATTTAACCGCAACAATTAAAGAAGTCGCCGAAGCAAGACCCGCTAAGGATGATAAACATTTTGCCGCCGTAATCGAATCTATTAAAGAACTGGCCATTGAGATTATTAAGGATAGTCCAAACATTCCTTCGGATGCCGCTTTTGCTATTAAAAATATTGAAAGCGTTCCCTTCTTAATCAATTTTGTGTGTTCCAACTTAAACATTTCGGTAAAAGAAAAACAGCAGTTGCTGGAGATTAATGATCTTGAGCAACGCGCCATGGAAACCTTGAAATATTTAAATGTTGAACTGCAAAAGCTTTCCCTACGAATGGACATTCAGTCTAAAGTAGAAAGTGATATTTCCAAGCAACAGCGAGAGTATTTTCTTCAGCAACAAATGAAGACCATTCAAGAAGAATTGGGTGGGCCTTCCCACGAAGTGGAAATAGAAGAAATGCGTGCTAGAAGTAAAACCAAGCTTTGGAAGGAAGAGGTAAAAAAACATTTTGAAAAGGAGCTTGCCAAACTGCAACGTATGAATCCGCAGGTTGCAGAATTCAGCATTCAACGAAATTATTTAGACCTTTTATTAGAACTACCTTGGAATCAGTATAGCAAAGATAAATTCGATTTAAAGCGGGCGCGCAAAATCCTAGATAGAGATCACTATGGGTTGGACGATGTAAAGCAACGCATTATTGAATACCTAGCGGTTTTAAAATTGCGTAACGATATGAAGTCGCCCATTCTTTGTCTTTATGGACCTCCTGGAGTGGGTAAAACTTCTTTGGGAAAATCTATTGCAGAGGCTTTAGGAAGAGAATATGTGCGTATGTCTTTGGGAGGCCTTCGGGACGAGGCCGAGATTCGTGGCCATCGTAAAACTTATATTGGTGCCATGCCTGGGCGTATTGTGCAAAGCATTAAAAAAGCGGGAACCAGTAATCCGGTGTTTGTTTTAGATGAAATCGATAAGCTGTCTGTAGGCAGCCAAGGAGACCCTTCTTCGGCCATGTTGGAAGTATTAGATCCAGAACAAAACAGTGCTTTTTATGATAACTTTTTAGAATTAGGATACGACCTTTCCAAAGTCATGTTTATTGCAACATCAAACAGTTTGAGTACCATTCAGCCTGCTTTGCGAGACCGAATGGAAATAATTGATGTTACCGGATATACCATTGAAGAAAAAGTAGAAATAGCGAAGCGTCATTTACTTCCAAAGCAATTAAAAGAGCACGGACTTTCTTCCAAGCATTTAAAAATTGGAAAACCGCAACTCGAAAAAATTGTGGAAGGTTACACTCGAGAAAGTGGGGTGCGAAGCCTTGAAAAACAAATTGCAAAAATGGTTCGGCATGCGGCTATGAAGATTGCTATGGAAGATGAATACCAAGTACAGGTAAGCCACGCAATGATTATGGATGTTTTGGGTGGCCCCAAAATGGAACGCGATAAATACGAAAATAATGAAGTTGCTGGCGTGGTAACAGGATTAGCGTGGACTCGTGTAGGAGGCGACATTTTGTTTATAGAATCGGCTATTTCTAAAGGAAAAGGGGCTTTAAACATGACGGGAAACTTAGGAAATGTAATGAAAGAATCGGCTACTATTGCCTTAGAATATATAAAATCGAATACTGAAAAATTAGGCATCAACCCCGATGTTTTCGAAAATTACAATATTCATATTCACGTACCCGAAGGAGCTACTCCTAAAGACGGTCCAAGCGCAGGAATTACCATGTTAACCTCATTAGTTTCTTTGTTTACGCAGCGAAAAGTGAAAAAAAGCCTTGCCATGACTGGCGAAATAACCCTAAGAGGAAAGGTCTTACCCGTAGGTGGAATTAAAGAAAAAATACTCGCTGCCAAACGCGCCAGAATTAAGGAAATTATACTCTGTGAAGAGAACCGAAGAGATATAGAGGAAATAAAACCAGAATACCTTAAAGGATTGACTTTTCATTATGTTAAAGAAATGAGTGACGTATTGGATGTTGCTATTACTAAGCAAAAAGTTAAAAACGCCAAAAAGCTTTAATCTCTTAAAACGATAGAGGGATAATCCTTTTTTAGTCGCCAAAAATAAATTATCATTGTAGTCGTTTAAACTCCAAGGAACGTTTGCTAGGTTAATGGTTCAAAAACTCACTTTAATAAGTTTTCTTTTTTTTGCTACCGCAACCCTTGCGCAAGTAGGAGGAAGAGCCACCTATCAATTTCTTAATTTAGGTATTTCTCCAAGGCAAGTGGCTTTGGGAGGGAAAGTCGTTACCAATTATGATTATGATCCCACACAAGGGATGTATAATCCCGCGAGCATTAACCCAGAAATGGACAACCAATTAAGTTTAAATTTTAACAACTACTTGGGAGATGTTAGTTATGGAACCGCTTCTTATGCCTATTTATGGGATCGAAGAACCCAAGTATTGCATACAGGAGTAACGTATATTAATTATGGTAAATTTGATGGTTATGACGAACAAGGGAACCCCACAGATTCCTTTGGTGGAGGGGAAGTAGCCCTTTCTTTTGGGCATGCTAGAAACATTGCTTTTACCAATTTTCATATTGGGGGCAATGTAAAATTTATTTCTTCAAAATTAGAGCAATATAGTTCCTTAGGAGTAGCAATAGATGTGGCTGTTATGTATGTTTACGAAGACTGGGATTTGCATATAACTGCAGTTGCAAGAAATTTAGGAACCCAAATAGAACCGTACGAAAACACTATTGAAAAATTACCCTTTGAAGTAGTTTTAGGAATCTCTCAAACGCTTCAAAACATTCCTATACGGTGGCATTTTACTTTGGAAAATATGCAAACTTGGAACATTGCATTTGCCAACCCAAATCGCGATGAAATCGATTTGGAAGGAAATACAACCTCCGAAAAAATCACCTTTATAGATAATGCTTTTCGGCATATGATAGTAGGAATTGAACTTTTTCCCGAAAGCGGTTTCAACTTAAGATTAGGTTATAATTTACGTCGTGCCGAAGAATTACGAATTATTGAACAGCGTTCGTTTGCAGGATTAAGTGCTGGATTTTCCATTAAACTTAATAAACTTCGGTTAAGTTATGCCTATTCAAAATATAACTCTGCGGCAGCCACTAGCTTTTTCGGACTCAATATAAATCTTCAGTAATGCCAAAAATTACCATTGCTATTGATGGACATTCTTCTACTGGCAAGAGTACGGTTGCAAAGCAATTGGCAGATTACTTGAAATATATTTATGTGGATTCGGGGGCGATGTATCGAGCAGTCACTTTATTTGCGCTTCGAAAAGGATTTATTTCGAGAAAGCATTTTGACAAAGAGCGTTTAATTCATTCCTTGAAAGACATTCAGTTAACATTCAAAAAGAATTTAGACAATAAAGCAGAAATATATTTGAATGGAGAAAATGTAGAAAAACAAATTCGAACGTTGGAGGTTTCAGAATTTGTAAGCCCTATTGCCACGGTTTCCGCAGTACGGAAAAAATTGGTAGAACAACAACAACAAATGGGTAAGGAAGGTGGCATCGTTATGGATGGCAGAGATATTGGGTCGGTCGTTTTTCCTAATGCCGAACTAAAAATATTTATGACGGCATCCCATAAAGTTAGAGCGCAAAGGCGTTACGAAGAGTTACTAGAACGAGGTGATTCCCTTACTTTTGAAGAAGTGTTGGAAAATGTTACCGAACGGGACACCATCGATTCTACCAGAAAAGATTCACCGCTAAAAATTGCCGAAGGTGCTATTGTGATAGACAATAGTGATACCAATCAAGAAGACCAATTTCATATATTGCTTCAGTTAGCAAAAGACCGAATAGCAGGAAGGGTTAAGTCTTAAAAAAAAGCCGCTTTAAAAGCGGCTTTTTTTATTTTAAAGGCCTTAAATTGTTGCAAGACAATTGTAATCATTTGGCCCTGTAATTACGCTTGGGAAATAGCTCCTTTTTAAAAAATGTAAATCCCTTCGTCTATTTTCTCTCTTTACTATTTTACGGTTTTTTAAAAGTGGATTCATAGCTTTAATTTTTAAGGTTACCCTTATCTATATCTTCTTTTTGTATTCCATACAAATCCTAAAGAGCTTTTTGGTTTTTCTGTTAAGGTGTTACTGTTTAATGTTCTCATGATTGTTGTTTTTAAATTGTTCGTTTTTTAATTAATGATTGATACTAGATAGACGATAGTAATATAAAAATGTTACAGTACTATGTATAACAAAGTAGTAATTTAACAAATTTTAACTAAAAAAAAGAGAGGTAAAGGAAGTAGGGTTTCTTCTTAGAATCTGTATTTACAGCTTTTTTGGTTGATTAACTTTATTTTTAATACGTATTAAAAATAATTTTATAATAAAATGCTTTTGAAAGGCAAAACTCTTTGAAAATCAAAAGTAAAATAGTAATTTTGCGACCCTTTTTGGCGACATTATCTGAAAGCGAAAAGGAATGAACAAAAAAACAGAACCCTTCTATGGGATGGTCGCAACTCTTTCAGTAAGAACATAGAATACAAAGCACGATGAAGTTTCTAATAAAAATATACCCGTGCATTCTTACTTAAAATGGCTGAAAAAGCAAAAAACGAAGAAGTTACAGTTGAAGAAACAGCAGTAGCTCAACCTAAGCAGGAAGTTTCTGCAAAAGAAGCAAACCCTGAAAAATTCCTAAAAGATTTTAACTGGCACAACTACGAAGAAGGAATCGACCAAGTAGACGAAGGACAGTTACAAGAATTTGAAAAACTGGTAGCCGAAAACTTTGTAGATACTTTAAACGATGAGGTTGTAGAAGGTGTTGTTGTGTATTTAACAGATCGTGATGCGATTATCGACATTAATGCCAAAAGCGAAGGTGTTATATCGTTAAACGAATTCCGTTACAACCCTAATTTAAAAGTAGGGGATAAAGTAGAAGTATTAATCGATGTTCGTGAAGATGCCACAGGACAATTAATCCTTTCTCATCGTAAAGCAAGAACTATTAAATCTTGGGATCGTGTAAACAAAGCACACGACGAAGGAACGGTAGTAAACGGTTTTGTGAAGTGTCGAACCAAAGGCGGAATGATTGTCGATGTATTTGGTATCGAAGCTTTCTTACCAGGTTCACAAATAGATGTGAAACCCATTCGCGATTATGATGTGTATGTTGGAAAAACTATGGAATTCAAGATTGTAAAAATCAATCATGAATTTAAAAATGTTGTAGTATCTCACAAAGCACTTATTGAAGCAGATATTGAAGAGCAAAAGAAAGAAATCATTGGTCAACTTGAAAAAGGACAAGTATTAGAAGGAGTGGTGAAAAACGTAACTTCTTATGGAGTATTTGTTGATTTAGGAGGGGTAGATGGATTAATTCACATAACAGATCTTTCTTGGTCACGAATTAACCACCCTAACGAAATTGTGGATTTAGATCAAAAGTTGAATGTTGTTATTCTTGATTTTGATGAAGACAAAACTCGTATTCAATTAGGTCTTAAACAATTAAACGCGCATCCTTGGGAAGCTCTAGGAAAAGAATTAAAAGTTGGAGATAAAGTAAAAGGAAAAGTTGTAGTTATTGCAGATTACGGAGCCTTTATTGAAATTGCTGAAGGAGTAGAAGGACTTATTCACGTAAGTGAAATGTCTTGGTCAACTCATTTGCGTAGTGCGCAGGATTTTGTTAGTGTAGGAGATGAAGTAGAAGCGGTGGTATTAACATTAGACCGTGAAGAACGTAAAATGTCTTTAGGAATTAAGCAAATGACCCCCGATCCTTGGACCGATATTACGGCAAAATACCCAGTAGGTTCTAACCACACAGGAATTGTGCGTAATTTTACCAACTTTGGGGTATTTGTAGAATTAGAAGAAGGAATCGACGGCCTTATCTATATAAGTGATCTTTCTTGGACGAAGAAAATTAAGCATCCAAGTGAGTTTACTAATATTGGAGACAAATTAGAGGTGGTAGTATTAGAATTAGATGTTGAAGGGCGTAAACTAAGCTTAGGCCACAAACAAACTATGGATAATCCTTGGGATAAATATGAAGATGACTTTGCAGTGGGAACCAAGCATACTGCAGCGATCGACGAAATGGTAGACAAAGGTGCGGTAATTAACTTTAATGAAGACATTAGTGCATTTATTCCAAAACGTCACCTAGAAAAAGAAGACGGAAGTGAATTGAAAAAAGGAGAAGAAGCCGAATTTGTTATTATTGAGTTTAACAAAGAATTCAAGAAAGTAGTGGCGTCTCATATGTCTATTCATAAAGAAGAAGAAGCTAAAATTGTAAAGCAAGCCGCAAAAGCTGCTGCCCAACAAGCGGAAGAAGCAAAGCCTACCTTAGGAGATGCTAATGCCAAGCTTCAAGAGATTAAAGATAAAATGGAAGGAAAGAAAAAGAAGTAATCCTTCTTCCTAAACCTTAACAAAAGCCCTTCCCTATGGAAGGGCTTTTTTATTAAATCTAATTTCAGAGGTAAATATTAAACAAAAACCCTTAAATTTGCCTTCTGAATAATATTCAGAAACTTCTATGAGCCAAAAAGTGCTTCTCAACGCTACTGAAATTAACATCGCACTCCACCGTTTGGCTTGTCAATTAATTGAAAATCATGATACTTTTGAAAATACAGTCCTTATAGGAATTCAGCCTAGAGGAATTTTTCTGGCCGAACGCCTTAAACAATTGCTAGAGCAAGAATATAAAATAAAAAAAATTTCACTAGGGTATTTGGACATTACTTTTTATAGAGATGATTTCCGAAGAAGTGAAAAACCACTGGAGGCCAATACGACCAAAATAGATTTTATCGTAGAAAATAAAAAAGTCGTTTTTATAGACGATGTTTTATATACGGGTAGGAGTATTCGAAGCGCATTAACTGCAATTCAATCGTTTGGAAGACCCTTAGAAATTGAGCTTTTAACGCTTATTGATAGGCGTTTTAGTAGACATTTACCCATTCAGCCCGATTATAGAGGCAGACAGGTAGATGCCATAAATAATGAAAAAGTAAAAGTATGTTGGCTGGAAAATGAGGGTGAAGATGCAGTTTATTTAGTAGAAAAATAATATGAGCGAGTTAAGTGTAAATCACTTATTAGGAATTAAATACATTACCGAAGAAGACATTCAACTCATCTTCGAAACAGCAGATCATTTTAAAGAGGTAATCAATAGACCTATTAAAAAGGTTCCTTCGCTAAGGGATATTACCATCGCAAATTTGTTTTTTGAAAATAGTACTCGTACGCGACTTTCTTTTGAATTGGCTGAAAAAAGACTTTCTGCAGATGTTATTAACTTCTCTGCCGCATCTTCTTCCGTAAAAAAGGGGGAAACCTTAATCGATACCGTAAATAATATCTTGTCTATGAAGGTAGATATGGTGGTCATGCGGCATCCCAACCCGGGAGCTGGGGTGTTTCTCTCAAAACATATAAATGCAAGTATTGTAAATGCTGGTGATGGGGCACATGAACACCCCACTCAAGCATTGCTGGATTGTTTTTCTATTCGTGAAAAATTGGGTGACGTAGCAGGAAAAAAAGTGGTTATTGTAGGAGATATTTTGCATTCAAGGGTGGCATTATCCAATATTTTTGCCCTCCAAAAATTAGGCGCAAAGGTGAAAGTATGCGGGCCAAAAACGTTACTTCCCAAATACATAGAAAAATTAGGAGTAGCAGTAGAGAGCTCTTTAATAAAAGCCTTAGAGTGGTGCGATGTAGCCAATATGCTTCGTGTACAAAATGAACGTATGGACATTAGTTATTTTCCGTCGACACGAGAGTATGCGCAACAATTTGGACTTACCAAGAAAATTTTAGATTCTTTGCCTAAGGAAATCCTAGTAATGCATCCAGGACCTATTAATAGAGGAGTTGAAATTACTAGTGATGTGGCCGACAGTAAACAAGCCATTATTTTGGATCAAGTACAAAATGGGGTGGCTATTCGAATGGCGGTTATTTATTTATTGGCTTCAAAAATAAAACATCATGACGATTAGCGAATACAATACTTATGTGGTGTTGGGAGATGATAAAGGAAGTTATTCAGAATTTGTCCCCTTTATTACAGAACAAGTTTTAAAAAATTTTAAAGATAGAAATGTGGTGATAGACCTTTTAAAGTATACCCATATTAATTTGGAGGAACTTCTTGAACTCTTACCACTTTCCACTAAACATAGAGCTGCAAAACACTCTTTAATTTTGGTTAATACCGCTATTGATCCTGATGATATTCCCGACGAAATGATGGTTGTACCCACCTTACAAGAAGCGGCAGACATGGTTGAAATGGAAGAAATTGAAAGGGATCTTGGATTTTAAATATGTTTAGTGATTAACAAAAACATATCTTATACAAGAGTCATTAATCCTTAAACCATAAACCTTTTGAAACTTACCATTCTTGGCTGTCACTCTGCCACCCCAAGGGCGCATCACAATCCTACCGCACAAGTGTTAGAGCTTAGAGGCCATATGTTTTTAATAGATTGTGGCGAGGCAACCCAAGTGCAATTGCGGAAGCATAAAGTAAAGTTTTCTCGTATTAAACATATTTTCATTTCACATTTACACGGCGATCATTTCTTTGGTTTAGTGGGACTTATTTCAACATTTCGCTTATTAGGAAGAGAAGCCGAATTACACGTATATGGACCAAAAGGGATTAAAGAGGCGATTACGCTTCAGTTAAAATTAGGAAACTCTTGGACTAATTTTCCACTTTTATTTCATGAATTAGAAAGTACTAAAGAAGAAATAATGTATGAAGATACTTCGGTAGTTATAAGCACTATTCCATTAAAACACAGGGTATACACCAATGGATTTCTATTTCAGGAAAAAGAAGGGGAACGCAAAATTAATTTAGAAGCGACAGTTGCCAAAAAAATTGACCACAGTTATTTTTCAAAATTAAAACAAGGGTTTGATGTTGTAAATAGAGAAGGGAAAACCATAGCTAATAAGCAAGTGACTTTGCCTCCAGAGCTTCCCAAAAGTTATGCCTATTGTAGTGATACGGCCTATTTCCCAGAAATTGTACCACAAATTAATAAGGTTACTGCTTTATATCACGAAGCTACCTTTTTAAATGAGCACGAAGATCTATGTGAAAAAACCCAACACAGTACTGCCGCACAAGCGGCAAAAATAGCCCTTGCAGCCAATGTTGAAACCCTTATTTTAGGGCATTACTCGGGTCGCTATACCAATTTGGAAGCCTTTAAAGAAGAAGCCCAGCAATATTTTAAAAATGTAGCACTCGCTGAGGACGGAAAAGTCTTTGCGTTTTAATGTAATAGGAGTCAATAATAGCGATAAAATATAGGAGAGTGTTCTTTAGGGCTTTTTTAATATCTTTATTTCAAATTTTAAAAAATATTCTAATACGGCTATGTATATAAAAAGAAATTACGGCTTTTGGATGACGCTACACTGGTCTAAGTGGCCTTTTATATTTGGAACCCTTTATGGTCTCGTGGTTTCAGGATTCGCATTTTACTTCAAAATAGATTATTCCATTCCGTGGAGCCCTATTAGTATTATTGGTATTGCTGTTGCTTTTTATTTGGGCTTTAAAAATAATAGTAGTTATGATAGGACTTGGGAAGCTCGTAAAATTTGGGGGAGTATTGTAAATAATAGCCGGTCCTTTGGTGCTGCCACGGTAGCTTTTGTTGAAGGGGAAAATAAAAATGCAATTCAAAAAGAATTGCTTTATAGACACATTGCATGGCTTACAGTGCTTCGGCATCAATTGCGATTAAGCAGGCCCTGGGAGCATATAAACGAAAGGGCTAAAGGATATAAAAACCCTGCAGTAACCGAAGGCGATAATAGGAAGGTAGATGAAGAATTATTAAAATATATTCCTGAAGAAGAGGCAAACCAACTAAAAACGAAAAGCAATAGGGCAACTCAAATACTTAAAACACAATCGGAAAGGCTTCAGCAGTTACGAAATGAAAACGTCTTTGAAGATTTTCGCCATATGGAATTTCATCATCTAATCGTAGCTTTTTATGAGGATCAAGGCAAGTCTGAACGTATTAAAAACTTCCCCTTTCCCCGGCAGTATGCTTCTACGGCATTGTGGATGACCGTCGTTTTTTCAATATTTGTTCCATTTGGATTATTGAATGTTTTTAAGGATATAAATTCTTGGATGTTTTGGCTTTGTCCATTTTTGTCGGGACTTATTATTTGGATATTTTTCTTAATGGAAAAAATTGGTGATTATTCTGAAAACCCTTTCGAAGGCACTTATAATGATGTTCCTATTACTTCTATCGCGAAAGGAATAGAAATAGATTTGCGCGAAATGATAAATGATGCTGATATTCCTGAACCCGAAAAAGATGTGAATGGATTTTTGATGTAATTTTTTATGAAACTTTCCATAACCCTTGCCCACCGATTTCGAGAAGTTATTTTAAACGGAAAATGGGTCGCCAATACCAATTTAAAAGCGCAACTGGAAACAGTAACTTTTGATAAAGCTGAGATAAAAATAGGCTCTTTAAATACCATGGCAATTTTGGCTCAACATATTCATTATTATGTAGTGGGTGTAAAACAAGTATTGGAAGGAGGAACGCTAAATATAAAAGATGTCTACAGTTTTAGCTTTTCTCCCATAGAATCTAAAGATCAATGGGAAACTTTTTTGAATAATTTATGGAATGATGCCGAGGCATTTGCAACCTTAGTTGAACAAGTACCCGACTCTCAATTGTCTTCTCCCTTTGTCGATATTAAATACGGTACTTATCTCCGCAATATCGAGGGAATGATAGAGCATTGTTATTATCACTTAGGACAAATAGTATTACTTAACAAGATGCTCTCAAAAGGCTAAATCTAAATTTTCATACTTAACCCAAATTTAATTAGGTTGCTATTTCACATGCTTGCGAAAACTCGTAAATTGCAGGAAGCAAAATAATTTATGCGAGACAACCTTCACGATTACCGAAAAAACTATAAAAAAGGAGTTCTGGACGAAAAATGGGTAGATAAAAATCCTTTTCAGCAGTTTCGTACGTGGTTTTACAATGTAAAAGATTCTGGCGGTGTGGACGAAGTAAATGCGATGACGTTAACAACCATTGGAATTGATGGATTCCCTCGGGGAAGAGTGGTTCTTCTTAAAAAGTATGATGAAAATGGATTTTATTTTTATACCAATTATACCAGCGAAAAAGGCAAAGCCATAGAAAAAAATAATAAAGTTTCACTATCCTTTTTTTGGCCAAATATTGAAAGGCAAGTTATTATTAAAGGATTTGCTGAAAAAACAAGTGAAGAAGACGCCCGTAATTATTTTGCGTCACGCCCAAAGGGAAGTCAGTTAGGAGCGCTTTTAAGTGATCAAAGTAGCTTGGTTGAAAGTAGGGCCGTTTTAGAAAGAGAATTAAAAGAGCTAGAGGAGGAATATGAAAATAAAGAAGTGCCAAAACCCGAGCATTGGGGGGGGTATGTTGTTCATCCTTTAGAGTTTGAATTTTGGCAAGGACGCCCTAATAGATTACACGATCGAATTCGTTACCGTTTACTAGGCATCGATTGGATAATCGAACGACTGGCACCATAAATATTCTAAAATTATAATTTATAAAATGAAAACATTGTACATGGTTCGCCACGCAAAATCCTCTTGGGAGCACGATGTCATTGACCATAAACGACCTTTAAATAAGAGAGGTCAAAGGGATGCCGTTTTAGTTTCAAATTATGTTGCGAAGGAATGTAAACCCCCTCAGCAAATTATTACAAGTGATGCCGAAAGGGCTTTTGCAACCGCAACATTTTTCAAAAAATCATTTCATATTATAGAAAACAATTTTAAAACAAATCCTAATCTATACGATTTTAGCGGCCATAAAGTAATGGACCTCATTAAACAGCTGGACGATCGTTATGATATTGTTATGATTGTAGGGCATAATCACGCATTTACATCGGTAGCAAATATGTTGGGAAATAAGTATCTTGACAATGTGCCAACTTGCGGATTTGTAAAAATTGAATTTAACGATAATACTTGGAGTAAAATATCCAATGGCAATACCCTACAAACTGTTTTCCCTAGAGATTTAAAATAATGAACAAAAGCTTCCTCACCAAAAAAACGCCATCAAAATATATTAATAGAGACTTAAGCTGGCTTCAATTTAACGCTAGAGTGCTTCAGGAAGCTGAAGATCCTAGCGTGCCACTTTTAGAGCGATTACGTTTTTTAGGAATTTTTTCGAACAATTTGGATGAGTTTTTCAAAGTGCGCTATGCCACTATCAAGCGTATTGTAGAAGCAGGAAAAGGTGGAAGAAGTGAATTAGGAGGGGTTTCTGCTACAGAACTACTGGAAGAAATTACCCAAATTGTGATTCACCAACAAAAACATAGTTTGCAGATTCTTTCTGAAATTGAAAAAGAACTTGAGAAAGAAAATATTTATGTAATTAATGAAACGGAAATATCTACTTCACAAAGCAAATTTATTTCAGAATATTTTATACGAGTGGTAAGCCCAGCTTTAGTAACCATCATGCTATCGGAACTTGAAGAATTTCCAACCCTTAAAGATAGTGCAGCATATTTAGCAGTACGACTGGTTATGCAAGAAGAAGACACCACCTTTCCTTCAAAAATAAACTATGCCTTAATTGAAATCCCTAAAATCATTAATCGATTTATTGTACTTCCCGAAGAAAATGGAAAAAAATATATTATTATCCTCGACGATTTAATTAGGCATTGTTTGGGAAATATATTTAGTATTTTTTATTACGAAAGTATTTCGGCACATATGATTAAGATCACACGAGATGCCGAATTGGATATTGATAGCGATTTGAGTAGAAGCTTTCTTGAAAAAATTTCTAAAAGTGTTGCCAATAGAAGCTCTGGAGATCCCGTACGATTTGTGTATGATAGTGAAATAGCACGTGACACACTCGATTATTTATTGGATAAAATGGGAATAGACGCTATGGATAGCCTTATTCCAGGCGGTCGCTATCATAACCGAAGGGATTATATGAGTTTTCCTAATTTAGGACGTAATGATTTACTGTATGAAGTGAACGAGCCACTTCCTATTTCTGGCTTAAACATACAGGGAAGCTTGCTCGATAAAATTGCCAAAAAAGACTATTTGCTTTATGCTCCTTATCATACCTTTCGCTATGTTGTAAAATTTTTAAGGGAAGCAGCATTGGATCCTAAGGTTCAATCTATTAAAATTACCATCTATCGCCTAGCCGAAGTATCTCACATTGCAAGCGCTTTAATAAATGCCGCTAAAAATGGAAAGGATGTTACCGTTCAAATTGAATTACGTGCGCGCTTTGACGAGGTTGCTAATATTACTTATGCAGAGCAAATGCAGGAAGAAGGGGTAAAGTTAATCTTTGGGGTAAAAGGTCTTAAAGTACATTGCAAGGCTTGTCTAGTAGAGCGATTGGAAGAAGGAAAACTTAAACGATATTCCTTTATAAGCACCGGAAATTTTAATGAATCTACCGCAAAAATTTATACCGATTATACGCTTTTTACGGCAAGTGATAAGATAGGAAAGGAAATAAATAAAGTGTTCAACTTTTTTGAAGTAAATTATCAAGTAAAAAAATATAGGCATTTAATAGTTTCACCTCATTATACACGAAATGCTATTTATCATTTAATCGATACCGAAATTCAAAATCACCAAAAAGGATTGGCGAGTGGTATTAAATTGAAATTAAACAGCTTGTCAGATTACGGAATAATAGATAAACTCTATAAGGCAAGTCAATCTGGAGTAAAAATACAACTCATTGTTAGAGGAATTTGTTGTTTAATTCCAGGAAAAGAAGGGCTTAGTGACAACATTGAAGTGATTAGCATTGTCGACAAGTTTTTAGAACACCCCCGATTGTACATTTTTGAAAATGCGGCCTCACCCAAATATTATATTTCTTCAGCAGATTTTATGGCAAGAAACTTGGATTCTCGAGTAGAAATTACCTGCCCAATTTATGATTTAGATATTCAAAAAGAATTATTGGAAACTTTTGAAATTTGTTGGAATGACAACGTAAAAGCACGTGTTTTTTCAGAAAAGCAAGATAACATCTATCGTGTTAACAACAAACCCAAACAACGCTCTCAAATAGAACTGTATAATTATTACCTACAAAAACTAAATTAGTTTGTTAAATATAGAAAAATACGCCGCCATAGATATTGGTTCTAATGCCATACGATTGCTTATTATGACCGTAACAGAATTTGGCGACAATGCACCTCATTTTAAAAAAACCTCTCTAGTAAGGGTTCCTATTCGATTAGGAGCCGATGTGTTTTTGGAAGGAAAAATTTCTGAAAGAAATTATTTACGAATGGTAGATGCCATGACTGCCTTTAAATTATTAATGAAAAACCACGGGGTAAAAGACTATAGAGCCTGTGCAACTTCTGCCATGCGGGAGGCAAGTAATGGTGCTTCTATTGTGGCACAAATTGAAAGTGACGTAGCAATTACCATCGAAATTATTGACGGTGCAACAGAAGCATCTCTTATTGCATCGACCGATTTAAAAGAATTGATAGATTCTGATAAAACATTTTTATATGTTGATGTAGGAGGCGGTAGCACCGAATTTACCGTTTTTTCGGAAGGGAAGAATGTGGTTTCTCAATCATTTCAATTAGGAACCGTTCGTATTTTAAATGATATGGTAAGAGAATCTGTTTGGAACGAAGTAGAAGTTTGGATAAAGCAACATACCCATAAGTACGAAAAAGTGAGTCTTATAGGTTCTGGAGGAAATATTAATAGTATTTATAGTTCCAGCGGAAAAAAATTAGGGGACCCTTTAAGTTATTTTTTTCTAACAGATTATTATGAAAAATTAAAATCGTACACCTATCATGAACGTATCTATCAATTACAAATGAACGCCGATAGAGCCGATGTAATTATTCCTGCAACGCGTATTTATTTATCGGCAATGAAATGGAGTAGGGCCAAGAACGTGTATGTACCCAAAATTGGATTGGCAGATGGTATTATTAAAAGTTTATATAATAAAAATAAAGGAATACAATAGTAATTACCCGTGGACCATTTCTTCTTTACCCAAATCCTTCATAATTTGCGCTTCAAAGTCTAATAGTGCCTGCCACTTTTTATCCACTTCTTCACGGTTACCATACTTTCTAGCAAACCCTAGAAACATGGTGTAATGATTTGCTTCACTAATCATTAATTTTCGATAAAACTTTGCCAATTCCTTATCTTCTAATGCTTCACTCAATAATCTAAAACGTTCACAACTTCTGGCTTCAATGAGAGCCGCATATAGTAGGCGATGGATAAGCTTTGTATTTCTATCGGTACTCTTTGGAAAAAAAGTCATTAGTGTATTTACATACATATCCTTACGTTCACGACCCAAATGCCATCCTCTCTCTAAAATTTTATCGTGGACCATTTTAAAATGACTCATTTCTTCTTGCGCAAGTAAACTCATTTCATCTACCAACTCACTGTATTCTTGATAGCCAATAATAAGTGAAATTGCTGTGGAAGCAGCTTTTTGTTCGCAGTAAGCATGGTCGGTAAGAATTTCCTGAATATTTTTTTCTACAATGTTTACCCAGCGAGGATCCGTAGGTAATTTTAAACCTAACATTGCTTTTTGGTCTTTATCTTTTTGCATAAAAATTATATATCTAAATCAAAAGCAGTTCTTAATGCTTCAATTAATGGGTTTTTTTCTTTTAAAAGTTCATATTTTTCATGAGGTTGGTAGGCATATCTTTTTATTTCTTCTTCATTAACTTCAACAGATAAGTCTATTTCATAATTTTGCAAAGAGCTTCGTAGGTATTGTAAGAGTTTAGGTTTTTCACGTTCTACTTCAATTTTAATAGTACTGTTAGGAAATTGTAAATGGATTAAATTTCCTTCTAATTTAGGAACCCCCATGGTAAGATGGGAGTGCAAGTTAAATTGCCCTTTTGCTTCTAAACTGTTTGTGTATTCGTCCCAAACTTTTTGCATTTCTTTTTCTGAAAACTCCTGTGATGGTAACGAATCCTCGGCAGGTTGTTGCGCACTAAATACGTTCTTTAAATCCTGCTTTTTTTGAATGCTCTTTAGTGAAAATGCCGAAACCTTTTCAGCATTTCGTACCGCAATTAACGAAGGTTTGCTAATTTCTTGTTCTTTTACAAAGGTTTCAGAAGTGGAAGGGTTTTCAGCTTTTTTGGGACTATTATTTTCGTTTTTTGCATCGATTTCTTCGGTGACAATGGAATCAATTTTGTGAAGAGACGACTCTTTTATGTTAGGAGGATGGGCTATTTTAAAAAAAGAAGGGGGAATTACAAAGGGCTTGTTATTGGGATTTTTTTTTTCAGGTTCGTGTGTTAACGAACCCAATTGAAGTAGACAAAGTTCTACCAATAACCTTTGATTACGACTGTTTTTGTATTTTAAATCGCAGTTGTTGGCAAGCGCTATGGCATCGATTAAAAATGCTTGTGAGCACATTTGTGATTGCTTTAAATACATTTCTTTTACTTGCTCTCCTACTTCCAGTAAATCGATAGTCTCGGTATTTTTGCATACGAGAAGGTCTCTAAAATGGGAGGCCAAACCGGCAATAAAATGGTGTCCGTCAAATCCCTTAGAGAGGATAGAATCAAATTGTACCAACGCTGAAGGAAGGTTATTTTCCAAAAACAACTGTGTCAATTCAAAATAGTACGTATAGTCGAGGACATTTAAATTTTCGGTAACGGCTTGTCGTGTAACTGTTTTTCCTGAAAAACTTACCACTCTATCAAAAATCGAGAGGGCATCTCGCATGGCGCCATCTGCTTTTTGGGCAATAATGTGTAGTGCATCATCTTCGGCCATAATTCCTTCGGAAGCAGCAACATCCGCTAATTGTTGTTTTATGTCCTTAACGGTAATTCGTTTAAAATCGAAGATTTGACAACGGGAAAGGATGGTAGGAATAATTTTATGTTTTTCGGTTGTCGCTAAAATAAAAATAGCGTGTTTAGGAGGCTCTTCGAGGGTTTTTAAAAAGGCATTAAAGGCTGATGATGATAACATATGTACCTCATCAATAATATATACTTTATATTTTCCTACTTGGGGTGGAATGCGTACTTGGTCTATAAGACTTCTAATATCATCTACCGAATTATTGGATGCAGCATCTAATTCAAAAATATTAAAAGCAAAATCTTCATCTTCTTTATGAGAGGCATCGGCATTAATTTTTTTTGCCAAAATTCGTGCACATGTCGTTTTCCCAACGCCTCTAGGACCTGTAAATAATAGTGCTTGTGCTAGATGATTGTTTTCGATGGCATTTTCTAGGGTTTGGGTAATTGCTTTTTGCCCTACAACACTAGCAAATGTTGAGGGTCGGTATTTTCTAGCCGATACAATAAAGTGTTCCATAGAAGTAAAACAAATATAAAAAGGTAGGATAAGTTTTCTAAAAATCTACACGGCTATTTTATCTTAGTTATTAACATTTTAAAGTACTTTTGCATTGCAGGTCGCCTTATCGTTCCTAAAGTTAATTTGGGAAAGGAAAGTCCGGACACCATAGGGAAGCATAGCGGCTAACAGCCGTCGTCTCGAATTTACTTCGGGAAAGGACAAGTGCAACAGAAAGAAAGTACAGGTCATGCTGTAGTGAAATCAGGTAAACTCTATGCGGTGAAATGTCACGTAAACCTACGCTTGAGGGTACCCGCCCGAAGTAGGAGGGTAGGCAGATTGAACAAATGGGTAACTATTTGTCTAGATAAATGATAAGGGTTCGTTTAACGAATACAGAATCCGGCTTATAGGCCTGCTTTTTTTTGATATTGAGTTAATAACTCGTTTGCCCAAACAATCGCATCTTCAATAGTATCAAAAATTTCAAAAGGGCCCTTATAAAAAGTTTTTTCGAAGGTCGCTGTTTCGCGCGAGTGTTTATTATAACAAACCACACCAATGCCTAAAATACCAGGGTGTTTGTTGGTTTTTAAAAGGTTGGGGTCTATACTATAATCAAATTTTCGGTTTGCAATGGATATGAAGGGTTTTTCGTGATAGTATTCGCTAAATATTTCAAAAAATTGTTTTAATTGATTTTGTTTTAATGAAACTCCTTCTTTAATGGTAGAAATGGCATAGGTTTCAAATAACGCTATGCTGGCAAAATCAAGTTCAATATGGTGTGAAGTTTTCATCCTGATTAAACATAAAATTACTGAAAATCAATTACTTTTGCAATGATCTAACAGTTATTTTTGTTTTCAAAAAAACTAAAAACGGAAGCGCCATATTTTCTGCTGTCTTGAAAATGATTTAAATGGGATAAATCGATGGTTTTTGTATGTTCCAAGATGAAAATTCCGTTAGGGTTTAACCAATTGTTTTCTAAGATATTTTGAGCAATTTCTTGAAGTTTTTCGATGCGGATGTTATAGGGAGGGTCTGCAAAAATAAGATCGAAAGATTCTTTTCGATATTCAAGGTATTTAAAAATATCATTTTTTAGCACAGTGATTGGAAAATCTAATTCTTCTGATATTTTCTGAATATATTTTATACAACCCAAATCCATATCTACTGCAGTTATCGATGTTGCTCCTCGAGAAGCTAATTCAAAACTAATATTTCCCGTCCCTGCAAAAAGGTCTAGCGCTTTAGAATTTTTTAATAACAATCTGTGTGATAAAATATTAAACAATCCTTCTTTGGCAAAATCGGTTGTGGGCCTCACGGGTAATCCTTTTGGGGGAAGTATTTTTCTACCTTTATGTGTGCCAGAAATAATTCGCATTAGGAAAACAATTTTAACGCAAGATTTTCTTGGGGTTGTTCATTTTCAATAAGAAAAGAGGTGTTTTCTACAAATGAAATATGCCGTATATATTTGTATAAAATTTTATACAGAGAACTCTCTGTTGAAATGGCTCCACAAAGCTTTACCATAGAAGTCTCTGGATTAATATTGAGTTGTTCAAATACAAAAAGAACAAAGTAAATAAAATCTTCGGGGGTTTTGTAAGGATAGCTGTTACACAGTTGTAGGGCTCCATTATTAAAAACAAAACAATCAAACCAATCTTGCTCCACATGTAAAATAACCAACGAACCTAAAGTGAACTTTTCTTTTTCTAAAAAATGTTTTAAAAGAACCGTAGTTGTGTGGAAGTATTTAAAATCACCAAATTTATCGAATACATAATTTATTACATTCGCAAAAGGGATGTAGACTAATTTCATATCGTGTGTTTCTACCTCGTCGAAGCTTATAAAATCATTTGGAAGAATTTTGGTGTTAAATTTTAAATATTCACTGGCTTTGGTTTCTTCAAATAAAGAGGAGGGAACTAAGGTATAATATTGCGAGCCAAATAATACGGTAACAGAAGTAAAAGCTTGCTTTAGTTTTTCTTCCTTTTTAAAAGCAATTTCTAATGCTTCCAGAAGCTCTTCGGGGGTTTTTGTAACGTCAAAAGGTTGTTTTATGACAAATGCTTTATCTGTTTCAGAAGATGAAATTAAAAAAGAAAGTCCGCACAAAGTTACTTGAACGGACAATCGATCTATTTGGTTGGTATTTGAACTATTGATCTTTTGCAGTGTCGTATAATTTTGGCCAGTTTCCACTGGTATTAACTTCATCCATAGAACCTACTTTAATATAGGCTCCATTTACTCCATCTACCGAGTTTACTTGTTTTTCTTGTGAAATAAGGTCTTTATCCAATCCTTCTAGTACAATGTCCTTAGCAACCTTAGCTTCAAAAACAGAATACTTCCCGTCATTTTTTTCAATTTTTCCAGCTTTTAATTCAAATTTTGAAGAAGTTCCAGGAACATTCATCATGGTTTTATAGCTGTCATTTTTATAAAGGGAATCTTTAATAGAAGCAAATCGAAGGGTGTCTATAATTACATCTTCAATGTAATATCCTCCTTTTAAAGGGTCTAAACCAAAAGCTTTATTTTTTGCTACATCGGCATAGCTGGTATCTCTTCGGGTGGTTATTGCAAATTTAGCGGTATCCAAAAAGCGCACAAGGCTATCAAAGCTTCCAGTAAATTCACCATTTACCTCTTGATAGGCTAATTCTCCTGCTTTAATTTCTTTTAGTTTAGCAATAACATTTATATATCTTTCTTCTTTTGCATTATTAAAATGAACGGGACCAATAATAGAATGATAAAGTTCGTATCCTAAATAGCCACAAAGCGCAAGCAGAAGTACGGATATTAAAGTGTTGAATTTTGGATTCACAAATTTTGCTACCAAAATAGCAAAACCTATCATAACAACGATACTAAGAACAATGATTAAAATCATATCGAATAATTGAAGAGTTATTTATTAATTACAAGCAAAGCAAATCTACAATTTTTTTTTAATGGTAAAAGTATATTCCGAAAAAAACCTAAGTATCTTTGAGTCTTAATTCTTCAATTTATAATGGACGTTACCCAATTTTATGGTTTATTAAAAAGCGATTTTCCGCATACCGTAACGCCCAAGCAAGATATAGCGCTTCAATTGCTTTCAAAATTTGTCCTTCAGGAACATAAAAATGCTTTGTTTTTATTAAAAGGATATGCAGGAACAGGAAAAACTACTTTAGTAGGAACACTGGTAAAAAACTTATGGAAAGCAAAAAGCAGCCCTGTTTTATTGGCGCCTACGGGAAGGGCGGCTAAGGTGATAAGTAATTACAGCCAAAAAGAAGCTTTTACGATTCATAAAAAAATATATTATCCCAAAGCTGAAAAAAGCGGAGGGGTCTCTTTTAGCTTACAACCCAACAAACATAGAAATACTATTTTTATAGTAGATGAAGCTTCTATGATTCCTGATGCTGCCGTAGACTCAAAACTTTTTGAAAATGGCTCCCTTTTGGATGATTTAATGCAGTATGTCTATAGCGGGCACAACTGCAAACTTCTTCTTATTGGAGATACTGCCCAGTTACCTCCTATAAAGTTAGCTATAAGTCCTGCTTTGCTTAAAGAAAGACTTGAGAATTTTTACAATAAACAAGTTATTGAAATCGAACTAAACGAAGTAGTAAGACAACAAAAAATGAGCGGGATTCTAGTAAATGCAACAAGAATACGAGAAGCTATAGATACTGGCTTTTATGAATCCTTCAAATTTGAAATGATACCTTTTCCCGATTTGATACGCCCTTTAGATGGCCAGGAAATTATGGATGCCATTAATGAGAGTTATAACCGCAATGGAAATGAAGATACCGTAATTATTGTACGCTCAAATAAAAGAGCCAATTTGTATAATCAAAATATTAGATCTCGAATATTATTTCAAGAAGAAGAACTATCTACGGGCGATTATTTAATGGTTGTAAAAAATAATTACTTTTGGGTAAAACCTCACTCAGAAGCAGGATTTATAGCAAACGGCGACATTATAGAAGTTCTTAGAATCCTCGCTTTTAAAGAAATGTATGGCTTCAAATTTGCAGAAGTAGAAGTAAAAATGATCGATTACCCTAAAATGCCTCCCTTTGAAACGGTGCTTCTTATAGATACACTGGTTTCTGAAACACCCTCACTATCTTACGAAGACTCCAATAAACTCTATGAAGCTGTTAAGGAAGATTTTGCAGCTATAAAATCCAATTATAAAAAATTTCTTTCCATAAAAAACAACAAATATTTTAATGCACTACAAGTAAAATTTTCCTATGCAATAACTTGCCACAAATCGCAAGGAGGGCAATGGAATACTGTTTTTGTAGAGCAACCGTATTTGCCCAATGGTGTTGATAAAGAATATTTACGTTGGCTTTATACTGCAGTAACCAGAGCAAAAGAACAATTGTATTTGATAGGTTTTAAAGATGATTTTTTTGTAGATTAGAAATATGAATAGTGTAGAATTTATTTTCAGTATTTTTTTAGGAATTGGTTTAGCTGCTGCCGTAGGTTTTAGAGTATTTTTGCCATTACTAGTACTAAGCTTGGCGGGTTATTTCGATTATCTTCCCTTAGATGAAGGTTGGCAATGGGCTGGGAGTCTCACGGCGATAATTACTTTGTCTGTGGCAACCCTTATTGAGATTTTTGGGTATTACATTCCTTGGGTAGATAACTTATTAGATGCCATTGCAGTCCCTTTAGCAGCTGTTGCAGGAACTGCTGTTATGATGGCCACCATGGCAGATGTAAGCCCCTTAATTACTTGGTCTTTAGCAATTATTGCGGGAGGGGGCACTGCTGCCGCTATAAAAGGAAATACTTCTGCCCTACGGCTTACGTCTACCGCAACTACAGGAGGTATTGCAAATCCAGTGGTGGCTACCGTTGAGACAGGAAGCGCTACACTAATGTCTTTACTTTCAATTGTTTTTGCTCCTTTAGCGTTTTTATTGGTCTTAGTCATTTTCTATCTCCTCTTTAAATTTTATAAAAAGCTTCGTAAAAAGAATCCCCCAAGTGTATAATCTTTTTTATTTTTGACCTCACTTTGAAAAAGGAAAGCGTAATTAAGACGCTCCTAAGCAACCAATTTGAAGCTGTAACATCTAAATAACAATTCTGTAACCTCAACCATGAAAATAATTGCAATGATTCCTGCGCGGTACGGCGCTTCAAGATTTCCCGGAAAATTAATGCAAGACCTAGGGGGTAAGCCCGTAATAGTTAGGACCTATGAAGCGGCTAAGGAGACCGAACTTTTTGAAGAAGTATATGTGGTTACGGATAGTCAAATAATATTTGATGAAATAGAAGCGGCAGGTGGGAAAGCAATAATGAGTAAAAAAGAACACGATTGTGGATCAGACAGGATTGCAGAGGCCGTGGAGCATATGGATGTGGATATTGTCGTCAACGTTCAAGGAGACGAACCCTTTACCAGCAAGAGTGGATTAGAACAAGTCCTTTCTGTTTTTGAAGGTCCCGATGCCGAAAAAATTGACTTAGCTTCGTTAATGACCGAAATTAACGATTGGAAGGAAATTAGCGATCCTAATGCAGTAAAAGTAATTGTTGATAAAGACAATTTTGCATTGTACTTTTCCAGATCTCCCATTCCCTATCCACGGGATAAAAATGTAGCGGTTCAATATTATAAACATAAAGGGATTTATGCTTTTCGGAAACAAGCAATCTTGGACTTTTACCACCTCCCCATGCGAAGTACCGAAGCGGCAGAAAAAATTGAATGTATTCGTTATCTAGAATATGGAAAAAATATAAAAATGGCTATTTCAAATACACAAGGTATAGAAATTGATACGCCCGAAGATTTAGTTAGGGCAAATAAAGTGTTGAAAGAAACAAAAAAAGTATCGGTTAATAATAAATACCGAAACTTTCCCATGGTGCCCAAAGTGGTCTTTGGTTGCGGAAGTTTCGACCAGCTTTCGTCAATTATTTCTTTAGAACGAAAAGACAAAGCGCCTTTCATTTTTATTGTAGATGATGTTTTTAAAAATAGCAAAGAACTTATTGATAGAATGAACTTGCGTTTTAATGACAAACTGTTATTTGTTTCAACACTGCAAGAACCTAAAACCGAACAAGTAGATACTATTGTAAAAAATATTAAAGCAGAATTTACTTATTTGCCTTCCGGAATTATAGGAATAGGAGGGGGGAGTATTTTGGACCTTGCCAAAGCAGTTTCTTTAATGCTAACCAACAAAGGAAGTGCAGCCGATTACCAAGGGTGGGACTTAATTAAAAACAAAGGTATTTATCACGTAGGAATCCCTACCATCTCGGGTACAGGAGCCGAAGTTTCTAGAACCGCTATTCTTACTGGGCCTGAAAAAAAATTGGGCTTAAATAGTGATTTTACCCCTTACGACCAAGTGATTCTTGATCCAGAATTAACAAAGGGTGTTCCAAAAGACCAATGGTTTTATACAGGAATGGACTGTTACATTCATTGTGTTGAATCCTTAAATGGTACATTTTTAAATGAATTTAGTAAAAGCTATGGTGAAAAAGCTTACGATTTATGCATGCAAATTTTCTTAGAAGATGAATTAACGGAACAAGAATCTCGTGAAAAATTGATGATGGCTTCATGGCATGGCGGAATGAGTATTGCTTATTCGCAAGTGGGGGTAGCACACGCCATGAGTTATGGTCTTTCCTATGTATTAGGAACCAAGCATGGGATAGGTAATTGCATTGTTTTTGATCACTTAGAAGAATTTTACCCAAAAGATGTTGCTATTTTCAAAAAAATGAAAAAACGTCATGCGATTCATATTCCGCAAGGAATTTGTAAAGACCTTTCTGAATCTCAAATGGAAAGTATGATAGATATAGCCTTAAGTTTAGTACCTCTTTGGGAAAATGCATTAGGGGATCATTGGGAAGAAATTGCCACTCGCGAAAAACTGCGAAGTCTCTATCTTAAAATGTAGTAAATTAGCCCCAAATGGGTTTATCTAACTATATTTTTAAAAACATTCTTGGGTGGAAAATTAAAGGGAGCTTTAATCAAGACATCAAGAAATCGGTAATTATTGTAGTCCCTCACACAAGTTGGCATGATTTTTTTGTGGGTTTATATGCTAGGAAAGCACTACAAACTCCAATTAATTGGTTAGGAAAAAAAGAGCTATTTACCTGGCCTTTATCGTATTACTTTAGATGGACTGGAGGAACCCCACTGGATAGAACTTCTGGGCAAAACAAGGTAGAGGCAATTGCTAAAATATTCCAAATGAAGGAAGAGTTTCGACTTGCGATGGCACCCGAGGGCACAAGGAAAAAAGTAGCCAAGTGGAAAACCGGCTTTTATTATATAGCCAAAGAAGCCAATGTTCCTATTATTCCTGTGGCTTTTGATTATGGGACCAAAACTGTAAAAGTTGGGAACCCCTTTTACATAAGTGGGGATATTGAAAACGATTTAGAAGAACTTCGAAAATTTTTTGAAGGAGTGGTTGGAAAGAAGTATTAAATCTTTTTTAGCTTTTTGAGAGCTTTATTCTATTTATTTCAACTTCAGTAATATAAAATAAATAGCTCCATTGTCGGTATTGTTTGTTTCGACAATGACTTATTGTTTTAAAATAATAAAAGTTAAAATTTATTCCCCCTCATTCATCGTGTGATACACGTTTTGTACATCATCATCTTCTTCAATTTTTTCTAATAGCTTTTCCACATCGGCAACTTGTTCTTCGGTAAGGGTTTTTGTTACCTGTGGGATTCGTTCAAATCCGGAAGATAAAATTTCTATTTTGTTTTCTTCCAAATAGCTTTGAATGGCTCCAAAGCTTTCAAAAGGCGCATAAATTAACATGCCATCTTCATCTTCAAAAATTTCCTCAACACCAAAATCAATTAACTCAAGTTCTAGTTCTTCCATGTCCATTCCTTCGGCGTGAATCCTAAAATTACAAACGTGGTCAAACATAAATGAAACTGAACCACTGGTGCCTAAACTTCCATCGCATTTATTGAAATAGGAGCGAATATTAGCAACAGTACGAGTGTTATTATCGGTAGCCGTTTCTACTAAAATAGCAATACCGTGTGGGGCATATCCTTCAAATAGAACTTCTTTAAAATCCCCCTGGTTTTTATCTGAGGCACGTTTTATGGCACGTTCGATATTGTCTTTAGGCATATTAACTGCCTTTGCATTTTGGATAACGGCACGTAAACGGGAATTTCCATCGGGATCTGGACCTCCTTCTTTTACTGCCATAACAATATCTTTACCAATACGTGTAAAAGCTTTGGACATAGCAGACCATCGCTTCATTTTTCTTGCTTTTCTAAATTCAAAAGCTCTTCCCATACATTAAAAATTTTGAGTGCAAATTTACAGAAATCCTTTAGTCATTTGGAATATGTTTTCCTAAAAATTTTTGATTAGCTATACTTAAGTCATTCATGACTTCTTGTCTTTTTTTATTTAAAATTTCATTGGTCTCGTTATAAACTTTAACCGCTTTGTTGATGTCTTTAACTTTATTATTGTAGTCGTCAATTTGTTCTTTACTTCTTTTTCGTTCGGGGGTATTTTCTAAGGTTTGTTGGAGGGTTTCAAAATCTGAATTTTTTACCAAAAAGTCTATTAGAATAGGCATTTTGTCATTGGCTTCTTCAATAAAAAAATCGAATGCTTTATGGGTTGCTTGTAAGATAGAAGTATCATTTTTATACAATTCTATATTAGAAAGACTATCTTTTCCTTCTTTTGCCGCTTCGCTTAAAGCATTTGCATTTTGTTGCATCGCACTTATATCGTTTCGTTCAATGGCATCGAAAAGATAAATTTCGTTAATATATACTTTAAAAAATGCCAGATACATTTTGTTGTAATAATCGAACACCTTACTCGAAATCTCCATTTTCTTACCAAGGTCTGTTTCACTTTCCAGTAACTTTATTTGATGCCTTGCAGCATAGGCAATATAATTTGCTTCGTAAATTTGTTGTGCTTCTGTCATTTTTTTATCAGCCATTTCTCTAGCCAATACATACGCTTCCATAGCATCGTAAGATTGCTCTGCCACTTCTTTCATATCGATAATTTTTTCATACTCATTTTTCATTAGGCTTTCATTCAGTTTTAAATTATCGAGTACTTTCTCTTTAAAATAATCGTTATTAAAACTTTCTGCTTTTTCAATTTTAGCAATGGCGCGTTGCAACGATTTAATGACGGTATTTCTTTTGTTTTCTATGGTTCGATCACTTTTACTATGGGCTATTGCCTTGGTGTATTGCCACATAGTTTTAGTAATGTTATTTTGTTCATTAGCAACAAATTCTAGATAGGCAACGGGATCATTAAACGTTTGGGAGGAAGCAACATGGTTTGAAATAATGTAGCAGCATGCAATTAATAACAGTCTTTTTTTCATTGGGATGGATTATTTTAACAAAGGATATTTCATCTTTTACACTAGCGATTATAATTTAAATAATCTATTAAAATAGTAAAGGCTTCTTCTATAAAAATATCTTCAGCAATGTTTTTAAGAATATCCCTATTTACTGTTTTTTCATCTTCATTATATTGTATAAGGGCTTCAACCGCTTTTGTGTTGGCCGCTTCAATATGGGTGTTTTTGTTCTCAAAGTGGGTGTTCATTTGCGACCAAATCGAATTGTAATTGGTAATGTCCTCATATACGTTTTTTAACGTAAGAGGATACCCTCTATCGATATCAAAATACTCCTTTCGTATTCTTTGGTTCGTTTGCTTAATAAAATTAAAATGCACATTATTACTTACCCTTTCATTACTATTCTTTACAATGTCGTCTAGCCATTTAATTTGTGACTTTTTATACGGAACTGCTACCGCAATTGTGTCATTAGGAAGTACGTAATCTAAATATTTTTCTCTAACTTCAATATCATCGTAAAGACTAGGAAAAATAACATCGGGGATGACCCCAGTGGTTTGGTTTGTGTTTCCATTAATGCGGTAAAATCGCTGAATGGTAATTTTACAATACCCCATATTAACAGCATGGCTAAGGGGTAAAATAACTTGAGAGCTCGCCTTTCCAAAACTGGGTGCTCCCACAACAATTGCCCTGCCATAATCCTGCATGGCTGCTGCAAAAAATTCGGATGCGGAGGCCGAAAATGCATTCATTATAATGACAATGGGTTTTGTAAATAAAGCCCCTTTGGTGTTGTCTTTATAGGTGAAAGTTTCATTGTTTCTTCCTTTAAAAATAGAAATGGGCCCTCTATTAATAAACATTCCTGTAAGATCGGCTACTTCTTTAATAGAGCCTCCGCCATTAAATCGAAGATCTATGATAAGTCCGCTAATATTTTCCTTTTCTAATTTATAAAGTTCTTTGGCAACATCGTTTGCCACTCCAAGCCCGTTGGGCGATTCTAAATCGGTATAAAAAGAAGGGATGTTTATGTAGCCCATATTTTTTGCTCCTTTAATAACATACCCTCGAGTTAGGTTTTCGGGAGATTTTATGAGTCCTTTAGTAAGTTGTACTTCTTTTATGGCGCCATCTTTTTTCTTTATTTTAAAAGCCACTTGTTTATTTTTTGAATCATTCAAAAAATATGCAATATCATTGTTAGAGATACAGAAGGTATCTAGATTGTATTGCGTAGACACGGAAAAAAGATTTTTTATAATATCTCCTTCTTCTAGGGTTCCGTCTTTGTGGGCAACACTGCCAGGTGCAATATAAATAATCTCGATTTCTCCCGATTTATTTTTATCGGAATACACACCAAAGCTTAACTGGTTTGCAGAAAGGGAAGTGTCAAAATAGTCTTTATCTGATGAATTAAAAAACTGGGTATTTGGGTCTTGATAATTTGCAATGGCATTTAAAAAAGTTTCTTTAATAAAACGATCAACACCTCCCTCTTGGTTTAAAATTTCATTCAATAAACATATTTGGTCATTAATTACTTTGTCCTTCAAGTCACTTTCCAGCTTGATGAAGTTGGTCTCTAGAGTGCTTAATAAAGTATCTTCCTCAATAAGTTTTGAAAGTATTTTAAAACGAACTTTTTTGTTCCACGATTTTTGAGAATCTTTTAAGTCTTTAAAATAACGTTCTTTAGGACGATCTGAAAAATTTATAGTGTCGGTACCTTGGTAATGTAGGGGTTCGTTTTTTAAGGTTTCTAAATAGGCTATTGTTTGGGTAATTCTTTTGGAATAAATAGAAATATAGGGATTTATAAAAGTGCAATTTTTTTCCAGAAAATACGTATCCAATTGGAATTTATCCTTTTCAAATAATTCCATGTCTTCTTTATGAAAAAACCAATATTGTTCATTCAAATTTTTTAAAAACAAGGTATAAACACCAACCGATAGACTATCATCTATCGGTTTTGGGCTAAAATGCTCTTGGGCAATAATTTGGTTTAGTTTTTCAATCTGTTGGCAAAAAAAAATAGGTTCCTCCTCTTGAGAAAAGGAGAAGGAAGAAAAAATTATAAAAAGAAAGGTAAAAATTCGATTCATTTAATAACGTTAGCGGAAAAATACTAAAATTATTCGGCTAACGAATCAATAATTTTTGCTAATTGAAAATCTTTTTCGGTAACACCCGATACACTGTGTGTAGAAAGACTAATTTCCAAATAATTGTAAGTATTTGCCCAATTGGGGTGATGGTCCATTTTTTCGGCTTCAAAAGCGATACGGGTCATAAATGAAAAAGTATCCTTAAAATTTGAAAACTCAAAAGACGTTTGTAAAGCATTATTTGCATATTCCCAATCGTTGAGCTCTTTTAATTGGGCACGTATTTGAAGTTCGGTAAGTGCTTTCATGATTATTGCATTTTTAATGTGGTGATTTCATCTTTTAAAGTGCATTCTGCAATTACCTCCTCTAAGGTAATTTGATAGTTCTTAGGAAGGCTATTTTGCTTAGGTAAAATAGCCAGAAACCGATCTTCATTACTGCTGTAAACTTTTTTAAAGATAGGCTTTTTATGACTTATCTTTTCTGAAATTTCTTTAAAAAGTTCATCGTGATGCATCACATCTTCACTAGCCAAATGAAAAATCCCTTTTAAATCCTGATTAATAATATAATGGAGTTGTTGTGCCATTTTATTTTGAGTGGTGGCACTTATGATTAAATTGGGAAATACTTCAAACGCTGCGTGGTGCTTAGCGGCTTGCTTCAATTGAATCAGAATAGGGGCGTTAACCCCTAAAACTAAGGGTAATCTAACAATAGCCCATTGGTCTTTAGGCAATTGTTTCACAATTTTTTCTATAGAATAGTGTAATTTACCAAGGTAGCTTTCGGGCAAGGGAGCCTCTTTTTCAAAAGAAGGAAAATCGCCTTTACCATCAAATACCGCTGCAGAAGAGATGTACAAAAGTTTACTTTTTGTTTTTGAAACAAAATCACATAAAATTTGGTGGGTCTTGCCTAGTGCTTTGGCTTCCCCTTTAAGGGCTGAAATAATAATTGTAGGTTGAACTTTTTGTAGGATTTTGGAAATGGTATTTTCTTCTACAATACACTTGAAAAACACTTGGTTTTCGGCATATAATGTTTCTTGCGAAGCATACGTGCCAAAAGTATCGTAATAGGGCAAAAGCTCTTTATAAAAGGTATTGCCAATAAAACCACTGGCTCCTAAAATAAGAATTCGATGCGTCATAAATCCTTCGGCGTTTTCTCTATGCTATTGTGGTTTGTAAAAAGGCAATTTTACCACTGTCGCCGGAATGGTATTTTTTCTAATTTGAATAAAAATCTGGGTACCTAGCTCTTTAAAAGCACTTAATACATAACCCATTCCCACTCCTTTTTGTAAGGTAGGCGACATGGTACCACTGGTAACAGTTCCTATAACATTTCCATCACCATCTACAATATCGTAGCCTTGTCTTGGGATGCCTCTTTCATCTAGTTCAAAAGCAATTAGTCTTCTTTTGGGGCCTACTTCTTTTTCTTTTTGAAGGTTTTTTGAATTGATAAATTCTTTGGTAAATTTTGTAATCCAGCCTAAACCTGCTTCTATGGGAGACGTAGTATCATCGATGTCGTTACCGTAAAGACAATATCCCATTTCTAATCGAAGTGTATCTCTTGCCGCTAATCCTATGGGTTTAATTCCAAAAGGGGCACCTGCCTCAAAGACTTTGTTCCAAACCTGTTCCACCTCACTATTTTTACAATAGATTTCAAACCCACCACTTCCTGTATATCCCGTAGCACTAATCATAACATTTTCAATTCCAGCAAAATCGGCTACTTTAAAATGATAAAATGGAATGGCACTTAAATTTATACTGGTAAGGGATTGCATGGCTGCTACTGCTTTAGGGCCTTGAATGGCGAGCAATGAAAAATCATCTGAAAGATTCCTTAGTTCGGCTCCCATGGTATTATGCTTGTTAATCCAATTCCAATCTTTTTCAATATTGGATGCATTTACCACTAGCACCCATTTTTCTGCGTTGATACGATAAATAATTAAGTCGTCGACAATTCCTCCAGTTTCGTTAGGTAAACAGCTATATTGAGCTTGATAATCTACCAATTTTGAAGCATCGTTACTGGTAACCTTCTGAATTAAATCCAAAGCATAAGGACCTGTCACCAAAAATTCGCCCATGTGAGATACATCAAAAACACCCACGCCGTTTCGTACGGTTTCGTGTTCGGCAGTAACGCCTTCATAAGAAACAGGCATAGTATATCCCGCAAATGGAACCATTTTGGCGCCTAACTTTTCGTGAACATGAGTTAACGCAGTATTTTTCATCGATTAAAAATTTTGGCAAATGTAACTATTCTCTAAAAAAGGGAACGCCTAATTTGTTTGATTGTTTTCAACAAGCGTAGTAACTTGCATAAAAATTTCTGAATGAAAATATTTTCTGCTGAACAACTTTACAAAGCCGATGAAATTACGACCAAGAAACAAGGAATTACCTCCGTGGATTTAATGGAACGTGCGGCCACGCAAATCTTTCATTGGTTACACCAACGAATGCAAGGCGCACAGGTTCCCATTCATATTTTTTGTGGCATTGGCAATAATGGAGGCGACGGATTAGCACTTGGAAGACTCCTCATGGAAAGGGGCTATAAAGTAAGCACTTATATCGCAAATTTTACAGATAAACGGTCAAAATGTTTCCTAATAAATTACGACAACATAAAAAACGTTACCATGAAATGGCCGATTTTAATGACTTCGGAAGAAGATTTTCCAGAAATACACCCAGAGGATATTATTGTGGATTGTTTGTTTGGAATTGGGTTAAACCGTGCACCCGAAGGGTGGGTAAAGAAACTGATTCAGTATTTGAATGCACAAAAAGCCTTTCGACTTTCTATAGACATCCCCAGCGGACTTTCGGCCAATGCCCCTTTATTAGATTCGGAAGCTGTTATAAAGGCAAATCATACCCTAACATTTCAAGCTCCAAAATTTACGTTCTTTTTACCCGAAACAGGAATATTTGTTCCCTATTTTGAAGTATTAGATA
The DNA here is from genome assembly GCA_041392205.1 of Flavobacteriaceae bacterium. GTDB lineage: Bacteria > Bacteroidota > Bacteroidia > Flavobacteriales > Flavobacteriaceae > Halomarinibacterium. Next base: position 124,903 of record JAWKMO010000003.1, on the reverse strand, counting down.
TTGGATTGGACCCAGAATATTTAATGACAACACCCCCTTTAGCACAACTTATTTACAAGCCTCAGGCCCAACGCTTTTACAAACAACGTGAAAAATTTTCTCACAAAGGGATTTATGGACATGCCTTGGTAGTAGGAGGTAGCAAAGGCAAAATTGGAGCCGTTACACTAACCTCTAAAGCAACCCTAAAAATAGGGGCAGGGTTGGTTACCGCTTATATTCCAAACTGTGGAAATGCTATTTTGCAAACCTCGGTCCCAGAAATTATGACTGTTTCAGATCTTTCCGAAGATTTTATTGCCTCGTTTGCCATAGATTTTGAACCCTCAGTCATTGCAGTAGGAATGGGAATGGGACAACATTCTGAAACTCAAAAAGCTTTAAAAAAACTCTTTTCAGAAAAGAAAGACTCTCTTTTTGTAATTGATGCCGATGCCATAAACCTTATAGCAAAAGACACCTCTTTATTGAAATTACTTCCCAAGCAAAGCATCCTAACTCCTCATGAGGGGGAATTAAGAAGGCTTTTAGGGAATTGGGAAAGTGACTTTGACAAGATTGAAAAGGCAAAAGATTTTTCAATAAAGCATGAGCTACTAGTAATTATTAAGGGCGCTCATACAATGGTGGTAAATGGCAATCATCTTTATGTTAATACAACTGGAAATCCAGGAATGGCAACTGCGGGTAGTGGCGATGTGTTAAGCGGCATAATTACTGGGTTGCTTTCGCAAGGGTATGACCCTTTAATGGCCTCTGTTTTTGGGGTGTATTTGCACGGAAGCTCAGGTAATATTGTTTCTCAGGAAAAAGGATTTGAAGCTTTAGTAGCCAGTGATATTATTGAAAATATAGGAAGCGCTTTTTTAACTCTTTTTCAAAATGAAGAACCGCAAGAACCTACAGAAGAAGCATAAAAAAAGCCCAACAATGGGCTTTTAAAGGCTTACAATAATCTTTTTAGTAGCTCCCGAAGCTTTGGGCTTGAAGGTCTTGGTGCATCTGGTGTTACAATAGTTCCATTAGGGTCTATTAAGATAAACCTAGGGATTCCATTAATATAATATTCTCTAACAAATTTTGAGTCCCAATTGTTGTCCGCAAACAATTGCACTCCACTTAACTCCTTTTCTGTTACCATCGTTTTCCACTTCTCGTGGTCTTTTGTTTCATCAATTGAAATGCTTACAAAGGCAATATTTTTATCGTGAAATTCTTTTTCCACTTGCTTAAGAAAAGGAATTTCTACTTTACAAGGGCCGCACCAAGTTGCCCAGACATCTACATATACGTATTTTCCTTTAAGATCAGAAAGGCTTGTGGTTCCTCCCGCATGGTTTTCATATTCTTCAAAAATAGGAGAAGGGGTACCCGCAGGAAGGTTTTCTCTAAGTGTTATTAATTCGCTTAAATATCCTTGATATCCTTTAATATTTGATTGAATACTTTTTTTGGAAGCATTTATCACTAGGGTATCCAAATCTGGTTTTGAAGTAACAAACTGCGTTAACTGGGTCTCAATTTCGGCTAGTTTTTTTTCCAACGTCTCTTGAGTATACATTTCGATATCAAGATCAAAAAGGGTTTCTTCTAGAAGGGCTTTTTCTGCTAAAAAGGCATTATTATCGGCTCCAATTCCTTCATATTTAATGGATTCATCAAACATTTCAGTATCTAGAGTCATATGTATTTCATACCCATTTTTCAGAAAAATTTGGGTGGCTTCCACACCATCGGTAAAAGTGTAAATGGCAGGTTTTAGTTGCAAGGTGTCGCTAAAAGAACCCTCTTCATTTACAAGGATGGTTTTAGAATATTCTTTATTTCTAATTTTTATTGAATCGGAATTTTTATGACTAATTTTTCCCGAAAAACTTACGTACTCTTTTTCCTTTGGTTGTTGGCAAGAAAAAAGCAATATAGTAATTAATAAAAGGGTGAGATACTTCATACGTATAAGGATTTATAATGCGAAAATAGTTTTTTGTTTAATGCAAAAGTAAATTTTATTAAAACCTTCACATTAAATTGTACTTTTGCAAAACAACCTTTTTCTATGGAAGAAATCCATTACATTAGTTCAGAAATACTTAGCCTAGCCACCATTAAAGATATTTTGGACCATCAAAAAAAGCTCGATTTATCTGAAGAAGCCACTCTTAATATTAAAAAATGTCATGACTATCTTCATAAAAAAATTAAGCAAAGTGATGCTCCAATTTATGGAATAAATACTGGTTTTGGGTCCTTATGCGATGTTAAAATTGCGCCTGAAAATCTTTCGAAGCTTCAAGAAAACTTGGTTATGTCCCATGCTTGTGGGACTGGTGATTTAGTTCCTAAAGAAATTGTGAAGCTAATGCTCCTTCTAAAAATCCAGTCGCTAAGTTATGGGTATAGTGGAGTGCAATTGGAGACTGTACAAAGGTTAATGGATTTTTATAATCACGATGTTTTGCCAGTTGTTTACGAGCAAGGAAGTTTAGGCGCCTCTGGCGATTTGGCCCCTTTAGCGCATCTTTCACTACCTTTGCTTGGCAAAGGAGAAGTATATGAAGGAGCTCACATAATATCGTCCCAAAAGGCCTTAAAAAAATATCATTGGAAACCCATTGTGTTGCAGGCTAAAGAGGGCCTTGCTTTATTAAATGGCACCCAGTTTATGAGTGCTTATGGTATTTATTGCCTCTTAAAAGGGTATAAACTTTCTTACTTAAGTGATTTAATTGCTTCTATATCCATCGATGCTTTTAATTGTAATATGAGTCCTTATAATGCGTTGGTTCATTTAGTTAGACCGCATCGAGGACAAGTAAAAACGGCACAACATATTCTTGAGTTTTTGGATGGAAGTGAAATGGCAGCTTCCGAAAATAAAAAAGTACAAGATCCCTATTCTTTTAGATGTGTTCCTCAAGTTCATGGTGCCAGTAAAGACACATTGTATTTTGCTCATAAAACCTTTAAAACAGAAATTAATTCGGTAACCGATAACCCTAACATTTTTATTGAAGAGGATATTATCATTTCTGGTGGAAACTTCCACGGGCAGCCTTTAGCATTGGCGTTAGATTATCTCGCAATTGCGATGGCAGAGTTGGGAAGTATTTCTGAAAGAAGAACCTATCAACTTATTTCAGGCGCAAGGGATTTGCCCTTTTTTTTAGTTAATAACCCAGGGTTGCATAGCGGTTTTATGATACCACAATATACTGCCGCCAGTATTGTGAGTCAAAATAAACAATTTGCAACACCCGCATCTATAGATTCAATAGTTTCTTCCAATGGTCAAGAAGACCATGTAAGTATGGGAGCCAATGCAGCCACAAAATGCTTAAAGGTGCTTTCTAATTTGGAAACAATTCTTTCTATTGAATTAATGAATGCCTCACAGGCAATAACGTTTCGAAGACCTAAAAAATCGTCACCTTTTATTGAATCTTTTTTGGAAAGTTATAGAAAAGAAGTGGCTTTTGTTTCAGAAGACAGGATATTGTCCATCGATATTCAAAACACACAAAGATTTTTAAATTGTTTTATTATTGAAAATGAATTACTTTTCGAATAAAAAATTCAAAAATTATGAAAAAATTGCGCCTTATTGTTCCTTTATTTTCAACTTTATGGGTACTTATTTCCTGTAAAACCTTAAATAAGGATATTACCTATCCCCAAATGATAAGTAATGCTTCTGAACAGGCACAAAAGTTAGTGGTTAATGCCGATTTTGAAACGTGTAAATTTGGTGAAAGCAAAAAATTTGGAGAAATAATTCTCAAAAATAATTTGTGGGGAAGGTCTAAGTTAGATGGTTCTACCCCAGTTGAGCTTTGTTCTTTTAAAAAGGATGGTTTTTTTGGCTGGAAATGGCAATTACCCAATAATGCTAGAGGGGTTATAGGGTATCCTGCATTGCAAGTAGGTAATAACCCTTTTTCGAATAAAGAAAAAGTTCCTAATTTTCCTGTACAACTTACCCAACTTTCCCAACTATCTGTATCCTATGATGTGGAAACCCACGTAAAACATAAAAAATACAATCTTGCTTTTGACCTTTGGTTGGTAAATAAAGAAGAATATACCAATAAGGATATTACGGCAGAAATCATGATTTGGGAGGATTATTTCGATTTCACGTCTTTCGGGAAAAAGCGCGAAACTATTATTACCCCTTTTGGAACCTATGATGTGTTGGTTGGGCATTTACTAAATCCTAAATTTTCGCAAGATTGGACCTATGTGGCTTTTGTAAGAAAAACCCCTAGAGCGAAAGGGATGGTAGATATCGCTTTCTTTATGAATTATTTAATTGAAAATAACATAGTAAATCAAGAAGATTATTTTACCTCTATAGAGTTTGGAAATGAAATTGGTAATTCTAGTGGTATTACGTTGGTAAAACAATTTGATTGGTTGCTTGAAAAAAAATAGAACTATTTTCTAAGAATTTTCAACAAGGTTTTTAATCCAATCGATGGCGTCTTCTAATTTTTGAAAAGCTTTGGTGGGTTTTTTTATAAAGTACTTTTCAAAATCTGAGTTTTTTAAGGTTTCTTTATTTTCTGAAACCATGGCAAAACCTACAAGATTTGGGATTTCAGAAACTTCTTTATAAACAATTGGGTTCACCGAATAGGAATGAATCCTATGGGTGATATACCCAAATTTTTCTTTTTTAAAAAACTTTTTGGAAACCTCAATAATTTTAGTAGCGGTATCAGATTCTATGCTTATTCCTTCATTAATAACTGCTTTCAAGTAGCAATCATGTACTTCCAAAACCCCAAAAGAGTATGTTATTCTCTTATTCAATAGTTCTAAAAATTTAGAAGGTAATGTAAGAAAAAAAGGCTACGATTCCGCAGCCTTTTTTTGTTTCTTAATTTTTATAGTTAATTCGTTCTTTTCTTCATCAAGATCCATGGTAATGGTATCTCCCTCTTTAAGGTTTGAATTTATAATCTCTTCGGCAAGAGCGTCTTCAATGTATTTTTGAATAGCTCTTTTTAAGGGTCTAGCGCCATAATCTTTATCAAACCCTTTATTGGCGATATAATCTTTAGCTTTATTGGTTAGATCCAAGGTATAACCAAGATCCAATATTCTTGCGTATAATTGATTCAGTTCAATGTCTATAATTTTATGAATATGCTCTCTTTCTAATGGATTAAAGACCATTACATCGTCTACTCTATTTAAGAATTCTGGAGCAAAGGTTTTCTTTAACGCATTTTCGATTACACTTTTTGCATTGGAATCTATTTGGCTGGCCTTAGCAGCAGTTCCAAAACCTACTCCTTGTCCAAAATCTTGTAATTTTCTGGCGCCTATGTTGGAAGTCATGATAATAATCGTATTCCTAAAATCTATTTTTCTTCCTAAACTATCGGTTAAATAGCCATCATCCAATACCTGAAGTAACATATTAAACACATCGGGATGTGCTTTTTCTATCTCATCAAGTAGGACAACCGCATAGGGTTTTCGGCGTATTTTTTCAGTTAATTGACCTCCTTCTTCATATCCTACATATCCTGGAGGGGCACCTACAAGTCTTGATACGGCAAATTTTTCCATGTATTCGCTCATGTCAATCCTTACCAAAGCAGAATCGCTATCAAATAATTCTCTTGCCAAAACTTTGGCTAATTGTGTTTTACCCACTCCGGTTTGTCCTAAAAAGATAAAAGAGCCAATAGGTTTATTGGGATCTTTTAATCCCGCTCTATTTCGTTGAATGGCTTTAACAACCTTAGCAACAGCTTCATCTTGACCAATTACTTTTCCTTTAATTCGGTCGGGGAGGGCTGCCAGTTTTGTGCTTTCAGTTTGAGCAATCCTGTTTACGGGGATTCCAGTCATCATAGAGACCACTTCAGCAACATTTTCTTCATCTACTTTTTCACGGTGTAATTTCGATTCGGTTTCCCAAGCCTCTTGTGCATTAAGTAATTCTTTTTCTAGATTTTTTTCATCATCACGTAGTTTTGCTGCTTCTTCATATTTCTGTTTTTTTACTACCGAATTTTTTTGTTCGCGCACTTGTTCCAATTTCGCTTCAATTTCTAGAATCATTTTTGGCACATGAATATTGGTAATATGTACGCGAGAGCCTGCTTCATCTAAAGCATCAATGGCTTTATCTGGAAGAAATCTTTCGGTCATATATCTATTGGTGAGTTTTACACAAGCAACTAAAGCTTCTTCCGTGTAAGTTACATTATGATGGGATTCGTATTTATCTTTAATATTGTGCAAAATTTCTATAGTTTCCTCCACAGAGGTGGGTTCGACTAGTACTTTCTGAAAACGTCTTTCTAAGGCACCATCTTTTTCAATATATTGTCTATATTCGTCTAATGTTGTAGCTCCCACACATTGGATTTCTCCTCTGGCTAAGGCAGGTTTAAACATATTGGATGCATCTAATGAGCCTGTAGCACCTCCCGCGCCAACGATGGTATGAATTTCGTCAATAAAAAGAATAATATCATCATTCTTTTCAAGTTCATTCATTACTGCTTTCATGCGCTCTTCAAACTGACCTCTATATTTAGTTCCAGCAACTAAGCTCGCTAAGTCTAAGGTAACCACACGTTTGTCGTATAGAATTCTTGAAACTTTTCTTTGTATAATGCGCAACGCTAAGCCTTCTGCTATAGCAGATTTTCCAACGCCAGGTTCACCAATAAGCAACGGATTGTTTTTCTTTCTTCTACTTAAAATTTGAGACACGCGTTGTATTTCATTTTCCCTTCCCACTACAGGATCAAGCTTGCCTTCTTCTGCGAGTGCAGTTAAATCCCTTCCAAAATTATCGAGTACGGGAGTTTTAGATTTTTTATTTCCTTTGTTGGTGCTAGTGCCAGCAAAAAGATTTTCTTTATCGCTATCTGAAGCAGCATTGTCATCGTCTTCGTTTGAAAACTCAGAAGTAGTAGGTTCTATATAATCTTCGTCTTTTGTAATCATAGATTTAAATTGATCTTTTACCCCGTCATAATCTACTTTCATTTTATGTAGTAGTTTGGTTGTTGGGTCATTTTCGTTTCGTAAGATACACAACAATAAATGGGCAGTGTTTATTGAGTTACTCTGAAACAGTTTCGCTTCCAAAAAGGTAGTTTTTAATGCTCTTTCTGCTTGTCTTGTAAGATGTAAATTCTTTTTATCGTTGGTAGTATTTGAAGCATTTGGGTTGGCAGGACTTAAGATTTCTACCTTTCTTCGCAAATGATTCAAATCGACATCAAGGGCGTTTAATATGGTTACTGCTTTTCCATTTCCATCCCTTAAAAGACCCAACATTAAATGTTCAGTACCTATAAAATCATGACCCAACCTTAAGGCTTCTTCTTTGCTATAGGCAATCACGTCTTTTACTCTTGGTGAAAAATTATCGTCCATAAATTAGGGTGCTACGTTGTAAATTTATTAAAAATAAAATAGGTAAACGGCAAATTTTGTGCCTTATTGAATTGGACACAAGTAAAAGGAAACAAATTTGCTGAAATTTCAAATACTAAAGTACGATAGTTATTAACGGTTTGCAACTAAAATTTTGTTAATAAAAAGTTGATTTTTGAGGCATTAAAACCACTCTTAAACCCTCAAAATGCTGTATATTGCTCACTTAGTTTAATCCTAAAATAATATAGTTAACTACTTATGGCTGAAGGCGAAAAATTAATACCGATTAATATAGAAGATGAAATGAAATCGGCATACATCGATTATTCGATGTCGGTCATTGTGTCACGGGCTCTACCCGATGTGCGTGATGGTATGAAACCGGTTCATAGAAGAGTACTTTTTGGAATGCACGAGCTTGGGGTTCGTGCAAATACAGCGCATAAAAAATCGGCTAGAATTGTAGGAGAGGTTTTGGGGAAATATCACCCTCATGGCGACACCTCTGTCTATGATGCTATGGTGCGTATGGCTCAAGAATGGAGTTTGCGGTATATGCTTGTAGATGGGCAAGGAAACTTTGGATCTATAGATGGCGATAGCCCAGCAGCCATGCGTTATACTGAAGCAAGAATGCAAAAGATTTCTGAAGACATGCTTGCCGATATCGATAAAGAGACAGTAGATCACCAACTTAATTTTGACGATACCCTCCAAGAACCCACGGTACTCCCAACAAAAGTACCCGGGTTATTAATTAATGGGGCTTCTGGTATCGCTGTTGGGATGGCAACCAATATGCCCCCACATAACCTTTCTGAAGTAATCGACGGGACCATTGCCTATATTGAAAATAATGAAATTGAAATTGACGAATTAATGCAACACATAAAGGCTCCAGATTTTCCTACTGGAGGCGTTATTTATGGCTATGAAGGGGTTCGTGAGGCATTTCATACGGGTCGCGGGCGAGTTGTCTTGCGCGGTAAAGCCGGTTTTGAAGAAGTCGATGGTAGAGAGGCTATTATTGTTACCGAAATACCTTATCAAGTTAACAAAGCAGAAATGATTAAAAAAACTGCCGACTTGGTAAATGAAAAGAAAATTGAAGGCATATCGAATATTCGCGACGAATCCGATAGAAATGGAATGCGCATCGTGTATATTCTTAAAAGAGACGCTATACCAAATATTGTCCTTAATATGCTGTATAAATATACGGCTCTTCAATCAAGCTTTAGTGTTAATAATATTGCGCTTGTAAATGGCCGTCCGCAAATGCTGAATCTAAAAGAGTTGATTCATTATTTTGTGGAACACCGCCACGAAGTAGTTACCAGAAGGACACAATATTTACTCCGTAAAGCCGAAGAACGAGCCCATATTCTTGAGGGGCTAATTATTGCTTCCGATAATATCGATGAAGTCATCGCATTAATTCGCGCTTCTGCAAATGCCGATGAAGCTCGCGAAAAATTAATGGAACGCTTTAAACTCTCCGAAATTCAAGCAAGAGCAATTGTAGAAATGCGCTTGCGACAGTTAACTGGTCTGGAACAAGATAAGCTTCGTAGCGAGTATGAAGAGTTAATGAAAACCATAGAAGACTATAAAGACATTCTTGCCAAGAAAGAGCGAAGAATGGAAATTATTAAATTAGAACTTACCGAAATAAAGGATAAATATGGCGACCAACGCCGCTCGGTAATTGAATACGCAGGCGGCGATGTGAGTATTACCGACTTAATTGCCGATGAAAAAGTAGTGATTACCATTTCCCACGCTGGATACATTAAAAGAACCTCCTTAACCGAATACAAAACACAAAATAGAGGAGGCGTTGGCCAAAAGGCTTCGGCGACTCGCACTGAGGACTTCTTAGAGCACCTGTTTGTTGGCACCAACCATCAATATATGTTGTTTTTTACACAGAAAGGAAAATGTTTCTGGATGCGGGTATTTGAAATTCCTGAAGGAAGTAAAACTTCAAAAGGAAGAGCCATTCAAAATCTCATTAATATTGAACAAGACGACAAGGTAAAAGCCTTCATTTGTACGCAAGATTTAAAAGACGAATCCTACATCAATAGCCATTATGTAATTATGGCAACCAAACAAGGGCAAGTTAAAAAAACCCCTTTAGAGCAGTATTCGCGTCCTAGGACTAATGGTATTAATGCCATTACCATTAAAGATGATGACGAATTATTGGAAGCACGCTTAACGACAGGAGAAAGTCAAGTAATGTTAGCGTTGCGCTCTGGAAAAGCCATCCGTTTTGAAGAAGCAAAAACCCGACCTATGGGCCGAAATGCATCCGGTGTTAGAGGAATTACCCTAGCTAACAAACATGACGAAGTTATTGGAATGGTCACTATAGAAAATCCTCTCGAAGAAACTGTCTTGGTGGTTTCTGAAAATGGCTATGGCAAACGAACATATATCGACGATCCCGAAGATGGAGAAGCAGTGTATAGAATTACCAATCGTGGAGGAAAAGGGGTAAAAACTATTTCAATTACACAAAAAACAGGTAACTTAGTGGCTATAAAAAGTGTTACCGATACCGATGATTTAATGATTATCAATAAATCTGGAATCGCCATTAGAATGGCTGTAGAAGATTTGCGAGTAATGGGCAGGGCTACTCAAGGAGTACGCCTAATTAAAGTGAGAGATGATGATTCTATTGCGGCGGTAGCCAAAGTAATGCATGATGAAGATGATGTTGTCGATGGCGAACCCTTAGAGGACGAACTTGGCACAGCAATTGATACAAGCGACGAGCAAACCGAAAATAACGAATAAATTAAATTCAGTTTCATGAAATGCCCAGTATTAAAATTTACAAACCCATTGAAGATGTTTAAATGGGGCATTCCATCTTCCAATTTATCTAATATTTTATACCGATGAAAAAACATTTAGCATTGGCGGGACTTATATTAGTTTCGACTCTATCTTTTTCGCAAAAAAAAGAAATTAAAAAAGCAGAAAAAGCAAACGAAAGTTTAAAATACACGGAAGCGCTAACCTACTTAAAAGAAGCAGAACCGCTTCTTGGAGCCGCCGATAATTCATTGAAAATCCAATATTATACGTTGTTAGGAGAAGCCACTTTAGGTACGGCAGGGACTTCAAATTTTGCAAAAATGAAAGAAGCCGGTGAGGCATTTAAAAAAGCCAAAGCGCTTACGACCGATGGCAAAATGAACGAAAAACTAACTTTGGGAATAGACAACCTAAGAGTAGCCTTAGTAAATAGTGCAATTGAAGATCAAAATAAGAAAAGCTATGCCACTGCTTCTCAAAAACTATATGAAGCCTATGTGGTTAGCCCTAAGGATACATCCTATTTATACTATGCCGCAGGAAACTCAGTAAATGGCGGCGATTTTGATACGGCACTTGGCTATTACGAGCAACTAATTAGCAATGGTTTTACAGGAATTTCAACGGAATATATTGCCACCGATCCAAAAACAGGAGAAGAAGTAGTTTTTAGTAATAAAGAGGAAAGAGATACTGCCGTTAAATTTGCAGATTATACCAATCCTATAGAGAAAAAAACAGCATCTGTTGAAGGTGACATACTTCAAAAAGTAACCCTTATTTATTTAAACAAAGGGGAAAACGAAAAGGCTTTGGCAATAATGAATAAAGCTCGAGCTGCAAATCCAGAGGATACCAATCTCATGCGGTCTGAGGCAGATTTAGCCTATAAAATGGGAGATATGGAAAAGTACAACCGTATTATGGCAGAGGTAATTAAAACAGATCCTAACAACCCAGAATTATATTATAATTTAGGTGTTAGTTCTGCTTCTATTGGACAAATTGATAAAGCAAGAGAATACTATTTAAAAGCACTAGAATTAAAACCCGACTATTCGTTTGCTCAAATTAATATGGCGGCATTAATTCTTCAGGATGAAGGAAAATTAGTAGAAGAAATGAATAAACTAGGAACTTCTAAAGCCGATAATTTGAAGTACGATGAATTAAAAGAAAAACGCAAGCAAATGTACCAAGAGGCACTTCCATATTTAGAAGCGGCGGTTGCGTCGAGCCCTCAAAATATTGAAGTTTTTAGAACCTTAATGAATCTTTACAGTCAGCTAGGAATGGATGACAAGTACAAAGCCGCAAAAGCAAAACTTGCCGAAATGGAAGGCAATTAACCTTGCGTACTAATTAAAAAAAGGCTTCAAAAATTGAAGCCTTTTTTATATTATTTTTTTTATCACTCTAAGTTTGTGTGTGTATTTTTTTTCTTCAACATTATAAATACCACTATGGTCTAATCGATCTATGCGAACCTTCCCGTGGGCGTGGATAATGTAATTGTCTTTCATAATAATACCCACATGGATAATGGCCCCTTCATTATTATCAAAAAAAGCCAAATCGCCGGGTTCACTTTCTTCTATAAAGCTTAAGGCTTCACCTTGAGTTGCTTGTTGACTGGCATCTCGTAATAAAGAATAACCATTAATTTTGTAAACCATTTGGGTAAAACCACTACAATCTATCCCAAAAGGGGTTTTTCCTCCCCATAAATAAGGACTGTTTAAGTATAACAAAGCTGTTTCAGTAATATGTGTTTTGGGTTGTATTTCAGAAATAAAACGACCTTCAAAAGTATGCTCTAAAAAAGCAGCGTGCGCTATGTTACTTCCAATAGGGGTGGTAAGGAGTATCATTTCTTTTGTGGCTAAAAAATCCAGCAAATCGGAAGTATACCTAGGGGGAGTTACTTTTAAAATATCAAAATCTTCTTTCGAAATAAGACAATATTGCTTGTTATCTATCCAGCCCTCATATTGATCAAATTCCAATCGTATTTTACTCCATTTTTTTTGCACCTCAAGGACCTTAAATAATTCTCCATAAAGCACTTGGCTTACCATTTCACTTTTATCAGAAGTTTCAAAACGTAAGGGAACAATACTAAGAGGACAAATGCCGTATTTCATGAAGAAGCGCTAAAATTTTATTAGATTCTTTCAATCACCATGGCAGAAGCCCCTCCGCCACCATTACAAATGGCAGCAGCTCCAATTTTGGCATTATTTTGTTCTAATACGTTTAAAAGTGTAATGAGGATGCGTACACCACTACAGCCTAGGGGATGCCCAAGGGAAACGGCACCTCCATTCACATTTACATTACGATCATTAAGCCCTAATAGTTTCATATTCGCTAATCCCACCACCGAAAAAGCCTCGTTAAATTCAAAAAAATCAACATCGTTTAATGTAATATTTGCTTTCGCTAAGGCTTTAGGAAGTGCCTTAGCAGGAGCGGTAGTAAACCATTTGGGTTCTTGGGCAGCATCGGCATAGCTTTTAATATAGGCCAATGGTTGTAACCCTAATTCTTTTGCTTTTTCCTCACTCATTAAAACCATGGCTCCTGCACCATCATTAATAGTGGAAGCATTGGCGGCCGTCACCGTTCCTTCTTTCGTAAAAGCAGGACGTAAAGATGGAATTTTATCTAGAAAAACATTTTTATACTCTTCATCTTCCGAAATAAGGATTGGGTCTCCTTTTCTTTGAGGAACTGAAACAGGAACTATTTCGTTAGCAAATTTACCTTCGCTCCAAGCTTTTGCAGAACGTTTGTAGGACTGAATAGCAAAGGCATCTTGGTCTTCTCTTGAGAAATTGTATTCGGAAGCACAGGCATCGGCGCAAACTCCCATGGCATTTTGGTCATACGCATCAACCAACCCATCCTTTTGCATTCCATCTATCAAACTAGCAGGGCCAAACTTGGTTCCTGAACGCATATATACATAATGAGGAATAGTGCTCATGCTCTCCATACCCCCAGCAACAACTACATTGGCATCACCCAAAGCAATGGCCTGTGCCGCTTGCATTACGGCTTTCATTCCCGAGGCGCATACCTTGTTTACCGTTGTGCAAGGCACCGTATCTGGAATGCCAGCCCCCAATGCGGCTTGTCTGGCAGGCGCTTGTCCCACACCTGCTTGAACAACATTGCCCATAAATACTTCATCTACTAAGGAGGCATCTAAAGATATCTTTTCTAAAGCTCCTTTAATAGCAATACTTCCTAATTGTGAAGCCGAAAGGGATGAAAGACTCCCCATAAAACTTCCAATGGGGGTTCTTGCTGCCGATATGATAACAACTTTTTTTGACATGATTAAATTTTAAATTGCACTTAAGAAATGCAAAATTACATATTAAAAATGAATTATCCTTGTTAAACACATACTGCTTGGGATAAATGAAAGCTTATTCATACCTTTACTTTTCTAATATTTTTTATGAAAAACCTTGTCTTTTTCTTAACTCGAAACCAATCGTTTATTTATAAGGTTTTTTTATACCTATTGTCTACTCTTTTGGTTATTTATCTTTTACCCAAGGGGGGACAGTTTAAATATAATTTTCAAAAAGGGAAGCCTTGGCAATATGAAAATTTATATGCTCCTTTCAATTTTACTATTAAGAAAAATAAAGAAACCATAGAACAAGAAAAAGAAGGGGTTAGAAATTCTGTAATTCCTTATTTTGATGTTTCTAATAGCATCCCAACCAACGCTTTAGAAGCATTTAAATTTAGTCTTTCAAATGAATATGTAGATTCCCTTTATCAAACCCCTAAAAGGGAGGTGCAAGATCTAGGAGAAGAGATTTTAAATACCATTTATCGTAAAGGAATAATATCAAATGTGCTTCCGTTTAATGAAGACAGACTGGTATATATTAAAAATGGAAATGAAGTAACGGAAGCCGTTTTGTCACAATTTTTCAGAAAAGAAATGATAGAACAGCTTGTATTTGAAAAAACTAAAAGTAGAAGAGAGGTGTTTCCTCTTTTAAAAAAAATTATTTTAGTTGTAGCCATCCCTAACATTACCTATAATGAGCAACTTACAGAAGCAAGTATTGAAAATGCCATAAATCAAATTAATCCTAATCAAGGGATTGTTGAAAAGGGTTCGCGAATCATAGCTAAGGGGGAAGTGGTTGAAGGAGAGAAATACCAACTATTACATTCCTTAAAAGAACAGTTTCAATCGCAGGTTTGGAGTCAGAATAATTACTATTGGCTAGTATTTGGTTACTCTTTGTTGGTTTCTTTGGTGTTTATTATGTTGTTTCTATTCTTGCGAAAATACCGAATGGATATTTACAGCAATGATACCAAAGTAAGCTTTATATTTTTTAATATTATTGTGATGGTTTTTGTTACCACAATCATTGTAAAATATGATGCAACCTATGTATACGTTATTCCACTCTGTATTTTACCCATTATTTTAAAAAGTTTTTTTGACGCTCGCTTAGGCTTGTTTGTGCATGTACTCACCATTTTACTTTTGGGGTTTATTGTTCCTAATAGTTTTGAGTTTATGTTTCTACAAATAATTGCTGGTATTGTTACTATTTTAACGGTTTCTGAATTGTACAAAAGAGCAAATCTATTTATTTCGGTTGGGCAAATAACATTCATTTACATTTTGGGTTATTTTGCCTTTTACATTATTCAGGAAGGAAATATTACCCAAATCGATTTTAAAACATTTGCCTATTTTATTATTTGCGGTTTGGTAACTCTTTTTGCCTTTCCGCTTATCTATATATATGAAAAGATATTCGGGTTAGTCTCTGAAGTGTCTTTATTGGAGCTTAGTAATACAAATTCTACTTTATTGAAAGAACTTTCTAACAGAGCTCCAGGTACTTTTCATCATTCCTTAAATGTTGCCAATTTAGCCGAAGCTGCCGCGAACGAAATTGGAGCAAACTCTATGTTAGCAAGGGTAGGGGCGTTGTATCATGACATTGGTAAAATGGGTAATCCTTCCAATTTTACCGAAAACCAACTCAACCAAATGAATCCGCTTAACGAATTATCCCCTAAAGAAAGTGCAAAAATTATTATAGATCATGTGATTAAAGGAATTGAAATTGCAAGAAAAAACAAACTCCCAGATAGGATCATCGATTTTATTAGAACCCATCATGGAACGAGTATCGTTTATTATTTTTATAAAATGGAAGAAGAGTTACAAGGGGAAGTAAAAAAGGAAGATTTTCAGTATCCGGGACCCAAACCTTTCTCGAAGGAAACAGCCATTTTAATGATGGCAGATAGTGTTGAAGCAGCGAGTAAAAGCTTAAAGGAGCCCTCCGCTACAAAAATAGATTCCTTTGTAGAAAATATTGTCAACAGCCAAATGGAAAACGGACAGTTTATAAATGCCAATATTACCTTTAGAGAAATTGAAATTATAAAGAAAGTTTTAAAGAAAAAACTAAAAAATAGCTATCATTTACGAGTAGAGTATCCTGAATAAATTAGGAGTGAAAAAAAATATAAAAAACGTTTCTTTTTTTTTGGGTTATTGAATAGATACATTTACATTTGCAACCGCATTGAAAATATGTGGGTTCATTGATTTGGAGAGGTGCCAGAGTGGTAATGGAGCAGATTGCTAATCTGTCAACGGGTAACCGTTGCCAGGGTTCGAATCCCTGTCTCTCCGCAACAATAATTTGTGAAGATACAGCAATGTTATTTCACGGGGTGTAGCGTAGCCCGGTCATCGCGCCTGCTTTGGGAGCAGGAGGTCGCAGGTTCGAATCCTGCCACCCCGACTAGAACCGGACTTTTACAGTTCGGTTTTTTTTTAAGCTATGGTCGCGTAGCTCAGCTGGATAGAGCATCTGCCTTCTAAGCAGACGGTCACAGGTTCGAATCCTGTCGCGATCACGAATATATAGTTTAATAAAAAAAAACGCCAAGCTTGCTTGAGCGTTTTTTTGTTTATACTATATTCAGCACGGAGTGCTGTCAGGAAATTCAATCCTGGATCAACGCCAAGCTTGCTTGAGCGTTTTTTTGTTTATACTATATTCAGCACGGAGTGCTATCAGGAAATTCAATCCTGGATCAACGCCAAGCTTGCTTGAGCGTTTTTTTGTTTATACTATATTCAGCACGGAGTACTGTCAGGAAATTCAAAGAAAGAGTAATCATTTTACATCTTTTCACATTTTATTACCACTCTTTCCTTGTTTTCTAATGTGGTAAAAAATAGGTAGGTCTCTCCACCATCACTAATTTTCCATTTCTTCTTTAACTGAGCAACGGTCTCTGGGAAATTACGAGTACTTACGTGGGCCTTAAAATTTAAGAACGGCTTCATTGCTAATTTTGAATAGGGTATTACCTCCAAAATTTTAAATATTCGCCCCGGAAATTCAATAAACGAGTCAAGAGTGAACAAGTGACTGTGTTCTGCAAGTTTGGGTACATTAAAAGCTTCGGAAAGTTCAGAAAACCCACCCGATTTCATAATAGCAGCATTGGGCTCGTAGAGATATTTAAGGGGGTTTGAATACTGCATTTTGTTTGCATTATTCCCTTCAAAATCAAAAAAATAAGGAACTCCTTTTTGGAAATTAACGGTTTTAATTTGGGGATTTCTTTTTGGAGGCATTTTATGAATGAGCCAAAGCAATTCTTTCACCTCATTTTCTACCGCTACGATATGAACTTCGGAAACATTGCTTAGCGCTCTAAGTCCAGCTGAAATATCCAGCATGGGAGATGTTTTGATGAGTAGGGTAGCACCATATTTTAATAGTACCTCAAGGTTTTCAATAATATTGGGCTCGCAATCTTTTAAAAAGAAAACCTTTCCTTTTGCTTCATGCCTCCTGGAAGGGTCTGCATAAATAACATCGTAGGGATTGTTTTTCACCCCCTTTAATCCATCCTCTGAAAAGAAAGAAACAGCCTCTTTTTTTAATATCTTAAAATTGTGCTGCGCGATTTTGGAGAGTTCGGTATTTTGCTCATAATGATGCACGGTAATAAATTTTTCAGAAAAATAATAACAATCCACGCCAAACCCGCCAGTGATATCCGCCAGCGTTTTTCCAAAGACCAAGGAAGCTTTATACCTTGCAGTGACTTCCGAGGAAGTTTGCTCAATATGTACCTTAGGTGGATAATAAATATTTTCTGTAATATGCCAAAGCGGTAATTTTTCTTTGCACTTTCGATGACCTTCTATTTGCTGAATTAATTCTTGAACGGAAACCTCTTTAAAAGGAGAGCCTTTAAAAGCAAGGTCAGGAAGATTTCCTTGAAAAGTTTTGATAAATTGTTGTATTTCTGGTCGTAATAGGGCTTTGTTCATGCCTAAAAGAACTAATGCTCAAAGGCATAGTGTATAATGTTAGCCCCCATTTGTAATGCTTTTAAGCGAACTTCGGCAGGGTCATTATGTACTTCTGGGTTTTCCCATCCATCGCCCAAATCACTTTCATAAGTATACAGCAACACAAGGCGCCCCTCTATAGTAATTCCAAACGCCTGTGGACGCCCATTATCGTGTTCGTGAATTTTGGGTAATCCTTGTGGAAAACTAAATTTTTGATTAAATATAGGATGATCCCCTGGAAGTTCCTTTAATTCCTCATTGGGAAATATTTTTACAAGCTCTTTCCTAATATAGGTGTCCATTCCGTAATTGTCATCAATATGTAAAAATCCACCACTAACTAAATAATTGCGAAGATTTTGCGCTTCTTCATTGCTAAAAAAAACATTCCCATGTCCTGTCATGTGCAAAAATGGGTAATTGAATAGTTCTCCATCGAGTGGAGCCACAGTGCTTGGCTTTTCAGGAATGGCTGTATTTATTTGCTGATTACAGAAACGAATAAGATTTGGAAGCGCCGTAGGATTGCTATACCAATCACCTCCACCGCCATACTTTAGAATAGCTATTTCTTGAGCAGGCAATGTGTAAATTATAAAAAAAAAGATAAGTAGTAGGAACCATCGCATACCTCAAAAATAGAAAAATTTAAAATGGTTATGAGAAGATATACTTAAATTTTATTAATCATTTCTCCAAACAGGCCATAAGTAAAGAATTTCCAATCTTTTGTAAGGGTATCCGATTTTCTTCGTTGAGAATTTGATAGGTATTTTAAACCAAGGGTTTGATTTTGCACGCTATGGATTTGTGAACTTTTTCGGGGATTTATTTTTAGCGCATTCATAGCATTTATTGTAGGTTAAGTGAAATTTGGTGAGCGAAAGATAGTGATTATCGATTAAAATACAAATTTTATCGATGAAAAACACTTTTTCTTAACCATTTAGCTACTTTAAATTCATATACGAAATTGAAAAACAGGCTACAAGTGCTGCGGTTTCGGTACGAAGACGACTTTCACCCAAAGTGATTGCCAAAAAATTATTTTTCGATGCCCATTCAATTTCTTTAGCTGAAAAATCTCCTTCGGGGCCAATAAGGATGAGACAGTCTTCGCTTGGTTTTAGGGCATTTTTCAAGAGGGTTTTAGGGAATTCGGCACAATGGGCGATCATTTTTTTTACCGTGAAGGTTTCGGAAAGTTTACTAAATTCTGAAAAAGAGGTTATGGGATTAAGTTTGGGTTTGTGCATTTTAAGCGATTGCTTCATGGCACTTTCAATAATTTTTTCCAATCGTTCCCCTTTTATTACTTTTCGTTCACTATGTTCACAAATGATAGGAGTAATTTCTGAAATGCCAATTTCGGTTGCTTTTTCCAAAAACCATTCAAATCGGTCTATGTTTTTGGTGGGCGCTACAGCCAAATGCACATGGTAAGGCAAAGGGGCTTTTATTTCAAAATGGAGGATGCTAGCTTGGCATCGTTTAGGCGAAACTTCTTGTAATTGCGCGGTAAATAGTATCCCATTGCCATTGGTAATGTGAACAATATCGCCAATTTTATGTCTTAATACTTTCGCAATATGCCTACTTTCCTCTGTTTCAAAAGAGACCAAGTGCGAACCTTCTGTAAGCGATTTTTGATAAAACAAATTCATAATTGCGAACTTTTAAACTGGGCATGGGCAATTCCTATTTCGATCCATTCTTGTAATTTTTCTTCGGTATCAAACCCATTTTCGGTAACAAAAACAAACTCTTTCATCGGTTTTCCAGTAAAATTCATTGGACCCACAAACATTTTACTCAACACATTTTCCATCCTCTCTGAAGGCACCCTAACCATAAGGCGTTCTTTAGTCTCTCCTACACACATTTTGCCTTTAAATAAAAAGCAAGTGCCACCAAACATGCGCTTTTCCACAATATCATTTTGCCAAGGTTTTAGGGCCCATCTAATTCGCTTTAAAATTTCTTCCGTTTTAGTCATTTTTACAAATTCATTCGGGCTTTGGCAACAATATTGTTCGTGGCATATTCTTTTGTTTTATATTTTAATTCCCCAACCATAGCAATCATGGCAGCATTATCGGTACAATATTCAAATCGAGGAACGTAAGTAATCCAGCCTAAGGTTTTTTCAGCTTCTTTTAATGCTTTTCGAATCCCACTATTGGCAGAGACTCCACCGCCAATGGCAATTTGGGTAATTCCTGTGTGGGCCACGGCGTTTTTTAGTTTATCCATTAAATAAGATACAATGGTGTATTGAATACTCGCACATATATCGGCGATATTTTCTGAGATAAAATTTGGATTCTTTTGGGTTTCTCGTTCTATGAAATATAATACGGCAGTTTTTAATCCGCTAAAACTGAATTCCAAATCGCCTACTTTAGGTTTTGTAAAAGGATAGGCTAGGGGATTTCCTTGTTGGGCATAGGTATCAATAAGAGGGCCTCCTGGATAGGGAAGTCCTAAAATTTTTGCAGACTTGTCAAAGGCTTCTCCAACGGCATCGTCTATGGTTTCTCCTAAAATTTCCATATCAAAATAGTGATTCACTTTTACTATTTGCGTATGGCCGCCACTAATGGTTAACGCTATAAATGGGAAGGTAGGAGCCGTTTGATCTTCTGCTTTAATAAAAT
Organism: Flavobacteriaceae bacterium; assembly: GCA_041392205.1. Taxonomy (GTDB): domain Bacteria; phylum Bacteroidota; class Bacteroidia; order Flavobacteriales; family Flavobacteriaceae; genus Halomarinibacterium. The sequence goes on along the minus strand of JAWKMO010000003.1, from coordinate 104,620 downwards.
GCGCCAAAATATGGGCTTGCATGTGGTGTACGGCAATTAAAGGAATCTCTAAACCCATAGCCAAAGACTTCGAAAAGGAAGCTCCTACAAGCAATGAACCCATAAGACCAGGACCTTGGGTAAAGGCTATGGCATGTAACTGTTTTTTGTCGATATTTGCTTTGCGTAATGCTTGATGCACAACCGGAACAATATTTTGTTGATGGGCTCGGGAAGCAAGTTCGGGGACAACACCCCCATACTCTTCGTGTATTTTTTGTCCGGCAACAACATTGGAGAGTACCACGCCGTTATGGATAACGGCCGCAGCAGTATCGTCGCAAGAAGATTCAATACCAAGGATGTAAGTGTTTTTTGTCATTTAGATATTAGGCACGTTTGTTGGGTGTAAAATTAAAACAATAAAGGGTTATCAAAAAACTTATCAAAATAATTAAACGTATCCTACTAATACTAATCGTATTATTAGTGTTACTGGTAATTGTTTTATCCATTCCTGCGGTACAAACAAAAATTGCTAAAAAAGTTACCCGCGGGCTTAATGAAACCTACGGAACCGATATTGCAATAGACCGTTTAGGCCTTAATTGGAAAGGAGAAGTAGATATACGAGGCGTTTTTATTAAGGACCATCATCAAGATACACTAATCTATTCGGAAATACTTCAAACCAATATTTTAAGTATTAAAAAGTTAATGGATGGAAATTTGGATTTTGGGTTTTTGGAACTTGAAAATACGAAACTCTTTGTAAAAACCTATAAAGAAGAAACCAACGATAATCTTTCTCTATTTGCCGAAAAATTTAATAGCGGAGATACCCTTGAAACAAAACCTTTTGAATTACTAGCAAACCAAGTTTCTCTTTTAAATGCTGAAATACGTATTGTTGATGAAAACCTCGAAACCCCGGTATCTTTAGCGCTTAAAAAATTTACCCTTGAGGCCAATGATTTTTCTGTATATGATGACAATGTGGCGGCACAAATTACCTCACTGTCCTTTTTAGAACAAAGGGGGATTGAAGTCACTAATCTTTCCGCAAATTTTAACTATTCTGCTACAGGACTCTCTTTAAAGAATATGTCCTTACAAACAGGTAATTCTACGCTTAATGGGGATGTTGCACTGACCTATAAAGAGGGCATGGCAGACTTTGTAAATAAAGTAACACTTCAAGCTAACTTTAAAGATTCTTCAGTCTCTACTAACGATTTAAATAAACTTTATCCAGAATTTGGTGAAAATCTAGCTATTACACTAGAGGGAAATCTTACAGGAACCCTTAACGATTTTACTTTTAGTCAAGCAAACATAGGTTATAATAATTCTCTATTTAAAGGGGATTTTGCCTTTAAAAATCTCTTTAACGAAGATATCTATATAGTCACAGGCAACAATCATAACATTCAAACCAATTATTTCGATTTAAGACGATTTTTACCAAACCTCATAGGAAAAGATTTGCCCACCGAATTAAAAAAACTAGGAAATTTTTCATTACGGGGAGATACGGAGATTGTTGGGGACGAATTGAAAACAAACAGCTTTATTTCTAGTGCTATAGGGGCTGCAGCTCTTACTCTTGAACTGGGTAATATAACAGATTTTAAAAACGCCTATTATAAAGGAAATGCTAAACTGAATAATTTTGACTTAGGAAAATTAGCCGAAACAACCTCCTTAGGGAAAATGAATGCCAACCTTACTTTTAATGGGCGTGGCTTTACCCCCAAAACGGTTAGCACATTAGTAGCGGGAACCATCGATAACTTTACGTTTGAAGGGTATGATTATCAAAATATTGTAGTGGAAGGGAATCTAAAAAATCCCAAATTTAACGGAAAACTCTCCATTAACGACCCCAATTTAAAAATGGAGTTTAACGGATTAGTGGATGTTTCAGAAAAATTTAATCAATACGATTTTGAAGCGAAAATTGAATATGCCGAGTTAAATAAATTGCGACTCTTTACACGAGACAGTGTTTCAGTATTTGCGGGAACTATTAAAATGGATATGGATGGGACTACTATTAATGATGCTGTTGGAACCATTCAGTTTTCAGAAACTTTTTATCAAACCCAAAACAAAGATTTCTTTTTTGACGATTTTACCATCGCCTCTTCTTTTGAGGATGATGAGCGAACCATAGAGGTAAATTCGCCAGACATCATTAACGGAAAAATAAAAGGTAAATTTTTAATTGAAGATATTCCGTATCTCTTTAGAAATTCGATTGGAAGTATTTACACCAATTACATCCCGCTTCAAGTTACTACAGACCAGTATATTAACTACGAATTTGAAGTTTATAATAAAATCGTAGATGTATTTGTACCACAAATTCAATTAGGGGAAAAAACAAGAATTAAAGGGTCTGTTTTTTCCGACGAGTCTAAATTTACACTGGATTTTAAATCCCCAGAAATGTTATTATACGATAACTATTTAGGAAAGGTAAATGTAAAGTTGGATAATGATAATCCGCTTTTTAATGCTTATGTTTCTGTAGATTCCTTGTATAACGGCAAATACAATTTGGTCGATATTAATGTTATTAATAAAACCCTTAAAGATACCTTATACATTCAATCACAATTTAAAGGAGGAAAAGATCAAAACGATATTTTTAACCTTTCCTTATACCATACCATTAATCCACTAGGAAAATCGGTAGTGGGAATTAAACGCTCAAAAATTAATTATAAAGGAAACGATTGGTTTTTAAACAAAGACAATAATTCCCTCAATAAAATTACCTTCGACGATAATTTTAGAGACATTACCCTAGACTCGTTAACGCTAACCCATAATGAAGAACTCATACAGCTAGCGGGAATAAAGCAAGATTCTTCCTTTATGGATGTGAAGCTACAGTTTACCAATGTCGATATTGGGAAGGTAGTCCCTGAAGTAGATAGTCTTAATTTAAAAGGACGTCTTAATGGAACCTTAGATTTTTTAAAACGAGACGGTGCTTTTTATCCTAATTCTGAAATTGTGATTGAAGCCTTAAACTTAAACAGCATTGATTTTGGAAATCTAGAACTCAACATTAAAGGAAATAAAGACCTTACCAATTACACCATTAATTCTAGTTTAATCAATGACCAAGTAACCTCTTTCACAGCAAAAGGGAATTTAGACGTATCTGGGGACCCCTCTTTAATTGATTTAAATGTAAATTTTACCGACTTTAATTTGAAGGCTTTTAGTCCTTTTGGCGGAGAAGTTATTACCGACCTTCGTGGGCTTGTTTCTGGGAATGCAAAAGTAAAAGGAAATTATAAATCTCCAGACATAGCAGGGCGTTTGGATTTGTTTGAAACGGGATTGAAAATACCCTACTTAAACGTAGATTATACTATTGAAGACAACACTTCCATTTTTCTTTCAAAAAATAATTTTAAGATTAGCCCCACTTTTATCACCGATACCAAATATGAAACTGTGGGTACTTTTGAAGGCAATGTCACCCACGCCAATTTTTCTAAATGGGCACTAGATTTTGATTTGGAAACCATCCGCCTGTTGGTGTTAGACACCCCTAAAGATGAAGAGGCACTTTACTATGGAACCGCTTTTATTAGCGGAAGTTCTAAAATTAAAGGGCCTGTGGACGAATTGGTAATAGATGTTACTGCCACCACCGAAGCCGGAACCAAATTTAAAATTCCTATAAGTGACGCCGCTAGTATTGGGGACGATTCTTTTATTCGTTTTATTTCTCCCGATGAAAAAAAGGCACGTATTGCAGGTGAAACCATTGTTACCGAAGAAATTAAAGGACTGTCTTTAAATTTTGAATTGGATATTAACGAAAATGCAGAAGTGGAAGTATTAGTGGACCAAGTCAATAACTCCAATTTAATAGCGCGAGGAGCCGGAATTCTTCTTTTGGAAATTAATACCCTCGGAAAATTTAAAATGTGGGGCGATTTCTTAATAATTGATGGAAAATACGATTTTCGATACGGAGGATTTGTGGATAAACGTATTGATGTAGTTCCCGGAGGAAATATTACTTGGGATGGGGAACCTACCAAAGCACGACTCGATCTCACAGCAAAATATACTGTTCCCAATGTAAATCCATCTGCATTGTTAGACAACCCCAGTTTAAATAGCACGGTAGATGTAGAAGTACTCCTTAATTTAACGGGGGAAATTATGCAGCCAGATTTGGATTTTCAGTTAAGTTTTCCTAATGTTTCAACCACTGTACGCGACGAATTGGAAGATAAAATACGCGATAAAGAACAACGGCAAACTCAGGCTATCTTTTTAGCTTCAACAGGTTCTTTCCAAAGTGATGCCGCCGCCGGTCAAAATGCCATTGCTGGAACTTTAACAGAGCGCGTTAATAAATTGGTGGCAGATATTTTTGCAGGAGATGATTCTAAATTTAAAGTACTGCCTACCATTGGAACAAGGCAAACATCTCTTAATGAACAGTTAGAATATCAAGTGGGGGTAGAGCTCTCCACAAAAATTTCGGAACGAATTCTTATTAATGGAAAAGTGGCGGTACCCGTGGGAGGTGCTAACGAATCTTCCGTGGCTGGGGATATTGAAGTGCAGTGGTTAGTAAATGATGATGGAAGCTTACGTATTAACTTTTTTAATAGGCAAGCCGATTTGCAATTTATAGGGGAAGATCAAATTTTTGAACAAGGGGCTGGGGTATCCTATTCGGTAGATTTTGATACGTTTAAGGAATTAATGAAAAAATTGTTCAATAAAAAATTGACTATTGAAACCGAAAATGAACTTCCTATTATCCCTGAAGACAATGAAATCCCCGAGCATTTTGAAAGTCAAGGGATCAAACCCAAAGAACAAGAACTCCCTTAAATTGAGGCAATCATGGAAATTTCTACATTCACGTATTTGGGTAAGTTAGCCACCTCCACCGTTTCACGAGCGGGTGCCGTAGCTTCCTCAAAATAAGTAGCATACACTTCGTTTACTTTTCCAAAGTTTTTCATATCACTCAAAAAAATTGAAGTTTTCAACACATTTGAGAAATCCATTCCGGCCTTAGTTAAAATCGCTTTTAGGTTTTCCATTACCTGCTTTGTTTCTTTTTCAATGCTTTCCATAATCAATTCCCCTGTTCGCGGATTTATAGCAATTTGTCCCGAAGTAAATAACAAATTTCCTTTCATGACACCTTGGCTATAAGGGCCAATGGGAGCTGGAGCATTTACGGTGGTGATTATTTTTTTCATACAATTTTAATTTGAAACATTAAATATTAAGTCTTTTAAAGGTTTCTATCGGCTTCTCTGCGCTTATCGTATTTAATATCGCTTAGGATGCTTCCCTTAATTCCTATAAAGAAATTCCATGAGGTGTTTCGAGCCCCTATGGGGGTCCAATTAAATCGCATCGTCCAACTATCCAAATCCCTTACAAAACCTAATTGGGTAAGTGTAACACCTTTGTTTTTAAAATCATACCCCGATGACACTCGAACACTCCATTTAGGAGAAAGATCAACACTTGAGCTCATCATAAGGGACTGACTAGAAATTTCATTTTGCCGTTGTCCATTCGAATACGTTAAGGTGTAAGCCAAACGAACATCCCACGGAATATCGTATTGATACCAAGATTTTTCAAGTCCCTTTTTATCTTTCTTTGTGGCTGGGGTTATATCGTTTGTATTTTCGGCTCCCCCAAAGAGATCATCGGGTCGACCCCCATTTCTAAAGGTATCACTATTAAAATCTTCCGCTTCTTCTTCGGTTTTTTCAAAATCTTTACTAGAAAAGGAATAATTGAAACTAATGTTTCCATTGGTCAATCGAAAAAGACTTCCGCCGTTTTCAATATTAAATTTATCGATTCTTGTATTGTTGTTATTGAGAGCGTAAGGATCTAAGGAGCCGTTAAAATTTAAATCTAGCTTTTTTACAATAGGAATGCTTCCCGTTACCTGAACATTACTCCATTTAAGGGAATCTGCCGAAAAACTATAGCCTGTAGAAAAGTTTAAATTATTTAAAAGAATAAGTTTTTTTGCCTCGGTTGCTGTGGTATCTCGATCACGCACCTTGGCTTCAAAAGTATTGCTTAGGGCCATGCTCATACTGCTAGAGTATAGTTTTCCGGGGGCTCCATAAAGGGTGTTTTCAAATCGAGAGTACTCCACAACTTGATCATTTACTTCTGGATCTGCTGATACGATTGTATAGTCGTCATAGTATTGCTGAAATCCTGGGCTTATACTATAACCAATAGAGGGTCGCATAACGTGCCTAATCGCTTGTATTTTTTTGTCTTTTCCAAAATTGAAGGTACCATACAGAGTAGTCCCAACCCCTGTGGAAAACCCATAGGTTCGATAACTATCAAAGCCCGAAATAGTATCTTGTATGACAGCTCCTTGTCCATTGTTTGCCGTTTCATCATAGCTCCGACTTATGGTTTTGCCAACCCACGTTTCTTGGTAGTTGGTACTTAATGAAAAACTTAAATACTTTAACACCTTAAAGTTGGTGCTTATAGGGATGCTATGTCTTGCTCCCATTTGCGCTCCTTCAAACATTTCTTTTTTGAAAAAGAGGGAATCGGTTGTTTGTATCCTATTTTCTGCAACGACATTGTACTGTAAATTAATATTCTGAAAAACTCCTTTTTTTACCCCTATTTTGGGAGCAAAGGGAAATATCCTTGAAACACTACCATTAAAATTAGGCAACGACATGCTTATTGCTTCAGTTTGGGTGTTTTGGCTATGCGTGCCCGCTATGGTAAATTGAATCTGTGGCTCTGTTTCAAAACTTTTAGAATAAGAAATAGAGGAACTTAGAGTATTTACCAATTGGCTCGCATTATTGGTTTGGTTGATGGATTGCTGTAAATACCTACTACTTCCTAAATTTACCGAAGCACTAAAACGAGAACTCGGATTTACCTTGGCATCCTGATTATGACTCCATCGAATATTGTATAGGGAACTCTGCGTAAAATCGGGGAAGCCACGTTCACTATTAATTAAATTTTCATACCGAAAACTAACACTTCCTCGAAATTTATAGCGAAGCGCATATTCACTATCTAAACGCAGCCCGTAGCTACCATTGGTATAATAATCTCCTGTTACGGTAAGATCGACATAGTCATTAAGGGCAAAATAATAACCCCCATTTTGAAAGAAAAACCCCCTATTATTATTTTCCCCAATAATTGGGAAAATAAATCCAGAGGTTCTTGTATCGGACATAGGGAAAAAGGCAAAGGGAAGCCCAATAGGAGTAGGGACATCGGCAATATACATATTGGTTAACCCGGTAACCACTTTTTTTCCAGGAACAAATTTTGCTTTTCGGGTATAAAAATAATATTCGGGGTTTTCAATGTCCTCAGCGGTAGTAAACTTTACATTACGTAGGTAATAGACCGAATCGTTTTCTTTTTTTGTAATCTCAGAAAGCACGTTCATTTCATTTTGAAATGTCCTCGAATTATATACAATGGCTTTTTTGGTGGTAAAATTAAACCTTATTGAATCGGGTTCTACCTTGTTGGAGCCTTCTACAAAAACAGGCTTTTGGCTATACACTCCTGCGCTATCAATCCCCTTGGCAGTGACTTCATTTTTATTGTAATCTAGTATAATTAATCCAGCGTCAATACGATAAGTTTGATAGGTGATAAACGCCTTATTATACATATATACTTTACTGGTTTTTTTGTCCAAATAAACATAATCCTCTCCATAATAATCGACAATATCTGTTAACATTTCTTTTGATGGGAGGACACTGTCTACTTTTACGGTATCTGCTACAATCTCATTAAATTCCAATGGATTAATAGTAAGGGTGTCCTTTGGGTTCACGGTAAGGGTATCCTCTTTAACGGGAAAGACGACACCTCCTTTTGTTACCGGATCTTGCGAATGCATAACAGAACTGCAAAAAAGCAGAAGGGTCATGAAAGTGAAAAAAAAGAAGTGCTTCTGTTGCAATGCTTTTAGACTATTTTTTTTGTAAACAACTTTTTTAATAAGTTCCTTTAAAACCTATTAGGAACCCGCTGTCTATTTCATAAATTGGCTTAGTTTTTGAATGCCAAAATTACATATATTTTTTGGCTTGTTTTTCAAATAACAAAATTTTAAAAATAACATTAGTAACCTATCGTTTTACCTCTATGCAAACGAAACTATTATCCCTTTTCTTACTGTTTTTTGGAATACTTATTTTCTTTTCTTTTAAAACCCTCAATAATCCTGCCCAAAAACCTTTTGTGGTGGTACTTGATGCCGGTCATGGAGGTAAAGACCCAGGAAATAAAGGCAATGGCTTTGTAGAAAAAGACATTGTACTGGACGTTGTGTTACAGGTAGGGGCTATTTTAGAAAAAGAACCTGGTTTTAAAGTAATCTATACCCGTAAAACGGATGTGTTTATTGAGTTATACGAACGGGGACCTATTGCAAATAGAGCCGATGCCGATGTTTTTGTTTCCATTCATTGCAATTCGCATAATACCCAAGCATCGGGAGCAGAAACTTTTGTGATGGGAGTAGATAAATCGGGTAAAAACTTAGAAACCGCAAAAAAAGAGAATGAAGTTATTTTTTTAGAAGACAATTATGAAGAAAAATACGCTGGTTTTAATCCCAGTTCCCCAGAATCTCTTATTGGACTTTCCATAATGCAAGAAGAATATTTAGACCAAAGCATTATGCTGGCGGGCCTTATTCAAAATAATTTTGTAAACAACTTAAAACGAAAAGACCGAAGTGTAAAATCGGGCCCCTTTTGGGTGCTGCATAGTTCCTATATGCCTAGTGTATTAATTGAATTAGGTTTTCTTACCCATAATAGCGAAGGGTCTTATGTAAATTCAAAAAAAGGAAGAAAGGAAATGGCTCAAGAAATTGCCAATGGAATTATAACTTATCGCAAAAATTTAGCCTTAGCCACTTCGGATGCGCAAAATCCTATTATAACGCAAGACGAAATTAACCAAGCCATTGAAACTACGGAAGAAAAAATCTATGAGGGAGTCACCTTTAAGGTGCAACTAGCGGCGAGTAGCAAAAAACTAGAAACAAAACCCTTCAATTTTAAAGGATTGGAAGAAGTGAGCCGAAACAAAGAAGACGGTTTGTACAAATACTATTACGGAGAAACTTCCGACTATAATAAAATTCAACTCATGAAAACCTATGCTCAAGAAAAGGGCTATCCTTCAGCATATATCGTAGCATTTAAAGAAGGAAAAAAAGTAAAACTTTCAGAAATACTATCAAACAATGACCAATAGTCCATTTCTGCAAAATTTAACCTAGCCTTAGCATATTTATTTCTAAATTTGTAATTAACAATAAAACCAATCAATTGAAGCTTTCGAGAGAAGTAAAAACAGGAATTTTTGCCATTGTATCCATATTGCTCTTTATACTGGGGTATAATTTTTTAAAAGGCTCCGAGCTTTTTAATAAACCGCGAGAGTTTTATGTAAAGTATAGTGATGTATCGGGATTAGCACCCGCCGCTCCAGTTACCGTAAACGGTTTAAAAGTGGGGAAAGTAAAAAATATCTTTCTGGAAAAAATTGACGGGGGTAAAGTAATTGTAGCCTTTGTAGTTGAAAAAGACTTTCAGTTTTCCAAAACGAGCCTAGTGCAAATTTACAGCAGTGGCTTTATTGGAGGCAATAACCTTAGGATCATTCCAGATTATACCTCACAAGAATTAGCCAACCCTGGCGATACCCTTCTTGGAAAACTGCAATCGGGCATGATCGATGGGATTTTGGATAAATTTAGCCCCTTAGAAAAAACCATCACCTCTACGCTTTCTAGTCTAGATTCTTTATTGGTGGGGATTAATGAAATTATGGACGATAAAACAAAGCAAAATCTTCGCGAAGGAATTGAGAAGCTTAACGCTACCATGACTTCTTTTAACAGCGCAGCGGCGAATATGAATTCTTTGTTAGCAACCAATAAAGACAAACTAAGCAATACTTTTACCAATCTTGATACCACCACAGAAAATTTTTCAAAATTCTCCGATTCGTTAGCACAAATTGAAATTGGTAAAATGGTTCGAGACTTGGAAAATACCACAGCAAAATTTAATGAAATAGTTCAAAAAATAGATAACGGAGAAGGCAGTGTTGGGAAACTATTACATGATGAAAAGCTGTATAACAACCTCACTGGAGCCTCCAAACAATTGGAGCAACTTTTAGAGGATATGAAATTGAACCCCAAGCGTTATGTCCATTTCTCCTTATTTGGAAAACGACCAAAACAATACGAACCCCCAAAAGATTCGATACAATAATGCAGTATATTCCTAACTTACTTTTTTTATTGCTATTGGTTTTCGGAATTGGTTTTTTCACAAAAAACATTCGTAAAATCATTAGAAACATCAAAATAGGGCAGCCCGTAGCCGCATTAAACCATAAAGGACAACGGTGGAATAATGTATTGCGTATTGCCTTAGGACAAACCAAAATGGTGGTGCGACCTATTCCCGGATTGCTTCATTTTGTAGTCTATCTTGGCTTTATTATCATTAATTTGGAGGTGCTGGAAATTATCATAGATGGGCTTTTTGGCACCCATCGTGTTTTTTCTTCCTTAGGAGGATTCTACGGCTTTTTAATCGCTTCTTTTGAAATTTTAGCGGTTTTAGTCTTTGTTTCGGTTATTGTTTTTTGGCTACGCCGAAATATCCTAAAACTAAAACGTTTTTGGAATCCTGAAATGAAAGGCTGGCCTAAAAACGACGGAAATTTCATTCTGTATTTCGAAATGGTTCTTATGACCCTTTTCCTTATCATGAATGCTACCGACATTCATTTTCAAGAAATGAATAATGGAAACATTATTTCAAAATATATAGCAGGTTGGTTTAGTGGCACTTCAGAAGGAACACTGCACTTTATTGAAAGAACAGCTTGGTGGTTGCATATGGTAGGTATTTTAATTTTCTTAAACTACCTGTATTTTAGCAAGCACTTACACATCATTTTAGCATTTCCCAATGTGTACTTCGGAAGGGTAACTCCCAAAGGACAATTTGCCAATTTGGCATCGGTTACTAAGGAGGTAAAGTTAATGATGGATCCTAGTGCCGACCCCTATGCCGCACCCCCTGAAGGAACAGAAAATCCTGCAAAATTTGGCGCCAGCGATGTGATGGATTTAACCACGACACAATTATTAAATGCCTATACCTGCACCGAATGCGGCCGTTGTACTAGCGAATGTCCCGCCAACCAAACCGGGAAAAAGCTATCACCTCGTAAAATTATGATGGATACTCGCGACCGTTTGGAAGAAGTAGGAAAAAATATCGACACCCATAAAACCTTTCAACCCGATGGCAAGCAATTACTAGACGATTACATAACCCGAGAAGAACTATGGGCCTGTACGACCTGTAATGCCTGTGTAGAAGCATGCCCCGTAAGTATCGACCCGCTGTCTATTATTATGGCTATGCGACAATACTTAGTGATGGAACAATCGGCAGCGCCCACAGAGCTTAATGTAACGATGAACAATATCGAAAACAATGCCGCTCCTTGGCCCTTCAATCAAATGGATAGAGCCAATTGGATAAACGAATAAAACGAAATAACGAAGATGCACAAAGACGAAGTTGAAAAATTATTGCACGACAAAGTAGCAGAGGGCCAGCATGTAAGCCCTGTGCTTCCCGAGGGAATTAAAAATTACTTAATCGATATAGACGGTACTATATGTGACGATATCCCCAATGAAGAACCCGAACGTATGGCTACCGCTGAAGTGTATCCAGATGCGTTAATAACCCTTAATAAATGGTATGACGAAGGGCATGTGATTTGCTTTTTTACCTCACGCACTGAAGCGCACCGGGAAGTTACCGAGTCTTGGTTGGCAAAACACGGATTTAAATACCATTCTATGTTAATGGGGAAACCACGGGGAGGTAACTATCATTGGATCGATAATCACCTAGTAAAAGCCACCCGATATAAAGGAAAGTTCACCGATTTAGTGGAAAAAGAAGTAACCATTCAGGTTTTTAAAGAATAACCCATGAGCGAAACAATGAATGTGCCTACGATGGCCGAATATTTAGCAAAAGGCAAACAGCCCGAAGTCCTTTTTTGGGTAGGCTGTGCGGGTAGTTTTGATGATCGTGCAAAGAAAATAACCAAAGCCTTTGCCAAATTATTGAACCATGCTGCTGTGGATTTTGCCGTGTTGGGTACCGAAGAAAGTTGTACTGGAGACCCTGCCAAACGGGCAGGAAATGAGTTTTTGTTCCAGATGCAAGCGATGATGAATATTCAAGTGTTAGACGGATACGGAATAAAAAAAATAGTAACCGCCTGCCCTCATTGCTTTAATACATTAAAGAATGAATACCCAGAATTGGGAGGTAATTATGAAGTGATGCACCACACTCAATTTTTAAACAGCCTGATGAATGAAGGCAGATTGAAAGTGGAAGGGGGTAAATTTAAAGGAAAACGCATCACTTTTCACGATCCTTGCTATTTAGGAAGAGCCAATAATGAATACGAAGCTCCTAGAGCATTGCTTCAAAAATTAGATGTTGAATTGGTAGAGATGAAGCGCTGTAAAACCCGTGGATTATGTTGTGGGGCAGGGGGCGCCCAAATGTTTAAAGAACCCGAAAAAGGAGCTAAAGACATTAATGTAGAACGTACCGAAGAAGCCCTAGAAACAAAACCCGCTATTATTGCTGCAGGCTGCCCGTTCTGTAATACCATGATGACCGATGGGGTAAAAGCCAAGCATAAAGAAAATGACATTCAGGTAATGGATGTCGCCGAAATGATTGCCAATGCCTCTGAATTATAAATAAATTTCCCCTTCGAAGTGGCTGTCCCAAAATGTGGGGTATAGGCTACTGTACTTCGGATGGGGCTAAAGGGATGTGAGTTGACCAAATCCTTCCAAAGAAAATAAAAAATGCTAACAGATTTCAACAATTTACCTAACGACTCCCGCATTTGGATCTATCAAGCCAATAGAAAATTATCCGATGCAGAAGTCGATTTTATATCCCAACAAACCCAGTCTTTTCTCTCACAATGGACGGCTCACGGCGCAGACCTAGAAGCGGGATTTGAAATAAAATACCATCGTTTTATTATCATGGGCCTTAACCAAGAAAATGCTTCGGCTTCAGGATGCAGTATCGATGCTTCAGTGCATTTTATTCAGTCGCTAGAAAAACAACTAGGGGTCGATTTGCTCGATAAAATGAACGTCACTTTTTATCACGGCGAGTACATAGCATACAAACCTTTATTAGATTTTAAAAAAATGGCTAAAGATCGCTCCGTTTCTGGAAATACGGTCGTTTTTAACAATTTGGTGAATACCAAAGCAGAATATTTAGAACATTGGGAAGTTCCTGCAAAAGATAGTTGGCACAGCCGTTTTTTAGCATAGCATGAGAATTCAATTTTTTATAACCGTAGTTTTTTTACTACTAACAAAAGCACTTTTTGCCCAGCAAATACAGCCCTTATTAGTAGAAAAGGATATCGAAAACCAGCGAAAATGGGTCGATAGTATTTATGGAAATATGTCGCTGGAAGAAAAAGTGGGGCAGTTATTTATGGTGGATGTTTTTTCTAGCGATCCTACCGCTAAAACCGATCTTGTAAAAGACCTTATTTCAAAGTATTATATTGGCGGAATTATCTTTTCCAAAGGGGGACCGGTGAGACAAGCAAAACTGAATAACGAATTCCAATCACGATCCAAAATCCCATTATTAATTGGGATGGATGCAGAGTGGGGACTGGCCATGCGACTGGATTCTACTTTTGCTTATCCTTGGAATATGACCTTAGGCGCTATTAAAGACGATAGTATTGTAAAGCAGGTTGGGAAAAGAATAGGGGAGCATTGTAAAAGACTGGGAGTGCATTTTAATTTTGCTCCCGTAGTAGATATTAATATTAACCCCAATAACCCCATTATTGGAAATCGCTCTTTTGGTGAAGACCGAGAAAATGTAACCCGTAAAGCCATTGCTTTTATGGAAGGGATGCAAAGTGTAGGTGTTTTAGCAAATGCCAAACACTTTCCTGGGCATGGAGATACCGACACCGATTCGCATAAATCATTACCCACCTTGCTTTTTAACAAGGCTCGAATGGACTCTATCGAACTATATCCCTACAAATACCTTATTGAAAAGGGTTTAAGCAGTGTCATGGTAGCGCATCTAAATATTCCAGAACTTATTTCCGAAAAAGATTATCCTTCTTCTATTTCAAAAGATATGGTTACGCATTTGTTGAAGGGCGAATTAGGGTTTAACGGACTTATTTTTACCGATGCGCTTAATATGAAGGGTGCCGCAGACTTTAAAACGCCGGTAGAAATCGATTTAGCCGCTTTTTTAGCCGGAAATGATGTATTGCTTATTTCGGAAGATATCCCAAAATCCCATCCCCTTTTAGTCAATGCCTATCGTGAAGGAATAATTACGGAGGATCGATTGGCTCACTCGGTAAAGAAAATATTGTTGGCAAAATATAAAGCGGGCTTGCATACTTACCTTCCCGTAGAAACCACAAACCTTTTGGAAGATCTTTCGACCCCAAAAGACGATGCCTTGTACGAAATTGCCATGGAAAATGCCATTACAGTGGTGAAGAATGAGGTGTCCATAGTGCCTATAAAAAACCTTCAAAAAACAAAAATTGCCTACGTTAATTTTGGGGACGATTCTGGCGACACCTTTCTTTCCTACTTAAACAAATACACTCAGGTAGATTGGGTAAAAGCCACTAGTTTAGAGACTTATATTGAAAAACTTAAAAACTACGATTATGTTATTATAGGTTTTCACAAATCCAATCAAAACCCTTGGAAACCCTATAAAATAGAGGATAAAGAATGGGTATGGATGTATGAAATTGCTCGAACGAATCGCGTCATTTTAGATGTTTTTACACGCCCTTACGCCTTGCTGGATTTAAATCCTTCAGCCAATTTTGAAGGTATTATAATTTCCTATCAAAACAGTGAAGTGGCACAGCAATTATCGGCACAAATTATCTTTGGTGCGAGAGAAGGTAAAGGCGTACTTCCTGTTTCCCTTGGAACGGATTTTCCGGTGAATACCTCCATTTTTACTCCTTCTTTGCAACGGTTACAATACGGAACCCCCGAAAGTGTAGGGATCGCCGCTGAAAAGCTTAAAAAGATTGATACCCTTGCCCGAAATGGCTATTGGGCTGGAATGTACCCAGGGGCACAAATTTTAGTAGCCCGAAAAGGAAAAGTAATTTACCAAAAAAACGTTGGCTACCATACGCCTGAAAAATTATATAAAGTAAAAGACGAATCGGTATATGATTTGGCTTCTATGACAAAAATACTGGCGGCATTGCCTATGGTAATGGAGTTGTACGACCGTAAGGTAATTACCATGGATACAAAGCTATCCGACATGCTGCCAGAATTTAAAAACTCCAATAAAAAGAATAGTACGCTTAAACGAATGCTTACACATACTGCGGGCTTGCAAGCTTGGATTCCGTTTTATATAACTACCATGGATACCCTTACAGGAGGCCCTTCTACCAGGTATTATTCCCGAAAAAAGGAAGGTGTATTTACTGTAAAGGTGGCCAACGATATGTATCTGCGAAACGATTATACCGATACCATCTTCGCCAAAATAAAGGATAGCGATCTAAGAGAAAATAACGGGTATAAATACAGTGATTTGCCCTATTACCTGTTGAAAAAATACTTGGAAGAATTCTATGGGGAATCGTTGGAAGATTTAGTGCAACGGGATTTTTATGAATCCTTAGGAGCTACTACCCTTACTTATAAACCGTTGGAGAAGTTTTCACTAAACCGTATTCCCCCTACCGAGGAGGATAATTCTTTCCGAATGCAAAAAGTACAAGGGTATGTACATGATCAAGGTGCCGCCATGTTGGGAGGGGTAAGTGGTCATGCAGGCTTGTTTGGAAATGCCAACGATGTCGCTAAAATGATGCAAATGTACCTTTGGAAGGGATCCTACGGCGGCAAACAATACCTGAAACCGCAAACATTGGACGCTTTTAATACCTGTTATTTTTGTGAAGATAATGTAAGGAGGGGCGTAGGTTTCGACAAACCCCAATTAGGAGAAAGTGGGCCTACCTGTGGGTGTGTTTCCTTAACCAGTTTTGGGCATAGTGGTTTTACCGGCACCTTTACCTGGGCAGACCCCGAAGAAGAAATAGTGTACGTGTTTTTATCTAACCGAACCTATCCTTCAGTAGATAATAGAATGCTTATAAGTAGCGACTTGCGAAGCCGTATTCAGGAAGCGATTTATGATGCAATTATTACATTAAATAAGAAACCATGAAAATAGGAATGGTATGTTACCCCACCTTTGGAGGGAGTGGGGTTGTTGCAACAGAGTTAGGCATTGCGCTGGCTGAAAAAGGATATGAAGTACACTTTATTACCTATAAGCAACCTGTACGCTTAGAGTTACTATCTCACAAAATTCATTTTCATGAAGTGATGGTTCCTCAATATCCCTTATTTCAATACCAACCCTACGAATTGGCGCTTTCCAGCAAATTGGTAAACGTCGTAAAGGAATTTCGATTAGACGTGTTGCATGTGCACTATGCCATACCGCACGCTTATGCAGGGTATATGGCAAAAAAAATGCTGGAAGAAGAGGGGATAAAAATTCCGATGGTTACTACCCTCCATGGAACCGATATTACTTTAGTAGGCAACCATCCCTTTTACAAACCTGCAGTAACCTTCAGTATTAATAAAAGTGATGCGGTAACTTCGGTTTCTGAAAGCCTAAAAAACGATACTTTACGCCTTTTCAATATTCATGGGGACATTGATGTAGTCCCAAATTTTATCGATCTGGAAAAGCACAACGCTACTTTTACCGATTGCCAACGAGGAATGATGGCCCAAGAACACGAGCGAATCATTACTCATGTTAGCAACCTACGCCCCGTAAAACGCATTATGGATGTCATTACAGTGTTTTATAAAATTCAGCAAGCCCTTGCCTCCAAGCTTATTATGGTGGGTGAAGGACCCGAAAAAGAAGGCGCTGAGGCATTATGTCATGAATTAGGAATCGCCAATAAAGTAGTGTTTTTAGGAAACAGTGATGAAGTGAACAAAATCCTATGTTTTACCGATTTGTTTTTATTGCCTTCTGAAAAGGAAAGCTTTGGTCTCTCTGCCTTGGAGGCGATGGCCAGTGGGGTTCCTGTAGTCTCTACCAACACAGGGGGACTCCCCGAAGTAAATGAACACGGAGTAAGCGGCTTTTTAAATGATATTGGGGATGTGGAAGGGATGGCTGCTCATGCACTCACTATCTTAAAGGATGACGCAACCTTGCATCAATTCAAAAAAAGAGCAAGGGAGTCGGCGGCTAAGTTTCAAACCAAAAACATTGTTCCGTTATATGAAGCGGTTTATGAAAAGGCGCTTAAGGTAGCCTCGGTATCTTAAAAATGACGTTGTATAAATTCGAATGCATTGTTGCGAAGTACTGCGGTTACGATCGCTTCTTCCGAGATTCTATTAAAGGGGAGTAGGCTGGCTTGGTGTTCTTTTAAATAAGCGCGAGCGTGATGGAGAAGTTCTTCTCCTAAATCCCTTATATGTTCGGCTGTCCACAGCCCATTTATAGGGTCTACAATGCCATCAAAATCACTGCCAATACACTGAATTCCCCAACAAAACAAGCCTTCGGCGTTTAATACTTCCGCAATGTAGGCAATCTGTCGCCACACCAATAATGCCTTTTTCTGATACAACTTGCGGGTATTGGGAATCCATATTTTGGACTGTGCAATGGCTTTCTTGCTTCCTATTCGGCGTTCATCCAACTGAATTCCAAAAATTCCTTGGGTTTTGGCAATCCTAATTAATTCGTCATCATAAAAGTTAATTTCAATATTCGTAAACCACACCGCTTTATCGGGATAATCGGTTACATTCGGGGTATGGATAGAGCGATACCCTGTAACACCCCCATGGCTGGCAATTACAGGAAGGGCTTCTTGGGCATACACCGTGTCGAGCAGGTGGTAATAGGTTTTTCGAGAAAGCAGATTTAAGTGTTTTACGTCAATAAGAATGCGTTTTCCTACCGTTTTGTTAAGCAGCAAGTCGATGACTTCTTTTCCCAAGGGAGTAATATCATGGGTAAGTCCTCTTGTTTGGTTGCCTTTAATAGCAGCAATGCCTATACTAGGTGAATGCCCGCACAATTCATTATAAAAATGATGGGCAAGGGTAATAAATAAGGGGGGATGTTCCCACATCTTTACTTGCCTAACGTGCTGTAATACTTCATGCGGAATGGCAGTATCCACATCCATTTTTAATCCGGTATTAAAACTATGGCCTCCTTCTATAGATAAAATAACATTTATAATTCTTTTGTTTGGGGTGTTTTGCTGTAGATTTTGTGTTATTTCAGCAGCGTTTTTTACGACACGGTAGGTGTACACAACGTCCTCAATTTTTTGCACCTGATTGTGAAGTTGCAGGTAGTATGCATATTCATCCTCCAAATCTTGGTAATAATTGGAATGGTTGAGGACGTAGTCTATGCGTTGTTGGCTAACTCCTGCCGCAAGATTTACTAAAGCATCTGTTAGTCCCTTCCATCCCCAAATGCGCTTGCTTAAAAAATGCTTTTCAAAAGGGTAGAGGCTTACAATCACAATTTCGGTCTTTGCTTTTGCTAAAGCCGTCATATCGGTTTGGGTAAACTTGGTAAGGGTCGCAATTCGGTTTACCAATTTCTCTAAAAAGGTAGGCGGACTATAGTGCCATATCGCATTTTTCCTATTGGCATCCCGTGCATTTTGCTTTTGAGGATCATACTTAAAGCTTTTGCTGTAAGGCTTTAAAGAGGGATGGCAATGGATATCGATGTAGTGCGTTTTCATTGGGATAGGAATTTCACCCCGATAAAGTTGCAATAATAAAATTACATTCAAAAGAGGTATTTACCCCTATTTTAAATAAAAAACCCTGCCTTTGGGCAGGGTTATATATAGTAATAACTTCGGTTTTAAAACTGATATCGCAATCCTAAGGCAATGTCCAAATCCAAATCGTCATTAAATTCTCCAAAACCAAATTCGGGTCTAAAGTCTAACGAAATAAGTAAAGGAATATCAAAATTGTACTCAATACCAATATCACCGGCTCCATACACATAGGTTTCGGTGTCATCCACAAATCCTCCAAAATTATCATCAAAGTTTACTTGCGCCACCCCTGCACCGGCACCAACATACCAATTAAAGTTGCCGTCTAACACCCATACCCATTGGTATAAACCCGTTAATCGGTAGGCATCAAAATCATTGTTGGAGCGCCACCCCAAATCAAACTCTAAGCGGTTGTTTTCGCCGATGCCTCGTTGGTAACTAATTTCGGTACCAAAACCATCGCTATCGCCTAGACGAAGCCCAAGGGCATTTTTTGAAATAGTTTGTGATTGCGCAGTAAATGTAAAGGCAACCATAGCGATTGCTAAAAAAATGACTTTATTCATAAAATGTCTGTTTTAGTTATTTCACAAAATTAACCTATTAACGCCCCAAAGATGTTAATGTTGTAATAAGATTAGTAGGGTATTTTCCAAAGTTTTGTTAAAGAAGTTAAAACTGTTTTTTACATTTACAGCTGCCATGACCAAAGAACCACACACTGCTTTTGCTTCCTCCTTTGAAGGGGATTTCTATACCGATAGCCTCTACCAACAGTTGTATGCTACCGATGCTTCGGTATATCGTAAACTTCCTGTAGCAGTGGCTTTTCCAAAAAATGAAAAGGGCATCCAGCAGCTCATTCAGTGGGCATCAAAAAACCACACCGCTCTTATCCCCAGAACGGCAGGAACCTCATTAGCGGGGCAATGTGTAGGCGACGGGATTGTGGTGGATGTGTCCAAGTATTTCACCCAAATACTTTCTTTAGATATTGAAAAGAAAACCGTTACCGTGCAACCCGGGGTCATTCGGGATGAGTTAAATGCCTATTTGGAGCCCTACGGACTCTTTTTCGGACCCAATACCTCCACCAGTAACCGTTGTATGATAGGAGGGATGGTAGGCAATAACAGTAGCGGCACCACTTCCATTCAGTATGGGGTTACCCGTGATAAGGTACTTTCTTTAAGGACGGTGTTGTCGAATGGGGATATCGCTGTTTTCTCGGAAATGACTTCAGAAACCTTACAAAACAAAAGGCAGCTACCGCATTTAGAAGGGCGCATCTATAACCAATTGTATCAATCCCTGGCGCAAGAAGCCGTTCAGAATGAAATACGAAAAGAATACCCAAAACCTAACATTCACAGGCGTAATACAGGCTATGCAGTAGATGCACTATTGGAGTCTGAAGCCTTTACCCAAGAAAGCAACCAACCTTTTAATGTCTGTAAACTGCTCTGCGGAAGTGAGGGTACCCTTGCCTTTACGACCGAAATTACGTTACAACTAGACAACCTTCCGCCTCCTTATACCGCCATGATGGCTACGCAATACACGACCATGGATGCCTGTATGAACGATGTCGTTGTGGCGATGAAACATGCCCTTTACACTTGCGAGTTAATGGACGATGTCATTCTTAACTGCACCCAAAACAACAAAACCTACGAGCCCTATCGTTTTTTTATCCAAGGACGTCCTAAGGCGGTGCTATTGCTTGAGCTTCGGGATGCCTCGCCAGAAGGGTTGGAAAAACAACTGGAGCGCTTACAACAAAGCCTTATAAAAAGCGGATTCAGCGATACCCAAACCGTCTTACGAGGCGAAGAAATAACCATGGCGCTGGAACTTCGAAAAGCCGGATTGGGCTTATTAGGCAATATGGTGGGCGACCGTAAAGCAGTTGCCTGTATTGAGGACACCGCCGTAGCGCTAGAAGATTTACCGGCCTATATAAAGGAGTTTAGCGCCCTAATGAAAGACTTTGGGCAAGAAGCGGTGTACTATGCCCATGCCGGCGCCGGAGAGCTGCATCTTAGGCCTATCTTAAACTTAAAGAAAAAAGAAGAAGTGTCCCTCTTTCGTGAGATTACCACCCAAGTAGCTGCCTTAGTGAAACGCTATGGCGGTTCCTTATCGGGCGAACATGGCGATGGTATTGTGCGGGCCGAATTCTTAAAAGAACAGATAGGCGAAGCCAATTTTAACTTGCTGAAAGAGATTAAGAATACCTTCGACCCGCAAAACATTTTTAATCCCGGAAAGATTACCGATGCTTGGCCTATGGACGAAAGCTTGCGCACCCATCCCTATAAGCAGGACCCAACCCCCAGTACCTTTTTAAATTTTGAGGACTCTGGCGGACTCCTACGCCTGGCTGAAAAATGCAATGGCAGTGGCGACTGCCGAAAAACCGAACATAGTAACGGAATGCTGTGTCCTAGCTACCACGCCACTCGTAACGAGAAAGACACCACCCGAGGACGTGCCAATGTGTTGCGGGAACTTCTTCAACAAGACGGCTCCTCCCTTCCTTTTAATAGTGCTCCTGTGCAAGAGGCTTTTGCGCTCTGTGTGGGCTGTAAGGCCTGTGCCAGCGAGTGCCCCAGCAATGTGGATATGGCCACCGCAAAAATGGAAATTTTATACCAACAACACAAACAAAAAAAGCCTTCCCTTGCCACACGCTTGTTTGCTAGAAGTAGTCACTATACCCAACAAGCCTCCCAGTATCCTCGTCTTGCCAACTTCCTTTTTAAAAACCCTATCAGTAGCCATTTTATAAAGAAGTACAGCGGGATAGCCCCACAACGCAGTTTGCCCTTGCTTTCTACTAAAAGTTTTGATAAAGCCTTTCAAGCCAAACACTATCAGGGAGTTAAACAAAATAAAAGCGTCGTGCTATGGGTGGATGAGTTTAGTAACTATTTAGATGCAGCCCTCGCCGATGATGCTTACCAATTGCTCCGTGGGCTAGGGTATGATGTCGCTT
Organism: Flavobacteriaceae bacterium; assembly: GCA_041392205.1. Classification (GTDB taxonomy): domain Bacteria; phylum Bacteroidota; class Bacteroidia; order Flavobacteriales; family Flavobacteriaceae; genus Halomarinibacterium. The sequence goes on along the minus strand of JAWKMO010000003.1, from coordinate 82,596 downwards.
TAGTCACTACCTTAGATAGCGCACGTGCCTTGCTGAGTAAAGGTTTTTTAAAGGAAGCTAAATGGGAAATAGATAAAAACATTGCCCATTTACAACAACAGGTTGATGCGCATACGCCTTTACTAGGCATAGAACCTTCGGCTATATTGGGTTTTCGGGATGAGTACCTACGTTTGGCGAGTGATGCCGTAGCTGCCAAACACATCGCACAGCATACCTATTTAATCGAGGAGTTTTTGGCGGCAGAAGCCCAAGCGGGCAGGATAGGAGCGCAGCATTTTACCCAAGACCCTTTGCAACTTAAGGTACACGTACACTGCCACCAAAAGGCGTTAAGCAGTCAGAAAGTGACCTTTGACATCTTAAACCTACCGATGCATTACACCCCCACTTTAATTCCCTCCGGGTGTTGCGGGATGGCGGGGAGCTTTGGCTATGAAAAGGAGCATTATGATATTAGTATGCAAATAGGGGAGTTAAAGCTACTGCCAGCGGTGCGAAAGACCCCCGAAACGGTAGTGATTGTGGCCAATGGCACCAGTTGCCGTCACCAGATTAAGGATGGGACTGGACGGGTTGCCGTGCATCCTGTAACGGTACTACGAAAGGCCTTGAGGGAGTGAGGATGGAAGCGATAAGAACCAAATCCCAAATCTCAAATCCCAAATCCCAAATCTCAAATCTCAAATCCCAAAACTCAAATCCCTAGACCTAAGACCCAAGACCCAGGACCCAAATCTCAAATCCCAAAACTCAAATCCCTAGACCTAAGACCCAAGACCCAGGACCCAGGACCCAAGAGTAAAGGGTGAAGGGTGAAGGGTAATTCTTGATTGCTGATTGCTGATTGCTGATTGTTGATTGTTGACAGGAATCTAACGAAGGAATTTTAGTGATAGTCGGTGGCGCAAGCGGAAGATGAAGGGTCATAGCAGTTCCTTACTTTTCCCCTCCTTGATGGGGAGGGGTTAGGGGTGGGGACTACATCAAGAACCAAATCTCAAATCTCAAATCCCAAGACCCAAGACCCAGGACCCAAGACCCAAGACCCAAGACCCAAGACCCAAGACCCAAGACCCAGGACAGGACCCAAGAGTAAAGGGTGAAGGGTAAAGGGTAATTTTTGATTGCTGATTGTTGATTTTTGACAGGAATCTAATGAAGAAACTTCAATGATATCCGGTGGCGCAAGCGGAAGGTGAAGTGTCATAGGAGTTCCTTACTTTTCCCCTCCTTGATGGGGAGGGGTTAGGGGAGGGACTACATCAAGACCCAAAGCGAAATCTCAAATCCCAAGACCCAAGACCCAGGACCCAAGACCCAAGACCCAAGACCCAGGACCCAGAACCCAGAACCCAAGAGTAAAGGGTGAAGGGTGAAGGGTGAAGGGTGAAGGGGAAAGAGACCCAGAACTCACTTCTCACTTCTCACTACTCACTACTCATCACTATTTGACTCCCAAAAATCGGGACGAGTTGTACGTGTTCCGAAGGAAGCAGGGGATGCAAATTTAGCTTTCTAAAATACCCACCTTCCAAAACACGAACATTTCAAAATACTAACATTCCAAAATACTAACAGTCTAACCGATTTGTTAAAAAAAAATAAAATTTATGAGTAACTTTTTAGAAATAAGTTAAATAATACGCTATTTTTGTTAGTACTAATTTTAAACAAATTTTATATTATGAAAAAAACTATTTTTCTGTTTTTGTTGCTTTTAGGTTTTACGAGCCTTCAAGCGCAAAAAACAAATGACACTAATCTAAAGCTGTCCACGACAGTGGAGGGTTATACGGTGCCAAAAAATGCCTCTAAAGCGGCAATTTTTGCTTCCAGGAAAACGGTAGCCAATTCGCCCGCTCGGATTACGGTTAACACTCCTGTGTGCAAGAACAGTGGAGGAGGCTACTAATGCTCCTAGCGGCACTCAAAGAACCGCCAGTGCTACCTATGATGTGATACAAGAGTACATTGCTAACAATGGCACTACCACTCGTATTCCTTTGGGTTCCCTTGTCCTTAACTATACCCAAGCTGGGTTTGGTATTGATGTGGGGCCTATGCTTGCCAGTATAGGAGGAACGGTGACCACCGATAGTGGTGCTGGGAATTTAGATGTACTTCTTCCCTCACAACCTTGGGATTTAGCTGTTTTGCAAATTAATAACAACACCCTTTCTGCAGCTGAAATAACTGCAGTAGATAATTACATTGCGGGTGGCGGGAAATTAATTATATCCTATTGGCAATTGCCAAGCACCCCCTCATTTTTAACTGCCTTAGACGTTTCTACAGCAGCTGCTTTTGGTCCTGAAATCCCTATTTTTACTTGGGATGCAGGTCACCCTATTATGTCTACTCCCAATACTATTAGTGGTATTGCGACCAATAATACCGTAGCTTTTGGAACTAGCGGTCACCGTATGGAACCGGCTGGAGGTGCTTCAACCGCTGGATTTGTTGCCGCTCCTGCGCCCAGTAAACAGCCATTATTATTGGCAGTAGCCTAAACACCATTACCCATGGTTTTATGGCCGATAACTGGGATCCCATCGTATTTACAGATTTAGTTGAAAACGAAGCAGAGTTTTTATTAGGCGCAGGCTGTCCTCCCTCTACGCTGATTTGGTTTTGCGACCCTGCTCCAAGCTCAGGATCTTCATTGGCTTGTCCCTTTGGAACCACCTCTGTGATACAACAAATTGATGTCTGGACTTACTGCACCCCAATTTAGTCACAGGAATTAATATAAATGTAGATTTTGCAGGTGATACAGCCCAGCCGATTTCACAATGAACCTATTTTGTATGCCTTTTTGCGGGCCCTCCACCTTTTGCAAATGGAGGTCCTAACGTACCATTATATACTGAAAAACTTTGTTGCTGCAACAGCCGATGAAGGTACTGTAGTGACCTTTTCATTAGCTGTACCGCCTTCTATTGATCTTTACGGGGCTTTATGGATTGAGGTAATTTACCTCAGCTCCTGAAGTAAGAGTCGTTCATACAGGTGCCACTTGTGGTGGAAACCCTAACACAGGTAATAATACTTGGATTGTTGGTTCTGGTTGTGGTATTACGACACCTACGTTATTTTCAGTGGTTGGATTTCCGCTGGATGCAGGGTTTAATGCTAACTTAATATGCGATGTGGGTGACCCACGATGATTTCTGTCCTATCACCAGCTCCTTCTGATAATGAGGCTGGACAATGTGGTGCTGTGGTGAATTTTGCGGCAGTAGCTATTGATACCGAAGATGGAAACATCTCTGGTGACATTGTTTATTCACCCGATACAGGAAGTTTCTTCCCTGTGGGAACGACTACTGTAACGGCTTCCGTTACCGATAGCGATGGCAATACTTCCAGCTGTACTTTTGATGTGACAGTGAATGATGTAGAAGCTCCAGTAGTGGCTTGTACAGACTTTACCGCACAATTGGATGCTACTGGTAACGTTACTGTATTCCCTGGAGATGTTGCCTCTGTAACCGACAACTGTCCAGGCGCTACTTTACAATTCCAAGGAATTGGTGGCCCAGTGGGTTCAATAACAACCCTATTTAACAGTAATAATGGAGGAATTAATGGAGGTGCTGTTTTCTTTGATGTAACGGTAGGTGCTTCGGATATTGAGGTAAATGCTTTTGAGATTAATACACCAGACGCAGGTGCTTTCACTTTAGATGTATATACCCTTGTAGGTACCTTTGTTGGGAATCAACAAGTTCCCGGTGCTTGGACGCTTACTGCTACAGGTACAGGAACAGGAGCCGGACAAGACAACCCATCTTTAGCTACCTTAGGAAGCTCCATAACAATGTTAGCAGGGACTACCTACGGTGTTGCTTTAGTTCTTGATGCAGGTCATAATCACAGGTATTCTGGAACAGGAACCAACCCAGCGCCAGGAAGTACCAGTTACTCTAATGCCGACCTTACCTTATCCTTAGGTTCGGCACAGAATACACCTTTCTCTTCAGCTCCTTTCACCTTACGTATCATTTAATGGCTCTGTTATTTATGGAAGCCCCGCACCACCGGTACCTAGTTTAGACTTTGGCTGTATGAATGTGGGACCAAATAACGTAACCGTGATTGCTACGGATGCTGCTGGAAATGTTTCTACCTGTACTGCGGTAGTCACCGTGGAAGACAACATTGCTCCTGTAATTGCTTGTATTGGTGAGCCTGCTCCTGTTACAGACAGTGTTTCGGATAGCCCAGGACTTCCTTTTGGAGCTGCGCCAACGACGATTACCAGCACTATCGATGTGACGATGATTTTGTAATCACGGATCTTGATGTAGATTTAGACATCTCCCATACTTGGGTAGGGGACATTGTTGTTTCTATAGAATCTCCCAACGGTACTACCGTTACCATTGTGAATCGACCGGGAGCTCCGCAACGGTAGATGGATGTCCTGGACAGAATATAATTGTCGTTACTATGGATTGATGGGGCAACCCTTCCTATAGAGGATGAGTGTGGAGGAGGAGTTCCTTCCATTAGCGGTACCTTTACTCTAACAACCCTTTCTGCCTTTGATGGTGAGAGTACTTTGCAGAACTTGGACCATCACGGTAACCGATGCTTTCCCTGCACTTGATGATGGAGTATTGAACAGCTGGGATTAAGCTATACTCACGATGTTACTGCAGCTCCATACGAGGCTATCTTAGACGGCACCACAGGTGAAGTAACTGTTGATTTAAATGATTTATTATTAAGTGTGGACGAAGCCTGTGGTTATACCGTAACCACCGGTGGGGGTGCTCCGGTACCAGGCTCTATCACCACGCTGTTTTGCTACAGGTAATAATGGTGCTCCAGGAGGTACTTTGTGTATTTTGATGTAACAGTAGGTCCAGAGGATATCAATTATCGATATCGACATCAATACAGCGGTCTGGTGCCTTTACTATGGAAGTGTATTCCTTAGTAGGAACCTATGTAGGCAACGAAGGTAACGCAGGAGCTTGGACGCTCTCTGCCACCGGTTCGGGAACTGCATCGGGGGTAGTAGACACTCCATCCAATGCGGTGCTTGATGTTCCTGTAACCCTTACTGCGGGGACTACCTATGGTATGGCGTTGGTATTAGATGCTACCCACGCACATTACTATACCAATGGCGATGGTACCAACCAGAACTATTCCAATGCAGACGTTGCCACTTTCCTTAGGAGCCGCTTCCAACGTTCCTTTTGACGGGTCACGTTTAGTCCAAGAGTGTTCAACGGAGACCCTTAACTATGAAATAGGAGAGGCTGCTGCTACCGAAATTACTTTCGACTGTTCTCAGTTAGGATTAAACCAAGTGGAGATTACCGTAACCGACGACAGTGGAAACAGCTCTACTTGTACCGCTACGGTAAATGTGATGCGACACTACCGATCCATATTTTGGTATGTATGGATGCCACAGTAGAATTGGATGAGAACGGTATGGCTGAAGTAACGCCAGACTTTGTTCATTGACCTAGCCAACTCTTTCGATGCTTGTGGTATTACGATCACCAGCAGTAGATGTAACCGATGTAACCTGCGACGATATAGGAACTCCTATCACCGTAACGGTATTTGCTAGCGATGCGGATGGTAACTTGGCCTCTTGTACGGCTACCTTAACGGTCGTAGATGCTATGGGTCCAATGATCGATGGCTGTCAGCAGACCAAACGGTAGATCCAGGACCCCTTAACTTGTTCTATGAGCTGCGAAACTACTGGGCGTTAGGAGGTATTACGGCTGGACAACTGTACCGACCCTGTAACGGTGTTCTCACAAAGTCCAGCGGCGGAGTACCCTGTTGCCAGATGGTGTGTATACCATTTCTATCCTGTGCTACCGATAGTACGGTAATGAAGGTTGTTGTACGTTCGTACTTACTGTAGAGAGCCTTCTTGGTAAGGACGATATCGCATTGGACAATGCCATTGCTATGTATCCTAGCAGCAAAACAGTTGGGTAACCCTTTCAACACCTCTAACATTGCGTTAGAGAAAGCGCTTATTTACGATGCCAATGGAAGATTGGTACAGCAAATAGACCTTCGTGGAATGGCTACCGAAAGAACCTTTAATGTTTCTAGTTTAGCTTCGGGAGTGTACATGGTACAAATCCAAAGTGAAGATGCACAAACAGTGAAACGATTAATTAGAAAATAATCGTTCATTATAAATAATAGAAAACCCCTCCTATACTGGAGGGGTTTTTATTTTGATTCGTTCTGTTCTAAAGGGATGAGATGATATAAATTGTAAAATCTGCTAAAACACAAAAGAAAGAAACAAAGAAGTAAGCTTAGATTTTCCCTGAACTAAAAGCAGAAAGCATATTTGGTATTGCATTAAATTCTTCAACTTCAGGCTCATCTAAAAAATGAGGCGTTTTTTCGGGATGGTAGGCATGTAATTTCCATTGTTCATTAGTATATTCAAGAGCGGTTAGATTTTCAATCCAATCGCCACTATTTAAATAAGTGGTTTTTCCCTTTTTAGTAATGACCTCTTTTATGATGGGTTGGTGTATGTGTCCGCAAACTACATAATCAAACCCATTTTCAATAGCAAGTTCGGTAGCTGTTTCCTCAAAATTAGAAATGAATTTCACAGCCCCCTTTACACTGTTTTTGATTTTCTTAGATAGCGAATACTTTTCTTTCCCCAGCTTTACCAATACTAGGTTAATAAGTCTATTCAGTAAAATTAATAGATCATAGCCCCAACCTCCCATTTTAGCAATCCATTTGGTATGTTGGATGGAGGCATCAAAAACGTCGCCGTGAAAAAACCACGCTTTTTTTCCATCCAAGTTAAGGACTAGTTTATCCAAAATATAAATATTCCCCATTTTGGTATTTCCAAAGCGGCGTAGCTTTTCGTCATGATTTCCTGTAATATAATAGACTTTTGTCCCTTTTGCGGCCAATGAAAAGATTTTCTTAATCACCATTAAATGGGCTTTGGGAAAGTATCGTTTTCGAAATTGCCAGATATCGAAAATATCGCCGTTAAGGATTAACTTTTTGGTTTTTACGGAGTTGAGATAATGGAGTACTTCTTTGGCGTGACAACCATAAGTACCCAAATGGATATCAGATAAGACAACTATGTCAAGTTTTCGTTTCAAGTAGGTAATTTAATTGCAAATAACTTAAATGAAAGGAAACTTTATATTACGGTATTATTACGCATTAATTATAAAATGATTATGAAACAAATGCTCATGTTTCAAGAATATTACCAAAGAGATTCTTTTCACTTTCTGTATATTTACGGGATTATGTAAAATGCAATTTCTAAATGGCTGGAAATTCTTTCGGAACGGTTTTTAAACTTACTACTTTTGGCGAATCCCATGGGGAAGCACTGGGAGGAATTATTGAGGGATGCCCAGCGGGACTTGTGTTAGATTTTCATGCTATTGAAGCTGAAATGCAACGCCGTAAACCAGGGCAGTCTGCTATAGTTACGCAACGTAAGGAAGAAGATACTGTAACATTTCTTTCGGGGCTATTTGAAGGAAAAACCACTGGAACTCCTATTGGTTTTATCATTGAAAACACCAATCAGAAATCACAAGATTACGCTCACATTCAAGATTTATATCGTCCCTCCCATGCCGATTATACCTACGATAAGAAGTATGGAATTCGCGATTATAGAGGAGGCGGTAGGTCTTCGGCGAGAGAGACTGCTTGTAGGGTGGCTGCGGGAGCAATTGCGAAACAATTACTTAAAGACCTAAAAATTACCGCCTATGTATCGGGGGTGGGTACCCTTCAGTTAACTGGCGATTACCCACATTTAGATTTTTCGGAAATTGAAAATAATCCCGTGCGTTGTCCAGATGCAACATTGGCGAAACAAATGGAAGCGTATATCAAACAGGTTCGTAAAGAAGGCGATACTGTGGGAGGCAGGATTACCTGTGTTATTGAAAACGTTCCAGTGGGGCTGGGAGAACCCGTATTTGATAAGTTGCACGCACAGTTAGGAAAAGCCATGCTTTCCATTAACGCCGTAAAGGGTTTTGAAATTGGGAGTGGTTTTGCGGGCACTCAATTAAAAGGAAGTGAACATAACGATCTTTTTAACAACGATGGAAGCACTATAACAAACCACAGTGGGGGAGTACAAGGAGGAATTAGTAACGGAGCCCCTATTTACTTTACCGTTGCCTTTAAACCCGTAGCCACTTTAATGCAGGAACAGGAAACTATTGATTCAAAAGGCAATACCGTAACGATGCAAGGGAAAGGACGCCACGATCCCTGTGTGGTTCCCAGAGCGGTTCCTATTGTAGAAGCTATGGCTGCTTTGGTGTTAGCCGACTTTTACTTACTGAATAAACTTTCAAAAATTTAAAATCTATATATGAAGAAACTAGCATTACACTGGCAAATTCTACTAGGAATGGCGTTAGGGGTTATGGTTGCGCTTATTCTAAATAACTTTACATGGGGAGCCGATTTTATAAGTAAATGGATAAAACCTTTTGGAACCATTTTTATAAACGCCTTAAAATTGATAGCCGTTCCCCTTATTTTGGCCTCTCTTATAAAAGGAGTATCCGATTTAAAGGATATATCCAGTTTGTCAAAAATGGGATTACGCACCATTTTAACCTATGTCATCACTACGGTTTTGGCAGTATCTATTGGGTTAATGATTGTTAATATAATTAAACCGGGGACCTCTATTTCAGAAAGTACTCGTACCGAACTGGTAGCAGCTTATGGAGGCGAAGCAGCGATGCGGCAAGAACAAGCAGCTCAGCAAAAAGAAGCAGGACCCTTACAAGCGTTGGTAGATATCGTTCCCGATAATATTATTGGAGCTTCTGCCAATAATAAAAATATGCTTCAAGTAATTTTCTTTGCTATTTTCTTCGGAATAGGACTCATCCTAATCCCTGAAAAAACGGCTAAACCCGTAAAAGATTTCTTTGATGGATTTAATGAAGTGATTCTTAAAATGATTGATCTCATTATGCTAGCCGCACCTTATGGTGTTTTTGCCTTGTTAGCAGCCTTAGTGGTAGAGGCTCCCAGTGCCGATCTCTTTGCGGCCTTAGGCATGTACGCATTGAGTGTGTTGATTGGTTTACTTTTAATGATTGGGGTCTATTTGCTGTTAGTATGGGTTTTTACCAAAAAAACACCCAAGTTCTTCCTTAATGGAATGGCTCCGGCGCAACTCCTTGCTTTTTCCACCAGCAGCAGTGCGGCAACCTTGCCCGTTACCATGGAACGAGTAGAAGAACACCTAGGGGTAAAAAAAGAAGTGACCAGTTTTGTTTTGCCTATTGGAGCCACTATTAATATGGACGGAACCAGTTTGTATCAAGCGGTGGCAGCCGTTTTTATTGCGCAAGCCTTTGGTATGGACCTATCCTTTGGCACCCAATTAGGCATCATTGCCACGGCGACATTGGCATCTATAGGCTCTGCGGCGGTTCCCGGAGCAGGGATGGTGATGTTAGTAATTGTATTGGCGCAAGCCGGTATTCCCGAAGCGGGATTGGCCTTAATCTTTGCTGTGGATAGGCCCTTGGATATGTGCCGCACGGTAGTGAATGTAACGGGCGATGCGGCTGTAAGTATGATGGTGGCAAAAAGTCAAGGGAAATTAGGAGCGCCCCATGTAAAGAATTGGGATGATAATTATGAGCATTAAATAGGGGGCTTCACAAGTTCAACGGTGCTTTTTACATGTTTTATTCTCTTTAAGCATGTTTTTGTATTTCCACTTGATGCGGATAAGGAATTTCAATTCCAGCAGCATCCAAATCTACCTTTATAGTGGGAAGTAGTGAGAACTGAGTGGGCCAAAAATAGTCATTCGTCACTGCACAACGTACCGTAAAGTCGATAGAACTATTATTGAGATTCACGAGTTCCACCACCGGAGCGGGATCTTCCATAACGTGTTCGTGTTTTAGGATGGCGTTGAGTAATACTTCTTTTGTTTTTGCAATATCAGAATCATATCCTACCCCAATAGTTAAAAAGATTTTCTGAAACCCTTCGGCGGTATAATTGGTTATATTTCCGTTAGACAATGATCCGTTGGGGATAATAACCAGTCTATTTTGAGGGGTAAGTAGTTTTGTGGTAAAAATCTCAATTTCCTTCACAGTTCCTAATTCCCCTTGAGCTTGTATCACGTCACCTACTTTAAAAGGGCGGAATAACATAATTAAAACACCCCCTGCAAAATTGGATAAGGAACCTTGTAAAGCCAAACCAACAGCTAATCCAGCAGCACCTAACACAGCCACAAAAGAGGTGGATTCTATCCCTATTTGGCTAAGGACTGCTATAAATAGCATAATCTTAAGTACCCAATTGGTTAGGCTTGTTAGAAATTTTTGAAGGGAAAGATCCATTTCCCTTTTGGCTAATGCTTTTCGCATGGTGCGCATTAAAAACTTGATGACCCATAAACCGATAACGAGTAACAAGATTGCTGCCACTAATTTTGGGGCATATTCAAAGAAGGCCTCTTTTGCCCATGTAAGTACTTTTTCGCTCATTTCCATAGTTATTTATTTATTGAATTCCTTCAAAGTTACCAATTAGGATTGGCTGTCACAACCTAATGGCTCATACTAACATTTGGTTAACATAATTCAAAGTAATTTTCAGGAATGATATTTCAAGAGAATTACTATATTTAATTTTCTTAAAAAACCAACCCATGAATGTTTGCTTTATCATGTACCCATGGAAGGAAATGAATCCTGAAGATGATTCTACCCTTGCCATGATCCACGAGTTTGTAAAAAGAGGGCACGGGCTTGCCATTACCACCCCTGCCAATTTAACCATTCGCGATAGCGTGGCGTTTGCTTTTTGCCGTTGTGTTACCCGTAAGGATAAAATACCCAATTCGTTAAAATCCTTCCACGCCAAAACCGAGTTTTATGATGAAATGCTTCCCCTGGCAGGATTTGATGTGATTATTCTGCGAAGCAATCCGCCCTTAGATATGATTATGCTTAACTTCTTGGATAGTGTAAAGGACGATGTATTTATCATGAACGATCTGGATGGAATTCGCAGAGCCAATAATAAATTGTACACCGCTGTTTTTGAAAATGAAGATAATGCCATTATCCCTAAGACGCACGTTACCAAAAACAAGGACTATTTAAAGAAAATCATTAAGGAGGGGCCCGACAAAATGATTTTAAAACCCTTAAACGGCTATGGGGGTTCCGGGGTAATTTTACTCGAGAAAAGCGCGATGAAAAGTATCAACTCCTTGTTAGACTTTTATATTGATAACAAGGACGGTACCACTAATTATGTGATTCTTCAGGATTATATAGAAGGGGCAGATCAAGGCGATGTTCGCATTTTATTATTGAACGGAAAACCCATTGGTGCTATGCGTCGTGTTCCCGGAGAAGAGGACCACCGTTCTAATGTGAGCGCCGGCGGACATGTAGAAAAACACACATTAACAGCACAGGAAAAAGAATTATGCCGTAGAATAGGACCCAAACTGGTTAAGGACGGACTTTATTTTGTAGGGATTGATGTTATTAATGGCATTTTGGTGGAAGTAAACGTCATGTCGCCCGGTGGAATTACCTATATGAACCGAGTGTACAAAACCCGTATTCAAGAAAAGATTATTGATTTTGTGGAAGATAAGGTGCAGCAACGGGTAAATGCTTTTGAACGAAGAAAAAAATTACGAAAACACGTTGATGATGCCTAATATGGAATGTATTTCAGTTGAAAAAATAATTGAAAAAATTACAAAAGAAGAATGCTTTGAAGCGGTTGCCGAAGACTATTCCTTTACCCTAAAAATTGAAAAGTACGTGCACTATGTATGTGGGGCTGTGCACGATGGGCATCAATTCCGAAGGGAATTGTGGGACAATTGTTTGCATACCGAATATGATCGCTGGTTTGAAGAAGACCCTTGTACTAAAGAATTTGTAAAATCGCACCCCATTGTTATTGCAGGTTGTGACAGCCGATTTGAGTATGATTTAAACAGAGACCCAGAAAATGCAATTTACGAAGATGCTTGGGGAAAAAAACTTTGGAAAAACCCCTTACCTAAAGAACAAAAGGAGAAAAGCCTTCAAAAGCATCATCAATTTTATCGTGTGGTACACGCTTTACTTACCAAATTGGAAGAAAAATTTGGGGTGGTGGTAGTCTATGATATGCACAGTTATAATTGGAGACGATGGGATAGGGAAGTGCCCGTTATTAATTTGGGGACGGCCAATATTGATACCCATCGCTTTGGAAAACTAGTGGAAAACTGGCGCGTTTCACTTTCGGAGTTACAGTTACCCCATTTTATAGAAGCTACTTCAAAAATCAATGATACGTTTCAAGGAAATGGTTATTTCTTGAAATACATCACCCAAAACTTTCAAAATTCGTTAGTTTTGGCAACTGAGTTTAAAAAAGTCTATTGTGACGAACTCAATCAAATTATTTTTCCAGAGGTAGTTTCTGCCATCGAAAAACAATTAAGAGAAAAGATTCCTGCACACGCCGAAGCTTTTTATTTGGCCTACAGAAAGTAATATGATTTCTACAAAAGAACTCCTGCATACCTATCCCAATTTGTATAAAATTGATGCTGCACTGCACCAATTAGTCCAAAACATTGAGATGCTTAATTATATTAATCCTATTAATATTGAACAAGAAAAGAAAAATTTCTTTGCTTCAAAATATAATATCAATCCCAAATTCAAATACAAGAAAATTGATTTTGACGCCCACAAGTTGCAGCAGGCACTTTTTTCGCAGGATATTGATTCGATTAAAGATGAGGAGACCCGAAACTTTTACAGAGATGTTATTTACGATTACTCTGGCTTAATTCAATGTATTGAAACCATAGGGAAAGGCAAGCGATTTTATTTTAATGCCTTAAAATCTTTTGGAACCCCAACCGATAATGATGTTGCCAATGCACAGTTTATACTTCATTTTAATGATGAAAAGTTTGACCAAGAGATGTTCCCCGTTTTTAATGTAGAAGAAGCACAGCAGTATTTTATTGCATTTTCGAAGAAATTCGCTTTCGATTATACAGTAAAGTTATCGAATAAAATTTCGGCGGCAGCCATGGTACAAAATAATACCCAGACCTTATTTTTAAAGAAGAACCATCGGTTTAGCGCCAACCAATTAAAAGTATTGGCCAACCACGAAATTGGAGTGCATATGGTTACTACGTTTAATGGAATGAGCCATTCTTTAAAAATATTTCATAATGGGTTTCCAAAAAATGTGGAAACGCAAGAAGGCTTAGCGGTTTTTAGTGAATATATGAGTGGATGCTTAACGCTGTATCGGTTAAAAGAGCTATCGTATAGGGTCTTGGCAGCGGATAGTCTTAGAAAAGGATTTGATTTTTGTGCCACCTTCGACTTGCTACATAATCAGTATAAATTAAATAGAGAAGAATCCTATAATATTAGCTTGCGTGCTCATAGAGGTGGGGGTTTTACAAAAGATTACACCTACCTTACCGGATTGAAAAAAGTACATAATTACTATCAAAAAAAGGAAGATTTAAATGTCTTGCTTTCCGGAAAAGTAAACATTTCGAATGTGGGACTAATTCATAAATGGAAAACCCAAGGAATGATTGAAGAAAACCCGTATCATAATTTTGCCTTCGACACTAACCATAACGAAAATAAAACCATCGATTTTATTCTTGAGAATTTGAAATAAAAAAGGCGGGGTACCCCGCCTTTTTGTTAAAGAGTTATCCTTTTATTTTTAGGATATTTTAAGGTATATGAAAATTCTTTTTTAGTTGTTTCATTAGGTTTTACCTCAATATTCCACGTTAAAATTCCTTTTTCTTCATTAAAATAGGCATCATAAGTTAGCACATCACTTACTTTTATTTCTTTATTTTGAGAGATTGGGATTCGATCTTCGACAACCAATTGAATGGTAGATTTTTTATTGTTTTTTATTTCAATTTGAAATCCATTTTCAATAATTCTATTGCCACCCAAGAAGGATGATTTTTTAAAATTATCCAATCGCTCTCTCTTTACAATGATATTAGGATCTATGCCTAAAGAAATCACCAAGCTATCTGTTGTGGCTTGTGGATTAATGATTGTTTTTCCAGCGTAAGCATCTTCAAAATAAACGTTTCCTTCACCTTGTAATAAATCAAACTTTTCCCAATGGGTCACTGTAGCTGTTAGAAATACATTTTCATTAAGCTCTGGTGCTACATAGTGCTTATAAGCTGCAGACAAATTGAATTTATCAACTTCGATGACCGTAGTTTCAGAATTTGATTTTATATTTTGAAAGTCTTTTATTTCAAACTGCGTATTGGTAATCCCTGTTTCTTTGAAGTTACCGGAAGCATTTTCAACTCCTTTACCTTCTTTGGTTGTTATAATTATTGCACCATTTCTTCCTTCAGAGCCATATAATGTTGTTGCATTATTCCCTTTTAAAATATCTACACTGGCTATATCCTCTGGTTCAATATTTGGTAGATCATTACTTGATATTACAACGCCATCTATAACATATAACATATTGTTATTGCCTGTAAAAGAACTCACTCCTCTTATCCTAATATTATTTGCAGAACCTGCAAGACCATTTTGATTTGAAATTTTGACACCAGCGGCTTTTCCAGTAATTAAACCGTCAATATTTGTATTTGCATACCCGGTTACAACTACTTCATTTAACACATTACCATCAGGCATCATTTTTACATTCATAGAAGAAGCATATATAGGGTAATCAAGTGTTTGATAACCCACATAACTGTAAGCTAGTTCTTTTCCGCTAGTGACGGAAAGTGCATAGTTTCCATCAAAATCTGCCTGTGTTCCATTAGAGGTTCCTTTTTCTATAATATTAACCCCTGGTAATGGGAGTCCACTTTCATCTGTGACTATTCCGGTAACATGTGTTACCGTTGGGTTATATTTATACATAGAAGAACGAACTGGGTAATTTAAAGTATAGCTACTATTGGTAAAATTTAAATATTTTGCCGGTAATACTGGTTTTACATTGTTCGTGTTTGGATCTCCTGTTGAGAGTATTATGGTTACATTTTCCCAGTCGTTACCACTTTGTTGAAACACATTGGCTTTATAGGAAACGGTTAAAGGTTCTCCTACTTGTTTTGCTTTAATATCATAGGAGGGAAACCAGCCTGCGGTAGTAATGTTATATTTTAGTTTTATTGGCAAACTTTCGGGTTTTGTAGCCATAAGCTTTACCACAATTTCGCCACGGGCTTCTTTTTTTGATGCCTCTAGTTTTGTCAGTTCAACACGATGCTTATCAATTTCTCTGGAAAGGCTACTCATTTCTAAATTGATGGTATATACTTCCTTGCCTATTTCTGTAGTTCTTTCTCGGTAATAGGAGGACATTTCTTTTACTTTTTCTAAGGATAAATCGGTAGCATCACTATTAATACGCTGATTTTTCTTTAGCAATTCCAATTCTTCCTTAAATCCATTTAGGAAGTTTTCAAGCGTGCTTTTTTCAAGCAATAATGCCTCCAACTTTTGTTCTAATGCCTTGTAATCTTCAGAAACTTGTTTTTTCTCCAAATAATCTACATTAAAATTTATGGCTGTTATTGATGCATTCCCTAATCCTGAAATTTGAATGCTGCTTTCATCAATATCTGGAGATAGATCATTAAAAAGTAGTAAGTTTTCTCCTGGGATAACAGTTAAAGCTGAACTACGTTCTATAGAAGCACCTGATAAATAAACCGTAACCTTTTCAATTTTGGAATATTTGGGCGTAATTTTTTGAGCGGTTACAATGGAAGTGAGTAGTAAAAAAAAGCTTAAAATGTAGTAGTTTTTCATGGTTGACAGTTTTTAACGTTTCCATAAAACTACTTTGTAACGACTGTTAATTAAAATTGAAATTAGTCAACCCAGTAAGAATAGAAGTAAACCGAGCATTTCAATTAGGGAAGTAAAAAAACTTCCCTTTGAGAACTCACAAAGGAAATGGTTTTAAATCAACTTTCGTTTTTTCAAAACTTTCAGAATTAAATACACTACCGATGCTATTATTCCTCCATAAAACCAAAAATCCATAGACAGTTCAAATTTTTGGGTAAGGATAAAATCTCCAATCACTTCAAATACCCAAAAAAGAAGAAAAATAGCGGCTATTCCATTTTTTTCTTGACGAATTACTTTGCGAATATTGAATTTTCGTTTGGAGGGTCTATAATTTTTAAAACTTGGAAAAAATGGCGGTGTTGTTTTGGAATACTCCACATAGGCATTCTCAAATTTCGTTCTAAGGAAGGCTTCTTCAGCAAAACAAATGCGCAAGTAATAATAGGAATAATAAAAAAAGACAAAGGCTACCAAAAACCAAAAGCTGGCCGTAAGCATGGCAATCCCCAACCACATAAAAAAGTTTCCTAGATACAAGGGATGACGTACCGTAGAATAGATGCCTGTGGTGTTGATTTCATCGGCAATTTGACCTTCATGCGTATTTCTTCCCGAGGTATTATCTGCAGCGTAACCAATGGTGATCACGCGAATAAAAAAACCTAACAAGCTAACGGCAAGGCAAAGGTATTTGTAGTATTCGGTATAAAGAAATTCGTGGTATTCTTCAGGATTCAATTTAAAATAGGCAAAAACGGCTAGCCCAACTACTAAAATAATAAGGGGTAAAAAACTGCGATATCGAAACAGAAAATCGCCTTGGGTTTTTAATTCTTCTTGTAATGCCATCGAAAGCTATTTGGTTAGTTGAATGGCGTAAAGATACTATAATTATTATAAAAACTTATTTTTCAGTTCTTGAGTAGGTATCATGCAACTATCTTTCTTTCCATACCATTTGTAGCGGTTTTTGGCAATATAATCGTAAACCCAATTTCTAAGGAAAGTAGGAAGAATCGTAAAACCAAACAGTAAAGGATATCCTTTATCCAAATATTTGGCAATACGAAGTGCCGCAGTGGATTTTATGTAGGCTTTATTGTTATCGATGAGAATAATAGAGTCTGTTTGCGAAGTATCGATGTTGTATTTTGAAATCAATTGTTGCCCTATCTCACTTTGCAAAGCCGCAAATTTGAATTTGTTTTTGGAATCGTGGCGTATCACAAAATTAACAGCGCTATTGCAAAGATTGCAAACCCCGTCGAAGAGAATAATTTTATAATGGTTATGAATTTTCATTAATAATTTCAAAAATATAAAAAGAAAGTCATTTTTTCCTCTCCTTTGAGGTGGGTTTAAGGGTGGGGGTTTACACTTTTTCTAATTCCTCAATACTCACATTAGTCGTAAACATTCCATAATTTACAATGGCTTTCATTTTTTCTATAGCATCAATGGTTCCAATCGCTTTTCCATCAATCATGCGTACTCTGTCTCCAATCTTTAAAGGAACTTTGGGTGAAGGGAGGGGTAATTTTGCGGCCGCTTCCTTTTCTTTTTTCTTTCGTTTTCGAATGCCCTCCACTTTTCGTTCCACTTCCTTTAACACCTGTTGCTCTTTTATCTTTTCTATCTTTTTAACCTTCGGAATTACGTTTTTTCGCTTGGCATTTTCTTGAAGTACCAACTTCATTAATTCATCTATTAGCTCGCGTTTATTTTTATTGTTGAAATACTTTTCAGAAAGGGCATCAATTCGTTTGCCCAGCGAAATTAACTTCTGATTGGCATCAAACAATTCTTGGTAACTTTCTAACTTCTGTTGAATTTTTAGATTGGTTTGCTCTAATTGTTTGCTTTCTTCTTTGGCTTTTTCTTCTTCGGTTTTTAAGGATGCCGAAGTCTTACGCAGCTGAGACCGTTCTTTTTGTAGATTGGCAATGGTTTTGTCAAAACGTACTTTTCCACGTTCAATTTTCTTTTTTGCCTTATTAATTAAACTATAAGGAATTCCATTTTTTTGCGCCACCTCGAAGGTAAAAGAACTACCAGCTTCCCCTAAATGCAACTGATACATAGGCTCCAGGCTTTTGCTGTCAAACTGCATATTGGCATTGGTCGCAAAAGGTAGTTCGTTGGCTAATAATTTTAAATTGGAGTAATGGGTCGTAATTATTCCGAAGGCCTCTCGCTCATAAAACACCTCCAAAAAGGTTTCGGCTAGGGCTCCTCCCAGTTCCGGATCACTTCCTGTACCAAATTCGTCAATAAGAAAAAGGGTGTTGTTATTACATTTTTTCAGGAATTGATTCATTTGCTTTAATCGGTAACTATAGGTACTTAAATGATTTTCTATGGATTGATTGTCGCCAATATCGGTTAAAATCCTATCAAAGAGACAAATTTCGCTATACGGATCAACGGGAATCAATAAGCCACTTTGTAGCATTAATTGCAAAAGCCCCACCGTTTTAAGTGTAATGCTTTTTCCGCCGGCATTGGGGCCCGAGATAACAATAATTCTATTTTCTGGATGAAGGGTGATGGATTGGGGATAGGTTTTCTTTTTCTGTCTTTTATTAGACCGCAATAATAGAGGGTGATAAGCCTCTTTTAATGCCAAGGTTCGCTCTTTTGAAAATAAGGGCAACACGCCATGAATTTCCAAGGCATATTTTGCTTTTGCATGCCAAACATCTACTTGTACAAGATACGTTTGATAACTACTTAAAAGTTCCTTGTAAGGCCTAATATAATTGGTAAGTGCTTTTAAAATGCGTTTTACTTCTTCGGCTTCTTCGTAATATAAATTACTAAGCTCATTGGCAAATGCTAAGGTTTCTTGAGGTTCTATATAGACGATACTCCCTGTTTTGGATTGCCCTAAAACAGCTCCTTTTACTTTTCGGCGGTGCATGGCTTTTACAGCTAAAACCCTATGGTTCTCCACGACCGATTCTTTAATTTCATCCAAGTAATCTGCCTGTGCATACTTAGTTAACGCTCGCGTAAAAGAAGCACTCACTTGTATTTTTACTTGCTGAAGTTTTTTTCGAATATCCAAAAGGGCAGGAGAGGCGTCATCTTTTATTTCGCCATATTTATCTAAAATTTTATGTATGGCCTCTGAAATTAAAGCGGTATAAGAAATAGTGGAAGCGTAATTTTGTAAATAAACATAGAATTCCTGATACTTTTTGAAAAATATAAGCAGCTCTTTGGTCGTTTCGGTTACTGAAAGGATTCTTCGAAAGCCCGAAACTTCAATCACACTATTTTCAATGTCTAAAAGCCGTAATTCTTTAGTAATTGCTTCAAATCCGTGATTAGGAATACGATTATCATTTTCAAAAGAGGCGGTAAACTCTTTTACGCGGTGTAATTCGGGTTGTATTTCCTCTATTTCAGCAAAGGGTTGTATTTCTAAAACCATGGTTTTACCCATTTCTGTAATACATAATACTGAAACTTGTTCCAATACTGTTGGAAACTCTAAATCGGTAAGGGTATTCTTCTGAATTTTAATCATAATAATCCTCCAATTGAGGAATAGTATATTTTTAATAGGTACTTTTATTCCTTACAAAAGTACAAAGAATGACCGTTACAATAGAACCCTCTTGGCAATTACAATTACAAGAAGAATTTGAAAAAGCCTATTTTAAAAACTTAGTAACCTTTGTAAAAGCAGCTTATAAAAACCACACCTGTTATCCCAAAGGCGGAGATATTTTTTCCGCATTTAATAATACCCCATTTTGGGAGGTGAAAGTGGTCATCATAGGGCAAGATCCTTATCACGGACCTGGACAAGCTCACGGACTGAGTTTTTCGGTGCCAGAAGGTATTGCGCAACCGCCTTCATTACAAAATATTTTTAAAGAGATTTTGGAGGATGTAAAAATTCCAGTTCCAGAAAGTGGAAATTTATTAAGATGGGCAAAACAAGGCGTTTTGTTACTAAATGCTACCTTAACCGTTAAAGCGCATCAAGCAGGAAGCCATCAAAATAAAGGGTGGGAACAATTTACGGATGCCGTAATTTTAAAACTATCTCAACATAGAGAAGGTCTAGTTTTTTTACTTTGGGGAGGGTATGCAAAAAAGAAAGGAGCAAAAATAGATAGTAAAAAACATTTGGTTTTAACCAGCGGGCATCCTTCACCATTAAGTGCCAATAGAGGGTTGTGGTTTGGAAATAAACATTTTAGTAAAACCAATGAGTACCTTATTAGTAAAGGTCAAGAAAAGATTAATTGGTGAATGTTTTCTACTCTTCTTCTGGGATATCAGCTTCGGTGGAATCGTTACAACTAAATTGTAACAAAAGAAAATTTGTAACTAAAAGTGCCCCCAAAACAATTAAAAAAGTTACCATACTATACTAAATTTACATCTTTAAGATGCACCATAGTTATGAGGGTTGCGTTTTTCTTAAAAAAAATGTAAAATTTTTGAACCAGCCACTTTTTCTTCAATTAAATTAAGGTGGTACAAGGTATCTTGAACTTTTTGTACTTCTGAAAAGGAAAGATTTTCTTGCCCCCATTCGGTTAACGATAGCCAAGCATTTACATCCTCAATTTTTTGATGGTATCTGTTTGCAATCATCTTATCAATAGAGGGAATCATTTTAAATTCTGAAGTCGTAGTATTAATAATATCAAGGATTGCTTTAACTGCTTCTTTTTCATTTTCCAACACCTCGTTTCTTACTGCAATCACAAAACATGGCCAAGGTGTTACACAGTTCCCTACCAAACGAAAAACACCCTCGTCTACATAGGGTTTAGTAGTAAACTTTTCCCACATAAAATAATCCCCTTTGCCTTTTGGAAGGCTTTCTAAGGCTCCTTCAAGATTTTTTACCAGCTCAAAATCAAGATCTTTTGCAATGTCCCATCCTTCTTTTTCGGCATTTACAAATGCCATAAGATGCGAACCACTGCCAAACCTACTAATGGCAGCTTTGGTCCCTTTTAAATCTGAAACCGATTGATAGGGTGTATTTGCTGCGACATGGATTCCCCAAATAAGGGGAGATTTTACAAAGCATTGCACAATTTTGCAGTCGTTGCCGTTAATGATATCACGGATAATACCTTCGGTTAGAATTACCGCCATGTCTATTTCCTTTTCCCTAAGGGCATTACACATGTGCCCTGTACCCCCGTAATAATCTATCCAACGCAGGTTGATAGTTTTTTCTTGGTATTCTTTATTCTTTAAGGTGAGGTACCAAGGAAGATTAAAATGTTCTGGAACGCCGCCAATTTTAAAATTTTTCATAGTATGAATACTGGCAAAAAAGGTTTTAGCCTTTAAAAATTTCTCTTTCTTTTTCTAACTGAAGTTTTTTTTTATAAAGTTCAAGCAACTTTTTTTTATCTCTGTATTTCCAAAGGAAATGCGCAAAAACACAAACAGAAGTATATAAAATAGCTATCAAGACCATCAATTCTATATGTGTAAGACCACTATGCTCTAAAGCACTTTTTCCACTGCCATGATAACCACTTCGTTGAAAGGGTCCAAATATACAAGCAAAAATACCTATTAAAAGGGTTTGCCACCAATAACGTGTAAAGATGGGTTTTTCATTTTCCAGAATATAAATCTTCCGTTCACAAACTTCGATAGCATGGTTGTAATAATTCCCTTGTTTACTTAAAATATCTTTCATTTAGGAAAGTTTTTCTAACACATGTAAAATTAGCTTTTCAATGGTTTCATTGGGCTTTTCACTAAAAGTTCCTAAAGAACGATTGGCCAAAATGGCATTTAATGAGAGTGCTTTATGTCCTAATAATTTAGCCATTCCATAAATAGCAGCAGTTTCCATTTCAAGATTGGTGACTTTATTTCCAAGATACCTAAAAGAAGCTATTTTATGATTGAGCTCAGGGTCTTGAAGGGCTAAGCGTAATACCCGCCCTTGGGGACCGTAAAACCCAATATTTGTGGTGGTGATTCCTGTTGGAATAGTTTCTGAAGTAAAACGTTTTAAAAGGTCACTATCTGCTGCTATCGCATAGGGTCTCGAATTATGAATATTCCAGTTGGTATACTTCACAAAGGCTTCTAAAAAATCTTCATTAACTAAAATGGCAGTATTTCCATAAAAGTGCAATAGGTTGTCAAAACCCACCCCCATACCACTAACGATAAAACTATCCAGTGGAATTTCAGGTTGTATTGCGCCAGAAGTACCTATTCGAATAATAGAAAGCGCGGTTTTTTCTTTTTTTATTTCACGGGTTTCGAAATCGATATTCACCAAAGCATCCAATTCATTTAAAACAATATCGATGTTACCACTTCCAATTCCCGTAGATAATACCGTTAATCGCTCTCCTTTAAAGATTCCTGTATGGGTTTTAAATTCTCTATGTTGCGCTTTTACATCAATTAAATCAAAATATTTGGAAACCTGTTCCACTCGATTTGGATCACCAACCGTTATAATGGTTTCAGCGATTTCGCCTGGTTTTAAGTGAAGATGATACACACTCCCATCGGGATTTAAAATAAGTTCGGAAGCATCGATTTTCATCCTCCTACACGTTTTGTTTTAAATCCTTTTTCCTGAAGAAATTTCATGATTTTATCTCGATAATCCCCTTGAATAATAATTTGTTCATTTTTAAAACTTCCGCCTACACTTAACAACTGTTTTATTTCTTTGGCAAGTTGTTTAAAATCATCATCGGCTCCAGTATATCCCTCTATAATAGTGATGGGTTTGCCTTTGCGTTTTTCATATTTACAAATAAGGGGTTCGTCTTGCAACCAAATAGAACCACGGGTTTCTTTTTCTTCAGTATTTTCTGAAGGAACGTGATCTGGAAATAAATTTTTAAGCTGCTCTTGTAAATCCAAAACCTACTTTTTAATGAGTCCTATTTCGACCAAACGCTGGTGTAAAAATTCGCCTGCAGTAATATCGTCAAAGGCTTTGGGGTGCTTTTCATCAATGCATTCATCCAAACAATTCAATTTCATATCACTTCTTGGGTGCATAAAAAAAGGAATGGAATACCGTGGGGTTCCCCATTGTTCACGGGGCGGATTTACGACACGATGGATGGTCGATCGAAGCTTGTTATTGGTATGCCTTTCTAGCATATCACCAACATTAATCACCAGCTCGTCTTCTTCTGGAATAGCATCTATCCATTGGCCATCATGGCGCAATACTTGCAACCCTCCTGTAGAAGCTCCCATTAAAAGGGTAATAAGGTTGATGTCGCCATGCGCCCCAGCTCTTACAGCACCTTTAGGTTCATCGGTTATGGGAGGATAATGGATGGGACGTAAAATACTATTTCCATTCGTTGCCCAATGGTCAAAATAATATTCATCCAACCCAATGTAAAGGGCTAACGCACGAAGTACGTAAATCCCTGTTTTTTCAAGCATTCTATAGGCTTCCATGCCAATTTTATTAAAATTAGGAAGCTCAGTAACAGTTACATTATCGGGATAGGTATCGGGTAAATTGGCATCGGCAGTAGGTTCTTGCCCAAAGTGCCAAAACTCTTTTAAATCGCCTTCTTTCTTACCTTTGGCGTGTTCTTTACCAAAAGATACATAGCCTCTTTGGCCTCCCAATCCTTCAATTTCATATTTTGACTTGGTTTCTAAAGGAAGTGCAAAAAAATCTTTCACTTCTTTATAAAGGGCCGCCACTAATTTGTCACTTAAAAAATGATTTTTTAAAGAAACAAAACCAATATCTTCATAGGCTTTTCCTATTTCTTGAACAAATTTCTCTTTTCTAATGGGGTCTTCCGAAAGGAAGTCGGCTAAATTTACACTAGGGATAGTATTCATGGTAACATTTTTATACCATACAAAGATACCAAATATTGCTCCTATTTTCGAAGGAAAAAAAGGATAAAAACCACTTTTCATGCGTAATAATTTTTCTACTTTTGAGGGATTCAAATTGCAGTTATGAGCGCCGAAATTATTCCTAGTATCCATTTTCAGTACCAACGCGATGGTATTGCAGACGAAACCCTTTTGCATCTTTACGAGCGCATGCTTAAACCTCGAATGATTGAGGAAAAAATGCTTATTTTATTACGGCAAGGGAAAATTTCAAAATGGTTTAGTGGCATTGGGCAAGAAGCCATTTCAGTGGGGGTAACTGCAGTACTTGACAAAGAAGAATACATTTTGCCTATGCACCGCAATTTGGCGGTATTTACAGGAAGAGATATTCCTTTGTATCGTTTATTTTCACAGTGGCAAGGAAAAGCCAATGGCTTTACGAAAGGACGGGATCGCAGTTTTCACTTTGGCACACAAGAGTTTAAAATTGTAGGAATGATATCTCATTTAGGCCCCCAATTTGGGGTGGCCGATGGCATAGCCTTAGGGAATTTGTTACATAACAATCGTCAAATTTGTGCTGTGTTTACAGGTGAAGGGGGGACTAGTGAAGGGGATATTCACGAAGCCTTAAATGTGGCTTCTGTATGGAATTTACCCGTGCTTTTTTGTATTGAAAACAATGGATACGGACTCTCTACCCCCACAAATGAACAATATAACTGTGAGCACTTAGCAGATAGGGCTAAAGGCTACGGAATGGAATCGTTTATTCTCGATGGAAATAACATTCTTGAGGTGTACTCCAATCTAAAGCGTATTACCGAAAGTATGCGAGAAAACCCCCGGCCTGTTTTTGTGGAGTTTAAAACTTTTAGAATGCGAGGCCATGAAGAGGCGAGCGGTACAAAGTATGTTCCTCAAGAATTAATGGATGCTTGGGCTGCCAAAGATCCTTTAGAAAATTATGCCGCTTTTTTAAAAACCGAAGGGATTTTAACAGCTGAAAAAGAGCTCCAATTGCGAGACACTTTACTACAAGAAATTAATGAAAACCTAGACATTGCCTTTGCTGAAGAAAAAATTATTTCTTCTGAAAGTGAAGAATTACATGATGTGTTTCAAGAGTATAATTATCAAGAAGTCAAACCAAATAATGAAACTCAAGAGCTTCGTTTTGTAGATGCCGTTTCGGAAGGTTTAAAGCAAGCCATGGAGCGTCATAAAAATCTTGTTATTATGGGACAAGATATTGCCGAATATGGTGGTGTTTTTAAAATAACAGAGGGCTTTGTGGAGGCCTTCGGAAAAGAACGGGTGCGTAATACCCCCATTTGTGAATCGGCCATTGTATCTGCTGCCATGGGATTGAGCATTAACGGATTTAAAAGCGTGGTGGAAATGCAGTTCGCCGATTTTGTTACTTCGGGCTTTAATCCTATTGTTAACTATTTAGCAAAATCACACTATCGCTGGGCACAACCCGCCGATGTGGTGGTACGCATGCCTTGCGGTGCCGGTGTGGGTGCAGGACCTTTTCATAGTCAAACCAACGAAGCTTGGTTTACTCACACGCCGGGTTTAAAAGTAGTATATCCTGCTTTTCCTGCAGACGCCAAAGGATTGTTGGCAACGGCTATTGAAGATCCCAATCCTGTGATGTATTTTGAACACAAAGCCTTATATAGAAGTATTAGACAAGAAGTTCCTACAGCGTATTACACGCTACCGTTTGGGAAAGCAGGTATTTTAAAAGAAGGAAAAGACGTTACAATTATTACCTATGGCGCAGGCGTGCATTGGGCTTTAGAAGTTCTTTCAGCAATGGAAGTTTCAGCAGACCTTATCGATTTACGCACCTTAATACCTCTAGATACGGAAGCCATTATTGCTTCAGTAAAAAAAACTGGGAAAGCTCTTATTCTTCAAGAGGATTCTATGTTTGGAGGTATTGCATCAGATATCTCAGCATTGATTACTGAAAACTGTTTTGAGTTTTTGGATGCTCCTGTAAAAAGAGTAGCAAGTTTAGAAACCCCTATTCCATTTACTGCCAATCTTGAAAAGCAGTACTTGGCCAATAGCCGATTTAAAAATGCCTTGGAAGCGTTAATAGCGTATTAAAATTAAAAAGGAATAACACATTTTTTGTACCTTTAGAATTGTATTAATAACCTCAACCTAATTCATTATGAAAAAATTATCGTTACTGGCACTTATCGCAGTGTTTGTTTTATCTTGTGGGACTCCAAAAACCGTACAGGAATCCAAAAAAGTATTAAAAGGGTATTGGTCGTTGGACGATATCTTCTATAGTGAAAAAGGGACCTTTACGGTAAAATTATTAAACGATACGTCTCGAGAATGCTTCACTGGAAGTTCTTGGCGCTTTATACCCAATAACCATACGGGTGTTTATACGGTAGATAATTCAAATTGCCCTAGTGGAGATCGAAACTTCATTTTTGATATTCAGGAAATGAATGCAGAAACTGGACTCTATGATTTCTTATTAAAGCCTACCGATGAAAAAAGAAAATCTGAAAACAATACAGGATTCCGTTTAAAATTAGTTCAGTTAACGGATTCTTCCATGAAGTGGGAGCAAACGGTATCGCTTGACGGAAAGCCCTTTACCATCACTATGAAATTTTCAAAAATTAGCGAATAAAATAAGACACTTAATAAAATCTAAACTATATGAAGACTAAACTCAGACAAATAGGAATTTTTGCATTGGCGTGTACAATAGTTATGGCCTTTGCCAATTGCGAAGCCACTAAAAATGCCAATAACACCCAAAAGGGAGCTGTCATTGGAGCTGCTGGAGGAGCTATTTTGGGAGCTATTATTGGTAACAATGCTGGAAAAGGAGGAAATGGAGCAGTAGGGGCAGTAATTGGCGGTGTTGTAGGGGGTGCCGCAGGAGCTATTATTGGAAAGAAAATGGATAACCAAGCCAAAAAAATTGAAACGGAAATCCCAGGAGCAGAAGTGGAAAGAATTGATGACGGTATTGTAATCACTTTTGATGGAGAAAACAATGGAGTGTATTTTGATACTAATAAATACAACATTAATGAAGCTTCCAAAGTTAATTTAGACAAACTCGCATCCATTTTGGTCGAGTATCCCGATACCAATGTACTGGTAGTGGGTCATACCGATAGTGATGGTGCTGAAGAGTACAACATGACCTTATCAAAAAATCGTGCTGAAGCGGTGACCAATTATTTTACGGGAGCAAAAGGCCTAAGCGCAGGACGTTTTACCACCAACTGGTTTGGTGAGACTTCTCCCATTGCCTCTAATGATACAAAAGAAGGAAAAGCACAAAATCGTAGAGTAAACATTGTGATTGTACCCAACGAGAAAATGAAAGAAGACGCTCAAAAAGAAGCCGATGGGAATTAATGATAACTCCCCCTATAACTTAAAGCCGAAACCCAGTTTCGGCTTTTTTTATAAAAGTCTTACTACCTTTGAAAAGACTTTAGACAATACTAAGCTGCACTAAGCCCATGGCAAACTACACATTTCCCCAATTGGAAACACAAACCATCGCCATAAAACTTACTGTTGCTGGAGAACGGAGTATTCGCAAGCAACATCCATGGATATTTTCAGAGAGTATTGAAAAGATAAATAAAGAAGGACAAGCAGGTGATATCACTATTATTTTTAGTCATAACGGTAACAAACCCATAGGAGTGGGGTTGTTTGATCCCTATTCACCGATACGGATTAAAATGCTGCATTTTGGAAGTGGTGCTAAATTAGATTCGGCTTTCTTTTCAAAAAAGATAGAGCGTGCATATTCTTTACGGAAAGACTTACAAAAAACCAATACGAACAGTTATCGCTTGCTTTTTGGAGAAAATGATGGTTTTCCCGGTTTAATTGCCGATGTATATGCCAATGTTCTAGTTGTAAAAATTTATTCAGCCATTTGGTGGCCGTATTTTGAGACTATTTTAAAAACACTCTTAGAAGTTTCAAAATGCAGTTGTGCTATATTGCGCTTGGGAAGAAATCTTCAAAAAGAACCGCTAGGAAAAATGTTTGAGGATGGAGCAGTAGTCTTCGGAACGCTAGAAAACGAAACCATTTACTTTAAAGAACACGGGGTGCAATTTTCTGCTAATGTAATTAAAGGGCATAAAACGGGTTATTTTCTAGATCATCGTCATAACCGAAAAAGCGTAGGGGAACTTTCCAAAGGAAAAAGCGTCTTAGATGTATTTGCCTATGCTGGCGGGTTTTCGGTACATGCATTGGTAAATGGTGCCAAAGAGGTGACGAGTTTAGACATCAGTGAACAAGCGCTGCAATTAGCTTTAGATAATGGAAAACGGAATGCTTACACTGGAAGCCATAAAACCCTTACAGGAGATGCCTTTATGGTGATGCAACAACTTATTAAAAGTGGTAAACTATATGAAGTGGTTGTTATAGATCCGCCTAGTTTTGCCAAAAGTGCCAAAGAAGTTACCATAGCCTTAAAAAAGTATGCCCAATTAGCTGCCTTGGGAGTTCAATTAATGGCTCCAAAAGGGCTATTGGTATTAGCTTCATGTTCTTCCCGAGTAAATTCAGAAGATTTTTTTGCTACCAATGAAAAAGCGTTAAAAGATTCTGGTAGAAAATATAAGATATTAGACAAAACCCATCATGACATCGATCATCCTATTGGCTTTCCGGAAGGTGCGTATTTAAAATGTGGGTATTATCAACTAGATAAATAAACTCAATACCCAAACGGTTGTAAACCCTGTTAAAGCTAATATTGTCGTCATCATGGTCCAACTTCTAAACGTTTGCTTTTCCGTAAGCCCTAGGTATTTGCTAACTAACCAGAAGCCACTATCATTAACGTGAGATAGTATTGAAGCCCCGGCAGCAATAGCAATAACCAGAAGCGCCTTATCCATTTCTCCTGTAGTTGATAATAAAAGGGGAGCCGTAACACCCGCAGCGGTAATCATAGCTACTGTGGCAGACCCTTGTAAAATGCGCACTAAAGCCGCTACGATAAAAGCGAAAAATAAGGTGCTTAAACCCATTTCAGAAAAATAGTGAGCCAACATATCGCCGCTGCCCGTATTAATAAGCATTTGCTTAAACACACCTCCAGCACCTGTCAATAAAATAATTATTCCCGCAGGAGCCATGGATTGGGTAGTAATTTTTAATAAGGTTTCTTTAGCTACTTTTTTCCGAACACCCAAAAGGTACCAAGCTAATAAATTAGCGAGAATTAGAGCGGTAAAGGGATGTCCTATCATTTTCATCCATTCAACAAATGAGTCTGAAAACCATCCTTCAGCGAGAGGACTGCCTAAAAGAGTATTGCCTACAATTAAAAGAATAGGAAGTCCAATAATACTTAAGATTACATATACCGAAGGAAGTTTTTTTATTGCGGTAGTAGCTTCAGCAATTTCAGCAGGAGCTTCAATAAATATCTTTTTTGAAATATATTTTCCGAAGATTGGGCCACTTACAATAGCGGTTGGGATTCCTACGATGAACCCAAAAAGAATCACCCAACCCAAATCGGCTTTCAAAATATCGGCCACAGCTACGGGTCCTGGCGTAGGAGGAATAAAGGCATGTGTAATGGCTAGTCCTGCCAAAAGGGGTATTCCGTATAATAATAACGACTTTTTAGATTTTCGTTGGAGGGAATAAACTAATGGTACTAAAATGATAAAAGCTACATCAAAAAACACAGGAATAGCTATAAAAAACCCAGTAAACATTAAGGCCCAAGTAGCGCCTTTATTTTTTGTTTTACGCAACAAAAAGGAAGCTACTGCTTCAGCACCGCCAGAATGCTCTAAAATAGCTCCAAACATAGCTCCTAAACCTACTACGACGGCAACAAAACCAAGGGTATTTCCCATTCCTGTTTGGATGGTATCAATAATATATTTGGGTTCCATTCCAGCAATGACACCTACTGTAATGCTAGCAATCAATAAGGAAATAAAGGCTTGAATTCGAAGCTTTAGAATTAAAAATAGTAATACAACGATACCACAAAATATGGCGATAAGTAGTGCGCTATCCATTTAATTTCCAGTTAGTTGTAAAAGATTGATCTTTTGGTTTGTCTATTCGCTTATAGGTATGTGCTCCAAAGGCATCCCGTTGCGCTTGAATGAGATTAGCGGCAGAATTATTTGTTGTAATCCCGTACCAGTAATTCAGGGAAGCTGATAAACAGGGTAGGGCATTGCGCTGTTGCATGCCCCAAACAAGAATATCTGAAACATCATTTTCACTTTCTTTTAAAACACTTTGAATGCTAGTAGCTTCTAAAAGGTTTGAATGGTTCTCTAATAGTGGATGTATGATTTCTAGTAATTGAGATTTCAAAATACAGCCATTTGTCCAAACACGAACTACTTCACTTAAATCAACATTCCAGCCTTCTGTATTTGAGGTGGTTTCGATTAATTGTAACCCTTGTTGATGATTCAATATTCTGGCAAATTGGTAAGCACTTTTAAGCTTTTCGGTAGCTATTGTGGCAGCAAAGGACTCGTACTCTAGTTTTTCAGAAAGACTTTTTCGCAACGCTTTGTTATTTGAAATAGCTCTTTCCATAACAGCAGCCGATAGTATCGTAGCAGGAACGCCTTCTTCTAAAGCTGAAATGCTTGACCAAGTTCCTGTACCTTTACTAGCAGCTACATCCCATATTTTATCTAAAAGGGATTCTTTGTCTTCTTTTTTCTGAAGGACGGAAAGGGTCGTTTCCAAGAGGAAGCTTTTCGTTTCGTTACAATTCCATTGAGTGAGTAGTTCTGCTATTTCATCATTGCTTAATGTAGGTTTTAAAAGAGAATAAACTTCTGCTATTAATTGCATCTCTCCATATTCAATTCCGTTATGGATGGTTTTAATAAAATGACCTGCACCATTAGAGCCAAAATTAGACACACAAGGATTATTTTTAAAATCTTTAGCAGTAATAGCTTCAAGTATTCCTTTAACTAAATTGTATGCATTTATATCACCTCCCACCATCATCGAAGGACCACGTAAAGCCCCTTCTTCACCTCCCGAAATACCTATCCCTAAGTAATGGAATCCTTTGTCCTTTATATATTTTTCTCTTCGTTGTGTGTCTTTGTAGTGAGAGTTTCCTCCGTCCATAATAACATCCCTATTGGATAGCAGAGGTGTTAGCTCATTTAACAATGTATCTACTGGGTTTCCAGCAGGAATCATTAGTACTATTTTTCGGGGTGTTGCCAGGGATTCAACAAATTGAGAAAGACTTGTAAAGCCATGTAATTGTTCATTTTGCACTTCAGAAAGAAGGTTAGGGATAATGTTCTTTTCTGCTTCAGTATCCCTATTATAAACGGAAAGGGAATAGCCATTACGAAGTATGTTTTTAGCCAAGCTACGACCCATAACACCCATTCCAATAATTCCAAATTCTGAAAGTTTCATTTTTTGTAATTTAAATATAATTCTAGAAACAATATCTTCTGGAGTATCTTTTACTGAAACCTGAATTCCGTAGGAGGGAGGCTCTAATGCTTCAAATTGGGACTGGAGCATTTCGGGCTTCATAAAATGATTGCGTTTCTTCATTCTTTTGGAAATAGTATCAAAATCACCATCCAAGTAAATCCATTGGATAGTATTTCCTTCAGAAAGTAGGGCGCGATAGGATTCCTTTAGAGCAGAACAAGCCAAAACACCGCCATTTTCCCACGAATGCATTTCCTTTTGAAGTACTTCTAGCCAGGGTTTTCTATCTGTATCGACTAAGGGAATGCCCGAAGCCATTTTAGCCTTATTTTCTTTTGAATGAAAATCATCGGCATCATAAAAAGGAATAGCTAGTTTTTTGGCTAAATCTTTTCCAATAGTGGTTTTTCCGGAGCCACTCACTCCCATAATGATATAGGTTTTTTTCATTCCTGAAGGGTTCCGAAGAAAGGTGAGGGGATTCCTTTTACTCCTGGGATTACTTTAAATACGGAACCTGCAAGCGGGAATTGTTTTTTTTCCTCTTCGTTCATATCTACCGTCGCAGTGGTAATATATAGAATGTCTAGGTTTTGCCCCCCAAAGGCACAGCTGGTCACATTATGGGCAGGGACATCAATTTTGGTGAGGACTTCTCCTGTGAGCGGGTCAAAGCGTATTACGGCATTTCCATTCCACATACCTACCCAAAGTTTGTCTTCTTCATCTATTGCCATCCCGTCGGGATAGCCTAAGGAAGTTGGAACTTCAACAGCAACCCGCCCATTGGAAATTGTAGATGATTCAGTATCAAAATCGAAGGCTCTAATGGTAGCTGTAGGGGTATCGATATAGTACATGGTTTTGGCATCCTTTGTCCAAACGATTCCGTTAGAAATGGTAATACTATCTAGCATGGCTGTGGCAATTCCGTTAGGTTCCACTTTATACAATTTGGCAAGAGGTTCTTTTTCGGCAAGGTGCATAGAGCCTACCCAAAGGTTTCCATTAGGATCGCATTTGCCATCATTAAATCGGTTTTCCGGCTTGTCTGCCTCCACATTTGAGAGTTGCGTTAGACGCCCGCTTTTCATATTCTGAATATAGATCCCATCTTCCAAGGCCACGACGGCGGTACTATCAGTTTGTGGTGCTACGGTGCCTATGCGAGAGGGCATATCAAAAGCCGAATGGGTTTGGGTCGCAGGATGATAGCGGTATAATTTCTTTCCTAAAATATCGATCCAATACAGTTCTTGGGTTTTGTAGTTCCAAAAAGCCCCTTCCCCCAGTTGGGCTGCGATGTCCCACTCCAACGACACTGTGGGTGTTATTTGGGTTTCCGAAACAGGGGACTCTTGCTTAGTTTTTTCTTTACAAGACACTAGTAAAAACAAGATCAATACAACGGAAAAGAAACGAATAGCAACCATAAAAGACTGTTAAAATTAGTGTTGTTAATATGTAGGTATGAAAAAAGATTTTAAATTTAAACTATTCGATGGGAATTGTGCAACATTTAAAGCCGTAATTATGACACAGACATCTTCTAAAAAGAAACATGCCGACTTCCAAAGTGCTTACCGGAGGTCGTTGAATTTTAGTCATACCAGCAAAAAAGATAGGTTGGTATTAAATGAGCTAGGGGAGTTGGTGCTTCGCCCTTCTACTTCGGAAGACGAGTAGTCTTTTTAAAGGTATTTTCTGAACCGCTGCATAGAAATACTTGTTAGTTTGAGACAGGCTTTTTCTTTTGTAGAGCCTTTCGGCTAAAAAGTAGCAACACAACTGAAATCATTCCGCAAATCATAAACCCCACAAATACAGGTAACACGCGGCTGTCTATAAACCTTCCTATAAACGTACTAATAGGAATTCCCATGAGTGTGGCTATTAACCCAGTAATGGCTGCTGCCATTCCTGCAATATGTCCCATAGGCTCCATTGCAAGGGCACGCAAATTTCCGAAAAGGAACCCCATAAAAAAAAACAAGATTCCAAAAAAGATCATGAGTATGGTAATACTAGGGTTAGGTTGGTTATAATACAAGATTACAAAAAAGGTAGATACTGCTAAAAACCCATAGATAGAGAGCGTTACCATATTGAGCATGCCAAACCGCACGACTAGATTTCCATTGGTAAAAATCGCAATAGCAATGGCAATAGATAGCCCTGCAAAAATATAGGGAAACTCTTCTTTTAAGCCATATTGAAGCTCAAAAATTTGTTGTGAACCACTTAAATACACCAAAAAGGCTCCCATGACCAATCCTTGTATGAAAGTAAATCCTATAGTAGATTTTTCTCTTAGTACCTCTTTGCAGGCATGAAGCAATCGATTTCTAGTAAAAGGAATTCGATCATCAACCGAAAGGGTTTCGGGTTGTCGTTTCCAAAACCAGAAGCACACTAGCGCACTAAAAAAAAGTTGCACATAAAAAATGCCTTTCCAGTTATAATATTCCAACACCAGTTTTCCAACCGCAGGGGCTACAATGGGCACCAACAAAAACACTACAGTAACAAAAGACATAATACGCGCCATATAATCGCCAGAGTACATATCCCTAATAATAGCAATACTAATAGTGCGTGGAGCCGAAAGCCCAATGCCTTGCATAATGCGCCCAATAATCATGATAGGGAGACTATGTGCAAAAACACAGATAATACTTCCCAAAAGAAAGATCCCAAATCCCATATACACTATGGGCTTGCGCCCTTTGGCATCGGACACAGGACCAAACACCAAAGGACCTAGACCTAGGCCTAGAAAGATCATGGTAATTATCAGTTGATTATCGGCCACTTCTCGGGTACCTATGGTAATCCCAATGACGTCTAAGGCAGGTAGGAGTGCATCAATGGCGAGGGCTACAACCGCCATAAGTGATGCCATCATGGCAATAAATTCGATTTGGGAAGACCATTGGTTTTTAAGCATAGAACAAAAGTACGCTTTGGGTTTTGTTTTAGGCTTTATTATAAATGTATTTTATGATGTAAGATTAAAGATTTACAATTTTAGAGGGAAATTGGATAATGGGAAATGGTAATAATTGATGTATTTGAGTTGAAAGCTAAATAAAATAAAAATTTGAGAAATTTAAGAAATGCTCAAAAACCTAGAGTTTAATCCCTATTGGATTATTTTCAGGAATGCATAGCGTTTTTAAAAGGGTGTCGGTGTCTACGCCTAATTCTTTCAAAATCCGTAGGGCATTTTTGTTTCCAGTGTTCAATCGTACCGACTGGATATAGTTTTCAATAGCATCATGTTTATTATTCATAGCCAGTAAGGCTTCAGCGTAGCTATCGTAAGGATTAAACGCCTCTGGAAAAGCTTGGATGTTAATACGGCAAATTGCGGCTGCTTTTCCGTATTCCTTTGTTTCCATAAACGTATAAGCCAAGAGGTTGAGCTCGTTTTCATCGTGATAATAATCTGAAGAATCTTTCGTCTTTTGGTACCAAACCATCGCAGTTTCAAATCCCTCTTTTTTTATCTGCTGTTCAAGCGTAGTAGTGATGGATTGTTTTATATAGCTAAAGGGCTTGTTGTGCAAAATACCCGTAATGGCTTGTGTTATTTCTAGAAGCGGCGCTCCTGAAGTGTTATTTAAAAGAACTACCATATTCTTAGTCTCTGGAAAACGTGTAATAAGGGTATGGAAGCCATTAATTCCACCACTATGGCCTAAGTATTTTATTTCTTCAGAAGTATTTCCGATAGCCATCTTATCGATATCCCAACCATAGCCATAGTAGGGAGTATAAGGATAAAACATTTGGTCTAATTGAGATTTGGGGAGCAGTTTTTCGGTATAGAGGGCTTGATCCCATAAGAATAGATCTTCTGCAGTGCTGTAAAGACCGCCAGCCGCAAAAGGGGTGCTCATGTGAATATAATGGGCAGGTAGAAACTGATTGAGTTGTTTATCATAGCCTAAGGCCGTATTTGCATCTTTATTCTCTTCATGCTCGTACCCCGAGTTTGTCATTCCAAGGGGGGTAAAAATCTTTTCCTGAATTACTTGTTCGTAGGTTTTCCCTGTAACCTTCTCAATAATAGCGCCTAGTACAATATAATTTGAATTGCTGTAATGAAACCTAGGTGTGCCTGGCGAAAACTCCAAAGGCTCATTGGCAAAAAGGGTTACTAAACTGGAAGGCGTATTTTCTTGACGCATTACGGATTTATAATTGGGAAAGGAAGTAAAATTAGGTATGCCCGAAGTATGCGTAAGCAGGTGATGGATGGTAATACTATCTCCTGTTTTCCTTGGGTAGTCGGTTAGGTAGGTGGTAATGGGTGTGGTGAGGCTTAGTTTCTTTTCATGAACCAATTGCATAATTGCCATCGCAGTAAACTGTTTGGTAATAGAAGCAATACGAAATTTGGTATCGGATTTATTCGGGATGTGTGTTTCGTTATTGGCATAACCAAAGCCCTTTTTATATACTACTTTTCCGTGTAAACTAACCAACACACTGCCATTAAACCTTCCGTAGGCAGCATAAGTTTTCATTAAAGAGTCTATTTGAGCAGAAAGGGTAGGAGGGGTATCTGTACTTTGGGGTTCTTTTTGTGCTAACTCTTTGGATTGTGATTGCCCACAAGAGCTTACCATAGCCATAAAGGATAGGGTTATAGCTAGGGTTAGTGTTGGGAATACGGCGGTTTTAAAAGGAAATAATGTCATAGTTTTGTATGCTGTCTGTAAAAGGTTAACATCCGGATAATTCGGCTTTTATTTTTCCATTCTTATAGGTAATGACGATAGGGATTTGTTCCAACGAACAGCGAGGTTCTATGGTAAACCTTAGTCTGCCGCTTACCTGGAAGTCGGTTTCAGTATTTCGCACCATCCGTTGTTTATAAACCGTATTTTGCCTTACCCAATTAACAGTGCCTCTTACAAAGGGATGTGGGTCGTATTCTTCTACCGAAAGGGGAATTTCTTCTAATAAGGCAGTGCGTTGCAAATGGGTTTCATTATCTAGTAAGAGGGTGAATTTTCCTGAAAAATCTCGCTTGGCATTGGGCGACACAAAATAGGAATCGTTGTGCAGTGCTATAGCTATTACTAATTGATAGCTATCCATATCTAGGGTTTCCATGGAGAGTGTTAGTGTATAGGGTTGCGGATTTGCGGTTGAATCTAATAGAAACGCATTTAGGTTAGGTGTTGCAGGAATAGGATTTTCTGCAATTGCCACAACTTCACTAAAGTTTTTTTTATCCGTTTGGCAGCTTATACTTAGAATAAAAATGGAAGTTATAAAAAGATAGTACATATTATTTTAGATTTTTCTGGATTATATTTAAAGCGAATTCTTTTACGGTGTCGGTGTTGTTTAAAATGGCTTCTATGGGTTGGCTAACTTCATAGTCTGGAAAAATACCTCGGGAATCATCTCCTGTAGTAACTTTTACTTGGGATGTGGTATTAGCGACATAGTACTGAATTTTAGTGCGGGAAAGCCTACATACGGTTTGACCTCCCGTACAAAGCTGGTTGGAACCCAATTCTTCTCCAATAATAGTACCTAGTTTATGTTCTTTTACCATTGCCATAAAATGGCCAGTAGTAGAGTTTCCTTGACCATCTATAAGAAAATAGAGTTGCCCTTTAAATCCACTTGCTATAGGCTTGTACGTTTGTGCAGCATTCGGATTTTCTGGGTCTATAAAGTACACAAAGGGTTTGTTGATTAGGTATTTTAATAGATGAATACTAGACTCTGCAGAACCACCGCCATTATAACGCACATCGATAATGAGGTTTGAAACCCCTTTGGCTTCTATATCCTTAAAACTAGTATCAATAAAGTTTGTAAATACTTCGAGGTTGTTCCAAGGGTAATAATTAAAGGAAGAAATAGTAATTATGGCTGTTTTTTCAGAAGGATATTCTAGGCATAGCATTTCTGGACATGGACGTGTAAAGGGCTCATTAAAGGTGAGTTGTGCTTTTGGTACTGGGTTTAGGGTGATGGGGCTGGCAGTCCCTTTTAGAGTAATGGTGTACTCATTGGGAAATTTTAAATGGTAGGGGATCATGGCTGTTGCCCAAGTATTAAAGGTATATTTTTTATAGGTTTCAATATGCCCTTGGGAGGGTATGTAGTTAAATATTTCTTGAACTAGCGGAAATACGTCCCTTCCGTTAATTGTAATAATCTCGTCACCTAGACTTACCTTGCTATTATTACCTGTGTTGTCGATAACATAGAGTTTGTTGTTTATCCAATTTATGTGCAAAGGAAAGACCTTGTCTTGAGGCATCATTTGCCATTCTTCAAAGAATCCACCGGTAGAGGTGTGTGAGCAATTAACATTGGCGATAATTTGGTTGCACATCCAATAAAAGTCGGCATAGGTAGTTTGGGGAGTAAGGCTTTGCTTTTGCTTTTCAATAGCTTCCCAAAAGGCGTCTTTGGTAATAAACTTTAACGCATTGGGGTGTATTGTTAGGAGTTTATTTCCTAATTCGTCCAAATCGTCTTTGTATTCTTGTATGGTATAAACTTTGGAAAACTTTTCGGCAGGAGTAAGAATTTTCTTGTTTGGGAATTTAATATGTTCTATTTGGTCTTCCGCATTAAAATTATTGGGATTTAGCGCTAAGGATTTTTGATAATTTTCTAAAGCAAGATCGGTATTTCCTAGGGCTAAATACCCTTCTCCGAGACTGTCATAGGGGTTGGAAGAATTAGGGAACTGACTTACAATGAGTTTAAAAATAGCGGTAGCCTCTTCGGGTTGGTTATTCCATAATAAACCATAACCATACATGGTAAGCTCATCTTCGTTTTCGAAGTTATAGGCATCTGGCTTTTCCCTTTTAAGGGTAAGATATAAGTCGATTCTTTCTGAGACAGGTAGATGTTCGTTCTCTTTTAACGTTTTACTAATAGATGCTTTAGGAGTATTCTCTTTGCTTATTTCTCTTGTTTCTTGACCATGAACACAACTTACCAAACCTAAACATAGCATGATAAAAAAAGAGGGATAGAGAATTCGTTTCATTTTTCTCATTTAATGAAGCAAAACTAGACTAAGCAATCGTTAAAAGTGTCAAAAGAATGTAAAAGAAGTGCAAACACATGTGAAAAGTCGGTAAAATGCCAGTAATTTGCAATATGATTAAAAGAAAGTATTTTTTATTAGTAAGTATTTTTTGTTTATCGGCGGTAGCATGGACGCAAGAGGAGGTTTTTTCAGAAAGAGCCAAAGTAGCGTTACGGGTGGTGGGAAATGAATTGTTGCTGGCCAGCCAAGATAGCAGCTCGTTGGTACTTCCTGTAGTAGAACGCACTCCCTTTTTATACGAACTTTCTTTTGAGAAACCCTTTACCATACTGCCCGATAGTATTCAAACTCTAGTCTCACGCACCTTCTTGAAGGCACATTTGCCTTCCTATTATAGGGTTAGTTTATTACTTTGTGATAGTGGGGAAGTGGCGTATAGCTATGAAATGATGGGCACCCCCGAAAAAAGCCTTTTGCCATGCAATGGCAGACAACTTCCAAAAGATTGCTACGTCTTAAACGTGCGATTTCTCCCTACCGAAACACAGGCTTTATTTGTTACAGATACCTCTAGTGTTGCTAATAATAACTTGATTTATACAACTAAAAATGAAGGCGTTAGCA
Organism: Flavobacteriaceae bacterium; assembly: GCA_041392205.1. Taxonomy (GTDB): domain Bacteria; phylum Bacteroidota; class Bacteroidia; order Flavobacteriales; family Flavobacteriaceae; genus Halomarinibacterium. The sequence continues at coordinate 43,677 of JAWKMO010000003.1, read as the reverse complement.
TTTTTTCAAATAAAAAAAACCTTTGGTATTTTTTACTGTTGGTTATGTTGGTCCCAGTAGGATGGTGGGTATTTAAAAGGAAGCGAATAGCACCTGTTCCTGAAACCGAAGAAAACTATCAATGGCTTGGCGGATTTCAATTTTACCCTACACAACATCTATTGGTTATAGAGGGCGTGAAAGTAAGCCTTTCCAATAAAGAATGTGACATTCTTTGCATTTTTGTGGATAAACCCAATCAGATTATTTCTCGGGAAGAATTGACTAAAAGAGTATGGGAAGATCGCGGGGTGGTTGTGGGCAGGAGTTTGGACACCTATATTTCAAAACTGCGAAAGAAACTACAAATAGATCCCACTCTTAAAATTACTAATGTTCATGGAGTGGGCTATAGCTTAGAATTACTTTAAAAAAGAAGCATCCTTTAGTGTTTTTTGAGTGCTAATTATTTCTTTTCAATTCTTTTAAAATAGCAAAAAATATAGTGTAGCTTTACATACTTTTTTATGCAGGTTATTGTTGCAGCGGAAAGGGATTTCTTTTCAAATAAAAACATAATAGGTAAGGAGTAGATTGAACAAACATAAGAGTGGAAAAAAGAGAATCCTTTTGATTTCAAAATATGGTGAAATCTTGGATTTAGCAAATGCGATGCATCTGGAAGGGCATCAGGTTAAGTTTTATGTCGAAGCGAAAGGCTGTAAGGAAATAGGACTTGGGTTTTGCCCCAAAATAAACGATTGGGAAAAGCACGTAGATTGGGCAGACCTAATCATTTTTGATTATACGGGTTACGGGGCTATTTGTGAAGCCTTACGAAATGCCGGAAAACTTGTAGTAGGAGGCTCAACCTACACCGATTTGCTAGAATTGGATCGTAATTTTGGACATAAGGAATTAAAGGCTCATAAAATAAAAGTATTGGCTTCGTATGAGTTTTCCAACTTTCAAGAAGCTATTGCCTTTATTGAAAAACATCCCGATGCCTATGTTATTAAACCCTCTGGAGAGACTCAAGAATACAAGCAATTATTGTTTGTAGGCAACGACGATGAAGGGCTTGATGTTATTAGAGTTTTAAAAGCCTATGAAAAATCTTGGGGAAATAATTTTGGGGCATTTCAGCTACAGAAAAAGGTAAAAGGAGTAGAAATTTCCATCGCTTCTTTTTTTAATGGAAAAACCTTTTTAAAACCCATTAATATTACTTTTGAACATAAAAAATTATTCCCTAAAGAATTAGGCGTTTCTACTGGAGAGATGGGCACAAGCATGTTTTGGGCGAAAGATTCTCCCATTTTTGATGCTACTCTTAAGAAATTTGAAACCACACTTGCCAAATCTAATTTTATAGGACATATCGATATTAATTGTATTGTAAACGGAAATGGAATTTATCCCTTAGAGTTTACTTCCCGTTTTGGATACCCTCAAATTATGATTCAAAGAGCTGGAATTAATGAACCCATTGGGGATTTTTTCTACAAATTGGCGCAAGGCCTGGATTTTAATATTAACGTTAAAAAAGGCTTTCAAGTAGGGGCTTATATTGTAGTGCCCCCTTTTCCTTATGACGATCATAAAACATTTAAACTCTTTTCAAAAGATGCGGTGGTTATTTTTAAAAAAGATATAAAAGATGGATTGCATCCCATGCATCTAAAAAAAATAAATAATGAGTGGCTCATAACAGGAAATACTGGGATTGCCCTTTTGGTAAGCGGAACTGGATTAACCATGAAAGATGCCCAACAAAATATGTATAATCGCATTAAAAATGTGATTGTAAATAATAGTTATTACCGAACCGATATTGGCGATAGATGGATGGAGGATTCTGATAAGTTGTGGTCCTGGGGACTTTTATAAGTTACTGTTATGCAATTAAATAGGCTGCCTAGGCCCAATCGCTTTTTTAAGATATTACCCACAGACTGGAAAGAAAGCCTTATACCCATTTGGAATGATGTGAAGAATGAGGCGCAAGTGTATGTATTAGAAGAGAATAAGGAACTGTTAGCCGGTGGGATTGTTTTTAAAGCCATGATTCCCGAAATGGAAACCTATCAAACAGAAGCTATGCACTGGTTCTCAAAAAACTATGCCTACATAGGCTATGTCTGGGTACCAATAGAAAAACGACACCAACAGTATGGCACAAGATGGCTAGAAAAGTTATTTTCCTTGAATCCAAATCAGCATTATTGGCTAACGACCGAAGAGAAACAACTTCGGCAGTTTTATGAGAAATCTGGATTTAGATATAAAAAAACAATAAAAAACGAGTATCTTGAAGAAGATTTGTTTATTTATTAAAAAACAACCAAAACAAACCCTTTAAAAATTTAAAAACCACTAAATACCCTATATGGCAAAATCACAGCAAACGTATAATAAGTCTGAAAAAGAAAAAAATCGTTTAAAAAAACGGGAAGAAAAGAAGAAGAAAATGGAAGCCCGTAAGGCTGAAAAGGGAGTTAAAGGAACTTCAGGGATTGATTTTGCCTATGTAGATCATTTTGGGAATTTGGTAGAAACTCCACCAGATCCTTCACAAAAGATAATTATTGAGGCTGAAGACATTGTAATTGGAATTCCAAAAACCTTGGAAACTGAGAAAGAAGCTTTTAATCCCTTACGAAAAGGAACCGTTTCTTTTTATGATCATTCTAAAGGTTTTGGATTTATTATTGATGCCGAAAATGAGGAAAAATATTTTACTCATGTAAGTGGCTTATTAGATACTATTACGGAAGGCAATCTTGTTTCCTTTGAATTGGAAAAAGGACAAAGGGGTATGAATGCGGTAAAAGTTACGCTAGTTAAGTAAGATATAGTGTTACTTTACCATACAGTGGCTTGCAACAAGTAGCTTGGGAAAGAAACTATTTCTATATAAATGCCTTAAATACACAATTGTAACAATATATATAAATGTTCTATAATGTATATTATGTAAAATAGAATATTTTTAACCCCTCTATTATTGGTTATATTTTCATTTGTTTCCTTTTCCAATTTATGTATAAAAGCCATCCCCTAAGGATGGCTTTATAATAAAAAAAAATTATGATTCTTAGATTAAACTTACCTTAATAGCACTTAATCCTTTATCACCTCGTTCAACGTCAAATTTTACTTGATCGTTTTCTCTAATAGCATCTAGAAGATTTGTAGAATGTACAAATATTTCTTCATTAGTGTTTTTTACAGTTATAAAACCAAATCCCTTGGCGGTATTAAAAAACTTTACGGTACCTTCATTCATAATGGTTACTTTATTAGAATTAATTAATTTATATATCAATTGTTTTATCATTTTATAATGTTTTTATATTGGGTTATTTTTTGTTATTACTGCTACACCTCTTGATTTTTCCAGCTATTTCTATGGTATTGAATTGAAATAAAAGACCATAAGTATCTATTGATTTAGAATCATGAAGCATTTATTGTGCTACAACAATTTCATTATTTAGGAAAGCAAAGGATTGATTATGTTCAGAAATGAAATAACGAAAGAAAGGCTGTTCTAATAACTAATTCTAGTAAAGGTACTACATATTATTGGTTAAAGCACCTTTTTTCTACTAAATGATTAGAATCTTAAAATAATAGAATTTTAAAATAGTTTTTCTAAACAAGGTAAAAGAATGGTTTCCATTTTACGATACCCTTCTAAGGTACAATGCACGCCATCATAAGTGTACTCCTCTTTCATACCCTTGGTATCATTTACCATAAATGTATAGTAATCTAAATAGGTTACATCTTGCTTTATAGCTAGGGATTTAAGCATGGCGTTGAGTGCGATTACTTTTTCTGAAGTTAGTATTTGGGGACGCCATGGGAAATAATTGGCCGGAAGTACACTACAAACCACTACTTTAATGCGGTGCGCTTTTGCCAATTGTGTCATTTCTTCAATGTTTTTTGCAATTTCTGAAAGCGCAATAGGACCTGTGTTTTGAGCAATATCGTTAATTCCAGCTAAAATCACTACAACCTTAGGATTTAACTTTATAACATCTTGCCAAAAGCGTATTTTCATTTGGCTAGTGGTTTGCCCTCCTATACCTCTATTAATAAAGGAAGGATTTTTAAATAAAGATAAAGAGTCGTTGCGCCAACCTTCCGTAATGGAATTGCCTATAAAAACCACTCTATTTTCGTTTTTAGCTGGAGGGAGTAATAATTCATTTTCAGCTTTAAAACGATTTAATTGCGCCCAATCTTGCGCTTTAAGAATAGTCATACTTAAAAACAAACAGAGACTAATAACATAATAAACTTTCATAGGTTTTAGTTTCTTAAATGTACTAAAAATACAATATAAAAACGGGTTAAATTTCAATAGATAATGGTTAAGAATGACGTAGTAAACGATGCAAAATTCAAGGACTTTTGTGATGTAAACATACGACTATGGATGTAACCCCTGTATTAGGAAATATTGCCGCTTTTTTTACAACGATTAGTTTTTTGCCCCAAGCCATTAAAACGATTAAATCTAGAAATACAAAACAATTATCACTCCCCATGTATCTATTGTTTGTAACGGGCGTATTTTTATGGATTTGCTATGGAATTTCCAATAATCAATGGCCTATCATTATAGGAAATGCGGTAACATTGGTACTTGCTGGAATTATTTTAATCTATAAACTTAGAGAACACTTAAAAATATAAAAAAGCCTCCATCAAGGAGGCTTTTTTTATAATGGTAAGTAGATTATTTCTTTACAAGTTTCTTAGTAATGGTACCAAAGGATGTTTCTACTGTTACAAAATAAACAGATGATGTTACTTTTGAAAGATCTATTATAATAAACATTCCCTTTTCTGAAGAAACGAGCACTTCCCTACCCTGAAGATCGTAAACCCGTACTCTTTCTATTTCCGTATTAGGCGAAGCAATGGTTAATAGTCCTTGTGTAGGATTGGGGAACATTGAAATGGTTTCTAGCTGTGCTTGTTCCACCTCCAAAAATCTATAACTGCTGCGTTGAAACACGAGGTAGAATCGGTCTGCAAAGGTTCCGCTTTCACTGTCAAAGTTATAAGGTCCGTCCTTAAGATTCACCGTGGTCTTTTCTTCCATATCAATTAAAAGAATTGTGGCATTATTAAGGTTAGCGCCTTCTAGTTGGTCTATGGAGATTTGGTAGGTTGTTTTTTCTTCAATTAAGGAAGAGAAGCCTAAGGGTATTTTCATTCCTCTATTGAACGGCTCTCTAGACTGAATACCAAATTCTCCAGTACCGTCCTCTAGTTGGCTATATAAGGAAACCACAGTAGCCATTCTTCGGCTGTCGTAGCCTGCATCTACATCAGCTGTAGCATTTTCTGAAAAAGCAATAAGCGTACTGCTCTGCATTTCGTACTCGGGTGTTGCTACTTTAATCCAGATACGTTCAAGACTTTCATCAAAAGAACGAAGCGTATTATTGTTATCCGTTCTTCTCATGCTATTATTAAATACAGCGGTACCAGCGGCGCTTGCTTTAATAGCAAAGCCCTGTCCAGTGGCAATATAACCATTAGGAGCACTTCCTCCACTAGCGGCAGGAGTTCCCCCTGCTAGATTGTACATGGAGATGTCTTCCATAGAGAAGTTCATGGCTCCCGCTCCAGGGAGTGACGGACTGGGGGGCGTATTATGTTCCCAGAAATAAACCTCGTCCACCATAGGGTTTGCATTAATAAAGTCGTTTGCCCAAATAGCACTGGCATAAGGGTTTGCCAAAATGTTAGGGCTAGCATTTTTATTTTCACTTGGTGTGCCTGGGGTGTTGTAAAGCACATTAAAGTTTACAATACCATTGTTTAAAGTTCCACTATCGTAAGTATAGTTAAAGATCCCTCCAGGCTGTCCGTATCCAGTTTGTGGTCTCACGATATAACCTTCACCCACGTTAATAGCACCATTATAGGCTATCCAATTGTCATAATTATCATCGGCAAAATTTTCGGCTAAGGGAAACGCTGCAGCCACTGCGGCATTGGGTACAAATAGGTTGGTGTCGTGGTTGAGTACTAAAAACGCACTGTTCCATACATCGGTTCTGGCCTCGCCACTCATTGGGCTTCCCAAGATCATAAAATCGCGAGAGGCCAAATTGGGTGTGGTAAGATTTACATTGATAGTACCGTTGTTTACTACTGTAGCATCATTGTCCACTTGCACTAAGCTGCCTTGGTGTTCTATAATTAAGGAACCATTAACGGTGATATCATTTTCAACTTGAACATAGTCATCAGCAGTAATTGTGAGAGTATATAAGTTGTTTATAGTGAGTGTGCAAGCATTTAAACTTCCATCTATATTGGTATCATAATTTCCATTAATAATTACAGGATTGGTTCCATCGGGTATTCCAACAGGACTCCAAGAAGTTCCGTCCCATGTTTTTGTTGCTCCTGTGCACGAAATAAAAGCACTTGAAGGTCCAAAATAGAATGTTCCCTCTAAATCGGTAAAGTTTCCAATTAATGCAAGATTGGTACCAAAAGCTTCTATAGTTACTGTGGATACCTCAACAATAGAACCTCCATTCTCTCTTGCCATGACAAGATCATTTCTATCATAAGTAGGCGTTACTATTGACTCCCAACCTGTAATTTCAGCTAATTCAAAATAGAATTTGGTGGAGACGATTCCAGTAGTAGTTGTATTTGTTGGAGTTACAGTAAAAGTTTTGTCCATTACTAAATCTGGGGTTACACTTCCATTATAAGCTTGTGCTCCTGTGCCTGCTCTGGAAACAGCAACATTGGTACATCCAAAGTCAAACGAAGTAAGGTTTGCAATATCTGCCATAACATCACCAGAGCTAGGGTCTGAAGCATATACTGTTCCAATTCCTGAAATATCCAATTGATCTGGAGCTCCAGTATTAACCGCAGTTTGGATTCCTGTATCAGTAACTGCAGTAACTTGTATGTTATCTACGGCCATACCGTAAGCCCACGTATTATTATCATTATAGCGAAATTGTACATAAAAAGTAGCACTTCCCAAATAAGGCGCAGGAATGTTAATGCTATTATTATTTACCCATGGTGTTGTATAAGAGCCTCCTCCATTTGCTATAGAAGTATTACTTAATGTAGCAACATTAGTAAACGTTGTCCCATTTGTTGAAAATCTAACATTAGCGGTTTCCCCTAAATCGGCAAATGCATGATCAAAAGTAAGAGTCGCTGAGGTGTAGTTGCCAGACAAATCTATTACTGTAGTAGTTAACCTATCATTGGCCTTGTTACAATTACAAGCATCATCGTTTGTAAAGGCAAATATTGTTGCATTACCTGTAGTATTCCAAAAAGAACTGGCAGCTGCTGCCGCATTTCCTGCTTGCCATAAGTCGGATCCTGAATTACCAGCAGTAGTTACATCATAGCTACCATCATCAAAATCTTCAAAATATACTGTGACATTAGTTGCGGTAGAGGGAATTGCGTCATCGTTTAAAACAGTAAGCGTAAAGGTATCTGCACCCATATCTGCAACAGCATCTCCTCCATTTGGGTTAACCGTAAAATCTATAATTACTGATTCATTGGTTTCTAAAAAGCTATCCTCATACACTCGAAGTGTCATAGTTTGCGGGGTTGTTGTACCGGATGGGAAAGTAACACTAGGTGTTAATAAATCAAAATCTACTCCTTGTGTTGCTGTGCTAGCACCATTAACAGTGAAGTTTACATCTGCATTGGCAGAGGCAGCTATTGCAATAGTAAGAGTGACATTGATGTCTGTGAAATCACATTCTGAACCTTCCTCTGTACTGCTTGCTGTACTTGCGAAAGCTATTTCTGGGGTGCAAGTATTAACATAAGCAGCACCCACTCCTACGGCATGCCATGCATTTGTAACCGATTCTACTTCTGGGGAACAAGCGCCAAAAGCAGAAGTTGCTGCCTGGATAGAAAGAGTTCTGGCATTCGCAAAAGTTGAATTTGAACTTAATATTTGAAGGGTCGCATAAGCTATTTCTGAAGCATCAGCCATACCAATACTGGTAACATTATAATTACTGCCAATATCATTTGTTCCTGAACCTCCCTCTACCAAAAGGTAAAACCAATAGTTTAAAACTCCACTATTGGTATGTACCCCACAATAATCATTTGCTTGTGTGGGTGTGCCACAGTTTGGATTTATCCAAAAAGAACCTCCATACGTATCGGGTTGTCCTAGGGATGTAGGATTACTCATAGAGCGTAAGGCTGGAGAGTTTGTGCGTCTATCAATTTCATCACCTATAAGCCAAACTTCATCATTTGGATTGTTATCAGGACCTGTTCCCTTGGCAAAATATTCAACAGCGGCTCCCCAAATATCTGAAAAACCTTCATTCATAGCACCAGACTCTCTTTGATAAGCTAAGTTTGAAGTAAATGTTGTTACGGCATGACCAATTTCATGGGCTGCGACATCTATAGAAGTTAATGCATCAAAACCACTACAGCCTTCAGAAACACAAGAACCATCGCCATAGGACATGACAGATCCATTCCAAAAGGCATTATTATAATTTACATCTACGTGAACATAACTGCGTATGGATGCTCCAGAACCGTTATAACTATTTCTCCCGTGTGTTGTTAACCAATAATCGTAAGTCATCATGGCTCCCCAATGGGCATCTAACGCCGCATTATCTTTAGCGGCATTATTCCACTCTCCTGCCGTCCAGTTATTGTTATTATCCAAAAACTCGTCATAATTAGTTACATAAGGATATAATGGAGGGCCATTAGGGCTTTGGTTAAGTGCATCTCGTGTAAAAACGCCATTGCCTCGAGTGGTATCATTAAGACTATAATTGGGGTTTTCAAAAGTAGTTTCAATACTTCTTGTTCCACTATAGCGTGTAGCGGCTGTTCCTAGTACTAAAGGAGTGTAGGTGCTAGACTTTTCTGAAGAAGTACAAAATTCTTCTTCAGTAAGGACGGTAATTTGCTTTTCGCCAATAAAGCCAAAGCTTGAAGCGTGTTTAATAATGGCATTATAAAACAATACTTCTTTTGTCTGGGCATCAATATATAAATCTCCTCTACTTATTGGATTGGTGGCAAACATATCAAATTTGTATGCTAGCTTGATTACCATTGGGCTTTTAACTTCGTTTGTCTCATAAACTGGTAATAAGACTAGTTCCCCCGAAGGTTTTTGATAATTATCCATTTCTAAAGCTGCTTCAGGATATTCCCACATATAGTTTTTAGCGCCAATTTGCTGCAACGCTTTCTGAAAGGCAGTTTCAGCAGTTATGGATGGCGTTGTATTAAAGCTATCTGAAATGGGATAATATTCTGAAGTTAAAAACTCAACATTATTATTTTTACCATGTAATGCAACTACAGCAAACTCAACTTTTATTCCCTTAAAATATTGCTGCCATTTTTTATGGACTGTGCCTCTTTTATCTTTTTCTTCTGAAATAAATTGAAATGAAGTTTTAGAAGAAGGTTTTAAAACTTCTTTAAAAATTACTTCAGCATCTTGAATCTTTTTCCCTTCTGAAGCTTTAAATACCACCAAATCTGTATTTGGAGTTGTATTATTTTGCTGCGTTACTTTTTGTAGCGGGGCTTGGGAGTTTTTTTGTGCAGTACTACTAAAAGCAACTAATGCAAAAAAAAGAAAGGCGCAAAAGCGCTGTGTACAATATCTCATAGGTATAGTTATTTTTTTCAAAAATAGTATTTTATCGCATTTTTACAACCTTTTGTCTAAAAAAAATGTAAAATTTAAGCGTTATTCTAAAATTAATTTTATAGACTCAAATACAGTATCTGTTTGTAAGGTTACAAAATAAATACCATTGGGTAATGTTGAATGGATATTCCATCGTAATTCATGTTTCTTAACACATTCATTATCGAATAATGAAGCTACTTCCCTACCATTTAAGTCAAAGACTTTTATGGAAGCATTTTCAGCCTGTTTACAATCATAGTGAATTATTAAACTATCCTTTGCAGGATTTGGTGTAATAGAAAAATTTGCCCTTGTAAAATCAGTATCTTTTATAGTTAAAATTGACAAAGGGTCTATACGGCTAAAATAGAATCCTGTCCGCCATTTAAAGTATTAGCCCAAGCGACATAGGCATAGTCATTATCACTCACCATGTCAAAATAATCACCCATTTTATTTTGTTGAGGCCATCCTACTCTAGAATCAAATTGGGGGGACAACGCTTCATTATTAGACCAAGTAAGACCTTGATCTTCAGAAAAAGAGTAATACAATCTTGAAAGAATATTATTGGGATCGTCCCTTGTATCTAGCCATATAGCATCTATTCTACCGTTGGGCGCTACACTCATGGTACCAAACCAATTATAGCCTCCAAGGCCATCGGTATTGATTCGAACCGGAGGTTCAAAACTAGTGCCTCCATCGGTACTTCTGGCAAACATGACATCACCAGGGTCTTTAGTACGCTGTACAGACGCTAACACATACACATTATTTTCTCCAGCTCCCTCAGAAATATCCACATCCACCCAAGCCTGACCCATAAGGCCTTGTGGGTTTAAAGGAAAGAATCCATTTAACTGACCGTCTAAATCTACCTTGGTAACAAAATCCCAAGTAACACTTTCATTGGGGTCTTTTGCATTGGTCGATTTTACTAAAACAATCCCTCCATTTCCAGCTCCAGTAATATATAAATCCCCGGTTTTATCGACCGCCAGGGTTCCCCAAAAAGGATCTCCATCTACAAACAAACAATCCTCAAACGTAATACTGCCATCGGTGGAACGAGTAAATTGTCCGGGCACACAGGTTGAGAAGTTTGAATTCCAATAGGAATAATTATTTTGATCGCCAATGCCCCCACTCCTATCAATTCGCATCCATTGTTTATCTCCTCCTTTAGCAGGAAAAGGGCCTTCCCAATCGACCCCTCCATCAATAATTTGATACACATCACAATCAAAAGTTTGTTGAAGAGAGTTATAGTAAAAATTACCTTGAGAATCAAAATCTAATACAGGATCTGATCTAAAAACTCCTGGATTAATAACCCCTGGGAAAATCCAAGTGATTCCACCATCCAGTGAGTATCCATATCCAGCTTGCCTGAAATTACTGGTAACGGTATCAAATTGCCTCCACCCAATAACCATTCTATTGGGGTTTGTAGGGTCTACTGCAATAGAAGGTTCGTTAGCGGCATCGCCCATAATATCAAGGCCATTTGCATCCACATTTACCTGCGATGTAATAATCCCTGAAAATCTAGCTTGATAACCAATTTGTCGAGGCATTAAAGAGGAATCTACTTCCACATACACATCATCGATTGTTTCATTATGCAAGGCTCTTAATTTCTCTTGGGCAGCAATATTGATTGGTAAGGCAATTATTAAAATTAATGAGGAGAAGAACGGTATTTTCATAAATATAATTTTAATAAAAATACATTTTTAAAATGAATTCAAATTTAAGTTACTTCAAAAATACATCCTCGCCATAAAAATTAATTTAAGGAATGGATTTATATTTTTCAAAATTTACCATTTATTAGTATCTTCGGGGCTTAAAGAAAAAGACATGCAAAAACACATTTTACTACTTTTAATATTACTTGTATCCCTTCCAACCACTTTTCTTGCTCAAGAATATACGGTGGACATAGAAGACAAACAAGAAGCAAATAGACTTTTTTTATATGCTGTAAATAGAAACCTAGTAGATCTTGATGTTGCTATTGAAGTAGAAGGTACCGGTTTTAAAAAGAGAGAAGGGCGAGAAATGTTTTATCGTGTTCCAGCCACTTCCAAGATTACTATCATGACCCTTATTGTAGAGCGCGGCAAACAGGCTTTATATACTTACAAATTAAAGGTAAAAGATAGTCTTTCAAGAAGAGCTAGGCCAGTACCCTTTGAGTTAATTAAAATTGAACCCAAAAAGCCTATTACACTATTTATTCCAAAGAATTGCACCTCAAAATGTGACTCCCTTATTAGTTCACTAAATGAAAGTCCATATAAATACAGAAGCGTTAATGTAGCAGGGGATGAAAATGTAACAAAGCAATTATCTGCTGCCCTTGTGGGTGGTTTAGAACGATTGGAAACGATGGACACTCCTATTGTTATGCTAGGTGGAAAAATGTATGTAATGATTGAAAATTATAACGATTTAATGACTCGAATGGAGGAAGAAGAATAAGTTCTTTTATAAATTAAGACCCACTACCTCCTATAAAACTGCCATCGTGAAAACGTTGGCATTTTTTTTGTTTTTCTATAGAAAAAACCATCAATTTATGAAAAGCAAAAGATTTATCCCAGAAATTAATGCAGGAAGCATGGCCGATATTGCCTTTTTACTTCTTATTTTCTTTTTAGTAGCCACCACAATTCCTAATGATAAAGGCATTGTAAGAAAACTTCCACCTAAGTGTCTAACAGAGGATTGCAGTATTCCAGCAAAAGAGCGCAATGTATTCAGAATTCATTTAAATAAAAACGATGAACTGTTTGTAAACAATAAACTCTTATCCTTTTCAGAATTAACTGAAGCAATTAAGACTTTTGTCGATAATAATGGTGATGGTACGTGCCTTTATTGTAAAGGAGAGTCATTAGAATATTATTCAGAAAATCCTAAAAAGGCAATAATATCTTTAAATGCTTCAGGAAATTCTAGCTATAAAAACTTTATAGCTGTTCAGGTTGCTATTACACAAGCCTATTTAGAATTAAGAGAATCTTATGTTCTTAAATCTTTCAATAAAAATATTGCACAATTGAGTGAAAACGAACTAATAGATTTAAAAAACGTCTACCCAATTTTACTTACTGAAGCTACTTTAAAATAGTAATTAGTAAAAAGACTAGACATACCAATAAGTATACTAGAACACTAATCATGTTGTTCCAGTGTAAAAAAATCATTAATGGGTTTCTTAAAAATTTTGGACAACTTTAGCGCTAGTAATGTAGAGGGCACATATCTCCCCTTTTCAATTGAATTAATAGTTTGCCTAGAAACCTGAATAAGATTTGCCAAATCTTCTTGTGTAAGATCTAAAATAGCTCTTTCAACTTTTATCGTATTTTTCATTATCTCTTTCGTTTAAAAAGCTCAAAAAAGCCTACTTGAATAAGTAACATAAATATGATTAATTGAAAATAAGTAAAATGAGAATCCTTATCTGAAACCCCTAGAATGATATCAACAACATAATTTATAATAGGTTGAAGTAATCCATAAAACACTGCAAAAATAAATGCCATCCTATAGGTCATTGCACGTACTTTTATAATAAGTTCGTCTTCAATTTTTTCTTTCGAAAGAGACACTATTAAAAGACCAACGATAAGTATATTTTGTAAAATTGTTTTACTTAAAAAAGAAATGTCAAAAATTTTTCTCGATAAAATTAATACTAGCGCTATTACCATAATGGCATAGCCCATAGATTTCCATTGGTTAGGCAATTGAATATTCTTCAGTTTTTCTGACGCTTTTCTATCCCAATCGCATATATTTTTATAAATCATAATATAAAATTAAAGTTTAGTTTACTTTTCAATATGACAAATATACTATTTATTTTGTAAAATATACTTTACATTATTAAAATTTAAAAATTTATTCTTTAATCACTGTAATAACAGCTCTTCGCCCGGTGAGAAGATTCCATTCTTTGGCCGAAATAATGAGTCCATTTTCATCGTACACATGAAACTCGGCTGTATTTGGTCCCGAGGAGCCTTGATTAAGAGCTTCAAATTCAATTTTATTTATTCCTTCTTCCAATGTTAACGTAAATCCAGAAAAGGAACTATCGAGAAAGACACTAGATTGCACAATATCTTCATTTACATATACTCGTATTAAATCGCCATCTACATATTCATGATCTCTGTATTTTATTGTTACATTTTTTCCTCCTGTTTTTAAATCGGAAAAGACCATGTTTTTATCAAATTCTTCTGTAGGCTCTTTATCTTTAGTAAAAGCTTTGGGTGCATTGTTCGTTTTATTGTCCAATAAGCCATCTGTTTTGGTGATGTCTAATTTTTCGGTTTCATCTTCACCAATAGACATATTGGTATTGGGATTCCGCTCTTTTATAGGAATGGTTAAAGCAGGTGGTTTTCTAACAGGCAATTCTAAACCTGTATCGGAAGGGGTATTGGTTTCATTAATTTCAAATGGAATGGAATTCGTATTATTTTCAATTTGGGCATTCCCTAGTTGAAAACAAAAAAAACAAAGAAGGTAAAGCACACTATTTTTCATACGACTCATTTAACAATATTTAAGCCAAATAACTATTGCTCATCCATTTTAGCAGTCTTTTTTTTTCTGCGTAACAAAATGTAAAACACAATTAATAGGATAGGTGCTACAATAAATAATACAATATCAAAGACACTCGTAATATCAATAGGCGTATTTTGACTTGGATTGGGGACATCTGTGGGGATTTGTAGTTTCATAGTATCCTAATTTACAATAAAAATAGCTAAAAGGAATACGCAGAATTTTGTTTCGCATCCAATTTTAATAAACATTAACAAAAAAAGCGCTTTTCAGCAGTTAATTAACAAAACAATAGCACTCTTTAACGAATAATTTCACCTGTTGTCGTAGTTATCTATTTCACAAACCATAAAACTATTTACTATGAAAAAAAGCGTCGCATTAGCCATGACAGCTGGAGTGTTAACCTTAACCAGCTGTGTCTCCAAAAAGAAGTACGTTGCACTTGAAAACCAGTATAATGATACCAGGGCTACACTTCAAAAAACCCAACTAGAAAAAGAAGAAATTGAAGCTAAGTACACCGTTATTGAAGAGCGTGTTGCCAACTATAACGCTAAAATTAAATCGTTAAGTGAAGCCAATGTTACCTTAGAAAATACCAATCTAAGAAATTATGGCAATGTGGTTTTATCGAATAAAGATAAAGCACAAATGAAAGAAGCACTCCTGAAAGTAGACCCCAAGGAATTGGCACAAGCAAGAACCTTAGAAGATTCTATGAATTTAATTATTTCGTATAATTTGAAGAAAAATCTGGATAATACTTTTATTTCTGAAGGAACCAATAAAGATGATATAAGTGTAGCCATTAACGAAACGGTTGTTATGATTACCATATCGGATAAAATGTTATTTAATTCTGGTAGTTATAAAATAAACCCTAAAGCCAATAATTTGTTACAACGTTTGGCCAATGTTATAAATAGCGAACCCGCCATGGAAGTTCTCATAGAGGGACATACTGATGCCCAAACGGTAAAACCGGGAGCTTATATAAAAGATAATTGGGAGTTGAGTGTAGAACGATCTACTGCTGTTATTAGAAAACTACAAGAAGATTTTGGTGTCGATCCTGCCAAGCTTATTGCCGCTGGAAGAAGCAGCTACCACCCACTTACTGAAAATGAAACCAAAGAAGGTAGAGCAAAAAACCGAAGAACCCGAATTGTGATATTGCCAAATCTTGATAAATTTTTGGCATTACTTAGCGCAAACTAATCCATACTTTGCAAGCTTTGTGAAAAGCCCCTTTTTAGGGGCTTTTCTATTAGAAGCTTCTGTAATATTTAACGACTTGATGGGTTTGATGGCCTGACTTCAATTTTACTAGGCAAGGTACGAGGGTTCATTTTGAGCAAATCCATTACAATTTCACCTATATCTTCTTGTTGAATTTTCCAGTCATCTTCATTGGAAGGCACATTGCCGTTAAAGTGTGTTGCCACAGAACCTGGCATAATCGTACTTACTTTTATCCCATATTGACGCAAATCAAGCATTGCTGCTTGGGTAAAACCAGTTAACCCAAATTTACTGGCATTATAAGCGCTCCCATTGGCAAAAAAGTTGGTTCCTGCCAAACTTGAAATAGTGATGTAATAGCCTTTACTTTTCTTCAACGCTTCAAAAGTAGTCTTAAGTGTATAGAATGCTCCGGTAAGATTAGTTTCTATGGTTTCATTCCATTGCGCCACAGTAAGTTGATGCACAGGGGCAAAATGGCCTAGTCCTGCGTTAGCTATTACAATATCCAACTTGCCAAATTCTTCAATTACCTGACGTACGGCTTCATTTTGACTTTCATAATTTCGTACATCAGATTCAATACCAATAGCATAGACGCCATCATTTCCCTGTTCATTCAACTTTTTTATAGCATCACGAACCGTTTCTTGCGTTCGTCCAGTGATGGCTACACAAATTCCATTTTTTAGAAGTACCTGTGCGATTCCATAACCAATTCCTTTAGTTCCGCCCGTAATGAGGGCTACTTTTCCAATGATATTTTCCATTACCTTCTTTTTTTTCAAAGATACTGTATCTTTGACTTTTAGAGCATACATAAAATAAAATGAATGGTTGGCTTTTAAGTATTGTTTCTTTATTTCTCTCTTCTGGGAGTCTTTCGCAGCATTCTCTCGTAGACATTACCACTTTGTCTTCACAATTCGAATTTGAGATTCGCTATGCAACGCCTGCCAATTTTATGGGAGAAACCCTCTACCCGTGTGCAAAATGCCTGCTTCAAACCGAAGTTGCCCATGCTTTGAATAAAGCCAACGAGTATTTTTGTGAGAAGGGATATAAAATTAAAGTGTACGACTGCTACCGCCCATTGGATATTCAGAAAAAGATGTGGAAGAAAGTGCCCAATGCTGCGTATGTTGCCAATCCTTATGGAAAAGGATCTATTCACAATCGAGGGGCTGCCGTAGACATAACTTTGGTTACCTTAGAGGGATGTTATATTGACATGGGAAGTGATTACGATTATTTTGGAAAGGAAGCTCATATCGACAACCTACATTTTTCAAAAGAAATAGTAAACCATCGAAAATTGCTTTTGGAGGGAATGAAAAAATTTGGATTTCAACCTATTAGGACAGAATGGTGGCATTTTAGTTTTCAGAAAAACTACGTATACCCTACTTTAAATGAACCCCTACCCTGCGATTAAATAATCGTTAAAATAGTAGGCTACTCATGACAATATGTATCTTTGCATAAATTTTGCATAAATGAATGTTTCCATAAAGCATTTTAAACTAATTAGTACCTTAGAAGCGCTCTCCTTTTTATTATTATTGGGTATTGCTATGCCTTTAAAGTATCTCTGGGGAATCCCAGAAATGGTGCAAGTGGTAGGAATGGCTCACGGAATTTTATTTGTTTTATATATTGGTGCAGGTTACTTTATTAAAAAAAAGCTGAATTGGCCAATGTCCACCTTATTAATTGTATTGCTCTGTGCTGTTTTGCCCTTTGGCCCTTTTTATGTAGAAAGAAAATATATCCATGAATAAAAAAGACATTATAGCGTATTCAGACTATCTGCGAAAATATTTTCTAGAGCAAGGAATGGTAGACTTTTGGGCAACGTTACTTAATACAATTATTGTTGCCATTATTTGCTTACTCATAGTTATTTTATTAGACTTTTTTACTCGTAACATAATTGTACAGGTATTTAAAGCATTCAGTAATAAAACAAAAACCACTTTTGACGATTTTTTGGTTCAAAGTAATTTTCCTAAATACCTAGCGCATTTAGCCCCTTTGGGGTTGCTTTGGTATCTTATACCTATTATTTTTAGTGATTATCCTAAAACCATTCATGTTTTAGTAGTCACTGCCAAAATATTTTTATTGGTTTTATGTGTTTTTATTTTTAGAAGTATTCTTCGAACCACAAAAAACTATTTACGGGAAAGTAATGAAAAATTTAACGATAAACCTCTAGAAAGCTATCAACAAGTATTAATGATTTTTGCTTGGGGAACCGCTATTTTCTTTATTGTAAACCTTCTCACTGGATATTCCCTAATTAGTTTAACAACTCTGGGAGCAGCCTCTGCCATAATTTTATTAATATTTAAAGATACCATTTTAGGATTTGTAGCGAGTATTCAGGTTTCTGTTAATGATATTGTGCGCATTGGCGACTGGATTACCTTTAGTAAGTTTGGCGCCGATGGCTATGTTACTGAAATAAACCTTGCTACTGTACGAGTACAAAACTTTGACAATACCTACACTACCATTCCTACCTATAGCCTTATTGCAGATTCGTTTCAGAATTGGAGAGGGATGCAAGAGTCTCCCGGAAGACGTATTAAACGGGCTCTTTTTATCAAGCAAAATTCTGTGAAATTTCTTTCTACTGAAGACATTGAAAAGCTACAAAAAATCGCCCTTATTAAACCCTATTTAGAGCATAGAGAGAAAGATGTAATGCGCTATAATAATAGCCATCAAATTGATAAGTCCTTACCAATTAATGGAAGAAATCAAACCAATTTAGGTGTTTTTAGAAAATATGCCGATGCCTTTTTGCATGAAAATGCCGCCATTAATAAAGAATTATTTTTAATGGTGCGCCATTTGGCTCCCACAGACCGTGGGATTCCAATTGAAATATTTTGTTTTAGCCACGATAAACGTTGGGAAAATTACGAACACATTCAGGCTGATATTTTTGATCATTTAATTGCAGCCATCCCCTATTTTGGGTTAGAGTTGTTTGAAGTTCCCTCAGGTAAAGATTTTGAAGGGTTAAAAAGCTAATCGTCGTCGTCCTCTTTATTGAGGCGATCTTTTACATATTCAATTTTAGTTTTCCCGTGAGGGGTGGGATTCCCCTCTTTGTCTAGATTTACCATAGTAATCCTATCAATGGTAATAATGGTTTCGTGTGTCATTTTGTTCCTAACTTCACAACTTAGGGTAATGGAGGTTTTTCCAAAGTTTACTACGGTAATTCCTATTTCCACAATATCCCCTTTTTTGGCCGAGCTTCTAAAATTTATTTCACTCATAAATTTGGTAACCACCCCTGGGTTTTCCAATTGAATGATGGTATACATGGCAGCTTCCTCATCAATCCATTCCAGCAAGCGGCCACCAAACAAAGTGCCGTTGGGATTTAAATCTTCGGGTTTTACCCATTTTCTAGTATGAAATCGCATTAAAATAAAGTTTCGGGTTTATCCATTTTTGGTATTTGTAGTTGCGTTCCTAAACGGTCATTCATTTTGGTGATAAAATGTGCAGAAAGTAAGGGAGAAGCTTTTTCAACATTTTGGTGTACAAAGAAATAAATGTTTTGTAATCCAAGTGAAACCCACTCCTCTAGCCTATCGACCCATGCCTCCAAACGATCGTAATCACTTTGATGATTTGCGCCATTATATCTAATGAAAGCTGTGGGAGTCGTCATTTTCATATGGAGTAAATCTCTTCGTCCCGCCGTATCGACAATGATATTGCTAATGCAATACTTTTCTAATATGTCGTACAATTCATTGGCAACTACTGGATCATTAAACCACTGCGTATGCCTAAACTCTATGGCAGGTTTAATGTCTTTTGGAAGCATTTTAAAAAAGGGTTCTAAACGATCTAAATTTTTAGGACCAAAGTTATCGGGTAATTGTATAAATGGCATTTCCATTTTCTCTTTCAAATGCGAGGTATGCAAAATAAATTCATTTAAAATGGCCTCACAATCGTTAAGTCGCTTTCGATGGCTTATTCCTTGAAAAAATTTTGGAAAAAAACGAAAGTCAGAAGGTGTTTTTTCATACCAACCTTCAAAGGTATCGATAGGAAAAATCCGATAAAAACTAGCGTTCAATTCGATAGCATTAAACTGTGTCGCGTAATACTGCAATTCGTCTTTAGTTCCTCTAGGGTAAAATCCCTTTAAATCGGCTTTATTCCACTTGGCGCAACCAACATAAAGGACAAGGGGCTTATCCGATTTATTTTTTTCTAAAACCACTTTGGTAGTAGGATGGTCTGGGGGTAGCGTAAAATCGATATGCTCTGGATTATCAACTTTTCCGAAGTCCATTTTTTTCTTTTTTTAAAGATACTTATTTTAAAAAGGATTGTGAAAATAAAAATTTTACAAATCTTGTAACAAATTTTTAAATCACGATACTTACATTTACATAAAATTTAAAATGTTCTCTTTATGAAAAAGTTATCACTTATTACACTTACCCTCTTTTTTCTTGGTATAACTACTACTTTTCAGGCGCAAACAGTCGATGAAATTATTGCCAATTATTTTGAAAATACAGGCGGTAAAGCCGCTTGGGAAAAGGTTACCAGCTTAAAATATGCAGGGGTCGCAGATGCACAAGGAATGGAAATTCCTTGGACCATGTACATGACCCAAGACGGCAAGCAAGCACTTACCATAGACCTGCAAGGTCAAACCATGACCCAATTTGCTTTTGACGGCGAAACGATGTGGACGACCAATTTTATGACTATGAGTCCTGAAAAAAGTGACACAGAGACTTCTGGAAATATTAAAAAGTCTTCTGCTAAAAACTTTCCCTCTCCATTTCTTAACTATAAAGATAAAGGCTATACCGTAGAGCTTATTGGTGATGAAACTATTGAAGGAACTGAGACCTTTAAAATTAAACTTGTCGAAGATCCCATCATGGTAGATGGTGTAGAGACACCTAGTATTACTTTTTATTATTTTGAAAAAGAGAACTTTGTCCCAATTGCCCTAGAAACTGAAGTTAAACAAGGCCCTATGGCAGGACAGACTATAAAGGATATTATGAGTGACTATCAAGAAGTAGGAGGTTTAATTTTTCCGTTTTCAATGACCCAAGGAGGGCAACCACTTACGGTAAAAACGATTGAAGTAAATCCAGAAATAGATAACACTATTTTTGCCTTTCCTACGGCAGCTGGTGATTCAGAAAAGAAAGAATAATGTATATATAACTGAAAAAATCCCTGCTCGACAGGGATTTTTTTTAACTACTAATGACTATCAAAATGAAAAAACACCTAATTCTATTCGTTAGCATAGCACTCTTAGCTATGGAAGGATATTCGCAAGAAACAATTCTTAAAGGGAAAGAACTTTTTGGCGATTTGCAAGCACGACAAATTGGGCCAGCACTTATGAGTGGCCGTATTAATGATATTGAAATGCACCCAACCAATTCTCGTATTATTTATATTGGTGCCGCTGGAGGGGGTGTTTGGAAATCGGTTGACGGAGGAGCTACCTTCGCTCCTATTTTTGATGAATATGTGCAATCAATTGGAGTGGTTACGTTAGCCCCTAACGATCCAGACAAAACTATTTGGGTGGGAACCGGTGAAACTTGGACTCGAAACTCTGTTTCTATTGGTAATGGTTTGTACAAATCTACCGATGGCGGTAGTAGCTGGAAAGAAATTCCTGGCTTTGAAAAAAGTGAACGCATTGCATCCATTGTAATAAATCCTGAAAATCCCAACGAAATTTATGTAGGAGTTTTAGGTGCTTTATGGAGCGATAGTGAAGATAGAGGTGTTTATAAAAGTAACGATGGAGGAAACACCTGGAACAAAGTGTTGTACATTAACCCTGCCACGGGTGTGGGCGATGTCCTCATGGACCCCAAAAACCCCTCTATTTTGTATGCTTCCATGTGGGAATTTAGAAGAACCGGATGGAGTTTTAATTCGGGTGGCATTAATAGCGGTATTTATAAATCGGTTGATGCTGGAAAAAGTTGGAGTAAAATTAAAAACGGGCTTCCCGAAGGAAAATTGGGAAGAATTGGTATTGCCTTAGCTCCAAGTGATAGTTCGATCCTTTATGCTGTGATAGAAACAGGAGAAAAAGCCACCAATGGCCTTTGGAGATCCAACGATTCTGGAAATTCTTGGACACATTTAAATAACGATTTTGGATTAACCGTTAGGCCTTTTTACTTTTCAAGAATCACTGTGGATCCTCGAAATCCTGATGTTGTTGTTAAAGGGGGGTTAACGGGATCCATAAGCAGAGATGGAGGAAAAACGTTTAAGGATTTAGGAAATATGCACAGTGACATTCACGATATTACCTTTCATAATAAAGAAAGTGACATCATTTATGCAGCCACAGACGGCGGATTTTATCGCTCTTGGAATGGAGGCACTACCTTCGAAATATGTGAAAACCTTCCGCTCTCTCAATTTTATCATATAAGCGTGGACAATGAAACACCTTATAATGTTTATGGGGGGCTTCAGGATAATGGGAGTTGGTATGGACCTTCTTCTTCCCCTGGAGGCATTGAAGCAAGGGATTGGAACAGTGTAGGTTATGGAGATGGTTTTCGGGTACTAAAACATCCTACAAAAAACATCATTTATTCTGAAATGCAAGGAGCTGCCAATGTTTGGCGCTATGATGTGGACAAAAATAAAACAAAAACCATTCAGCCACTTGCCGAACAAGGAAAGCCCAAATTGCGTTTTAATTGGAACTCCCCTATGGCTATAAGTAACCATCAACCCGACCGCTTTTATATGGGAAGTCAATTTCTGCATAAAAGCGAGAATATGGGCGATAGTTGGACTATTATTTCTCCCGATTTAACCACTAACAACCCCGCAAAACAGAATCAAGTTGAATCTGGCGGATTGTCTATGGATAATAGTGGTGCCGAAAACCATACCACTATTTTTACCATTGCAGAATCCCCCCTTGATGAAAATATTATTTGGGTAGGAACTGATGATGGAAACGTGCAGGTTACTACCAATGGTGGGAAAACTTGGAATAATGTCACCCCAAATTTAGTTGGTATCCCAGCAAATACTTGGGTCTACCATATTGAAGCTAGCATTCACGGAAAAGGAACAGCCTATGCAGTTTTTGACGGACACACTTCAGGTGATTTTAAACCGTATGCATTAAAAACGACCGATTATGGAAAAACTTGGGTAAGCATTATTTCAGAAGATATTGAAAGAAATGCTTTTGTAAGAAACATTCAAGAAGATTATGTAAATGAGGACCTTTTATTTTTAGGAACCGAATTGGGTTTATATGTTACCATAGATGGAGGTAAAAACTGGTCTAAATTTACCAACAATATGCCCGCAGTCGCCGTTCATTTTATTGATCTTCATAAAGAAACCAACGACTTGGTTATGGGAACTCATGGCCGTGGCGTAATCATCTTAGACGATATTAGTCCCTTGCGCCAACTAACCCAGGAAATGCTTTCAAAAGAAGTGGCTTTTTTTGAAACCAAACCTTTTACGATGATTGAGCAAAGTGGTTTTTCGGGAGGTTTTGGAAACGAAACCCAATTTATAGGACCCAATCGTTCTACCGCAGCCAGAATTAGTTATTATCTACAAAAAAGACATACCTTCGGGAAAATGGAAATGGAAATACAGGACATGGAAGGAAACAAAATTACTTCCCTCACTCCTGGAAAATCCAAAGGCATTAATGTAGTGACTTGGCAATTTAATAGTGTGGCTCCAAAAATGGCCGAAGCAAAAACATTGTCTTTTGCTGGGTTTACTCCAAAACGTGTCCCAGCCGGTAAATACAAAGTGGTTTTAACGAAAGGAAAAAACACCTACGAACAAGTTATAGAATTACGATACGATGAAACTTCTTTGGGCAATCTTGCAGATCGAAAAGAGCAAGAGGCATTAACGCAAACCCTTTTTACTATGGTAGAGGATTTGGCATATTTGGTACATGAACTCACCGAAACTCAAAAAACAACGCAATGGGTTATAGAAAATAATCCAAAAGGAAAGAAAGAAGCGCAAAAACTATATGATGCACTAGAAGCCCTTCGGAAAGACTTAGTAATCACTTCAGGTGATAATTATGTGGCATCTGCAGAACCTGAATTGAGAGAAAAAATGGGAGAGTTATATGCAAATGTGGCCTCAAGTTATGATCAAGTTTCGGGAGCGCAAAAACAAAATTTCAAATTAATTTCGGAAGAATTTGAAAAAGCCAAAAATAACTACCAAACCATTATGAGTAAGGAAGGCAAAAAATTCTATACTTTTCTTAATAAAAACAATTTAGAAAAACCTTCCATACAAATAAAAGAGGATTTTCTCAAAAAAACATAAACAGAAGTATCTTAAAAAACCCTGCCTATGTGCAGGGTTTTTTTGTTGAAATCATTGTTTACAACTTAGACTTTTCAAACTTCAAAATGACTTCGATTTCGTTATTTTTATAAAAACACACTACTATGGAAACCAGAGATGCAGTGCTCCTCAGTCTTCGACCTATTATTAGTTCGGCAAAAATGCTTCCAGGAATGTCTTCCGATGAAATTTTTCAGAATAAAACATTACGCCCTGTTGCCAAATTGCAAAACGATTTATTAGTGGCCGTTTTTAGAAATTATGTAGCAAAACACAAAAATGTTTTTTATGATTTATCCATCGATAAGCGATTGGATTATATTGAAAATGCCATTCATAAGGATATGAAATTCCGAAATTCCTTAAAAGGCATTATCATTGGGCAATTTACCTTGGAAGAATATGAAATTTATATTCAAAATTCTTCTGCTCTTAATAAAAGAATGATGGATATTGTAAAAGACCGATTAAAAAGTAATATTCAATTATTGGAATATGTCGATTTATATTAGTGAAACCCCGTTTAAATCGGTAGTAAGTACCTCACTCATATAATCGAAATAGGGTCTTAATAGTTCGTAATGATACATAAGTTCCTCTTTAAAAGTAGGAGCAATTACTTCACTATCTTTAAAAGCGTGGGTTACAAAAAAACTTTTCAGCCTAATTAAATCCAAGTTTGGGTCTTCTTTACTAAATCCTTTAGGGGCTGTTTTTACAGCAAATTCTTGCACAAACCCTCCAAAAGCTTCATGAAATTTTGGGTTATTTATTATTTCTCTAATGGGATTTGAATCCATTTCAAATTCTTTTCTAATTCGTTGTAAATCATTCGGATTAGGTTCAAAAAATCCCCCGGCCATTAGTGTGTTTCCAGGTTCAATACGCAAATAATATCCCCCTCGTCGATGTTCTCCTGCCCTGCTAAAACTTACACTTCGATGCACATTGTAGGGGGTTTTATCGTTACTAAACCGAATGTCCCTGTTAATTCTAAAGATTTTTACAGTTTCAATTTGATCTTTTTCGTTTAGCGCTTTTTCAATTTCAAGATAAAAGTTTTTTAAGACCTTTTCATTTTCAAGGTATTGCTTTTTATTTGCCTGCATCCAATCCTTATGATTGTTCGTTTTAAGGTCTTTTAAAAAAGTGAATATAGTATTAGGAAGGATTGTACTCATAAGTATAATTTATGTTTAAATATAGCATATTATTTTTTTTTGTACCTTTCATTTAAACAACTTTAAACCAATAAATTATGAATACAACAAACAAACCGAATATTTTATATTGGGTAATTGCTGTTATTGCGCTATTGTGGAATGCCATGGGTGCAAAAGCATATTTAGACCAAGCCTTTAGAAATGAAACGTTTATGACAAGCTATACTCCAGAGCAGATTGCCATCGTTGACGCACTTCCAATCTGGGTTACCGCGGCTTTTGCCGTTGCTGTATGGTTTGGACTTTTGGGGGCTATTTTTTTGCTTCTAAGAAGAAGTTGGGCCAAACCGTTTTTCTTGATTTCCCTAATTGGGGTATTTGTTCAAATGGGTTATACTTTATTTATGGGAGAGGGTGCCGATAATTATGGCCCCGGGGGGATTAGTATGATTCTTATGATTATTGTAGGAGCGATATTGTTTTTATGGTATAGCAACTACGCGAAAACTAAAGGATGGTTAAAATAAATTTCAAGTTGATATACTAAAGAGCCTTCGGGCTCTTTTTTTTAATTTTTACTATTTAAATCTATATTTTCATAAAATCCTAAGTCTTTATTTTTTAAAAGCTTTACCCAAAAAGCAATTTGTCCCGTATGATATGAATAATGCTCCACCACGTGCAAAACAATGCCGGTACCCGATAAGGTAAAACCTTGAACACTTCGTTCCTTTGCAAATTGCTCTTCGGAGGTTTCTTGTATGGTTTTTTTTACCATTTCTAGGGTTGTTTGCAATTTTTGAAGCAACGCTTTTTTTGAAAACCCACCTGTAATGGTAAATTCTTCTTCGCGATTTCTATAATCGGGCAGGTTTCCAAGGGAAGAAACCACATACTGAGTCATATTTCCACAGAGGTGAAGCAGTAAGTTTCCAATACTGTTAAGAGATTCATTAGGTTTTTGCCAAAGTTCGTCGAACGTAATTTCAAGCAAGCTTTTTTCAATCATTCGAGTACTTTCGTCGATTCTAAATACAGCATTTTTTTTAAAATCGTCTAAAAAATTATGGTTTTGCATTTCACTTTGATTAAAATTAATACGATTAGGTTAAAATAATGACCGTTGGATATTCCTACAAGCTCCATAATTTTGTAACTTTGTTATTGTTGTTACAACCCCACGAAACAATAATTTTAACAGCCTAAACCGGTAAATGAAAAACTTTCTTATTGCGTTTTTAGTTTTTCTTATATGGTCATTCTTTGGTTTATGGCTGTATTCTTGGCTCAATCCTTTAAAACAAGACAATACAATAAGCAAAATCACACCTATTACTCCCGAGGTCGAATTGCCTTTAGATACTTTAGATTCGATAGATTCTATTTTGAAGGACACTTTAAATCTTTCGGAAAATATACAAAATCCTTTTCAAGAAGAACCTTTAAATATGGGGCTTCGTGCAACCAATGCAAAGGGAGATGTCATTTTTTTACTTCCCAAAGGAATTACAATTTTTAAAGATACCGCTTCGGTTATGATTCCTACAGAAATTATAGATTTCAAATACAAAATTAACACCTATCTTGTGGAACATCCCAAAGAAGAAGTGCAAATTATTGCTTTGTATGCTGCTTCTGAAAAAAATAAAAATCCCAATTTAGGGATTAGAAGAGGAAATAAAATTAGAGAAATTTTGGAAACTGTAGGTATTGGTCGTGAAAAAGTAGCTGTAAAATCGATGATTAAGGATTTTGAATTTACTGAAAAAGGAGATTTTCCCTATGGGATATCGTTTACTTTTGGTCCTTTGGATACCTTGAGACTTACCTCTTTAAAATATAAATTACCGGAAGACAAAACAATTTATCCAAAATTGGTAAATAATGATATTTTTGTAGATGAGGTATTAAAATCACTTTTGGAAGAGGCAAAAGATATTTTAACAAACAACCCCAACGTTAGAATTGAAATTATAGGCCATACCGATAATATAGGAAACGCAAACGACAATTATGTTCTTGCGTTAAAATATGCAAGGCAAGTTCGTTGGTATCTTGTTTCAAAGGGAGGCTTAGACAAAGAAAGAGTAGTTGCACTCTCTGAAGGAGAGGCAAAGGCTATTGCCAATAATAATACTACGGAAGGACAATTTTTAAATCGAAGAATTGAAGTAAAATACAGAACCAATTAATGAACGCTTTTACCGAATTTATTAATCAGCTACCCGATTTAACGGGTGTTTTCATTTTAATGTTTAGTACCTTTTGTATTGGATACTTTGCGGCTTGGTCTTTACAGCGTTCCAAATACACCAAAATAATTAAGAAAATTAAAAGACAGTCTAATCTTAATAAAATCAGCAAATTAAGTGCTTCTAATATTTCAGATATCGAAACTATTTTTACCGAAATTAAACCTAAAATAGTAGAGGTTGTGAAACAGACACAACAAGAAACGATCAATCAAAATAAGGAAGAATCTTTTGCAAAATCGGCTGAAGATATTGTAGCAAAAGCAAGAACAAGCTACATAACGTATACCAAAAACAAACCTGAACTCAATTTTGAAAACTTTGGATATGGCTCTAAGGAAAATAAAGACGACCTAACCCAAATTAACGGAATAGGGCCATACATTGAACAGCGACTTAATGAAATTGGTATTTATAACTACGATCAAATAAGCCGATTTAAAGACGAAGATATAAGAGTGCTTACCGAGTTGATCGACTTTTTCCCTGGAAGAATTGAACGTGATAACTGGATCGCTCAAGCCCAATCACTAAAAATTCATTAAAATATGGTATTAAGCACAATTGATTGGATCCTTATCTTTTCCTTTTTTGTTGTTTTTCTCATTATTGGTATTGTTGTAAGCAAAAAGTCGGGAAAAAACACCCAAGAATTTTTTCTTTCGGGAAAGAATATGCCTTGGTGGTTACTCGGAATATCGATGGTAGCGACTACCTTTTCCGCAGATACCCCTAACTTGGTTACAGATATTGTTCGACAAAATGGCATCTCTGGAAACTGGGTTTGGTGGGCATTTTTGTTGACGGGAATGCTTACCGTATTTGTGTATGCAAAACTTTGGCGCCGCTCTGAAGTACTCACCGATTTAGAGTTTTATGAATTGCGCTACAGTGGAAAAGAAGCCGCTTTTTTACGCGGATTTAGAGCTTTGTATTTAGGTGTTTTTTTCAATGTGATGATTATGGCGACCGTATGCTTGGCAGCCATAAAAATTGGCGGAATACTATTTAATTTGGAACCATGGGAATCGGTAGTGTATGCCTCGGTGATTACGGTTATTTACAGCTCTATTGGGGGACTTAGAGGCGTTATTTTTACAGATTTCCTCCAGTTTATCATCGCTATGGTGGGTTCAATTTGGGCCGCTTGGTATATTGTACAAATGCCCGAAATTGGGGGTTTGGACACACTTTTAACCCATGAAAATGTAGCCGATAAACTGAATTTTCTTCCCGATTTCAGTGACTCAAAAGCGTTGTGGACTTTGCTTTTAATTCCCATTGCGGTACAATGGTGGAGCGTCTGGTATCCCGGTGCCGAACCTGGTGGCGGCGGTTATATTGCCCAACGAATGCTATCGGCTAAAGATGAAAAAAACGCCATAGGCGCTACCCTACTTTTCAACATTGCACATTACGCCATAAGACCTTGGCCTTGGATTTTAATTGCGTTAGCTTCCTTGGTATTATATCCCAATTTATCCGATATTTCGACAGCATTCCCAAATGCCAAAGCAGGCCATGATTTGGGGTATTCTGCCATGCTAACCCATTTGCCTTCTGGTTTATTAGGGTTAGTAGTTACTTCGCTTATTGCCGCCTTTATGAGTACTATTTCTACGCATTTAAATTGGGGTTCTTCCTATATATCGTTAGATTTTTACAAACGCTTTATAAAAAAAGAGGCTTCGGAAAAGGAGTTGGTGAAAGTGGGTCGACTCTCTACCGTGCTTTTAATGATTTTTGCAGCTCTGCTAGCGCTTCAGTTTGAAAGCGCATTGGATACGTTCAATATCCTTTTACAAATAGGTGCCGGAACCGGATTAATATTTATTCTTCGCTGGTTTTGGTGGCGAGTAAATGCCTACAGCGAAATCACAGGAATGGTGGTTTCTTTTGTACTGGCCATACTTTTCCAGATAGTTGATTTTGGACTAGAAGATCACGAAAAACTTGTTTTAGGGGTACTTATCACTACCCTTTCTTGGATTCTCGTAACACTTCTTACCCAACCTACTAATATGAGTACGTTAGTGAACTTTTACAATAAAGTGACTCCCTATGGAATGGGTTGGAATGCTTTTAAAAAGAAAGCCTCAGACGCTTATGTTTTAAAAGAAACCCACGATCATTTTACCATAGATTTGGCTTCTATGCTACTTGGGATTGTTTTTGTTTATACTTCTCTATTTGCTACTGGATATTTGATTTATGGAAACTTTGTGGGAGCTATCATTTTATCTATAATAGCCGTAATATCTGCAATCGTTATTTTTAAACTTTGGAAACGAAAATAAAAAAGCGGAAGTTGAATACTTCCGCTTTTTAAAATGGGATGCTTATTTTTTAATTTAAGAATAATGCAAATCCAATATTAAAATTAAAAGTGCTATCATAGAAATCATCATTCATAGATAGGTTATATCTTAAACCTGGCTCAATACTTACGTTATCAGCAATAAACCAAGCATAAGCTGCTTGTAATCCAACATAGGAAGGGTTTTCATCAAAATCTTTAATGCTAGAACCAGAGTAATCAACCCCAACAGGGATAGTTCCAATTACATAATATTTGGCTCCAATCTTATAAGAAAACATAGAAGCTCCAGCCCCATCAAAACCTGAGTCTCCATAACCAAGTCCAGCACGAATGGCTAAATCATCCATAATGAAGTATCCCACATCGGCACCTGCATTCCAAGAAGTATTTCCATCTTGAGAAGTTAAATAAAAACCAGTTCCACCTACTTCCCCGAAGCCTGTGTTAATGTTAATCATAAATGAGCCCTCATCGGTAGCTCCACCTCCATCGCCATCTTGAGCAAAAGAAGTTGTCATTCCAAACACTGCAATAGCAGCAAATAATAAAAGTTTTTTCATAATTAAAATAGTTTGATTAATATGAAGTAAAGCTATAAAATAAATGAATACCTTATACATGAGGCATTTGCCCTATTTTTTAACAAAGTTGTTAACAATTTGATATCCAATAAAAAAGGCAACTTTATAAAAGTTGCCTTTTTAAAATTTATATTAATTCTAAATTAAAGAAAAGAATATCCTACAGATAAAGTGATGACACTGTTCTTTCCACCACTTTCTACAGTAGTTGTATCGTTTGATGAAATAACATCACTTAGTCCAAAGTTGTATCGACCATCTAGTCTAATTCCCATAGGCAAATCAACACCAATACCCACAATTCCAGAGAGGTCAAAACTTTCTGACTCTGCGATGTCGTTAAAAACATTAGCGATATTGTCATCCACAACAAAACCAAACTGAGGTCCTGCATGAATATGAATTTGATCGGTTAAAAAATATTTTAGTACTACTGGTACGTTTACATAATTAAGGTCAATCTTATCCCCATCAAACTCTGCTCCTTGTTGTGAGTAGAGTAAATCTCCCTGTATTCCTAATTTATCTCCAAATTTTCCACCGGCAAAAGCACCAAATACGAAACCTGTTCTTCCTTCAAGATTAGAAGCATCTGTTAAATTGGCAAAGTTCACCCCAGCTTTTAAACCTAAATCCACTCCTTGAGCGAAGAAAGTGGTTGTGGTAAGTGTTATTACTACTAAAATCAATACTTTTTTCATATTATTAATTATTTGTTATTTGTGCGAAATTATAACGAAATTTGTAACTAGCATATTTTTTCAGAAGAATTTAAGTTTTTTATAGTGACATGGAACCAAGCCCTTAAGGACTACCAAAACTATCTTCATATTGAGAGAGGGCTTTCTCATAACTCTATTTCAAATTATCTTTTAGATTTAAAAAAACTCATGAAATGGTTAGAGACTCACAAAATTGAGGTTTCCCCTATCGTTATTTCAGAAAAAACCCTTCAAGAGTTTATTTATCAATTAGCTAAGGAGGTAAATCCTCGTTCGCAAAGTAGAATTATATCTGGCCTTCGTGGTTTTTTTAATTACCTAATTTTTGAAGAATATAGAAAAACCAATCCGTTGGAATTGATTGAAAGCCCCAAAACCGGGCGAAAATTGCCCGATACTCTTTCCGAAGAAGAAATAGACGCTATTATACATAAAATTGATTTAAGCACACCGCAGGGAGAACGTAACAGGGCGCTATTGGAAACACTATACGGTTGTGGTTTGCGAGTATCGGAAGCTATTTCACTTAAAATATCCGATTTATTTTTTGAAGAAGGGTTTATCAAAGTAACCGGGAAAGGCGATAAGGAGCGTTTTGTTCCTATTGCCGATGCAACCATTAAGTACATAAACATCTATTTGAAAGAAATTAGAGTTCACCAAACTATTTCTGAAAAGGCGAAGGATACCGTTTTCCTAAACCGAAGAGGAAAACCACTCACACGCGCTATGGTTTTTACTATTATTAAAGATCTAACCGAAAAAGCAGGAATCCATAAAACCGTAAGTCCGCATACCTTTCGTCATTCGTTTGCAACCCATCTTTTAAAAAACGGTGCCGATTTACGTGCCATTCAACAAATGCTAGGTCATGTAAGTATTACTACTACCGAGATTTACACCCATATAGACAAATCGCATTTAATAAAGGTAATGGAGCAATACCACCCTAGAAAATAAAAAGGCTCCACAGGGAGCCTTAACTTTATAAAAAAAGAGATCCCCTATTTGGCAATATTTACAGATCGAGTTTCTCTAATAACCGTTACTTTTACTTGTCCGGGATAGGTCATATCCGTTTGGATTTTTTGCGAAATTTCGAAGGAAAGTTGTGCCGCTTTATCATCGCTTACTTTTTCACTTTCTACCATCACACGTAGTTCCCTGCCCGCTTGTATGGCATACGCTTTTTGTACCCCTCCAAAGCCAAAGGCAATATCTTCTAAGTCTTTAAGTCTTTGAATATAGGAATCCAGTACCTGTCTTCTAGCCCCTGGGCGTGCCCCACTAATAGCGTCACACACTTGTACAATAGGCGAAAGTAAATCGGTCATTTCAATTTCATCATGGTGAGCCCCAATGGCGTTACAAACTTCCGGTTTTTCACCATATTTTTCGGCCCATTGCATTCCAAGGATGGCATGCGGAGTTTCGGTTTCTGCTTCGGGAACTTTTCCAATATCATGCAGTAATCCTGCGCGTTTTGCCAATTTTGCATTTAATCCTAATTCGGAAGCCATCACCCCACAAAGTCTGGCGACTTCCCGAGAATGATGCAATAAATTTTGCCCATACGAGGAGCGGTATTTCATTCTACCTACGGCTTTAATTAATTCGGGATGTAATCCGTGAATTCCAAGGTCTATAACGGTGCGTTTTCCAACCTCAATAATTTCTTCCTCAATTTGTTTGGTGGTTTTCTTTACCACCTCTTCAATTCTTGCGGGGTGAATACGTCCATCGGTCACTAGTTTATGCAACGATAAGCGGGCAATTTCTCTACGTACCGAATCGAAACAAGAAAGAATAATCGCTTCGGGAGTATCATCAACAATAATTTCGACCCCTGTAGCAGCTTCAATGGCTCTAATGTTTCGACCTTCGCGTCCAATAATTCGTCCCTTAACATCGTCCCCTTCTAGGTTAAATACAGAGACGCAGTTTTCAATAGCTTCTTCTGTACCTATTCGCTGAATGGTATTAATAATGACTTTTTTGGCTTCCTGTTGCGCTGTCATTTTTGCTTCTTCAAGCGTGTTTTGGATATATGCCATCGCATTGGTTTTTGCCTCTCCCTTTAAACTTTCCATAAGTTGGTTTTTAGCTTCTTCGGCAGAAAGGCTTGAGATAACCTCTAGTTGTTCAATTTGATTTCGATGGAGTTTGTCCAGTTCGGATTCTTTTTTCTCGATGAATTTTAATTTTTCTTCGTAGGCATGTTTTTGCAGTTCTAATTCGGAGCTTAGTTTTTTATTCGTAGCTAATTCGTTAGAAATTTGGGATTCTTTATCTCGAATTCTTTTTTCGGTTTCAGCAATTTTTTTGTCTCTACTTAAAATTACTTTTTCGTGTTCCGCTTTCAGTTCTAAAAACTTTTCTTTGGCCTGAAGGATTTTTTCTTTTTTAATAGATTCGGCTTCTGTATGAGCTTCCTTTAATAAAGAAGCGGCATTTTTTTTGGCAGATTTTATCATTTGAGAAGCCCTTTTTTTCTCTATTATTTTTGAAATAATAAAGCCTATAATAACTCCTGCAACTGCTGCAATAATTGTAACTATATAGTCCATGGTTGATAATTTGGTATAATAAAAAAGCCTACATTAATAATTGTGATTTTGTATAAACTCCTTAAAAACAAGTTTAGGGTTAACAAGCTGGTCAAGTATCCGCTCAAAGACGGCTCGCTTTTACAACTTCAACTCACCCTTTTTAAAGAATTCCTGTTGAGTTTACCAAAAAATAATACTAATGTAGGCAGTAACCTTGTATTTTTATTTAAAAGAACGTTATGCTAAATGATCTAATAATAACTGATTTAAAGCTTGAAGCTTTTCTTCTATATCCTGCTGATCATTCACCTTATCAATACTTTTTTGCTCTACCTGAGCGGCAAACTGAAGGGCACACATGGCCAAAACATCTTGTTTGTCTCTTACAGCATAGCTATTTTCAAAACGCTTAATCATTTCTTCTATTTTCTTGGAGGCTTTTCTAAGGCCTTCTTCTTGATTGGGATGAATCGTTAAGGGATACATCCTGTCTGCTATAGAAAGTTTAATTTTTAACGCGTTTGACATTGATAATATGTTATTCGGAAAGTTGCGCAATGCATTGGTCAATTTCCCGAACTAAAGCATTTATTTTGAGTTTTGTATCTCGTTTGTATTGGTCGCTGCCAAGCATTGAATTTGCCAATTTTAAACTCTCAACTTTTCCTTTCCATTCGTCAATTTGATGCTTCACTTGACGATATTGCGTTTCTAAAATTTGAAAATCTTCTTCTAGTTTAAGTTTACTTTGCTTCAGTTTTTCATGTCTATGTAGCAACTTACTTATTCTATTTTCTAGAGAATCAACAATTTCTGAAAGTTGAGCCATTCAATGAGCTTTTTCAATACTTATTTCACAAAGTTAACATTCGGGTTTAAATAAGCCAACACTTTTTCTGTATTTTTTTGTAATATTGAACCTAATACAATAAAAACGCAAACTCCCCATTTACTTTTAGAGCAATATTAATTTCTATGAAGTATTTTTTTCTTTTCACTTTTCTTTGTACTTCTTCACTTTGGAGTCAAGAAAAGGTACCTAATGAGTATTTTAACGATCCCTTGGATATAACTATGTTGCTTTCTGGAAACTTTGGTGAGTTACGTAGCAATCATTTTCATAGTGGGCTTGATATTAAAACACAGCAAAAAGAAGGCTTTCCTGTTTATGCCGCTGCAGATGGGTATGTAGAACGGATTAAAGTATCGCATTACGGCTATGGCAAAGCCATTTATATTCAGCACCCCAATGGCTATAGTACCGTTTATGCACATTTGCAAAAATACCATGGTCCCATTCAGTCCTATGTAAAACAACACCAATATTTAAAAGAAACATTTGAAATAGAACTCTTTCCCGAAGCTTCATTATTGCCTGTAAAAAAAGGAGATATTATTGGCTATACGGGGAATAGTGGGAGTAGCGGGGGTCCCCATTTGCATTTTGAAATTAGAGATGCCGCTTCTAGACCTATGAACCCCTTGCTTTTTGGGATAAAAATTCCCGATACAACCATCCCCCTTGTGAATAGTGTTTTTGCCTATCCCATAAGCGAAGATGCACATATAGACAACTCCCAAAATCCATTAAAAATAAGACTTAAAAGACAAAAAGACGGTTCTTACATTGCTGAAAACATAAAGGCTTATGGTACAATAGGGTTTGGAATTTCTGCGTATGACCAACAAAACGGAGCGTCCAATAAAAATGGGGTGTACCAAATTAAAACGAAATTTAATGGAGAGGAACGCTTTACAGTACTTTTCAATAAATTTTCGTTTGATGAAACCCGCTATTTAAATAGGTATATTGACTATGCGTATTTTGAAACTAACAAAAGTCGTATTCAAAAATTATTTAGACAGGCTAATAATCCTTTAAGTGTTATTGTACAGGAAGTAAATCAAGGGTATGTGGACATAGAAGATGGTTTTACTTCTATGTACAGTATTGAAGTAAAAGATTTTAATGGAAATTCGGTTTTAATTTCGGTTCCCATCGATGGTAAAAAAGAAGATATTCTGACACCAAAAACCGTAAAAGAAACTTCCGATTATATTTATGCAAATCAGGCAACTTCCATTACCAAAGGAAAGTTTAACCTTTATATTCCTTCCGAAAGTTTGTATGAAGACACTTACCTTGCTATTGAAGCAAAAGGAGACACGCTAAAGTTTCACGAAGATGTGATTCCTATTCATAGCAATATTACCCTCTCTGTGGATGCCTCCAATTATAAGGAAAGTGATCTCGACAAACTCTATATTGGACGTTTAAATTACAAGGGACTGCCCTATTATAATGCCACTAGCCGAAAGGGTTCAAAGCTTACCACTCGCATTAGAACCTTTGGGAATTATTGCCTTGCTATTGACTCCATCCCTCCTACTATTTCGCCTATTAATTTTAAAGAAGGCCAATGGATTAGTAAAGAGCAAACATTAAAAATAAAAATTGAAGATTCAGAAACCGGGGTAAGCTCCTATAGAGCCACAATTAATGGAAAATACATCCTCACAGAATATGATTACAAAAAAGACGTTATAGTATACGATTTTGATGATGCTGTGATCGAGGATTCCGAAAATAATTTAAAACTTATCGTTGTGGATAATGTAGGAAATAGTGCTACATTTGAGGCAACTTTTTTCAGAAAACAACTATAATTTTTGCTTTTGAAGACGCTACAATTACCCCTACTGCTCCTTTTTACCCTCTTTACCACATTTCTTTCAGCGCAAACCGCTACTATAAAGGGAATCGTTTTTGATGAAAATGAAAAAACCATTTCGGGTGCTTCTGTTTCTTACGAAGATAAAGGAACCTTGACAGATGAAAATGGGGTGTACGTTCTTGAAATACCTGCAAACCGGGAAATTACATTAACCTATTCCTATTTGGGATTTAAAAATGTTACCTTAAAAATTACCTTAACCACCAACGAGGATTACGAGTTTAATCCGCAAATGCCTACCAATATCGAGGTAATTGGGACGGTTGTAATTGATGCCCAAAAACGAAAACGCGTAGAAGGAATCACTTCTTTTTCACCCGAAATTGCTAGACGTATGACGGGAGGTAATGCCGGAGTGGAAAATGTATTAATGTCCTTACCAGGAATTAGTAACAATAACGAATTAAGTACCCAATATGCGGTACGTGGTGGAAATTATGATGAAAACTTGGTCTATGTAAATGAAATAGAAGTCTATCGCCCCTTTCTTATTCGCAGTGGGCAACAAGAAGGATTAAGCTTTGTAAATAGTGACTTAACCTCAAGTGTGGATTTTTCGGCAGGAGGATTTCAAGCCAAATTTGGCGATAAACTCTCTTCGGTATTAGACATTACCTATCGTCGCCCTACTGGTTTTGAAGCTTCATTAGATGCGAGTCTTTTAGGGGCAAGCGTTTCGGTAGGAGGTAAATCGAAATCGGGTAGATTAACAGGTATTGTGGGACTTCGTTACAGAGACAATAGTCTTTTTGTAAATGCAAAAGAAACGGAAACCAATTTTAGACCCCGTTTTGCCGACGCCCAAACCTACCTTACCTACAAAGTAAGTAGTAAGTTTGAATTAGGAGTCTTAGGAAATGTATCCATAAACGACTATGAATACGAACCGCTTACTCGACAAACAAACTTCGGCACCCTTGCCGACCCAAGGGCCCTTTTAGTATTTTACGATGGGCAAGAAAAAGATCGTTATAATACTTTTTTTGGCGCTTTAAAAGGCACTTATGTAGTTTCTGATACGTATACAGCAAAGTTTATTGGCGCTGCCTACCAAACTACGGAACAGGAATATTTTGACATCCAAGCACAATATCTATTAGGCGAAGTGAATACTAATATTGGCGATGAAAATTTAGGGGAAGTAGAATTCGCTGAAGGTATTGGAGGGCAATTAACACACGGGCGCAACGATTTGGATGCACTTATTATGAATTTTGAGCATAAAGGAAATCTAAATCTGAATGATCATAATATTGAGTACGGAATAAAATATACCTTAGAGGATATTCGAGATCGAGTGCAGGAATATGAAATTATAGATTCTGCAGGGTTTTCTATACGCCCCCCCATAGCTGATTTTGCAAATAATCAACCTTACCAAGCTTACGACTCCCCTATTGTTCCTTTTACTTCCATTAGAGCACAAAATGATGTTCAAATTAATAGAATATCGGGCTATGCCCAATGGAGTAAACGAACTTCTTTAGGGACCAATGAAGTTTGGCTTAATGCAGGGGTTCGTGCTCAAAATTGGACCGTTAGTGGAAAAGGCATTAACAGTACTTCCCAAACCATTTTTAGCCCTAGAGCCCAAGTTACATTGAAACCAAAATGGGAGATGGATATGTTATTTCGCCTTTCGGGAGGGTTTTACCACCAACCCCCATTTTATAGAGAATTAAGGGATTCAACAGGAACAGTGCGTCCCGAAGTAAAAGCGCAACAATCAATCCATATTGTATTTGGAAATGATTACAGTTTCGATTTGTGGGAACGTCCTTTTACATTAAATTCTGAAATCTACTACAAAAGTCTTACCGATGTAAATCCATACACCCTTGAAAATGTTCGCATACGGTATCGCGCAGCCAATAATGCCATTGCTTATGCCTATGGAGTCGATTTACGATTGGCAGGAGAGTTTGTTCCTGGAACCGAAAGTTGGGTGAGTTTTGGCTATCTTAAAACGGAAGAAAATATTGATGATCGAGGCTATATTTTTAGACCCACAGACCAACGATTAAAAGTTGGGGTATTGTTTCAAGACTATGTTAAAATTATCCCCGATTTAAAAATGTATTTGAATATGGTCTATAATACAGGACTGCCAGGGGGTTCTCCTAGTTATGCAGACCCTTATGACTTTCAAACCCGTTTGCCAGATTATAAAAGAGCCGATTTAGGAGTTTCCTATGTATTAATTCACGATAAAAAAAGAAAAGATAGTGGATGGTTAAGTCCTTTTAAAGAGCTTACGATTGGCGCCGAAATCTTTAATATTTTTGATGTGCAAAACTCTATTACCAACACTTTTGTAAGGGATGTTTATACCAAAGTCCAATATGCCATTCCAAATTATCTTTCTCCAAGAGTATTTAATGTAAGAATTACATCAAGGTTTTAACTCTTAACAAAGTCTTTTAGTGTTTGAACCACATAATCTATTTCTTCTTGAGTATTAAAAATAGAAAAGGAAAAACGGATAGAGGGATTTTTCAATTTTTCTTTTGGTAAAATTTCCTGTAATACATGAGAGCCTTCCATACTACCACTTTGGCAAGCACTGCCTTGTGAACAAGCAATTCCTTTTAAATCTAACTGAAAAATAAGTAGTTGTGATTTATTTTCGGGAAGGGGTAAATTAACACTTAAGATGGTATAGCTACTTTTTTCTTCATCTGCACTTAATCCATTAAAAGTAACATCCTTAAAATTTTTAAGTAATTCACTTTTAAAATAGGCTTTAAGTGTGCTAATATATTCTTTTTCTTGATCCAAATTTTGATAGGCCATTTTAAGTGCTTCGGTCATTCCTGCAATAGCATAAACAGCCTCTGTACCAGCCCTTAGTCCGCGTTCTTGGCCTCCTCCTAATAAGAGGGGTTTTAATTTTGAATTTTTTCTAATAAAACAAAAACCCACTCCTTTTGGGCCATGAAATTTATGAGCAGAAGCCGCTGCAAAATCAATAGGAATCTGCCCAAAATCAGTGGTGAAATGACCTATAGATTGTACCATATCACTATGAAAAAGAGTGTCATTTTCTTTGCAAATTTTAGCCACTTCGTACAAGGGTAATACAGTACCAATTTCATTATTTACGTGCATTAGACTCACCAACGATTTAATTTGAGAATTCTTAACTAAGCTTTCCAAATCAATTAAATCGATACTACTATCGTCTTTGTGTTTTACAAACTCCACAATTATATTTCCCTTATTTTGAAGCTTTTCAATAGTGTGAAGCACTGCATGATGTTCTAATTTACTGGTAATAATACGCTTTATTTGCAAGTCACTAACACAGCTTTGTAAAACCAAATTATCGGCTTCAGTACCTCCAGAAGTAAAAATAATTTCAGAAGCTTGTACGTTAAAAAGGGCCGCAATTTCTTTTCTGCAATTTTCTAGTAATGATTTAGAAGACCTTCCGTAAGCATGTGTAGATGAAGGATTTCCATATTCAGTTTTAAGGACATTCGTCATGGTATGGATCACTTCGTTCCGTAACTGAGACGTTGCTGCGCTATCGAAATATACTTTCTTCATCACTTTTTTTAATAGTTCTTGCAAAAATACATATTAATACTAGCCTTTAATAGGTCTTTGCATAGAATTGCGTTATTTTGCAGTATCAAATAATAAAAATGAACAAATTACTCACTTTTCTGGTTTTAGGGACAATACTTATAAGCTGTAACGACGGAGATATTATTATTACCACATTTGATTTTGAATCAACAGACCTCCAGTTTTGCAGTGGAAATGATACTTACCTATTTTTTAAGATCAATGAAGGAAAAACGGAAACGCTATCGCTCTATTTTGAAAACACTGAAACCTTATTTATAACTTCAGATACCTTAACAATAGCGTTAAATGGCAGCTCTAGCTATGTAAATTATAGAATATTTGATGAGGAAGTTACTGCTAGCTATTTCTGCAATGAAGTACCCCCAACCACACCTAAGGTTATTGAAGAGTCTTTTGGAAATTCTGGAACAGCAATAATTACAAGTGTGGCTATTTATGACGATGCTGATGGAATTTCTGAAGAAAAGGAATCCTCTTTAGATACCGACGGTGATGGCCTTTTAGATTATTTTGATTTTGATGACGACGGGGATAATGTTCCTACTTTTTTAGAGTTAGATACAGAAAATTTAGATGGAGATAATGATCCTTTTACAAACCCAAAGGATAGTGATTTTGATGGGATAGCAGATTACCTAGATGAAGATGACGATGGAGATGGTGTATTAACCAGATATGAAGACGTAAACCAAAACTTAGACCCTACCGATGATATAAGTGATATTGCTGTGGGCCCCAATTACTTAAACCCCAATATTTCAAAGAGTATCGTTAATGATGCCTTTAGAGAGCATCCCTTCAATTTTACGACCAGCATAAATGTGAAAATTGAGGATTTGGTTTTAACGAATTCCAATGAACAAGTAATTTACGAAAGCCTTTTTTTAGGTGGGATTTCAGAATTAGTTAGCGGTACTTTGGTAATCACCCCTTCCTTTTAATTTTGCATAGCCACTTGAGGAATGTACACTTCTATGGCCCCTCTCCCATATTTTTGGTAATCGGCATCTGTCATTTTTAAGGCATCGTACTTTTTAATTAAAAATTCCAATTCAGCGCGCAAAACCCCTTCTCCTACCCCATGAATAAAAATAAGCCGTTGTATTTTATTTTTTATTGCAAATTCAAGTTTGTATTTTGCTGTATCCATCTGCAAATTAAGTATTTGATATGCAGATAATTGTTTGTGATTTTTTGCTAATTGCTCTATATGCAGATCGACTTCCATAGGAGGAATTGTTCCTTTTTTGGTTTTTGAAATAACCTTTTTTTTGGGTCTTATTTCTTTTTCTAAAAAAATCTCTTTTGAAAGCCCTTCAGTTAGTTTCATGGTGCTTAAGCCTTCTTCTATAACAAGCTCATTTTCTTGAAATACCAATTCAAACCCTTCTTTTGAAATAATCACAATACCATTCTTGCTTACCTCTTTTACAATTCCAAAAATTGCTTCATCAATTACAGAAACTTTAGTCCCAAGGGTTATTTTTTTCATAAGATTAGCAATTCAATTTTTTTGAAAATATACTTAAAATGAAGAAAATACCTTCAAAAATTCTTGATAATTTAAAAATATTGTTATTTTTACACTTTGCAATAGAAGGCTTTACCCCAAATAGACCCTTCATTAAACATAAAAAGTATGAAAAACCTACTACTACTATTAGTGTCAGTATTGATTGCTAATACCACTTACTCTCAGTTGTATGTAACCCCCAATGCTACAACTTCCACAGATTCTTATGTGTTTGTTAAAGACCAACTATTATTTGTTGAACAAGACATTAATCTTGTTGAAAACATTAACAATCCACTTACTAGAGCTAGTATCTATCTAAGGGATGAATCACAACTCTTACAAGGAAATACTGGTTCTGCCAATAGCGGAACTGGTTATATTTCTATTTTCCAAGAAAGCAACTCAGATTCCTATGATTATAATTATTGGTGTTCACCAGTTGGTAGAATGTTTTCTACTAATAATCAAAATTTTGGTGTTCGTCGTTTAAATGATTCGCTATCTGTAACAGAATCTACAGCAGCATTAACAAATACAGGATTCAACTCAACCTCAGTGCCTCTTAGTATTTCAACCCGATGGTTGTATTGGTTTAACCCAATTAACCAAAGATGGGTTGCTATGGGTGGCGGAAATTCAGTTCAACCAGGATATGGCTTTATCATGAAAGGAACCGATGTTACCGTACATGGAGACCCATACAATGAACCTCAAAATCAACGATATGATTTTAGAGGAAGACCAAATAATGGAACTATTGCTGTTCCAGTTGAAACTACAGGAATTCCTTTTACTGATGGAACAGCATATCGTTTTACTCTATCTGGTAACCCTTATCCTTCGGTACTTGATTTAAATTTATTTTTTAATGACTCAGATAATAATGAAATAGATTCTATTCGCTATTGGGATGAGGACAGATCTATCAATTCACATCTTTACCTCGATAATAAAGGAGGTTACGGAACATGGATTCCGGGACCAACTCCTTATGTTGATGGAGGTATTTATACCTTGCCTACTTTCTGGAATTATGATAATGGTGGAAACCCAACAACTCCTACGGTAGGATATACTCCTGCCTATGTAGAGCGTTTATTTGCTCCTGTAGGGCAAGGGTTTATGCTATCTGCAAATTCTGGTAATCCTGGGGATGGTGTTGCCCAATTTAAAAATAGCCATAGAGCAACAACTTATATTAAAGAGGGAGCCACTAATTTTTCAGAATTTAGAAGCCCTACTTTAGCCACTCCAATGTTACGTTTACACACCCTCTTTGGAGATTCGCACTTTAGAGATATGGTAATCATTTTTCATGAAACCTCCACCGATGGATTTGACCGAGGTTTAGATGCAACTCACCCAATGGATGGTGCAATTACAGATGCTTATTTCCCTATTAATGCTGATTCTCCAGATTTACAAAAGAATTTGGTAATACAAACGGTACCCTATACCGATGAGGAAAAATTTATTCCTATTACTTTTAAAGTAGGGGAACAAACCACTATTAAATTAAAAGCTGCAGAAATTGTTAATCCGCCTTTTCATAAAGCTTATCTGTTTGATAAGTTAAACGGAACTTATAAAGAAATCCTTGAGGATATTGGTTTAACTGATATAAATACTGAAACTGCTTCTGTGTTACTTGATGCTGGACTGTATGAAGATCGTTTCTTTATTACATTTAAACACAAACCAACCACTAATGATGATGATGATAAACCCGTTATTTCAGCTAGAAATAGCATCACAACATCTGTGGAATTTTTCCAAAACAATCCTGTAAAACAGCTGGAAGTAAACAATCCAGATCAATACGATGTTAAAACACTCGCTATATTTGATATGGGAGGGAAATTGGTGTATTCACAAAACCAAGTTGGAAACAGTGCCAAACTTACTTTCCCAACTGCTAATTTAAGTGATGCGGTATATTTGGTTCGATTAACCACTACCGATAATGAAACAATCGTTTATAAGATTAATGTAATTAATAAATAATTACCATTAAGGCATGGAAGAGTATATGCTCCCCTGTCTTAATAAACAACTCTTTGGTATTGAATGTTTGGGCTGTGGCATACAACGTGCGACAGCCCTTCTTTTTAAGGGAGAGTTTATGGCTGCCTTTAAAATGTATCCTGCTATTTACACCCTTATTTTACTAGTCCTTTTTTTACTATCTACTTTTTTTATTAAATACAAATTTCAAAAAATAATAAAAATTTCTCTCATCATCC
Source organism: Flavobacteriaceae bacterium (assembly GCA_041392205.1). GTDB lineage: Bacteria > Bacteroidota > Bacteroidia > Flavobacteriales > Flavobacteriaceae > Halomarinibacterium. The sequence continues at coordinate 55 of JAWKMO010000003.1, read as the reverse complement.
TTAATGTAGTAATCATTATTGTGAGTTATTTTATTAAAATGAATAGTATTTATCA
>JAWKMO010000002.1:0-453227 GCA_041392205.1 Flavobacteriaceae bacterium | reverse complement strand
TAATGTCTATTTCTTCTTTATCGGCTAACTGTCTGGCATTACCCATGGGTCTAACGTTGAACCCTATAATAATAGCATCCGATGCCGAAGCTAATAAGACATCACTTTCGGTAATAGCACCTACTCCTTTATGAATAATATTTACTTGAATTTCTTCTGTAGAAAGTTTTAAGAAGGAATCGGTTAATGCTTCAACTGATCCATCCACATCTCCTTTAAGAATAATATTCAATTCTTTAAATTCGCCAAGTGCAATACGCCGTCCTATTTCGTCTAATGTAATATGTCGCTGTGTTCGTACGGATTGTTCCCTTTGTAATTGGGTGCGTTTTGCGGCAATGGCTTTTGCCTCACGCTCATCTTCAAATTCATTAAATTTATCTCCTGCTTGCGGTGCCCCATCCAATCCTAAAATAGATATTGGGGTGGAAGGACCTGCTTCTTTAATTGTGTTTCCTCTTTCATCATGCATGGCTTTAACCTTTCCACTATGTTGTCCCGCTAATACATAATCTCCCACTTTAAGGGTTCCTCCTTGTACTAAAATGGTAGAAACATAGCCTCTTCCTTTGTCTAAAAAAGCCTCTACAACGGTTCCATGAGCTAGGCGGTCTGGATTTGCAGTTAGTTCGAGTAATTCGGCTTCAAGGAGCACCTTTTCTAAAAGTTCTTTTACCCCTTGACCTGTTTTGGCAGAAATATCTTGCGATTGTATTTTTCCTCCCCAATCTTCTACTAAAAGATTCATATTGGCAAGTCCTTCTTTAATCTTTTCGGGGTTTGCGGTAGGTTTATCTATTTTATTGATAGCAAATACAATGGGAACTCCCGCTGCTTGGGCATGACTTATAGCTTCTTTGGTTTGAGGCATAATGTCGTCATCTGCAGCCGCTACAATAATAGCAATATCTGTTACTTGAGCTCCTCTAGCACGCATAGCGGTAAAAGCTTCGTGACCTGGGGTATCTAAGAAGGTAATTTTTTGTCCATTATCAAGGGTCACTGCATAGGCTCCTATATGTTGAGTAATTCCTCCCGATTCTCCAGCAATCACATTTTCTTTACGAATATAATCGAGTAAAGATGTTTTCCCGTGATCCACATGCCCCATAACGGTAACAATGGGAGAGCGGGGCTTTAAATCTTCTGGAGCATCTTTTTCAACAGAAATAGACTCTTCTAGGTCTGCTTTTACAAATTCTACTTCAAACCCAAATTCATCTGCTACAATAGAGAGTGTTTCGGCATCCAAGCGTTGATTCATGGTAACCATCATACCTAAGGACATACAAGCCGAAATGATTTGCGTTACAGGGACATTCATCATCGTAGCGACTTCACTAACGGTAACAAATTCAGTAACTTTAAGAAGTTTACTTTTGGCTTCTATTTGAGCCAATTCTTCTTCGCTCTTGAGGCGGTGACTATCTCTTTTTTCTCTGCGGTATTTTGCTCCTTTTCCTTTGGAGGATTTTCCTTGAAGTTTTTCAAGGGTTTCTCTTACTTGTTTTTGTACTTCTTCCTCGCTGGGTTCTTCTTTTACAACATTTGGCCTTCCCCCAGTAGTTGGTCTTTGGTTTCTTGTCGAATCTGTGTTGCCCGATTCTTTGCTAATTCTTCTTCTTCTGTTTTTCTTTTCGCGGTTAGCATTATTATTCCCAGCGATATTCTTTTTTTCTTCGACCTTCTTTTCGGGTTTCTTGAATTGTGATAAATCAATTTTTTCTCCAGTAAAGTTAGGCCCTTCTAGTTTTTTATACTGTGTTTTAACAGTATCGGATTCTTCTTTAGGAAGTTCGACTTCAGGAGCCTTTTTTTCTACTGGTATTTCAACGGGTTTATCGAGAGGTTTTTCTTCTTTTTTAACTTCTTTGACCTCCTCTATCTTGGTTTCGACTATAACCTCGGATTCTTTAGGGGTGTCTTTAGGAATTTCTTTTTCTTCTACCTTAGGGGGAGTTTCTTCTTTCTTTTTAGGCTTAGTAGCCTCCAAATCTATCTTTCCAACTTGTTTAGGACCATTTAATTTAACCTCAGCCTTTATGACTTTAGGTTCTTCCTTTACTTGTTTTTCTTCAAGTTCGCGTTCGCGTTCCAGCCGTAATTCTTCTTTTTCTTTACGCTTTTCTTCGCCAACTTCTTTGGCTTCTACTTTTTTCGTTTTATCGGTTTGGAACTCATTAAAAAGAACTTTGTATTCTTCGTCAGAAATTTTGGCATTAGGGCTTGATTCTACATCAAATCCTTTAGAACCCAAAAATTCGACAGCGCGATCCAACGAAATGTTGAATTCGCGAAGTACTTTATTAATTCGTATCGTTTTTGTTTCAGCCATAAAATGCTTGCCTGTTTTTCTCTAAATGGTTTTGTAAAAGTAGGTAATCTTTCTACTACTCTTCAAATTCTTCTTTTAATATATTGATAACTTCCTGAATGGTTTCTTCTTCAAGATCGGTGCTATTTACCAAAAATGCTAGGTCTTTCTCTAAAACACTTTTGGCAGTATCCAATCCAATTTTTTTGAATTCGTTAATAATCCACCCTTCAATTTCATCCGAAAACTCTGTTAATTCCACATCTTCTTCGGCTCCTTCTCTTAGCACATCTATCTCATATCCTGTAAGTTGCCCTGCTAAACGAATATTATGCCCTCCACGGCCAATTGCTTTGGAAACTTCTTCGGGTTTTAAAATGACTTCGGCACGTTTCGTTTCTTCATCTATTTTAATAGAGGTTACTTTTGCTGGACTTAAGGCACGCGTAATAAACAAATTGGTATTGTTGGTATAATTAATCACGTCTATATTTTCATTTCCTAGTTCTCTAACAATACCGTGAATTCTAGAGCCCTTCATTCCCACACAAGCACCTACAGGATCTATTCTGTCGTCGTAAGTATCTACCGCAACTTTGGCTTTTTCTCCTGGGATTCTTACTACTTTTTTTATGGTTATGAGTCCGTCAAAAACCTCGGGGATTTCTTGTTCAAACAATTTTTCCAAAAATAAGGGATTCGCACGAGACATAATAATGGTAGGCTTGTTTCCTTTAAGTTCTACGCTTTCTATAATCCCGCGAACATTATCTCCTTTTCTGAAAAAGTCGGAAGGAATTTGCTTCTCTTTTGGAAGGATAATTTCATTTCCTTCATCATCCAAAAGAATGACGGCGCGATGGCGAATATGATGTACCTCTGCCGTGTAAATTTCTCCTTCCATGTCTTTAAACTGTCTATAGACAATGGTGTTATCGTGTTCGTGAATTTTAGAAATAAGGTTTTGCCTCAATGCTAAAATGGAACGGCGTCCAAGATCAATTAGTTTTACTTCTTCGGCAACATCTTCGCCAATTTCAAAATCTTCTTCAATTTTTCGTGCTTCTGAAAGAGAAATTTCTTCATTTTCATCTTCTACTTCTCCATCGGCTACCACAATCCTGTTTCTCCAAATTTCCAAATCGCCTTTGTCGGGATTCACAATAATATCGAAGTTGTCATCACTTCCGTATTTTTTCTTTAACGCGTTTCTAAAAACGTCTTCGAGTATCGCCATAAGGGTCACTCTATCTATTTGTTTGTCGTCTTTGAATTCAGAAAACGATTCGATTAACGCTAAATTTTCCATAATGTATTACTTAAATTTAATCATCACTTTTGCTTCTACAATAGCTGAATAAGGAAGTTTTTCTTCTTTTTCAACGGTTATTTTTCCTTTTCCAGTTGGTTTGGGTTCTTTTGCTTTCCATTGAAGTGTAATATAATCTTCTTTGGCATCAACAAGGGTTCCTTCTAAGGTTCCGTTTTGAGTTTTTATTTTTAATTCCCTACCTATATTTTTTGGGTATTGTCTTTTCATTAACAAGGGTTCTGAAACTCCAGCTGAAAGTACTTCTAAAGAAAAATCTTCTTCTTCTCGATCTAAATTATGCTCTATGGCCCTACTAATGTCCATACAGTCTTGAACGCTAATTGCCGCATCCCCATCTATGATTATTTGAATGTGATTGGCTCCAGAAATAGCTAACGAAATAAGGTATAAATCTGGGCGTTCTTCAAATGCCTTTTCCAGCAATTTTTCTACTTTCTCCTTCATAATTTACGCTATAAAAAGAGGGGACTTTACGTCCCCTCAGCTAGCATCTTGTTAATTTCGGTGCAAATATACCACATTTTTTCAGATAATAAAAATATTGCTATTACTTTAAAAATTTGTACCTTAATAGAACGAAAAACACTCTATTTCAAGTTTTATGAAACGAATATTACTCCCCACAGATTTTTCATTACAAGCCGAGAAAGCCTTAAAAGTTGCTGTACAAATGGCTAAGAAAAACAAAAGTGAAATTTTTCTTTTGCACTCTATGGAAATGCCATTACACCTTGCCAACACAAATAAAGGCGCACTTCCTGAAGCCCTTTTTTTTATTAAACTGGCCGAAAAACAATTTTCTGAATTATTAAAAAAACCGTACCTAAAAGGTGTGAAAATTAAAGAAACCATTGGTCACGGTGAAATTTACAATGATATTTTAGAAACGGTAACCTCAAATAAAATTGACTTAATTGTTATGGGTTCCCACGGCGCTAGTGGTTTTAAAGAAATGTTTATAGGTAGTAATACTGAAAAAGTGGTGAGGACTTCTAAAATTCCTGTATTAGTTATTAAAAATGAACACAGTAAATTTCAAGTTAAAGATTTTGTTTTCGCTACAGATTTTTCAGAAGAATGCAAAAAACCCTTTGAAGTAGCTCAAAAATTTGCAGAAAATTTTGGAGCTACCCTTCATTTACTTTACGTAAATACCCCAAGCGGATTTACAACTTCATTGGATGCTAAAAAAATGATGGCATCCTTTATAAAAGGATTAAAATACCCCAATTATACCCTAAATATTTACAACGATTTTTCCGTTGAAAAAGGGATTTTAGGTTTTGCAAGAGACATTAATGCGCAGCTTATTGGAATGAGTACGCACGGAAGAAAAGGCATCTCACATTTTTTTAATGGCAGCGTAAGTGAAGATTTAGTAAATCATGCTAATATGCCGGTGATGACTTTTAAAATCTAGTGAAAAGAAAAATCTTCTGTTAAAAAAAATAACATCTTCCCCCTTGTTTTAACAGTATTTAAGTTAACCCTTACCCAAAACAGGTTAAACATAGTTAAATAACCCTATCCAAGATAGCTTATGTGTAATTTTAAATTATTAGATGATAATACAGTCATCTTATTTTTATTAATTTAAAACATATAGATCATGTCAAAAACAGGAAATGTTATTACAGGAATAGTAAGCGGATTAGCAGTAGGAGCCACTTTAGGAATTTTATTTGCGCCTGATAAAGGCTCCAAAACTAGAAAAAAAATTAAAAAAACAGCAACAGACTCTAAAGATGCTATTGTTGCAAAAACCAATGAAATTTCTGAGCAAATTTCAAAAACGTTTACCAGTAAAAAGGACGAGTTCTCTAATGAACTTGATAAAATGGTAGATGATATGAGTGGTAAAGCAGAGGATGTTATCGCAACTCTTGAAAAAAAGCTGGAAACGCTAAAAAAAAACAATGAGAAGGTTAAAATGAACTAAGCACTAATTTCTCATTTCACAAACTAAATTTTACCACATGACCCCCCAAGAAAACATAAAAGAGACAGCAAAACTTTCGCAACAATATGTAAGCGAAGAGATAGAATATATTAAGCTTAAGTTGTTTTATCAAGTTACATCCATATCTAGCCATGTTGTAAAGTCTTCCATACTTGGCTTGTTTGCCCTTCTATCGATGACTTTTCTATCCTTTGCAGTAGCATTTTGGCTTGGCAACTTATTGGATAGTCGCTTTTTAGGTTTTCTTTCGGTGGGTGTTTTTTATCTTCTCATTACCGCTATTTTTTACTTCACAAGGAAGAAGATTGAAAAATATGTAATTACCAAAATGGCCGCTAAATACTTTTAGTATGAAATCATTTAATTCTTTAGCAGATATTGAACTAGAGCTAAAAAAAAGGGATTTGCAACGCCAGATTACCCGAGAGCAGATTAAACAAAATTATTTGCTTTTTGAAAAAAATTGGACTCGAGGAATATTCTCCTCACAGGGACTTTTCTCTTCCAGTATGGTAAAAAGTATTTCAAAAATTGGGATAGTATATATCCTTAAACGTTTAACTAAATAAAATACAATATGAAACCATTTAAAAATAGTATTACCGCAATTTTAATAGCCTTCGCCGTAGCATTAAACGCTCAAGTAGACAATAAACAAGTAGTCAATGAAAGTAAGGTTAATAAATTTTCTGTTAAAAGTGAAAAAGGGGTAGTCGATTACATAGTTAAAGTTGACACAAAATCTACCAGTTATGTTACTATGGATAATCTTACCCAAAAAGAAACTACCCGTGTTAAAGACTTAGCAAACGTTGTAACTACCATTAATGTAGATAGTGATGGTGACCCTTTTTATGACAATGCGTTTACTCTTACTTATCCTTCCTCAAGCGACAATAGTGTAAAAGTCCAGCCTACCGCTTCAGGTTTTAATATTTTAGTAGCTGGAGAAGTTTTGCAGTATGACTTTATACAAAAAGTATGTGATGTCCCTGAAGGCTGTCCAGTTAAGGTTGAGATGGTTAAAATGACCAAAAGGTAATACCAAACCTTAGCTTCTAAATAGAAAAATCCCAACGTAATTACGTTGGGATTTTTTGTTGGCCCACTAGGGCTTCCTTCGACTAAGCTCAGGATAAACTTCTCGCCCTAACTTTTGAATTAGACTAAAACTAAAAAGTCCCAAGTGAAAACTTAGGACTCTTTAAACTTTTGTTGGCCCACTAGGGCTCGAACCTAGACTCTTCTGGACCAAAACCAGACGTGTTGCCAGTTACACCATGGGCCAATTCCACAATGTGGGCGCAAATTTAATATAATCTTTGGGTTGCACAAACAATTTAATTAAAAAAAAGCGTACATTTTTTTAAAAATAATCCTCGCAAACTTTCGTTAGCATTTTTTTATCATACACCTAAATATATTATTAGTAAATTCGCCTCAATTAAAAAGGATACTAATACAATGGTCAATTTTAACTTCAGTAAGTGGAATAAAGTACTTGGATGGTTTGTTTTTTTGGTGGCTTTAGTAACCTATTGGCTTACCGTTGAACCTACCGTAAGTTTTTGGGATGCCGGTGAGTATATTACCACTTCCAGTAATTTGGAAGTAGGACATCCTCCCGGAGCACCTTTATATCAATTATTAGGGGCTTTTTTCTCCATTTTTGCTATGGATGCATCCAGCATTGCGTTAACCATTAACTTAATGTCTGTTTTTGCCAGTGCTTTTACCATCCTTTTTATGTTTTGGTCATTAACCCTATTATTAACCAATGTAGTATCCAAAAAAACCGAACTTTCCAAAAACAATTCCATAGCTATTTTAGGGAGTGCGGCGGTAGGATCCTTGGCTTTTACATTTACCGATAGTTTTTGGTATTCGGCTGTAGAGGCCGAAGTATATGCCGCTGCCGCATGTATGCTTGCCATTATGTTTTATTGCGGATTGCGTTGGGAGCGAGAAATGTTTACTCCTCGTGGGGATCGCTGGCTCATTTTAATTGCCTTTATCATCGGGCTTTCCTTTGGGGTGCATTTTATGGCACTGTTGACCATCCCGGCCATTGGCTTTCTTTACTTTTTTAAAAAATACCCTACCGTTACCGTCAAAAAATTCATAATTGCCAATATTGTGGTAGTAGCTATTTTGCTATTTATTTTCAAGTTACTACTCCCTATGACTATGAAGTTCTTTAGTGCTTCGGAATTGTTTTTTGTAAACACTATTAGGCTTCCTTTTAACTCAGGAACCCTTATCGCAGGACTGCTTTTTATCACCCTATTTTACTTCGGATTAAAATATACTAAAAAGAGAGGCCACACTAACCTTAACACGATCCTACTATGTATCCTTTTTATTTTTATAGGCTTTTCTAGCTGGCTTATGTTACCCATTCGCGCCAATGCAGGAACGGTCATTAATGAAAACAACCCTAATAATGCCAGAGAGCTTTTGGCCTATTACAACCGAGAACAGTATCCCGAAACACATCTCTTTTACGGCCCTCAATTTACCGAAGCTTATGTAGGCCTAGATGCTGAAAATCCTTACAAAGACGATAAACCTAAATACGAAAAAGATGAAGTGGCAGGAAAATACATTATTGTCAATGAATGGAAAAATGCGGCACAAAATACCGATGACAACCAAAAGGATTTTTTGCCCCGTATGTGGAGCATGGAACACGCAAACAATTATCTTAATTATACCAACGGACTAGAATTTGGAATTAAACGCCAATACCGAAATGAGGAACGACTTGTTGAGGAGGTTTCTAAATTTAAAGAGGCTTATCAAAAGGGATTGGTAGATGGGGACGATTACCATGATTTCTTAAATCAGTTTGGCCCATTTCTCGATATTAAAAAACCATCCTTTATTGATAATATAAAGTTTATGTTCGTTTTTCAATTTGGAAAAATGTACTGGCGTTATTTTATGTGGAATTTTACGGGAAGGCAAAACGATGTGCAATGGCAGGGTGGAAACTTGAATGGAAATTGGATAAGCGGCATTCCTTTTATAGACGAATGGCAACTAGGGTCACAAGAAAATCTTCCTTCAGATTTAAAAGAAAACAAAGGCAGAAACACCTATTACTTTTTACCCTTAATTTTAGGAATTTTAGGACTGGTATTTCACGCTAAAAATGACAAAAAAAGCTTTTGGGTATTAATGGTGTTATTCCTTTTTACTGGGTTGGCTCTTAAAGTCTACCTCAACGAACGCCCTTTTGAACCTAGGGAAAGGGATTATGCCATAGTAGGGTCTTTTTATGTGTTTGCCATGTGGATTGGCTTTGGCGTTTATGCATTATACGAAGTTGTAAAAGACTATGTGAAACCAAAAATAGCCCTTCCTATTGTGCTTATAGCAACAACCCTAGCAGCGCCTATTCTTTTAGCTACACAAAATTGGGATGATCATGATCGCTCTGGGCGATACACAGCAAATTCTATGGGGCGAATGTATCTCGATTCTTGTGATGAAAATGCCATTCTTTTTACCATTGGTGATAACGATACATTTGCCTTGTGGTACCAGCAAAATATTGAAAAATATCGTCAAGATGTACGTATTGTAAATACGAGTTTGTTTCAAACCGATTGGTATATTGACGACATGAAGAAAAAAGCATTTACCAGTGACCCCATCCCTTCACAACTTACACATGAGCAATATCGTTATGGGGTTAGAGATGTAATTGCATATCAGGAAACTAAAGAAGATACAGTAGATATTAAAACCTGGATGAATTGGGTAGCTAGTGAAAACCCACTAACCAAAGTAGAGCTAAACAGCGGACAATTTATAAGTTCGTTCCCTTCAAAAGTAATTCGAGTTCCTGTGGACAAAGAAGCGGTCCTTAAAAACGGTATAGTAGCTCAAAAAGATGCCGATAAAATTGTCCCTTATATTGATATTGTTTTAAAAGGTGATTATGTTTATAAAAATCGCTTATTAATGCTTGATATTATTGCAAATAATAATTGGGAACGCCCTATTTACTTTAGTGGCGGTGCCTTTGGAGACGATGACTATTTATGGATGAAGGATTATTTACAGTTAGACGGTGTTGTCTATAAATTAGTTCCAATTAAAACAGCGGTAGACAGAAGAAATCCATTTGACATGGGTCGAATTGATAGTGATAAAATGTATGATATAGTCATGAGTTGGGATTGGGGAAATAGTGGAAATCCAGATATCTATCACGACACCGAAACTCGTAGAAATGGCATTACCTACCGAAGTAATTTGGCCCGCTTAGCAGATGCCTTACTAAAAGAGGGTAAAAAAGAAAAAGCCGAAAAGATATTGGACTTAGCCATGGAAAAAATGCCGGTAAAATATTTTGAATATTATTCGCTGCTTGAACCGTATGTACTAAGCTATTATGAACTTGAAAAAACGGAAAAAGCAAGGAAGGTTTTTGAAGAAACCATGGCACAATACCAAGGTTATATTGCGTATTATGGAGCTATGGATATGGAAGAACAGGCCGAAAATCTTCAAGAAATCTATTCAAAATTAAATCAATATGAAAGCTTGGTAGAAATTGTTTATGTGTATGATACAGATGAATACTACCAACAACAAAAGCAGGTATTCAAAAATTATTTGCAACCCTTTAAAGGTCTTTTTACTAGACTAAATATGGACATTGATGACGAGTTTTTGCAAAGGGAACGCCTTACCGAAAAACTATTGGATTCTCTTATGGGGGATTCTGTTATTGAATAATCGTGACATTTTACTTCCCAAAAACGCCCAAATTTGTTACTTGGTTATACCCTAAACGAATTTGGGCGTTTTCACGTGTAAAAAATACTATTTATCTCACTTTTGATGATGGTCCTATTCCAGAGGTAACACCTTGGGTTCTTGATATCTTAAAGAAATATAATGCCAAAGCGACTTTTTTTTGTATCGGTGTAAATATTGAAAAAAACCCCAATATTTTTTCTAGAGTTAAAAGAGAAGGGCATGATATAGGAAATCATACCTTCAATCACTTAAAAGGAACCAAAACCCCCACCCGAAAATACCTAGATAATGTATTGGCTTTTGAAGAGTTTATCCAACAATCTAACAATCCATCAATCCAACCACCCAAACTATTTCGCCCTCCCTACGGAAAATTAACCCAAAAACAAGCAAAAAGGATTCGGCAAAAGGGATATAACATTATTATGTGGGATGTTTTAAGCTATGATTGGGATAACAGGGTTTCTGAAGAAAAATGCCTTCAAAATGTATTAAAAAATATACGGCCAGGAAGTATTATAGTCTTTCACGATAGTCTAAAGGCTAAAAAAAACCTTACCTACACGCTACCCAAGGTATTGGGGTTTATTCAAGAAAAAGGATGGAAATCCAAAGGGTTAAATGATGAAATCGTCTGAAACTTTTATTAAACAAACTCCTTTACGAGACCAATTAACGTATTGGCATCTTGCTCGCCACTTTGGCGCCATTTCATTTCGCCATTTTTATAGATCATAAGCGTGGGAAGCCCCTTTACTCTAAGAGCATCGGAGAGTTCTTGGTTTTTTTCTATATCAATTTTTATCACGCGCGCTTTATCTCCTAAAGCTGCAGCTACATCGCGTAATACCGCATGCATTTCTTTGCAAGCATCATCCCATTCAGCATAAAAATCGAGCAGAACAGGCACATTAGTTTCTATTAATTCTCCAAATTTTGACATACGTTTGAAGTATTTCTTTAAAATGCTAACTACAAATATAACATTTCCGCTTAATTAGACACTATTTGTCTTCTTTTTAAGTTGAATGACGGTTACTTCTGGCCATATTCCTACACGACCAGGATAACCTAAAAAACCAAAGCCTCTATTTACATTTATGTACCTCCCAAATGCTTCATAAATTCCTGCCCAATTTTCATAACGGTATTTTACAGGACTCCACTTAAACCAACCTGGAATTTCAATACCGAACTGCATGCCATGGGTATGTCCAGATAGGGTTAATTGAAAATGGCGATCGTCTTGTTTTACTTTTTCTGTCCAATGGGATGGGTCATGGCTCATTAAAATTTTAAAATCACTTTTTGAAACTCCAGCACATGCCTTTTCAAGATCTCCCGCTTTTTTAAATCCTCCAGCGCCCCAATTTTCAACTCCAATAAGCTTAATAATTTCTCCATTCTTGGTAAGCGAAACGTTTTCATTAAGCAATAATTTCCAGCCCATTTCTTTCTGAATATCCTTCAGTTTATCAAGATTATCTAATCTCGCTTTATCCGAAGGCCAAGAAATATAATCGCCATAATCATGATTTCCCAATACGGAATATACTCCATCTGTGGCAGTAAGTTTTGAAAAATGTTCCTTCCATGGCAACATCTCATCGGCTTTGTTATTTACCAAATCGCCAGTAAAAAGAATAATATCACTTTGTTGTTTATTAATTAGGTCTATTCCGTAACTTACTTTCTTTTCATTATCAAAGCTTCCACTGTGTATGTCACTTATTTGTGTAATCGTGTATCCATCAAAAGCAAGTGGAAGGTCATCAAACTCCAACATGTACTTTAACACTTTATAATTATATTTGCCCTTATACATTCCGTAAAGCAATGAGGCAAAGGGAATGGCAGCAACACTTAAAGCAAGGGTGCTTATAAATTTTCTACGAGAAGGTAGATAAAAACCATCGTCACTACCTCCAAATTTTGAAAAAAGACCTACCCCAAAGCGAAGGATATCTTCCCCAAACATAAAGACAATAAGCAGTAGTTTTGGAACAAAAATCGCAAGAAAAATTCCAAAAGTATACATGCGCGCAGGTGTCATTTGCCTTCCATGAACGCCACCAGTAAGTTGATAAATAAAGAGTCCTAATAAGGAAAGGGAAAAAATAAAATAAAACCAATGAAGCCAAGGATTTTTTGAAAGGGTCCGAATGGCTTGAAAAGCATATACATCAATTAAAAAATAAATAGAAATAAATAGTATCCAGCGAAGCATAGTAATTTTTGAAACCATAAAGATACGCGGCTTCTCAAAACCTTCATTAGCATTCACTTTTTTTTAACGCGATTTTGTACCTTCGATACTTAAATCCTTTTTATGAAACGAAGAAAATTTATTCAAAATGCATCTCTTAGTAGTTTCGGAATCGTAGCGGCAACCTCAACTTTTGCTTGTAACGAAAGCATGTCTTCTTCTAAAGAAAAAAAAACTAACGTAGTTGTTTCTAACCATTTCCCTATAGTAATTGCTACATGGAATGTCCCAGAAGCTACTGCAAAAGCCTGGGAAACTATTCAAGGTGGAGGCTCTGCTCTGGATGCTATAGAAAAAGGGTGTAATGTGGAAGAAGCTAATGCCGAAGGACAAAGCGTGGGCGTTGGTGGTCTTCCCGATCGAGATGGAAATGTGACGTTGGATGCATGCATCATGAATAAAGAAGGAGATTATGGAGCAGTATTGTATTTACAAAATATTATGCATCCTATCTCGGTAGCCCGAAAAGTCATGGAAAATACCCCACATGTAATTCTGGCAGGAAAAGGAGCGGAAGCATTTGCCTATTCGGAAGGATTTCCAAAAGAAAATTTACTAACGGAAGCCTCCAAAAAAGCTTGGGAGGCGTGGAAAATTACTTCAAAATACCAACCCATTATTAATATCGAAAACCATGATACTATAGGGATGCTGGCCATTGACAATAATGGAGATATTGCCGGCGGATGTACCACCAGCGGACTTGCCTATAAAATGGCAGGACGGGTAGGAGACTCCCCCATCATTGGTTCTGGGCTTTTTATAGATAATGAAGTTGGAGGAGCCACAGCAACCGGCTTGGGAGAAGAAGTCTTAAAAACGGTAGGTAGTTTTTTAATAGTAGAGCTCATGCGGCAAGGAAAAACACCTCAAGAAGCATGTGAAGAGGCTATTGGAAGAATCATCAAAAAAAATCCCAATTATAAAGATTTTCAAGTGGGTTATATAGCTCTTAACAAAAAAGGAGAAACAGGATTTTATAGCATTCACCAAGGGTTTTCGGTAACTAAATATACTGAAAACAGCAATAGTAATATACCTTCAGAGTATTTTAATAAATCGTAAAATAGGATTCCACTTTTTAAAACCGTTATACGTAGAAACACTTAATTATTTCATAATTTTTAAATAATTGATCTCTGTTCTATAAAATTTAATAGCTTTGTGGTACATAAGTAGGTTGATCCCTATATGGGGGTTAATCAAATTTGGGGCGAAAAGTCATCACATCTGTGATGGCTTTTCTATTTTAAGGGAAATCCTGTATTTTCTAAAAATCTATGTTTTCATAGAGGTTTAAAAATACACGCTACCTTACATTTGAATTCCCAACTCTTTCTTCCCGAACTACCTACTTTGTTAGGGTTACATACTCAAAATATAGTGTTATGAAAAAATTTATTCTATTCAGTTTTATTGCCTTTTTTTGCTCCCAAATCAACGCACAAGTAGGTATTAATACAACCACTCCCGACCCCAGTAGTGAACTGGACATTTCCAGTACCGATGGTGGTATTTTAATACCCAGAATGACCCAAACCGATCGAGATGCTATCGCTACTCCGGCCACTGGATTAATGATTTATCAAACCGATAATACTCCAGGGTTCTATTATTATGATGGATCTTCTTGGGTGATTATTGGAGGCGGGGTCGATACACAAAACACGCTGGATGAAGCCTATGACGAAGGAGGTGCCGGTTTGGGAAGGACTATTACAGCAGACAATGGTGCTGTTTTGATACAAGGAAACGATGGTTTTCAAAACACGGGAACCTTTGGGGCTGGAGCTACCTTAGCATTATCCGGTGCAGGCACTCGCATGTTTTTCTATCCTAGAAAGGCGGCATTTCGAGCGGGAAATGTGACTGCTACCCAATGGAACGATGCCAATATAGGGGATTACTCCATTGCTATGGGGCGCTCAACAACAGCTTCCAATACCTATGATGTCGCCATAGGGTTTGGTTCTATAGCATCTGGCTCGTATTCAACTGCATTGGGATGGGCTAGTGGAGCTTCTGGAGCATATTCGATGTCTTTGGGACAAAACTCAGTTGCATCTGGCTGGTCATCTACCGCATTAGGTAGAACTTCCTCGGCTACCGGAAGTCAATCGATGGTTTTTGGACATGATTCTGATATTGCAGGAACTCGTGCCATTGGTATAGGAAATTATCTGGAAGCCCCTTCCGGATATGAAATTGCAATAGGAAATTATAATACACTTTATGTCCCAAATTCCGCTATTGGCATTGATGCAAATGACAGGCTTTTCAGTATTGGTAATGGAACAAGTTTTGCTGTCAGAAGCAATGCCTTAACCATTTACAAAAATGGTTTAATGAATATCAATGATGCCTATAACATGCCGCTTGCAGACGGCATCGCCGGGCAAGTAATGACTACCGATGGAGCAGGAAACGTTACCTTTGCTACCCCTAGCGCTGGCGGTGTAACACTAGACGGTGCTTACGATTTTGGAGGCCCTGGTGCTGGACGAATCATTACTGCAGATAATGGTGCTGTAGACATTCAAGGAACTGGAGGGTTTCGTGTGGCCAGTACCAACCAAACCAATATGTTGTTTGTGGATGGAGCAGATGATGCCGTTGGGATTGGCGAAAATAACCCAGTAAGTCCATTGCACGTGGGTATTTCAACTACCTTCGACCTAGCCGGGGTTAATATTGGCCAAGATGGAATTTTTATAAAAGGTGGGGTGGATCCCTCCGGGCAAGATGCTATAGGGGGATCCATAAGTTTTGGAGGGGCTACCAATCCGCGCGCTGATATTAGAAAAGCGGCCATATCCTCCGTGCAAACGGGAGGAGATGAAGACCTTATTGGATTGGCATTTTATGTTCATCCTACCATTGCCAACTCAGCTCCAATGGGTGAAGCTATGCGTTTAAATCATCAAGGGTACTTGGGGCTCAATACTACTTCCCCCTCTGCCACCTTAGATGTAGTGGGCACCATGCAATATGTGGACGGGAACGAAACTGCAGGCTATGTCTTGGCTTCCGATGCTACAGGAAATGCCATATGGACAGACCCTACTACTTTAATTACAGATACCGATGACCAAACCATAGATACTTTCAGCTTTAATACAACCACCAATGTTCTTACATTGGAAATTGAAGATGATGGTGTAATTCCACAAACGGTGGATTTATCTTCGTTATCTGTAGCAAATACATTAGATGAAGCTTACGACGAAGGAGGCCCTGGTGCAGGACGTACCATTACGGCTGATAGTGGAGCTGTTGTTATTGAAGGGAATGGTGGACTTAGAGTAGAAAGTACCAACCAAACCAATATGTTACGCGTTGATGGCATAAATGATGCTATTGGAATTGGTGAAGCTGCACCTGTAAGCCCACTCCATGTGGGTATCCAAACTACGTGGGATTTGGCAGTTAATAATACAGGACAAGATGGGCTTTACTTAAAAGGGAGTGGTGATAATAGCGGAAATAATGCCATTGGAAGTTCTATAGGTTTTGGCCCACCTTCAAGTACAAGATCTGATCAAAGAAAAGCGGCCATAGCTTCCATTCAAACAGGTGCAGATATTGATGCTATTGGGTTAGCATTTTATGTACATCAGGGGCCCATTAATACAGACCCGATGGCAGAAGGAATGCGACTTACCAATACAGGGAGATTAGGTATTAATAACACGAATCCCTCTGCCACCCTAGACGTGGTGGGAACCATGCAATTTGTAGACGGAAACGAAGCTGCGGGTTATGTCTTGGCTTCCGATGCTACAGGAAATGCCACTTGGACAGACCCTACTACTTTAATTACAGACACCGATGATCAATTTATAGATGTGTTTAGCATCACTGGGGGAAACACTTTAAATCTTTCCTTAGATGGAGACGGACAACCCACCCAACAAGTAGATTTATCACTATTTTTGGATAATACCGATGACCAGACCATTGATGCCTTTGCCTTAATAGGAACGACCCTTAATTTATCTTTAGAAAATGACGGCCAGCCTACCCAATTGGTAGATTTGTCTTCTTTAAATACCGATGATCAAACCATCGACACCTTTACTTTAACCGGAACTACTTTAAATTTATCGCTGGAAGATGATGCGCAGCCTACACAAACAGTAGATTTATCGTCTTTACAAGATGGCACCGGAACCGATGACCAAACCATTGACAATTTTTCATTGTCAGGTACTACCCTTCGCCTTTCCTTAGAAGATGATGGACAACCGTTACAGACCGTGAACTTGTCATCACTTGTTGGAACCGATGATCAAAATTTAGTTACCCCCACTTTAGTTGGAACTACTTTAAATCTAAATATTGAAAACGGAACAGGAACCTCTATTGATTTAGCGCCTTTACAAGACGGAACGGGAACCGATGACCAAACCATTGATAACTTTAGCTTAAGTGGTACTACGTTGCGCCTTTCTTTAGAAAATGACGGACAACCCTTACAAACCGTAAACTTGTCTTCTTTACAAGATGGAAATACGCAAAACACCCTCGACGAAGCTTATAATGAAGGAGGAGCAGGGGCTGGCAGAATTATAACCGCATCTAACGGGGCTGTCACTATAGCAGGTCAAGATGGGTTTATGGTAACTGGAGGTTTTGGTGCTGGAGATATTGTTTCCGTAACTGGTGATGGAACAAGGATGTTTTTCAACCCTAATAAAGCAGCTTTTAGAGCTGGAACTGTTGGTAATGGTGGAATTTATGACCCAACAGCTTGGGATGATATAAATATAGGTCAACGCTCCTTCGCTGTTAATATCGGAACCATTGCTAGTGGAAGTTTTTCATTTGCTTCGGGACAAGTGAGTGAAGCATCTGGAACTGCTTCAACAGCCATGGGTCAAGGAACTATTGCAACAGAAACGGGAGAAATGGCCGTAGGTTCCTATAACAGTACCGCCGCTGGAAGGGTTTTTGTTGTGGGAAATGGAACTAGTGATGCGACTCGTTCTAATGCTTTTGAAGTTTTTGATTCTGGACTTATCACTTTTAATGAAGAATACACCTTTCCTTTAATCGATGGTTTAGCAAATCAAGTTTTAAGAACAAATGGTGCAGGGACTATATCTTGGGCTACAGTTTCTGGTGAAGCTACCACTGCCAGTAACGGACTTACAGAAACTGGGAACGATGTGCGTTTAGGTGGTACACTTATTCAAAACACCACGATTACCCAAGGTGTTAATAGTTTCGATATCAACTTAAATAGCACGGGGGATTTTGCCGTACAAGATAATGGGGTGGATGCTTTTATTGTTGAAGATACCGGTGATGTGGGAATTGGCCTTAGCAACCCAAATTCAAAACTAGACATATTAGAGACCGATAACACCGATTTAATTGCAGTAAATATCACAAAAACCGATAATTTCACAGGTTCAACTTACGGAATCTACACTAATAAGACCGCTGCCGGAACAGGAAGAAGCCATGCCATATACAACGAAGCAACCGCTATGGGAACCGGAAATAATTATGGGATTTACAACCTAACCGATGGTACAGGTACCGGACAAAAATACGGGGTATTCAATGAAATAAACTCCGCAGCAACAGGAAGCCAATACGGCACACGTAACTGGATAAGAGGCACCACTACGGCACAACAGTTTGGGACCTTTAATAATTTGGACAATGGAAGTACAGGCGATCAATACGGGGTATATAACGGAATGCGCTCTACCAATGCGGCTACCATGTTTGGCGTTTACAATGAATTTTTAACGGCAAATTCCAGCAGTACCCTTATGGCAGGTGTAAGAAACCGATTTACTGGCGGTACCCCGGGAGCAGGTGGATTTGCCGGAACGTATACAGACTTTGCGCTTACTGCAAATGGTACTTACTACGGCACACGAAACGAATATGGCGCTGGCGCAACGGGTACGGGCACTAAATATGGCACCTACAACCTCATTTCATCTTCCGCTGGTGGCACCCATTATGGAACTTATAATGAGGTTTCTGCTTCTAGTGGTTGGGCAGGGTATTTTGTTGGAAGAAATTATATTTCAGATGGCTTGGGGATAAACAATCCCAATCCTGATGGTAGATTGGATATTATTCACAACAGTACTGGAGCTGCCTCTCCACACATTATGATTACGGCTTCAAATGCCAATACAGGATCCCGTATTGTGTTTGATAATGAAGCAGAGACGACCAATAACTGGGTGGTATTTGCTCGAGCAGACGATACCTCTACCGATAGCCGTTTCAATATTTTCCACAACGGAACAGGAAATATCATGGTCGTTACTGGAGATGGAAAAGTAGGGGTTAATAGAACTCCAACAACCAACGATTTTGAAGTTGATGGCAATGCCTCAAAAGCGGTAGCAGGTTCTTGGTTGGCCAACAGTGACCGCCGTTTAAAGAAAAACATTGAAGGGATTGAAGGGAAAACGGCCCTTGAAAAAATTGAGCAGATGCGTGGGGTTACCTACTTTTGGAACGACACTCAAACCGGAATGAAACGCCCTGAAAATTTGCAATATGGTTTTATAGCTCAGGAGTTAATGGAGGTATTTCCAGAAAAAGTAACGCAAGATAACCTTGGGTTTTACCAAACTGCCTATGGCGATTACGACCCACTTTTTGTGGAAGCCATCAAGGAATTGAAAAAAGAAATGGAAACCCTTTCCGAAGAAAATCAAAAACTGAAAAAACAACTTTTAAAATATGAATCTCTAGAAGCGAGATTAAGTGCTTTGGAAATCGAAAAAGCTAATGATACCAATTCTGAAACAGCTTCAGAAATAAAAAAATAGTTGACGTTCATAATACAACTATGTTTTGAGCAAAAAAGCCGCTGTTGGGAGCGGCTTTTTTAGTTATAAAGTAAAGACTTTTGCGCCTTCCGATTCCTGCTGCTTAAATCGTTTTACCAAATCCAACGCATCGGGAATGACATCGCTACAAAGGACAATCAATGAATCTTTTTCGGCATTATTTACAGCATAAGTAATAGCCTCTTTCTCGGAGGGAATGATGGTGGTCTTTTTGTTTGGGTCTTTCATTTGAATGCCATCATTCAGCATTTTAATTAATTCTTCTTCGGTTTTACCTCGTAATCGCTTGTCTTGTCTAATAATAATTTCATCAAACATTTCGGCCGCTAGACTACCCATTTCGTTATTGTCTTCTACTCTTCTATCACCAACTCCCGCAATAATTCCCACTTTTTTGGAACACTCCATAGTATCTGTAAATTCTTTGAGAGCACGCATTCCAGCAGGGTTGTGTGCATAATCGAGTAATACTTTAAAGTTTTCAAAATGAAACAAATTTAGCCTTCCCGGAGTTTGCGAGGCTGAAGGAATAAAGGTTTCCAAAGATGCTTTTATATCTTGGTTACTTATTCCCCTAACGTGCGCTGCCAATACGGCTGCCAGTACATTTTTAATCATAAATAGGGCTTTCCCTCCGTAGGTTAACGGAATTTGCTCCACTCGCATAATGCGCATTTTCCAAATTCCCCTACAAATAGTAACAAAACCATTTTCATAAACAGCCGTGATCCCACCAAGGCGTTGCATGGCTTGAATGCGTGGATTTTCTTCATCCATAGAAAATAAGGCTACGTTACAATTTACCGTTCGGCGCATATCGTATACCAAATCATCGTCCGCATTTAAAATGGCATAACCCTCTGGTAAAACCGTTTCGGGAATAACTCCTTTTACTTTAGCCAATTGCTCTATGGTATGAATTCCTTTTAAGCCCAAATGGTCCTCTTCTACATTAGTAACAATCCCCACATCACATTTATGAAATCCTAATCCCGCACGCAGTAAACCTCCTCGAGCACATTCCAATACAGCAAAATTTACAGTAGGATCTTTCAACACAAATTCGGCACTAGCTGGACCAGTACAATCGCCACGCATTAATAATCTATTTTGAATATAGACCCCATCACTGGTAGTGTACCCTACCCGATAGCCATTCATTTTGGCAATATGGGCAATTAAACGACTTGTCGTAGTTTTCCCATTGGTTCCTGTAATAGCAATAATGGGAATTCGCCCTGTATCACCCATTTTTGGAAATAATTTATCGACCACTGGAGCCGCTACATTTCTTGGTAAACCCGAAGTGGGTGCCAAGTGCATTCTAAAGCCAGGGCCAGCATTTACTTCCAACACCGCACCGCCTGTTTCTGAAAGAGGCTGACTTATATCGGTGGTCATGACATCAATTCCACAAATATCAAGATCGATAATTCGAGAAATCCGTTCTGCCATTTCAATATTTTCGGGATGCATAATATCGGTTACATCTTCGGCAGTACCTCCTGTACTTAAGTTGGCAGTATCTTTTAAAATTAATTTTTCTCCATTTTCAATGATTGAGTCCTCTGTATACCCTTTTGCCGCTATAATCGTTTTGGTTAAATCGTTAATGGTTATTTGTGTTAGCACATTTTCGTGTCCATATCCACGCCTTGGATCTTCATTTACTTTATCTACCAATTGTTTAATGGTAGAAACACCATCTCCTATAATGTGTGCCGGGGATCGTTTGGCAGCAGCAACTAACTTGTAATTTATCACCAATAAACGATAATCTTCTCCTGTAATATACTTTTCAACAATAATAACTCCGTTTCTTGAGCTTTCTTTTGCGCTTCTAAAGGCTATTAATGCCTCTTCATAGGTTTTAATATTCACGGTAATCCCTCTTCCGTGGTTTCCATCTACCGGTTTTATCACCAGTGGGTAACCCACATAGTTACAGGCGGCTTCCAGACTACTTTCACGGCGAATAATTTCTCCTTTGGGCACTTCTACTTCCGCTTGTTCCAAAAGGTATTTGGTATCTTCCTTGTCACAAGCAATTTCTACGGCAATACTGGAAGTTTCGCTGGTTACAGTGGCTTGAATTCTTTTTTGATTGGCGCCATACCCTAATTGGCACAACGAATATTTATTCAATCGTATCCAAGGAATGCCTCTACTAGCAGCTTCTTCAACAATAGATCCTGTACTTGGGCCTAAACGCTCTGCCTCGCGAAGTTCTCGCATCCGCTGGATGTCGTCTTCTAAATTGTATTCCTTACCATCTATTAGTGCTTGACAAATATCCACAGCTGCTTTGGCGGCATAACGCCCTACCGATTCTTCAATATAGGAGAACACTACATTATACACTCCTTTTTCGCCATAGGTACGAGTCCTTCCAAAACCGGTATCCATTCCTGCCAAGGTTTGAATTTCCAAAGCAATGTGCTCTATAATGTGCCCCATCCAAGTACCTTCTTCTACTCGTTGAAAAAAACCTCCCGGTTCACCAACCGAGCAACGATGGCTGTACATACTGGGAAATATGGCTTTTAATCGATCCAAAAAACCCGGAATTGTATTAGACGGTCGTTCTTCCATTTCCTCCAAATCCAAAACCATCACGATTAATTTATGGCGACGAACCGACCAGTAATTTGGCCCTCGCATCGCATTGATTTCCCTAATTCTCATAGATAAAAAGTTTAAAGTTGGTTATTGTCAAAGATTATAAATATATAATTTTTTTCTTTTCAAAAACGTGTATTTTTGCAGCATTGAAAAGAACGCCATGAACATAAAAGGAATCCTAATACCTATAGGAGGAAACGAAGACAAAGGAATAGAACTAAACGAACAATACACCCTTGAATTTATTAGTGAAGGTATATTATACCATGTGGTAAAAGAAGCTGGCGGTATCTATTCAAACATTGTGGTAATCCCAACTGCTTCGAGCATTCCTGAAGAAGTAAGCCAAAATTATTTGGAAGCCTTTGGCAAACTAGGATGTAAAAATGTACAAATTTTAGATATAAGAAAAAGAGCGCAAAGTGAAGATCCAAAAAACATAGGCATTATCAAAAAAGCGAATTGTGTGATGTTTTCTGGCGGAAACCAATCCAATATTACCCGTGAAATTGGTGGGACTAAAATTCACGACCTTTTGATAGAAAAATTTCACAAAGAACATTTTGTCATTGCCGGAACCAGTGCCGGAGCGATGTGTATGAGCCAAGAAATGATTACGGGAGGGAATATTAAAGAAGCTTTTACCAAAGGTGCTGTAGGGATGGGATTGGGCATGGGTTTTATTCCCAATCTTATTATTGATTCTCATTTTATTAGAAGAGGTCGTTTTGGACGTTTAGCCGAGGCGGTTGCAAGACACCCCAAATTAATTGGCGTAGGATTGGCCGAAGATACCGGACTTATTATACGTAATTGCAACACCTTTGAAGTAATTGGTTCTGGAATGGTGGTCCTCTTTGATCCTCGAAAGATTAAGCACAACAACGAAAAAATTCTCAAACAAGGTACCCCCATGACGCTTACCAACTTAAAAACCCATGTGTTGGCCAATGGGGATGTGTTTAACATTAAAGACCGAAAAATAACGGTGCTCCCTGTAGATGCTCCTTTTGTTTAGTTTTTGTAAATCCCCAATCCCTCTTTTTCTTTTGAAGTCTTAAATGCCCGGTACATGCCTTCGGTGTTAAAAGGCATGGCGATGTTCCCTTGGGCATCTACGGCAATTAAACCGCCATCGCCCCCTATTTGCATTACTCTATTATGAATCACTTCGGAAGTGGCTTCTTCAAGGGATAACTTTTTGTATTCCATTAAACAAGAAACATCATACGCCACCACTCCTCTAATAAAATATTCGCCACTTCCCGTACAGCTCACCGCACAAGTTTTATTATTGGCATAGGTGCCAGCACCAATCATGGGGCTATCCCCCACGCGACCCCATTTTTTATTGGTCATGCCTCCTGTGGAAGTAGCTGCGGCGAGGTTTCCAAAACCATCACAAGCCACGGCACCAACCGTCCCAAATTTTCCATCTTTTTTTACACTATGATCTAGTTGAAAAGTGGTACTATCTTTTATATTTTGCCATTGTTGGTACCGCACTTCATCGTAAAAATAATCGGGAGGTAAGACCTCATACCCATTTTTCTTGGCAAACTGCATCGCGCCTTCTCCTGCTAAAAACACATGGTCGCTTTTTTCCATCACATCACGTGCTAAGGAAATAGGGTTTTTAATTCCAGTAATTAAAGAAACGGCTCCTCCTTTTAAATTACTGCCATCCATGATGGCTGCGTCCATTTCGTGAGTCCCTTGGTTGGTAAAAACACTTCCCTTTCCTGCATTAAAAAGAGGTGTGTTTTCTAAAGAAATAACAGATTTTTCCACGGCATCCAGAGCGCTCCCACCCTTTTTCAAAACGGCATAGCCTGCGTCTAAAGCTTCAATTAAAGCCGCTTTATATTGAGCTTCTAATTCAGCAGTCATGAGCCCTTTTACTAAGGTTCCCGCTCCCCCGTGAAGGGCAATTGAAAAGTGTTTCATTTCGATTTTTTTACTTCGGAAAAATACAAATTGCATTTCAATAACTTAAAAAAAAGAAATCGAAAAAAAAGAGTATCTTAATTAAATATTTAATCCTTTTATATTGAAAACTATATTTTTCCTTTTTTGTTCTACCATACTTTTTGCACAAGAAAAATCGCAAAAAAAACAGCTCCTATTTACTATTGATACAACCACAACGGTATCAGAAAAAGTGCAGCTTTATGCAGATTTAGCATGGGAGTATATTATTACAGAAAATGACTCTGCCCTTATTTATGCAGAAAAAGCGCTGCAATTTTCAGAAAAGAATAGGTATCCGTTAGGCATGGCTATTTCCTTAGAAACTAAAGGGCTTTATCACGAAATAGTGGATGGAAATTATAAAAAAGCAAGCGAATATTATTTTGAAGGAATAACCCTGTGCGAACAGTATAAATTGGAGTACAAAGCTTCTATTTACCACTCTTTGGGCGTCATGTTTCATACTACAGATAGTTATGAAAATGCCTTAAAATATTATACTATTTCCTATGATTTGGCCAAAGAAAATAACGATTTAGTCCTTCAAAAAAAATGCTTAATAAATTTAGGCGCTATACATTCTTCCCTAGAAAATTTTGAAAAGGCAAAATCGTATATGTTTGCCAGTTTAGCTTTGGATGTACGGCGGGAAATGGATTATAGTACTTACGCTAATTTAGGATACCTATTTGTAAAACAAGAAAAATTTAAAGAAGCCCTTCCCTACCTTGAAAAAGCCACAGAGATAAGCCCTGAAAATCCAGATTCTGAAATTAATCTTTACTTTTTGTTACACGCAAAAGCTAAATCACAAGATTCTAGCAACATGGAAACAATCCTATTACGGGCTAAAGAAGCGATAAAAAATGTGGGGATTCGTGATAAAAGTCTTTTGCTTCGAAATCTGGCCGATTATTATGCCTTTACCAGAAATTATAAAGAGGCATTAAAGTATAGAGATGAATATGTAAGTGTATTTGAAGAAATTAAAGAAAAGCAACGTGATGAAACCGTTTTCGATTTACAAACAAAATACGAAACCGAGAAAAAAGATGCTCAATTAAAAGTTCTTACTCTTGAAACCGAAAAAGCCGAGCAACAAAAGCAACTCTATTTATTTATAGCTTTTGGAGGAATTCTAATTGCTGGATTAATTGGATTTTTTCTCTATAAAAACCGAAAGAAAAACAACCTTTTAGCAAAGCAAAAAAAGCTATTAGAAGCTACTGTGGACGAGAAAAATGTACTCTTAAAAGAGACCCACCACCGGGTTAAAAATAGTTTTCAGATGGTGTCTTCATTGCTTTATTTACAATCTGAAAATATAGAAGACAAGGAAGCAAAATTGGCCATGAAAGAAGCACAAAATAGGGTGCGTTCCATGGTATTAATTCATCAAAAATTATACAGTAAAGACCAACTCGTGGGTATTAACACCAAAGAATACTTTACAGACCTTACCCATGATATTTTTGAGAGCCATCAATTTAAAGGAAACGCAATAAAATATAATTTGGAAGTAGCATCATTAGTGCTAGGTATTGAAACAATTACGCCACTGGGATTAATTTTAAACGAGTTGATAACTAATGTAATTAAGCACGCTTTTCCAAGTGTATCAGAAAATAGTTTAATGCAAATACGCTTCAAAAAAATAGGCGAAACATTACAATTACAAGTAGAAGATAATGGGATGGGAATGCCTTCAGAAATAAGAGAAAGCTCTTTTGGGATTCAATTAATTAAATCTTTAGCAAAAAAATTAAAGGCTTCACTACATTTTCATGAAGCACCATCAAAAGGAACAATAGCCATTTTGGATATGCATCGTTTTATTGAACTTTAAAGGGCGTTATAACCTATGGCTAAATTTATTCACTAAAAAAATAACTACATTCACTAAAAATTTTTAGCATACTAATTAGCTTCAAGTAATTTCAATTTTGAAAAATAAAAAACTTCCTTTGAAATCACTTAATATTTATATTGTAGAAGATGAACCCTTAATTGTCTCCACTATTACAACCGCTTTAAAAAAGCAAGGGTTTAATATTATTGGCGACAGTGATGAATATGATGAAGCGCTCGTTGCTATTGATAAACATTTGCCCCAATTGGTGTTGCTTGACATCCAATTGGAAGGTGTAAAAGATGGTATTGAATTAGCCAAACGATTAGATGAACGAAACATTCCCTATCTTTATCTCACTTCCCAAACCGATCCCCATACCATTACCCGAGTTAAAGAAACTCACCCTTTGGGTTTCATCGTAAAACCTTTTACTGAAGCCGGCTTACGAAGCAATATTGAGCTTGCTTGGCATAATTTTTCGTTGACCAATGAGGATTATATTTTACTGAAATCTGATGGGCGTACCCACAAAATAAATCAAGCAAGTATTTTGTATTTAAAGGCGTTTGACAATTATTGTTATGTGGTAACCTCATCCGAAAAATACTTAGTCCCCCACACGCTAAAAAAAACGTCGGAAAGGTTAAATCTTACTAATTTTATTCAAACACATCGTTCATATTGGGTTAATTTTAAAAAAATTACTTCTATAAGTGCTTCTAATATCTACATTGGAGAGGAAGAAATTCCATTGAGTAATTCACATAAGGAAGCTTTATTAACTAGGCTTGAAAAGCAATAGTTATACCCATGCCAGAAGAAACTAATTCATTAGGAGAGAACCCATCAATGTCCCAATTTATTTTGGCACATCTTAATGCTCTTTCTGTAAACACCCCAGAACATGTACAAATGGCTGTTAATCTTGTTGAAATTGATGTTAATGGACTTAGTAAATCGTTATACTGCCGGGATTTTACAGAAAACGATAAACCATTTCATTTAGCTTCTATGAGCAAGCAATTTTTCGCTGCTGGATTGTTACACCTCATTGAAAGTTCTAATGGAGAAAAAAGTATTGAAGATTTTGTGGGAGATTACATTCCGTCTTGGCCCGAGTATGCCTCTCAAGTAAAATTGAAGCATTTATTAAACCATTCATCGGGACTTCAAGAATACACTAACAATGCTTTTACTTATTTAAAAAACACAAACAATCCAGCTACCATATTACGGTTTATAAAAAATAGAAATACTTTAATACAAGCCCCCGGAAGGTTAATGCTTTATACCAATACAAATTATGTTTTAATAGCTTTTCTTATTGAATTGATAGCTGTTAAATCTATATCAAGATTTATGCAAGAAACATTTTTTGAGCCTTTAAGAATGAATAACACTTTTATATTTGGAGGAAAAGGGAAAAAGCCAAAAACCATTACCAATTATTATAGCTTACCAAGATTTAAATTTATTCCTGCAGTCCCAACTAATAATGATTTTATGCCTGGTGATGGAGGAATTTATACAACCCTTCCAGATTTACAAAAATGGGCCCTTTTTTTATCGGGAAAGTCTGTTTTAGGAGATCGTGTATCAAGCAAAATGATGGAGGCAATTCCACTGGAAATAAACGTCCCATCTACTTACGGATATGGGTTACATATTAAAAATAGTAATGTTTGGCATAGTGGTTCATGGAATGGTGCAACAAGTTTTTGTCGTTTTTACAAAAGCGATGGACAAAAACCTTTTGTTTGGTATGTGGCACTTGCAAATTCAGATTTTTTTGAACCTTCAAGAATGGTATCTGCAATGAAAAATGCTTATTATGCTTTTAAGTAAAGAATTCTATTTCAAATATTTATTTTTCATTCACTAAAAAAACCCTCCCATTCACTAAATAGATTTCTTTTAAAAAGCTCTCCATACTATTTTCACAATAAGTTAATTTAAGTAACCTCTTTTGCCCTAAAAGAGACTGCCAGAAAACTTAACCTACCCCGCTATTAAAAAGAATTTAAAATGAAAAAATTACTTTTTTTAAGCGCTTTGTTTTTAGCACAGATTACTGTTGCTCAAACATGTATCACAGGCAATGTTACATTTTTCAGTCAACCCGGTGTAGATAATTTTGTAGCAACGTATGGGGGAACTGGTTGTACTACTATAGATGGAAACTTAACTATTCAAGGAGGTGTTACGAATCTTTCTGGGTTAACTTTTTTAACCACCGTTACAGGAACAGTAACCGTTCAATCAACTTCTGTATCGATGGCAGGATTAGAAAATTTAAACACTATAGGTGCAGAATTAAGGGTTCTTTCCTATAGTAATAGCTCATTTTCATTGCCTGGTTTACAATCGGTAGGGACAAATGTTAGCTTTAGTTCTGCGTTTTATATAACATCGATAACGCTTTCATCCCTATCATCAATAGGTGGTAGTTTTAGTCTATCTAACTTAAATTCTTTAAACGCAATAACCCTTGGTCCTTTAAATACCATACCATCGCAATTTATTATTCAATCTACAGGATTATCTTCTCTAGCCAGCTTTTCATCCATTACGTCCATTGGAAATTCAATATATATTAGTTTTAATCCCTTACTTACAGATTTGGGAACTATAAGCAATGTACCAAGTCTAACAGGAAATATTGAAATTCAGAGTAACGCCAGTTTAAGTTCACTCAACTTTCCAAACTTAACTCAGGCGGGTTCAATTAGCATCTTAAGCAATACAAATATTCCAAGCTTTTCAGCGCCTAGTTTAACACAAGTAATTTCCCTTATCATACAAAGCAATTCTAGCCTTACTAGTATCTCAACACCTAATTTAACAACTTGTAATAGTTTAGGGTTTTTTTCTAATGCAGCATTATCATCTATTGCGGCCATGCCAAATTTAACCACATTGAGTTCATTCCTTACAATTAATGGTGCAACTTCATTAACCTCTGTAAATGCATTTAATAATCTAACTTCTGCCGGAACCATTACTATAAATTCCACGAATTTAAGTGACATAAGTGGTTTGCAAAATCTAACATCTGTAACTAGCTTAAGTATTTCAAACGACTCCTCATTAAATAGCTTAGCACCCTTAAATGCCATTTCAAGCATAGGAAGTCTTACCTTAAGCAATCTTGACGCACTCACATCCCTTAACGGTTTAGAAAACCTTGTGACAATATCTAACGATTTAAACATAAACTCCAATGATGTTTTAACAGATATTTCTCAACTAGATAATCTTATTGTCGTAGGGGGTACTACCACATTAAGTTCTAATTCTACTCTAGATGAATGTTGTGTTATGCGAAATTTTATAGATGGTTCGGCGTATGCAGGAGGTACTATTACTATTAGTGGTAATAATACCCATTGTACTTCTTTTGCCTCTATTATTCCTTATTGTAACACCACACAACCAGACACAGACGGTGATGGTTTTATAGACGCTAATGATAATTGCCCTAACACAGCTAATACAGACCAACTGGACAGCGATGGTGATGGTGTGGGCGACGTGTGCGACAACTGCCCTACCTTTAGTAATGCCTCACAAACCGACACGAACGGAGACGGCGTGGGGGATGATTGCGAAAACGATCCTGGTACCAGCACAGGAAATAGTGGCGGTGGTGTTGGAATAAATACTACCGCCCCAAAAAGCCTTTTGGAAGTAGCCGATGGCGATATTTTTATCAATAACCTACACCGCGGGGTGATTATGAAAAGTGCCACAGGGAAATGCTTTCGTTATCAACCGGACGATAAAGGAAACTTGGTTGGGAAAGAGATTGTTTGTCCAGACAATTAAATAGTTGCGTTCACTAAAAAAACAACCTCTTCACTAAATAGAATTGGCACCCTCATGCTTCTCCTTTAGTTTTACCCTACTAGGTTTATATACATTCGTAAAAAGGTATCCCAAATCTCTTTTTACTGAATAGCCAAAACTTGACCTACTTCGCTACGGTGTTTTAAAAAATGTATTATGAAGACACTACTATTTTTATCCTTTTTTATGGGTTGTATTTTTACTAGTACCTCCCAAGTTGGTATCAACACCACCACCCCAGATGCCAGTGCCATGTTAGATATTACCGCTACTGATAAAGGGATGCTGGTCCCTCGCATGACGGAAGCCCAGAAATTATTAATAGGCACCCCAGCCACCAGTTTATTAATTTACCAAACCGATGGTACTACTCCAGGATTTTATTATTACAACGGAACTGTTTGGGTAAACTTATCGGCTATGGGTGTTCAAAAAATAGACGATCTAACGGATGGTATAACCACTACCAATTCATTGTTTTTAGGTGAAAATGTAGGAGCTACTGAAACAGCTGGCTTTAGAAAAAATACGGCCATTGGTATCGGTGCTATGCAAAATATTACCACCGGTATTGAAAATACGGCATTGGGGTTTGCCTCATTAAATGACATTACCACTGGTGGACAAAATACAGCAATTGGTTACAATGCTTTAAGCAATACCTCAACCGGAAATAACAATGTAGCTATTGGGAGAAATCCCCTTTTTACAAACATTAGCGCAAGCTATAACGTTGCCATAGGCGATGTCACTTTATATACAAATACTACAGGTAATTACAACATTGCTGTTGGTTATCAAGCACTTTACAGAAACACAATAGGTGCCAGAAATGTTGCCGTTGGAGCAGATGCACTATATGATAATACAGAAGGGGAACATAACATTGCTTTAGGATATAACTCATTGAGAAGTAACACAACTGGGGATGATAATACTGCCTTGGGCTATACTGCCCTTTTTAACAACACAACAGGAACAAGCAATACCGCTGTTGGGAAAAATGCATTGAATGCTAACACCCTTGGCGGAAATAATACCGCTGTTGGAAAAAATGCTTTGGGAGCAAACACCGATGGACTTAATAATACCTCAATGGGTAACTTTTCTTTATCATCCAATACACAAGGAGATGGGAACTCGGCCTTCGGTTATTGGTCTCTTCGTTATAACAATGGTCTTAGTAATACGGCTATTGGATCCAATGCCATGGAACAAAACACTACTGGAAATGGCAATACTGCTATTGGAGGTAATTCCTTCATGGAAAATACAGTAGGGAATAACAACGTATCTGTAGGAGACTTTTCTGGGCGTTATGTAGACGGAAATAATAATGTTTTTGTAGGGCGAAGAGCGGGTGCTAATAATTTTATTGCGAATCCATCCAATAATAAGTCGAATAATATAATGATTGGCTATGAAGCTGGATTTAATCAATTAGTAAATAATCGCCTTTTTATTGAAAACAGTTCCTCTTCAAATCCGCTAATTTATGGTGAGTTTGATAATGATATCATTCGAATAAATGGCGGACTACAAGTAGGAAACCCTGCTACAACAGGATATGCTTTTCCAATTATAGATGGCACCACTGGGCAAGTAATGACCACCGATGGTTCTGGTCAAGTAACCTTTACAACCCTTTCCATAACAGATACCCAAAACACCTTAGACCAAGCCTATGATGAAGGGGGTTTAGGCGCAGGACGCACTATAACAGCTTCTAATGGAGCGGTGCTAATTAATGGTACCGATGGCTTTCAAAATACAGGTGCCTTTAATACAGGTGCAACTTTAGCATTGACAGGTTCAGGAACCAAAATGTTTTTCTACCCCAGAAAAGCAGCTTTTCGAGCAGGATATGTAGGCGGAACACAATGGAATGATGTTAATATTGGAAACTATTCTGCTGCTTTCGGAAATAGTAATACCGTGAGTGGTACAGAATCTGTCGCATTCGGAAATAGCAATATTGTTAGTGGTCCACAATCTGCTGCTTTTGGGTTTTTTAATGAGGTAAGTGGCGATAACGGAGTGGCTTTTGGGTCAGACAGTGTGGTGTCTGGAATGTATAATTTATCGGCAGGAACAGATAATAGTACTTCGGGAGAAAACTCAATTGCTTTAGGGCAAGGCAATGATGTTGCGGGAGATATTAGCCTTGCTATTGGAGCTCAAAATACTGTTAATAGTGCTAATAGTATTGCTATTGGAACAAACCTTGAAGCTTTTTCTGCGTATGAAACTGTTGTAGGTATAAACAGCACCAATTACAGTCCAGCGAGTACTGTTGCTTTTAATGCTAACGACCGTTTATTTGCTATTGGTAATGGCACTAGTACGGCCACTAGAAGCAATGCACTAACCATTTACAAAGATGGCCGGATGAATATTAATGACGCCTACACCATGCCCACAACCGATGGTACTGCAAACCAAGTATTAACTACTGATGGATCTGGAACTGCGAGTTGGCAAAATCCAACCACACCTTTCGAGTTAAAAGACCCAAAATATCCCGATGGTTTTTTAGGAATGACTCCTATAACAATGAATAATTTGTCAACAACTTCCTATACAGTTCCAGCGGGTAAAAACTTATACATTACAAATGTGATAAGCAACACAGGCGCTACTACCTTATCTATTTCTGGAACGGAAGTTCTTGCTGGCGTTCACAATGTTGGAGCGTATGGAGGATTAACAAATCCTTTAATAGCTACTGGGGGAAACTCTATTACAGCTTCTACTAATTTCTTAGGAGTATCCGGCTTTTTAGTAAACGCAAATATCACCCCCACAACAATAGCATCCACACCTTCATATATAGTTCCTGCAAATAAAGTTTTAGTAATCTTAAATGCAAGATGGAGTACTAATTTTAGCATTGATAGCATCACTATTTATAACGGTAATGGGAATAGTCAATCTAGTGCTGGTCTAACCTCTTTTCATAATCCCATTTTTGTAGATGAAGGGCAAGTGCTTGCTGTCAACTCTGGAGCAATAAATGGATATCTTATTGATAAGTAACATAGCTGTAATTCTAGCAGACTATGTTTTAAGAAAAAGCCGCAGTTGGGAGCGGCTTTTTTTATTACTATCATACCTGTATTCCAAATTCTTCTTTTTACTTTTGAAGGATAAGCTTTCCAAACTATGTCACAACAAAAAAGACTCTTCCTCGTAGATGCCTATGCCTTAATATTTCGTGGGTATTACGCCTTTATAAAAAATCCTAGAATCAACAGCAAAGGAACCGACACCTCTGCTATTCTAGGGTTTGTAAATTCGTTGCTGGATGTTATTAAAAGAGAACGTCCAGACCATCTCGCCGTATGTTTTGACAAAGGCGGAAGCGTTTCTAGAAATGAAATGTTTGAAGCCTACAAAGCCAACCGCGATGAAACCCCCGAAGCCATTAAAATTGCCGTTCCATATATCGAAAAAATCCTAAAAGCCATGAACATCCCCATCATGGTTAAGGAAGGTTACGAAGCCGATGATATTATAGGAACCCTTGCCAAAAAAGCAGAGAAACAAGGCTATCAAACCTTTATGGTGACTCCCGATAAAGATTTTGCGCAATTGGTTTCCGAAAATATTTTTATGTACAAACCCAATTCGTTTGGGGGTGGATACGAAGTTTGGGGCATTCCCGAAGTAAAGAAAAAATTTGAGGTAGAGAGTCCTTTACAAGTGATCGATTTTCTTGGGATGATGGGCGATAGCGCCGATAACATTCCTGGATTGCCGGGTGTGGGTGAAAAAACAGCAAAAAAGTTTATTGCCGATTTTGGTTCCATGGAAAATCTTCTAGCGAATACCGATAAGCTTAGCGGAAAAATGAGAGAAAAAGTGGAAGCTGCTAAAGAATTAGGAATGCTTTCCAAAGAATTGGCAAAAATACTGCTGGATGTTCCTGTGGAATTCGACGAGTCAGCTTTTGAAATGAGTGACCCCAATATCATGGCCGTTACCGAAATTTTTGAAGAATTGGAATTCCGCAGATTAACGGAAAACTTCTTAAAAACCTTTGCAAAAGAAGACGGAGCGTCTGCTCCCTCTTTGAAGGGGGAGCTGTCAACTTCGTTGACTGAGGGGGATGTAAAACCAAAGAAATCTTCCTCTGCTACAGCAGGAGCCGGACAGTTTTCTCTTTTTGGAAACGAAGGCGAAACAACTCAAGAAAACCAGGTTTTCAGCTCCAGAAATACCTATAGGGAAATTCCGCATTTATATCAAACGGTACAACCCGGTTTAGGGACAAAATTGTTTATTCAAAATTTGCTCAACCAAAAAAGCGTATGTTTCGACACGGAAACCACCGGATTGAATCCCTTAACGGCCCAATTGGTGGGAATTGCATTTAGCTGGGAAACAGGCAGTGGATTCTATCTTCCGTTCCCTGAAGAAAAAGAAAAAACGCAAGAATTGATTGAGCAACTACGGCCTTTCTTTGAAAATGAAAGCATTCAAAAAATTGGTCAAAACTTAAAATATGATATTAAAGTGCTAAAAAAATATGGTGTTTCTGTAAAAGGACCCTTGTTCGACACCATGTTGGCGCACTACCTCATCAATCCCGATATGCGGCATAATATGGATGTGCTGGCTGAAACTTACCTTAACTACACTCCAATTTCTATTGAAACATTGATTGGAAAAGGAAAAAACCAAAAATCCATGCGGGAAGTTCCTTTGGAACAACAAACCGAATATGCTGTAGAAGATGCCGATATCACCCTTCAATTAAAACAACATTTTGAAACTGAATTGGGCGAAGCCAATACCCAAAAACTATTTGACGAGATTGAAGTTCCCTTACTTCGTGTGCTAGCCGATATGGAATTGGAAGGTGTTAATCTAGACGAAAACTTCCTGAAAACTCTT
Source organism: Flavobacteriaceae bacterium (assembly GCA_041392205.1). Lineage (GTDB taxonomy): Bacteria > Bacteroidota > Bacteroidia > Flavobacteriales > Flavobacteriaceae > Halomarinibacterium. The sequence continues at coordinate 418,567 of JAWKMO010000002.1, read as the reverse complement.
TCGGTACAATTAGATTCAGACATCAAAAAGTTGGAAGCTGAAATTTACCAAGCTGCGGGAGAAACCTTTAATATCGCTTCACCGAAACAATTGGGAGATATTTTATTTGAAAAATTAAAACTCATCGATAAACCCAAAAAAACCAAAACAGGGCAATATTCCACAGCTGAAGAGGTACTATCCTATCTGGCAAAAGACCACAAAATCATTCGAGATATTCTCGATTTTAGAGGGCTTTCAAAATTAAAAAGCACCTATGTAGATGCACTTCCAAACCAAGTAGAACCCTTAACGGGAAGAGTGCATACCGATTATATGCAAACGGTGGCTGCCACAGGGCGTTTGGCAAGTAATAATCCTAATTTACAGAATATTCCTATTCGTACCGAGCGCGGTCGCGAAGTCCGCAAGGCCTTCGTCCCGCGCGACAAAGAGCACGTGCTGCTTTCGGCAGATTATTCTCAAATTGAACTACGTATTATTGCGGCTATAAGTGAAGAGAACACCATGATTCAGGCATTTAAAAATGGCGAGGACATTCACGCTTCTACAGCTTCAAAGGTGTTTAATGTTCCTTTAAATGAAGTTACCCGCGAACAACGTAGCAATGCCAAAACGGTCAACTTCGGAATTATCTACGGGGTTTCGGCCTTTGGATTAAGTAACCAAACCGATTTAAATAGAACCGAAGCCAAAGACTTAATTGAAGCCTATTATAAAACCTATCCTAAGCTTCGAAACTATATGAGCAAACAAGTGGATTTTGCTCGCGAAAATGGCTATGTACAAACTATTTTGGGACGCCGCAGGTACTTAAAAGATATTAATAGTGGCAATGCGGTGGTGCGTGGTGCGGCAGAACGAAATGCTGTGAATGCACCTATTCAAGGAAGTGCAGCGGATATTATAAAAATTGCCATGATTAACATACACCAAAAACTGGAAGAAGGTAATTTTAAAAGTAAAATGCTGCTTCAGGTTCATGACGAATTGGTCTTTGATGCTTACAAACCTGAATTGGAAAAGCTAAAAACTCTTATCAAAGCCGAAATGGAACAGGCCTTTCCTCTTTCTGTTCCCCTTGAAGTAGAAATGGGTGTGGGTGAAAACTGGTTGGAGGCACATTAAAATATAAAAGCCGAAAGAATTCTTTCGGCTTCATTATTTATAATAAAATTAAATTACTGCTTCGTATAAACAATTGTAATATCTTCGGTAGTAAAGGCTGTTCCGTTCCCGTCTTCCACTTCTACTACAAATCCACTGGGAATAATAATTGTTAGTGTTGCTCCTGAAATAGTTCCAGTATAAGAAAAATCGGTAGCGGTTATTACCATGTTACTCCCATTTTGAGCCCAATTAAAGGAACTTGTTTCTGTTTCTTGAATACAATTCACAGTATATTCATATTCTGTTGTAGAACCCGCAACGAAATCCAAAGTAATATCTGCATAAGACCTAGTGGTCGCTGTTCCTGAGCCATTAGAACTAAACTCGAGTGTTTCATTTTGGTAACAATTTGTTTCTGCTAATAAATTAGTACTAGCTGTTCCATCATTATTAAAATCGAATCCTGTTTCAGTTGTAAATGCCGTAAGTTTCCAAGTACCCTCTATGGAAGTTCCAGAATCCCCATCGTCGTCTTTTTTACAGCTAATAAGTAAGGTTGCAATAAGTAACGTAAATGCTATTTTTTTCATTTTTTAAATTTTAAATTATGGATACAAAAAAACAGTTTATTTACTTAAAAAAACGAAAAACTAAGCTAAAGTTTTACAAAACAAATCGATAGGTTGCTTTAATCAAAAAGGTATTTTGTGGCCGTTGACTCAGTAATTGGTTATCTATTATGGTACTGAAATCATTGTTTGGGTCTCCAATTCCTGTGATTCCCTGCGACCACACCAAAAATATTTCACTCCCGGGAATGTATTCCCAGCGTACTACCAAGTTAGACCGAAACTGTACAAAGGAAAAGTCGGGATCACCAAAGGCATAATCGGCAGTACCATCTTTATCTTCGTCTACAGTGTAAGCACCATCTTCAAAAGAAATTTGATTACTATCGTACCATGTAACCCTATCATTTAAATCTTCAGCGATAGGATTATTTACGTAATTAAAATTGGAATACTTAGCATTGAAAATAAAAGGTTGCCCGTAATATTGAATGGTCAAATTGGGGTTGATATTATAATTTACGCGAAGAGTTGTACTCAACGATTCGTTATCAATTTCGCCTAAAATGTATCGTGGGGTTCCATTAAAAGAACTTTCGGTAACATATTGGGTCTTATTTGGATTTTGTTCGTATTCTGTAATTAAAGATAAATTCAAAGTATTTAAAGGCTGATAAAATAAACGAAGTACATACCGTTGCAATCCAAAATTTTGTTGTTTCGCCCATGAATTCACATAGCCAACATGCATATTGAATTTTTTTCTACTATCGGTTCCAGAAAAAAGATAGAAAAAGTTTTCATCACTCCAACGCCAGCGAGGCCCTCCGCGTAAAACGGTATTCGAAAAAATTCGCGGTTTGTGTGCTGCTCCTCCTTCGGTCCACCAATTGTTTTTCCAGTTTATATAGCCATTTAATTCGTATTGAATACGGTTGTAATTTCCTTCAAAATCATAGGATGAAAACTGATTTAACCCAATATTTGCTTGCCGAAACCAACTGGTAGGATTGTTCCAAAATCTTCGAACATTGGAATATTGGCGAATTTCATCAGCCTGACGTAAAAATCCTAAATCGTTTAGTTCTAATTCTGGCGAACGCCAATTGCCTCCAAAATTATAGCGCCAGTTTCCTCCACTACCTTTACCCATTTCAAAACGCCCTCCTGTACCGGTAAGTGAGGTTTTGTTGGGATCAATCTCTACGTGGCTGGCATCAACTCTCTGAAAAAGATGTGTTAAGGAATATTGAGTATTGGTTATTGCTTCAGCAGAACCACGCACATTGCTCAAAACGGCACTACCCTCTACATAGTATTTTCTATCTTTCCAGTTATGTTGAAAATCTAAACCTCCAGAGTAGGCATGACTATGTAAAAACTGAAGGTTATCTGCCATATTTCTAGTTGTTGCAGTAAAAATACCCCCTATATAACTGTTGCGATCATTAAAGTCTTTCTGTACCCTTCCTACAAAATAATTGGTAAGAGGTTCTACCAAAACTTCCGTTTCCTCTCCATTTATATCGGTAACATCGGCATATTCATTAGCAGTAATACTTTCTAAAATACCTAACGTCCAGCCATCTTTTGTTTTTCCGCTCAACTTTGCCGCTCCTAAAATGGTAGTGTTGGTTGGATCATCCACATACGCTGTGGTAAGTCCATATCCAGACCCTTGAGGAGTTCTTCCAATCCTTCTAGAAAAGAATAAATTGTCATCATTTCCGGCAAAATTATAATCGAATATATTCTTGTTCTCCACAAAAAAGGGACGCCGTTCCTGAAAAAATATTTCAAATCCATCCAAGGCAATGGCTCCGGGATCGGCATCGACTTGGCCAAAATCGGGATTAATGGTTAAATCGACTGTTAAGTCGTTAGTGACTCCTATTTTTGCATCCAATCCCCCTGTTAATTTGGTATCACTACCGTCTCTGTAAGGATTGCCCGTTTCGGCTTCATAGGTATCTAATTGGGCCACCGTATAGGGTTGAATCTCTAGCTGTTTTTGTGGTTTTAAACCAATAAGCCCCCGCAACTCCCCAAATTCACTCACCCATCCCGGCGGATTAGCAGGTAGGGGTTGCCAAGTAGAGCGTTCTTCATTTTTGAAATAGCGTCGGGTCGATTGCAATCCCCAAATTTGCTCCTCATTATTTCCGAAACGAAGCTGACTTAATGGAATTCTTGCTTCGGCAGTCCAACCTTCCGAAGTAATTTGTGTGTCCATATACCAAATGGGATTCCAACTATCATCAAAATTACCATTATTCGAAATAAATTCATCTCCTTTAACCCCAGAAGCAGAAAGAGTAAATGAAAATCCGGTTCGGTCATCGTTATAACTATCAATATTAATTTCTACCCAATCACCCGGAAAATCATCCCTCCTACCCATTCGCTTTTCGATGGTGGAAGGATCTGCCTGAAAACAGATAAAAGCAACATACAGGTTCTTGTCGTCATAAGCTATTTTCATTTTGGTTTGCTCGGTGGGAGGGGTTCCTACATCGGGTTCAAATTCTACATAATCGGTAGTCCATTCTACCACGTCCCAAGCGGCTTCATCAATCTTACCATCAATAGTAATGTCCCCTTTACCAACAATGGAAGCGGTAGTATAGACTCTTTTATCGTAGGATTTAGAATTTGTTTCGGTAGTGGCTTCTTGAGCAAAAATATAGCCATAACAAAGTATGGTAACAGCAAAAGACAGGAGGTTTTTAAACGCCATGGGTAGTTAGTTGTGGTTTGATTGATGTTTTAATAGACTAAAAGTACGTTTGCATGTGACAGTTAACTGGATTAATTAAGAGAATTTTAACGTTTTTAACAGGCATTAAAAAAACAATTTGGGCATTTGTTTTTCAAATAAATAGCATTACATTTGCACCCCTCTTAGAGAGGATTTCAATGATTTATTAACTATTTTGACAAAAAACTAATGGATACATTAAGTTACAAAACAGTATCTGCCAACAAAAATACCGTTAACAAAGAATGGGTATTGGTAGATGCGGACGGCCAAGCATTGGGTCGTCTTGCCAGCGAAGTGGCTAAAATGCTTCGTGGAAAAAACAAGCCAAATTATACGCCTCATGTAGATTGTGGAGATAATGTGATTGTTACCAACGCTAGTAAAATTAATTTAACCGGTAAAAAGTGGGATTCCAAAACGTATGTCCGCCATACAGGATATCCTGGAGGACAACGTACGTTAAGTGCACAAGAAATGTATGCTAAAGATCCTACCCGATTGGTAGAAAAAGCAGTAAAAGGAATGTTACCTAAAAACAAATTAGGGGCAGCACTTTTTAGAAATCTTAAAGTATACTCTGGTGCAGAGCACGGTCAAGAAGCTCAAAAACCTAAAGTAATTAACCTTAACCAAGCTAAGTAATGGAGACAATTCACAAAATAGGAAGAAGAAAAACCGCTGTGGCTCGTGTATACCTTACAAAAGGAAAAGGGAACATTACCATCAACAACCGCGAATTTGAAAATTACTTTACTACCCCAACCCTACGTTACAAAGTGCAACAGCCTTTAGCGTTAACTAATAACGAAAAAGACTTTGATATTAAAGTAAACGTATACGGCGGTGGTATCACAGGGCAAGCAGAGGCAGTACGTTTAGCTATTGCTCGTGCCATGTGCGAAGTAAATGAAGAAAACAGAGGAATTTTAAAGCCTGAAGGATTACTTACCAGAGACCCAAGAATGGTAGAACGTAAGAAATTTGGTCAGAAGAAAGCTCGTAAGAAATTCCAGTTCTCTAAACGTTAATATTTTCAACTTGTTTGGGTATCTCATCCCGAGATACCCAATCTTGTTATACTAAGTTCATATTTTATTATTAATCAAGCTGTTAATCTCATCCTTTGCCGGAAGGGATATTAGTTTAGCATCTAAATCAAGTCTGAAATTCAGAAAGATTGCTATCTATTATTACAGAACGTAAACTAAAAACAAAATGGCAAAAAACACATCTGTCAAGGAATTACTTGACGCTGGTGTTCACTTTGGACACCTTACCCGTAAATGGAATCCCAATATGGCTCCCTACATCTATATGGAGCGAAATGGAATCCACATCATCAACCTATACAAAACAGCTGCAAAACTAGAAGAGGCTAACGAGGCTCTAAAAAAAATTGCGGCTAGTGGTCGTAAAGTTCTTTTTGTAGCAACCAAGAAACAGGCAAAAGACATCGTTGCAGAAAAAGCAAAAAATGCCAATATGCCTTACATTACCGAAAGATGGCCCGGCGGAATGTTAACCAACTTTGTTACCATTCGTAAAGCTGTTAAAAAGATGGCCTCTATCGATAGAATGAAGCAAGATGGTACCTTTAACACGCTCTCCAAAAAAGAAAGATTAGCGGTAGATCGTCTCCGTGCAAAATTGGAAAAAAACTTAGGTTCTATTACCGATATGAGTCGTCTTCCTGGAGCACTATTTATTGTAGATACAACTCGTGAACACATTGCTGTAAAAGAAGCGCAAAAATTGAATATCCCTATTTTTGCTATGGTAGATACCAATAGTGACCCACGTTCTATAGATTACGTAATCCCATCCAATGATGATGCTTCAAAATCTATTGAAAAAATCATCAGTAGTGTCACTACTGCCATTGCTGAAGGCTTAACCGAAAGAAAATCTGGAAAAGCTGAAGATGATGAAAACGAAGATGACGTTACAGAGGTAAAAAAATCGGCTAGAAAAAGAGCTAGTGTAGCAGTTCCTGCCAGCAACGAAGAAGAATAATATAACAAAATCATAATCTTTAAAAAGTCGTTGCCTTTATTCTTTTGGAATATCTTGTAACGACTTTTTTTTAAACCCAAAAAAACTTGAAAACGATGGTACAAATAACCGCCGCACAGGTAAACGACTTAAGACAAAAAACCGGAGCCGGAATGATGGATTGCAAAAAAGCATTGGTGGAAGCCGAAGGAGACTTCGACAAAGCAATTGAAATCCTACGAAAAAAAGGACAAAAAATTGCCGAAAAAAGAGCCGATAGAGACTCTAGCGAAGGGGCCGTAATTGCAAAAGTAAACCAAGACGCTACCAAAGGAGTAATTGTTTCCTTAAACTGCGAAACAGACTTTGTAGCAAAAAATGATTCGTATGTTGCTATGGCACATAAAATGGCAGAAATTGCGTTGCAAACGGCTACTTTAGAAGAATTTTTAGCAGCTGAATATGAAAATGGAATGACTGTTCAAGAAAAATGTACAGAACAAACAGGAGTTATTGGTGAAAAAATTGAAATTGGAGGTTTCAAAACCTTAGAAGCTCCTTTTGTAGGATCTTATATTCATGGAAATAAGATTGGCGCTTTAGTAGGGCTTTCAAAACCTTTTGAAGGTGCCGCCGAAGTGGCTAAAAATGTTTCTATGCAAGTTGCTTCTATGGGAGCTACAACCCTTTCTTACAAAGATTTTGATCCTGCTTTTGTGGCTTCAGAAACCGAAGCAAGAATCGCTGTAATAGAAAAAGAAAATATTGAATTGGGAAGATTAGGGAAGACATTAAAAAATGTTCCTAAATACATCTCAAGAATGCAATTAACAGATGCTGTTATTGCAGAAGCCGAAGAAATGCTAAAGGCGGAACTTAAAGCAGAAGGCAAGCCAGAACAAATTTGGGATAAAATTCTTCCCGGAAAATTGGAGCGTTTTATTTCAGATAACACTACGCTAGATCAAGAGAAATGCTTGCTGGATCAAAATTTTATTATGGATGATAAGCTTAACGTAGCACAATATGTTGCTAACAAAGGCGATGTAAGTGTGGTTCGTTTTGAAAGAATTTCATTAGTTTAAAAACTAATAATTAAACAACTTTTTAAAAACCGCTTTAGTAATTATTACTCAAGCGGTTTTTATTTTGACACAATTCATCATAAATTTTATTTATTTTTGCTAAAGGAAACTACCACTATGCAATACAAAAGAATATTACTCAAGCTCTCTGGCGAAGCCCTAATGGGCCAACAACTATACGGTATTGACCCTGTAAGACTTCAGGAATACGCAGACGAAATTAAAGCAATTGTTTCAAAAGGAGTGCAAGTGGCTATCGTGATAGGTGGTGGTAATATCTTCAGAGGGGTTTCAGGAGTAAGTGGTGGTATGGACCGTGTTCAAGGAGACCATATGGGCATGCTTGCCACTGTAATTAATGGACTTGCTTTACAGAGTGCTTTAGAAAATGAAGGGGTGCAAACCCGTTTACAAAGCGCCATTAAAATGGATGAAGTGGCAGAACCGTTTATTCGTAGAAGAGCTATTCGGCATCTCGAAAAAGGGCGTGTCGTTATCTTTGGAGGTGGAACAGGAAATCCTTATTTCACGACCGATTCTGCTGCAGTGTTACGTGCCATTGAAGTGGGCGCCGATGTAATTTTAAAAGGAACAAGGGTAGATGGTATTTACACCAGCGACCCAGAAAAAGACAGTAGTGCTACAAAATTCGATTTTATTACTTTTGATGATGTATTAAGAAAAGGCTTAAAAGTAATGGACACTACCGCTTTTACATTAAGTCAAGAAAACGAACTCCCTATTATCGTTTTCGATATGAACACAAAAGGAAATCTACTTAAAGTAGTTTCTGGAGAAAAAGTAGGGACCAAAGTGAACTTATAATTTGGTCTAATATTTGCCAATACTTTAAAAAAATACCATGGAAGACGAAATTCAATTTATACTAGACAGTACCGAAGAGGCGATGAAAAGCGCACTAGTGCACCTTGAAAAAAAATTAGCTACCATAAGAGCTGGAAAAGCTTCCCCTGCCATGCTAAGTGGGGTTATGGTAAATTATTATGGAAGCCCAACCCCGCTAGGGCAAGTGGCCAATATTAATACCCCAGACGGAATGACTATTACCATCCAACCTTGGGAAAAACAAATGATACAAGAAATTGAAAAAGGGATTCAAATAGCCAATCTAGGTTTTAATCCTATGAATAATGGCGAAAGTATTATTATTAATGTCCCTCCTTTAACCGAAGAACGTCGAAGAGAACTTGCCAAACAAGCTAAAGCAGAAGCAGAAGATGCTAAAATTGGAGTTCGTAATGATCGTAAAAACGCCAACAACGATATTAAAAAATTAGACATCTCTGAAGATTTAAAGAAAAGCTTGGAAGTTGATATTCAAAAATTGACCGATGAGCACATTCAAAAAATTGACGCAATTTTGGCCAAAAAAGAAGCCGAAATTATGAAGGTGTAAGAAATATACTTATCCTAAAAGTTGAACTAACTTCCTCCTTAGCCGCCAAAGTAATTTGAGCACAGGCACTTCAAAGAGGATATTTTTTATTGATTTTTTTTAAATTAATAACCTATCTATTCCTTTTCAATCCTTTGTATTTTAATACCTTTGCAGCAATTTTAAGGACTCTTTTTTGAACAAACTTTTTAGTATCGGTTTTTGGAGTGCCGTTGCCCGTTTTATATTACGCAACAGAATACTTCTTATCATTTTTATTGTAGCTACCACTATTTTCTTTGCGCTTCAATGGAAAAATATGCGATTTACCTACACCGAGGCAAATCTATTACCCGATGACCATATCTACAACGAAGAATACCAGCAATTTTTAAGCACCTTTGGGGAGGAGGGAAATTTAATTATCATGGGAGTAAAGGATTCCTCTTTATTTCACCCAAAAAACTTTAACGCTTGGATCCAACTTTCAAAAGATCTTGCTGCTTTTAAAGAGGTAGAATTATCGCTTTCCATAGGTACAATTCAAAAATTAGAAAAACAAGAAGACTCCGCTGCTTTTCAGTTAGTCCCATTTATAAATGATTCGATAGTTGATTCAAAAAAACTGGCACGATATAAATACGAACTCTTTAATAAACTTCCCTTTTATGAAGGATTGGTATACAGTCCTAATAAAGAATCGGTTCGTACCGCTATCTACCTAAAAAAGGAAATTGTAAATACTGCAGCCAGGAGGGATTTCATAATTAATAATTTAATTCCGTTAATTGAAACCTTTGAGGCAGAAACTTCTATAAAAGTGCATACTTCTGGGATGCCTTATATCCGCACCCTAAATTCGCAAAATATAATAGACGAAATTCGTTGGTTTATTGCCGCTGCATTATTGGTAACCTCCCTCATATTTTTCTTTTTCTTTCGATCTTTTAGAGCCACTTTTATATCTACACTTACGGTGGTAATAGGGGTTATGTGGTCTTTTGGTGTATTAGGATTACTACACTATGAAATTACCGTACTAACAGCCTTAATTCCGCCCTTAATAATTGTTATTGGAATCCCAAATTGTATTTTTTTAATTAACAAATACCAGCAGGAAATAAAATTACACGGTAACCAAGCAAAATCATTACAACGTGTGATTGCAAAAGTGGGTAATGCTACCTTAATGACAAATGTCACCACGGCTTCGGGTTTTGCTACTTTTATTTTAACCCACAGCACTCTTTTAAAGGAGTTTGGAACGGTTGCTTCCATTAATATTATAGCCATTTTTTTATTAAGCCTTTTTATTATTCCTATTTCGTATAGTTATATGGCAATCCCTAAATACAAACATTTAAAACATCTTAATAAACGATGGATTGGTAGGTTTGTATCTTGGATGGAACGAATGGTAAAAGACCATCGTATCGCAATTTATAGCATAACTATTTTGCTATTATGTACGAGCATTGTAGGCATTTACAATATAAAGCTTTCTGGAAGTCTTATTGAAGACATGCCAAAAGACAAACCCTTTTTTGCGGATATAAAATTTTTTGAGAAAGAATATGAAGGTATTATGCCCCTTGAAGTTTTGATTGATACAAAACGTAAAAAAGGAGTCATGAATCTAGCCACTTTAAAACGAATGGAATCGCTTCAAAATTATATGGAAGAGATTCCAGAGTTATCCAAGTCACTTTCCGTAGTGGAGTTGGTAAAATATTCCAAACAGGCTTATTATAATAATAATCCTGAATATTATCAACTCCCCAATAGCCAAGAACGCACCTTTATTCTATCCTATGCAAAAAGCAGTACAAACAATACCACCCTGCTTTCAAGTTATGTAGATTCTACAGGTCAATATGCCAGAATTACTACTTTTATGAAAGATACCCAAACCGAAAGGTTTGATAGAATTGAAGAAGATCTTCGCGCTAAAATCGAAAAGATTTTTCCTAACGACCGCTATACGGTTTCCCTTACAGGAAAGGCTTTTGTTTTTGAAAAGGGAACCAAATATTTGGTTAACAATTTATTGCTTTCGCTATCCTTAGCCATACTTTTAATTTCATTATTTATGGCGTGGATGTTCCGAAGCTTTAGAATGATTTTAATATCCTTACTCCCCAACTTACTCCCCCTTATTATAACTGCCGGATTAATGGGCTTTTTGGGTGTTCCTATAAAACCTTCCACCATATTGGTTTTTAGTATTGCGTTTGGTATTTCGGTAGATGATACCATTCACTTTTTGGCAAAATACCGTCAAGAATTAATTGCTAATAACTGGAAAATACGAAAATCGGTTTATGGCGCCTTACGCGAAACAGGAGTGAGTATGTTCTATACTTCTATCGTCCTATTTTTTGGATTTTCTGTTTTTACCATTTCTAGTTTTGGAGGAACGGTAGCCTTAGGAGCATTAGTTTCTACCACTTTACTTTTTGCGATGTTAGCCAATTTATTATTACTCCCTTCCTTATTGCTTTCATTAGAAAGAAGTATTGCCAACAAACAAACGTTTAAGAAACCTACCTTACAAATTTTACCTGGAACCGATGAAGAAGTTGAGGAACTAGAAAAAGACGAAGAAAATACATACCATAATTCAAAAAAAACGTAAAAAAAGTATCTTTACGCCTTCAAAATAAAGGAACATGCACAGAAAAGAAATAATTGAAATCCTTACCACTAAACCTTCCCCCAATACCCTATCTGTATACGGCTGGGTACGATCCTTTAGAAGCAATCGTTTTATTGCTTTAAACGACGGCTCTACTGTAAAAAATTTACAATGTGTCGTAGATTTTTCAACTTTTGATGAAGCCTTACTCAATAAAATAACTGTAGGGGCAGCCATAAAAGTGAGCGGAATTCTAGTCGAAAGTCAAGGACAGGGGCAAACGGTTGAAATTCAAACTTCAACTATTGAAATATTAGGCGAAGCACATCCCGATGATGTTTCGCAAACCATTTTGCAGCCCAAACGACATACCCTTGAAAAACTTAGAGAACAAGCACATTTGCGTATTCGAACCAACACCTTTGGTGCGGTAATGCGCCTTCGATCTAAACTAGCGTTTGCCATACATGAGTATTTTCAGAAAAATGGATTTTATTATATGCACACTCCTATTATTACTGGAAGTGATGCCGAGGGTGCTGGAGAAATGTTTCGGGTAACTTCTTTAAATCCTAAAAACCCTCCCTTGAATGAAGACGGCTCTGTAAATTATAAAGAAGATTTTTTTGAAAAAGAAACCAACCTTACCGTAAGTGGCCAATTAGAGGCTGAAACATACGCTATGGGATTGGGGAAAGTGTATACGTTTGGTCCTACTTTTCGAGCCGAAAACTCGAATACTTCAAGGCATTTAGCAGAATTTTGGATGATTGAGCCCGAAGTGGCATTTAACGATTTACACGCCAATATGGATCTTGCTGAAGATTTTATAAAGTATGTAATTCAGTATGCTTTAGACCACTGTCAAGATGATTTGGCTTTCCTTGAAAACAGATTACTTGAGGAAGAAAAAAATAAACCCCAATCTGAACGAAATGAAATGAAACTTTCTGAAAAACTTCGCTTTGTTTTGGAAAATAATTTTGTTCGTATTACCTATACCGAAGCCATTGACATCTTAAAAAACAGTGCGCCTAATAAAAAGAAAAAATTTAAATACCTTATTGAAGAATGGGGAGCCGATTTACAAAGTGAACACGAACGCTTTTTAGTAGAAAAACACTTTAATTGCCCCGTGATTTTATATGATTATCCCGCTAAAATTAAAGCATTTTATATGCGTTTAAATGAGGTGGACGATAAAGGACGAGAAACGGTTAGAGCTATGGACGTATTGTTTCCAGGAATTGGAGAAATTGTAGGTGGATCTCAAAGGGAAGAGCGTTACGATGTCTTAAAAAAGAAAATGGAGCTTATGGGGATTCCTGAAGAAGAATTGTATTGGTACCTCGATTTACGAAAGTTTGGCACGTGTGTGCATAGTGGATTTGGACTAGGATTTGAGAGATTGGTGTTATTTGTTACCGGAATGGGTAATATTAGAGATGTTATTCCCTATCCCAGAACACCCGGGAATGCTTCTTTTTAAATTATAAAAAAAATGATATTAAATCCAGTTACCCCGCTTTGGTAGCTGGTTTTTTTTTATTTTTATAACTCCCTGAAATTACTTTATGTTAAAGCAACAACTCAATTTTAAATTATCTCAAAAACTATCTCCACAGCAAATCCAGTTGATGAAGTTAATACAACTTCCTACGCAGGCTTTTGAGCAACGTATTATGCAAGAACTGGAGGAAAACCCAGCGCTTGAAGGGGGGAAAGAAGATAAAGATAGTTTAGAAAATGATGAATTTGAACGGGATGAATTTGACGATTATGATGAGGGTAATGAAGTCATTGAAACGGATATAAATGTAGATGATTATTTAAGTGATGATGAGATTCCTAGCTATAAGCTTTCTGCAAATAATTACAGTTCAGACGATGAAGAAAAGGAAACTCCTTTTGCTTCGGGAACCTCTTTTAACCAATATTTATTGCAGCAATTAAATACCTATAGGTTAGACGAAGAAGCTTTTGAAATTGCACAATATTTAGTAGGCAGTGTAGATGAAAGTGGCTATATACGAAGAGATCTTGAAGATATTGTAGATGATTTGGCATTTACTCAAAACATTTATACAACCAAAGAGCGAATTGAAAAAGTGCTTTCATTGGTTCAAGAGTTGGATCCTGCGGGGGTAGGTGCCCGGAACCTTCAGGAGTGTTTATTAATCCAGTTAAAACGAAAAGGAGAAGAACCCTCCGTTCAATTAGCAACAAAAATTATTGAAACTGCTTTCGATCCCTTTTCAAAAAAGCATTATAAAAAATTAATTTTAAAATTTGAAATTTCCGAAGACGAGCTACGAGCCGCTATTCATGAAATTGAAGGCTTAAATCCAAAACCTGGGGGATCCTATGCTGGCAACACAAGAATTATTGAACATATTGTCCCGGATTTTGCTATAAAAATAGTGGATGGCGAATTGGATCTTACCTTAAATGGCCGAAACGCACCAGAGCTTCATGTTTCTAGAGATTACAGTGATATGCTTAAAGGGTATAAAGAAGCCAAAGAAAAGTCGAAATCGCAAAAAGATGCCGTATTATTTATCAAACAAAAATTAGATGCTGCTAAGTGGTTTATTGATGCCATTAAACAACGGCAACAAACTTTGTATGTTACCATGAATGCCATTATGCACTATCAAGAAGAGTACTTTTTAACCGGCGATGAGCGCAAGTTAAAACCTATGATATTAAAAGATATTGCCGATAAGATTGATATGGATGTTTCTACCGTTTCGCGAGTTGCCAATAGTAAATATGTGGATACTCCATACGGTACCAAATTGATAAAAGACTTTTTTAGTGAATCTATGAAGAATGATCAAGGCGAAGATGTTTCGACTAAAGAAATAAAAAAAATCCTTGAAATAACAATTGCAGAAGAAAATAAGAAGAAACCCTTAACCGATGATAAATTGGCAAAGATTTTAAAAGAAAAAGGGTATCCCATTGCAAGACGTACGATTGCCAAATATCGTGAACAATTAGATTTGCCTGTGGCAAGACTCCGAAAAGAAATTTGATGAACCATTTTCTTCGCTTAGGCGCCTATGTGCTTCACCCCTTGTTTATGCCGTTATTGGGGGCGGCTATCTATTATAGTATTACCCCACGATTTGTTGAAATAGAAACCTTAACTAATAAATTGATAGCAATAACCATTATTACTATTCTTATTCCCATTGTTACTTATTTTTTGCTTCGAAACCTCAAACTTGTTACCTCCATAAAGTTAGAGTTGGTATGGGAACGGAAACTTCCTTTAATGCTTCAGTGTTTGTTTATTTTCTTTATTATAAAAATGGTTTTTGATGCCTATATTACTCCAGAACTTTATTTCTTTTTTGTAGGGATATTATTTTCAACTTTTTCAGCATTATTTTTAGTCTTCTTTAAAATTAAAGCAAGCCTTCATCAAATGGGAATTGCTGGGCTTACTTTTTTTGTAATTGCCTTAAGCGTTCATTTTAAAATAAATATGCTATTATGGATTGGGTTGTTACTATTTGCAAACGGCTGGGTGGCCTCCTCAAGAATTCATACTCAAGCACATACAAAGTTGGAGCTTATTGTAGGCTTTTTTTTAGGAGTAATTCCACAACTTTTAATGCTCAACTTTTGGTTATAAGATATAGAAAATAATCCCCACTTTAAAAGGATTAAAAGAGAGGCTCTCACCTGTATCTAGTGAGGCATTTTTAAAGAAAGGTAAAATACTATAGTTAGCATAAAAATTGAAAGTTCCATATCCAAAGGCAAGAGTTACTCCTAGTCTCACTCTCTGAAATTCGGGGATTTTAGTTTGTGCAACGGTATTGTTTTCTTGTTTAAACTGTGACCGATACCAATAGGTATAGCCGGGTTTAAGCCCAGCATAAATTCTCCAAAATTTATATATAGTAGGTGTGGAAGTCCTCCATCGAAATTCTAATGGTATATCCAATGTAGCGGTTCTAAAAACATTAGAAGTATAGTCTACAGAACCGTCTAAACCTTTAAAAATAGTGTTATTTGTGGCATCTTCTCCTATAAAAAGGGTTTGGCTATATTGGTCTAAACTTACTCCAGCGCCTAATGCAATAGCTATATTTCGTTGTTCATTTATAGGCATATCCCTAAGATATCCAAAATGTATTCCTCCAGACACTCCCTTTATGGAAATACTGTTAGGTACTTTGGAGATAAGATTATAAGTTACTCCAACATAAAACTGATCTTCTCTATAATTCTGATCAACCAAACTATCCTTTATACTATCTTGGGCAAATGAGATACAGGATGCAAGCACAAGAAATTGGACAAGTAGTATTTTTTTTAAAGGATATCGCATAGGGTAAATATAACAAAATACATTTCAAAATAATTCATAAAAAAACGCCTTACAATATTTTAAGGTAAGGCGTTTTAAATAAAATAAAATGATTTGTTACTCCTCCAGTTGGTTTCCTGGAGTGGTAATATAAATTAATTTTAACAAGTTTAAATCTCTAAGTTCTTGTTTAACATCTGTAACAAGACCTGTATTGGTTTCTTCGTCTACTTTTAAAGCCACCATTACTTTATCTTGTAGTTCTGGGCGTAGTTTTCTTCGTAATTCTTCAAGGGCAAATCGAATGTTAGAAACATCGGTAAATTTATCTCCTATTTGAATTTTAGCTTCTTTCCCAAATTTTTCGTATCCAGCTCCTGGTTTTCCTGCATAAATAAACACCGAACGATCTTTTTTCAATTTTTCTACTTGGTCCCCTTTAGGAAGTTTTTGTTGCACTAAAAGATTACTATCTCTTAATACGGTTACTACCATAAAAAAGAACAGTAGCATAAATACTATATCCGGAAGAGAGGCAGTAGAAATGGCAGGTAAATCGCCGCTTTTTTTCTTATTAAATTTAGACATCTATACTATTTTTTAAGATCCAGATTTTTTGGGTTCTGCTTCTGAAAGTTTTAACGGAATTAAATCCTGAACTGCTTGAAGCTTTTCTTGAATATCATCTGCTTTGGCACCAGTAATATCCCCTTCATCTATTGCTTTTTTCATTTCGGTATACTTCCAGCCATACAAACGTTGTGACTCCCTATCTCTTAAAAAGTTATACGCTGCAACCAATTCGTTTTGGACAGCAATGTACATTTTATAGGAAGTTAAACGATCATTTTGCACAGAAATAACGGCTTTTTCAGGGTTATCTGAAGATTCTGGAGATCGTTTCCCTTTACAAAAACTACAATATTCTGGAGATCCTGAAGGGGCCCCACCATTATCGATAAAATCAATAGCCGCTTGGCGTAAATCTTTTAATTCGGCAAGTTCTTCTTCTACTAGAAGTTGATCGTTTTTGTTCACATTAACAATAAAAAGATTTTTTTGCTTAATGATTACATCTTCTGGTTGATCTTCCATTTTAGGAGGCAATTGTCTAGCAATCCCTTTATCTTTTTCAATAGTGGTTGTCACTAAGAAAAAGATAAGTAGAAGGAAGGCTATGTCTGCCATAGATCCTGCATTAACTTCGGGTGTTGCTCTTCTTGCCATTATTTTGTCACTCTTTTAAGTCCACTTAATACCATTGCTCCAATAGCTAATACAGCTAAAATATAAAAGGTATTTAAGCCGGTACCAACCCATTTTGAAGTGCTTTCAGTAACGGGTACATTATCTACTAAAGGAAGTCCTTCTGTATCACCAGAGGCCATAACATAACCTATAACTACAATGGCTAAAAATGCGCCAACGGTTAGTACTGTTTTTTTTATATCTCCAGCAAAAATTCCTTTTAAAACAAACACTAATACAAAAAGGAGTACAATTGCCATGGTTATGTAAGCAATTAAAAGCATAGGAGAAACCCCTTCGCCTGTTGCTTTTACAGCTTCGTCTCCTTTTGCAATAAGCATGAACCAAAATACAATTCCTGCTACACTAAGGATTAAAGCGACTATTTTTAAAATTTTATATAAACCCATTTTTAATGATGTGTTTTAAATTATTTTTTGTTTTTGTAATCTACGAGCATATCTATTAAAGTAATAGAGGCATCTTCCATATTGTTTACAATGCTATCAATTTTTGCTACAATATAATTATAGAAAATTTGAAGAATAATCGCAACAACTAATCCAAATACGGTTGTTAATAGTGCTACTTTAATACCTCCTGCAACCAATGAAGGGTTCATATCCCCAGCTGCTTGGATTTTATCGAAGGCTTGAATCATTCCTATTACAGTACCCATAAACCCTAGCATAGGTGCCAAAGCAATAAATAAAGAAATCCAAGAAACGTTCTTTTCTAGTTGTCCCATTTGTACGCCACCATAAGATACTACCGCTTTTTCTGCTGCGTCAATACTTTCGTCTGCACGATCTAATCCTTGATAGTAAATAGAAGCCACGGGGCCTTTTGTATTTCTACAAACTTCTTTTGCTGCTTCAATACCGCCACTATTAAGTGCATCTTCTACATTACTGGCAAGTTTTTGTGTGTTTGTAGTAGAAAGATTTAAATATATAATTCTTTCAATAGCGATAGCTAATCCAAGAATTAAACAAAGAAGTACAATTCCCATAAAACCAGGACCTCCTTCAATAAAACGTTGTTTCAGTTCTTGGTGAAATCCTTTGGATTCTGTTGTTGTTGCTGCTTCCTCATCCTGAATAATAGTTACCGTAGCCGCTGCAGACAAAGACTGTACACTTGTTGGTAAAGATTGTAGAGCGGTTGCGTTTAGGTTGCTAGTGCCTGCAAAAACCATTGCGGCAATTGCTAGAATAGAAAATAATTTTTTCATTGCTATCGACTTAAAGTTTGTTTTTGGTTAAAGGTTTAAAGATATAAAATTATTTAGTTAATCTGCAACAATAAATTTTTGCAGTGATGAATATACTCTTGGTTTATAAAATATCTATGAAAAATTTAAATAGTAAAACACAAAAATCTTTCTTTTAAATTATTTGTTACTAAAAGTATTACGCTCGCAAGACCATTAGTTTGTTAAGCTGTTGAAATGGCTTCGCAATATAAATTTATTCGTTCAAAAATTTGCTGAAGCTTATAAGGATTACCTCGCTTCGCTCGCTGATCCCATTTGACTATGCTGGGAATACAAATTGCTTCGCAATATAAATTTATTCGTTCAAAAATTTGCTGAAGCAAGCTTCGACAAATTTTATCACTCTTAAATTGGCATTCGCAGAGAGGAAGGGATTCGAACCCTCGATACGCTTTTGGCGTATACACACTTTCCAGGCGTGCGCCTTCGACCACTCGGCCACCTCTCTAAGTTCTCTTGGAACGGGAGGGCAAATAACAAAAAAAAACAGAACTACTGAAATATTTTTAAGAGTTTATTTATGCCATTTCGCCACAAATAGATTTTTCAAAAAGGGTTTTAAATTGTGAAGGTTTTACCCTTTTCCCCAATAAATACATCATTTTGCCCAATGCTGCTTCTGTGGTGATGTCTTTCCCAGAGACAACACCAATTTCTTTTAAATGACTACTTGTCTCATATAATCCCATGGCGACACTTCCTCCAGAACATTGGGTTACATTTACCACATGGATGTTTTTTAAGATTATTTTGGACAAGGCATTGGTGAGCCAGGGTTCGTTTGTTACGTTACCACTGCCAAAAGTTTCTAGAATAACCCCTTTCAAGTCTTTCCATGATAAAAGATGTACTAAGGTTTCTTCATTTAGTCCTGGAAACATTTTTATTAAGAGAATACGAGTTTCCAAATCTTTATGAATTTTCAACTTTTTTGCATTCGATTTTTTTAAAAGTGCATTGTTGTTAAACACAAGGTGTACCCCACTTTCTGCTAAAGGGGGATAATTTAAAGATGCAAATGCCTCAAAATGTTCTGCATTTATTTTAGTCGTCCTATTGGCTCGGTATAATTTATATTCAAAATAAAGACAAACTTCCTTTATCTTAGGATTCCCTTTTTCTCGTGCTGCGGCAATTTGTATGGAAGTAATTAAGTTTTCTTTGGCATCGGTGCGTAAATCGCCTATAGGTAATTGCGATCCTGTAAATATTACGGGTTTCGATAAATTTTCTAGCATAAAACTTAATGCAGAAGCGGTATAAGACATGGTATCACTGCCATGTAAGACGACAAAACCATCGTAGTTGGTATAATTCTTTTCAATCCTTTGTGCTAAATCTACCCAATATTCTGGTTTCATATTAGAGCTATCCATAGGCTGTTTAAAACTTTGTGTTGTAATATTACAATCTAAAAGATGTAACTCGGGGATGTGTTTCAGTAATTCATCAAAATTGAAATTACGCAAGGCGCCCGTTTCAAAATCCTTAATCATTCCAATGGTTCCACCCGTATAGATAAGTAGTATGTTTGGTTTGCTCATGATACTTTAAATATTTCTTTTGCGTTTTCTGTGGTGATGTTTGCCACTTCCTCTTCAGAAATGCGGTAAATATCGGCCACTTTTTTACATACTAAGCTAAGGTAACTACTTTCATTTCGTTTTCCTCGATAGGGTACTGGAGAAAGGTAGGGTGAGTCTGTTTCCAAAACAATATGCTTCAAATCTATTTTACTTAAAAATTGGTCAATTTTTCCATTTTTAAAAGTTACCACTCCTCCTATTCCTAATTTCATATTAAATCCAATAGCTCGTAAGGCCTGTTCATAGGTTCCCGTAAAACAATGAAAAATTCCAAATAGGTTTTCATCCTTTTCGGTTTCTAACACTTCAAAAATTTCGTCAAAGGAATCTCTGCAATGAATAATAATGGGTAATTGGTGCTTTTTGGCTAATTGGATTTGACGTTTAAATGCTATTTTCTGAATTTCTAAAGTACTGGTATCCCAATATAAGTCAATTCCTATTTCGCCCACCGCGTAGAAGTTTCTTTTCCGAAATTCATTTTCCACAAAGGTTAATTCTTCTTTATAATTTTCTTTTACAGAAGTTGGGTGAAGGCCCATCATTAAAAAAACATGATTAGGATATTCCTTTTCTAATTCGTACATCGCTTGGGTATAACTCGAATCGATTGCTGGAATAAAAAATCGTTGGACCCCCTTTTGGAAGGCACGTTGCATCATAGCATTTCTATCTTCGTTAAATGCTTCGCTGTATAAATGTGTATGAGTATCGGTGAGCATAGACGCAAAACTACTATTTTGTTATTTATATTTACCAAAAAAACATTGACAACCCTTAGAACTCATCTTGAAGAAAGAGGATTTGAAAGAATTCCATTAAAAAAATTAACTACAGGTCATTATACACTTTTGGTAACTATCAATGGTATTTTGGGGGAGTTTATTTTAGACACTGGAGCTTCTACCAGTTGCATTGGGAGTAGTGATGCCTCTTTTTTCGGGTTAATTTCTGTAAAAAGTGAAGTAAAAGCTGCGGGTGCTGGAGCCTTAAATATGGAAACCCATTCGGCTATTAGCAAGCGTGTTACTATAGGGGCCATTCAATTTTCAAATTACCCGTTTGTGGTATTTGATTTAATCCATGTAAATCAAGCCCTTTTAGAAACAAACGAAAAACCTGTAAAAGGGATCCTAGGAGCCGATATTTTAAAAAAACTTCATGCCGTTATCGATTACGGTAGAAATTGTGTGTATTTTAAAACGTAATTTCTAAACATATTTTTAGTAAATTTAACTACTCCCCAGTACAAAAGCTTGAAAACGAACTTAGCAATATTTACCTTTTTTATAGGCGTCATATTTTTTGACACTCCTTCTTTTGCCCAAAGTTTAGAGCATTATAAAAAGATGGTTGAAAGCACAACCATTCCTTCCGAAAAATTAGTCGCTTTGGATTCCATAATTTCTAAAGAAGGAAAAACAAACATAGATGTTTTTGTTAAAAATTGTGAAGCATATATTCAATTTGCCAAAGAAAACGATAGTATTGAGGCGGCTGCAAGAAAAATGATAGGGTTAAGTTATACCCTTACTTCTATTACCAACCAACCAGAAAAAGCGTTGCGAATGATAGATGAGCTGCTTGCAAGGAAATATAAAATTAAAGACTCTTTTCTTGTAGGAAGTCTTTACCTAAAAAGAGGAGGGGCAAATTATAGGCTAAATCTAGAAGAAGCTACCGAAGATTATTTAAAAGCCATAAATAATTTTACCGAAAAAGATTCACTTTACAAGGCAGATGCCTATTTATTTAGTGGTCATGCCTTTTCCAATTTAGGAAAATTTGTCCCTGCAGGCGACAATTATAGAAAAGCATATCAATATTATGAAGCCCTAAAAGATTATGAATATATGATTTTTGCACAACAAGGAATAACTACCATGTATAGTATGAATGGTTTTTATGACAAAGCAAAAGAAGAAAGAGAAAAAAACATTCAAAAACTAAAAGCACTAGGCTTAGAAAAAAACATCCCTGTAATGTATTACAATCAGGCATTAGATTATAAAAAAATGGGGAAAAAGGCGTTGCATATTGAGTACTTACTTAAGGCATACGAGTTCATTAAAAAAGATACCGAAAACACTATTACCCTTACAGACAAAATCTACGTTTATTCCAAATTAATAGACTTTTATTTAGACGAAGGAAACCTTTTGGAAGCAAAAAAATATTTTGATCTCGTTCAAAAAAACCACGATCCAACAATTAAAGATTTACTTTATGGAAGCCATTATAACGAAATTATGGCAAAATATCATTTGGCTCTAGGCAATACCAAAAAAGCACTACACTATTCTGAAATAAAACGAAACGCTGCAACCACTATGAAATATGAAGAGGATATTGTGACCGCAGAAATATTGCTCTCTAAGGTTTATGCGGCCTTGGGGGATTACAAAAAAGCCTTAGCCTATAAGGAATCCTCACAAAGGTTAAAAGACTCCCTTTATAATACCAGTACTGCAAACTCTCTTGCTTATTACCAAACCCTTTACGAAACAGAAAAAAAAGAAAACGAACTTATTGCAAAAAATGCAAGCATTCAACTTCTAGAAAAAGATAATCAAGCCGCTAGAAGGCGCCTTATTTTTATAAGCCTATCGCTAGTTTTGTTATTTGGACTTGTCTTTATGTATAGAAATAGAATACAATTAAAAAATAAAAAATATTTACAAGAAAAATACAGTCAAGAACTGCTGGTCTCTCAAGAAGAAGAACGCAAAAGAATTTCAAAAGATTTACACGATGGTTTAGGGCAACAGCTATTACTAATTAAGAATAAAGTAGTTAAAAACAATGATCCTGAAACAAAAATAATGGTAGAAGCTGCCATTGAAGATGTAAGAGGAATTTCTAGGGACTTACATCCCTTTCAGTTACAAGAATTAGGAGTAACAAAAGCTATTGAAATGACTCTCAACCAAATAGATGAAAATACCACCTTATTTATATCTTCTGAAATAGATAATATTGACAACATTTTCGATAAGAGAGAAGAGGTAAATATTTTTAGAATTGTACAAGAATCCCTTAGCAATATATTAAAACATGCTAATGCTGAAGCAAGCAAGGTAACTATAAAAAGAAATATCGGTTCCGTTTTTTTGGAGATTAAAGACAATGGTAAAGGGTTTGATTATTCTGAAAAATATCAAAACTTAAAATCGTTAGGCTTAAAAACCCTTTTAGAAAGAACTAAGTTCCTACATGGTCAAATGAAGGTAACCTCAAAGAAAAATCAAGGAACTACCCTAGAATTTACCTTTCCAACCCCATGAAAAATGACTCCATAATTATTGCAGACGACCATCCTCTTTTGTTAAAAGGATTAAGTGATTTTTTGCTTGAGAAAGGCTATAATGTTGTGGGGAGTGGTCAAAACGGGAGAGAAGCCTATAACCTAATAAACAAATTACAGCCCGATATTGCCATTCTCGATATTCAAATGCCGTATATGTCTGGGCTTGAAATAGCAAAAAAATGCAAGCATAATGCTATTCATACCAAAATTATACTCATCACTTTTCACAAAGAGAAAGAGTTATATAAAGAAGCGAACGAGCTAAATATTTATGGCTATATATTAAAGGAGTTTGCGCTAGAAGAAATTGAAAACTGTTTAAATTATGTATCGGAAGGAAAGCCCTTTTTAAGCCCAAAAATAAATGATATACTAGGCACCTCCTCCAAAAAAGACTCTTTTCTAGAGATTTTAACTCCCTCTGAAAAGAAAATCCTTAAACTTATTGCCTTAGATAAAACAAACAAAGAGATTGCTTCCCATCTTTTTATCTCTTATAGAACTGTTGAAAAACATCGTAGTAATATTATCACCAAACTTAACTTAGAGCATAAAACCAATAGCTTACTTATTTGGGCAAAAGAACATCAAGAAAAATTTCAATGAAATTACGTGTTTCCACGTATTTACTTTTATAGTATTAAACTGCAACTTTACCCTATACAAAAAACACGTATGGATTTGGAAATTAAAGTTAAGAAAGAAGGAAAAAAAAGGCTTACTATATTTATAATTTCTGTTCTCATTATTGCCGTTGTTTTAATGAATATTGTAAACTACGTAGTTTCTTAAAATTAGGTTTATAGTTCCAACTAACTAACAAAAAACCCAGCAAATTGCTGGGTTTTTTGCATTCGTAAAATTAGTTTTTATAATTCTAAAGCTTTTTTAATATCATTATTCATCAATAATTCTGATGGTTTTTCTAAAGCTTCTTTAACGGCTACTAAAAACCCTACCGATTCACGGCCATCGATAATCCTGTGATCATAACTTAATGCCACATACATTACGGGAGCAATAACAATCTCACCCTTTTTTACTATGGGTCTTTCAACAATGTTGTGCATTCCTAAAATTCCAGATTGTGGCGGGTTAATAATAGGTGTTGAAAGCATGCTTCCAAAAACACCCCCATTGGATATTGTAAAGGTACCTCCCGTCATTTCATCTACCGTAATTTGTCCATCACGAGCTCGTAAGGCTAATCGTTTTACCTCATCTTCAACTCCTCTAAAAGTAAGATTTTCGGCATTTCGAATAACAGGAACCATTAATCCTTTAGGGCCAGATACCGCTATAGAAATATCTTTGTATTTATAAGTTACTTTATAATCTCCATCAATCATTGAGTTTACATCAGGAAACAATTCTAAGGCACGCACAACGGCCAAAGTAAAGAAGGACATAAAGCCCAATCCTACGCCATGTTTTTCTTTAAAGGCATCTTTGTATTTATTTCGAATTTCAAAAATAGGGCCCATATCTACCTCGTTAAAGGTAGTAAGCATGGCGGTTTCATTTTTTGCCGAAACTAAACGCTCTGCTACTTTTCTTCGTAACATAGAAAGTTTTTGTCTTTCGGTATCTCTTGTTCCATCTCCTGGGGTTCCCATAGATGGTACTGCATTTATCGCGTCTTCTTTGGTAATTCTTCCATCACGACCAGTTCCTTGTATGGCATTTTGAGCAATTCCTTTTTCGTCCAAAATCTTCTTGGCCGCAGGGGAAGGAGTTCCAGTGGCATACGATTCTTTGGCAGGGGTTTTAGCTACTTCTGGTTTTTTGTCTTCGACTATTTTTGTTTCGTTTTTTGAGGAAGATGCACCCTCTGGTTTTTTTGCATCGGTATCAATTAAACAAACCACTTGTCCCACAGCAACAGCTTCACCTTCTTCGGCTTTTAAAGTAATAACACCACTGGCTTCGGCGGGAAGCTCAAGTGTTGCTTTGTCGCTGTCTACTTCGGCTATGGCTTGATCTTTTTCTACATAATCGCCATCGGCGACAAGCCATTGAGCAATTTCAACTTCGGTAATGGATTCTCCCGGGGAGGGAACTTTCATCTCTAGCATAGTTCTTTAGTTTTTCCTGTTCGGAATTTATATTTAAGGTGTTTCAAAAACACTATCGATTACTTTTTTATGTCTGCTCTTCGAGCGGGTACTACTTCCTGCAGCGGGTGAACTGTATACGTTTCTGGAAGCAAGCCTTAGTTTTACAAGGGTAAAATTCATTAATAAATACCCCCAGGCACCCATATTTTTGGGTTCTTCTTGCGCCCAAACATAATCGGTAACCTTTGGATATGTTTTAATAATTGCTGCTATTTTATCTAATGCTAACGGGAATAATTGTTCTATACGAACTAAAGCGACGTCTGTTCTTCCATTTTCCTCTCTTCGTTCTAGTAAATCGTAATAGAATTTTCCTGTACAAAAAACCAAGGAAGTCACGTTAGTTTTAACAACGGAAGTATCGTCGATTACCTCATGAAATTCACCTGTTGCTAATTCTTCTTTTGTTGAAACCACTTTGGGATGACGTAATAAACTTTTTGGGGTAAACACCACCAGCGGTTTTCTAAAATTCCATTTCATATGCCGTCTTAACAAGTGAAAGAAATTGGCAGGTGTGGTTACGTCTGCCATAATCATATTATGTCGTGAACACAATTGAAGGTATCGCTCCATACGAGCACTTGAGTGTTCCGAGCCTTGGCCTTCGTACCCATGGGGTAAAAGCATTACAAGACCATTTTGTACTTTCCATTTCGATTCTGCTGCAGAAATATATTGATCAAGCATGATTTGAGCCCCATTTGAAAAATCTCCAAATTGTGCTTCCCAAATGGTAAGGGTTTTGGGTGCTGCCATGGCATAGCCATAGTCAAAACCAACCACGCCGTATTCTGAAAGTAAGGAATTGTAGATATCCATTTTACCAGATAATCCTAAAGTATTGTGAAGGTTAATCTCTTCGGTATCATCTTCAGTTTTTATAATGGCGTGTCTATGGGAAAAGGTACCACGCTCCACATCTTGCCCAGAAATTCGAATGTTAAACCCTTCTTCCATTAAGGAAGCGTAAGCAAGCAATTCTCCCATGGCCCAATCCAACTCGTTAGTTTCAAAATAGCGCTGTTTCCTGTCTTCAATAATACGTTCTATTTTTTTAATAAAAACTTTATCTTCAGGAAGTTGTGTAATCCCTTTTGCAAGCGTTGTGAGGGTTTGTAAATTAAAGGTGGTATTGGTTTTCGTTAAAATATCCTGTAAATCACCCAATTTGTAGGATTTCCAATCGTCTGCTAGTATTTCGGTGATAATTGTTTTATCTTTTTTACGAGAAGCTTCTAGGTCTTCTTCCAATTCAGCTTTGTAACGCTCTTCCAATTGAGAAACATAGTTAGCATCAATAATTTCTTCCCTTATCAAACGTTCGGCATAAATATCCCTAGGATTTTTATGTTTTGAAATGGCTTTGTATAATTTGGGTTGTGTAAATCTAGGTTCATCCCCTTCATTATGTCCATATTTTCGATATCCCAAAATATCTAAAAAAACATCCCTTCCAAATTTCATTCTAAAATCCAACGCAAAGGAAAAGGCATGACAAACCGCTTCAATATCGTCTGCATTTACGTGTAAAATGGGTGACAGGGTCACTTTACCCACATCGGTGCAATAGGTTGACGAACGTGCATCGAGATAATTGGTGGTAAAACCTACTTGGTTGTTAGCAACAATATGTATGGTTCCTCCTGTACGATACCCGTCTAATTGTGCCATTTGCACGACTTCATAAACTACCCCTTGTCCTGCAATGGCCGCATCACCATGGATTAAAATAGGAAGAATTTTTTTCTCATTTCCACTCCATTGGTTATCCAGTTTTGCTCTAGCAATCCCTTCAACTACGGCGTTTACAGTTTCTAAATGAGAAGGGTTGGGGGCTAGGTCCATGCGCACTTTGTTTCCTTTATCGGTTAATCGAAAACTGGTCCAGCCCATGTGGTATTTTACATCTCCATCAAACAGTTCGTCTTCATCATATTCTTTACTGTCGAATTCACTAAAAATAGCTTCGGGAGATTTTCCAAAAATATTTGCCAATACATTTAATCTTCCGCGATGCGCCATGCCCACTACAAAGTGTTCAATTCCTTTTTCGGAGCCTTTTTCAATTAAGGTGTCCAAACCAGGAATGATAGAGTCGACCCCTTCTATGGAGAATCGCTTTTGACCCACGTATTTTGAATGTAAAAAGGATTCAAAAGAAATAGCTTCGTTTAACTTTTTGAGAATATGTTTTTTTTCTTCTGAGCTAAATTTAGGATGGTTATCATTTACATTTAACCAGTCCTGAATCCATTGTATTTCGTTTGGGTTTCGAATATACATATACTCAATCCCAATAGAGTCGCAGTAGATGGCTTCTAAATGCGTTATAATATCTCGAAGGGTCGTTTTACCTAACCCCAAAATAGCGCCAGCTTCAAACTGGAGTTCTAAATCTTCTTCGCGTAATCCAAAATTTTCTAAGGCTAATGTAGGGTTGTATTTACGACGCTCCCGAACGGGATTCGTTTTTGTAAAAAGATGTCCCCTACTTCGATATCCATCAATTAATTTAATTACTTGAAACTCTTTTAAAACCCCTTCGGGAACAACCGTTCCGTTTTCAATTCCAAGGGCTTCCAAAGAACCGTTTTCGATCCCAAAGTCAAACCCCTGAAAAAAAGCACGCCAACTGGGCTCAATGGTATCTGGAGATTGAAGGTAGGTGTCATAAAGCGCTGCAATGTATGAGGGATGTACAGCGTTTAAAAATGAAAATCGATCCATAGTAAAAATCTCGGGCTTTTATTTTTAAAAAAGCATGGCAAAAATACAATAAATCCAATAATTACTAAGGCCGATTTTATATATTTATACGACCCTTATTTTTTAATTTATTTTTATGAAGGCTCGAATGCTAATTAGCTTATTTTTTTGTTTTTCTTTTTTAGGGTTTTCAAAAATGTATTCACAAGAGACTTCTTTAAATTTCTGGGATCATGTGCGTTTTGGAGGGGGATTAGGATTAAGTTTTGGCGAGGGTTTTTTTAGTGGCACTTTGGCTCCCAGTGGTATTTATGAATTCAACGACCCATTTGCGGTAGGATTTGGGCTTAATGGAACGTATAACCGTTTAAAAAACACCTATACCGCTACCATTTTAGGAGGAAGTGTGTTATCCCTTTTTACTATTTTACCAGAGCTACAACTCTCTTCAGAGTTTGAAGTGCTCCATGTTGCTAGAAAATATGATACTGCCTTTGCCATTGATACTGAAAATTATTGGTATCCCGCCTTGTTTTTTGGGGCTGGATATCGAAATCAAAATGTTACGTTTGGCATTCGTTATGATGTTCTTTATGATTCAGAAAAAAGTATTTATGCCCATGCCTGGATGCCTTTTGTGAGGGTCTATTTTTAAATATCTCGTTGCATTAAATTAGTTGCAAAAAGACGCAATTTTTCTTTTTTACTTTCAGAAAGCTCAATAGACTCAAGGTTTTTGAAAGCCATTTTCGTATATTTTTCAATTTCAAGTTGTATCTTTTTGGATGCGCCAGAGTTTTCAAAAATAGTTTTTACTTTTTCCACTTTTTGAATTCCACTTTCTGTTTTAGTTTGAAATAACTTTTTCAGAATTTGAACTTCCTTTTCCTCGGCTTCTTTTAATGCGGTTAAATAAAGGAATGTTTTTTTATTGGCCAAAATATCTCCTCCTGGTTGTTTTCCGAAGGTTTCAGGATTACCAAACGCATCGAGATAATCATCCTGCAATTGAAAGGCAATACCTAAATTTCTTCCAAAATCATAAATTCCTTCTTTATTTGCTTCAGAAGTTTGTGCTACTATAGCACCCATTTTCATAGCGGCACCTATCAAGACGGCCGTTTTATATTCAATCATTTTAAGGTACTCTAGGATGGAAACATCATTTCGAGTTTCAAAATCTACGTCATACTGTTGTCCTTCGCATACTTCAATAGCCGTTTTGCTAAACAATTTTGCCAATTCTTGAAACAAATTAGGCTCGTAAGCTTCGAAATATTGATATGCCAAAATAAGCATCGCATCACCCGACAATATGCCCGTGTTAACATTCCATTTTTTGTGAACAGTCTCCTTTCCTCTTCGCAAAGGGGCTGCATCCATAATATCATCGTGAATTAAACTAAAATTATGAAACAGCTCTACCGCTAGAGCCGCAGGCATCGCTTTTTTGTAATCGCCTTCAAAAAAATCACACGTAAGTAAGGTAAGTACGGGACGAAGCCGTTTTCCCCCTAAAGAAAGAATGTATTCAATGGGGGCATATAACTGCTTTGGTTCTTTTTCTAACCTTCGAGACTGCAAAGATTCTTCGAGGGTAGTTTTAAAAAATAGGAGTTCCTGCATAACAAAATTTGATGCTAAAATAAGGTTTTTGCGATTTAAATAACCTCAAAATTACATCCGTTTGAAATGAAATGTTAAATAATTGTAAAACTTTGGAAACTTTAATTGTTTTTAAAGTTTCCTGTGTTATTTTTGCGCTCTATTATGAAGGAAAAAATTATTCAAAAAGCGGCCGAAATGTTTATCACTCTTGGTTTTAAGAGTGTTACCATGGACGATATTGCTAATGAAATGGGGATTTCAAAAAAAACTATTTATTCGCATTTCAACAACAAAACAGCTCTTGTTAAAGAAACTGTTCTTACCGTTTTTCATAGCATTACCTGTGGCATAGACCATATTCGATCTATGGAAAAAAACCCTATCGAAGAGCTCTATGAAATAAAAAAGTTTGCCATGCTTCAGCTTAAAAACGAAAAAGCATCGCCTCAATATCAGCTTCAAAAGTATTATCCAGAAATCTATGGTATGATTAAGTCAATGAAGTTTGAAAATATGAACGAATGCACTGTGGATAACTTAAAAAGAGGAGTAGAACAAGGATTTTATAGAAAAGACATAAATATCGATTTTATATCAAGACTTTATTTTTTAGCACTTAGCGAAATAAACAACGAAGACCTATTCCCCATACAAAAATTTCCAAAAATTAAGGTCATGGAAGACTATCTAGAATACCACCTTAGGGGTATTGTAACAGACAAAGGACAAAAAATACTTAACCAAATCAACAACAACAAAACCAATGACTAAAACACTCATCACATTAGGTTTTCTAATCTATACTTCATTTACCTTCTCTCAAGAAAAAAACTACTCCTTTTCCTTAGAGGAAGCCGTTACTTTTGCACTTGATAGCAATTATACCGCATTAAATGCACGTAGAGATATTGCCAAAGCTATTAAAAAGAAATGGGAAACCACGGCTACTGGATTACCTCAAATTAGTGGAAATGTTTCTTACATTAACAATTTAAAACAGCCTGTTTCTTTAATTCCCTCAGAATTTTTTGGAGGAGAGCCGGGTACTTTTTCACCCGTTGTTTTTGGTACCAAACAAAATGCAAGTGCTACAGCCACATTAGAGCAACTCATTTTTGACGGTAGTTATCTCGTAGGTTTACAGGCCGCCAAGGCCTTTTTGGATTATTCGGAAAACGCCAATGAAAAAACACAACTTGAAGTAAGAAAAGGGGTTATTAACGCCTATGGAAGTGTCCTCTTGGCAGAAGAATTGGTTTCTATCTTTAGAAAAAACAAAGAAAATCTTGAAAAAAATCTTTTTGAAACTCGTAAAATATACGAAAACGGGCTTACTGAAGAAGAAAATGTAGAACAGTTGGAAATTACCATGCTAGATATTGAAACCAACCTAACCAATGCTGAGCGAATGCAAGTTATTGCGAAACAAATGTTTAATGTTTCCTTGGGCATAGAGGTTAATGCAAAAGTAACATTAACTCAAAAGTTAGATGCCCTAGCTCAGGAAAATATTACCTTACAAATAGTATCTCAGGAACTTTCCCTAGAAAACAATATCGATTATAAAATTGCTTACAACCTTACAGAGCAACGTTCACTCGAGATGAAATTGGAAAAAAGTCGAGCGCTACCCCGTCTTTCGGCCTTTGTAAATTATGCAACCCAGGCCAACAGCAATAGTTTTACTTTTTTTGATAGCGAGCAGGTTTGGTTTCAGTCTTCCATCTTAGGGGTAAGTATGAACCTTCCCATTTTTAGTAGTGGTTTTCGCAATGCTAGAACACAACAAGCGAGAATAGCGATGGACCAATCCAAAACACAATTGGAGGAAACCATTCAAAATGTAAAACTGCAATTTGATACGGCAAAAAGCAATTATCAATTTAGTATCGACAAGTATGAAAACGCCAAGAAAAACTTAGCCCTTGCCGAAAGAATTGAAAACAAGAATCAAATAAAATTTTCCGAAGGGCTTTCAAGCAGTTTCGATTTGCGACAAGCACAAACACAACTTTATACCGCACAGCAACAGTATTTTCAATCCATGCTGGATCTTATCAATGCCAAAACACAATTAGAAACCGTATTAAATTCATCACCACTAAACAAATAAAACCAACGCCTTAACTACATATCATGAGATCATTAGTAATCCTTATCATTGCGTCACAAATAGTTTTTTCCTGTGGCGATAAAACAAAAACGACCACCGAAATTATAGATGCTGGCAATTTAGTAGAGATACGAGCTAAAAGAGCAGAAATAGTTTCACAACAAATAGCCATTCAAGAAGAACTTAAAACCATTGATGAGGCAATTAGCAAATTAGACACTGTAAGGCATATCCCTTTAATTACCAGTATTGTGGTAAAAGAAGAGGTTTTTACACACTTTTTTGAAGTGCAAGGAAGTGTTACCACAAAAGACCTTCTTATTATAACGCCAGAATACAACGGTATTTTAACAACAGTCTATGTAAAAGAAGGACAAAAAGTAAGTAAAGGTCAACCTTTAGCAAAAATAGATGACGGAGGGTTAGGGCAACAACTGGCACAATTGGAAATTCAAGCCGATTTGGCCAAAACCACCTTTGAGCGACAAAAAAGACTATGGGACCAAAAAATAGGAAGTGAAATTCAATACCTCCAAGCAAAATCCAATTATGATGCACAAACAAAGGCGGTAAACCAATTACAGCAACAAGTCGCTAAAACGGTAGTGAAAGCCCCCTTCTCCGGTACCATTGACGATGTAATTACAGAGCAAGGAAGCGTTGTAGCAGCGGGACAAACCCCCTTAATGCGCATTGTTAATTTAAGCAATATGTACATTGAAACCGAAGTGCCAGAAAAGTACATTAACGATATTGACAAAGGGAAAAGTGTAACTGCAGAATTTCCTGTGCTAGGCAAAACTTTTGAAACCACTATACGACAAGCTGGAGATTATATTAATCCCGCAAACAGAACCTTTAGAGTGGAGGTCGCTATTCCCAACAAAGATCAAAGTGTAAAACCCAATCTTACGGCAAAACTTAAAATAAACGATTACACCAATGAAAAAGCCCTTTTAATTCCGCAAAGTATTATTTCAGAAAATGCAGAAGGAGAGCAATACGTTTATATTGTTGAGGGTAAAAACGCTGAAAATGAAGGCACCGCAAAAAAAGTAATTATCACTACTGGGAAAACACAAGGCGATGTTATTGAAGTGCTTTCAGGAATTGAAAGTGGTGCCGAAATTATTAAAGAAGGCGCCAGAAGTGTTGAAGACCATCAGCCCGTTAAAGTAATAACTTATCAAGAGGATCCTTCAGAAATTGAAAACCCTGTAAATAACTAACCCATGACAAAAAAACAAAAACAAGTTGATAAAGAGTTTAAACTCTCCTCATGGGCTATAAATAACAAGACCACAATTTATGTGCTTATCTTGGTATTTTTCTACTTAGGTTTAAGTGCGTTTTTTGACATGCCAAAAGAAAATTTTCCAGAGGTAAACGAAACGAAAATTTATATTAGCACGGTCTACCCAGGCAATACTGCCGAGGATATCGAAAAACTTATTACAGACCCTCTCGAGGACGAGTTAAAAACCGTAAGCAACGTGGTGGAAATTTCCTCCACCTCTTCAGAAGATTACTCTATGGTTATTGTGGAGTTTGATGAAAACATTACTGTAGAAGAAGCCAAACTAAAGGTAAAAGACGAAGTAGAATCTAAAACTTCTGGGGAAGACTGGCCAACCTTTAATGGCGCTAAAGTAGAACCCGATGTTTTTGAGTTAAGCCTTTCTGAAGAAATGCCTATCCTAAATATCAATATTTCGGGAGATTATCCTGTAGAAAAGCTTAAAGAATTTGGTGAATACCTACAAGATGAAATTGAAGACCTTTTAGAAATAAAAGAAGTGGCCATAAGAGGGGCTCAAGAAAAAGAAGTAGAAGTGGCTGTAGATATCTATAAAATGATGGCCTCCCAAGTTACCTTTAACGATATTATTAGTGCTATAAACTCGGGAAATACTACTATGTCTGCAGGAAATATGATTGCCAGTGGACAGAGAAGAACCATTCGTATTCTTGGTGAAATTGAAAGCCCTTCTCAACTTAATAACTTTGTGGTAAAGTCTGAAAATGACAATCCTATATATCTTAAAGATGTAGCTTCTGTAAGCTTTAAGGAAGAAGACAAAACAACCTTTGCCAGAGAATATGGAAACCCTGTGGTCATGCTTGATGTAAAAAAACGAGCAGGAAAAAATATGGTAGCTGCGGCAGAACAAATTCAGGTAATTGTTAAAAATGCTAAGGAGCATGTTTTTCCTCAAGATTTAAAAGTTACCATTTCCAACGACCAATCTTCAGTCACTATGGGGCAAGTAGATGACCTCGTAAACAATATTATTTTTGGGGTTATATTGGTAGTAACCGTATTAATGTTCTTTTTAGGATTTAAAAATGCCATTTTTGTGGGTTTTGCCATCCCCATGTCCATGTTTATGTCTTTAATGATTTTAAATATGTTTGGCATCACCTTAAACACCATGGTGCTTTTTGGGCTAATTATGGGGCTGGGAATGCTAGTAGACAATGGTATTGTAGTGGTAGAAAATGTTTATCGTCTCATGGATGAAGAAGGCATGAGCAGGATTGATGCCGCAAAAAAAGGAATTGGGGAAATAGCCTTTCCTATTATCATTTCTACAGCCACTACAGTTGCCGCATTTATTCCATTAGGATTGTGGCCCGGAATTATGGGAGAATTTATGATGATTTTACCACAAACCTTATCCATAGTATTAGGATCTTCCCTTTTTGTGGCTATTTTCTTTAACTCGGTATTAGTATCTCAGTTTATGAAAATTGAAGATAAAAATATGCCTTTAAAAAGGATTATTATTCTAACTAGTATTATGGCAATACTAGGGCTCTTTGTTTACTTTGTTGCAGGCGAATATAGAGCATTGGGCACCCTTATGGTTTTTACCGCCGTGATGTTATGGGTATACCGTTTGCTTTTACGTAAAATGGCCAACCGGTTTCAAACTGTTACGCTTGTAAAATTAGAACGCTTTTATGAAAGAACCTTACGTTGGGCACTATCGGGTTGGCGTCCTTATGGTTTAACCATTGGTACTTTCCTATTACTTATTATAGCTTTTATTTCTTTTGGGATTTCTTTGAGTACACAACGAACCAAAGTGGAGTTCTTTCCCGATAATATCCCAAATCAAATTATTGTTTATATCGAATATCCTGAAGGTACTGCCATTGAAAAAACCAATAGCATTACCAAAGAAATAGAAAAGAGAGTTTACAAAGTTCTAGACAACGAAGAATATAAAGTAGGCACCTATAATTTTATGGTAGAGAATGCCGTTTCTCAAGTGGGGGAAGGTGCTGGAAATCCGCAAACCGATGGGGGCTCTGCTGCCGAAATGCCCCACAAAGCAAAAATCACGGCTTCTATGAGGGAATTTAAGTACCGCAAAGGAAAGGACAGTGAGTTACTCCGGCAAAAAGTTCAGGAAGCTTTGGTAGGTATCTATCCAGGGGTGTTAATTTCGGTGGAAAAAGATGCTGCAGGCCCTCCCGCAGGGGCTCCTATTAATATTGAACTGGAAGGCGACAATTATGATGCACTTATCTATGCTGCCGAAAAAATGCGTGAGTTTATTAATACGCGAAACATTGCAGGGATAGACGAGCTTAAAATTGACGTAAATAAAGATAAACCCATTACTCGAGTGGTTGTAGACAGAGAAAAGGCAGGAGAGTTGGGGGTAAGTGCCTCCCAAGTAGGACAGCAATTACGTAACTCTATTTTTGGAAGTAAAGCGGGAATTTATAAAGAAAACGGCGATGATTATGACATCTATGTAAGGTTTAATCAAGAAAACCGCTACGACAAAAGTGCATTATTCAACCAGCGTATAACTTTTAGGGATATGGCCTCGGGGCAGATTAAGGAAATTCCTGTTTCAGCAGTGGCCAATTATGAAAATTCTTCGGGATTTAGCGCCATTAAGCATAAAGACACAAAACGAGTAGTTACCGTATATTCAGCATTGGCGCCTGGGTTTACAGATGCTGGAGCCGTTGTAGGTCAAATTCAAAATGAAATGAAAAGTTTTGAAGAAATGCCAAAAAACATAAAAGTAGATTATACAGGACAAATTGAAGAACAAAATAAACAAATGGCGTTTTTAATGGGTGCTTTCTTTACTGGCCTAATGCTTATCTTCTTTATTTTAATATTTCAGTTTAACTCTATCTCAAAACCTACTATTATTATGTTGGCTATATTTTTAAGCTTGATTGGGGTATTTGGTGGCATTGTACTTACTGGTAGTGCTTTTGTTATCATGATGACCATGGTGGGTATTATTTCCTTAGCAGGGGTGGTAGTAAATAATGGTGTTGTTTTATTAGATTATGCACAGCTATTAATAGACCGTAAAAAGGTAGCCCTTGATTTAGATGATGATACATATCTAGAAAAAGAGGAATTATTTAAAACCATTGTAGAGGCAGGAAGAGCGCGATTACGCCCCGTTTTATTAACGGCCATAACCACTATTTTTGGTTTGGTTCCTCTAGCCATTGGTTTTAACATAAACTTCTTTACGCTGTTTAAAGAATTTGACCCTAACATTTATATGGGAGGAGATAACGTTATTTTTTGGGGGCCATTGGCCTGGACAGTTATTTATGGTTTATTGATAGCCACTTTTTTAACCTTAATAATAGTTCCTGTACTATTTTACTTAATTACTCTCTTTAAAATGTGGCTAAGAAGAAAAACAAAAGCTAGTGTTCCAGAACTTGAAAAATAACGAGTTCGCACACATAAAAAAAGCCCTTCAAAATGAAGGGCTTTTTAATTTTTTGTTTTTTAAAATCTATTGATTTTCAGTAAGTGGAATAGGAAATGCACTCCAAACATCATCTGGGTTTCCTTCAGAATCCACCCTATCTATAGGCAATGTATCAAGTTTATTATACCGTCTAACATCAATCCATCGATGGCCTTCTGCGTACAAGGAATACCTTCTTTGCGTTAACATCTCATCAATAAGAGAATTGGTATCTGTTGCCCCCGAATAAGGGTTTAATCCTGCACTAGCTCTAATAATATTTAAAGCATTAACCGCTGCACCAGAATTTAGTGTAATATTAGCTTCCGCATATAATAATATTAATTCTTCATTTCTGATAACAGGAATGGCATCTGAATTTGACGAATATAAAAATACCGAGTAATCTCCTGTTAAGTTGTCCAATGTTAAAGGTGCACTTCTTTGCTGCACTTTACTCAATCTAGCATCTCCCGTGGTAGCATCGGCTAAAAAAGAAGGGTGCATAATTCTAGCTCCAGCAGTAGTGGATTCAACAGGGAAAAACATAGGATTTAACAAATCTGTTTGATCTGTCGAAAAATTATAGTAAAACCCATTATAAAGGTCCCCGTTTAAATCTAAGAAAGAGTTACTTAAATGTCCGAGAACGCCCGAAGCATCTCCTTGATAGGCCGCAACACGGGCAGCAAAAGCATGAGTTACTTGAGCAAAACCAGAAGGTGTGTTAAATCCTCCAAAACCAGAGGTTAAAGAAAAAGGGAAACTACCTCCACCGCTATTCAAATCTGAAGCGGCGTCTGTTAACATATTTCTAATAGCTGAAAGCGCTTCGGTTTTAGAAACAAAGGGGCCAAGATTATTTGCATCAGTAACATCTACTCTAATACCGTTTTCGTCTGTTAGGTTCAAATTTAATAATAGCTCATGAGCAATAAATGTTTTTAAGAAACCTCTTGTAGCATTTATTTCTTGCGCTGTAAATTGACCCGATAAATCTTGACTTTCTAGAAAGCCTAGAATTAAATTGGCGTTCTTTACTGTTCTGTAACGCGCCGCCCACGGAATGGTAAGATAGAACGTATTATTATCTAAAACAGCATTACTTCCTCCTAATAAATCTGAAGTAAAACGAGGATCTGAGCTAGAAAATCTCCAATACTCTCGCCCTATGACACCGCAATCGTCATAATAGGTTCCAAGACCCACTCTAGAGCTGTATAAAACTCCGGCAACTAGATCCTGTAAATCCCCACGCGTTAGATTTTCGCTAAAAGCATCTACCTCGGGGTTGTTCAAATCTGAAAATTCTTCTACGTTACATGAGAAAAAAGCTCCTGTAATTGCTAGTAAGAATAATAATTTATATATGTGTTTTTTCATAATTATTTTTTTTAAAAATTAACCGCTACGTGGAACAAAAATCTTTTTGAAGAAGGAAAAGGGGTTACCTCAACTCCTGTAAATATGGTTCCTCCACCAAAGTTAGAAACCTCTGGATCGTAACTATTATAGTCAAAAATGTTAATAATGTTGGTTCCCGAAAAACCAAATTTTACAGAATCGATACTCCCATTAAGAACATTTGCCAACATTTTTCCGGGTACGGTATAATAAATACCTAGTTCACGTAAGCGCAAGTAGGAAGCATCTTCAACAAATACTCCCGCCGAAGAACCTAGTTGGCTAATTCTATAAGGACCATTTCCTAGTTGTCCATCGGGGTCTAAATCTATGGTGTCATAATCGTGGCTTGTTCCATTAAGATCGGTTAATAAAGCACTTAAGTTTATGTTATCTCCTCCTTTTTTCCATTGAAATAAAAAGGATAAATCTACATTTTTATAGCGTAAGGTATTATTTACCCCCATTTGAAAGTCGGGTTCAGAATCGCCCCAAACTTGAAAACCATTGGGTCCAGGATTTGGTCCAATCCCTACAATTTGAGTGGCACTGGCACCTTCTTCAATTCTATAAGTCCCTAAGGTAGCACCAAAAGCACCAACGTTAAATGGCTCGACATCCAAGCGTGTAATTTCAGATTTATTTTTAAACCAATTTACAGCAATATCCCAAGTAAAATTTTCACTGTCAAAAGGAGTGGCATTTAAGCCCAACTCTATTCCTTTGTTTTGAAGTTCTCCTGCATTTACAAACTCTGTAGTAAAGCCCGAAGAAGGTGGAAGAGAAGAATTTAAAATTAAATCGTCAATAGTTTTAATGTAATAGGTTCCAGAAAGTGAAAGTCTTCCATTAAAAAATCCTAAGTCGGTACCAAACTCCAATTCTTTTTGTCTTTCTGGATTAATGGCAGCATCTCCTCTAACGCCTCTAAGGCTAATTCCTAGCAAACCATCTGAGGTAAACGATGTATAAGAGGTAAATAAAGCTCCAAAGGGAGCGAAATTACCAGCTTCCCCGTAAGCTACTCTTAACTTAAATTGATTCCATTTTGAAGTTTCTTTCCAGAAACCAAATTCATTCAAATTTACTGCCAAGGAACCTTTTGGATAATAATACAATTTATTTGCATCTCCATTATTTGAAGATTTATCTCCTCTAAGTCCAACTGTGGCAATAAACATGTCTTGGAAGTTAATCTCTTCTTGAACGAAGAAACCAGAATCCTCTTGTTTTAGCCTAGTTTGAGCAACGCCCGTATTGGCTGCCTGATCTACGTTAGTCTCTGAAGCAACCAATCCACTGGCCGTAATTAACTGGGTGTTGGTATCAAAAAATTCGTTCGTAATCCCTGCTTGTGTTCTAAAATTAATTTCATTGTTAGTAAAAAAATTATGAACCAAAAATGCCGATAGGTTATAGTTTTTGTTTTGGGTATCTCCCTGTACAGCAACTCCATTTAACCCTCCGTTACTGGGTTTCATAAATTGCAAATCTTTTGGAAAGATCGCTCTGGATTGTTGTCCATAAAAATCAAGTCCTCCTCGCAAAATTAATTCAAGACTTGAACTTTCGGCTTTATAAATATCCATATTCATAGTCCCTCCCATAATAATACGGTTTACCTTTTCATTATTGGTAACTCTTTCAATCGTTTGTAATGGGTTAGACGAGTTGTTGGGATGATCTGGAAATATGCCATTTTCATCGGGAAAAAGATTATCCCAAGGACGGGTTGCAGTTAAAGCAATACCAATGGTTGTTCCTGAGTTATCATTATTGAAAAATCCTCTATTGGAAGAAGAGTAAATATAATTAGAACTCAATCCAAATTTTAACCAGTCTGTCGCTTTATGGTCTAAATTTAATCGAAGGGATATTTTTTCATACCCTGAGTTTTTTACAATACCCTTATCATTATTATGACTTACACCTGCATAAAATCTAGATTTTTCATTTCCTCCGCTCATATTAAAGTTTGTACTCAATAGTAGTCCACTATTTCCAAAAACTTCTTTTTCATAATCTACTAAAGAGTTATTGTTTTGAGCCGTTTGAAAATCATTGGCTGCGTCTTCGCCAAAGGTATCTAGTACTCTATCGAAAGTATAATCTCTCACTCCAAGTAAATTAATGGCTTCTGTCCAACCTACCGATTGTGAAAAACGAAACTTTGTTTCTCCCGATTTTCCTCTTTTAGTAGTGATAATAACCACCCCAGCAGCAGCTCTTGATCCATAAATGGCAGCGGCAGAGGCTCCTTTTAAAATCTCAATATTGGCAATATCTTCTGGGTTTATATCGGCAATACGATTGGTTGGGTTATCCTGATTAGAAGCACTTCCCCCGGCAGCCGCCGCAGAAACGGCATTTAATCCCGCTGCTATAGAAGAATTATCTACATACACACCGTCAATTATATAAAGCGGTTGAATATTTCCTTGAAGCGAAGTGGCACCACGTAGTTTTACCGATAATCCTCCTCCAGGGGCCCCAGAGTTGGCATTAACTATAGCTCCAGGAAACTTTCCATACAAAGCTCCATCTAGTGTTGCTGGAGGTGTAATTCCCGTAATATCTTCGGCAGAAAGTGAGGCAACGGAATTGGCAGAGTTACTTCGTTTAACAGAAGTAGCCAACCCTGTAATAACTACCTCCTCTAAAGATTCTGCAGACTCTTTTAGGGTTATGTTTACTATCCCGGAGGCAGAAACCGCTTGCTCAAAAGTTTCGTATCCTAATGAAGAAAAGACCAAAACCACCGGAAGATTAGAAACCTCTATTCTAAAATTTCCTTCAATGTCTGTGGTGGTTCCATTGGTGGTGCCTTTTTCAATTACGTTTACAAAGGGAACCGTATCTCCCTTATCACTGTTTACTTTCCCCGACAGTGACACCTGTGCCACCATCAAAAAAGGAGAAATTAAAAAAAACAGGAGTACCCTGAATTTAAAGTTGTTTTGTTTCATAGTTTTTGGTTTTGAAATTAACCTCTAAGGTACTAAAGATTTATCAAAACTATTCGATTATAGCACCATAATTTAAAGTTTGCTTAAAATTGACATAACATTTAAAAAAATGAATCTCAATCTCAACTTCTTATTACCTTTGCACTTTATTTTTTACTATTATGTATAGAACTCATACTAATGGGCAGTTAAATGCCAAAAATATAAATGAAACTGTGACGCTTTCTGGGTGGGTACAAACCCTCCGAAATAAAGGGTTTATGATCTGGGTAGATCTAAGAGATCGATACGGCATTACACAACTTATTTTTGATGAAGAAAGAACTCCAAAAGAAGTGATGCAAACTGCCTCAAAATTAGGACGTGAGTTTGTTATACAAGTAACCGGAAAAGTAATAGAGCGGGAATCCAAAAACCCCAATATACTCACCGGAGATATTGAATTATTAGTTTCAGAATTGATTCTATTAAATGCTTCCTTAACGCCTCCTTTTACTATTGAAGATGACACCGACGGTGGCGAAGATTTACGAATGAAATACCGTTATCTCGATATTCGCCGCAAACCCGTTCGGGATAATTTAATCTTTCGCCATAAAGTATCTATGGCCGTTCGCAATTACCTTTCGGCAAAGAATTTCGTGGAAGTGGAAACACCTTACCTAATAAAATCTACCCCGGAAGGGGCTCGAGATTTTGTCGTCCCTAGCAGAATGAATGCAGGACAATTTTATGCATTACCGCAATCCCCACAAACGTTTAAACAATTGTTAATGGTGGGTGGAATGGATAAATATTTTCAAATAGTGAAATGCTTTCGCGATGAAGATTTACGTGCCGATAGGCAACCGGAATTTACCCAAATAGACTGCGAAATGGCCTTTATAGAACAAGAAGATATCTTAAATACTTTTGAAGGTTTAACACGCCATTTACTGAAAGAAATTAACGGGGTTGAAATTGGAGAATTCCCAAGAATGACCTACGATGAAGCCATGAAACGATATGGGAACGACAAACCCGATATTCGGTTTGGGATGGAATTTGGAGAATTAAATGAGGTTACAAAGCATAAAGATTTTACTGTTTTTAATACCGCTGAATTAGTCGTTGGAATAGCTGTTCCAGGAGCCAATACTTTTACAAGAAAAGAAATAGACCAATTAATAGATTGGGTAAAGCGCCCACAAATTGGAGCTTTAGGAATGGTGTATTGCCGTTGCAATGAAGACGGAACCTATAAGTCTTCGGTAGATAAATTTTATACCGAAGCGGATTTGGCAAAATGGGCCGAAGTTACCGGTGCTAAAGCAGGAGATCTAATTTGTGTTCTCTCGGGAGAAAGCTCTAAGGTACGCACCCAATTAAGTGCTTTACGTATGTACTTAGCCCAACAATTAGGGTTAAGAAAAAATACTGAATTTGCACCGCTATGGGTCATTGATTTTCCATTACTTGAATGGGATGAAGAAACAAATCGCTATCATGCCATGCACCATCCCTTTACCTCTCCAAAACCAGGACAAATGGAATTATTAAAAACCAACCCTGGCGATGTAAAAGCAAATGCCTACGATTTAGTGTTAAACGGAAACGAAATTGGCGGGGGTTCTATTCGTATTCACGACAAGGAAATTCAGTCGCAAATGTTTGATTATTTAGGGTTTTCAAAAGAAGAAGCCAAAGCACAGTTTGGCTTTTTAATGGATGCTTTTCAATACGGAGCGCCCCCTCACGGAGGCATTGCCTTTGGCTTGGATAGATTGGTTGCTATTTTGGGCGGACAAGAAACCATTCGCGATTTTATTGCCTTCCCAAAAAACAATGCAGGACGGGATGTTATGAT
This sequence comes from Flavobacteriaceae bacterium, assembly GCA_041392205.1. Classification (GTDB taxonomy): domain Bacteria; phylum Bacteroidota; class Bacteroidia; order Flavobacteriales; family Flavobacteriaceae; genus Halomarinibacterium. The sequence continues at coordinate 375,770 of JAWKMO010000002.1, read as the reverse complement.
TGATGCCCCAGCGATAATTGATAACGCTCAATTAGACGAATTACACCTAAACGTAGTTTTAAAATCTTAATTCCTTTAAATCCTGTTTCGACAGGATTTTTAATATGCCAAAACAAAAGAAAACAGTACTTACTAGATTTTTGATATGGCGCATAAAACACATATCTCACAAACAATTTATTGTTATAGTAAGTATTATTGTGGGGTTTATGGCAGGCATTGGGGCTGTTATTATTAAAAACCTAACCCATTTTTTTCAATCCCTTCTCGAAGGAAAATTAGTAAAAGAGTACCATACTGCCTTCTATTTTATTTTCCCCATTATTGGTTTAACATTGGTGTATATTTTCATAAAATATATCCTGCGAAACAAAGTAAGCCATGGCATTCCCTCTACACTCTTTGCAATTTCAAAGAAAAAAGGAATTATAAAGCGGTTTCAAATGCTGGGGAGCCTCATTGCCGCTCCAATTACCGTAGGTTTTGGGGGTTCTGTAGGATTAGAAGGACCTACCGTTGCTACGGGCGCTGCTTTTAGTTCTAATCTTTCTAGAATATTACATTTAAATCAATCCACAAGAACATTATTAATTGGTTGTGCTGCAGCAGGCGCCATGTCTTCCATCTTTAAAGCCCCAATAGCCGCTATAATATTTGCCATAGAAGTATTTAGTTTAGATTTAACTTTAGCATCATTAATCCCATTATTGGTAGCTTCTATTTCTGCCATTATTACTTCCTATTTTTTCTTTGGGAACGACATTCTTCTTCCCTTTTCGATTGAAGATAAGTTTGCGCTAAAAGATATTCCGTTTTACATCATATTAGGGGTTGTTGCTGGATTTATTTCTGTTTATTTTACAGAAATGTATGATCGAATACAGAAGCTTTTTGACAAAATAGGATCTCCTATTAAGCGGTTAATTTTTGGAGGATTAGGCATAGGAATTTTGGTCTATTTTATTCCCCCGCTTTACGGAGAAGGGTTTGATGTGATTAATAACTTGGTACAAGGGAATCCCGAGAAAGCGTTAGAAAATAATTTTTTGCATCTTGATGTATCCAATGTTTGGGTTATTATAGCATTATTGGGAGGGCTTATTTTGTTTAAAGTAATTGCCAGTGCACTCACTTTTGGTGCTGGTGGTGTAGGGGGTATTTTTGCCCCAACATTATTTATGGGAAGCATCATGGGCTATACCGTAGCAAAAATTTTAAACCAACTAGGGTTGTCGTATTCAATTTCTGAAAGTAATTTTACTTTGGTTGGGATGACAGGCTTAATGGCAGGTGTGCTCCACGCCCCCTTAACGGCAATTTTTTTAATTGCTGAAGTAACAGGAGGTTATGAGCTTTTTATCCCCTTAATGATTACTGCAGCGATTTCATTTTCCATCACAAAATATTTTATACCGCATTCGGTCTATACTATGGAATTGGGTCGCAGGGGCGAACTAATAACCCATAATAAAGACCATGCAGTGCTAACGCTTATGGATATCACTTCTGTAATTGAACAAAATTTTATTGCAGTACACCCAGAAATGAATTTGGGGGATATGGTTGAAAACGCGGTTGTAAAATCCAATCGAAATATTTTCCCAGTAGTGTATCCAGAAACAAATACCTTAGCCGGAATTATTTTGTTGGACGATTTACGCCCTGTTATGTTTGACCAAAGTGTATATAAGGAAATTATTGCGCGAGATCTCATGCACAATCCCCCTGCAATTATAAATTTGGAACTTGATAAAATGACCGATGTGATGAAAAAATTTCAAGATACTGGAGCATGGAATTTACCCGTTATTTCAAATAATTCGTATTTTGGCTTTGTTTCAAAATCGAAGTTATTAACCGCCTATAGAAGAAAACTAATTGACTTTTCAGGAAAATAAATGAAGTATTTCTTAAGTATATTATTGTTTTTAATTGTTTTAGGTGTAAGTGTAGGATACTACTTAAAACCGCAACAACCAGAAACAGGCAATTTACTTGTGGGTCTTTCTATTTCAGGATTATTTTTAGTATTAATGCCATTATTTGTCTACCATCGATGGAAAAATAAAAATGTGAGAGACTATATGCTTACCAAAGAAAATATTGAAAAGATGCGTAAGTACACCGATGACAAAAAGCTATAAATCAAGACCTCTTCTAAAAAAAAATTAATAATTTCTTCATTTTTGAGTTGAGAATTATACTACCTTTGAAACATTATTAATTTATTTTTTTATTACAATGGAAGGAACAGTAAAGTTTTTTAACGAATCTAAAGGTTATGGTTTTATCACCAACGATGAAACCGGAAAAGACATTTTTGTACATGTAACCGGTCTTAATGGCGAAGCCCTTAATGAAGGTGACAAAGTAGAATATGTTGAAGAAGAAGGAAGAAAAGGAGTGGTCGCAGCTAAAGTTCGCGTGATACACGACTAAGATATATAGTAACCAACCGAATTGTTTAACCCTCCCAAAATAAAGTTTAGGAGGGTTTTTTAATTTAAGTTCCTTTTTTCTATAAAAAACTTTTTAAGAAGTTTCGAAGCCTCTTCAGCCATTACTCCACCAACCATTTCTGTTTTAGGATGTAATTTCGTTTGTAACGTAATACATCCTCGTTGTTCATCTCTTGCACCATAGACTATTTTAGAAATCTGACTCCAAAATAAGGCTCCAGCACACATTTGACAAGGTTCTAACGTTACATACATCGTGCAGCCTTGTAAATACTTCCCTCCTAAAAAATTAGCCGCAGCGGTAATAGCCTGCATTTCGGCATGGGCGGTGACGTCGTTTAAGGTTTCTGTAAGATTATGAGTTCGCGCAATAATTTGGTTTTTACAAACAATTACCACCCCAATAGGGACTTCCCCCTTATCGAAAGCGGTTTCAGCTTCTTGCAAAGCTTTTTTCATAAAATAGACTTCATCAAAGGGTTGAAGCATTTTTGGCTCTTGGTGCTTGGTTTTTTGTGTAAAGCTACAAATTAACTAAATTCTATTATAAAAATTCGCAATAACAGTATCTTTGCTTTGTGTCAAAAAAACTATTGGATACCATTACATTTCCAAAAGATCTTCGGAAAATATCTAAAGATCAATTACCGCAAATTGCTCAAGAATTACGCGATTTTATTATCAACATTGTTGCTACAAAAGAAGGACATTTAGGAGCAAGTTTAGGTGTTGTCGAACTTACCATTGCCTTGCATTATGTATTTAATACCCCAGACGATTTATTGGTTTGGGATGTGGGACACCAAGCGTATGGACATAAAATTTTAACTGGCCGAAAAGATAGTTTTCATACCAATAGACAACTAGGAGGTATTAGTGGGTTTCCAAAAAGAAGCGAAAGTGAGTTCGACACCTTTGGTGTGGGACACAGTAGCACAGCGATTTCTGCTGCGCTAGGTATGGCGATTGCCACACAATTACAAGGTAATACTACAAAACATCATATTGCCATTGTAGGGGATGCCTCTATAGCAAGTGGAATGGCTTTTGAAGCTTTAAATCACGCTGGGGTTTCCAATACAAATTTACTGGTTATTTTAAATGATAATGCTATTGGCATTGATCCAAGTGTAGGAGCATTAAAAGAGTACCTAACGAAAGTAACTTTAGAAAATACTCCCGATACACACAATATTTTTGAGGCATTAAATTTTACCTACTCGGGGCCAGTAGATGGCCATAATTTGAATGCGCTAATTGAAGCATTTCAAAATCTAAAAACAATATCGGGTCCAAAGCTGCTTCATGTTATTACCACTAAAGGAAAAGGGTTAAAGCAAGCTGAAGAAAATCAAGTAACCTACCATGCCCCGGGTAAATTTAATGCTACCACGGGTAATTTAATTTCCAAATCAAATGAAATACTCCCGGTGAAGTATCAGGATGTGTTTGGAAAAACCCTTTTGACATTGGCTTCAAAAAATAAACAGATAGTTGGAATTACGCCTGCCATGCCTACTGGAAGTTCTTTAAAATATATGATGGATGTCTATCCCGAAAGAGCTTTTGATGTAGGAATTGCTGAACAACATGCCGTGACCCTCGCAGCCGGTCTAGCCACACAAGGTATGGTGGTGTATTGTACTATTTATTCTACCTTTTTGCAAAGGGCATACGATCAAGTAATTCATGATGTTTGCCTCCAAAAACTACCTGTTATTTTATGTATAGATAGAGCGGGAATTGTTGGAGAAGATGGTGCCACGCATCATGGGATATTTGACCTGTCTTATTTACGCTGTATTCCTAACCTTCTTATTTTTGCTCCTCGAAACGAAACAGAATTACGAAACATCCTATATACAGCGCAATTAGGGTTAGAACTTCCCATGGCTATTCGATACCCTCGTGGAAGGGGAAGTAGTATCGATTGGGAAAAACCTTTCTCCAAAATAACTTTAGGGAAAGGGGTTCTTTTAAAAGAAGGTTCTTTAATTGCTATTTTAACCCTAGGAGCAATAGCACAAAATGTTACGGAAGCCATTAATGGAATTGAACCTAATGAAAAAATTGCCCATTATGATCTTCGATTTTTATATCCGTTAGATGAACCATTACTTCATTCCATTTTTAAAAAATTTAAAACTATTATAACCGTAGAAGACGGTGTAAAAAAAGGAGGCTTTGGAAGTGCTATTGTAGAGTTTTCTTCAGAAAATAAATACCCCTCAATTATCGAAATTATTGGTATTCCAAATGTGTTTCCAGAACATGGAACTGTGCCACAACTACAAGATATTGCTGGGATTTCTTCAGAAAAAATAAAAAAAGTAATAGAAAAATATTTATAAAAAAAGGCTCCCATTTTAAGGAGCCTTTTCAAATTTTATTGGGTTACTTCAACGTTATCTAATAATTAGTTTTGATGTGTGGTTGTAATTATCTCCATCAATAGTAACCATATAGATCCCTCCACTAAGGTTTGAAGCATCAATAGACGCTGCGTTTCCTAATGTCAAGGTTTCAGTATAAACAACTCTACCATTCATATCTACAATAGCAATGGTTGTTTTACCCAAATTAATTTTGGAAGCAATATTAATTTGGCCGTTAGAGGGATTAGGATAAATAGTAAAATTGTTTTCACTATCGAAGTTTGTACTTCCCAAAATAATTTCATTACATCCAGCAGGTAAATCAAATGCTTCCGTTCCATCGGTTCTTGAATTAGAGCTTCCTTGATCTGCACTAAAACCTAATCCTCTTCTTGCAAATGCATTCCAAATAATACAAGAGTTAGCGCCTCCATTGGCAATTAGATCGGCTTCTAAAATAGCATCTCTTCCATCCACAAAACCAGGATTACATGACTGTAATTTCATTCCGTCCATAACAAGTTGTAATGCAATATTGTTCCCTCCAGTTCCATTGTAAATATCTGGATCGAAGCCATATTCATCTATTAATAACCAGGTCATATCCCAAAGCATGGTTGACCAAACAAAACCAACCCCATGAGGGACTGATACATTTGTTCTAATGTCATCATAAGTATAGTCATTAATAGCAAAGTTATAGCAATAAGGAGCTTCTCTAATGCCATTAGGATTTCCAGATGCATACGCAGCTAACCCTCTAACATCATCTCTACTATCGCCCGCTTGCATGGTTAAAATAAGTCCCAAATAATCGCTCCATCCTTCTCCCATTTGTTCTTGATTTCCTAAGCAACTAGTATTGCTAGGACCTCCTGTAAGACGGTTAGATACTCCATGGCCATATTCATGAACCACAATTTCATTATCTAGCGAGCTATCAAGGTCTGCTGGGATATTCTCTCCAGAAATAGTTCCGTTTACTGTGTTGGCTGCTAATAGTTCTGCAATAATGGCTTCTCCATCCACATCTGAAACCATAAACATAGGGATTGTAACAGATCCTCCTACAGCCCCTGCACCCATAACAATGGGGGCTCCAGCAACGTTGTTAACCATGATTACGGCCAATGCGCCTTCGTTTTGAGCCGCAAGTCCTTTAAATCCAAATTCACATTCTCCTCTTCTAATAACTACTATTTTTCCATTTAAATCTGGCCCATTAGTAATGTTATCACAACCATCATTAGGATCTGTTGAAACCCCTGCGTCATCATCTTCAATAACTACTAAATCTTCAGTAAGTGCTGGAAAAGGAATGGATCCTCCAAAACCTGCAGGGACGCCTTGGTAAGTACCCGCTAAGGGACCATTATTGATGGTTAGTATATCTACGGGACCCGTACCGGCACCATCCCAAATAAACATTTGCATTCTTGGGTTTTGCCCATCGGGTGGCGTAGCAAAATTAGCATTGTTGGTTCCTGAACCATCTTGAGTATCTGCATTTACACTATCACTTCCATTACCCGGGTTGCCATAATTATTTTCTTGAAAATTTCCACTAGCTTCATCAAAACCATAGTTATATAATACATCGTGGGTAATATTATTCCAATAGAATAAATTTACGGTAGATGCATCGGTATAATTGGCAGGAGGTTGAGGAAGGCCATAAGGGAAATCAAAATTTAATGATGGGCCACCATCAGGAGAAGCACCTACTCCATTGTTTCCATTTATATCTTCTTGGGCCCAAACGTTATTTCCTCTTGTTATTGTAAATTCTGCTCCAGCAATTCCATCTGTATCATGCCAACCAAAGGCAGAGGCCGTTAAATTTTCTGGATTGGTGACAATCACATCTGCACCATCTATAGGGCTACTAAAAGGTATTGGAAACACTCTGTATTGGGTTCCTCCTAATAAATATTCATTTTCATTTTTAAAAAGGATACTATGTTCCACTTTGTGGCCGTGGTTCCCTGCCCCAAAGTCACAATTTACGACCCAGTCTAGGGTATCTAGAAGTTCGCCAGATACGGCATCAATTCTTACACTATAATAGTGGCTTGCATCTAAAAGATAGATGCTTAAATCCCAGGCAAGACGGGCTGTTCCATTTTCTAATGGTTGGTATACTAGTTTTACTGGAATATCATTTAAAGAGATTTCTCCATTAGTAAATAGGTATTCAAGACCGTTATTTTCAATAAGTGTTAGCTGAGAAGGTATAGGTAATCCCAGGTTTTGTGCCGCTTTTGCAATGGCACTTTTGGCTGTTATTGAAGGAGAAGAAGCATTTACCTTTGTTGCCAAATTAGGTATAAAAGATAATTTGGCACTAACAACATTTCCCTTTTTAAGGGCAAAACTTGAAGTAGAATTAAAAACTTCAATACCATTAAATGTTTGGGATGCATAAACATTTTGTACATCCATGCTTTTGGAATAACTGTTCGAGTTAATAGCAATGCTATTTACATCTTGAGTGGTTAGCCCAAATTGTGCCTTGTTGATAGTAAGATACGATTGGATGATTGGACCATAATCTTGTGCGCCTACTATGCTTACAGAAATAAAAGCGAGTAGGTAAAGTAATTTTTTCATAGTTTAGTTTTTAGTTAAAAATTTTTAAGAATGTTAAATATAGTTTAATTTTATAACAAGCCTTGATTTTTAACATTCTGAAACTTAAATCGCTCCATTTATTTTCTGAAAAAGCACCAAAGCATTACCGTCGGTAAGTTTTGAAATGTAATTACAACATGCTATAAGATAGCTGTATGTACTCTCTGTTTGTTGAAGGGAACTATGGGTTGCCGATAGCAGTAACGTATCGTAATGTCTCAGCTGATTTGATTGTTTTCGTTCAAATGCACCAGTGAGTCCATCAAGTAGGGTGGTTAAAATTTTATACCCCGCTATCTCTTTTTCAATAACCTCGGGACTCTGATAGACTTTTTCAATACTTATTTTTAGAATATCATTTATTTGTGGTGTATATTTTGAATGATCTAAAAGTGTATTGGAAAATGCTCCCTTTAAAATATTTTCTTCATTTTTAATAAAAATGGTAACGGCCTCTTCAATTAAGGTATTTATGGCAAGAGAACGCAAATATGCTAATCTATCGGAGGCATTTAAAAGATGACTATATTTCTTTTTATCTAGGGAATCTTTTACAAGATTTACCAAATACTCTAAAGCAAATTCTTCTTCAATTAATCCTAAGTTAATACCATCTTCAAAATCGATTATGGTATAACAAATATCATCTGCCGCTTCTACCAAATAAGCTAATGGATGCCTACTAAATCTGTTGTTTTCTTTCTGAAGTAACCCTAATTCGGACGTAACTTCGTTAAAAAAAGGGATTTCGCTCTGGAAGACCCCATATTTTTTATCGGCAATATGAGATGTGGGTTTTTTGGGAAGTGACTCTTTAGGGTATTTCATAAAAGCTCCTAAGGTAGCGTAGGATAGTCGTAAACCACCTTCCACTCCATTTTTTGTTTCGGTTAAAATCTTGAATCCGTTAGCGTTTCCTTCAAAATCAACCACATCTTGAAATTGCTTTTCGGTAAGTTGCTCCTTAAATCGTGCTCCATTTCCATTTAAAAAATAATCCCCAATGGCCTTTTCTCCCGTATGTCCAAAAGGGGGGTTTCCAATGTCATGAGCAAGACAAGCTGCGGCAACGATAGCTCCAAAATCATTAAAGCGATAGCCATGGGTTTTTTCTAAAAAGGGATGTTTTTCCAATATGGCTTGTCCTACAGCCCTACCCAAAGACCTTCCTACAACCGAAACTTCCAAACTATGTGTTAAACGGGTATGAACAAAGGAGGTTTTTGATAAAGGAATAACCTGTGTTTTGTCTTGAAGACTTCTAAAAGCCGAAGAGAAAATAATCCTATCGTAATCTACCTCAAACCCCAAACGGGCTTCATATTGTTCTATCCGTAATCGTTTATTAATATCTCCTTGTCTTTTTAAAGAAAGGAGTTTCTCCCAATGCATCATAAATTGAAAAATTTGAAGTTGCAAGATACTATTTTAAGAAGTTTTCCAGCACCTACTAGGTTAACATTTAGCTAACTTTCAAATGACTTAATCATAATTTTAGATTAACATCAACTTTACATTGTTGTGTCATCTTTGCCTCGTGAAATTAAATATCCTAATGAAGAAAATTTTAACTATTTTAAGTATAGTTGTAACAACACTAACCTTAGGTCAAGAAACGGGTTCTATAGTAGGTGCATTAACCGATAAAGATTACAATAATGAGCCCTTGCCATTTGCAAATATAATTATAAAAGGAACTGCCACTGGGACTACCTCAGACATTGACGGTTTGTATGCTATAGAAAATGTAGCCGTTGGGACATATACTATTGTATTTAGCTTTGTAGGCTATGAAACAGTGGAGATTCCTAATGTTACTGTTGTAGCAAATAAAGTGACAACCATAAATGTTCCTATGGGGGCTAGTGCGGCTACCCTTGATGAAGTCGTTATTAAAACTTCTGTAAAAAGAGAAAGCGAAGTAGCCCTGCTTTTAGAACAGAAAAAAGCCACTACCATTGTTCAAAATATTGGGGCAGAAGAACTTTCTAGAAAAGGAGTAGACAATGCCGCAGCTGCAGTAGCTCAAATTTCCGGTATTTCTAAACAACAAGGAAGTAGTGATGTATTTGTGCGTGGTTTAGGGGATAGATACCAAAATACCTCTATGAACAACCTCTCATTACCCTCTAATGATGTTAACAAAAAGAACATCAACCTTGATTTGTTTCCTTCCGAAATTATAGAGAGCGTTTCGGTTAGTAAGGCCTACAATAGTTATTTTTATGGCGATTTTAGTGCGGGAAATGTTAATATTAACTCTAAGGAATATACAGGACCGGGGTATTTTGCAGTATCCGTAAATTCGGGCTTTAATTCTAATGCCATTGGGGAAGATTTTGTGAGAAGCGAAGGTCCTAGCTATTTTGGATATTATAACAGGTACGACAATAATCCTTTTGCCATTATACTTTCTCATGGTGTTGACCCACAGGAAGCAGAAGGTAATATCCCATTCAGCGGAAGTATTGAAGGTGGCTATTCGGTAAATCTAGATGATAATCAACGCTTGAGTTTCTTTGCCACTGCAGTGTTTGGTAATGGCTATGAGTTTACACAAGGACCTGCCGTAGATTTTACCAATGACGTGAAGCTTCGTTTTGTGAATGTAGATGAATACACCTACAACACCAACACTTCGGCCTTGGGTTCTATCATTTACAATCATAAATCGGGTCATAAACTAAAGTATACCTCATTGTTTTCAAACAGCTCGAAAGATGCGGTAGGATACTACGGAATTGGCGGACTTGGTTTTAACCGTGACGGTTTCAGTGGAAATGGCGACGGTGGTTTTTACCAAATGAACGTTCAGTTTAACCAAGACATGATTTTTGTAAATCAAATCAACGGTACCCATACTTTTGATGAGGAAAGCAAATGGTTATTTGATTGGGGTGTTGGATTTAATAAAGTGTTTTCCGATGAGCCCGACAGAAAAAGAATTTCGTTAGAAGATTTTCAATTCTATCTTGATAATGACCCTAATACCAATGCCATTTTTTACGATAACATTGCTTTCGATAATCAACGCTATTTTCAAAGTATCGAAGATGATGAATTAAATAGCTACCTTAACCTTAACTACAAAGCATCTGAAAAAGTAAACTTTACTATAGGTTATAACGGCCGTACCAAAGAAAGAAGATTTAATAACTGGCGTTACGGATATGAAATTTTAGATAAATTAAATAACCCGGTCGTAAATCCTTTCGCTCTGGATGCATTTTTTGATGTAAGCAATATTGATATCCCGGAAGGTTCAGGACTTTGGAACTTGAATGTGGCAAGACATCCTCTTGGGTTAGATCAATACTTGAGTCTTACTAACAGACCTCAGCTTTATGAGAATACCTATAAAGGAAATCTTGACATCCACGCCGGATTATTGACAGCAGATATTCAATTAGGAAAACTGCTTTTAGTTCCCGGTATTCGTGTCGAAAACTGGAGACAATCGGTAGCATATGACGTTATTAACCCGGTTCCAACCGATCCCGGTTTCAGAGAAGTTGAAGAATATTTGTTTTTCCCAAGCTTGAACATCAAATACGATATCACCGAAGATATGAACATTCGCTTGGCAGGTAGCCAAACGGCTTCCTATCCCGAATTTAAAGAAGTAGCAAACTTTGTCTATGAAAGTGTTACACAAAGGGTAGGTGGTAACCCTGATTTGTTAGGAAAAGCAGACGGTACAGGACCCAGTTATTCTGAAATCCTAAACGTAGATTTAAAATACGATTGGTTTCCCAGTAGAAACGAATTAATTTCTGTAGGGGTATTTGCCAAAACCATTAAAGACCCTGTTAACAGAGTGGTAGCAACAGATGCTACCGGAAATCAGCGTTTCTTCAGAACCGGAGAGCAGGCAGATGTGATAGGTGCTGAGTTGGAAGTTCGAAAAAATATATTGAAAGATACCGAAGATAATCCGTTGGTAACCATTGGTGGAAATTTTGCATACACCAAAACCGACCAAGATTTGAAAGCGGTTTCCACTGCTGAAGGTTTTACTTTCGGAACCTCTTTTGGCGACAGAACCTCATCAGAATTGCAAGGAGCCAGTGAGTTTATTGCCAATGCAGACATTAATTTTACTCCTACATTTAAAAACTACAAACCAAAAGCCACGCTGGTCTTTTCCTATTATTCAGATAGAATTTACGCATTAGGAAGTGGAAACTTAGGGAATATGATTGAAAAATCGGTTCCCACGCTCAACTTCATTTGGAGAAATGCCATAGGAGATCATTTTGAAGCCAACTTTAGTGTAAAAAATATATTGAACCCCGATGTTGTTTTAGTAAGAGAAAACACGGGTGCAGACGGCAGTGTACTTTTGGCTCCTTACGATTTAGTAAACAATGGAGAAGTTACACTATACAATTTTAAACGTGGAATTAATGTAGGACTATCCCTTAAATATAAACTATAAAAAACAATTACTTACTTAAATTTAAATTGATGATGAAAACCAAATTTTTCTTAACTATAGGCATATTTGCCTTCCTTTTTAACGCTTGTACCAGCGATGACACTGCAGACATTGTTATCCAGGACAATAGCGTTGACAACAGTGTAACTAACAATAACAGCGGTGGAGATGCAACCGGTGATGTTATTAACCTGAGTGGTGTTTACACTGAAGATTTAACTTTAGATGCCGAAAAAAGCTATCTCGTAACCGGTCCTGTTCTTATGGCTTCTGGTACTACATTTACCATTCCTGCAGGGATGACCATTCCTGTGAGTCCTGTGGGAGTTAATGCGTACATTGCTATTCAACAAGGAGCCAAAATTATTGCCGATGGTACAGCTTCTAACCCAATTGTGTTCACTTCCAATGCTTCTACCCCTGGGTCTGGAGATTGGGGAGGTATCATATTATGTGGTAGAGCTCCTATCAACTCTACTCCTGTTGGTTCAGAAGATACCTCAACAACCGAGGTAGGAGGTCTTGCTTATGGTGGAAATACTCCTAATGATGATTCTGGAATTTTACGATATGTTCGTATAGAATACGCCGGTGGTGCTATTGACGGAAACTCTGAATTAAATGGTGTTTCTTTATACGCAGTAGGAAATGAAACAGTAATTGATTACGTTCAAATGTATATTGGTTCTGATGACGGATTCGAATTTTTTGGTGGAACCGTGAATGGGTCTCACTTATCCGTAGTAGGATCTGAAGATGATTCTATCGACTGGACTGAAGGTTGGACAGGAACCATTACCGATGTGTATATTAAACAATTAACCAGTCATGATAAAGCGTTTGAGTGTGATGGGTACAACACCGATTTCTCTAACGAAGGTGGTTATTTTTCAGCTCCTAATGTTACTAATGTTACAATTGTTGGAGATCTAAGTACTGCAGCAGATAGCGAAGCTATTAGACTTCGTGCCGGTACGCAAGGTATTTTCACCAACGTGGTTATCAATGATTACGACGAGGCTTTTGACTTAGACGGTGATACTGGTGATAACCCAACCGGACAAGGTGTATTGGACGGTCTTTTAAAAGCGATGGATGTAACTTTTAACAATGTTACTACAAAAGTTAAAAATGACACCGGGTATACTTTTGAAGAAGGTGATTTCCTTTCCGGAGATGGAAATGGAACCGGTACAGATTATGCTTCTTGGGGAGCTAACTGGACCAGAGATTAAATTTTATACTTATTTATTTTAGCAAAAAAGGCTCCCATTTGGGAGCCATTTTTTTTACTTATTTTTCTTTATTCATAGAAGGTTACTGCTCCGGTATTAATATCGTACATAGCGCCTATAATCATAATCTCTCCATTCTTTTCCATATCACTTAAAATGGGGCTTTCTTTGTGAATTCTTTCTATGGTTAATTGTACATTCTTATGCGCAACTTCATCTACAAATGCTGCATTTGAGGAGTTACGAAGGCTACTATCTTTGGGCTCAGTAACCGCATTTACTGCAGGAGTAATTTTTTCAATAAGCTTGGTTAAATTGCCCATTTCAGCTTTATCGCAGGCGCCTTTAACAGCCCCACATGCGGTATGCCCTAGGACCACAATAAGCTTAGTGCCTGCCAATTTACAAGCAAATTCCATGCTTCCTAAAATATCTTCGTTCACAAAATTACCCGCTATACGAACACTAAAAATATCCCCTAGTCCTTGATCAAAAACCAACTCGGCAGATACTCTAGAATCAATACAACTTAAAATGGTCGCAAAAGGAAATTGCCCATCACTAGTGTCGTTTACTTGTTCTAAAAGATTTCTATTTGCTTTTAAATTATTCTGAAATCGTTGATTCCCTTCTTTTAAAAATTGCAATGACTTTTGAGGCGTCATAGTGGCCTGTGTTTCTCTGGTATGTGCTTTCATCGTGTTTTATGGTTTTTTAAATTAAAGAATATTTTTTAACCCCAGTAATTAAGAGGGGAACATTTACTTTGTTAATAATATGTTTCATTTCTAGATTTTTTGAAAATCCTTTATTAACTGCTTTTAAACCTCTGTCTACATAAAACAAATTAATGTTGCTTTTTTGTAAATAGTTATTCAAGTTTTCCATACTGTTAGTACCTTCTTCAAAAACATACTCTACTGTGTTGGTTTTTTCTTCCAAAAGAGTTGCTTGAGAAAGGTTTGAATTTTTAACTACTTTAAAATTCTTTAACGGTTTTTTAGTATGCGCTAATAATTCGGTAGCAAACGCTAGATTAAGTGTTTCCTCTTGATTTTGAAACACTCCTAAGCTGAGCGTTTGGTTGGGTTCTAAAGCGTTATTATTTGAGGCAATTAAAATAACCCCAGGGTGCTTACTTAATATGAATTGGGTAATTTCATCGCCCCCAATTTGCAATAGTTTATTCTTTTTTCTTCCTAATACAATGATATCTGGGTTGTGTTCTTTAATATAACTACCAATTTCATTTTTTACATTGCCTATCTTTTGAATGTAATTTATAGCCATATTATTCTCTTGGTAGAGTGGTTGTAACAACATTTGTATTTTTTTTTCGGAGGTTACATACGCATCTTTAAGAGTTCGTAAAGCAGAAAATTGATTCTCCTTTTCTACAACTTCTGTAGGTTTTTTTACATATAAAAAATCAATTTCGCCTCCAATCATTTTTGCTAGGCTAATACTGGATTTTAATATGGTACTAGCAGACTTGTTTAAATCTGCCAGCACTAATATTTTATATTTTTTATTTTTCATTTTGTTCGTTTTAGGCTGTTTTTGGTCTTAACTTAAAGAACTCGATAAAACTGTCTGGATTTTCCACAATACCTCGTTCTGAAATTAATTGAATATCAATGTTTCGTTCTTTGGCTTTAAAAGCAAAGTCATCTAGAATTTCTATAATATCATGATCTAGATAGCGGGTTTTCCTAACATCTAACTCAAGATAAGTGTCTCTTGGCAAGCTTTCCAATTCTTTTAAAATAGCTCCTTTATTGAAAAAAGTAACCTCTTCGGCCAAGGTCATTTTAATTTTATGCTTCCCATTGCTATTATCTTCAATATGAAGGAAATGCGAGTTTTGGTAGCTTTTAATAAGTATGACCACAACCCCTACCATGAGGCCTAATCCAATACCGTATAATAAATCAATAAATACAATCCCTAGCACCGTTACAGTAAAAGGAATAGATTGCTTCCATCCTAAATCGTACATTTTTTTGAATAATTGAGGCTTGGCCAATTTATAGCCCACCACAAGGAGTATGGCTGCCAACACCGAAAGAGGAATCATATTAAGTAATCTTGGTATTAATATGACCGAAATAAGCAATAAAAACCCATGAATAATAGCCGATAGTTTACTTCTTCCTCCCGATTGAATATTTGCCGAACTACGCACAATTACTTGTGTAATGGGAAGCCCTCCTATGAATCCCGAAATAATGTTACCTGTCCCTTGCGCAAAAAGTTCGCGATTGGTTGGGGTTACGTTTTTATTTGGGTCTAGTTTATCGGTGGCTTCCACACAAAGTAAGGTTTCTAAACTTGCCACCAAGGCCAATGTAAATGCCACTACCCATACCTCAGGATTAGTAATTACCGAAAAGTTGGGAAAACTAAACTGCCCTAAAAACGAGGTGGCATCTTCCGGAATAGGGACACTCACTAAATGGGATGCACCAATAGATAAGGTTTCGGAGGTTTTAGTAACCATATAAAAAATAATCCCTACCACAACAGCCACTAAGGGTCCTTGTACCAACTGGAATATTTTTCCTTTCTTAGAGAGTACTTTATCCCAAAGAATTAAAATTCCTAAGCTAATAATCCCTATTAAAGCAGAGCCTGGAATAATTTTGTTTAGAGTTTTAAAAATTTCAGAAAAAGTATTTTCTCCATCTACTTGAAAAAAAGCAAAATCTCCTTCGGGGTCTGGGTCATATCCAAAAAAATGAGGAATTTGTTTTAGAATTATAATAATTCCTATTCCGGTAAGCATCCCCTTTATAACTGAAGAAGGAAAATAATACCCAATAATTCCTGCTTTTAAAGCACCAAATAAGATTTGAATAATTCCTGCTAAAACCACGGCCACTAAAAAGTTTTGAAACCCTCCCAAGGAACCAATGGCTACTAAAACAATGGCTGCCAAGCCGGCGGCAGGTCCAGAAATTCCAATTTTGGAACCACTTAGGGATCCCACTATAACTCCCCCCACAATACCTGCAATTAATCCTGAAAATAAAGGGGCCCCACTGGCCAATGCAATCCCTAAACAAAGGGGTAATGCAACAAAAAATACAACAATACTCGCCGGTATGTCGTTCTTTAACGTTTTAAACATAACATAATAGTTTAGATGCCTAAAAAAACTGATTTTTTAAGCAGTTTATAATTTATTAAAAAAATCGAAAAACTAACTATTATGTTCTGGGGGAGGTAATAGTATTTCAGCGTTATGGGTATATCGCTTCTCTATATAAGCGGTATTTAACTCCTTTTTATAAACTGAAGGAGTGTTTTGAGAAAAATAGTCTGTAATAAAAAAAATCTTTTCCTTTACTTCTTCTTCACTAATGGTTAAAACAACAGGGTTTATATCCTTAGCACACAATTGAAAAATAGAGGGGCCCAGGATGGCAATCACAAAGAAAACTGAAATAAAGCTATGTGCTAAATATTTTAACATAGCTTCAAAAATAAAAATAATTAAATTGTGAAATCTTAGAGGTTTGTTAAAGTTTTCAAATAATTACATAAACAAAAAAAGACTTCAAAATAGAAGCCTTTTTTTGTTTTTTAAGTTTTTGTCTTTTTAGTAGGATACTACCACCGCATCAGTAACTTTATACGAGGTTACCTGAGCAATTTTTGAACTGGAGTAATTTACCTCCTTAATCTCATTTCCTTGATAAAAATACCAAGTGCCCACTTTATTTCCATTATTGTAGTGAGCAACAGCCGTTTTTTTACCCTCAGTGCTGTAGCTTATCCATTCACCCACTAGTTTATTATCCAATGTGTAAAAACCTGTTTGCGCTACAGTACCATTTTCGTGATACAGGGTAGCTTTAATTACGTTTCCTTCCTTTACAAATTGATCTTGTACCTTTTCTTGTGAAAAAGAAGCTCCTGTTAAAAGAGAAAAAGTAAATACCATTAATAGTTTTTTCATGATAATCACATTTTTTGGGTTAATACTTCAAATTTACTAAATTCATAACAATAAATAAAGGTTTACATAACATTAATTTAACATTAAAAACATATCTAATTGTAATACAGTGTTTTAAAATATTTATTTTCATAAAATCCTAGTAAAAATTTAATGTTTATTTAATATTTACTTCACTATTAAACTATATAGATGCTGTTTATTTGTTCTTGTGTTTTATACACATACACATATAAATCGTTAAGTTTTTGTCGACTAGATTTTATCAATGTGTGGGTCGCCCGTAGGGCGACCTTTTTTTTTAAGTATTTGCAATACTTGAAGAAACATAACCTTTAGGAAACATTAACTTAACATAGGTTTTAGTTATTTGCAGCGACAAAAACTTAAAACGATTTCATGAATATTATAAAATTTGCCTTTGTGGCAATACTTTTCATAAATTTTTCTTCCTACGCGCAAGAAATAAGCGATACAAAATTTGGCAAAGGACTTATTAATTTTACGGCAAAAGACAGTTCTTTTAGTGTAAAATTTGCCCCTAGAATCCAGTTTCGTTCTGAGACCAATTGGGGTCACAATGGTACTAACTATGATAGTCCAGAACATGGTGTATCAATCCGAAGAGCCCGATTAAAATTTGATGGATGGGCCTATTCCCCAAAACTTAAATACAAAATTGAATTAGGTTTATCCAATAATGACATTGCTGGGGCAAATCAATTTAACAGAAATACTCCATTTTATATTTTAGATGCAGTAATTATGTGGAATTTTCATGAAAATTTTGTGCTGTGGGCGGGACAAACAAAACTTCCAGGAAATGTGGAACGGGTGGTTTCTTCTGCCAATATGCAATTAATTGACCGTTCTTTGTTAAACAGTCGATTTAACATTGATCGGGATATGGGGATTCAATTACGTCATCATGATAATTTGGGAAACGATTTTATACTACGTGAAAAAATTGCCATTTCACAAGGAGAAGGTAGAAACATTACCGAGGGAAATCAAGGTGGTTTACAATACACCGGAAGATTAGAATTTTTACCCTTTGGAGAATTTGAAAAAGAGGGTGATTATTCTCAATCCGATTTGGTCAGAGAAGTAGCGCCTAAATTAATGGTTGGCGTTACCTATGATTTTAACGAAGATGCTGTTAAAACAAGAAGTAATTTAGGTGCTTATATGTTCTTGGCGGATGGTTCCTTGTACAAAACAGACATCACTACCTTGTTTGTAGATACCATGTTTAAATACAAAGGGTTTTCCTTTATGGGAGAATATGCTAATAGAGATGCTGATAACCCAATTGCAAGAGAGGAAGATGGAACTGAAACCGGAGATATTGTTCTAACTGGAAATGCATTAAATCTACAAGCAGGTTACTTATTCAAAAATAATTACGAAGTAGCAGGTAGATTTACTACTACAGATTATGAAAATATTACGGGAAGATTAGGTGAGGAACAATATACTTTGGGAGTTTCTCGGTATATTGTGGGGCATAAACTTAAAGTACAATCTGATATTAGTTATACTTCCCTAGATGGTAATCAAGATAGTATTGAATTTAGAATGGGTTTTGACCTTCATTTTTAAAAAAATAACATAACAATTTGGTAACAAGTAACCTTAATTTAATTAAGAAATTTGCGTAAAATTAATATATAAAAAATGGATAATATTTACATTTTAATGCTGGTTGCATTAGCCGTTCTTGCTATCGCAGATTTAGTGGTAGGCGTTAGTAATGATGCCGTAAATTTTCTAAACTCAGCTATTGGTTCAAAAGCACTTCCATTTAAAACCATTATGATTGTAGCTAGCTTGGGGATATTTATAGGAGCTGTTTATTCTAGTGGAATGATGGAAGTTGCCAGAAATGGCATTTTTGTTCCTGGGAAATTTTATTTCGATGAAATCATGATCATTTTCATGGCCGTCATGATTACAGACATACTGCTCTTAGACTTTTTTAACACACTAGGAATGCCCACCTCAACCACCGTATCCATTGTTTTTGAGTTATTGGGTGCTGCCGTTGTCATGGCATTAATTAAAATAAGTGCTTCAGAGAGTGAAACTTTTTCCAGCTTAGTAAATTATATTAATACCGAAAAGGCAACCGAAATCATTTCTGGAATCCTACTATCGGTAGTAATTTCATTTACGATAGGGGCTCTAATAATGTGGTTGTCTCGCTTGGTTTTTTCATTTCATTTTGAGCAAAAAATTAAAAATTTTGGAGCCATTTTTGGAGGAATAACATTAACAGCTATAAGCTATTTTATCTTTTTTAAAGGATTAAAAGGAGCGCCTAGTTATAATAGTATTAAAGGAATCTTTGAATTAAACATCTTTTTATTATTAGGGATAGGCTTCGCTTTCTGGACCGTTTTCTCTTTATTATTTACCAAAATCTTTAAAAAGAGTATCCTTATTTTTGTCATTGCTGTTGGAACTTTTGGATTGGCATTGGCCTTTTCTGGAAATGACTTAGTAAATTTTATAGGAGTTCCAATGGCAGCATACCATTCCTATGAAGCATGGGCTGTTTCGGGTGAGGTTGCTTCCACTTTTTCTATGGATGTATTAGAAAAGAAAGTCCCCGCAGAGCCTTTACTATTATTTATTGCTGGGGGGATAATGGTATTAACATTATGGTTTTCTAAAAAGGCAAGAACCGTTACTGAAACAGAAATTGGATTGTCAAGACAAGGGGATGGATCCGAAAAATTTCGCCCCAATATGCTCTCTCGAGCTGTGGTAAAAGGGAGTACAAAATTAGCTTCTTTATTAGGTGGCGCTATCCCACAATCGATACAAAATAAAATCGCAAATAGTTTTGAAAAACCAGAAGTGACTATTCCTTCAAATAAAGTTCACGAAGTTCCAGCTTTCGATATGATTCGTGCCGCAATTAATTTAACCGTAGCCGGAATCCTAATTGCTTCTGCAACTTCCCTAAAATTACCACTTTCTACAACTTATGTTACCTTTATGGTGGCTATGGGAACCTCTTTGGCAGATAAAGCTTGGGGACGTGAAAGTGCCGTATATCGAGTAGCGGGAGTTCTTAATGTTATTGGAGGTTGGTTTTTTACGGCCATTGTTGCTTTTCTAGCTTCCGGAACTTTAGCATACCTCATTTATATTGGTAGAGGACCTGCCATTGCTATTCTTTTATTAGTGGCTATTGCCCTTTTAATTAGAAATTACCTATTTCATAAAAGAAAAGGCATTGCTATTTTAGATAAATCGGGTTTAAAAAAGTCTGAAAGTAAAACCGTTCAAGGGATTATTTCTGAAAGTGCCAACAATATTTCAAATGTGGTTTCCAGAACCAATAAAATATATACCGAAGTTTTAAAAGGACTTGCAAAACAAGATGAAAAACGCCTTAAAAAATCAAAGAAGGGAGTTGAAAAACTAGATGCTGAAATTGAAGATTTACGAAACAATATTTTCTATTTTATTAAAAATTTAGAAGAAACAAGTGTCCTTGGTAGCAATTTCTATATTACTATTTTGGCGTATTTAACAGATATTGCACAATCTTTAGATTTTATTTCCAAAAAAAGTCATAAACACGTTCATAACAATCACAAGGCTTTACGTTTTAATCAAATTAAAGACCTTCAGGAAATTGATGAAGCATTGGAGGCATTGCTAAATGAAATCGAGATTATCTTTAATGAGAAAAATTTTGTTAGAATTGAAGCCATACTTCAAAAAAGGGAGCCTTTAATGAGCAATATTTCGCAAAAAATTGAAAAGCAAATTTCCAGAACGAGAACCGAAGAGTCTAGCCCAAAAAATACCACACTCTATTTTAATTTGCTTATGGAGACCAAAGATCTTGTTAATGCTATCATGAATTTAATGGATGAATACTATAACAGTTACAATAAAAATAACCAATAAGATTTGCAAATAGCATCAAAAAAAAGGAGCGCTAATTGCGCTCCTTTTTTTTACTAACACTTAAAATTTAGGACCCACACATAACACAATCTTCGTCATTTTCGGCAGCGTTTTTGGATTGTGCTAACAAACTTCTAAGTTCCTGTGCGGTTAAGGGTTTTTCGGAAACTGCAGAAACCGCTTCTACTTTTGTTTCTGCTATGGCAGCAACGGGTTCTTTTTTGGCTTCGTTATTTAAGGTAAATTTAATAGCATCTACCGCACTCTTAGTTCTTAAATAATACATTCCTGTTTTTAAGCCACTCTTCCAAGCGTAAAAGTGCATAGAGGTAAGTTTGGCCATATTGGCATTTTCCATAAACAAGTTTAAGGATTGCGATTGGTCTATAAAATAGCCTCTGTGGCGAGACATATCTATAATATCCTTCATACTTAATTCCCAAACGGTTTTGTACAATTCTTTTAGTTCTTGCGGAATTCCTTCTATATGCTGTATAGAGCCGTTGGCTCTCATAATTTCTTCTTTCAACTCATCGTTCCATAATCCTAAGGCAACCAAATCTTCTAGTAAAAATTTGTTCACTACAATAAATTCCCCCGAAAGCACTCTTCGGGTATAAATATTGGACGTGTAGGGTTCAAAAGCTTCGTTATTACCTAAAATTTGAGAGGTAGAAGCGGTAGGCATAGGAGCTACTAACAACGAATTTCGTACCCCATGCTTTTTAACATCTTTTCTCAATTTTGCCCAATCCCAACGGCCACTTAATTCTTCATCTTTAATGTTCCAAAGATTGTGCTGAAATAATCCTTCAGAAATGGGGGAACCTTTATAACTTTCATAGGCACCATCTTCTTTAGCTTCTTCCATAGATGCGGTAACGGCGGCAAAATAGAGGGTTTCAAATATCTCTTGATTTAGCTTTTTGGCTTCATCACTGGTAAAAGGCATTCGCAGCATAATAAAGGTATCTGCCAATCCTTGAACTCCCAAGCCTACTGGACGATGACGAAAGTTCGAATTTTGTGCCTCTATTACGGGATAGTAATTTCGGTCTATCACACAGTTTAAGTTTTTGGTAACTCGTTTGGTTACTTTAAACAATTCTTTGTGATCAAACTCGCCATTTTTTACAAACATGGGCAATGCAATGGAAGCTAAATTACATACCGCAACTTCATCGGGAGAGGTGTATTCTAAAATCTCTGTGCACAAGTTGGAAGAACGAATGGTCCCTAGGTTTTTTTGATTGCTTTTTCGGTTTGCGGCATCTTTATACAACATATAAGGAGTTCCCGTTTCAATTTGAGATTCGAGGATTTTCTCCCAAAGTTCTCTTGCTTTAATGGTTTTTCTTCCTTTGTTTTCTGTTTCGTATTGAAGGTACAGTTTTTCAAATTCTTCACTGTGTGTGTCGCATAGGCCGGGACATTCGTTGGGGCACATAAGGGTCCATTCTGCATCTTCTTGCACGCGTTTCATAAACAAATCTGGAATCCACATGGCATAAAAAAGGTCACGGGCGCGCATTTCTTCTTTTCCGTGGTTTTTCTTTAAGTCCAAAAAGTCAAAAATATCGGCATGCCAAGGTTCAATATAGATTGCAAAACTACCTTTTCGTTTTCCCCCTCCTTGGTCTACATAGCGGGCCGTATCGTTAAAAACTCTTAGCATGGGTACAATTCCGTTGGATGTTCCATTGGTTCCTCCAATATAAGATCCTGTCGCTCTAATATTATGAATAGAAAGTCCAATACCGCCTGCCGATTGTGAAATCTTAGCGGTTTGTTTTAGGGTGTCGTAAATACCATCGATGCTGTCTTCTTTCATGGTCAATAGAAAGCAAGACGACATTTGGGGTTTTGGCGTTCCGCTATTAAATAAGGTGGGGGTGGCGTGGGTAAAGTATTTTTTAGACATGAGCTCATAGGTTTCCTTAACCGAAGCCAAATCGTTTAAATGAATTCCTACCGAAACACGCATGAGCATGTGCTGAGGCCGTTCGGCAATTTGTCCGTTCAATTTTAATAGATAGGAGCGTTCTAGGGTTTTAAACCCGAAGTAATCGTAATTAAAATCACGGTTGTAAATAATGGCAGAGTCTAGCTCCTCTGCATTATTTTTAATAACTTCAAACACTTCCTCACTTAAAAGAGGGGCTTTTTTACCAGTTCTTGGGTTCACATATTCGTAAAGGTCTGTCATTACCTCAGAAAATGTTTTCTTGGTATTTTTATGAAGGTTGGAAACCGAAATTCGCGCTGCTAATTTTGCATAGTCGGGATGTGAAACGGTCATGGTTGCTGCAATTTCTGCGGCAAGATTATCCAGTTCGCTGGTGGTTACGCCATCGTATAATCCTTCAATAACGCGCATGGCTACTTTTACGGGATCTACCAGTTCGTTGAGTCCGTAACAGAGTTTACGAACTCTGGCCGTAATTTTATCGAACATTACGGGTTCTTTGCGGCCATCTCTTTTTACTACATTCATGTTGCTAGAGGTTTTTGTTTTTTGAAAAAAATTCTTTCTTGCACAATGGTTTATTGCACATTTTCAATGATTTAAAAAAATCCGCCCTTTGGGGAACAAGCGGAAATTTTTTAAAAGTCTGCGTCGAAACTTATTTTATTCGACTCTTTATCCATATTGGTTACACCAGCTTTTTGGTATTCTGACACTCGCTTTTCAAAGAAATTGGTTTTTCCTTGTAATGAAATCATATCCATAAAGTCAAATGGATTGCTGGCGTTATATTCTTTTTCGCATTGTAACTCAACTAATAATCTATCGGTTACAAACTCGAGGTATTGTGTCATGAGTTTTGCATTCATCCCTATTAAACTTACGGGAAGTGATTCGGTAATAAATTCCCGTTCGATGTTGAGGGCGTCTACAATAATTTCACGAATGCGCTCTTTTGGAACTTTGTTTATGAGATGGTGATTGTGTAGGTGAACTGCAAAATCACAATGAACGCCTTCGTCGCGAGAAATTAATTCATTCGAAAAAGTAAGCCCAGGCATTAATCCTCTTTTCTTAAGCCAAAAAATAGAGCAGAAAGCTCCAGAGAAGAAAATCCCTTCTACGGCAGCAAAGGCAATAAGCCGTTCTGCAAAACTTGGGCTATCAATCCATTTTAAAGCCCAGTCTGCTTTCTTTTTAATGGCTGGAAAATTTTCAATGGCTTTAAAAAGGATGTCTTTTTCTTTATCGTCTTTTACGTAGGTATCTATAAGAAGGGAGTAGGTTTCGCTATGGATATTTTCCATCATAATTTGAAACCCGTAAAAGAATTTTGCCTCACTATATTGTACTTCATTTACGAAGTTTTCGGCTAGGTTTTCATTGACAATACCATCACTCGCAGCAAAAAAAGCTAAAATGTGTTTAATAAAATAGCGTTCGTCATCGTTCAGTTTATTGGTCCAATCAGTTAAATCTTGATGGAGATCTATTTCCTCTGCGGTCCAAAAACTGGCTTCACTCTTTTTGTACCATTCCCAAATATCGTGATGTTCGATTGGAAAAATTACAAATCTGTTTTTGTTTTCTGCTAAAATGGGTTCTACTGCGCTCATTGTTTGTCCTTTTCGTTTTTAAAAATGAATGAATTTTTCTTGTTACTAGGGACTAACAAATATGAAAAAAATTAAAACGGAAATGAGGAAAAATTACTTCGGGTTTTTAACAAAGTTTTCAACATGGAGGTATTAGCATTGTTCGTATTGTTTTGTTAAATATTTAATGTAATTAATTGATTTTTAATAGTTTGTGATATATTGATTAGGGTTATAAACATTCGTTGAAATTACCGTTGAAAACCCCAAAATCCTCCCATTTTACTACGGTTTGGATACCCTTTCATAACCTTTTGGTAATGTTATTTTTCAACAAAAATAACCTTGAAAAAAAATCCTCTTTTCTAATAAAAAAGAAAACCAGAGCAAAACTCTGGTTTAAATTTTAGGTCGTATAGGTGAAATTATCCTAGTTTTTGAAAGTCTAACGCTTTAATGGCATCCCAAGTTTCATCGATATCCATGTTGGTTCCGCTGGCGTTAATATAAAAGCGGTCTTCTTGCAAGAGCTGTATGGTGCTATTATTTCTGTTCTTGCTATATTCTTCAATCGTCTTTATACCGTTTCTTTTATTGGTTTTTTTAGTATGGGTTTCGGTTTCTTCTTCAAAGTCTTGCGAAAATAACATGCGCATTCCTGCTGTTGCTGCTGCTCCCATTTCACCAGCTCCATCAATTACTTGGATTTTAAATTTTTTGGATTTATCCTCGTTAGCATAGGTGGCATCAATGGAGGCTATGTTCATAAAACTGGTTTCTCCGGCTTTAAAAGCAATTCGCTTCATTCCATCTATTTCCTCAGGGAGCCAAGCTTTTAATTCGTCATTGGTAAGCGGGGTTACTTCTTTTAAGGCTTCAAGATCTTTTTGAATCTCATTAAGCTCCTTCATGGCATTGCCCGTATTTTCAACATTCTGTTTTGTTTCTTTAATCTTTTTTGCAACAGGATTGTCTTTACATCCTACCCAAAGTGAAACAGCTAATAATAATAAAAGTGGTTTTTTCATTAGTACGATAAGTTAGTATTAGGTTACTAAAATAATGAAAATGAAAGAAATGGAACTAAAAGTCTTTAGCAACTTTTTCAAGTTCGGCATACCAGTCTTCTCCAAATTTTCGGATTAAGGCATCCTTGACAAACTTATAAACTGGAACTTTAAGTTCTTTCCCCAAACTACAGGCATCGTTACAAATGGGCCATTTGTGATAGTTTACCGCAGCAAATTCACTGTATTGTTGCACTCTTACAGGATATAAATGACACGAAATAGGTTTTTTAAAATTTATTACCCCTGCATTATAGGCATCTTCTATTCCACAACTGGCTATCCCCATAGGGGTAAAGGTAACATAGGCACATTCTTTTCCTGCTACTAAAGGGGTTTCCAATTCGTCAAAATCACTTACTATATGGGTGCCTTGTGCTTCGATGGCAACAATCCCCTCGGGACGGAGAAAGGGTTTTACTTTTGGGTAGATTTCTTTTAAAATAGCAACTTCTTCTTGGGTTACTGGTGCTCCTGCTTCGCCTTCAATACAACATGCTCCTTTACAAGCGTGTAGATTGCAAACAAATTCCTTTTCGATAAGGTCTTCCGAAACGATGGTTTTACCTAGCTGAAACATCTTGTAAAGATACAAGGATTTATGATTTTAGATTTATGATTTTGGGATTTAGAAGGTTCCCAAGTAATAAAATTTTAATTACATTACTTTCAACTTATATCGCTCAAATTAAAAGCGTAATTTTGTTAAATATAACTTATTTTAAAAATGCCACTTAATTTTAAAGAAATAGCCACAGCAAGTATGATTTTGTTTGCCGTAATCGATATTATTGGCAATATCCCCATTGTCATAGCACTTCGGAAACGGGCAGGGCATATACATAGTGAAAAAGCGTCTATTATTGCGGCTATTGTAATGACGGTTTTTCTATTTTTGGGAGAAAGTATCTTAAAACTTATTGGGATTAATGTAAATGAATTTGCCGTAGCGGGGGCATTTATATTATTTTTTATAGCCTTGGAAATGATATTAGGCATTACTTTGTTTAAAGACGATGGAAGTAGTCCCGATATGGCTTCGGTGTTTCCGCTAGCTTTCCCAATGCTTGCTGGACCTGGGAGTTTAACCACCTTGTTATCGTTACGTGCCGAATATGCTTTGGAAAATGTGATTGTTGCTGTAATTGTAAATGTGATTATTATTTACATCGTTTTAAAGACTTCGGGGAAACTTCAGCGGGTTTTAGGGAAAAATGGGATTGCTGTTATTCAGAAAATATTTGGGGTCATTTTACTTGCCATTGCCGTAAAATTGTTTACTTCCAACATTCAGGAATTATTTAACTAAAATACATGAAACTATTTAGATACTCCCTTATAATAATAGCCCTAGGGCTTATCATTTTTAATGCTACCAAATTAAATTTTGATTCCCTTTTTGAAGGGGATAGCAAAATTGCTCTCATAGGAATCCTTGCTGCAACTTGTGTTATTTTATTAATGCTTATCCTAAACATTTCTTTTAAAATAAAGAAAAGTAGAAAATGAAAGGGTTACTTTTCTAGGCGCTTTTTTTCCATCTCTAAGACTTTTTGAAGCATGGTATCATCTACATTTAGGATAAACTCATAGGCATTGGGCCCAAATAATTGTTGTGCAATATTTGCTTTTAGCGCTATTTTTAATGCCTCTTGGTAATTGCTTAAATCGATTTGTGCTTCTTGAAGCCTTGAGTATACGATAAATTCTTGGGCAAGTGTTTCGGTTACTTCATAGGTGTTTTTAAAATCGTTGTAGGTCATTTTTTCAAATTGCGAACGATTTTTTTCCAAATATTCAAAAATAAAATAGCTCATAAAACCATTACGGCTAACATAATCTAGTGTTTCGTTTTCAATACTGGTATCTTTTGGGATAAAAACATCGGGGATAATTCCGCCGCCCCCGTACACTACTTTTCCTTTGGGAGTGACATATTTTAAAGAATCTGCTACTTTTATACTATCGGCATGGAGTAATTCTCCGTTTCGATACCGTTTTTCGTAATCGTTATAATAATTTCCATTACCTTCTCCGTAGGGTCTTTGTATGGACCTTCCGGTAGGAGTATAATAGCGTGCAATGGTTAACCGAACGGCACTTCCATCTCCCAAAGCCATTTCTCGTTGAACCAGCCCTTTCCCAAAAGAGCGACGCCCAACGATTGTCCCTTTATCGTTATCTTGTAGTGCTCCCGCTACAATTTCGCTGGCAGATGCCGAGTTTTCATTGATTAATACATAAAGTTTTCCTTTTTCAAAATCGCCTTTTCGTGTAGCATAGCTTTTGGTTTCGTCCCCAGCTTTATTTTTGGTAATGAGCAGCAAAGTATCGTCTTCTAAAAATTCGTCCAAAATTCTTTCCGCTGCAGAAATATACCCCCCAGGATTATCCCTTAGGTCCAATACCAAAGTTTTCATCCCTTCCTCAATTAAATAATCTAGGGCCTCTTTAAATTCGGCATAGGTGTTTTCCGAAAAACGGTTTATCTTAATATAGCCTATTGTGGGATTTAACATATAGGAAGCATCTACACTAATAATGGGAATTCTCCTTCTTTTTAGTTTAAAATCGAGAAGGTCTTTTTCCCCTTTTCGGAAAATTTTTAAGGCGACTTTGGAGTTAATCTCTCCTTTTAAAAATTTTGAAATACTATCTCTATCGATGTTTTCTCCAAAGAGTTTTTTTCCATCGGCATATAAAATACGATCGCCCCCTTTAATCCCAACTCTTTCGGCACTTCCGCCTTCTATAGGGCGAATCACGGCAATGGAATCGTTATAGACATAAAAGCTTACTCCAATACCTACAAAATTTCCTCGCATATCATCTGCATTGTCTTCATATTGAGATACGGGTATATAAACAGAGTGGGGGTCTAGGTTTTCTAAAATTCCGTTTACGGTAACATCCACAATACTATCGGTATTTACATTGTCAACATATTCGTAATCAATGTAATCGATAAGCCTGTTAAGTTTGTCCTTTTTGGAATTGGTCGCAAAAATTTTCTCATTGTTGTCTTCAAAATTGAGTCTAGAGCCTATATAAACACCCACAGCAAGTGCAACGCCAATAAAAAGGGGAAGGTATTTATTTGATCGATTCATAGGTTAATCCAACTGTGCTATATGGGTTATCTCAACGCCTGCTTTTTGTAAAAATTTTACGCCAGAATCATCTTTATAGGCTTCGTTATAGACCAAACGGGAAATTCCTGTTTGGTGAATTAACTTACTACATTGCTGGCAGGGCGACATGGTAATATACAGTGTGCCTCCTTTACAAGATTGTGTAGAGGCTGCCACTTTGGAAATGGCATTGGCTTCGGCGTGTAACACATACCATTTTGTATAGCCGTCATCGTCTTCGCATATATTTTCAAAGCCTGTGGGGGTGCCATTATAACCATCGCTTATTATCATTTTATCTTTTACAATAAGAGCCCCTACTTGACGGCGCTTACAATAGGATAGTTTACTCCACTCGCGGGCCATTCGTAAATAAGCAATGTCGTATTTTAATTGTTTGTCTTTCTTCATATTTAGGAATAGACGACGAATTTAAAAGGAAGTTACGTTGCCACAAAAAAAGTGAGTGTTAAATGTTTCCGAAAAAATAAAGATCGATTAAAATGGCCAATTTTCAATACTCATGGGAATTGCCATTCCTATCACTACGGAAGAAATAACGATTACCCAATCGCGTTGCTGAAACCGGAAGAAGGTTTGCATAAAAAACCCAAAAACCACAACAAATGCTACAATTATAAGTTGCGAAAGTTCTATCCCTAGGGCAAAATTTATAAGAGGCATGAGTTCATTGTCGTCATTAATTTGATGAAAGTATCTTCCAAAACCAAATCCGTGGATTAATCCAAAAAACAGGGTCACTAAAAAAAGGATACCTACTTTTTCTTCTTTTTTAGATTTTACTCCTTTAAAAATATTGTAACTTCCAGTAAAAATAATGGTAATAGGGATTAAAAACTCAATCCAAGTTGCCGATACATTAACCACGCTATAATGTGTTAAAAACAAAGAAAATGTATGGCCTATGGTAAACATAGAAACTAATAAAAGCAATCGTTTCCAAGAAGAAAAGGTATAGGCTGCACAAAGGGCAACAATAAATAAAACATGATCATATGCCTGCCAATCTAGGACATGCTCAAGACCTAATTTAAAATAGAGCCAAAACTGCGACATTTTTTAATGAAAGTTTTCAAAATGAAAAATAAAGAAAATTTATATCTTACCCCTATTAAAATTGATAGATTATTATGAAAGTTCCCAAATTTCTTTTTACTTTTTTATTGATTGGCAATGCTTTATTTGCACAGTCTGAATCATTTACCTACGATATGGAAGGCTTACACCCTAACTATATAGTGGTAGAAATGGATGGCATGAGTCAAGAAATGCTCTACAAAAAAGCCCTTGCTTGGTCCAAAACTGGAAACCGAACAGTTATTTCTTCAGAAGAAGGAAATAAAATTATTTTTCAAGGAGAAAAAGAAAATGCTTTGTGCTTTACGGTGATAGGTAAAAAGTCATGCAATGCCCTAAGGTATCAAGTAGCCGTGGCTTTTAAAGAAAATAAATACAAATTTGAAGTGGTAAGTCTTGAGCAATTCGGCCCCATTAACGATACAGGAAAAAAAGGCTGGTTTGCTGTGGAATTGGATAAAGCCCCCGATGCTTTTTATACCCGAAGTGGAGAATTAAAAAAAGAATATGTGGAAAGCCCGGATAACATTGCAAGTTTGTTTAATGACCTCCATGAAGAATTTAAAAATGGACTACGAAAAGATTCAAAAGAAGATGAAGATGATGGGTGGTAGAAAATAAAAGCCCTTCATTTCTGAAGAGCTTTGTACCTTGGGTGGGAATCGAACCCACACTCCGAAGAACACGAGTTTGAGTCGTGCGCGTCTACCAATTCCGCCACCAAGGCTTAATAGGACGGCAAAAATAAACAATTAATTACAAATTGTTAGTAATTCTTTAATTCATTTTTGCAAAAAAGTGTAGCATACCCTTACTTTTGTAACTACTAAACCACACACCATGTCTGCACTCAACCCAGAGCCTAAAATTTTTGCTTGTAAACAAAGTCAAAGCCTAGCAGAAGATATTGCTAAAGCTTTTGGCACTCACTTAGGAAATGTGATTACCTCAACCTATAGTGATGGAGAGTTTCAACCTTCTTTTGAAGAATCGGTGCGTGGAAGCAGGGTGTTTATTATTGGGTCAACCTTTCCTAATAGCGACCATTTAATGGAAATGCTTTTAATGTTAGATGCTGCCAAAAGAGCTTCGGCAAGACATATTACTGCGGTACTTCCCTATTTTGGGTGGGCGCGTCAAGATAGAAAAGACAAACCCCGGGTTCCCATTGCAGCAAAACTGGTAGCCAAAATGTTAGAAACTGCTGGTGCTACGCGTATTATTACTATGGACTTGCATGCAGACCAAATTCAAGGTTTTTTTGAAAAACCAGTAGATCACCTTTTTGCCTCAACCATCTTTTTACCCTATCTTAAATCTTTAAACCTTGAAAATCTAACCATTGCTTCGCCCGATATGGGTGGCTCAAAACGAGCCTATGCTTATTCCAAAGCCATGGAAAGCGATGTAGTAATTTGTTATAAGCAAAGAGAAAAAGCCAATGTGATATCCGTAATGGAACTAATAGGCGATGTACAAGGAAAAAATGTGGTACTCGTTGACGATATGGTGGATAC
The DNA here is from genome assembly GCA_041392205.1 of Flavobacteriaceae bacterium. Classification (GTDB taxonomy): domain Bacteria; phylum Bacteroidota; class Bacteroidia; order Flavobacteriales; family Flavobacteriaceae; genus Halomarinibacterium. The sequence continues at coordinate 344,370 of JAWKMO010000002.1, read as the reverse complement.
TGCAGGGACACTAACAAAAGCTGCCGACTTAATGATGGAGCGTGGGGCTTTAAGTGTTCGAGCTATTTGTACCCACCCTATTCTTTCCGGAAATGCTTATGAGCGTCTCGAAAAATCAAAACTTCAAGAATTAATTGTTACAGACTCTATTCCCCTGCGCAAGGAAAGTAAGAAGATACGCGTATTAACTTGCGCCCATCTATTTGCAGAAGTTATGCTTAGTGTTCATGACAATAGATCGATTAGTTCTAAGTTTTTAATGTAAGTGGCTCAATTCAAAAAACTTTATTTTCAGTAGCTTTTTTCAGAAAAAAATTTACCTTTGCACCCGCTTTACCAATAGGGTAAGTCATTATTTAATCTTTATAAAAAACAAAATGAAATCTATTACAATTAAAGGACTCGAAAGAGAAAGCGTGGGCAAGGTAGCTACCAAAGCCTTACGTAATGCTGGAAAGGTTCCCTGCGTAATTTACGGAGGAGAAACACCAAAACACTTTTCAGCAGATGAAATTGCATTTAAAGACTTGGTGTACACTCCAGATGTACACACGGTTGTAGTGGCATTAGAAAACGGTTCAAAAGTAGAGTGTATTCTTCAAGACATACAGTTTCACCCAGTAACCGATAAAATTCTTCACATAGACTTTTATCAAATTTTTGATGACAAAGAAGTAACTATGGACATCCCTGTTCGTATTGTAGGTAATTCCCGTGGGGTTAGAAACGGTGGGGTGTTGCGTATTGTAAACCGCAAACTTCGAGTAAAAGCATTGCCAAAGGATCTTCCCGATTTTATTGAGGCAGATATTACCGAGATGCGTATAGGACACAAAATGTATATTGGAGCCATTGCTCAAGAGAACTTCAAGATTATGCATGGCGAAAATACCGTAATTTGTCAAGTAAGAACTTCAAGAACTGCTGTAGATGTGGTAGACGAAGATGATGCCGCAGAAGGTGACGAAGCCGAAGAAGTTGCTGCAGAAGCAACACCTGCTGAAGAATAATTTTTCCTTTTATAAGAATCCTTAAAAGCATCCTATTAAATGGGATGCTTTTTTTATTTTTACCAAAACTAAATGAAAAATGATTCGGTTTTTCAGAAGATTATTCACTCCAAAAAAAGAAAAAAACGACACAGAAGGTGACCCCATGAAAAAATTCTTGATAGTTGGATTGGGAAACATTGGTCCCAAATATGAAAATACACGCCATAACATTGGTTTTAAAGTGGTTGACTTTTTGGCTTCACAAAATGGGCTGCCTTGGGAAACGGCAAAACTTGGGGAGGTAACTATTTATAAGAAAAAAGGAAGAAGCTTTTTACTTTTAAAACCTAGCACGTATATGAATTTGAGTGGAAAAGCCGTTCAATATTGGTTGGAGAAAGAGAATATACCCTTGGAAAATCTTTTAGTGATTACCGACGATTTAAACTTGCCCTTTGGCACACTTAGAATAAAAACCAAAGGGAGCGACGGTGGTCACAACGGCTTAAAAGACATACAAAACACCCTTCAAACCATCCATTATAATAGATTTCGATTTGGTATAAGCGATGCATTTTCAAAAGGAAAGCAAGTAGATTATGTGCTAGGGGAATGGGACGAAACAGAAGCCGAAAAACTTCCTGAACGTCTTGACATGGCAAGCCAAATTATAGAATCCTTTGGTCTTGCAGGCATTACTAATACGATGAACACATTTAACGGAAAATAATCTTGAAGGAGCACACTTCTGCATCTGCTTTTAAAAACGAAAAAGGAACCGTCGTAACCATAGGCACCTTCGATGGGGTCCATTTGGGTCATAAAGCTATTATAAAACGCCTGGTAGAAACCGCTAAAAAAAACCAACTCGATAGTGTGCTACTTACTTTTTACCCACACCCAAGAAGTGTACTTCAAAAAGACGTAGGTATAAAATTACTCAATACACTTACAGAAAAAAAAGCCCTTTTAAAAGCGCAAGGCTTAAACCATTTGGTAATACATCCTTTTACCCAAGAGTTTTCAAGACTTACTGCAGTAGAGTATGTTCGGGATATTTTGGTAAATGCCCTAAAAGCAAAAAAAATTATTATTGGATATGATCACCGATTTGGGAGAAATCGAACTGCTAATATTGAAAGTTTGCGGGAATACGGACAAACCTATCATTTTACAGTAGAAGAAATTTCGGCACAAGAACTTGATGCCGTTGCCATAAGCTCTACCAAAATTAGAAAAGCCCTCGAAGAAGGTGATATTACCACCGCTAATAATTTTTTAGGCTATTCGTATATGCTTCATGGCACTGTTGTGAAAGGAAAACAAATAGGAAAATCACTTGGGTACCCCACTGCCAATCTTAAAATAGATGAGCCCTCTAAATTGATTCCTAAAAACGGGGTGTATATAGTAACATCACAAATCGATGGAAAAAATTATTTTGGTCTCACAAGCATTGGCACCAATCCTACTGTGGGCGGAACAGATACCACCATTGAGACCTATTTTTTGGATTTCGAAAACGATCTATATGGCAAGGAAGTAACCCTCAAATTTAGCAAACAAATCCGTGAAGAAATTACTTTCAGTTCGGTAAACGAGTTAAAAGAAGCCATTCAAAAAGATGAACGCTTTGCGAGACAATTCATAAAAAATTATGAATAATTTTTTATTCAAAAGAGTCGATAACACAGGACTTTCGTTATGGCGCATAGCCTTTGGCCTTCTTATTAGCATAGAAGCCTTTGGAGCCATCGCAACAGGCTGGGTACGAAAAACCCTTGTAGAACCTCAATTTACCTTCAACTTTATAGGGTTCGATTTTTTACAACCCCTTCCCGGCAATGGAATGTATTTCTATTTCCTACTTATGGGCTGTTTTGGGATTCTCGTAATGTTAGGCTATCGCTATCGATGGGCCATGGCAGCTTATGCGCTTATGTGGACTTGTGTTTATTTAATGCAAAAAAGTTCCTATAATAATCACTATTATTTAATGATGTTGTTGTGCTGGATCATGGTCTTTTTCCCTGCTAATAGATACTTATCATTAGATGCAAAATATATTCCCAACTTTAAAAAATTTAGTATGCCACAATGGGTATCGGTTGTTTTTATTGCTCAAATTGGGATTGTTTTTACCTACGCTTCTATTGCAAAAATGTATCCACAATGGATGGATGGGTCGGTCCCAGCTATGTTTATGAAAGGGAAGAAAGACTATTGGCTTATAGGGGAATGGCTCCAGCTAGAATGGGTACACTATAGTATTGCTTATGTGGGGATCTTATTCGATTTATTAATAGTACCCCTTTTTCTTTGGAAGCGCACCAGAGTCATCGCCTTTGGTCTTTCGCTTTTTTTCCATTTGTTTAATTCTATTGTCTTTCAAGTGGGGATTTTCCCATATATGAGCATCGCCTTTGCGTTTTTCTTTTTTTCTTCGGAAACACTTATAAAACGTTTCAAATTAAAACGTCCTGTTTATACTGCTCTTGAAATTTCTTACCCCAAGTTTAAACCCCTCGGAATAACCCTTTTCACTATTTATTTTTTATTTCAACTAGGCTTACCATTGCGCCATTGGTTTTTTAAAGATGATGTCCTATGGACCGAAGAAGGGCATCGTTTAAGTTGGCGCATGATGTTACGAAGCCGAAGTGGACAACTGCTTTTTTGGGCCGAAAACAAAACCACTTGCCAGCGAGATAACTACCCCTATTTACCGCTATTAAGTAGCGACCAAATAAAGAGCGTTAGAAACAAACCCGATTTTATTTGGCAAATGGCACAACGCATTAAAAAAATAGAAGCCGAAAAAGGAAACGATGTAGCAGTTTATGTTACCTGTAAAGTGAAAATTAACAGTGGGAAATACCACACTTTTATTGACCCTAACATTGATATTGCTGTCCAAAAATGGAATCCTTTTAAACACCATGATTGGATTTTGCCTTCGCCAGAAAACTACTTAGAAAAAGAATAATCGCTAAAATTACATTCTTTAAACCTTCCTTTTTCCCTAACTTTGCCGTCTTAAATTTCTAAGGACTATGTTACAGGTAACTAACATTCGCGAAAACAAAGAAGCCTATATAAATGCACTTGCCAAAAGAGGTATTAACGCAAAAACCCTTCTTGAAGAAGTTTTGCAAGTAGATGAAACCCGTCGTAATACACAAGCGCAATTAGACGATGTGCTTTCGCAATCCAATAATCTATCAAAAGAAATTGGAGGGTTGTTTCAAAAAGGAGAGGCTCAAAAAGCAAATGAATTAAAAGAACAAACCACACAGCTAAAAGAACAATCTAAAAGCTTACAAGATCAATTAAATGAAGCCTCCGAAAAGCTACAACAATTGTTATATACTATCCCGAATATTCCTAATGAGCTGGTGCCTGCAGGAACCGATGAAAATGATAACGAAGAAGTTTTTAAAGAAGGTGATATTCCTGTATTAACAAGTGAAGCCCTGCCTCATTGGGAATTGGCAAAAAAATACGACTTAATTGATTTTGAATTAGGGGTGAAAATTACTGGTGCCGGATTTCCTGTTTACAAAGGCAAAGGAGCTCGTTTACAACGCGCATTAATTACCTATTTTCTCGATAAAAATACTGCGGCTGGTTATACCGAATACCAAGTACCCCATTTAGTAAATGAAGCTTCAGGCTATGGAACGGGGCAATTACCCGATAAAGAAGGGCAAATGTACCATGTGGGCATAGATAATTTGTATCTTATCCCCACTGCCGAAGTTCCCGTAACCAATCTTTTCAGAGACGATTTGTTAGCTCACAATCAGTTGCCTATTACTTGTACCGGATACACCCCTTGTTTTAGAAGAGAGGCCGGTAGCTATGGGGCCCATGTACGCGGATTGAATCGGTTGCACCAATTTGACAAAGTAGAAATTGTGCGTATTGAACATCCGGATAACAGTTACGCTGCTCTTGATGGAATGGTAGAACACGTAAAAGGAATTTTGAGAGATTTAAAATTACCTTATAGAATCTTACGATTGTGTGGGGGTGATTTAGGCTTTACCTCTGCCTTAACCTACGATTTTGAAGTGTTTTCTACAGCGCAGGACCGATGGCTGGAGATTTCTTCGGTATCCAATTTTGAAACCTTTCAAGCCAATAGACTAAAACTTCGTTTTAAGGATGTGGATGGAAAAAACAAATTGGCCCACACCCTTAACGGAAGTGCCTTAGCTTTACCCCGTGTTTTAGCGGGAATCTTAGAGAATTATCAAACCCCTAATGGAATTAAAGTTCCTGAAGTATTGGTGCCGTATTGTGGGTTTGAAAGGATTGATTAAAATTTAAAACACTTTTTCAAAAATACCATCAAGGCACAAACTTTGTTATTTTTTTAAGACAACAAATTGGTATCTTTACCCCATGCGGTATTTTTTATTTGCCTTTCTTTTATTAATTAGTTTTGGGTTAAAAGCCCAAAACGACCTTTTAGCCAAAAACTATTTTGAACAAGGTGAATACGAGAAAGCTTTGGTCCTTTACAAAAGATTAGTAGCACAACATAAAGGAAATACCAACTATGTTGTGGCTTTGGCAAAAACCCACCAACAACTTGAACAGTTTACCGAAGCCGAAAATTTACTAAAAGAATATGCTTTTGCGAAAAGAACTCAACCCCAGTTTTATGTAGAATTAGGCTATAATTATGCCCTTCAAAACAAAGATAGTATTGCAAAGATACAGTATCAACACGCTATAGATTACATAAAGGAAAATCCGCCCTTTGCCTATATTGTTGGGCAGGTTTTTTCAGATTATAATTTACTGGAGGAAGCCGTAATCGTTTATGAAACGGCCATGCAGTTAGACTCTAGCCGCGAGTATTATGCACAATTGGGGAGAATTTATGGAGAGCAAGGGAAGCTTGAAAAAATGTTTGAGACCTATATAGAACTTATAAAAATAAACCCTTCCTACAACGGAACCATAAAACGTAATTTTAGCCTCTACATTACCGAAGATCCTCTAAATGAAGCCAACCAAATGCTTCGAAAAAGTTTATTGAAAAAACTACAACAAGATCCCGATGTATTGTATAATGAATTGTTGAGTTGGTTGTTTATTCAGCAAAAAGATTTTAAAAAAGCCTTTGTTCAAGAAAAAGCTATTTACAACCGTCGCGAAGAAGACCTTACTGGATTACTCGATTTAAGTCGTATTGCCCTAGACGAAAAAAGCTATACCGATGCACAAGAAATTATCCTTTTTATTATTGAAAAAGCCTATAACCCAAGATTAAAACTAGAAGCATATCAGCAATTAATGTTGGTTGAATTAGAATTAGCGCAAGAAAAAGACTATTCCAAAATTGATGAACAATACCAAACCTTAATTCAAGATTTTGGGGATGACAAAGAAACCTATTTGCTTCAACTAGACTATAACGACTTTTTGGCCTTTCGGTATGGAAAAAAAGAAGAGGCCATTCAAAATCTAAAAAAACTTTCCAAAAAAACACTATCGGTTTACCAAGAAGCCCGAGTAAAATTAAAATTGGCAGACATTCTTGTTTTTGATGAAAAATTTAACGAAGCCCTTATCTACTATTCCCAAGTACAAAACAAAGTACAAAACGATGTTTTGGCACAAGAGGCACGTTTTAAAGTAGCAAGAACCAGCTATTTTAAAGGCGATTTTGAATGGGCGCAAGTACAATTGGATGTACTCAAAAAATCGGCCTCACAACTTATTGCCAATGATGCCATGCAGCTTAGTTTAATGATTCGGGAAAACTCCTTGGAAGATTCCACACAAACTGCCTTAAAGAAATTTGCCACTGCCGATTTACGCAGTTTTCAGAATAAAGATTTAGAATCCATAGAAATCTTAAAGGAAATTTTAACCCATCACAAAGGCGAAAAAATTGAAGACGAAGCCTTGCTAAAAATGGGGATGGTGTATGAAAAATTAAATCAGTTTGAAAATGCCGAAACTCAATATGCAAAATTAATTGAGCTTTACAAGGAAGATATTCTCGCAGACGACGCCCATTTTAAATTGGCAAAACTTTACGAAACCCTGCTAGATCAACCCGAAAAAGCAAAACAACTCTACGAGCAAATTATTTTTAATTATCAAGACAGTATTTATTTTGTAGAAGCCAGAAAACGCTTTCGAATGCTAAGAGGGGATGAACTAAATTAAGGAGCGCTGGGTGTGGGTTGCTGAAATTTAATATTTTACTATAATGTATATATACAATGTCACCATAAATATTGAAGAAAGTGTTCATGACAAGTGGCTAAGCTGGATGAAAAAAGAGCACATCCCTGCGATGTTAGCTACGGGAAAGTTTTATAAAGCGTTGATGACACGGGTGCAAGTTGAAGAGGAAACGGGGGGTATTACGTATTCCATTCAATACCGTACCGATAGCAAAGAAACCCTTCAAAAATATTATGAAGAAGATGCCCAAACCCTTCGGGCGCAAAGCAACCCTTTTGAAGGAAAATATATTGCTTTTAGAACCGAATTGGAGGTTATAAGCGAACAATAATTACTCCATTTTATAAAAAAGTTGCGTAAAATAATACTTCCCATTTGTATCTTTTAAAATACCAAATCCCGAATGGGTATAATTTCCTTCAATCACACTCTTGTGAGAAGGACTATTAATCCAAGCATTCACAACACTTTCGGGATTATTATAGCCAAATGCTACATTCTCTGAAACTAATAATGCTCCTGAATTTATCATCCCTTTGGAACGAATTTGAAAATTGTCATGATTTAATTCATTTTTTTCAATCATATATTTAGTGTGGGAAACGGCATAAGCTGATGCAAGTTGATAATCCACTTTAATTTTAGATAACCCTATGGATAGTCTATAATTATTTATGAGATTTAAAATTTCTATTGCCATGGGCCAATCAGTTTGTTGTGAAAGACTTAGGTCAATTGAAGGATGATAATCCTCTTTCATTTCATTTAAACTTGTATCTATAGAACAAGACATCATAATAATTGTAAGAGGCACGAAAAGTAGTGTGCATTTTAAAGATTTTTTCATAACGGTAGGTTTAGGGCATACAATTGAAAAATATACTGGAATATTTAAATGTTTATTATTCAGTAAATAGTAGGTGTTTTCAATTGTACTCTTTCTAGTTTTTTAAAATATAACAGCTTATATTAAATTTTCCCTAACGTTTACATACACAATGGTATCCTTCAAAAATTCTATTTCCGTAATTTTTAAGAATAATCAATGTATATTTACTTTACTTATTTAAATTTAAGATTAGTTGATGCAAAGACCCGTACGTGCTAAAAAACACCTAGGGCAACATTTTCTTCACGATGAAAATATTGCTGAAAAAATTGGACATACGCTTACTCTAAAAAATTACAAAGATGTACTTGAAATTGGCCCAGGAATGGGTGTCTTAACTAAGTATTTAATTACAAAACCTATAGAAGTAATTGCGATGGATTTAGACCCCGAATCCATTGCGTATTTAAAAGAATATTTTTTGCAACCTAATCTTACTATCCTTGAAGCCGATTTTTTAAAATTCGATATTTCTACCCTTTTTAAAGATTCGCAATTTGCCATTACGGGAAACTTCCCTTATAATATTTCGTCTCAAATTGTCTTTAAAATGCTGGAATGGCGGCATCGTATTCCCGAATTTACTGGCATGTTTCAAAAAGAAGTCGCCCAACGTATTTGTGAAAAAAAGGGAAGTAAAACCTACGGCATCCTTTCGGTATTGGTACAAGCTTTCTATGAAGCCGAATATCTTTTTACCGTAAAACCGGGTGTTTTTATTCCGCCCCCTAAAGTAGATAGTGGGGTCCTTCGGTTAACCCGAAAAGAAGGATATGAACTCCCCTGCAACGAAGCTTTTTTCTTTAAAGTTGTAAAAACGGCATTTCAGCAACGTAGAAAAACACTTCGCAACAGTTTAAAAACACTTCTCCTTTCCGAAAAACTAAAAGAAGATGCTATCTTTGCGCTTAGACCTGAACAACTTTCGGTACAGGATTTTATAACGCTCACCCAAAAAATGGAAAGCGATGGCATTTCAACTCACTCCCGAATTTCTTGAACAAATTGAGCATCTTATTGCGCAAAAGGACAACCATATCCTAAAGGAGCTATTAGGCGATTTTCACTTTGCAGATGTCGCCGAAATTCTTGAAGAGCTAGATAGCGACGATGCCACATTTATTATTAAGTTATTAGAGAGTGATATCACTTCGGAAGCCCTAATGGAGCTAGACGAAGATGTAAGGGAAAAAATTCTTGCCCGTTTATCTCCCAAAGAAATTGCCAATGAGCTTGCCGAAATGGATACCGATGATGCCGCCGATGTTATTTCGGAACTTGATGAGGATATTCAGAAAAAAGTAATTTCCAAAATTGAAGACGAAGAACATGCCGCAGACATTGTGGAGCTCCTTAAATATGATGAAGATACCGCTGGCGGATTAATGGCCAAAGAGTTGGTTAAAGTAAAAGAAACCTGGACCACAGCCGGCTGTGTAAGGGAAATGCGACGCCAAGCGGAAAATGTAACCCGTGTACATTCTATTTATGTGGTAGATAAAGAAGGCCGACTAAAAGGAAGGCTTTCTCTTAAAGATCTTTTAACCGCTCCCGAAAAAGCGCGAATAAGCGATGTGTACATTCCCAAAGTAGATTTTGTTACCGTACATACCGAGGGCGAAGAAGTAGCCCGCATTATGCAGCGATACGATTTGGAAGCCATTCCCGTTGTGGACGATGAAGGAATTTTAGTGGGGCGTGTCACCATTGATGATATTGTAGATTTCATAAAAGATGAGGCTGAAAAGGATTACCAATTGGCAGCGGGTATTTCCAGTGATGTTGAAGCCGATGATAGTGTATGGTTACTTACACGAGCACGATTGCCTTGGTTGGTGCTTGGGCTTTTTGGAGGTCTTGGAAGTGTGTATATTATGAAAGGTTTTGACGAAGCCATAAGTAACTACGTGGAACTTTTCTTTTTCACTCCATTAATTGCCGCCATGGCAGGTAATGTGGGTGTACAATCCAGTGCCATTATTGTACAAGGGCTTGCTAATGACAATGTAAAAGGGAGTCTTTTTAAGCGGCTTGTAAAAGAAGTGGGGCTTGCCTTAATTAATGGCTTAGCATTGGCCCTATTGGTGATTTTATTTGGTGTTATTGCTGGGCTTGATCAAAGAGTGAGTTTTACCATAGCCATTTCCATGCTTTCCGTAATTATTGTCGCTGCGCTGGTGGGAACTTTTGTCCCTATTATTCTCCATAAAAGAGGGATTGATCCAGCCATAGCCACAGGTCCTTTTATTACTACGAGTAACGATATTTTTGGTATTTTTCTTTTCTTTTATTTGTCTAAACTAATTTTAGGGTTTTAAACATCGGTTTTAGTAGTATTAATTAGCTTGAAAATTTGTAATTTGTTTCCATAATTTTCTAGTATGAAGTCAATTAATGTTTCACAAAAATTCAGAAAATTTTCAGCACATTGGTCTCCCCATCAAATTGCTTTGGTAGATGACATGCAAGTTTTATTGGCAAAGATTGAAGGGGATTTTGTGTGGCACAAACATGAGGAAGAAGATGAGCTTTTTTTTGTTCAAAAAGGAACCTTAGTAATGCATTTTCGGGATAGCGTTGAAATGGTAAAAGAAGGCGAAATTATTGTAGTTCCAAAAGGAGTAGAACATTGCCCAAAAACATATAATGGAGAGGAAGTACATGTGCTTTTGTTTGAAAAAAAAACGACCAAACATACTGGTACTATTATTTCAGAAAAAACAAAAACAACCTATCCCAAAATCTAATCATGAAAATTCTTCATCTCGATACCAATCATCCATTACTCCTAGAGCAACTTAAGGAAGCGGGTTTTCAAAATGATGAAGACTATACTTCTTCCAAAGAGGAAATAGAAAAATTGATTGATAAGTATGATGGAGTGGTTATTCGTAGCCGATTTAAAATAGATCAACCCTTTCTCGATGCCGCTAAAAATTTAAAATTCATTGCTCGTGTAGGAGCAGGACTGGATAGTATTGACATCCCGTATGCCAAAAAAAAGAAAGTAAAATTGATTGCCGCTCCAGAAGGAAACAGAAATGCCGTTGGGGAACATACATTAGGAATGTTACTTTCCTTATTTAATAATCTTAAAAGAGCCGACCGTGAGGTAAAATCGGGACTTTGGAACAGAGAAAGCAACCGTGGGGTAGAATTAGATGGAAAAACGGTTGGGATTGTTGGTTACGGGAACATGGGGAAAGCGTTTGCAAAAAAACTGAAAGGTTTCAATTGTACCGTGTTATGCTATGATATTAAAGAAGATGTAGGTAATAAAAATGCTACGCAAGTAAGTCTTCAAACACTTTTTGACTTGGCAGATGTCTTGAGTCTTCATACCCCATGGACCCCAAAAACCGACAAAATGGTAAATGCCGAATTTATATCAAAATTTAAAAAGCCGTTTTGGTTTTTAAATACCGCTCGGGGTAAAAGTGTTGTTACAGAAGATTTAGTTTCGGCTTTAAAAAGCAAGAAAATAGTAGGCGCTGGACTAGATGTTTTGGAATATGAAAAAGGTTCGTTTGAATCGCTATTTACTGCAGAAATACCAGAAGCTTTAAAAGAACTTATACAAATGGATAATGTAATTCTTTCACCACATATTGCCGGTTGGACCGTTGAAAGTAACGAAAAATTGGCGCAGACCATTGTAGAGAAAATACTCGATAAATTCAAAAAGAAAAAGTATAAAAAGTAATCGCATGCAATACCAAGTAACGACTCCCGAAGAATATATAGCTCAAATTCCAGAAGAACGAAGAGCCCCCATAGAAAAACTAAGAAACGTAATTAAGCAAAATCTCCCAAATGGGTTTGAAGAGTGTATTCAATATGGAATGATAGGCTATGTAGTACCTCATTCTCTCTACCCTAAGGGATATCACTGTGACCCTAAAATACCGCTCCCTTTTATGAGCCTTGCCTCCCAAAAGAATTTTATTGCCGTTTATAGTTCTAGTGTATATGCCAAAAAAGAGCTGTTAGATTGGTTTGTTTCAGAATATCCCAAACATAGCAAAACAAAACTGGATATGGGAAAAAGTTGCCTTCGATTTAAAAAAATGGAGGAAATCCCGCATGAACTTATTGGAGAATTAGCCTCAAAAATGAGTGTTAAAGAATGGATTTCATTATATGAATTGACCTTAAAAAAATAATCAAATGAAAAAAAGAGTGACAGGAATAGGCGGTATATTTTTTAAGACTGAAGACCCAAAAGCTACCAAAGAATGGTATCAAAAACATTTAGGTTTCCCAACAGACGATTGGGGTTGTACCTTTTGGTGGAAAGATAAAGAAGGTAACGATTGCACTACTCAATGGAGTCCATTTGCAAAAGACACCAACTATTATGCGCCTTCCAAAAAAGAATTTATGTTTAATTACCGAGTAGAAAATTTAGTCGAACTTCTCAAAGTTTTAAAAGAAGAAGGGGTCACCATTGTAGGAGAAATAGAAGAATACGACTACGGAAAATTTGGATGGATTATGGATAACGACGGAAATAAAATTGAACTTTGGGAACCCAAGGACGCCGCATTTCAATAAAATAATTTTAAAAAGTAATGGAATTCTGGTAGTCATGGTTTTAAAAAAAATATTACTTTTAAACTTCAACTAAAACTAATATCATGTCTGAAGAAAACAACGAAAATCTAGGTGATGAAATAAAAGACACCGCTAAAGAAATAAAAGAAGAAGCAAAAAGTACTGCCAGCGAATTCAAAGAAGGTTGGAACCAAACCACCAAAAGTGGAGAAAACAAAAAACTTCTCGCAGGACTGTTAGGAATATTTTTAGGGGCATTTGGGGTTCATAAATTTATTCTTGGATATCAAAAAGAGGGATTTATTCTACTGGGAGGAACACTATTAGGTATTGCAACTTCTTGTATCATTATTGGTGTATTTATTTATATGGCCACTGGGGTAATTGGCCTTATTGAAGGTATTATTTACCTTACCAAAAGCGACGAAGAGTTTTACCAAACCTATCAAGTAGGTAAAAAACCTTGGTTCTAAAAAAATCATTTAATACAAAAGCTTTCAAAAACACGGAAAGCTTTTTTAATTTAATTTATTATCGTAATATTGCAATATTATTTATGTATCTATGGGAGTTTCAAAAACTGAAATACATTCGTCCACTCAAATTCAAATTGCTGAAATTGCTAAAGTGCTTTCCCATCCAGCACGTGTAGCCATTCTGGAATACATTGCCAAACAAGAAAATTGCATCTGTGGTGATATTGTAGATGAAATAGGACTCTCCCAACCCACCATCTCACAACACCTTCAAGTGATCCGTAATGCCGGACTACTAATAGGAACGTTTGAAGGAAAACGCTTTTGTTATTGCCTGAACGTAAACCGTTTTAAAGAATTCCAACAACTATTAAATCAATTTTTTAATCACACTTCAGCGCGTTGCTGTTAATCCTATTATAATGAAAACACACGAATTTCTTTCTCTCCTTGAGATCCACAAAAACAAAGCCTTGCTTTTTGAGTATACTTCAGGAAACTTTGTGGCTCCCAACTATCATATCACCGAAGTAAAACACGTTACCATTGACTCCGTAGATTGTGGGTCGAGCACAGATTCTTGGAACGAAACCATTGTTCAACTTTGGGAAAGCCCTTCTGAAAGACATAAAACTGAGTATATGTCCACATTTAAAGCACTTGGTATTTTAAAGAAAGTAGGACAAATGAAACCTTTTGACATGGATGCGGTAATTAAATTTGAATACAGCAATCCCAACTTTCACACAGCACAATTGTTTGTGAATGATTATTCATTGACTGAAAATCAACTTATTTTATTATTAGGTATTCAAAAAACAGACTGTAAGGCAAAAGAGGTTTGTGGTGTCCCAGAATCCAAAAAAGAAACCATGCTGGAAACCGCAGATACTAAAGAGTGTTGTACTCCCGGTGGCGGTTGTTGTTAAAATGAAAATTATTCCACTTCTTAAAAAATACTATCCTCAAGTCGCTAAAATTTATTCAGATGGAATGGCTACAGGAATTGCCACCTTTGAGGCGCAAGTACCTACTTGGGAAATTTTTAATGAAAAATTTTTATCCAAATGCCGTTTTGTCATTCTAGAAAATGAAGAGGTTTTAGGTTGGTGTGCGCTTTCTGCAATATCAAAAAGAGACGTTTATAAGGGTGTTGCAGAAACAACTATTTATATTTCGGAAAAAGCCAGAGGAAGAGGAATAGGAAAAATAGTATTAAATCATTTAATAAAGGAAAGTGAAAAAGAAGGATTTTGGACGTTACAAGCCAGAATTTTTCCTCAAAATAGCGCAAGCCTTCAACTTCATAAAAATGCAGGATTTAGAATAGTAGGAACCAAAGAAAAAATTGGCCAGCGATTAGGAATTTGGTACGACAATATTGAATTAGAAAGAAGAAGTAAAAAAATACATTATATGAAAAACGTATTAGTTCTTTGTACCGGAAATAGTTGCCGGAGTCAGATGGCCCACGGCTATTTAAAAACCTTTGGGGAGGGAAAAGTTCAGGTGTTTAGTGCCGGGATTGAAACTCACGGATTGAATCCCGGAGCGGTTTCAATTATGGCCGAAGACGGAATTGATATTTCCTATCACACCTCCAACCACGTGGATGAATATCAGGGAATCCATTGGGATTTTATCATCACGGTGTGTGATCATGCTAACGAAAACTGCCCCTTTATTCCGGCACCCAATGCCAAAAGGTTGCATCATAATTTCTTTGACCCTTCCAAAGTACAAGGAACCGAAGAAGAAAAACATGCTGCTTTTGAAAAAGCCAGAGACCAGATAAAAGAATATTGTCGTAATTTTATAGAAACCAATCTATAGAAATGTGACCCTAATTCTAAAAATTCTCGTCGGCTTTATCGCCTTTCTGCACCTGTACTTTTTCTATTTCGAAGCCTTAGCATGGACCACCAAAGGGCCTAAAATATTCAAAGGTTTCCCCAAAGATTTGTTTGCCAAAACAAAATCCATGATGGCAAATCAAGGGTTGTACAATGGTTTTTTAGCGGCAGGACTTATCTGGACATTTTTTATTGAAGATGAAGTCTGGAGAACCAATATTTCCCTATTCTTTTTAGGTTGTGTTACCATTGCGGGCATCGTAGGAGCTTTTACCGTTTCTAAAAGAATATTTTATGTGCAGGCGATTCCGGCAATTTTTGCGCTCCTATTGCTATTAATAGATTGTATTTCTTCAGAAAATACAAGTGCCTCAAATCTTCCAGATCAACTAAATGCAGGCTGGAAGGGTGAAAAAGTGTGTGAAGTAGTAGAAGAAGATGAAACCATACGCGTTTTAAAATGTACCTTTCCTCCTGGTGTGGGTCATGAACGTCACGAACATGCTCCACATTTTGGTTATACCTTAAAAGGAAGCAAATTTAAGATTACCGATGCTGAAGGAACCCGCGAAGTAAATGTCCCTACCGGATACGAATTTTACAAACCCGAAACCTCTATTCACGAAGTACAAAATATAGGAGACAGCACGGCCATTTTTTTTATTATAGAACCTAAATAAAATTTAAAAAACTGGGTTTTTATGATCTAACAAGTTCATTTTCAGTTATAAAAAATATTTTCATTGCTTTTAATTTTCGAATCACTATTTCTTTACTTTTGCGCCATGAAACAGAGCAAGACCCCTCTGTTCAAACCAAATAACAAAAACAACAAAAAGTAACAATGAAAAAAATAATTTTAGCCCTTGCCTCTGTAGCAGTAATCGCTATTTCATGTGACACCAAATCGAAAGAGTTGAATGAAAAATTTACCCAACTAATGTCTCAAAAAGACAGCTTACAAACTGTTTCTGCCGACTTACAAGCAACTTTTGAAAAAATGACGGTAATGCATAAAGAGATGAGTGCAAAAATCAGTGCTATGCAACCGGTAGATTCTTTATTATTGGCCTCTTTGTCAGAACATGAAGCTGCTTTTGCAAACCAATCTGCAGTATTGGAAGGTCAAAAGAAAACCTTTGAAGGGTACACAGAGCTTGCTACTACTTTTGCTTCCCTAACAGCTGAAGAAAAAGAAGCTCAAATCAACACCATTATTGAGAACAACACCAAAATGATGGAAGAAAATGCAACTCTTAAGACGCTTCAAGAAAATATGATGAAGGCTCACGAAGGGATTGTGGCAAAAATGAATGATACTACTGCTGTAAACACTGAAGAGAATAAATAAGTAAAGCTTCTTGCTTTGAAAAATTAAGAACCCAGGCTTGTCCTGGGTTTTTTTATTTATTTTGCGGTTATCACAAAACAAAGTAATTTTAAAAGTGACATTAGAACTTATAATGCTAGGTATTAATTTGATTCAAAATAATGGAATTTGAACTTGCTAAAGCACTGGAAATTCTGGAGCGTACTCCCAGTGTAATGAAATCACTCCTTCTGGGAATTTCAAACGAATGGACCCAACAAAACGAAGGCCCAAATACGTGGAGTGCCTACGATGTTGTTGGACATTTGGTCCACGGCGAAAAAACCGATTGGATGCCTCGCTTAGAAATTGTCTTAGGCACTTCAGAAAGAACCACCTTTGAGCCCTACGACCGCTTTGCTCAATTTGAAATGAGTAAAGGAAAATCTTTAAGCACCCTACTTTCAGAATTTGAAACCCTTCGGAAAAAAAATCTTGAGACCTTACGCTCTAAAAATTTATCTGAAGTAGATTTAAACAAGACCGCCAACCATCCTTCTTTGGGAGTGGTGAGTTTAAAGAATTTGCTTTCGGCTTGGGTGGTACACGATTTAGGGCATATTGCTCAAGTATCACGTGTTATGGCAAAACAGTACAAAGAAGAAATTGGTCCTTGGATCAACTATTTAACCATCGTAAAACACACTCCAAAAGAATGAAACTAAAAAAGAACATGGGAACATGGGATAGAACCCTTCGTTTTATCCTTGCAGCTGTCATTATAACGCTATATTTTACAGAAACTGTCTCTGGTTTTTGGAGCCTTGTGCTATTATTATTTGCCGTAGCAACTACTTTTACAGGAGTAAGTGGCTTTTGCCCATTGTATCCTATTTTTGGGTGGAATACGTGTAAAATGAAAGAGAAAAAGTAGTTATTCTTCTTCGTTTTTGGAAAGATATTTACGTTCCAATTCGGCTTGAAATTCTTCCATAACGGGCTTTACCGTGCTTTCAGGTAAATCTGCAATACGAATGTACATTAAACCATCCACTGCGTTGTTGAACAAAGGATCCACATTAAAGGCAACCACTTTAGCATTTTGTTTAATGTATTTTTTGATAAGTACCGGTAGGCGAAGGCTTCCGGGTTCTACCTCGTCAATAATTTTATCAAATTTGTTTAAATCGGCTTCGGTCTCGTCAAAAATGAAATCCTTATCGGCATCTTTCAGTTTAACTTTAAATTCTTTTTTCGGGTTAATGTATTGTGCCACATAGGGATCGTAATAATTCGATTTCATAAATTCAATCATCAAACTCTTACTGAATTCAGAAAATTTATTACTAATACTCACGCCACCAATCAAGAATTTATGTTCGGGATAACGTAACGTAGTGTGTACAATTCCTTTCCAAAGTAAAAACAAGGGCATAGGACGCTGCTGGTATTCTTTAATAATGAAAGCGCGACCCATTTCAATAGATTTACTCATCATATCGTACAATTCGGGCTCAAAGCGGAATAAATCTTGAAGGTAAAACCCATCAATCCCATATTGAGCAAAAATCTTTGAGCCAAGCCCCATTCGATAAGCTCCCGCAAGTTGATGGGTGTCATTATCCCATAAAAACATATGATGATAATAGGAATCAAATTTATCTAAATCGGTTGCTTGATTGGTTCCTTCGCCTACTTCTCTAAAAGTGATTTCACGAAGTCTTCCTATCTCTTGAAGAATGTTTGGAATAAGTTGTGCTTGGGCTAAATAAACCTCATAGTTTTTACTCACTAACAAACGCTTATCTGCTAGTCGAAGTGTTTCTATCTCCTGAAGCATCGATTCCAAGGGAATGGGTCCTGCAATTTTTTTGGGAGGTTTGGGAATTTTTAAAGTTTTAGGGATCGTATCTATGAGCTTTTTCTTTTCAAAAGGATTGGCTAACACATAGGTTTTCTTTCGCAAAAATTCGGTAAAGGTTTCTAAAGATTCCTGTTCTTTCTGGTCTAAAACGGATATTGGATTTCCAATTCGCACTTTTATTACTCGTTCTTTTTGGGTTAACAATTCGGAAGGTAATTTTGCCGTACGTAAGGTGTCACTTAATTTTGCTAAGCGGTAAAAAAGCGTACTATTTTTTGCGTGAAAATAGATGGGAACCACAGGAACTTCTGCCTTTTTTACCAATTTCATAGCCGCAATTTCCCAAGGCTTATCCACTAATAATTTCCCATCACGATAGGTAGAAACCTCCCCTGCGGGGAAAATTCCTAAGGAATTTCCATCTTTAAGATGTTGTAGGGCATTTTTAAACCCAGTAAAACTGCTTTTTACATCCTTATGACTTTCAAAAGGATTAACGGGCATTACATAAGGTTTTAAGGGCTCGATTCGATGCAATAAAAAGTTGGCAATAATTTTAAAATCGGGACGATTTTCTAGCAATAGTTTTAATAAAAGAATTCCATCAATCCCTCCTAATGGATGGTTAGAAATGGTTATAAAAGGACCTGTTTTTGGAATTCGTTTTAAATCTTCCTCTGGGATTTCAAAACGAATCTCAAATTCACCAAGAAGTGCATTAATAAATTCTAGGTCGTGAAGATGCTTATTTCGATCATAAATCTTGTTCATGGTCGAAATTTTCAAAACTTTCATTAACAACCAACCAAGAGAAGTCCCAATAAAACCGAATTTATCGACCTTAATAGCACTGGCAACTTCTTTTGCATTAACTAATCCCATGGAGTGTTAGGTTGAAGTTTAATTTACACTTTAACAAATATAGGTAAACAAGCCGAAATTACTTACTATTCCTTAACAACCAATTGTACGGTTTCTCCTGTTTCTTGCTTTAAAAGAACTTCTTTCCCCATCGTTAACGAAATTATTTCTTGAGGCTTGCTATGTCGAACCGTGTAAAGGGTCACATGGGTATCGCATGTGACTTTAAATTTTTCCATCAATTTTGGAAGTAAACTCTCTAGTGAATTGTATTTGTTATCGACACATACTGAAAAACTTATCGCAGAATTTTGAATTAATTCCACCTTCATTTTATGGCTATGAAGAAGGTTAAACACTTCGCTAATATTATCTTCCATCATAAAACTGAAATCCAAAGAGGATAGCGAAATTAACACTTGGTTTTTCTTTAGAATAAAACACGAAACCATAGGGTCCAATACGACCCCTTTCCCTACACAAGTTCCAGAGGCTTCTGGTTTTATAAAGGATTTTACGTACAAGGGGATTTCTTTTCTTTGAAGCGGCTGAAGCGTTTTAGGATGTATTACAGAAGCCCCGTAAAAGGCCAATTCAATAGCTTCACGATACGAAATATGATGCAACAATTGTGTGCTGGAAAAATGTCGGGGATCTGCGTTTAACACCCCTGGAACGTCTTTCCAAATAGTAACACTCTGGGCATTTAAACAGTATCCAAAAATAGCTGCCGTATAATCACTCCCTTCTCTGCCTAAGGTAGTGGTAAAATTATGGGTGTCTTCAGCTCCTAAAAATCCTTGTGTTATCGTAATTCCTTTTTTTGAAGTTTTCTCTTGAATAAGTTTTTGTGTTTGTTCCCAATCTACTCGTGCGTCACGATAATAATTATCGGTTTTTATGCATTGCCGCACATCTAACCATTCATTTTTATAGCCGTTTTCATTTAAATATTCAGAAACTATGGTCGTAGAAATAAGCTCCCCAAAACTTACTATTTGGTCATAGACAAAAGCGTGATTTATGGATTTATTACTGTCTAAAAAGGATTTCATTCCCAAAAACCATTTTGAAACCTTTGCATAAATGGTGTGTGATGTATTTGGGAATAATTCTTTTAAAATTTGAAGATGATAGTTATATACTTCGCTAATGCTCGCTTCCATTTCGGAAGTGTTGTTATTAAAATAATTGGAGACCACAATTTCAAGGGCATTGGTTATTTTTCCCATCGCTGAAATAACCACCACCAAATCCTTTTCTGCCGCAAAGGCTAAAACCTTTTTTACATTTTTAACCCCTTCGGCATCTTTTACCGAAGCGCCTCCAAATTTAAAGATCTTCATTTCCTTAAAAATTTTTCTAGTTCTTTTTTACTCATTTCAACTTGCCACCATTGTTCCAACACTAAAGCGCCCGTTTTTTCATAAAAAGCAATCGCTTCTTTGTTCCAGCCTAGCACCATCCAGTTAACTCTATTTACTTTTGCTTCTTGTGCATATTCCATCACTCTTTTGTAAAGCGCCATTCCTACACCTTTGCCTCGCATATTTTCTTTTACAATAAGATCTTCCAAATGAAGGGTTCTACCCACCCAGGTAGAAAATCGAAAATACACCAAGGCCATTCCTACAATTTCATTTTCACTTTCCGCCACAAAACAGCTAAACTGTGGCTGTTTACCAAAACCTGCCGCTTCCAATTCTTGTACCGTTACTTGTACGGCAAGGGGTTCCTTTTCAAAAATAGCTAACTCTTTTATGAGCTCCAAAACGGAGGGCATGTCTTCTTTTATGGCCGTTCGAACGATCATTGTTCCTTTAGGTTTTCATGTACAAATATCGTTTCTATTTCTTAAAATTACCGATATTTGCTTCAAAGTTACAACCTTCCAGCATGACACCACAAAAAAATACCACCCTAGGTGAATTTATTATTGAAAACCAAAGTGAATTTAAGTACTCCTCTGGAGAGCTTTCCCGATTAATAAATTCAATCCGTTTAGCAGCTAAAGTGGTCAACCACGAAGTAAACAAGGCAGGTTTGGTAGATATTTTAGGGACTGCGGGAGATACCAATATCCAAGGAGAAGACCAACAAAAGTTGGACGTTTTTGCCAATAATGCCTTTATAAAAACATTGACTAATCGTGAAATTGTTTGTGGAATTGCCAGTGAAGAAGAAGACGATTTTATCACTATTAAAGGGAGAAGTGGGAACAATGATAATAAATATGTGGTGCTCATTGACCCCTTGGATGGTTCTTCTAATATTGATGTAAATGTCTCGGTGGGAACCATTTTTTCCATCTATAGACGCATTACTCCCGAAGGAACTCCTGTTACATTAGAAGATTTTCTTCAGCCTGGAAATAAACAAGTTGCCGCAGGGTACATTATTTATGGTACTTCAACCATGATTGTTTATACCACAGGTCATGGCGTAAATGGTTTTACATTAAATCCAGCAATAGGGACCTATTACTTATCGCACCCTAACATGCGTTTTCCAGAAGATGGAAAAATTTATTCGGTAAACGAAGGTAATTATGTGCATTTCCCGCAAGGGGTAAAAGATTATATAAAATACTGCCAGAAAGAAGAAGAAGATCGCCCTTATACCTCTCGTTACATTGGTTCTTTGGTGTCGGATTTCCATAGAAATATGATAAAAGGGGGAATTTATATCTACCCAAATACGGCAAAAGACCCCAACGGAAAATTACGCCTTTTATACGAATGCAATCCTATGGCATTTATTGCTGAACAAGCAGGGGGTAAAGCTAGTAATGGCTTTGAACGAATATTAAATATACAACCTATGGAACTTCACCAAAGAACTCCTTTTATTTGTGGAAGTAAAAATATGGTAGAAAAAGCAGAAGGGTTTATGCAGCTACACAAACCCTCCTAATCTTTTATTACTTTCTTACTTTATTTTTTATTGAGAAGGTATCGATAATCTTCCAAATCCAATCCGCCATTAAAAATCTCTATAGAACGTTTAATTAAAGTAGCTGCCAAATCTTCGGTATACCCTAATCCAATAGCATATCTTTCTATTAATTTTCGTTCCTCATCATCAATTTCATGATCGGCAAAAATCATTTTAAATAAATCCAGCATCCGTTCCAAACGCTCATCGGCAGTTGCGGGCGGATTTATAGGATATTTTGAAGGATTTTTTAATATCGCTTCATATTCAAGATCTGTAATGTCCAATTTCTTAGCAAATCGCTTTAAAAGTTTTTCTTCATTTTCATGAATAGTCCCATGAGCTAACGCTATATTTGCTATGGAAGCAAAATGCCCAATGTTTTTCCCACGTGCTCCGCTTTCAAAAATATCTGTAAATGACATAGTTTTAATTTATGATGCAAATATAAAGTTTGTTATTCTTTTTACTGAAAATTTTTATAAAAATAACCGTAAGTTTTTTTCTCATACATTGGGTTTCCTATCTTTACGCCAGCAATGAGCAAAACCTTGGTTTCCTCTCTTTTTACACAGTCTTCGAAAACTCGAAAACTGCATGAAGCTATTTTCCAAACCCAAAATAGAGTCCCGTTAAACGGCCTTGCTGGTTCGTCTCTTTCAGTAGTTATTGCTACTGTTTTTAAAACTGCCGAACGCCCATTTCTCATTATTTTTAACGATAAAGAAGAAGCGGCCTACCATTTAAACGACTTGGAAAATTTGTTAGGAAATGACACGGTGCTTTTCTATCCGGGAAGTTACCGGCGACCTTATCAAATTGAAGAAACCGATAATGCCAATGTACTCCTTAGAAGTGAGGTTCTTAACCGTATTAATTCTCAAAAAAAACCAGCCCTTATTGTTACCTATCCAGAAGCCCTTTTTGAAAAAGTAGTTACCCGAAAAGAATTGGAACGCAACACTTTAAAAATACATGTGGGCGAAGAGCTTTCCATCGATTTTGTAAATGAAGTATTGTTTGAATATCATTTTAAACGCACCGATTTTGTAACCGAACCCGGCGAGTTTTCAGTACGGGGAGGAATTTTGGATGTATTTTCTTTTAGCCATGATGAACCCTATCGCATTGAGTTTTTTGGGGACGAAATTGAAAGCATCCGAACCTTTGATGTGGAAACACAACTTTCCCTTCAACAACATAAAAAGATAGCTATTATTCCAAATGTTGATGCTTCAACCATGCTTAGCAGCCGCATGAGTTTTTTGGAATATATCGCCTCTAAGACCGTGGTTTTTCTGAAAAATGAAGCCCTACTTACCCAAAGTATAGACCTCCTTTTCAAGAAAGCGACGGAGGCTTTTTCAGAAATTAAAACCGAAGTAAAATTTAGTGAGCCTTCGGCTCTTTTTGTAACAAGTGAGTTGCTGAAGGAACAATTGAAAACATTCCCTCAAGTACTTATTCGTGACAGTGCTTCTCCAACGCTAGAAGGATTGAGTGGGGGGGCTTCCATTTCTTTCAATTGTACACCACAACCCTCTTTTAACAAGCAATTTAATTTGTTAATAGATCACCTTAACGAGCATACTGCAAAAGGATATGTTAACTATATTTTTTGTAGTAGTGAAGCTCAAGCCAAACGCTTTCACGATATTTTTGAAGATGCCCATCAACATGTCGAACAATTTGAAACGGTTGTTTTTCCCTTATACCAAGGATTTAGAGATGACGACCAAAAGCTGATTTGTTATACCGATCATCAAATCTTTGAACGTTACCACAAATTCCAACTGAAAAACGGTTACGCCAAAAAACAAGCCATTACTTTAAAAGAATTAACCTCGCTGGAAATTGGCGATTATGTAACCCATATCGATCACGGAATTGGGAAATTTGGTGGGCTTCAAAAAATTGATGTGGAAGGAAAAATGCAAGAAGCCATAAAATTAATTTATGGCGATCGCGATATTTTGTACCTCAGCATTCATTCGCTTCACAAAATTTCCAAATTTAATGGCAAGGACGGAACTGTTCCCAAAATTTACAAACTGGGGAGCACAGCTTGGAAAGCCTTAAAACAAAAAACCAAGACCCGAGTTAAGGAAATTGCATTCAACCTTATTGAATTATACGCAAAACGAAGACTTCAAAAAGGATTTGCTTTTGCCCCCGACTCGTATTTACAACACGAACTGGAATCTTCTTTTATTTATGAAGATACCCCCGACCAAATGACTGCAACCGAAGACGTAAAACGCGATATGGAAAGCGAACTTCCTATGGATCGTTTGGTGTGTGGCGACGTAGGTTTTGGAAAAACCGAAGTCGCTATAAGAGCGGCATTTAAAGCGGTAGACAATGGCAAACAAGTGGCTGTTTTGGTGCCCACCACCATTTTGGCTTTTCAGCATTTTAAAACCTTCTCTGAAAGACTTGCCAATATGCCTGTAAAAGTAGATTACCTCAACCGTTTCCGAAGCGCCAAAGAACGCAAGGAAGTGCTAGAAGGACTGGAAAACGGAAAATTAGACATTGTTATTGGAACACATCAATTGGTGAATAAATCGGTGCAGTTTAAAGACTTGGGATTGTTGATTATTGATGAAGAACAAAAGTTTGGTGTGGCGGTAAAAGACAAGTTAAAAACCCTTAAAGAAGACGTCGACACCCTTACGCTTACCGCTACTCCTATCCCGCGAACGCTTCAGTTTAGTTTAATGGCTGCAAGGGATTTATCGGTAATTACTACCCCTCCGCCCAATCGCTATCCTATAGAAACGCAGGTAATTCGTTTTTCAGAAGAAACCATTCGCGATGCTATTCGATATGAAATTTCGCGTGGCGGACAAGTATTTTTTGTCCATAATCGCATTGAAAATATTAAGGAAGTGGCAGGGATGATTCAGCGGTTAGTGCCTGATGCCAAAATTGGAATAGGCCACGGGCAAATGGATGGAAAAAAACTTGAAGATGTGATGCTTCGGTTTATGAATAATGGATTTGATGTCTTAGTTTCCACCACTATTATTGAAAGTGGTTTGGATGTTTCCAACGCCAACACCATATTTATCAATAATGCCAATAATTTTGGATTAAGCGACTTGCACCAAATGCGTGGTCGCGTAGGGCGAAGCAATAAAAAAGCCTTCTGTTATTTTATTACTCCAGAATATAGTGCGATGACGGACGACGCCCGAAAACGAATTACGGCCTTGGAACAATTTACCGAGCTGGGAAGTGGCTTTCAGATTGCCATGAAAGATTTGGAAATACGAGGTGCAGGTGATTTATTGGGCGGTGAGCAAAGCGGATTTATTAACGAAATTGGCTTTGAAACCTATCAAAAAATTCTTGCAGAAGCCATTGATGAATTAAAGGAGAAAGAATTTAAGGAATTGTATGCCGGAACGCAACATGAGAAAAAGGAATTTATTAAAGAAACCGTAATTGATACCGATTTCACCTTGTTGTTCCCCGATGATTATGTAAATAATATTACCGAAAGGCTCAATCTCTACACCCAACTTAACGAACTAAAAACCGAAGCGGAACTTCAAAAATTTGAAACTCAATTGGTCGATCGTTTTGGAGAATTACCAAAACCCGCTGTGGACTTGTTAAATAGTGTTCGGATCAAATGGATTGCCTTACAAATGGGCTTAGAACGAGTGGTGATGAAGAAAAAACGTTTAGTAGGATATTTTATTAGCGATCAACAAAGCAGTTTTTACCAGAGTTCTGCTTTTGGAAAAGTGCTTCAGTTTGTGCAGCAAAATCCACAACAAGTTAAAATGAAGGAAAAACAAACCCGAAATGGCTTACGCTTATTGTTAACTATCGAAGGGGTTTCTTCGATAAATAAAGCATTAAAGGCTTTAGAAAGTTTTTCATAAAAAGTAACTGTTATGGAGATAAAGTGGCGTTATATTTTAATGATTATTGCTGCCATTATAACCATTGTGGGATTGGTTACAGGAAAATTTTTCTTTTTCCTTATTTGGTTACCATTGGGTTTTCTGTTTAAAAAGAATGAAAAATAAGGTGTTGTCGGTTCGAGCGCAATCAAGAACTATCTATTCCAAACTACGTTATAAGGCTCGACTGCACTCAACCAGACAAAATAAGGTATGTTATTTCACCAATTTTTTACAAAATTTGCCTTTTTCAGTGGTTATTTCTATAAGGTAAACTCCTCTCTTCAAAGTGGAAATATCAATTTTTTCAGCAGTTGTATGGTTCCTTTTTTCAAGGACAAGTTTCCCAAGTTCATCATATATTTTTACATCCACTTTTGAGAATAGGTCATTTTGAAACTGAATTTCAAAAGTATTTTCAGCAGGATTGGGAAGTATATAAAAAGAAGTGATTTCCTTCTTAAATTCATCGTTTCCCAAACTTACCCCTGAAATGATTCGCAAATTTTTGCTGCCAAAATCAGTGACATATAAAGTCCCTTCGGTTTCCTCAAAATAAATCCCATTAGGGACATTAAAAGTGGCTGTTGCAATGTCCCCATCCTCATTTCCTTGAGTACTTCCTGCATAAATTTGGTAATCGTCCACACTGTTGGGATTGATTGCATAGATTTTATGGTTACTCATCACGGTGCCCCAAAGTTTTCCTTGCCCATAGGAAATAAAACCTAAATTTGGGAAACTCCCTCCTTGGGTAGGGAGTTGAGCAATATATTCTAAATCGCCATTGCCCAGCACTTTGTAAATGATTCGATTGTTATAATTTCCAACATATAAATTTCCAGTAGCATCATACACAATCCCTACGGGGCCACTTAATTCTGCGGCTGTAGAAACATCGGTAATGGAACCGTCGGCAGCTAGTTTTTTTACAGCATTTCCTTGATAGAGTGTAAAAATCATAGATTCATCATCTATCGATTTTACAATCCCGGAAGGATGTCCTGCAATTGGGTAAGAATTTAATAAGTTTCCATCAATATCATATTTATAAATGGTGTTCCCCTGTCCATCACACACGTACAATTCTTGGTTAGAATTAAACGCCAATCCGTTGGGGGTGTTTAAACCTGTGATAAAAGGGGTCATTTCGCCTGTGGGTGTAAATTTAAACACCGTATCTCCCGTATAATTGGAGCAATAAATATTTCCATTACTATCTA
Source organism: Flavobacteriaceae bacterium (assembly GCA_041392205.1). Lineage (GTDB taxonomy): Bacteria > Bacteroidota > Bacteroidia > Flavobacteriales > Flavobacteriaceae > Halomarinibacterium. The sequence goes on along the minus strand of JAWKMO010000002.1, from coordinate 317,288 downwards.
AAGCAATGCCGTCGTCTGGGGTTCCTTCGGTAAAGGTGGTGACTGTTTGCGCAAGTAAAAAGAATTGTCCTATTAAAAAGGCTGTTGTAAAAAAGAAAAGGTTTTTCATCATTCTAAAAGTTTAAAGTTTTAGGCAAACCTACTTTCAGAAAAACTTATTATCGACCGTTTGCATACAACCGAACCTAAACTTAGGCGGCTTGCTTCTTTTTTATGTAATTACTAGGGGTATCCTTCATCGCATCTTTGAAGGCTTTGTTAAAAGTAGATTTGGAATTAAAGCCCACATCCATAGAAAGCGCCAAAATGGTATGTTTTAAATGTTCTTGATTTTCCACTTTTTTGATGAATTCCTGCACCCGATACTGATTGATAAAATCGTAAAAAGTGGTTTTATACACTTGATTGAGCAACCAGGAAAGGTTATTTGAACTTGTTTGTAACATTTCGGCCACATCCGTGAGGGTTAAATCGTTTTGCAAAAACACCTTTTCGTTTATCATCAAGCTATCCAATTTCTTTTGAAGTAATTGTGCCTCGGCTTCGGGGAGACGTTCTTTTTTATGGGTGGTTTTTTGCTTCTCTTCAGGTATGCGAAAAAGCTCGGGCTGCTTTAAACTGAAATAGCCTATCACATAAATAAATACAGGTATCACTGCCCAAATAATGTCGTAACTAATATATTCAAAATAGCGATTAAAGAAGGTGGCATTGGCATAACTTATTGCCCAAGCCCCTAAAATTACGGCAATGGAGAACAGAAAAAAAGTAAGATATTTTACAGGATTTTGTTGAAAAGAAAAGGTTTGCTTTTCCGTTTTTTTAAACTGAAATAATACCTGAAACGACTTCCACAAATAATACCCATTTGAAGTAATCCCTAAAACAATAATTGTATTAAACATAAGTGAAAGTTTCCCTTCTCGATACGCCTGAAAATAGGTTTCGGAGGTGTAGCTTATAAAATAATATGCTGTTAATCCCCAAAACAAAAGAGCTGGCAGAAAGTGAAGTTTGGAAATAGTAAAAGTATCTTTTACCAATAAGCGCGTTACATACAAAAAAAATAGTGGCCCAAAGAGGAACAGTGTCACATCAAAAAACAAGGAGTACATAAAGACCCAAGGTGAGAAAAACCGAAGCATTAAAAACCGCCCTATCAACATAAATGCCGATAAAATAATAAGCCAACACAATATGGTATTAGCTCTTTTGTTATTATTTGCAATGCGTTGTAGGGTAAGCGAAAGAAAGATTCCTTGGCAAATCCCTACAAAAATGACAATGTCTATAAAACTAAATGCGGCATCCATCCCTAATGGTTTCGATACAAAAATACGGGTATGGTATTAAAAAAAAGTAGTTTTGGGTACAATGAAACCAAGATTTCTGTAAAAGCGGGAATTAAAAATGATAAAACGCATTGGGGAAATGCTCAATGCGCTCTTCCTTTTTGTTTTTAAGTACCGCAATAATATCGAAGCGCACTTCCACATTTAATTTTCGGGACACAACGTATTCGTCTGCCGCTTTTACCAATAATTTTATTTTGCTTTTAGACACAAATTCCTGCGGATTGCCAAAGGCTGCACTATTGCGGGTTTTTACCTCAACTACCACAATAACGCCTTCTTCCTTTTGGGCAATAATGTCTATCTCGGCTTTGTCGAACACAAAATTACGCTCCAAAATGGCATAGCCTTCCCGAAGCAGATAGGCTGCTGCAAGTTCCTCGCCGAGTTTTCCCAATTCGTTGTGGTAGGCCATTAAAATTGAACTTTTATTTGTTCAGAAATAAAAAATAGTACTTCTTTACCCATGATTATTGCTCGATTATCCCATATATGCCCCGCCGGAAAACCGAAACAAACCGGATAGTTATATTCCTTCACCGCATCATAAATTATTTCTTCAGCAGTTTTGCCAAAGGGTCTATCGGTGGCAAATCCGTGTGCTTGGGTGTGGTCCTTCATATCGCTCATGCCTCCTACAATGAGTCCTGCCAAGTCTTTCAACATTCCGTTGCGTTTTAGGTTTTGCATCATACGGTCTATGTGGTAGAGGTGTTCGTCCAGATCTTCCAAAAACAAGATTTTACCCTTAGTATTCAATGCCGAAGGACTTCCACACAACGAATATAAAATAGAGAGATTTCCGCCTACCAATTGTGCTTTGGCTTCGCCTTTTCGATTTAAAGAATGGTTTGAAGGATATTCAATGGTATAAGGTTCTCCAAAAAGGGCTTTTTGTAACGTCTCGCGGGTGGCTTCCGATTTATTTTCTAGTTCCAAACACATCTGTGCGTGCAGCGTGGCTATTCCTAGTTGATGAAGGTGGTTGTGTAACACGGTAATATCACTATAGCCTACAATCCATTTGGGATGCTTCAGAAAATTTGAAAAATCTAATAAATCGATCATCCGAACCGTTCCGTACCCTCCTCGAGCACACCAAATAGCCTTTACCCCTGGGGCATTCAGCATTTCTTGAAAATCGGCTGCACGTAAGGCATCGTCACCTGCAAACTGGTGGCTTTCGGCGCCAATGGTTTTGCCTAAAATATAGTTGAGTCCCCAAGATTTCAGTACGTTCAAAGCAGGTTGCAGTTCGGTTTCGGTAATTTTTCGAGCGGTGGAAACAACGGCAACAGTGTCGCCGTGTTTTAAATAGGTTGGGATTTGCATAAGAGGAATTCTGTGTAGATAAAATTAAACTTTTTTGTTAAAGTTTTGTCTTATTTATGAATATGCAAAAAATTAGTTATTTTTAATTGCCTCTAATTCATTCTTTTGCCTATGGAAACCCTACTTTCTTGTAATACTTCTACCTTAACTCCTTATGTTCCTTCAGGGCCTAATCCGTGGACCTTTGCAAAAGTACAGCATGTGTATCGCAGATTGGGCTACGGAGCTTCACAAAGTACTGTGGATATAGGACTTTCCTTAAGTCCCGGGGATTTGATTGACAGTATAGTGGATACTGCTTTCAATCTACCAGCAACTCCTGCCCCTTTTTGGGGGTATTTTGCCGTAAGTGATTTTGGAAATTTTGAAGAAGAAAATGGGCAATTTATTTTGGATTGGCGAATTGAAACTGGAAATAATTTCATTTCTGAAGTACTTCGAGGTCGATTAACCGAATTTTGGGTCAATCATTTTGTGACCGAACTGGAAACTTATTTCTATGCGCCGTATTTATTTCAATATTACAACGTTTGCGAAACCTATGCGCTGGGAAATTTTAAGGATTTTGTGAACGCTGTGGGTATCAACCCGGCCATGCTATTGTATTTAAACGGTTTTGAAAATACCAATGTAAACCCTAATGAAAATTACGCAAGAGAATTATATGAATTATTTACATTAGGTGAAGGCAATGGTTATACCGAAGTTGACATTGTAGAAACCTCAAAAGCGCTCACCGGATACAATCACATGACAGAGCCCGGCGGTACTATCTATTTTGATAACAGTACTTTTTTGGATGGTAATAAAACCATCTTTGGACAAACGGGTAATTGGGGCTACGAGGAGGTAATTGATCTTCTCTTTCAGGAAAAAGGAGATTTAATTGCACCCTACATTTGCCGAAAATTATATCAATATTTTGTGAGTCCCGATGTAGACGCAACTATTGAAACAAATATTATTACGCCATTATCCCAAACATTTATATCTAATAATTTTGAGCTAGTACCCGTCTTAAAACAGCTTTTTAAAAGCGAACATTTTTTTGACGAAAGAGCTACAGGAGTTGTCATAAAAAGTCCCTTCGATTTAATTTTCAATTTTGTCAATGAGAGTGAATTTCCGTACAACGATGAATTGATGGAGGCCTTTATCTATTTTGCGGGGACCTTGGGGCAAAATATTTACAATCCCCCCAACGTAGCTGGCTGGCAACGGGATGAAGACTGGATAAGCACTTCTACACTTACAGGAAGGTGGCAATTATTTCAAGCCTATTTGGGTACACTACTAGGAAATGGCCAGGAAGAAACCTTTAGGGAATTTGCCAGAGATTTAAGTAATAATAGCATTGACCCGGAATACATTACCCGTGTGATAGTAGATTATTTTAATTGCAAAGAATTGTACACGCCAAGCGATTATGATATTGCTACCGATATTTTTAAATGGGAAGTCCCTCAAAACTACTATGACGAAGGCCTTTGGAATCTTGATTGGGAATCGGCTCCCTATCAAGTCTATTTACTGTTAGTGCATCTTGCCACAATCCCCGAATTTCAATTAAAATAACTGCTATGTGTCACCCTCATCCCCTATTTCGAAACAAAGAAAAAAACGAAAAAAAAGAACAAACCGTTCATGACCAAGAACACCTTTTGTGGAATAGAAGGTCTTTTATTCAAGCATTAGGGCTCGTGGGTGGCGGAACCATGATGCTGGGGAGCCATACGGTTTCTGCTTCAAAACCCTCTCCACTATCGGTTGCATTGGCTAACAGTGAAAATGATAACATTTTGGTTATTATTAGATTGGAAGGTGGAAATGATGGATTAAATACCATAGTTCCCGTATACGATTATGCTTCGTATGCCAATCTTCGTCCTACCATACGGCACCAACAAAGTGATTTATTAAATCTCAATGCCGATTTCGCCATCCCAAATTATATGAATGCTCTCGAATCGGTTTGGGGCAATGGCCACATGAAAGTGGTGCATGGAGTAGGATATCCGCAACAAAATTTATCGCATTTTCGCTCTACCGATATATGGGCCTCTACAGCAGATACCTACGTTGAACCCACGGGTTGGTGGGGTAGGTATTTTGAAGATCTCTATCCCGATTACCTCATAAATCCCCCCGAAATTCCGCCAGCCGTCCAAGTAGGAAATGTGGGGAATCTTATTTTTGAAGGAAACAATAACAATTACGCTTTTACCGTAGCCAATATTGAACAATTACAGAATGTAGCTGAAAACGGAACCCTTCATGATGTGGTGAATGTTCCCGATTGTGTTTATGGAGACAAATTGCTATTTATGAGAGCTACCGCCAATACCACCTTTCTTTATGCACAAATCATACACGAGGCCTATACCACTGCTTCCAACAATGCCAATTATGGCGAAGGTGATTTAGCTGCACAATTAGCTGCTGTTGCAAGACTTATTAAAGGCGGTTTGGGCACCAAAGTATATATGGTTTCTTTAGGAAGTTTTGATACCCACGCCAACCAACCCGACGCACATCAAGCGTTATTACAGGACTTAGCTACTTCCATTAAAGCATTTTATGAAGATTTAGCAGTTTCCGGGATGGATGATAAAGTATTGGGAATGACCATTTCAGAATTTGGAAGAAGACCTTACGAAAATGGCTCTGAAGGCACCGACCACGGAGCTGCCTCACCGGTAATGTTATTTGGTGCCGGGCTAAACGGAAGTGGTTTTGTAGGAGAACACCCCAATATTAATGAATGGGATGCCAATGATAATTTAATCCCAACTTCCGATTTTAGAGATGTCTATTCTACTGTACTTACCAACTGGTTTTGTTTAGATTCTTCAGTAGTCAATACAATTTTATTAAATCAAACCTATCAAAATTTGGATCTTGGTTTTGAATGTCAGGTATTATCGAATAATGATTTCAGTAATGTAACGCGATTTACACACGTTCCTGTGTATAAAAATAATTCGGTATATATAGAAATGAATGTTCCACACCCCTCTCATGGGGTAATCAAATTATATGATTTGGTAGGAAAAGAAATAGCAACACTTGCCAACCAACTATTCCTTGCTGGGCGAAATAGTATTGACATCAAGGAAAAAGCCGCAACCCGATTAAGTTATGGACAGTATATTTATCGCATTAGTTTTGGTGGACAGCATTACAGTAAATCCATATTGATAAAATAAATCCTATTCGTTTTTTACAGATAGCATTCTCTACTAGGGAATGCTTTTTCTGTTTATAAATACGTATTTTTGCAACTTATTTATGAAGATGAACCATCCCAAAAAATATACTATTACCGCTGCACTTCCGTATACCAACGGCCCAGTCCACATTGGGCATTTGGCAGGGGTGTATGTGCCTGCCGATATTTATGCACGTTTCCAACGGCTTCAAAATAACGATGTTGCTTTTATTTGCGGAAGCGATGAACACGGGGTTCCTATCACCATCAAAGCCAAAAAGGAAGGTATCACCCCGCAGCAAGTAGTGGATAAATACCATGCCATTATTAAAAAGTCTTTTGAAGACTTCGGAATTTCTTTCGATAATTATTCACGTACTTCGGCTAAAGTACATCATGATACAGCTTCGCAATTTTTCAGAAAGCTCTATGAGGACAGAAAATTTGTGGAAGAAGTCACCCAACAATTATATGATGAAGATGCACAACAGTTTTTGGCAGACCGGTTTGTGATTGGCACCTGCCCAAAATGTGGCAATGAAGAAAGTTATGGCGATCAATGTGAGCGTTGCGGCACCTCGCATAATGCTACCGATCTTATCAACCCTAAAAGTGCCATTACCGGAAGTAAACCTATCTTAAAAGAAACCAAACACTGGTTTTTACCTTTAGACCAATATGAAAATTGGTTAAAGGACTGGATTTTAAAAGGGCATCAAAAAGATTGGAAAACCAATGTCTATGGACAATGTAAATCCTGGATTGACGACGGTTTACGTCCTCGTGCGGTAACTCGTGATCTTGATTGGGGAATCCCTGTGCCTGTTGATGGAGCCGAAGGGAAAGTACTTTACGTTTGGTTCGATGCCCCTATTGGTTACATTTCTTCCACCAAAGAATGGGCAGAAAGAGAAGGGAAAGACTGGGAACCCTACTGGAAAAGTGAGGATACGAAACTGTTGCATTTTATTGGAAAAGACAACATTGTGTTTCACTGTATCATTTTTCCAAGTATGCTGAAAGCGGAAGGGAGTTACATTCTTCCGGACAATGTTCCTGCCAATGAGTTTTTAAATCTGGAAGGCAATAAAATATCTACCAGTAAAAACTGGGCGGTGTGGTTGCACGAATATTTGGATGAATTCCCCAACCAACAGGATGTGCTACGCTATGTGTTAACTGCCAATGCCCCTGAAACTAAGGATAATGATTTTACTTGGACCGATTTCCAAGCCAGAAATAACAACGAATTGGTGGCCATTTTTGGAAATTTCATCAATCGGGTGACAGTGCTAACCCATAAATATTACCACGGAGTTGTTCCCGAAGCAGCCACTTTTAATGAGGTTGATGAAGAAACACTAAACACTTTAAAGGCCTATCCCGAGGTCATTGCCAGTGCCATAGAAAAATACCGCTTTCGTGAAGCCCAAGCCGAATTGATGAATGTAGCGCGATTAGGAAACAAATATTTGGCAGATGAAGAGCCTTGGAAAACTATTAAAACGGATGAAGAACGTACCCAAACAGTCATGTATGTAGCATTGCAAATTGCAACCGCATTAGCAGTATTGAGTGAGCCTTTTTTACCGTTTACATCGAATAAATTGAAGAAAATGTTAGAGGTCTCGACTACGCTCGAACAGACATTAAAATGGAATGCTGTTTCAGAAAAGACCGAATTACTAAAACCGGGTCATACCCTAGGAGAAAGTGAATTGCTCTTCAGTAAAATTGAAGACGAACAAATTGAGCAGCAATTAGCAAAATTAGAAGCCAGTAAAAAAGCAAACGAAGCCATGAATAAAGTAGTAACACCACAAAAAGAGACCATTACTTTTGATGATTTCAGCAAATTGGATTTGCGTGTAGGTACCATTATTGAAGCAGAGAAAATGCCTAAAGCCAATAAATTACTGGTGCTAAAGGTAGATACGGGTATCGATGTGCGCACCATTGTTTCAGGTATTGCTGAAAGTTTTTCGCCAGAAGAAGTGGTGGGCAAAAAAGTTACCGTATTGGTCAACTTAGCCCCTCGTGCCCTTCGCGGGGTAGAAAGTCAAGGAATGATTTTGATGACCGAAAACGCCGATGGGAAATTGGTTTTTGTAAATCCGGATGACACCGGGGTTCAAAATGGTGCTACTATAAATTAATTTCCTAAAATGAAGCACCTTCTTTTTTTTCTTCTTTTTGGATGTATATTAAGTTTACAATCTCAAAAAAAAGTAGCTAGTATTAAAAGAGATTTTGGAACCATAAAACAGTCTTTTAATGTTGTAGATGATAGCACCGGAAATTTTGCAATTTTTTTAGAAGAAGGAGATAAAGTTACAGGCGTTTTATACGACGCAAATTTTAATGAAATAGGAAGTGTTGTAGCGCCTGACCTATCTTCAAAATTTAAATCTATTTTAGGATATCAAATCCATGGAAATAAGATTTCTCTATTACTTAATACCCTTAATGGTAGGAGTTATGGAGTATATCATTTCAATTTTGATACAGGGGATGGAATCTCTTCAGAATTAGATTTTAAAGTACGGAAAGAAAAGTTTATACAGGCTATTAGCTATCAAAACTCTATTTACATTTTAACCGTTCCTCTTTTCAAATCCCAGTTAACTATTTATGAATTTAATAATATTGAAAAGCCTTTAGTTCATGAAATAGTATTAAATGAAAACGATTTATTAGATCGTCGGGATCGAGGTGTAAAATTATTTGACTTAGTGGACAAAAGAGATATTAGTTTAATTGACGAAAAAAATCCAAATTCCCTTGAAGCTACTTCAAAAGATTTTAAAGTTTATCAAAAGGGTGAAACTGTGTATTTAACTTCAGATAAATACAAAGAGTTTACACAGATTCTTAATGTAAGTCTAAAAAGTTTTACCATAGAAACAAAAAGAATATTAAATGTAGGAATTGATGGCTCCAAAGTTGGTACCCAAACAAATAGCTTTTTGAACAAAGATAAATTATTCCAGATAGGTATAGATTCAGACTACCTCAAATTTCAAGTAGTTGATTTAAATTCAGATAAGGTTATTAAAAAAATTGAAACGCATGAAGATGAGAGTTTAAATTTTATTAACACTCCAATAGTAATTGAAAATGCCGATTTTCAGAAATATCGAGAATTGGAAAAGACGAGACAGTTTTTTCGCAAAATAAGGGAAGGGGATATTGCTCTTTCTGTTTTTTATGAAAATGATACGTATCAAATTACCTTGGGGAGTGTGTCTGAGCAGATGGGGTATGCATTTTATTTAAGCACAAATTTTGGTTTAATTGGAGGTTTGATAGCGATTTCAATAAACCCGACAACCAATAGCTACTGGGAATATACCTACACAAAGTCGGTGAGAGTTACAGGTTTGTTTGATGACAACTTTAATACTGTGGAAGGAGAAGTGCCTATGAATATTTTTGACAAAATGAACGACACGAATACGTTGGATTTATTGCACGGAAATGAAAATCTATCTGTTACAGCAGAAACTGTTTTTAAACTAGATAATTATTTTATAAAAGGATTTTATATAAAAAACGCTCAAACTTACTACCTCGTGAAGTATGATGATTAAACCTGCTTCGTCACAATAATCTTTACAGGACAAGCCTTTTGAGCTTCCATACAGGAGTCATAAATACCATCGTCGGGTGATTTTAAGGTAAAAAACCCTTTCTTTTCAGAAGCGTGCAATAATACGCTTTTTCCGTCTTTTTTGGACATTTGAAACTGTGCTGGTGCTAACTCTACACAATAATTGCAACCAATACATTTGTTGCGTTGTAAGGTAACAACGACCATAATTAAGATTTCGAGGTTTCTACCGCGTATTCGGTTTTTACAATTTTATACAGTTTGTCTGAAGGACGTACTCTAAAAGGTAACGGAATAGTAATGGAATCCCCTTTGGTCGCTTTCTTTAAGTCTTGATCGTTAACCATCATTTCGGTCAATTCAAACTCTTCCACTCCGGTAGTAGGTCCTGTGATTAAAACAGTATCGCCAATTTTTAGATCGTAGGCTTCAATTTTAAACTCTCCAATACCCGTTTTTGGAAAATAATGCTCTCCTTTCCCAACATATACTTTCTTTTGGGTTGCTTTTGAGCCATTGGCTTCACTCCATTCCCCTAATTTCTGTCCCAGATAATAGCCACTCCAGAAACCGCGGTTATAGACTTTTTCCAACTCGGTCATCCAAACTTTTACTTTTTCTTCAGTGAAAGTCCCTTCATAGTGCGCATCAATGGCTTCGCGATAGGTTTTAATTGTTTTGGCCACATATTCTGGAGCACGCCCACGACCTTCAATTTTTAACACCTTTATACCCGTATCAATTACTTGATCCAAAAATTCTAAGGTACACAAGTCTTTGGGAGACATCATATATTCGTTATCCAACTCGATTTCGAAACCACTTTCTTGGTCAATAACCGTGTATTTTTTTCTACAGTTTTGTTTACATGCGCCACGATTTGCAGATGAATTATGAGAGTGCAAACTCAAATAACATTTCCCAGAAACTGCCATACACAAGGCCCCATGACCAAAAATTTCTATCTCCACTAAATTTCGTGAAGGTCCTTTAATTTGCTCTTTTTCGATTTGGTCTACAATCATTTTTACTTGGCGTAAGCTTAACTCACGGCTCATCACCATGGTATCGGCAAACATGGCATAAAACTTTACCGTTTCAATATTGGTTATATTAATTTGGGTTGAAATATGAATTTCCATCCCAATCTGGCGGGCATACGAAATCACCGCTTGGTCCATGGCAATCACCGCAGTGATATTTGCGGCTTTGGCAGCATCTAATAAGGTTTTAATGATGGATAAATCGTGATCGTAAATAATGGTGTTCAGTGTTAAATAGGTACGCACATGCTTTTTCTCACATCGCTTAACGATTTCCGGAAGATCTTCTATAGTAAAGTTGATACTTGCCCGAGCACGCATGTTGAGCTGTTCCACTCCAAAATATACTGAATCTGCTCCATTATCAATAGCTGCTTGAAGGGATTCAAAATTCCCGGCAGGAGCCATTAACTCTATTTTTCCACTGATTGTCATAGACTTATCTCTTAAACTTGGGGTGCAAAGGTAGTAATATGAAATGGATTGACGTACTTTTTAAAAATTCCTTCACAAAAAAAATCAGGGCTTGTATCGCCCTGATTCATTTTAGGTTATTTGCCGGGGGCAAATATTTCCTTTAACTGCTTTACCATTCCGCCGTTACCATTTACGGTAATTTCACCAATTTTTTCGGCGATTTTTTCTACATATTCCATCTCCTTCAACTTGTAAAGCATTTCGTTATCTTCCATTAATTTTGCAGTGTTCAACAAGCTTCTGGTAGAAGCTGTTTCTTCCCTACGGGTAATGACATTGGCTTGCGCTTTCTTTTGGGCAATCAAAACCTGGTTCATGATGTCTTTCATTTCCCCAGTTAAAATAACATCCCTTATACCGCAATTCAAAACCAAAACTCCCAATTGGGCTGCGGCTGCTTTTGTGTCTTCAAAAACAGACTTCGCAATTTGCTCTTTGTTTTCTAAGAGTTCATCCAAAGTGAAAGTCCCCACGTAAGCCCTCAAGGCTAACTGCATGGCAACATACAATTGCTTTTCGAAGTCTTTGTTTTCCAATAAGGCTTTTTCAACATTAACAACTTTGTACTGTGCGTAAAAATTGATCCTAATGTTTGCCTTATCTTTGGTTAACAATTCTTGTCCGGCAACTTCCAATTGCAACTGCCTCATATCTACTTTCGCAATTTTAATAGTTGTCTCATTTTTCCAGAATCTGTAGGTTCCGCCACTCAAAGTCTTTGCGTAAACATCGTCTACTAAAAAGACTGCTTTTTCATAAGTGGCAACCTCAAATACGCGAATGTATTTGTTCAATTCGGCTTTAGCGAACAACGATTTGTCGATTTTTTCTGTAATGTAGATTTTGTTAAGATCTACTTGAGTAAAGCTGTACTCTACCAATCCTTTCCAGAAAATATACCTTCCGGCTGTAAGCACTTGAGAGAATTTTTTGTTTTTAAATACAATCACCAACTCATTGTCCAAAACTTCAACAATATGCCACATAGATGCCAATTTTTCATCGGCTTGCAAAATTTCGAAGGCTACGGGTGCTGTAATAAATGCTGTTGAAAGGTTGTATTTTAAAACACTTTCTCCCCAATTTAACCAGGAGGCTCCCTCGGTCAATACACGTATATAGTTTCCATTTTTGAAAACCAATCCTGCGTATCCGGCATTAATTCTAACTCTTTTCATCTTTTTTTGAGTTTTAAAAATTACACATTATTTAAACAGACCTTACCTGTAACGGTGGCATTGTCATATCTTATTAATTCCTAAAAAGGGTAACGGAATATCATCCATTCCTTACGGAAAAACTATGAATTTTAAGCTTCTGAAAAAGGTTTTTAAAAGGAAGGCAAACTGGAAAGAGATTCAGCAAATTGAATTCTTTGCAATTTTTATCACAGTTAAAAAGCTAATTTCTTTAACTACCAATTGATCGTTTTTCAAAGTACGTTCAGGATTTGTTTTACTTCCGAAGAACCAAAACCGATACTCCTGTTACCATTTTTGTCTCTTATTTTTCAGTGTGACCTACTGAAGCCTATTTTTAAAAGTTGACTTTCTTTTTTTGGGGATTTTTTAAATCCTTTCTGTTTAACAGAACCTAAATCTGCTGCGTTACCACTCTGCCATCTTGTTTATGCAACAAGAGTAGGATTCGAACCTACGTAAACATGCTTGTTGTTCTAACCATACTGAACTAACTCAAAAAAGGGTTTGAGTGTGGGATTCGAACCCACGTCCTACAAGGTTGTGGTCGTTACTTTGGTGAATGACCGAAACCTCCAAGTCAAGCTGAATATGTACTTACTATACATTTTGCAGTAGCACATACAATGGTGTTATACCGAAACACACAACAAGACCTGCTTAGTGTGGAATAGACAGGAATTGAACCTGTATCTTCAGATTTTCAGTCTGATGCATAGACCTTCTTTGCTACTATTCCAATTTTGTAAACTTGGCAGGATTTAAACCTTCGCCCCGAGACTGCCTGCCCTAAGCGGACTCGAAGGGTTAAAGACTCGTATGCTACCCTTACACGACAAGTTTGTTGAGGCACTAGGATTCGAACCTAGGACATCCGTGTTAAAAGCACGTTGCGCTATCCCCTGCGCCATACCTCAATATGCAGTACCGATGGGACTCCCTTCGACTTCGCTCAGGATAAACTTCTCGCCCCTCACTCCTGCTTCGCAGTACCGATGGGACTCGAACCCATACCTTCCCCATAGACAGTGGGGCGCTCTAGCCTTTGAACTACGGTACTTTGTAGGGGTGTTTTCACACCCCGTAAAAAGCTCCTCCAATTACTTTTTGGAGAGACTTGTCTTCTTCTCCTTTCTTTTAGATTTATGAGACTTCTTTTTTTTGTTCTTTGGCAATTTTGATTTTACTCGGCTTATTTCTTTTTCAGTAAACTCAATAAAATTGCAATTTCTGCCTAGCCTTTTAGCTTTTTTGAAGGCGTCCAATGAATTTTTCAATTCTTGCTTGGCTTCAAACAATTGCCCCTGTAATAATTGCAACACCGCTTTATCTGTTGCCTTTATTTTTAAAGCATATTCTAAAAGGCGCTGTGCTTCAGTATAGTCTTCATTATTAATTAAAACGAATATATACTCTGGGTACAACTTGGGCATCTCCATTTTTTGAATCATTACTTCTTCAAAATAATGCTTGGCCGTTTCGTAATCCTTTATTTGGTAGGCATAGACTTTTGCCATTAAAAGCAATGCTTCTGCATCTTTTGGATGATAGGACAACGCATAATTTAAAGACTCTATCGTTTCTTCAAGATTAAACGGATAAGCATCCAAGGCTTTGAACAAATAAATGTTATATGTATTTGTGTCCATTTTCGGTTTTTTAAATTCATTATTCATTTTCTGAAAACCGATACGGAATTGTGGATGTCTTTGATAAGGCATAAAAAAAATCCGAAGCGGTTTTAGGTTGCTTCGGATTTTTTCATTGAAGAGGTAATTCTTTTAATGATATTTCCGAAGCCAGCATAGTACTGTGAAATTAATCACACTATCTATTTTAAAATCTTTTTGTAGCTGCATGGCTTTTGTTTTTAATGTTAATACTACTGCAATGGCATTTGTTTCAATTGCGGTGCAAAGATGAAATGCATTTTTTAAATTTCCAAATAAAAATTTAATTTATTTTACTGATTTTCAAAATGTTACGTTCGTTTTACGAATGAAAATACCTGTCCGCTTCTTGCAGATTATTGGAATTTTTTTGCAATCTCCTGAATGTGTGTTGCTTATCTTCCAAAGAGGTTTTTGTTATGTTTCAATTAAAATTTCATAGTATTTTAAAAAAAAAGCGCCCAATTTTTTGGACGCCTATATCAATATGATTAAATAAAGTTTATTTCATTCAAATTGTACATAAATCGTCCTGTTTCGATGTCCAGAAATCCTCTGAAAAACGAATTGCATATAGGCTTATTTGGCCTGTTGGATTTTTATGTACTGCTAACTTGTTCATTGCGGTGCAAAGATGTATGATTTTTTTGATAAACCAAAAAAAAAGCTCCAAGTTATTATTGGAGCTTTACTTTCGTGGATTTTAGACAGCCTATTTCCCAAGCATCAAAAGCTCGTTACAAACTACTTCAGTAGTATATCGCTTTTGGCCCTCTTTATCTTCCCAAGAACGGGTAGTTAGTTTTCCTTCAATAGCAATTTCTTTGCCTTTGGTTACAAAACTTTCTACAATTTCTGCGGTTTTGCCCCAAGCTACCACATTGTGCCATTGGGTATCCGTGACCCGTTCCCCTTTATTGTTTTTGTAACTTTCATTGGTAGCAATAGAAAATTTTGCTAACTTTTTTCCAGATTCTAGGGTAACAATTTCAGGATCATTCCCTAAGTTTCCAATCAACTGTACTTTGTTTCTAAGTGTGCTCATAATTTTAATTTTTTTAATTGTTAAACAGTTAATACTATCGGCTCTTTATTGAGTTCGACAGGGCAAACTTAGGACAGGAAATTTTGTATGCAAACTTTTACACACTTACTATCGACTATTGTCATTTGTAAACGTTTGTAATTAGTTTTATTTTTTATAAAAATCTGTTTAACAGCTATTTATAAATGCATTGTTTTTACTACTTTGTAAACAAAAAACTTTCTATGAAAAATATTGTTTCCTTACTATGTCTATTTTCTGCATATTTCATTTTTAGTTGTGGAACTCAAAATAGGTTTTCTGAAAATTATATTTTTCAAAGTGGCAATCCCAATGGAATTGGAAAATGGTATATGGGACGAGAAATTGCCAATGTCATGGGTTTTGAAGGAATGGAATGGCTCGAACGCCCTGAACGTGAGAAGGAAGAAAATACGGTAACACTAATTCGAAATATGAAACTAAAACCCACCGATGTCATTGCAGATATTGGTGCGGGTTCCGGATACCATGTGTTTAAATTAGCTCCCCTTATTTCAAAAGGCTCTGTATATGCTGTGGATATTCAAGAAGAAATGTTGTTTGAAGTTGAAAGAAAAATAAAAGAAAAGGGTATAAAAAATATAAAAACCCTGAAAGGAAGTGAAATAAGTAGCAATCTTCCGGAAAATTCAGTAGATAAAATCTTGATGGTAGATGTCTATCATGAATTTAGCCACCCCAAAGAGATGCTAGCATCCATAAAAAAAGCACTTCGACCAAACGGACAACTTTTTTTAATTGAGTATCGAGCAGAAGATCCTTTAGTTCCCATTTTAAAAGTTCACAAAATGACCGAAAAACAGGCCGTAAAGGAATTGAACGCCGCTGGATTTAAACTTGAAAAAAACATCGATAATCTTCCTTGGCAACATTGTATGGTATTTGTAAAAAGTAATTTGTAATTTTCGATATCAAATACTCCCTATGAGCCAATACCACATTAAATCGTTAGAAGAATATTTTCAAGTGTATCGAAAAAGTATCCGGGAACCTGAATTATTTTGGGAAGAAATCGCCGAAGAAAACTTTGTTTGGCGAAAACGATGGGATAAGGTGTTGGATTGGGATTTTACAAAACCCGAAGTAACGTGGTTTCAAGGAGCAAAACTCAACATCACCGAAAATTGTATAGATCGTCACTTACCAACAAGAGGACAAAAAACAGCCATCATTTTTGAACCTAATGACCCCAAAGAACCTGCCCAATATATTACTTACAGACAATTACACGAAAAGGTATGCCAATTTGCCAATGTATTGAAAGAACAAGGCATTAAAAAAGGAGATAGGGTGTGTATTTACCTTCCCATGATTCCAGAATTGGCTATTTCGGTATTAGCCTGCGCCCGTATAGGAGCTATCCATAGCGTGGTGTTTGCAGGTTTTTCGGCAACCGCATTGCACACAAGAATAAATGATTGCGAATGCACTATGGTCATCACTAGTGATGGTTCCTTCCGTGGAAACAAAACTATTAACTTAAAAGAGATTGTGGATGAAGCATTGGAAAGTTGTCCCTCTGTAAAATCGGTTTTAGTTGCCAAAAGAATCGGTTCTCAAATTAGGATGAAAAAAGGTCGCGACCATTGGTTACAGCCCCTTTTAGAAAATGCCTATAAAGATTGTGGAGCAGAAGTTATGGATGCGGAAGATCCTTTATTCATTCTCTATACCTCCGGCTCCACCGGAATGCCCAAAGGAATGTTACATACTACTGCTGGATATATGGTATATACGGCATACACTTTTAAGAATGTGTTTCAGTATCGTGAAAACGATGTGTATTGGTGCACGGCAGACATAGGATGGATTACGGGACACAGTTACATAATATATGGCCCACTTTTAAACGGTGCAACAACCCTTATGTTTGAAGGAATCCCCTCGTACCCCGATTTTGGCCGTTTTTGGGAGGTAATAGAAAAACACAAGATAAATCAGTTTTACACCGCTCCTACAGCCATTCGTGCCTTGGCAAAAGAAAATATAAGCTATGTTGAAAAGCATGATCTTTCCAGTTTAAAAATCTTAGGAACGGTAGGTGAGCCTATAAATGAAGAAGCCTGGCACTGGTATAATGATACTATTGGGAATAAAAATACCCCCATAGTTGATACTTGGTGGCAAACCGAAACAGGAGGAATCATGATTTCACCCATTCCTTTTGTAACTCCTACTATTCCTACTTTTGCCACACTTCCACTTCCGGGCGTACAACCTTGTTTAATGGATGAAAATGGAGAAGAATTGAAAGGAAATCCCGCCAATGGAAAATTGTGCATTAAATTTCCTTGGCCTGCTATGGCACGAAGTATTTGGGGAAATCATCAGCGGTATAAAGACACTTATTTTTCAGCTTTTAAAAACAAATACTTTACGGGAGATGGTGCTTTGCGTGACAATACAGGCTATTATAGAATTACGGGACGGGTAGATGATGTCATTATTGTTTCTGGACATAACCTAGGTACGGCACCCATAGAAGACGCCATTAACGAACACCCTGCCGTTGCCGAAAGTGCCATTGTAGGATTCCCACATGAAATCAAAGGAAATGCACTGTACGGATATGTTATTCTGAAAGAAACCGGCGAAACTAGAAATCACGATAATCTCCGAAAGGAAATCAATCAATTAATTACAGAGCGTATTGGCCCCATTGCGAAGTTGGACAAAATCCAATTTACCCCTGGCTTACCCAAAACCCGAAGTGGTAAAATTATGCGAAGAATTCTTCGAAAAATTGCCCATAAAGACACCTCAAATTTGGGTGACACCAGTACGCTTTTAAATCCGGAAGTGGTTGAAGAAATCATAAAAAATACACTCTGAATTTTATTGAAATGAAATATAAAAGAGGGGTTGGTTGGTTTCTTTTTTTGAATATAATAACGTTTCCAAGCGTAATGTTTCACATGACAGCTCAAAGAAAAAAACTATTGTTTCCTTTCCGGAATATGTGACATTTAGAATGGGAATTGGAAATACCTATAATAGTTTTGGAGTAATTGACAAAAACAATGATGATAGTTTTGAGGAATTAATTATAGTTTATGAGGGCGTATTTCTTTAGGGTATAATTCGAATTGAAGGTCGTCAAAACATATTCGAAATTTATATAGGATATCGCTTTAAAGCTCCAAAATAATGGAACGAAACAGCCAACCGTTTTAATAAAAAAATTGGCTGGGATTGAGTGTTTCCAGTAGGTCAAATTTTTTTACATTTGCCTAAACCCAAGCGAAATTTTGAAAAGGTTAATTGCGTTTTTTCTTTTACTTTCCTTTATGGCTCCCATAGGAGGAACGCTGCTTTGGTTTAACATTGAGCAAAAAGGTTTACATAAAGAACTAAAAAAACGATTTATTGCTGGAGTTCAAGTAAACGAGCTTACCTTGTTTGTCCTTTCGGAAGAAGAAATTAAAACAAAGCTCGATTGGAAACATTCTAAAGAGTTTACTTTTGATGGGGTGATGTATGACATTGTAAAAAGAAAATTTGAAAACGGCTCTCATTACCTTTGGTGTTGGAAGGATCATAAAGAAACCCAACTATATAAAAAATTAGAGCATTTGGTTGCCACGGCATTAGGAAAAAATTCTCAACAAAATCAAAAGCAATGTCAACTTAAGTTATTTTATCACACCCTGTTCTTTAAAGAAATTACTCCATGGAGCCCTTCGTATTTAATGGAAACTATTTCTACAAAAAATAATTATTTTACACAGCCTTACACCTCATTAAAGCCAATACCAAATACCCCTCCACCTCTATTTGTTTCATAAATACCCTGCTCAAATATTTTCGAGCATAATTTTTGTGCGGTAACCCATCCGTGCTTTAAACTATTTATTAAACAAAAAATTAACCCATGAAAAAAAATGTATTACTTGGGTGTATAATGCTTTTATCGCAGGCTTTATTCGCTCAAATTATTACCATAAAAGATGAAGACTCTGGACAGCCTTTAGATCTAGTAACGCTTATGAGTACCAATCCTAAAGCTTTTGCAACAACCAATGCCAATGGACAAGCAGACATTACTAGCTTTGAAGGGGCTGAAAAAATTGAAATACGAACCCTAGGTTATGCTACGCTTCATAAAAGTTTTGCAGAGTTACAATCTAGTAATTTTGAGATTTCCCTTTCTTTATCTAATATTAGCATAGACCAAGTGGTTATTTCGGCTACCCGTTGGAACCAGGCTAGTTCAAAAATTCCTTCCAAAGTGATCTCCATTTCTCCAAAAACAGTGGAATTATACAACCCACAAACCGCTGCAGATTTATTAGGAATTTCTGGAAAAGTATTTATTCAAAAAAGCCAACAAGGAGGCGGAAGCCCAATGATTCGTGGTTTTGCTACAAATAGATTGCTTTACACGGTAGACGGTGTGCGTATGAATACCGCCATTTTTAGAGGGGGAAACCTTCAAAATGTGATTTCGCTCGATGCTTTTGCCATGGAACGCACCGAAGTATTATTTGGCCCAGATGCTGTTATTTATGGTAGCGATGCTATAGGCGGTGTGATGAGTTTTCAAACACTTGTTCCAGAATTTTCAGCAGATGAAAAAACCTATGTTTCTGGAAAAGCAATAACCCGATATGCTACCGCAAATAATGAAAAAACTGGGCATTTCGACGTAAATGTAGGGTGGAAAAAATGGGCTTTTATAAGTAGTATTACGGCTACAGAATATGGCGATTTAAAACAAGGTAGTCATGGTCCTGATGAGTTTTTACGCCCTTTTTATGTGCAACGTCAGGACAGTATAGACGTGGTCATTACTAATGAAGATCCCCGAGTACAAAAACCCTCTGGGTATAGCCAAATTAATATGATGCAAAAACTGCGATTTAAGCCTAATGAAACTTGGGATTTTCAATATGGTTTTCATTATTCAGAAACCTCAGATTATAGTAGGTACGATCGTCATATTCGTTACAGAAATGGCCTTCCTCGCTATGGCGAATGGAAATACGGCCCTCAAAAATGGATGATGAACAATCTAAATATAACTCAATCTAATAGCACTTCCTTTTATGATGAAATGGCCATCCGTTTGGCTATTCAAAATTTTGAAGAAAGCCGAATTAGCCGTGATATTAATAAAAGTAATAGAGAAACCCGCCTAGAAGAAGTAGATGCTTACTCGGCAAATTTGGATTTTACTAAAACTTTAGGCGAAAAAAACACGCTTTTCTACGGAATAGAAATAGTGTATGACGATGTCACCTCAACAGGAACAGATACTAATATTGACACAGGAGTAAGCACTAAAGGTCCTTCCCGGTATCCAAACGCTTCTTGGGCATCCTACGCAGCCTATCTTTCAAATCAATTTACTTTTTCTGAAAAATTTCTATTGCAAGGTGGATTGCGGTACAATCATGTGACACTGGATGCAACATTCGACACAACATTTTACCCATTTCCCTTTGAAACCGCAAACTTAGACAATGGTTCTTTAACGGGAAGTTTAGGAATGGTCTTTAGACCCAGTAACGATTGGGTTGTAAGTGCCAATGCTGCTACTGCCTTTAGAGCCCCTAATGTAGATGATGTAGGAAAGGTATTTGACTCTGAGCCCGGTGCAGTAGTGGTTCCCAACCCAGATTTAAAATCGGAATATGCCTACAATAGTGATATTGGTGTGGCTAAAGTATTTGGAAAAACCGTAAAAGTAGATGTGTCTGCATATTACACTCTTTTGAAAGATGCATTAGTGCGAAGAGATTTTAAATTAAACGGTCAAGACAGTATTGTATATGATGGTGAGTTGAGTAAGGTCCAAGCCATTCAAAACGCAGCAGAAGCCACTGTGTATGGAATACAGGCGGGATTAGAAATAAAACTTCCTCATGGATTTGGTTTTTCTTCAGACTTTAACTTTCAAAAAGGAGAAGAAGAATTAGACAATGGAGATAAAAGCCCTTCAAGACATGCCGCCCCTTGGTTTGGTGTCTCTAGACTTAGCTTTCAAACCCAGAAATTAAATATGCAAATGTATATAGATTACAGTGGTGATGTAGCCTTTGAAGACCTGCCCGAAGAAGAAAAAGGGAAAACAGAAATTTATGCTATTAACAACAATGGTGATCCATATGCCCCTGGCTGGTACACACTAAATTTTAAAGCCAACTATCAACTTACCAATAAAATTTCGGTGAATGGGGGTTTAGAAAATATTACCGATAGACGTTATAGGCCCTATAGCTCTGGAATTTCTGGAGCAGGGAGAAATTTTATCTTGTCGTTAAGGGCTACTTTTTATTAGAATGGCAACCCCCACCAATCTTTCTTGTTGGGGGTTTTTATCCTTTGTTATTGAAACAATTGTGTAAGAACGGGTAACGATTTTGGGGTTCTGTATCCTTGAATATGTAGTTGGTAATATTTTAATAACAGATGTAAGGTTTTTATTCGTTCACTTTTAGCGATTTTTATTTCTGAAAGGGTATTAAATCCCTTGGTGTCAAGTTGTTTTAATATGGTAATAGCGTCCCCTTCTTCGCAAATCAATCCTATGGAACTTTCTTGAAAGTTCCCTTCTTCTAAATTAAAATACGGCGCTTCTTTCTCACTAAAATCTGGATAAAATCCTAAAAAGTTTGTCAATTTCAAGAGAAAAAGTAAATGGAAATTGGCTATTTTTTCATTTTCATCTAACCAAAACAAAGCCTCTTCAATAAAATGAAAAAGGGAGGTATTGGCTTCTTCTTCTTTTACGGCGTTTTTCAATATTTCTGAAAGAAATAAAACTAGAGAAGATTTAATTACTTCAGTATGCAAAGTTTTATAGGGTAAAATTACTTTGGCCTCATTAATTCGTTCCAGTGTTCCTTTGTCTTTGTGAAAAGCTTCTATTTGAAGTAAGGATAGAGGCTGAAACATAGAAATGCGAAGCTTGCCTTTTTTGGATTTTAAAATCCCACGTAAGAGATAGCTTTTAAGTCCGAATTTTTGGGTAAAGCAAGTGACAATTAAATCGGCTTCGGCATATTTTACGGAGGAAAAAACCAATGCTCTGGTAGAAACCTGCATACTACCGTATTACCATAATTTTGGTCACTTTGGTTTCTAGTTGGTCTTCAGAAGTTATTAAGACCATATACACCCCAGAGGCTACTTTGTACTTTCCAAAAGCTCTGGTATCCCAGAGGACACTTCCTCCTTGGCTAGTGGTTTCAAAAACCAGATTTCCTTCAATATCGGTAATTTTTACATTAGCATCTGCGGTTAATCCATCTATCGTTACGTTTCCTTCAAAATTAGGGCGAACGGGATTGGGGTATGCGTATACGTTTTCAAGATTATCTTGAGGTGCTGTTGAGGTTCCTTCAAAAGCTACAAGACCTTTAATGGTTGCAAAATAAACTCGTCCTGTAGAATCGTCTATAGCTATATCTTGAACATTATTAGAAGGCAAAGGGGAATTATCTTTTGTAAATCTTAATAAGGTTTCTTGCCCGTTTGACGATAAATAGAAAACTCCAGAGGTAGCGGTTGCTATCCATTTATTATTAGATCCATCAACTTCAATATCGGTAATAGATTGTTCAAATAACAACTCCTGCGGAACTCCATTATCCAAAAAAATAATTTCTTGTGCATCTACAGGGGTGTCTCCAAAAAACCCTCCTACATTAAAAAGCACTCTTAACCCCCGCAATGTGCCAATCCACAATCTGTTTGATTGATCTACTGCTAACGCTCTAACATTTATAGTGGGTAGGTTTCCTGTTCCAATTTCCATTCCTATTTTGGCAAATTTATTTTCATTAGGATTATAGCCTACTAATCCATTTTCTGAGGTTGAAATAAAAACATAGCCTTCTCTGGTTATTTCCAAGTCATTTAATCCACTTTCATCTTCAGAATCAATGATGGTGGACAAATCAAATTTTTGAAATTGGCCTGAAGCATTCATTTTTAATAGTCCTTCTTTATACCTTGATTGTACAATCCAAAGATTATTATCTCTATCAAATGCAGAACCATAAAGTCGTAAGCCCAAAGCTTCAATATCATTTGGAAACTCCAAAGCGCTATTAGTTTCATTAAATAAAACTTGTGGGGTATTATCTACTACTTTTAAAAGCCCTTTCTGAAAGGATGAAAAATAAGCTTCATTTGCGTTTAGTGGATTAATTGTAACACGAACTAAATTACTGGCTCCCAGTAGTTGATCCTTATCAATATTGGTCCAAGTTTCATCCATTAAATTACTAATCCCTTTAAAGCTAAGAGGGAAGGGATTAAAGTCTACATCTAAGGCTCCAAAAGCTACCCATAATTGCCCAGGACTTGCATCTATAGTAAAAGGATTGTTTAAGATGGGTCCGTCTGGTAAAATTTGATCAAACTGGTTGGATCCAAAAGGAACTTTTAAAAGGCCATTTTCAAAAGTTCCTATGTAAAAATTTTGCTGAAATGAAATTCCAGATTGAAAATTATCATCCAAATTTGGTAAAAAACTGACTGAAGACAATAAAGAAAAGCCTTCATTATAGGCGTGTATTGTGTTTGTTGTAGTAACAGTTAACACCTCACCATTGGAATAAAAGTCTACAATAGTGTTAGGAAAAGAAGCAACAACCCCAGTAGTAAGACTTTCAATGGAATTATTATTTCGTGCAAAATAAATTTCATTTCCTAATGTTTGAACCCCAACAATTTCCCCTAATGTTATGGTTGACCATTCTTCATAATCTATTAAATTCTCACTATCTATTCTAGCTCTTTTTAATCCTTCTTCAAGGGTGGCTGCATAAATAAAGTCTCCTAAAATGGTCGTTTGAGATATTGCCATTTGGGTCCCTAAGGTTCCAATAAAATAGGTGTCTCCAAATTCAAGTCGAGCGATATCGTAGACTGAAATTCCATATGCCGTTGATATGTAAAGAACGCCCTCAAATTCGTAAAATTGATTAATTTGTTTTGTGTTGGGTGGTATAGTGGGTTTATCAAGAATATCTACCACTTTTAACACATCTTCTTCACCGTCAATAATTACTTCTATAAGGCCTGTTTCATAACCTATAAATAAAGCCCCATAGCTACTACTATAATAAATTGTTGAAATGGATTCGCCAGAAAGACCATTAATAGTTGAAAGTGTTTTTATTTCTTGTGTGGTTAAATCAAACGTAAACACTGCATTTTCTGCTCCAACAAATAATTTATCATTGCCTTGAGCTATAGATTTTACATCAACATAGGAGAAGTAACCCTTCCATTGATCTTCGAAATTTTGGGCTATTCCTGAAAGAATAAAAGAAAAGAAAAGAATTATATAAATTACATACCGCATGTTATTTTACAGGTATTATTTTGAAATAGTAAACATACTAAAATTGCTTTTATTGCAATCATTAAATAAAAAAGGTTGCCCAATGGCAACCTTTTTTATAATTGATATCTATGCTATACAACACCTTGTGCCATCATTGCTTCGGCAACTTTTACAAACCCTGCAATATTAGCTCCTTTTACATAATCGACATAGCCATCTCCATCTTTTCCATATTTTACACATGCTGCGTGAATGTCATTCATAATAGTGTGTAATTTTTGATCCACTTCTTCCCTAGTCCAATTAAGACGTAATGAGTTTTGTGACATTTCTAATCCCGAAGTAGCTACACCCCCTGCATTAGATGCTTTTCCTGGAGAGAATAAAATTTTAGCTTTTTGAAAAACTGCAATTGCTTCTGGCGTGCAAGGCATATTAGCTCCTTCAGCTACACAAATACAGCCATTATTTACCAATATTTTTGCCTCCTCTTCGTTTAGTTCATTTTGCGTGGCACAAGGCAGGGCTATATGGCATGGGACTTCCCAAGGGCGCTTACCTTCAACATATTTTGCAGAAGGATATTTTTTTACATATTCACTTATCCTTCCTCTTTTGTTATTTTTTAATTCCATTACAAAGGCCAGTTTTTCTTCATCTATTCCTTCGGCATCGTAGATATATCCTGCAGAATCTGAAAAAGTGACTACTTTCCCTCCAAATTGCATGGCTTTTTCGGCAGCGTATTGTGCTACATTTCCAGAGCCAGAGATAACCACGGTTTTCCCTTTAAAACTTTCGCCTTTGGTTTCTAACATATTTTTTGCAAAATAAACATCTCCATATCCTGTGGCTTCTGGTCTAATTAAAGACCCTCCATAACTAAGCCCTTTCCCTGTAAAAACGCCCGTAAACTCATTTCGAAGTCGTTTGTATTGGCCAAACATAAAACCAATTTCACGCCCACCAACACCAATATCTCCTGCAGGGACATCGGTATTGGGGCCAATATGTCTTGAAAGCTCCGTCATAAAACTTTGACAAAATCGCATGACCTCTGCATCACTTTTTCCTTTAGGATCAAAATCACTACCTCCTTTACCCCCTCCCATAGGAAGTGTGGTTAAACTATTTTTAAAGGTTTGTTCAAACCCTAAAAATTTAAGAATACTTAGGTTTACTGAAGGGTGAAAACGCAATCCTCCTTTGTAAGGCCCTATGGCTGAATTAAACTCTATTCTATAGCCTCTATTTACTTGAATGTTCCCATTATCATCGGTCCATGGAACTCTAAAAATGAGGGTTCTTTCTGGCTCAACCATGCGCTCTAAAAGCATTTTACCTTGGTATATTTCATTTTCTTCAATAAAAGGGATAACGGTTTCTGCTACTTCGGTAACGGCCTGTAAAAATTCTGGTTCATTGGGATTCATTGCCTCCACTTTGGAAATGAAATCTTTGATGCTTTGTTTCATTGGAATAAAATATTTGTTTTTAATGTATCTATGAAATGCTTCTATTTTTTATTTTATGGATTCAGATATTAAATCACACTTTCTTTGTAAACCCATTGATTTAAAAAAAATGGATTCTATTTCGTAAAATTAAAATTTTCAAAATCTCTTCTAATTAACAATTTATAGCTTTTGAAAACGTTTTCGTAATTGTGGGCAAATATAAGTTATCTATAAAAAATGTGTAGCGTTTTTTGCTTAAATAAGCTATTTCATAATAATATATTTCTCTGTTTGATATGTTTTTATATATTTGTTACGTCTCAATCTAAACCTAAATTACAATGAATACCAGATTTTTGCTATTGGTATTTCTCTTTTTTGCCTTAGTAAAGCAGGAAGTTTACAGCCAATTTGGATTCTCTCATGAGATTGGAGTCATTACAGGTCCTGTTGCTTTTTATTCAGATTATGGACAGCGCTACGATTTTGAAACCAACATTGGTAATGTAGGTTGGGGGGTAGGAATTATCCATTATTTAAATTTTTCTTACCGAGCAGATTGTAATTGCTACACAAAAGACACCTATTTTAACGATCACTTTAAAATACGAAGTGAAATTGATTACCATAAAACCAATTTTGAACATTTGGGAGAATGGGTGGATCCCGATAGAGTATCTCTTACCGCTGACCAATTAAGGGCAATGAAAGGATCTACTACCGTCTTTGATATAGGAGCACAATTAGAGTTTTTTCCACTTAGTATTCGTGATTTTGCAGCTGGATCATACAAAATAGCTCCTTTTGGAAGTTTTGGTGTCCATTGGGTAAGCTTTGACCCAGAAGTTGCTAGTGAACTGGGTGCTTTAAATACCCCTTTAACCACTCCCAACAAATACTATAATGCTTTCCAACAAGAAGGTGATTCTACTTGGAGTATTGTAATGAGTACAGGTATTAGATACAAATTAGGCCCATTAAGTGATTTGATGCTGGATGCTCGTTGGCAATATTATTTTTCCAATTGGGTAGATGGGTTAAACCCCCAAGAAGAGTTTAATGAGCAATCTTTAGGCGAAGGAAATGGGGTTCCTGTTCCCGAAAATAAAGCCAATGATTGGATTTTCTGGTTAAATGTGGGTTATATCTATTATTTAGATTAAAAAATCTTTCTATAAAAAGTGTGGGGCGGCCAAAGGCCGCCCCACACTTTTTATAATGACTTCTAAATTATCCAATAGCTTGCTCTAAATCGGCTATTAAATCGTCCGCATCTTCTATTCCTACGCTCAATCTAATTAAAGAATCAACGACTCCTGTTTTTTCTCTTTCTTCTTTTGGGATACTGGCATGAGTCATACTAGCGGGATGTCCTGCCAAACTCTCAACGCCCCCTAGACTTTCGGCAAGGGTAAAGACGTTTAATTTTTCAACAATTTTAATGGCTTCTTCAAAGTTGTTCCCTTTGGTTACAAAAGAAATCATTCCTCCAAAATCCTTCATTTGTGCTTTTGCAATCTCATGATTTGGGTGACTTTCAAATCCTGGCCAATACACCTTTTCAATTTTAGGATGTTTTGCTAAGTATTCTGCAATTTGTTTTCCGTTTTCACAATGTCGTTGCATACGAACATGGAGCGTTTTTATTCCGCGTAATACTAAAAAACTATCCTGCGGACCACAAATAGCCCCGCTTGCATTTTGAATAAAATATAATCTTTCTGCTAACGCTGCATCCTTTACCACCAACGCCCCCATGACCACATCACTATGCCCTCCCAAGTATTTGGTAGCACTGTGCATCACAATATCGGCTCCCAAGTCTAACGGCTGTTGTAAATAGGGGGTTGCAAAAGTATTATCCACTGCCAATAATAGAGTGTGTTTTTTTGCAATGGCAGCACATGCTTTGATATCTATGATGTTCATCATGGGATTGGTAGGGGTTTCTACCCAAATGAGTTTGGTGTTTTCATTTACATATTCCTCAATTTTAGAAGCATGTTGCATTCCTATAAAATGAAATTTCACACCAAAGCCTTCAAAAACCTTTGTAAATAGGCGATAAGTTCCTCCGTATAAATCGTTGGTGGAGATGACCTCATCGCCGGGTTTTAGTAACTTAATAACTGCATCAATGGCGGCCAATCCGCTTCCAAAAGCCAAGCCATAGTTCCCATTTTCAATACTAGCAAAAGCATTTTCCAGCGCAT
The DNA here is from genome assembly GCA_041392205.1 of Flavobacteriaceae bacterium. Taxonomy (GTDB): domain Bacteria; phylum Bacteroidota; class Bacteroidia; order Flavobacteriales; family Flavobacteriaceae; genus Halomarinibacterium. The sequence goes on along the minus strand of JAWKMO010000002.1, from coordinate 289,342 downwards.
GACGGGTAGGATTATGGGTTCTGGAATATTCATATCCTTTATGCCCTCCTGGAGTAGATTGTGCATAGGTTGATGTTTGATAAATGGGAGGCATGACAGCTCCGTATGCTTTATCATGCGCTTGCCCCCCGTGAATGGTTTTGGTATTAAATTTCATAATGATATTTTAGTAGAAACAAAAGTACACTTTCCTAAATCATTATAAAAACTTTGTACTTTTACGCTATGAAATTTCTATTTCTTTATAGTTCCCTTGCCCTTCTTTTTTTTAGTTGTAAGAATGAGGCTGCTTTAAACTATTCTTTAGAAAGTTTTTCTGAAAGTGATCTGGACATTTGCCAAAACGAGCCATGCTCTAAGTTGGATATTGAGTATGTAAAAGTTATAGGGAATACTGAAATTACTACCATCATAAACACTCAAATTGAAGCTTATATCATTCAAACCCTCTTTTTAGGAGAAGATAAAAATCCTTCAGCAAAAACAGTAAAAGAAGCTGCCAGCCAGTTTATTTTAGCTTACAGAGATCATAAAAACCAATTTGAATACGAAGTCCCTTATGAAGCAGCCATAGAAGTGTCTAAAACTTTTGAAAATAAAACCCTTTTATGTCTTCAACTATATAGCTATTTGTATACGGGTGGGGCTCACGGATTTGGAAGTACCATTTTTAAAAATTTTGATCTAGAAACAGGCGATGAAATTTCTGTAAAAAATCTTTTTACCAATTTTGAAGAATTTTTACCCTTTGCTGAAAATGCCTTTCGTGAAGCCTATAACATCCCCAAAAATGAATCTATAAATAGTACCGGTTTTTGGTTTGAAGAGGATACGTTTTCACTTCCGGATACTGTTGGAATTTCAAAAAATTCCCTCTTATTTATATACAACTCATACGATATAGCGAGTTATGCTGAAGGTCCTATCGCTTTAGAAATCCCTCTTAAAAAAGCCAATCCTTATCTATCTAAAACGTTTTTCCAATGAAAAAAATCTACCACGTTTCTACCTGTAGCACTTGTGTTAAGATTATAAAAGAACTCCAACTTCCCTCAAATTTTGAAAAGCAAGACATAAAAAATGAGGAACTTACCGTAAAACAATTAGAAGAGCTTAAAAAACAGGCTGGAAGTTATGAAGCATTATTCAGTCGAAGAGCAACTCTTTACAAAGAACGCAACTTAAAAAACGAGACCCTTACCGAAGAAGATTATAAACGTTTTATACTAGAACATTACACTTTTTTAAGTCGCCCTGTAGTAGTAAATGGAGACGAAATTTTTATAGGTAATAGTAAAAAAGTAGTGGAAGCCGCCAAAAAATCCATTCTTAATTAATGAATCCCCGCTCACTTGCTCTTTTGGCAGCTACGTCCGCAAGTACCATTTATGGCATTAACCACACCATTGCAAAAGGGTTAATGCCAGAAATTATTCAACCCTTTGGATTTATATTATTGCGCGTAAGTGGAGCTGCCATCCTGTTTTGGGGGTTCAGTTTTTTTTATCCTTCCGAAAGAATTGAAAAAAAAGACTTCTATCGTTTTATCCTTTGTGCTCTTTTTGGGATGGTTTTAAACATGAATATGTTCTTTAAAGGATTAGAGCTTTCTACGCCTGTTAATAGTTCTGTTGTTATTACGGTAGCCCCTGTTTTATTACTTATTCTTACGGCTGTTTTTTTAAAAGAAAAAATTACATGGTATAAATCCATAGGCATTTTTTTGGGATTGGTAGGGGTTTTAACGCTAATACTATTCGGTGCCAAATCACAACCCAATGCCCCTAATATTCCTTTGGGAAATTTCTTTTTTATTATTAATGCGGCTTCTTATTCGGTGTATTTAATTTTAGTGAAACCTCTCATAGGTAAATACAGTTCGATCACTTTAATGAAATTCTTTTTCCTTTTTGCGGTACTAATGAACCTCCCTATAGGGATTTCCCAATTAACCGAAGTTAACTGGGTTTCCCTTCAGTTTTCAGAAATTCTAAAATTGCTATTTGTAGTCGTGGGAACCACTTTTCTCACCTATCTTTTTAATATTTATGCCCTAAAGCAATTAAGCCCTTCGGTTATTGGTGCGTTTATGTATTTACAGCCTGTAGTGGCTACCTTATTTGCCCTTTTAGTAGGGGTAGATTCGCTTACGCCTTTACGATTGCTAGCAGCGTCCTTCATTTTTATGGGTGTGTTTCTCACCACTCGAAAAACAAAAAAAACTCCTATAAATCGGTAGGGGTTTGTTGAAATTTACGGGTATCTTGTTTTGAAAGAATTTTATAGTCTTCGGTTTTATCCAAAGTTTCCAAAAACATCCAAACCTCATTGGGTGGGATGGTTAGTTTACGGGTGGTTAAATCGATCCAAGCGCCCAACATTTCACAACGGGCAATGTTTTTACCTTCTTCAGTATAAAAATTGTGGACAAAAGAAAAGAAAGTTCCCTCTTCCGAAATTCCCTTTAGTTGCAATGAAACTTGAATAGGTTTTCCGGGGAAAACTTCTTTGAAATAATACATATGCTCATACAAAGCTACTGGACCAAGATTTATTTCATGAAGTTTGTTTTGGTGAAATCCTTTCTCCTGAAAATAACTCATTCGGGTATGGCTCATATAATCTATATAAGCACTATTACGTAAATGGAGGTTGGCATCTACATCGCTCCAGCGGATTTCAAATTGTTTTGTGTACACGTTCTTTTTTGCTGTAAATTTAAGCCTCTTTTACAGCAAACCAAATAAAACTCGCTAAATGCCTATCGTTTCTTCATCGTATGCTGCCAATGGACTTTTTAAAAATGGGCATTTTTCAACTATTTATTCAGCAAAGTTACGGGTGGCTCCCAATCTAATACAACTACGGGAAAGACTTACTTTATCCGACGGTGATTTTATAGATTTAGATTTTTCTTTTTCAAAAAAAAGCTCACAAAAAATGGCCATTATCCTTCATGGATTAGAAGGCAATGCACAACGCACCTACATGAAAGGTCAAGCGGCTATTTTAAACCAACATGGATGGGATGCTTGTGCTGTAAACTACCGTGGCTGTAGTGGAGAAACCAATAAAAGCTATAAATCATACAATGCAGGCAAAACAGATGATTTGGAAGAAATTATTCTGTTTATCTTGGCAAAAGGAATGTATGCCGAAATTAGTTTGATTGGTTTCAGTTTGGGTGGAAATTTATTGTTGAAATATTTGGGCGAGCGGGAGTTTGCTCCAAAAGAAATTACCAAAGGCGTTGCCATTTCGGCGCCCTTGTATTTAAAAGGCTCGCTGGAACAGCTTTCGCAATGGAATAATTGGCTATACCGAACCGTTTTTTTATATGATTTGAAGAAAAAGTACAAACAAAAAATGAAGCAATTCCCAGAATTTACTAATCTTACAAATTATAAAAAAATGAAAAGTCTAAAAACCTTTGACGATATTTATACAGCGCCAGCACACGGATTTAAAGACGCTTTAGATTATTACAAAAAAAACAGTGCTGTACAGTTTATCCCTTCTATTAAAATTCCTGTTTTAATTCTAAGCGCACAAAACGACAGTTTTTTATCACAAAAATGTTATCCATTTTCCCTTGCGGAAAAGTCCAAAAATATCTATCTTGAAACTCCAAAACACGGGGGCCATGTAGGCTTTCATAAAAACGATAACTGCTATTACAGCGAAGAAAGAGTTGTTGAATTTTTAACATCAAAATAACTGAAAAATGAAAAAAGTACTATCCGTTGTAACCATATTCTCTCTTAGTTTCTTCCTAAGTTGTGGAGGGAAAGAAGAAAAAAAGGAAGAAAAAGATTCCATGAAAATTGGAACTCAAAAAATAGAAAAAGTTGAAGATGCTAACTCCGTTAATGTAGCACTTACCGGAAACGATATGATGCAATATGACAAAAACGAAATAAAAGTAAAAGCCGGGCAAGAGGTGACCTTAACGTTCCGTCACATAGGAAAGCTAGATAAAAAGGTGATGGGACACAACTTTGTATTATTAGCTCAAGGAGTCGACATGACAGAATTTGGTGCAAAAGCTTCTGAAGCTGGGGAGACTTCCGATTGGATTCCTGAAGGTGGAAAAGACGTCATCGCGCACACTAAAATGCTGGGTGGTGGCGAAAGCACTTCCATCACTTTTACCGCTCCCGCTACCGGGACCTATGACTTTATATGCAGTTTTCCGGGGCATGTGGCTATGATGAAAGGCAAGTTTATTGTTGAATAAGTTTAAAAATACTGCCCTATGCCAATAACAAACCCTTGTGTAGCATTGGGTGATATTCCAATTCCATAGTCAATTCTAAAAACCGTATTGAATATTTTCTTATGAATAAAGCGAACTCCCAATCCGGGGTAGATTCGTATATTTTCAGAAGCTACAAAGTCATTAAAGTTTCCTCCAGGATTCCGCCAACTTCCTCCATCTAAAAAAGCATTGCCCTGTAGTACAAACCATTTTTTTTCAAAAAGGGTATATCGGTATTCGGTATTCAATACAATGGCTCCTGTTCCTCGATCAATAGTATTCCCCACTCCTCTTATATTTAAGTTGTTATCTACCGAAAAAGGGGCAAAAGGCGTTTCATTATTGGTAGAAAGCCCTAAACGCATTCGGCTTGCCCAGTTTCCTTTATCACCTACTTTTTTGTAAAACACAAAATCATTCCAGCCGATGGCAAAATTGGGCAATGTGTTATCGTTTGCGGTAACGTACTGAAAATTTACAGTGTTTTTAAAGCCATCCTGAAAATAGTATTCGGTAGTTACGTTATTGTATTCATACAACAGCTTGAAAAGTTGCTTTTTTACAACCAGACTTTGAGGAACAGCATTGTTGGTGGCTCCTTCTTTGTATTGATAGTCTTCCTTAAAAAAGCTGATGCCTGCCTCGACTCTATTAAAAAAATTGTATTGATAGAGTCCTAATACCTCCAAAGACTCATTATTGTATTTGTAATCTGCGGTTCCTTCGTCTAAAAAAACAGGTTCCAGCGTCGTTAAATCTTGGTAATTCATCGCAATACCAAAATTGGAACTAAATAAAAAAGGAGCTCTAAAGTTGATCCCAAAACTATTGTAAATATCCCTTTGAAAATAACCCCCTAATACCAGATTCCTTCCTAATCCATTAAATTCATACAACCCAATTTTATAAGCAAACTCGTCATTGTCTGTGGTCCAGATATTGGCAGAAGGAATCAATGTAAAGTTTTCTTCCAAAAAATAAGTAACTGTCACATTGTTTGAAGTACTCTCAGAAATTTCAAAATAGGCATGAGCAATTCCGGGAAGCCTAATAAATCGTTGTACATCTTGTTTTAAAAGAGTAGAATCTAAAACGGTATGTACTTTTACTTCGGTAATCTTTTCAAGAAAAGAAGTTTTTGTTTTGGTATTTCCTTCATAAGAAATACTGGAAATAGTTTGCGCATTTGCATTCACTATCGCAAAAAAGAAAACAACAATATATAGAAATACAATTCGAATCATAGTCTTTAGAAAACAGCGCGAAGCCCAAGGTTATAAGTTTCACCCAAACCTGTATTGTTGCCTCTTACAAAATTGGTGTACAGTACTTCTAAATTCAATTGCGGCGTTAATTGGTATTTCGCACCACCTCCTAAAGCCGTAAAATCTTGGGTAAAATTATTCCCTAAATCGAGGCGCTGATTGTGTTGCGCTAATGCTAAAATAGTAAAGTTTGAAGATGGAAAGTAGCTAAAGAAAACACCGGGGATGAGATTCAAGCTATTGTTAGCAAAACTTTCATTTTTATCTCCAAAGTTGAATTCGGTATTTAATTCTGTAAATATTTGAAACGTATCCCCCGGAAAGGTATAGTCATAGAAAAAACGATTTTGCCAAGTAAACCCTTTTTGGTCTAAAAAGACCCCGTTTTCCACTTCGTTTTCTACTAAAGGAATGAAAAAAGCCGATTGGACAGAAAAATTGTTCAGGGTTGCAAAAGGAACAACTTTTATCGCTGGAGCTATGCTTGTAAAACCGCTTCGAGCAGTTCCCGATTCACCATCAAACTCAAAAACTTCCAAAGCACCCCTACCGGCAATTACATTACTGCGAGCTTCCAAAATTAATCCCACATTCACTCTTCGATTTTCACTAACACCCGTATATCCTTCCAAGGTAGCGGTAAAAAAAGTTTGGCGGGGTTGTTTGCCTTCTGCGAAGGTACTTTTGGTTTCCGTGTAAAGATTGTTGAACCATTTAACATCAAACTGCCCTTTGGCAATCAATTTGGATGGCGTAAGTGTTTGAATCACAGACCCGACATAATCGTATTCGTCCTCTTCGGATTCTTGGGAAAATCCTATCCAACAAGTCAATAAAAGGGTGCTAAAAAGTATCTTTTTCATTTTTTGAGTTTTTAAAATTTAGGGTAGTAATTTTCTGAATGTTCCTAAAAAACTTTTGGAAAGTACTAATGGTTTGAGTTCAACTGCCAGTTATAGGAATAGTAATCAATTTTAAGGTTGGGGTCTATTTTTTCTTTTCTGAACTGATTGATAAAATCTATTTCATTTCCATTTTTTACAAAATCTTCTTTGTACCATTTAAAAATTTCTGAAAGCAACACCTTTTTATCCTCCACCTTAATGAAGCTGCTATTAAGTGCTTTTGAAGTTTGATTTTGTAACTGACTTTCTAACCTTTCGGGAGTATACGCTTCCGCAATAAGAGGGGGGCATCCTTTGGCACCACAAACTAAAACAAAATGCACTCGGGCATCGCCAATAACAACCCGAAGTTTTTTGTTTTCGATGTCATTTAAGGTAATTTTTGAACCTCCTACTTCATAGGTTATACGGTCAAAAAAGCCACTTTTGTCTAATGGGGATTTGATGGGGTAATTATCTACAATACCTTTAATTACGGCAAGATTGTAGGTATTTATCCAAAAGGCTTGATAGGTAGCAGCCTCATTTTTGGAAACGGAAATATTTTTTGCTTGTTGTAATAGGGTGTTTAGATCTTCTGGATTTTTACAAATGGCAGCATAATCTACTTTCCCTTTGGAAACATATTTTTTTAGAAAAGCATCGGTGGCCTCAAAATAACTTGAGGGGGTTTGCGCATTGTTTACTGAAATAGTAAAAAGTGAAATGAGTATCGAAATAAGGATTATTCGTGGCATAGTTTTTTTTTCTGAAACTTATGTCGGAGTGTTTCAGAAATACTTTCACAAAAAAACTATTTTCCTTTTCTCTAAAATGAATCTACTTCACGATAAGCTTCAATAAGCTTTAATTCCCCCTCCTTACCGGCAAGTGAATTACCGTGTTCCATTCCCAAAATGCCTTTAAATCCTTTATTGTAGATATATTTAAAGATATTTTTATAGTTAATTTCTCCCGTAGTTGGCTCATTTCTTCCGGGGTTATCGCCAATTTGAAAATACCCTATTTCATCCCAACAAGCTTCTATATTGGGTATTAAGTTCCCCTCTTGAATTTGTTGATGATAGATATCGAAAAGTATTTTACAAGAGGGACTATTCACCGCTTTACAAATTTGAAAAGCCTGTGGGCTTTCACTTAAAAAAAGTCCTGGATGGTCCCTAAAATTTAAGGGTTCTAGAACCATAACCAAATTATGGGGTTCCAAAATGGCACACGCTCTCTTTAGGGTTTCTATCACATTTGCTGTTTGATAATGGCTATCTAAACGCAAATCTATATGTCCCGGTACCACTGTCATCCATTTGGCATTTACTCTTTTAGCAACCTTAACCGAAGCTCTAATATCCTGAAGAAATTCTTCCCGCCATTCTTTTTTACCGCTGGCAAGATTAGGTTCTTTCCAATAAATTTTATGAGCGACAAAAACTCCCATTTCCATTTCTAATGCTTCCATTTTGGAAGCCATTTGTTTTTGTTCAGAGACAGGGCGGTTTCGCATTTCATTATCTTCAAATGCTGTAAACCCTTGGTCGTAAGCAAATTGAATTTGGTCTAATATATTTTCTCCGGCGTGAGCCTTAAACATACCGTCGTGAGGGGCATACTTAAGCCTAAAATTGTGCTTAATTGTTTGCTGAGGCTTCAAAATTTCTGTAGCCAAAGCACTTCCACTTAAAGTAAAAAGGGAACCTGTTAAGGCTCCCTTTTGAATAAAATTTCTTCGGTTCATCGCAAAGAATTTATAATGCCATGGCGTTTCCGTTTCCGGCTTCGCTTAAAGGAATACATCCTTTGTATTGCCCCGGAACGGGATCATACCAAAGAACATTTTTACCTATTTCCTCGCTAGTTTTCCATCCCCAAATGGTAAGCCCTCTAATAGATGAAAGCAAATAAAACAACTGTGCGTCTTTGTCGAAGGTAGCGGAAGGGTTGTCCTTGAATGCCATAAGATAATCACCCATAGCTTTTCCGTATACAATCTGCTGCTCTTTATCTGTTTTAAGATACTTTGCGAGCATTTGGTCATACTCCTCCGGAGTCCCTTTATCTAACTCTTTATTGAAAGAGGTTTTAAACTCAGCTTCAAAAGTATTGAATGCATTTTTTACAAACTGTTGCTCTCGGGAAGATGAAACTTCCCAGAACTCATCTTCAATATCAGCTTTAGCTGCGGGCAACACTTCATTCCAATAACTGTCAATAAATTGATGCACTCCAAGGGCTACAGCTCCGGGTACTTGCTCATCATTTGGTAAAATTAAATCTACCATACTTTTTAGGGCATATCCTTGAGTTGGAGAAACAAAGACAGGAGTGAAAACAGGTCCCGTTTCTTTACAGCTTTGTAATAAACTTATAATGGTGGGAGTGGCTACTAGGGCTCCAGCACCCCAACCAAGATTTCGTAAGGCTTGTCTTCTATCCATTAGGCTTCTTTTTTAATTTGGTTAACAGCATGATTTGCCGCTCTGGCACTAAAGGCCATATACGTTAATGATGGGTTTACACAACTGGCAGAGGTCATAAAAGAACCATCGGTACAGTACACATTTGGTACGGCATGTAACTGATTATTACTATTACATACAGAGGTCTTTGGGTCGTGCCCCATGCGGGCAGTTCCCATTTCATGGATTCCAAGCCCAGGAGCTCCAGGGTCATCCCAAGGACGTATATCCTTATATCCTGCTTTTTCAAGCATTTCTATGGCTTGTTGCACCATGTCTTTACGCATTTCGTATTCGTTTTCTTTCCATTCGGCATCAAACGTAACGGTGGGTAAGCCCCATTTATCTAGTTTTTCATAATCCATGGTCATTTTGTTTTCATGATAAGGTAAACATTCGCCAAAACCCATTAACAACATGCTCCATTCGCCAGGTTTAACAATCGCATCTTTCATTTGCTTTCCATAACCTAATTCTGCTACCAATTCATAATCCGATCTACTTGCACCTCCTTGGTAGCCATAGCCTCTTTTAAAATTAGGCATATCCGTTTTTCCACCTATATTTCGGAAACGTGGTATGTACAATCCGTTGGGTCGTCTTCCTTTATAATACTTATCTTCAAAAGCATCTACTTTAGCCATAGCCCCTGCTTTAAAGTGGTGATCCATAATATTACATCCTAATTCACCACTATCGTTGCCCATGCCATTTGGAAATCTTTCGCTTTTAGATTGTAATAAAATACTGGCAGTAGCAATCGCAGAAGCACAAAGGAAAATTACTTTGGCATTAAACTCCAATTTTTCTCCAGATTCTGCATCAATTACCTTTACTCCTGTAGCTTTTTGAGTGACATCGTCATACATGATTTCATGAACAATGGAATTGGGTCGTAATGTTAAATTCCCTGTTTTTTCTGCCGCTGGAAGTGTGGAAGAAACACTACTAAAATACCCTCCAAAAGGGCAACCTCTCATACAACGGTTTCGGTATTGACATGCCGACCGACCATCATGGGTTTTGGTTCCAGTAATATGGGCGGTACGCCCAATAGTTAATACCCTACCATCGTCATAATTTTTTGCCATAGATTCTTTTAAATCAATTTCGGCACAATTTAATTCCATAGGAGGTGAAAAAACTCCATCGGGAAGCACTTCAAGCCCTAAGGCTTCACCACTTACCCCTATAAACTCTTCTACTTTATCATACCAGGGAGCAATGTCTTTGTACCTCACTGGCCAGTCTACAGCAATACCTTCTTTTTTATTGGCTTCAAAATCAATATCACTTAAACGATAGCTTTGACGTCCCCACATGATAGAACGACCACCTACGTGGTAACCCCGCATCCAGTCAAATCGTTTCGTTTCATTATACGGATGGATTAAATCATTGACAAAAAAATGCCTATGGGCTTCATCGGTAGTATATCCAGTTCTAGCTTGTTTTAATTGGGTTTTAAGTTCTTCCACTGGAAGTTGCCCTTTAAATTTAAAATCCCAGGGGTCCAAGTTGGCTGTAGGGTAATCTTCAATATGCTTTATCATTCGTCCTCTTTCAAGAACCAATGTTTTCATACCATTTTCGCAAAGCTCCTTGGCGGCCCATCCACCACTAATTCCAGAGCCTACAACGATGGCGTCGTACATTTCGTTAGGTTTTACCATTGTATGTTTATTGTTTTATTGAGTTTATTTTGAGCTAGCTTAGTTTTTTATACCTATTGGCAACTAAGAATTATAAAGTTAACTACTAATTTGCGGTAATTTTTCGGATTACGCAAAAATCCTTTCTTAAAAGAATAAGATTGTTATCCGAAAACGTTTTCGGGTACGAAATTCGCATTCGCCCAATAAAACCGATGGAGTCCTTTCAAAAAAGAATTATCTTAGGGGAAATTTTATCTTTAAAAATTGTAGCAACCAACTTTCGTTAAGACATGAAAAAAATTATCGTATTAGTCTTCTTAGTAAATGCAATCCTTGCTTGCAAAAACACCCCAGAAGAAACTTCAGAAACTGCCCAGATAATCACAGATACTGTGCCTGCAAAAAACTACCCACTTTCTTTGGCCCAATGGTCGCTTAACAAGCCTATTTTCGCCGGGACAGCAGACCCTATGGACTTTGCTAAAACAGCGAAAGAATTTGGTTTTGAAGGCTTAGAATATGTGAGCCAGTTATATACCAATGAAGCGGTAAAATTTCCTATGAAAGAGGCAGGGCTTCAAACCATACTTGATTCTTTAAAAGCTAGAAGCGAACGCTATGGAATGAAAAACGTGCTTATTATGATTGATGGAGAAGGCGATTTTTCTTTTAACGACGAAAAAATAACAGCACAAGCCGTAGAAAATCATAAAAAATGGGTCGATGCAGCTGCCTATTTAGGGTGTCACTCCATTAGAGTTAATCTTTTCGGAGAAGAAGACCCTGAAGCATGGGTAAAAAACTCTGTCCGCTCTTTAAAAGCTTTGTGTGACTATGCAGCTACCAAAAATGTAAACATCATTGTTGAAAATCATGGAGGTCTTTCCAGTAATGGAGCATTGCTAGCCAGAGTAATGAAAGAAGTAAATATGCCTAACTGTGGAACCTTACCCGATTTTGGCAACTTTTGTTTAAAAAGAGAAGGGGGTGCCCGTTGGGGAGCTCCTTGTGTAGAAGAATACGATCGCTATAAAGGAACGGCAGAAATTCTTCCCTTTGCTACCGGTATTTCAGCAAAATCGTATGCCTTTGATGCCCAAGGAAACGAAACGACGATAGATTACTATAAAATGTTTAACATTATTAAAAATTCCGATTTTGATGCTTTTGTAGGAATTGAATTTGAAGGGCCTGAGGAAGACCCAACCGAAGGAATTAAAGCTACAAAAGCATTGGTTGAAAAAGCCGTTGCACAATCTAACTAATCAAAATATTTATAACGATGAAATCAACCACTCGCTTTCAGTTATCTTTTATGATGTTCCTCGAATTCTTCATTTGGGGAGGATGGTTTGTGACCATGGGAATTTATTTGCCAAACACTTTAAAAACTACCGGTGGAGAAATAGGAATGGCATATTCTACACAACCCTGGGGCGCTATTATTGCTCCCTTTATTATAGGATTAATTGCTGATCGATTTTTTAACGCTGAAAAAATATTGGGAGTATTACACTTAATTGGGGCAATACTTATGTACCAAATGTCACAAGCAACCGATTTTGGTACTTTTTATCCCTACGTTTTGGGATATATGATAGCTTATATGCCCACATTAGCCTTAGTAAATTCCGTCTCTTTTAATCAAATGAAAGACCCTGCTAAAGAATTTTCATTTATTAGGGTTTGGGGAACCATAGGGTGGATAATAGCAGGACTTACAATAAGTTATGTTTTTGCATGGGATTCTCCAGAGGGAATTAAAAGTGGAATGTTAAAAAATACTTTTTTAATGGTTTCAATTGCCTCTGTTATTTTAGGTTTATTTAGCTTTCTGTTGCCCAAGACTCCGCCTCAAGGAAAAGGGGAAAAAGTTAATCTTTCTGATATTCTAGGCTTAGATGCACTAAAATTATTAAAGGATAGGAACTTTTTAATATTCTTTATTTCATCTATTTTAATTTGTATTCCTTTGGCATTTTATTATCAACATGCAGGTCAATTCTTGGGTGAAATAGGGGTAAATAATCCCGCTGGAAAAATGACTCTTGGTCAAATTTCAGAAGTTTTATTTATGTTACTACTTCCTTTCTTTTTCAAAAAATATGGCTTCAAAAAAACAATCCTTTTTGGAATGCTAGCTTGGGTTCTACGATATTTATTATTTGCTTATGGAAATTCAGGGGAACTGGTATTTATGTTATTAATTGGAATTGCTTTGCATGGTGTCTGCTATGACTTTTTCTTTGTTTCAGGGCAAATATATACCGATAGCAAAGCTGGGGAAAAAGTAAAAAGTGCCGCACAAGGGTTAATTACTTTAGCAACCTATGGTATTGGAATGTTAGTAGGATTTTATGTGGCAGGAAAAATAACCGATGCCAATATCATCGCTGAAGGGGGCCATACTTGGATGGAAATTTGGAGATTCCCGGCGTTATTTGCCGCAGGGGTTTTAATTCTATTTGCCCTATTATTTAAAAACGAAAAAATAGAATACAAAGAATAGTAATAAGTCACCCTGAGCGCAGTCGAAGGGTTGATAAAAAGGAGATTTAAAAAAGGCCTCGACTGCGCTCGGCCAGACAATATAAATTTTATGAGTACAAAAATTAGATGGGGCGTTCTTGGGGGCGGTGGCGATTCCCTTATTGGTGTGTTACACCGTGTCGCTGCCAGCATGTTTGACGCCTATCAATTAACTGGAGCCGTTTTTAATCCCGATTTTGAAGCAAATGTTGCCTTTGCCAAAGAAATTGGAATTTCAACCAACAGAATCTATAAAGATTTTGACACCATGGTCAGTGAAGAATTAAAACTTCCTGAAAGAGAACGAATTCAGGTGTTTTCCATCTTAACCCCTAATTTTTTGCATTTCCCCATGGCTAAAAAGTTATTGGAAAACGGTTTCAACGTTATTTGTGAAAAACCCATGACCATGACCTATGTCGAAGCATTGGAACTGGAAAACATTCAGAATAAAAACAACAACATCTTTGCTCTTACCCACACCTACACTGGCTACCCTATGGTACGCCAAATGAAAAAAATGATCGAAGAAGGGGCTATTGGTGATGTTCAAAAAGTAGATGTACAGTACTATCAAGGATGGATTAATCCCATTATTCATGATAAAGAAAAGCGAAACACCACTTGGCGTTTGGATCCTTCAAAATCGGGAATAAGTTGTTGTATGGGAGATATTGGAGTCCATGCCTATCAAATGCTTGAATATGTTACAGGGATGGATGTAAAATCCATTTTGGCAGACCTCAATCATTTGTATGACGATAACCAAATGGATATCGACGGTACGGTGTTGGTGCGTTTAGGAAAATATACAAAAGGTGTTATAAGAGCGAGCCAAATTGCAACTGCCGAAGAAAACAATTTGACCGTTGCCGTTTATGGAAAAAAAGGAGCTTTGAAATGGGAACAAGAAAATCCCAATTATCTGTATCATTTGGAAGACGGTGAACCCATTAAAACCTTAAAACCCGGAAATGTTTATAACAGTAAGCTTTCTTTGGACGGCACGAAACTTCCTCCTGGACATCCCGAAGGAATTTTTGACGCTATGGGAAATATATACAAAGGGGTTGCCAAAGCAGTTCGAAACCAACCTCATGATAAAGCGGAATTCCCTTCCATGCGGGATGGTGTGCGAGGAATGAATTTTATTGAAACTTCCGTTGCTTCCCATAGAGAAGGCAATGTTTGGAAAGAATTGTAATGTCTGGTCGAGCACAGTCTAGACCTCTATTCTATTAAAAACTAATATTAATTATAAAAGATACCCGCCTCCGCGGGCAGTACTATGAAAACCATTAAAGGTCCAGCAGTTTTTTTAGCGCAATTTATGGATGACAAAGCACCTTTCAATACCTTGGAAGGAATTTGCCAATGGGCAGCCGATTTAGGCTATAAAGGAATTCAAATTCCTACCTGGGAAAGTCGTTTAATCGATCTAACATTGGCCGGGGAAAGCAAAGTTTATTGTGATGAGCTGAAAGGAAAAATAAACAGTTACGGCCTTGAAATCACAGAGCTTTCCACCCATTTACAAGGGCAGTTAGTAGCGGTGCATCCTGCCTACGATTTAATGTTCGATAATTTTGCGCCAGAGGCCTGTAAAAACAACCCAAAAAAGCGTACCGAATGGGCTCGTAAACAACTGCAAAGTGCGGCTAAAGCGAGTAACCATCTAGGGTTAAAAGCACACGCCACGTTTAGTGGTGCTCTTCTATGGCATACATGGCACCCATGGCCGCAACGCCCCGATGGATTGGTGGAAATGGGTTTTGAAGAATTGGCAAAACGATGGCTTCCGCTATTGAATGAATTTGAAGAAAATGGAGTGGCTGTTTGTTATGAAATTCATCCTGGGGAAGATTTGCACGACGGTGTCACTTTTGAACGATTTCTGAAAGCTACCGGAAACCACAAAGCGGTAAATATTTTGTACGACCCCAGTCACTTTGTCCTTCAGCAACTAGACTATATTCAATATATCGATCACTATCACGAATTTATTAAAGCGTTTCACGTAAAAGATTCCGAATTTCTTCCCGACGGAAAACGCGGTGCTTTTGGAGGTTATAGTGATTGGAAGGACCGTGCCGGGCGTTACCGTTCCTTAGGAGATGGCCAAATAGATTACAAAACTGTTTTTAGTAAATTAACTGAATATGGCTGCGATGTTTGGGCAGTTATGGAATGGGAGTGTGTTATAAAAAGTCCCGAACAAGGTGCTCGCGAAGGTGCTAAATTTATAAGCGACCGAATTATTGAAGTCACCCAAAAACGCTTCGATGATTTTGCCGGTGCCGAAATAGATAAAGAACAACTGAAAAAAATATTAGGATTATGAAAAAAATAGCCTTTCTAATTTGTGTAACAATAGTATTCATTTCGTGTAAAGAAAAAACAAAAACTGTTGTTGAAGAAGTTACTGAAACAGAAATAACTTCTGAAGAAACGACCCCAGAACCTACCAAACCAGAAGAAACCGAAATCTGGGAACCCGTTCCCGCAAAAGTAAACCCAACAGGGGAAAACGGAGCGCCAAGTGATGCCCTTGTGTTGTTCGATGGAAAGAATTTCGATCAGTGGATTTCCACCAAAGATTCTACCGAAGTAAAATGGACCCTCAATGCCGATGGAAGCATGACGGTAAAAGACAAAACAGGTGATATTCAAACCAAACAAAACTTCGGGAGTGTACAGCTACACATGGAATGGCGCAGTAATCCGGAGAATCAACAAACCAATCAAAACCGAAGTAATAGTGGGGTGTTTTTTCAGAATCGCTATGAAGTACAGGTTTTGGATAATAATGACAATCCTACATACGTAAACGGCATGGTAGGTTCCATTTACAAACAATCTATTCCGCTAGCTATGGCAGCTGTCCCAACAGGCGAATGGAATACGTATGATATTATTTTTCATGCGCCAGAATTTGATGTTGATGGAAAAAAAACCAAAGCCGGAACCCTAACTGTATTGCTTAATGGTGTGCTCATTCAAGACCATTTTGAATTGGAAGGCACTACCGAATATATTGGCTGGCCTAAAAATGAGGCCCACGGAAAAGGCCCTATTAAACTACAGGACCATCAAGATATGAGTGGCGTAAGTTTTAGAAATATTTGGGTGAGAGAACTTTAATTCAAAAAATATGAAGAAAATAATCCTTTTAGCAAGCCTAGTAATTATTAGTTTTTCGTGTAAAGAAAAAGTAAGTAACAATGAAGAAGAAGTAGCAGAAGCCGAACCTATGACAGAAAATGCTCAAGATACAACGCAAGAAGAATGGATAATTCTTTTTGATGGTACTTCCATGGAACACTGGCGCGGTTATTTAAAAGAAGAGATGCCGGCAGAATGGTCCATTGAAGAAGATGCCATGGCCTTTACCCCAGGAACAGAAGGTGGTAAGAATATCATTTCAAAAGATACGTTTACCAATTTTGTACTTTCTATCGATTGGAAAATCGCCGAAGGGGGTAATAGCGGGATTTTTTGGGGCGTTTTTGAAGACCCAAAATTTCCGGAAGCCTATCAAACCGGTCCCGAAATTCAGGTGCTGGATGATGCCAAACACCCCGATTCTTTTGTAGGCAATGGAACCCACAAAGCAGGTGCTTTATACGATATGATTGCTCCCAATAACTTAGAGGCTGTGAAACCGGCCGGAGAGTGGAATACCTGCGTCATTGAAGTAAATCATAACACTAATCGAGGAAAAGTGACCCTAAACGGCATTGAAATTGTAACTTTCCCCGTAAATGGAGAAGCTTGGGATGCTATGGTAGAAAACTCTAAATTTAAAGATTGGGAAGGTTTTGGCAACTACCCCACTGGTCATATTGCATTACAAGATCACGGCGATAAAGTGTGGTATAAAAATATAAAGATTAAAAAGTTGGATTAGTTTTTATGTCTAACGATCTACAACTATTATGGGCACTAGGATATTGTTTTTTTATGCTAGTGCTTTTTTTAATTGTGAAAAAGTTTCCTCCAAAAAAAATTAATTATTACTACGGTTACAGAACCAATCGTTCTATGAAAAATGAAGATACCTGGAAAGCTGCACAAGAGTATTCTTCCAAGAAATCTATTGAGTTAGTGTTATGGAGTTTTGTATTTCCTCCTTTGTTCTATTTCCTATTTCCTGAATATAATTTTTTACTTTCAGTGATAGCCCATACGCTACTTGTCCTCTCTATTTTTTACTTTACTGAAAAGTATTTGAAGGAGAGATTTAGCAACTAAATTTAGAATTTCATAAATCCGTACCTTTGCTTTCTTAAATATATCCTATGATTCAATCCATGACCGGTTATGGCAAAAGCATCTTGGAGTTGCCTTCCAAAAAAATTACCATAGAGATTAAATCGCTCAATAGCAAAGGGCTCGATCTTAACGCTCGGGTTCCTTCTAGCTACCGCGAAAAAGAATTGGTATTACGTGACTATATTGCCAAATCACTTACCCGTGGGAAAGTGGATTTCAGTCTGTATATAGAGGTTACGGGAGAAGAAACCAATACTGTAATTAATGAAGTTGTGGTAAAACAATATATAAAGCAGTTGAAAAATATCTCTAACGGCGATGAAACCGAATTGCTTAAAATGGCCATTCGTATGCCCGATGCTTTAAAAACAGAACGGGACGAGATTGATGAAGATGAATTTAATCATATTATGAAAGGAGTGGATGACGCATTAATAGCCATTAATCACTATCGAAGTGATGAAGGAAAAGTCTTGGAAGACGATTTTAAAGGTAGGATTGAAATCATTTCAGATCTATTAAAAGAAGTTATGAAAATAGATCCGGAGCGAATGGAAAACGTCCGTGAAAAATTACAAAAAGCGGTTTCAGAATTAAAAGAAGAAGTAGATAAAAACCGTTTTGAACAAGAACTTATCTATTATCTTGAAAAATACGATATCACCGAAGAAAAAGTAAGGCTAGAGAACCACTTAAACTACTTTTTAGAAACCTTAAACTCTAACGATTCCAACGGAAAAAAATTAGGATTTATTACGCAGGAAATAGGGCGAGAAATTAACACCATTGGCAGCAAAGCCAACTATGCTTCTATGCAGCAATTGGTGGTGCAAATGAAAGACGAACTGGAAAAAATTAAGGAGCAAGCCTTAAATGTTTTGTAATGGATAAAGGAGGAAAATTAATTGTTTTTTCGGCTCCTTCAGGAAGTGGTAAAACCACCATTGTAAGGCATTTGTTGAAACAAAAAAAACTGAATTTGGAGTTTTCTATCTCAGCGGCTTCCCGAGCTCCTCGAGGGGAAGAAAAAGATGGTGTGGATTACTACTTTATGGATATTAAAGAGTTTAAACAACACATCAAAAATGAGGATTTTTTGGAATGGGAAGAAGTGTATCGCGATAATTTTTACGGCACGCTAAAAAGTGAAGTAGAACGCATTTGGGCACAAGGGAAAAACGTGATTTTTGATATTGATGTGGTGGGAGGATTGCGAATAAAAAAGAAATTCCCAAAAGAAACCTTAGCCGTTTTTGTAAAACCGCCCAGTGTGGACGAGTTGAAAATCCGTTTAAAAAACCGTAAAACCGAAAATGAAGAAAAAATAAATATGCGCATTGCCAAAGCCTCTATAGAAATGGCAACAGCCCCTCAATTCGATTACATTATTGTAAACGACCAATTAGAAAAAGCATTGAAGGAAGCTGAAGCTTTAGTAGCAAAACATATTTCTCAAAATTCTATTGAAGAAGCATAAATGAAATCTTCCAAAAAAATTGGCCTTTATTTTGGCACCTTTAACCCTATTCATATTGGGCATGTAACCATTGCCAATTATATGGTAGAATTTAGCGATTTGGAGGAAGTATGGATGGTCGTTACACCCCACAATCCGCATAAAAAGAAAGTGACTTTGCTAGACGACATTCATCGTTTAGCGATGGTTCGTATTGCTGTGGAAGACTACCCGAAATTGAAAGCAAGCAATATTGAATTTAACCTGCCTCAACCCAATTACACGGTCAATACCTTGGCACATTTAGAAGAAAAATATCCCGAAAGTAGCTTTTGCTTAATTATGGGTGAAGACAACTTAAAAAACTTTCATAAGTGGAAAAATTACGAAGTCATTCTAGAACGATATGAGTTGTATGTGTATCCCCGAATTTCGGAAGGAGTTATAGAAACGCCGTTTTTAAAACACCCTAAAATTCATAAAGTGGATGCTCCCATTATGGAGCTTTCTTCTACTTTTATTCGAAAAGCCATTAAAGAAGGAAAAAACATTCGCCCTATGTTACCCCAGAATGTTTGGGACTATTTGGACGAGATGAATTTCTATAGATAGAACTTAAAAAAACCGCCCAGCTTAAATAAATAAGCCAGACGGTTTTCAACTAAATAACCAACCAAAAAGTTTTCTATATTTTAAAAGTTGCTGATTTTTTTCATCTGCTTTTCAATTTGTTCTTTTGAAAGGCGCAACTTTCCTCTTTCACTACTCTTTATAGTTATGTATCCTTTTCCTCTAAATCTGTAAACTGTTCCCGATGGATTATGATACAATTCTATGGTGTTGTCATTAATAACGCTCAACTCAAAAAATTCATTGTCCAAGTAATCATAATCTAATGTTAAATATTTACGATAAAGATTTCCTTGCACATCATCTACATTATAAATTCCACTGTAATCCCAATATATAGTATTAATAATGGTTCCGTTAGGGTCTTGTGAACTTAGAAAATTACCATCACCTCCTCGTTCCATAAATTGCATAAAATTTTCATAATCAAATGGATTTGGATCCCCGTAAGGACTAGTATATATCTTTTCCCAAGCTACATATTCTTGTATAAAATAGTGAATGTTATCGTAAAACAACAAATCATAGTCGAAGTTACTTCGTTGGTAGCCCTCTAATATAAACCGCTGATTTGTATTACGAGAGTATAATTCTATTTCGTGATTATTTCGTTGGATTACTTCAAAACGAGTAAAGCCATCAATGTCATGAGAGATATCCAACTCATCTGCATAGGTATCATAATACCCAATATCAATCCCAAAACCATAACCTTGATCACCAATTCCTACTAAGTTATTATTGGCATAGAGTGTTCCGTTTCTAAAAGACAACGTAAACGCCAACTGCATAAACGGAATTTGTCCGTTAGCCTGAGAGCGATTAATATCCACATACCACAATTCGTGCGAAGCCAAAAACTCTCCTAGCGAAATGGTTGGAGCTGGATCGATAGGGTCTTCTATAATTACTTCGGTATAACAAGAAGTAAAAAGCGTTGCTACTAAGGCGAATCCGAAAAAGAGTTTTAATGCTTTCATAATTTGTGATTTTAGGATTTCTATATTTCAGAAAATCGAAAAACGTGCCATTTTTATAAGCAACTGAATATTAATTATTTAGTAACAATAAAAATAGAATGCTTTGTATTTTAGAATTGTATTTTAGCTGATGCGACGCTATTTATGTATTTTTGAATATCATAAAAGTTTTCCATGTCAAAAAAACCAAAATTTGCTGTTTTTGGAGGAGGAAGTTGGGCAACAGCCATTGTAAAAATGCTTTGCGAAAATCTTGAAGAAGTAGGTTGGTATATGCGAAGCGAACAAGCTGTTGAGCATATTAAAACCGAATTCCACAACCCAAATTATTTGAGCTCAGTAGAATTTGATGTTGATAAACTGAAACTAAGTAACGACATAAATGAATTAGTTGCTTATGCAGACTACCTTATTTTTGCTATTCCATCTGCCTTTGTAGAAACCGAATTAAAAAGCATTTCGGAATCATTAAAAGGAAAAATAATCTTTTCAGCCATAAAAGGAATTGTGCCCGAAAGTAGTTTAATTGTGGGCGACCATTTTTTTACCAACTACAATATTCCTTTTAAAGATATTGGTGTTATTACGGGACCGTGCCATGCTGAAGAAGTTGCACTAGAAAGACTATCGTATTTAACCATCGCTTGTGCCGACGAGAAAAAAGCAAAAATAGTAGCCGAGGTTCTTTCTTGCGAATATATAAAATGCACTACGAGTGATGATATTATTGGAACCGAGTACGCTGCAATGCTAAAAAACATCTATGCTCTAGCTGCTGGAATTGCACATGGTTTAGGATATGGAGACAATTTTCAAAGTGTCCTTATGAGCAATGCCATTCGGGAGATGAAACGGTACGTGAAAAAAGTGCATAAAATGAAACGCGACATTAATGGTTCTGCTTATTTAGGAGACTTGTTGGTAACAGGCTACTCTACCTTTAGCCGTAATAGACTATTTGGTACCATGATAGGAAAAGGGTATACGGTAAAAAGTGCCATGATGGAAATGAGTATGGTTGCGGAAGGATACTACGCTACCAAAAGTGCTTTTTTATTAAATGAAGCTAAAGGAAAAAAGATGGCAAAAATTCCTATCATTACAGCTGTTTATGATATCCTTTATGACCACAAAAATCCAAAAAAAATCTTCAAAAAATTAACCGAAAAATTAGATTAAAATAGGTGCTATATTTCTTTAAAAGTTAACCTTTATTTAAACTCTTTTTTTTTATTTGCAATAGGTAAAAATTATCTTTGCTGCTGAAAATTTTTTAAAGATAGACTATGAAAAAAATTACCCTTACCCTTTTATTACTAGTTACTGCCGTTTTTGTCCAAGCACAAACGGTTTTTATTAATGAAATACATTATGATAACACAGGAGGTGATGTTAATGAAGGAGTTGAAATTGCGGGACCTGCCGGGACAGATTTAACAGGTTGGAGTTTAGTTCCATACAATGGCTCCAATGGGCAGCAATATTCAGTAACTCCATTATCCGGATCCATTGATGATGAAGGCGTTGGCTATGGTAGCGTATTTTTTGCAATTGCTGGTCTTCAAAATGGGGCGCCCGATGGAATTGCACTTGTTGATGATCTTGGGACCGTGATTCAATTTTTGAGTTATGAAGGAACTTTTGCTGCTACAAATGGCCCTGCAAACGGTTTAAATTCAACCGATATTGGTGTCTCTGAAACGGGAACAACACCAATTGGTGAGTCTTTACAACTGATAGGAACTGGAACTATTTACACAGATTTTACTTGGACGGGTCCCGTTGCTGAATCTCCGGGCTCCATTAATGTGGGGCAAACTTTTACAGGAGGAGGAACTGGAAATCCACCAGTAATCTCCTGCCCTATGCCAGCTCCTTCTAATAATGAGGCTGGACAATGTGGTGCTGTGGTGAATTTTGCAGCAGTAGCTATTGATACCGAAGATGGTAACATTTCGGGTTCTATTGTTTATACACCCGATACGGGAAGTTTCTTCCCAGTTGGTACTACTACTGTAACAGCCTCAGTAACCGATAGCGATGGCAACACTGCTACTTGTACTTTTGACGTAACCGTTGTTGATGCAGAAAACCCTGTGGTGACCTGTTCAGACATCACAGTAGATTTAGACGCCACAGGAAACGTTACCGTACTCCCCGGGGATGTGGCTAGCGTAACCGACAACTGTCCAGGCGCTACTTTACAATTCCAAGGAATTGGAGGGCCTATGGGCTCTTTAACCACCTTGTTCAATAGTAATAATGGGGGATCTAGTGGATGGATGGTAATGTATGATATTACGGTAGGAGCTAGTGATCTTGAAATCACTGGATTTGATATGAATACCTCTGGTACTTCTGCATTCAACTTAGAGGTATATACCCTTGTAGGTACCTTTGTAGGGAATCAAACCAATCCTGGTGCTTGGACGCTTACCGCTACTGGAACAGGGGTAGGTGCTGGCACCGACAACCCTTCCAATGTAGTGCTTGCGGCTCCTTTTACTTTATCTGCAGGAACTACTTATGGTATCGCCCTAAGAATGAACTCTGCTCCAAGATATTCTGGAACAGGATCCAACCCAGCACCCGGAAGCACTAGTTACTCTAATGCCGACCTTACCTTATCCTTAGGTTCTGCGGTATCTGGCTTATTTACTGGAAGTGTCTTTACACCTCGTATATTTAATGGAACCATTTATTATGGAAGCCCTGCACCACCGGTACCTAGTTTAGACTTTGGCTGTATGAATGTGGGACCAAATAACGTAACCGTGATTGCTACGGATGCTGCTGGAAATGTTTCTACCTGTACTGCGGTAGTCACCGTGGAAGACAACATTGCTCCGGTAATTGTTTGTGCTGGAGAGGCTTCCGGTCCTGCGGTTTTTATTAATGAAATACACTACGACAATACTGGTACGGATGAAAATGAAGCCATAGAAATAGCGGGACCTGCAGGAACCGATTTAAATTCTTACTCTTTAGTTCTTTATAATGGAAATAATGGTCAAGAATATGATAGCTTAACACTAAGTGGCACCATCGACGATGAAGGAAATGGTTTTGGTGCTGTTAACTTCCCTATTGCTGGAATTCAAAATGGTTCTCCCGATGGGATTGTTTTAGCGAATAATGGAAACGTTATACAATTTTTAAGCTATGAAGGTAGCTTCACTGCTGTGGATGGTATTGCTGCTGGGTTAACTTCTACAGATATTGGTGTTTCCGAACCAGGAAGTACTCCCATTGGAGAATCACTTCAACTCACAGGATCCGGAACCTATTATCCCGATTTTACTTGGACAGGTCCAACAGCATCATCTCCTGGTGATATTAATTCAGGTCAAACTTATATTGCTCCTACCTCCTCTGTTTACGAAGCTGTATTAGATGGCACCACAGGAACCGTTACGGTAAACGTAGCCGATCTATTATTAAGTGTGGACGAGGCTTGCGGTTACACCGTAACCACAGGAGGAGGTGCTCCGGTACCGGGCTCTATCACCACGCTGTTTGCTACAGGAAATAATGGTGCTCCAGGAGGTGCTGTGTATTTTGATGTAACGGTAGGTCCAGAGGATATCAACCTTATCGATATCGATATCAATACAGCAGATCCTGGTGCCTTTACTATGGAAGTGTATTCCTTAGTAGGAACCTATGTAGGCAACGAAGGTAACGCAGGAGCTTGGACGCTCTCTGCCACAGCTTCGGGAACTGCATCAGGGGTAGTAGACACTCCATCCAATGCGGTGCTTGATGTTCCTGTAACCCTTACTGCAGGGACTACCTATGGTATGGCGTTGGTATTAGATGCTACCCACGCACATTACTATACCAATGGCGATGGTACCAACCAGAACTATTCCAATGCAGACGTTGCCCTTTCCTTAGGAGCCGCTTCCAACGTTCCTTTTGACGGGTCACCGTTTAGTCCAAGAGTGTTCAACGGAACCCTTAACTATGAAATAGGAGAGGCTGCTGCTACCGAAATTACTTTCGACTGTTCTCAGTTAGGATTAAACCAAGTGGAGATTACCGTAACCGACGACAGTGGAAACAGCTCTACTTGTACCGCTACGGTAAATGTGATCGACACTACCGATCCTATTTTAGTATGTATGGATGCCACAGTAGAATTGGATGAGAACGGTATGGCTGAAGTAACGCCAGACTTGTTCATTGACCTAGCCAACTCTTTCGATGCTTGTGGTATTACGATCACAGCGGTAGATGTAACCGATGTTACCTGCGACGATATAGGAACTCCTATCACCGTAACGGTATTTGCTAGCGATGCGGATGGTAACTTGGCCTCTTGTACGGCTACCTTAACGGTCGTAGATGCTATGGGTCCAATGATCGATGGCTGTCCAGCAGACCAAACGGTAGATCCAGGACCCCTTAACTTGTTCTATGAGCTACCCGACTACTGGGCGTTAGGAGGTATTACGGCTACGGACAACTGTACCGACCCTGTAACGGTGTTCTCACAAAGTCCAGCGGCAGGTACCCTGTTGCCAGATGGTGTGTATACCATTTCTATCTGTGCTACCGATGAGTACGGTAATGAAGGTTGTTGTACGTTCGTACTTACTGTAGAGAGCCTTCTTGGTAAGGACGATATCGCATTGGACAATGCCATTGCTATGTATCCTAACCCAACCGACGGACAGGTAACCCTTTCCAACACCTCTAACATTGCGTTAGAGAAAGCGCTTATTTACGATGCCAATGGAAGATTGGTACAGCAAATAGACCTTCGTGGAATGGCTACCGAAAGAACCTTTAATGTTTCTAGTTTAGCTTCGGGAGTGTACATGGTACAAATCCAAAGTGAAGATGCACAAACAGTGAAACGATTAATTAGAAAATAATCGTTCATTATAAATAATAGAAAACCCCTCCCACTTCGACTAAGCTCAGTGACCGGGAGGGGTTTTTATTTTATAGGGTGAAATTAATCTTTATGGAAATTATAATGCGTTTTTAAATTGCTCTAAAAACCGAATATCATTTTCACTAAGCATGCGAATATCGGGAATTTGATGCAACAGTAAAGCAATTCTGTCTATTCCCATCCCAAAGGCAAATCCTGAGTATTCTTGAGAATCGATTCCGCAGTTTTCAAGAACGTTGGGATCTACCATTCCGCAGCCCATAATTTCTAGCCACCCTGTTCCTTTAGTCATTTTATAATCGGTTTCGGTCTCTAATCCCCAATACACATCCACTTCGGCACTAGGTTCGGTGAATGGAAAATAGGAAGGGCGGAGTCTAATTTTTGATTTCCCAAACATTTCAGTCGTAAAATATTGCAGTGTTTGTTTCAAATCGGCAAAACTTACCCCTTTGTCTACATATAACCCTTCTACTTGATGGAAAAAACAATGTGATCTAGCCGAAATAGCTTCATTTCTATAGACCCTCCCAGGAGAAATAGTACGAATAGGTGGTTTGTAGGTTTCCATATATCGAACTTGTACCGAAGAGGTATGGGTTCGAAGTAAAATATCGGGATTTGTTTGAATAAAAAAAGTATCCTGCATATCTCGAGCGGGATGATATTCGGGGAGGTTTAATGCTGTAAAATTGTGCCAGTCGTCTTCCATTTCGGGTCCTTCGGAAACGTTAAAACCTATTCTTGAAAATATTTCAATGATTTTATTTTTTACAAGGGAAATAGGATGTCTGGATCCTAACTGAATAGGTTCTCCTGGGCGAGATAAATCCCCATAAACTCCTTGCAATTCTTCTCCGTTTTCAAAAGCTTCCTTTAAAGTATTTACCTTTTCTTCGGCTTTGCTTTTAAGGGTGTTTATGATTTGACCAAATTCCTTTTTCTGGTCATTTGCTACATTTTTAAACTCGGCAAAAAAGTCTTTTAAAAGTCCTTTGCTTCCAAGGTATTTAATACGAAATGCTTCTACATCTTCTTTTGTTTTAGCAGAAAATGCTTCCACTTCGGCAATATGTTCTTTTATCTTGTCTATCATAACATCCTAACTGTAATAGGCAACAAAAATAAGGCTTTCTAAAGAATTAATTGATGACTTTCTTTTCCAAAAAATACTGAACAATCGCTTCTTTCATTAAGACACTTTGCTCTCCAGCTTTTAAAGGGGGTAGTTGTTCTAGAATTTTGTAGTGTGGCCAGCCTTCCTCGTCAAAATAGTCAAACTCATAATACCCAAAGGGTTCTAATAACCTACAAATAGCAATATGCATAAGGTTAATTTTTTCATCTTTTTTAAATTTTCGATGTAATTGCCCCAATTCTTGTAACCCTATTAAATAAATTATCGCGTCCAAATCCAATTGATCTCCATCGGCAAATCGATTACTAAGCAATGTTACCACTGCTTCCCATTGTGTTTTTAACTTTTCGTCTCTTGCCATAGCGTTGCAAAAATACAAGTATTTTAACTAAATTGAATGATAATACTATCTTTACACAAAGGATAACTCTCTTATGAATACTGTTGATATCGTTTTAGGAATTATTTTACTCCTTGCCTTTTATTGGGGTTTTAAAAAAGGCCTTTTGGTCACGCTAACTTCACTTATTGGCCTCATTGCTGGAGTGTATGGGGCGGTATATTTTTCAGACTATGTGGGAGCGTATTTAGCCCACTGGTTTGATTGGTCACCACAAACGACCAAATGGGCTTCTTTTGCAGTTACTTTTCTACTTATTGTTTTGGTATTAAATGTATTAGGGAAATTCCTTACCAAAATTGCCGATTTTACTAGTTTAGGATTGCTAAATAAACTATTGGGAGGTCTATTTTCTACCCTTCAATATGGCTTTATTATTAGCGTGGTGTTTCTCTTTTTTAATTCTTCAAACCTCATGGGTTATGTAATTTCTGAAGAAAAAAAAGAAGGCTCCTTTCTTTATAAGCACATTGAAACAATTGCCCCTTGGGTCATGCCTGCTTTAATTAAGGAGTTTAAAAAAATTCATGCACAAACTCCAGAAAGTTCTGAAAAAACATCCTTAGAGTAAGGATTATGTATCTCTTGTAACAACCTCTTTTATAAATACCATTGCCGATTTAAAATCTTCAAAAAGGCATTCTTTAGGAACTAAGTCTGGAATAATATCGATACTCTCCAGTTTTGCACCTACTTGTTCTTGTAACCCTTCAAATATAGGTTGAATATTTCTTTGGTTTAGGTCTAAAAGCACTTCTTCCATAGCATACAGCCCCGATTGGTCTATATAGGGTACTTCAGCCATTCTTATAATAACATGGCTTGCTTCGGTAGGGATTTCCTTGGATAATTCTTGAAAATCGGAAGTATATCCAAAAAATAAAGGTCCTTTTAATCTTTTAATAAAAACTTTGGATTTTAAGTTTACAGGAAAATTAACCTCATCTTTCCAAGGCAAGTCTAATTCATCTGAATTATCTAATTGAACTACTTTAGATTTTGAGGCTGTAACATCGCCTATTTTTTTCATGAAGATGATAGAGGCCAATACAAAACCAATGCCTACAGCATACACCAAATCCCAAAAAACAGATAATACTAATACCACAAGCATGACGATAACTTCGCCTTTTTCCATTTTGGGTATGGCTTTTAGGCCTTTATAATCCATAACTCCAATCCCTACAGTAATTAAAATTCCAGCTAAAACCGCTGCTGGAATCATGGAAGCAATAGGACCGGCTGCCAAAAGTATAACCAGCAATAAAAGTGCTGCAATCATACCAGAAAGTTTGGTGGTTCCTCCAGCATTAATATTTACCACGGTACGTATGGTTGCGCCTGCCCCGGGAATTCCTCCAAAAATAGCGGCCAAACTATTTCCAATACCTTGTCCAACCAATTCTTTATTAGGATTGTGTTTCGTTTTAGTCATATTATCTGCCACTACTGAAGTTAATAAAGAGTCTATGGCTCCTAAAAAGGCAAGTGTAAGTGCCGTTAGGATATAAGGAGAAAGTGCCGCAAAACTGAAATCTGTAAATATGCCAAAGTTGGGAATTGGGATTCCTGCAGGGATTTTTTCAATGGGTCTATAATCTAATTTTAAAAAGTAGGCACCAAAGGAAACTACAAATAAAGCAACTAAAGTACTGGGTACTTTTTTGGTAACGTATTTAAACCCATAAATAATAGCAATGGTTAATAATGCTAGGATAAGTTCCAGCCAATTTATATTATTTAGAGCGCGTGGTAAGGTTTTAATTGCTCCAATAACACCCGAACTATTACTCTTTGCAAGGGTACTGGCTTCTACCATGATTTCTTCTTCTTGGATAAGTTCGGCACGACGAACTGTTTCTTTAAAATCTTCTAAAACAAGTATTCCTTCCCCAGCTTCCTCTTTTAATATTTTATCCAACAATACTTCTTCTGCTTGGGGTTTAAATTGATTAATATACTGGGTATCGTCTTTTGTATAATACCCTATTAATGGAAGTAGCTGCGTAATTAAGATAATGACCCCTATTGCGGTCATAAAACCAGAAACAACTGGGTAAGGTATATACCTAATATACTTTCCAATTCCTGTTAATCCAATTCCTATTTGAAAAATTCCTGCCAAAAGAAATACCGTTAAAATGTAGGGTAGCGCTTTTTCAATATTTCCTTCATGAGCGGCCAAAATAGCGGCTATAATAACCATAGAAACAGCAGTCATGGGTGCCGTTGGTCCAGAAATTTGTGTGTTTGTTCCACCAAATAATGAAGCAAAAAAACCAATAAAAATAGCTCCATAAAGACCCGCGCTTGGTCCTAGTCCAGATTGAACTCCAAACGCAAGCGCTAAGGGCAAGGCAACTATTCCAGCAGTAATACCCCCTAACAGGTTTCCTTTAAAATTTGAAAATATATTTTTGAACATAAAAATGGTATTATTTAGTTAGTTGCTTTTGTGGTAAAATTTAAGATTGACCCTAGCATTATTTTTATTTTACCCATCTATTAATGAAAAAAAATAGGAACTATTAACAGGTTTTTCAACAAGAATAAGGATTTTATTTGTTTTGAAAATCAACAACATGAAAATAGAAAAAACAGTTTTCTTTTAACAGAAATCATTTTTCTAAAATACTCTTAAAGGTATAGAAATTTATTCAAACAAAATTAAAGTTCTTTAATGTCTTCAAAAGGAATCCACCCGTCTTTTCCATCTACCAATAAGATTTTAGCCCAATTATCTTCTGTTTCTAGAATGCTTACTTTGGTTCCCTCGTGTAATTTAAAGGCTGTTTCGTCGCTCATTCTTGGGCCATTTTTTACTTCAACTACTTCAACATACACAATAGCTTCCCTTTTATTTTCAACTTTATGAAAGGTTCTAAATGCCATGACTAGTCCCATAATTATAATGCAGGTCGAAATCAACGAACCTATAAATAGCATTCGTTTCTTTCTTGTTGCTTGAGAAAAATAATATCCCAAAAACAAAAACATAAACATTATTAAAGCAATAACAGTTACCCAAGCCCAACCATTAAAGGAAAGTGTCTTCGAAAGGGTATGATCCCATTTGGCAAATAGCGTTTGTGGGAGGGGCTCAATGGCATCTACCGTTGCGTTTTGTGCAAAAGCTAAGTTGTTTTTTATTTCGCTATCGTTAGGGGAAAGTTGTAATGCTTTTTCATAATAATAGACACTTGGTCCTATTTGATTAAGTTTATAATGGGCATTGGCAATATTAAAATACAAGGCGGATGAATGTTCCCCGTTCGATAAAATCTTCATCCAATGGGTAATTGCTTCTTGATATTTTTCTGCTTTATATTGTTCTTTTCCTTGTTCAAAAAGGGCATTGTTTTGAGTCTTTCCCAAAACCGAAATAAGTAAAAACAATAAAAAAACTAATTTCTTCATAATCAAAGGCATTACTGAAATTGTTTATCGATACTTGTTAAAGAGTGTACTGCCAAGTCATAATCGTTTTGTATGGAGCTTTCTGAAGCTCCTGCATAACGCGCAAATTCGCAATTTTTTAAAAGGGTAATAAACTGTGAAACAATGGTTTCATCAACCTTTCGAGCTGCCAAAAGTTTTGAGATGTGTTCCTTAGACATCTCGCTGGTCTCAATATTCAGCTTTGCTTTTAAATAATTATGCAATGCCCGTTCTAATGATTCATAAAACAGAACCTTGTTTGCTATGTTCTTTTTCGCTTCCCCAAGATATTTTTTAGCCAGAAGGTTTGCCCGCCTTAATCTATTTCCTTCCACATCATTTAATCGTATTTTTCGTTTTCTTCCTATTAAAATAAATAAAGGAATAATCACCAATGGAGCTCCCATAATTCCCCAAAACACATTGGATTTAAAGAAATTCTTTTTCTGAATAGCTACCAAATTTGCATCGAGTTTAATGTATTTAAATTGATCTGAGCTTAAGGTTACTTCTTGTTTGGAAGTACTTGTTACAGGATCTTTTGAAGTGGTAACAGGACCGTTTTCCACTTCAATAACAATTTCTTGTGAAGACAGTGTTTTATAGGTTTCTGTTTTAGGGTCAAAATACGAAAAGGTGATGGGGCGCAACGGGTAATTTCCTTTAAACTGAGGAACCACAGTATAGGTAGAAGAAATCGAACCTGTCATTCCGCTTATTTGGGTTTTTATATTGTCATTTCGCACGGGTTCATAAACCTCTAAAGAACTTGGGAAGGTGACGGAGGGCAAATCAAATAGTTTTAAATTTCCATTCCCTGCTACCGATACATTTAACTCTAAAGACTCGTTGGCATCCAATTTAGTTTTATTGGGGGATACTGTAAAACTGAAATTTCCCACAGCTCCTGAAAAGTTGTCGGGTTTCCCTTCTTGGGGAAGTGGTTTTACGGTAATGGTTCTATTCCCTGCCGAAATCGTTTTGTTTACCCGCGTCATTAAAAACCTTCCAAAAAGGTCTCTTCTATTACTTCGAACATCTATAGGAACATCCAATGTGAGAGGTTCAATGTTTAATTCGCCTGTTTTTTGTGGATATAATACCGTTGTTCTAAGGATTACATACCGGTAATCTTCGCCATTGTATTTGCCTTCATAAATTTTAAAATTTCCTTGATTATCGATATTCTGACTCCAGAAATCGGCATACTTTGGAGTATCAATCTCTCGCCAATTACTGGTAATGCTTACTTCATTAGAAACGTATAATTTGTAAACCACTGTAATGGCTTCATTTAAATAGGGGTTGGCATTAGAAACTTCTGCCACCAAATGCACATTTTCGCTTGCTAAATAGTCTGCATTGTTTCCATCTTTTGGAATATCCACTGCAGCGGTGACTTGCACGGTAACGGGAGGAGATTTGTAAATTTCGCCATCCACTTCAATGCTTGCTTGCCCTATGGTAAAATTACCTTGTCGTTGTGGCGACAAGAAAAACGAATAGGTTTTTGAATAGCTTCGTTTCCCGTTAATCCAGGAATTGCTAATGGCTTGATTGGGACCCCCTACCACTCTAAAGCCTTCAAAACTGGGGGCGGTAAAATTATCGCCGTCTTGGTTCATTTCAAAATCTACACGCAGGCGCTCATTAATTCCTAATTTTTTCTTGCTTAGTTTGGCTTCAAATTGTACTTGTGCGTGCGTTATACCGCTTATAAGCAAAAATAGAAATAAGTAAAAAATGCTTTTTGCCTTCATCTTTACCAATCTTTGGTGGATTTTACTTTGACTCCTTTTTGTTTTTGAACATTTATTTTTTCCTGCACCTTTTTCTCTTCATTATTCATGGCTTCTAAAAGGTTTTTTATTTGCTGAGGAGACATTTGTCCCTGAGTAGGTTGTTGCTTTTGATCTTTAGGCTGATCTCCTTCATTTTCTTTTTTAGGGTCTTGAGGGTTTTCATTTTCGCCTTCTTTATCTCCCTCTTTTTTATCTTCTTTTTGATCTCCCTCGTCTTTATTGTCTTCTTTTTTCTCGTTATCTCCCTCTTTATTTTGATCCTTATTATCTTGATTTTCCTGATTTTCTTTTTGATCTTCGTTTTCCTTTTGGTCTTTGTTGTCGTCTTCTCCATCGCCTCCTTGGGGTGGATTTTTTTCCAACATTTCTTTTGCTAGAGCCAAATTATAGCGTGTTTCATCATCGGTTGGATTATTCCGTAGTGCGCTTTTATAGGCCTCAACCGCATTTTGATAGTCCTTGGCATTCATAAATGTGTTTCCTAAATTATGAAATGCCTTGTGCTTCTCTGGTTTTGTAGTAGCAGTAGATGCCGCTTGTTTAAAACGCATCATCGCTTCGTCATTTTTAGCTTTATTGTAATAGGCATTCCCTAGATTGTATTTTCCAATTTCTTCGGAAGGATAAATGGCAATCGCTTTGCGGTAATTTACTTCGGCATCTGGAAAATTCCCTTTTAATAACACCTTACCCCCTTCAGCAATATAATTTTCTGCTTCTTTTTCAATCTTTATTTGCTCTTTACTTTTTTCTTGTGCGGTAAGGTTTCCGAAGCAAAAAACCAGAAGACTAACGATTAACAATTTAATTTTCTCTTTTTTCATTTTAATCTCCTTCATTAAATAGATTCAACTTTTGTAACCAACGGGTTTTTCGTTCTAAAAGTAACACATCCAATACCAACAAAAATAATGCCCCGCCTAAAAACCATTGAAACTGGTCTTTAAAATCGGTAAATTGTTTACTTTCAAACTCCTTTTTGTCCATCCCGTTTAAAATGGCGGTTACGGTTTCTACTACTTTTTTGGTGTTGCTACCATCGATATATTCCCCATTTCCTTTTGAGGCAATATCTTCGAGCGTTTCTAAATTAAGTTTGGTAATCACCTGTTCATTGTTTTCATCTCTTTTATAGAATTGAAGTATGCCATTCCTTTTAATAGGGATAGGAGCGCCTTGTAGCGTTCCCACACCAATGGTATAAATTTTTATCCCTAATTGTGCTGTTTCCTCTACGATATCGGCTACATTTCCTTCATGATCTTCCCCATCGCTTATAATAAAGAGTACGCGATTGGTTTGATCTTCGTCATTATAAAAGGTTTGCGCCATGGAAATGGCTTCGGTTATGGCTGTTCCTTGCGAAGAAACCATGTCGGTATCCATACTACTTAAAAAAAGTTTTGCTGAAGAAAAATCGGTCGTAATAGGTACTTGCGGAAAAGCACTTCCGGCATAGCCAATGATACCAATTCTGTCACCAGCTAAACTATTAATAATTTGGGTAATAAGTTGTTTCGATTTTTCTAAACGATTGGGGGCGATATCCTCTGCGACCATACTTTTGGAAACATCTAAAGCAAAAACTACGTCTACTCCTTCGCGTTTTACCGTTTCTATTTTGGTTCCTATTTTAGGATTTACTAGGGCAAAGCTTAAACAGGTTAATGCTAATGACAGGATGAATAGTTTAAGAAGTCCTTTAAAAATAGATCGATTTGGACTTAGTTTTTTTAATAGATTAGTGTCGGCAAATTTGTTTTGGGTTTGTTTGCGCCAAACTAAAATCCAAAGGAATAGAACCACCAAAACTGGAATGGCAAAAAGGATATAGAAAAATATGGGTTGTTCTAATTGATACATACTCTACACAAAACTTCTAAAAAGGGTATAACGAAGTAACAATTCTATCCCTAATAGTATTAGTGCTAGGATTGTTAAAGGGCGAAACTTTTCGTCGTAATTTTTATATTTAAATTCTTCTATTTCGGTTTTTTCTAGTTTATTAATTTCGTCATAAATTTCTTCTAGTCTGGTGTTACTTGTAGCGCGAAAATACTTCCCGCCAGTCGTTTGTGCTATTTCTTTTAGCAATGCTTCATCAATCTCTACTTGCACATTACCGTATTGAAATTGTCCATTAGGTAAAATTCCTATGGGTGAAACTGCCATCCCATTGGTTCCTAAACCAATGGTGTAGGTTTTTATGCCAAACTCAACGGCCAACTCACTTGCGGTTCTTGGATCGATGAACCCTGTATTGTTTACACCGTCTGTTAACAAAATAATGACTTTACTTTTGGCTCGGCTATCTTTCAGTCTATTAACCGCGGTTGCCAAACCCATACCAATTGCCGTTCCACCTTCAATAATGGTATTGTAGGTAATTCCTTTTAACGATGAAAGGACGATACTTTTATCGCTGGTTAAAGGAGTTTTGGTATAACTTTCTCCTGCATATTCTACGAGACCCATTCTATCATTTGGTCGCTCGTTTATAAAGCGTGCCGCTACTTCTTTTAACGCTTCCAATCTATTAGGTTTTAAATCGCGAGCCAACATACTCGCCGAAACATCTATGGCAATGACAATATCAATACCGCTGGTGGTTTTAATTTTGGTGCTTTCGTCCACATTTCTTGGGCGTGCCATGGCAACAATTAAAGCACTTAATGCCAATAAACGAAGGACAAAGAGTAAGGGACGCAATTTTGCTAACCAATTTTGGGGGGTTTTAAAACCTTGAATACTTGAAATTTTTAACGAAGCTGTTTGCTTATTCCTTTTAAAAATATACCATACCATTAGCAGTGGCAGTGCTAAGAATAGCCAAAAAAATTGCGGATTTACAAATTCAAAATTGGTAAACATTATTCTTTTTGTTTTTCTCCTTCGTTGGTTACTTCAATTTCAACAGAGTTTAAAATGCGTGTTTTAATTTGTTCGGCATACTTGCCATCATCTTGATAAACTAGTAACACACTTTGTATCCCTCCTTGTTGTGCAAAAATGAGTAATTCGTAGTGGCTCTTTTGTTTCAACATTCGTGATTCTGAAACTTGTACATTAAAATTGCCATAAGCTTTTAATCCTTTAATTCCTTTTTCAGTTTCGAAATCTTCTCTTTTTACAATCATATTTTTTGCCCCTCGACTTTCAAGTTCGTTAAGGGAGCCATCCATGGCGGCATTGAGATCAACTTCAGAATCTGTAGCTTTGAGTAACATTGTTGACACATTAACATAAATAGCTTCTCTCAAGTCTCCAGAAGTAAACACCGCCATTTGTTGAACTACTTGCTGAACTTGTGGTGGGACAGTGTCGCCTACCCGTTTTAAAATCTCGGGAGTTTCAAGAATAACGGCGGGATTTCCATATTCACTCTGGTACCAGCGACCTTCTACTAATTCACGCAGATCATTTCCAAAGATTTTATCTTTTAAATTATCAAATCCCGTAATACTTCCGTACACTAACAGCCCAACGATAATGGCCGTAAGGGTTGCCGTAATTCCAAAGATCCATTGTTTTCTTTTTTGCCGTTTTGCTAAAAGTTCCCGATAGGCTTCGCTTTCGGCCATTTCTTCCTCGGTTGGTTCTGGGATGGCTTCGTGAGTTTCATTAATAATTTCCTCAATGGTTTTACGGTCGGAAGTTGCTTGCGCTAAATCTTGCTGGAATTTGGCAAATTTCACCAAATCGGCACGTTTTAAAATAGCGTCTAACTTTCGAATCATTTCTTGGTTAAAATCGAAATGTCCAGAGTCTTTATGCAATAACAATCGCTCAATCAATTCGTCACTTGTACTTTCCAGTGCTTTTTCATCCACTTCACGATCAATATAGCGTTTTACAATTTCGGTTAGAGAAGAATAGTAGGCTTTACTTTTGTTTTCCTTTAAATATTCGGAAGCATCTAGTTTTTTTAGTGCTACCATGGCTTCTTCATAGGGAGGTAATTGTTTTTCACGTTCCTCTTTTAATTTCTTTCTTCGGAAGAAATAATAAATCAATCCCCCAATTAGCAGTATTGGAAGCCCCCAATACAACAAATGTAACCAATTGAAAGGTGCCTTTTTAACTTCAATAGCGGGCTTGATATCGAACATTTTTTGTTTGGTAGTATCCACAGGCACATCCCTAACCTCCACTTTTACCGAATCGGTATCATAATTTCGATCATTAATAACGACCCGTTGTGAAGGAATGGTGTAGGCGCCAGAATCAAATTGGGTTAAGCCATATCTTTTTATTAAGCGGTATTTTTCATTGGCAAAGCTGGTATCTACTTTATAGGATTCTATCATTTCCAGCGGACTAAAACTTTGTCCTTCCGGGAAAAGTACCAAGTCGGTAGTGTCTGCTTCCACATGTATGGTATATTTTATTTCTTCACCAATACGAATAAGGGTAGTGTCTATGCTTGAAGTAACTTGCGATGAACAAAGAAAAGAGAAAAGAGAAAAAAGAAGGACCAAAAAGCCTTTAACTCCAGTTGTGTGAAAAACCACATAAAAATAAAGTCTATTTTCTTTCATCTTTTCTTGCTTCTTTTTTTACCCTCTTCGTTTAAAATAGCCTAACAATTTTTTTACATAGCTTTCATCCACACGGCAATCTATTACTCCTGCACCACATTTTCTAAAAGCATCTACATACGCATCTACTCGTTCACGGTAATACGCATGGTAGTTATTTCGCACACTTTTGGAAGCCGTATTTACCAATAATAACTCGCCCGTTTCTTCATCTTGCATTTGAACCATTCCAAGGTTAGGAATCGTTTCTTCCTTTTCGTCATAGACTCTAATTCCCGTAACATCGTGTTTTCCTGAAACAATTTTCAAAGTGTCTGCATAGCCTTCAGTGATAAAATCAGAAAGCACAAAAACAATGGCCTTTTTCTTCATTACATTGGTTAAGTATTTTAAGGCTTGGGCCAAATCGGTTTTGTTACTTTTGGGTTGAAACTCTAATAATTCACGAATGATTCTTAGTACATGTGATTTCCCTTTTTTGGGCGGAATAAATAATTCTATTTGATCGCTAAAAAGAATCAATCCTATTTTATCGTTATTTTGCATGGCTGAAAAAGCCAATGTTGCTGCAATTTCGGTGACAATTTCATTTTTAAACTGGTTTTTTGTGCCAAAGAATTCAGAGCCGCTAATATCTACCATGAGCATCATGGTTAACTCCCGTTCCTCTTCAAAAACTTTTACAAAAGGTTCATTATAACGCGCCGTTACATTCCAGTCGATACTCCTTACATCATCCCCAAATTGGTATTGACGCACTTCGCTAAAGGTCATACCGCGGCCTTTAAAGGTACTATGATACTCTCCACCAAAGACATGATCACTTAAGCGACGTGTTTTGATTTCAATTTTTCGTACTTTTTTAAGGAGTTCTTTCGTGTCCATTTTATTGTTTTGTCATTCCGTATTTGATACGGAATGTGCCAAGGGTACATTACATTCTTCAGATAATGAGATTCCTGCTTTCGCAGGAATGACAACACTAGGGTACTTCAATAACGTTTACAATCTGGTTGATTAAATCTTCGGAAGTGACATTTTCGGCTTCCGCTTCGTAAGTAATTCCTATACGGTGGCGTAAGACATCGTGAACTACCGAGCGAACATCTTCGGGAATGACATAGCCTCTTCGTTTAATAAAGGCATAGCATTTTGCTGCCATGGCCAAATTGATACTCCCCCTTGGGGACGCTCCAAAACTGATAAGTGGTTTTATACTAGAGAGATTGTAGTTTTCAGGATTTCTGGTAGCAAAAATGATATCGAGTATGTATTTTTCAATCTTTTCATCCATATACACTTCCCGAACTGCGGCTTGTGCTCTTTTAATTTGATCTAGCGTTACTACAGGATTTATTTTTTCGTACCCTTCTTTTAAGTTTTGACGTATAATTAATTGTTCTTCGTCCAACTTAGGATATTTAATAACCGTTTTAAGCATAAAACGGTCTACTTGTGCTTCGGGTAAAGGATAAGTTCCTTCTTGCTCGATTGGGTTTTGGGTGGCCATCACAAGAAATGGTTTTTCTAGCACAAAAGTTTCGTCTCCAATGGTTACTTGCTTTTCCTGCATGGCTTCTAATAATGCCGATTGGACCTTTGCCGGGGCTCTATTAATCTCATCGGCTAGAATAAAATTGGCAAAAATGGGGCCTTTTTTTATACTGAAATCGTTAGATTTCATATTGTAAATCAATGTCCCCACAACATCCGCCGGTAATAGGTCGGGGGTAAATTGAATACGACTAAAACTTCCATGAACGGCTTTCGAAAGACTATTGATTGCTAAGGTTTTTGCTAAGCCCGGAACCCCTTCCAATAAAATGTGCCCCTGTCCTAACAATCCTATAAGTAATCTTTCAACCATATGCTTTTGGCCTATAATTACCTTATTCATTTCTAAAGAAAGGATATCGACAAAAGCACTTTCTTTTTCAATTTTTTCATTTAAGGCTCCAATATCCAGAGTCGTAATTGTTTGTTCCATACTATTTAATTTTCAGAATACTTAGTGCGTTAAAATCACCCGCAAATTGCTTATTAATAATTAAAAATCCTGTTAACAATTGGTTAAAAAATGTTATAAATAAAGGAGGTAACAAAGATTAATATAATTTCAAATTCTTACTTTTAAAAGCTACAAAAGTAAAAACAGATGATACCATTTTCAAGAATCATACAAGGATGCATGACCTGGGGCGCTTGGGGCAAGCAACTTTCTAAAAATGAGATGATTGAGTTAATACACCACGATATTGAATGGGGTATTACCTCTTTTGATCATGCCGATATCTATGGCGATTACACGACAGAGATTGATTTTGGAAATGCCTTTTCTGAAAGTGGAATTAATCGAGAAAGTATTCAAATTATTTCAAAGTGCGGTATTCAATATGTGGGAAATACCCGAAACAACGAAATTAAACACTATCAATATGATGCTAATTACCTTGTTTGGAGTGCTGAAAAATCGATAAGAGATTTACAATGTGACTACTTAGACTTGCTTCTCTTGCATCGCCCAAGCCCCTTAATGCATCCCGAAGAAATTTCAAAAGCCATTGAAAAATTAAC
This sequence comes from Flavobacteriaceae bacterium, assembly GCA_041392205.1. Classification (GTDB taxonomy): domain Bacteria; phylum Bacteroidota; class Bacteroidia; order Flavobacteriales; family Flavobacteriaceae; genus Halomarinibacterium. The sequence continues at coordinate 250,146 of JAWKMO010000002.1, read as the reverse complement.
GAAAGAAGGAAAAATAAAAAGCTTTGGTGTTTCTAACTTTACACCTTCACAAATGAAATTAATAGGGGTCAAAAACAAGGTTGAATATAACCAAATTGAATTTTCGTTGACAGCACACCAAGCGTTATTTAATGGTAGTCTTGACGAAATGATGCTTCAAAATATCACCCCTATGTGTTGGAGCCCTCTAGGCACTGTTTTTAAAGAGCGAAACGACCAAACACACCGAATACATTTGGTTTTGGATTCCCTTTCTGAAAAATATAATGCCTCAAAAGATCAATTAATACTAGCTTGGATTATGAAACATCCTGCTAGAATTCACCCTGTTATAGGAACTACTAATAAAGACCGAATTAAAAATTCCTTGAAAGCTTCTAAAATGGAACTAAGTGACATAGACTGGTTTCAGTTATTAGTTGCTTCGCAAGGACATAAAGTACCCTAAATATGATAAAAAAAACAGCCTTAATTACCGGTGCAACTTCAGGAATTGGGAAAGCTACAGCACAACTTTTTGCAAAAAATGGGGTGCGATTAATTTTATGCGGAAGAAGACAGGAAAGGCTTAACCATCTTGCTATGGAGCTTCAAAAATATACAGAAGTTCTCATTCTCAATTTTGATGTTCGAAACAAAATTGATGTAATTGAAAGCATCGGAAACCTACCTGAAGATTTTTCAGAAATTGATATTCTTATAAACAATGCTGGAAATGCCCATGGCCTAGACCCTATTCAAAACGGAAGTATTGAAGATTGGGATGCCATGATAGATATCAATATTAAAGGATTGCTTTATGTATCCAAAGCCATAATTCCTAGAATGATTAAAAAAGGTTCTGGACACATTATCAATATCGGCTCTACTGCTGGAAAAGAGGTATATCCCAATGGCAATGTCTATTGCGCCAGCAAACATGCGGTAGATGCACTTACTCAAGGAATGCGCATGGACCTTAACGGAAAAGGAATTAAAGTAGCTGCCATTAATCCAGGAATGGTTGAGACGGAATTTAGTGAAGTCCGTTTTAAAGGGGACAAAGAACGAGCTTCCAAAGTATATCAAGGATTTACTCCCTTGCAGGCAGAAGATATTGCCGATATTATTTGGTTTACAGTAACACGACCATCGCATGTAACTATTGCCGATCTAACGGTGATGTGTTTAGACCAAGCCAGTAGCACTATTGTCAACAAAAAATAACTGTTGTCCCCTCGAACACAGTCGAGAGGTCTTTAATTTATTGTTTTTGAAAGTTAAGTATCGACTGCGCACGACCAAGCAAATTTAATGATAAACAAACGCCTACTCATAAAAAACTTATTAGCTCACAACGATGAGAGTAGTTTTTATGATAAAAAGCGAAAAATTGATTTAGGGACTAAAGAGGGGAAAGCCAAGTTCTTAAAACATATTTGTGCCCTTAGTAATAGTAATCCTAAAAACAATAGCTATATTGTTATTGGTGTGGAAGACGAAACCAACGAAATTGTTGGGGTAGACTTTTTTGATGATAGTAAAATACAAAATTTGGTAAATGCCTATCTTACCAATCCACCGTTAATTGCATACGAAAATGTCATGTTTCCGCATCTTCCCGCAGATAAAGTTGTGGGATTGGTTTCAATAAGACCTACGGGTGAAATAACTTCCCTTCGAAAAAACATTTGGAAATATTGGGGAGGTTCTATCTTTCTTCGCGATGGAAGTATTTCTATGCCTAAAGATTTCGACATAAAAATAAAAGATGTTAATTCTGAAATTGTTAAATCCATAGAAAATCAGTCCAAAAATAATATCGAATATACCCTTGATGGAGTAATAGGATTTATAAACCAACGACACAGCGATTTAGAATCTTATTATAAAGTTTTTAAAGAACAATTTGTGGTTTGCTGGGCAGGAAATATAAAGCACGTAAAAGGGGTAGATTATTACTCCCGTGTAGATATTGAATTAATTAATGAACAAATAAAATTATTCTACTCTGCTTTAGATGAAATAAGCATTAATTACAATGAAGATGTTTTTAAAATTACCGAATATGTCCATCTTGGGTTAAATGAAAACTATAAATATTATCCCTTAGAAGAAGTAACTATTTTATTTAAAGAAAACGGTTCTTATCATATAGATTCAAAACTTATTTTCGACCCCCCACAATTCAATAAACGCAATCTTTATCATATTTTTAATGCCAACAACGCTTTGTTAGAAAAGCTTAAAAAAAACATCCCTTTATCAGAAAGAGAAGAAAGAGACCTGCAAAAACTTCCTGCAAGTTATCTTATTTGTTATTTAAATAATTTTGAAGATGCTAAGGAAAAATTACTAGAATCTAAAGATTTTTTGAAACAAATTAACGGAGATGTATACCAATCCTATAAAGATGCCACCCGTATTCTTAGAAAAGTAAAGTATAATTAACCTTGTATTAATCAATATTTTCTATCTTTAAATCACAATTATTAAAAACTATAGCCATGGGGATTTTCGACAAAATCAAAGAAAAACTAAGTAATGAATTTATAGACATCATCGAGTGGCTAGACTATACCGATGATACTATTTGCCACCGTTTTGAGCGTTACCAAAACGAAATAAAAAACGAAGCCAAACTTATTGTTAGGGAAGGTCAAGCCGCCGTTTTTATAAACGAAGGACAATTGGCCGATGTTTTTACCCCGGGCACTTACACTCTAAACACACAAAACCTTCCTATTCTTGCCACATTAAAAGGCTGGAAATACGGTTTTAATAGCCCATTTAAAGCGGAAGTTTATTTTGTAAACACCCATCTTTTCACCGATGAAAAATGGGGAACCAAAAACCCAATTACCTTAAACGATGAACGCTTCGGCTTAGTTGAAATTAGAGCCTTTGGAACCTATGCTTTTAAAATAAATGATCCTGGAAAGTTTGTAAAAGACATTGTAGGGACCGATAGTAATTTCACCAATTTCGAAATTAATGAACACTTAAAAAGCCTTATCGCTACTCGTTTTACCGATACTGTTGGGGAAGCCAATTTACCTATTGAATTATATGCTGCCAATACTTCCGAATTAAGTGAAACGTGTAAAGAGGTGATGCAGCCCGAATTTGGGAGTGTGGGTATTTCTTTAGAAAAATTCTTTATTGAAAATGTTTCCATGCCCGAAGATCTCAAAAAAGAAATCTTCGAGTACAGCCGTATTGATAAACTTGATTTAGATAAACTCACCAAATTTAAAACCGCCAAAGCCATCGAAGCCGCAGCCACTCAAGAAGGTGGTACCGCAGGTGCTGGGATGGGCATGGGAATGGGGTTTGTATTGGCACAACAAATGGGAGGCATGATGACGGGTGGAACACAACAAACACCTCTGCAACAACAAGCATCTGTTCCACCACCTATGCCTGTTGCTATTCAATACTTTTATGCGTCCAATGGACAACAAGCTGGTCCTGTAACTATGGAGCAACTAAGCGCATTATTTGCTAATAGAACGGTAAATAAAGATACCTTAATTTGGAAACAAGGAATGGCAAACTGGGCGGCTTTAAAAGATGTGGAAGAATTAAAAACATTTTTAGGCGGAAGTATGCCACCACCACTTCCTGGAGCATAGCTTCCCTAAATTGTATGATTAAGTAACAAAGGGATATTTTTATATCTTGAAATACCACCCCGCCTAAAGGCACCCCTCCTTTAAAAGGAGGGGAAAAATTATGCAAACCGAACCTCAACAAAAAGCCGAATTAAAAAAAGCCTGTATAAACTGTGGGGCAGAATTATTATACGCCCCCGGTACCACAGAGCTTAAGTGCGAGTATTGTAGCTATACCCAAGAAATTCCTCTTTCTGAAAATACCTTTGAAGAATTAGCGCTTAAAGCGTATTTAGATTCTCTCGGTAATTTATCACATAGTGAAGCCATTACTATGCTTCAATGCAAAAACTGTGGTGCCAACCAGCATATAGAAGAAAATTATAAATCGCTTCATTGTGTGTATTGTAGTGCTCCCTTAGTGATTGAAGATGCTATTAAGGAAGAATGGATTTTACCAGGAGCCGTACTGCCTTTTCAAATTACTCAAAAAGAAGCCCATCAAATTTTTCAGAAATGGGTTTCTGGATTATGGTGGGCTCCCAATAAGTTAAAAAAAGCCAGCCTAGATCCTCAAAACACAAAAGGTTTATACAGCCCTTATTGGACTTTTGATGCCCAGCTTTTTGCCAATTATACTGGGCAACGAGGGGATTATTATTATGTAACTGTGCCTTATACCACAACCGTAAATGGGAAAACCGTAACTAGAACACGCCAAGAACGTCGTACTCGTTGGACTCCTGCCAGCGGTAGTATTTCAGGATTTGTAGACGATACATTAATAAAGGCTTCAAAACAAAAATCGGGCGTTATTCCGCAAAAAATAGCCCTCTGGAATTTAAAAGAATTAAAACCTTTTAACAGTGGGTATCTCTCTGGTTTTGTAACCGAAAAATATACTATTCCTTTAAAAGAAGGGCATCTGGAATCTACCAATGAAGCTAGAAAAATTGCCGAACGATGGGCGTGCAGGGATATAGGTGGAGACACCCAACGTATTTCATCCATAGATATGAAACTTACCAATGAAACCTTTAAGCATATTTTGTTACCGGTATATGTAAGTGCGTACCGGTATAATGGAAAACGCTATAACTTTTTTGTAAATGGGCAAACAAAAGCAATATCGGGAGAAAGGCCTTATTCTTTTTGGAAAATTTTCTTCTTTGTGTTGTTTATTTTAGTCATTCTTGCAGGAATCATTTTTGTTGCCAACCAATGAGAACCTTCGTTATAGGTGACATCCACGGAGGTTTAAAGGCGCTAAAACAGGTTTTAAATAACATTAAGTCAAAACATACCGATCGGTATATTTTTCTTGGCGACTATGTAGACGGCTGGAGCGACAGTGCTAATACCATTACTTTTTTAATAGACTTTTCAAAAGAATTTGATTGTATTTTTCTTCGAGGAAACCATGACGAATTAACTTATAATTATTTAAAGCATGGAGACAACAACCCCCTTTGGCTCAATCACGGCGGAAGAGCAACTCAAAAAAGTTATGAGAAGTTTTCTTCTGAAGAAATTGAAAAACACTTACTATTTTATCAAAATCTAGTAAATTTCCATATTGATTCGCAAAACCGCTTGTTTGTTCATGCAGGATTTACCAATTTAAGTGGTCCAAAACATGAATACTATCCCAACTTGGTTTATTGGGACAGAACCTTATGGGAATTGGCTTATAGTTTTGATAAAACAATATCCAAAAACAGCCCTTATTATCCTGCTAGATTAAAATTATTTTCTGAAATTTATATTGGACACACCCCTGTTACTAGGATTGGTGAAACAGTACCTATTCAATTTGCAAATGTTTGGAATCTAGATACCGGAGCAGCCTTTAATGGTCCCCTTTCAATAATGGATGTTGACACTAAAGAAGTATGGCAAAGTGATCCTGTTTACAAATTATATCCTTCAGAAAAAGGGAGGAACTAAAGTGGATACATTTCAAAATTTCTTGCCTCCGGAATAACGTGACATTCATTGGCCTCTACAACGATTGCTTCAGAAGTGTATTCTTGATATCCTTCTGCAGAAATTTGGATGATATAGGTTCCAGGTCGTTCTCCAGCTCCTACAAAATTGGTACCCTCTGGAAACCGCATTAATTCTTCTGAATAAGCTCCATCTATTGCAGTAACAGTAATGTTTTGGGTAATAGGTTGTGCCGTAGCATTGTCATAGACAGCAATAGAAAGACCATAAACGAATTCTTCTGTACAAGCAATGCCATCATCTTTTTGGGGACAAGCGAACAAAGTAAAACATAAACTGTAAAGAATTATTTTTTTTACCATACGTTAATTAACGTTTCCCTTCAATAATTAGTACAAAAAAAACCTCTTTTTAAGAGGCTTTTTATTTAATTTTTATTTACAAATCGAATTTTATTCCTTGCGCTAAAGGTAATTGAGTTGTGTAATTAATGGTATTGGTTTGTCTTCGCATATACACTTTCCAAGCATCGCTTCCAGACTCGCGACCGCCACCAGTTTCTTTTTCACCACCAAAAGCACCCCCAATTTCGGCACCTGATGTTCCAATATTTACGTTTGCTATTCCGCAATCGCTTCCTGCATGACTTAAAAACCGTTCTGCTTCCCTAAGATTATTAGTCATAATAGCAGAAGAGAGCCCTTGTGCCACTCCATTTTGAAGTTCAATGGCATTTTCAACATCTCCACTATACTTTAATAGATAGAGAACAGGAGCAAAGGTTTCATGTTGTACTATTTCGAAGTTATTTTTAGCTTCAGCTATGGCAGGTTTTACATAGCATCCACTTTCATATCCTGTGCCTTCAAGTACTCCGCCTTTCACTAAAAGAGTGCCTCCTTCGGCAACTACTTTTTCAAGAGCTCTATTGTACATAGCCACCGCATCGGTATCGATTAAAGGGCCTACATGGTTTTTTTCATCTAACGGATTTCCAATGCGCAATTGTCCATAGGCTGCCACTAAAGCATCTTTTACCTTATCATAAATACTTTCATGAATTATTAATCTTCGAGTTGAGGTACAACGTTGTCCTGCCGTTCCCACTGCTCCAAAAACGGCACCAATGACAGTCATTTTTATATCCGCATCCGGAGTAACAATAATGGCATTGTTACCTCCTAATTCTAACAAGCTTTTACCTAATCTTTCACCCACTGTTTTGGCTACAATTTTTCCCATACGAGTAGAACCCGTTGCAGAAATTAAAGGAACTCTGTTATCGGTTGTCATAAATTCACCTACTTTATAATCTCCATTGATTAAACAAGAAATCCCCTCAGGTAGATTATTCTTTTCAAAAACTTTGGCTGCTATTTTTTGGCATGCAATTCCGCACAAGGGAGCTTTTTCAGAAGGTTTCCAAACACATACATCCCCACAAATCCAAGCTAGTGCAGTATTCCAACTCCAAACCGCCACCGGAAAGTTAAAGGCAGAAATAATCCCCACCACACCTAATGGGTGGTACTGTTCGTACATTCTATGCCCGGGACGCTCGCTATGCATGGTTAATCCATGTAATTGACGAGAAAGCCCTACAGCAAAATCACAAATGTCTATCATTTCTTGAACTTCACCCAATCCTTCTTGGTAGCTTTTTCCCATTTCGTAAGAGACCAGTTTTCCAAGAGGTGCTTTTAATTCTCTTAAAGCTTCTCCAAATTGGCGCACGATTTCACCACGCTGTGGTGCAGGCATTAATCGCCAAGTTTTAAAAGCTTTGGTAGCAGTATCCATTACTTTTTCATAGTCTTCTTGGCAAGTAGTAGTTACTTTCCCTATCAAACTTCCATCTACAGGAGAATAGGAAGAAATTGTTTCGCCCCCTGGCAACCAGTTATTTCCAGTGGAAGTACCATAATTTATTTCTTGAATTCCTAATTTTTGAAGGGCCTCTTCAATACCAAAAGAAGTAGCAACAGTGTTCATGTTTATTGAATTTTTTCTAGTTATCTATAAAATACAAAGGTAGTCATTCTGCGAGAGAAAATAAAGGAAGTATGTATTTCAAATCTTCCTAAAGCAGGGTTTATTCTCCCTTAAATCTTGGGTCTGTTTCCATGACAGTACCACAATTTTTGCATGTTCGCAAGGCTTCAGAATTATAAAATTCTTTAAAGTGCGGTAAAAAATCTTTTTCAATATCACGAAGCTCAAAATAAACATCGTGAAGTTTGTTGTTACAAGTATCACAAAACCACAATAATCCATCGGTATAGCCCATTCCAGCTCTTTTACGTTCTATTACCAGCCCAATAGAGCCCTCGCTACGACTTGGGGAATGTGGCACTTTTGCTGGATGAAGATACATATCTCCAGGGCCTAATGGCATTTCTTTTCGCATACCATCTTCCTGAATAATAACATTAATATTCCCTTCCAGTTGGTAAAATAATTCTTCCGTTTCGTTGTAATGATAATCTTTACGGGCATTGGGTCCTGCTACAATCATGACGATATAGTCTTCAGCATCTACATATAAATTTTTATTCCCCACAGGGGGTTTTAATAAATCTCTATTCTCTTCTATCCAGTTATTTAAATTGAAAGGTTTAGATATAGCCATTGCCGTACTTTTATAGGTTTGTATAAAAGTACGGCAAAACCCGTAAATCTAAAAATAAGAAGGAATTTAGTTTCTATAGAATATTTGAGTAAAGAAATACTTCCCTGAATTGTTTTGAATTATTCCAAAACCGGTATGTGTGTAATTTCCTTCTAAAACGCTTTTGTGAGAGGGACTATTAATCCAAGCATTTACAAGGCTTTCGGCTTCGGTATAACCAAAAGCAACGTTTTCTCCAACCGTTTGAGCGCCTCTATTTTTAAGGGCTTCTGAACGAATGCCAAAATTGTCATGGCTAATTTTATTTTGATCGATCATGTATTTGGTGTGGTCTACCGCATAGGCAGAAGCATACTGTTGGTCTCTCTTTAATTCTGAAAGCCCTACAGATACACGATAGGCGTTAACGTGTTGTAAAATTTCGTTGGCCATTTGCCAATCCGTTTCATTGGCAAGATTAAGATCAATAGAAAGGTTAGAAGTTTCAACAGTTTCAACACTTTCTTCTTTAGAACAGGATACGGTAGCAAACAATACCATAGCCCATAAGCAGGTAGTTATTAGTTTCATAAGTCGGGGGCATCAAATTTGGGGCTTGATGTAGTCCAAAGATAGAAAAAAAACAAAACAAAACAACACTTTATCGATTTTTATATGTATTTAATCGATAAAATAAAAAATATTAATATTATATTCCTACAAAACATAGTTACACAATCTTAGTAAATTCGGTATTTTATGGTACTTTAGTAACGGATTAAAAAAAGAAAGTCATGGCTAAAATTTTAACACTTTTTTTCTTACTTTTTTGTCAATTTGGATGCAAAAACATCGATAAAGAGTATAATAATGTGGATGAAAATCAATTAATTGTTTCTGATTTGGCTGAAAAAACAGACAAATTCGCCATTGTAATTCACGGAGGCGCTGGAACTATTCTGAAAGAAAATATGACCGACTCCTTAGAATTGGCATATAAAAACAAGCTAGAAGAAGCTATTAAAATAGGTCATGAAATCCTGAAAAACGGAGGAACTGCGTTGGAAGCAGTAACAAAGACTATCAATGTAATGGAAGACTCTCCTTTGTTTAACGCTGGAAAAGGGGCCGTTTTTACCCATGAAGAAACGAATGAATTGGATGCTTCCATTATGGATGGAACAACCTTAAATGCGGGAGCCGTGGCAGGTGTAACTCATATTAAAAATCCTATTGATCTTGCCTTTGAAGTGATGGTGAATAGTGAACACGTGATGCTTGCGGGAAAAGGGGCTGAAGAATTTGCCAAACTGCGAGGCTTTGATCTTGTAGACCCATCTTATTTTTACACTGAAAATCGGTTTCAATCCCTTCAGAAAATTAAGAATCAAGAAAAAACCGAATTGGACCACGATGGTAAAACAGCTTATAATGACCCCTTTATAAAAAATACAAAATTTGGTACCGTAGGGTGTGTCGCTTTAGATAAAAATGGAAATATCGCTGCGGGAACTTCCACGGGTGGAATGACCAATAAACGTTGGAATCGTATCGGCGATGCACCTATTATTGGCGCCGGAACCTATGCAAACAATGCTACTTGTGGTGTTTCCTCCACAGGGTGGGGCGAGTATTTTATAAGAGCGATGGTGGCGCACGATATTTCTGCTATGATGGAATACAAAGGAATTTCTTTAAAAGAAGCGGCGCAAGAAGTGATTCAGAAAAAAGTTCCTGCTTTAGGCGGCGACGGTGGCATTGTTGCACTCGATAAAGACGGAAATATTGCTATGGAGTTTAATACCACAGGAATGTACCGTGCCTACATCAATACCAAAGGCGAATTATATATAGGAATTTATAAAGACTGACATCCCTCCTCAACTTTCCTCCCCGCCGTGGGAGGCGTCCTAAGGACGGAGGGGAACAAATTATTTTAGAAATTTATATTAAATATGAAACCACCCTACTACGCCGTCATTTTTACCAACACTCAAACTGAAACTCTTGAAGGATATAGTGAAATGGCAGAAGCCATGGAAACTTTAGCAAAACAACAACCGGGTTATTTAGCCATGGAACACGCCCGAAACGAAATGGGTATTACCATAAGCTATTGGGAAACTTTAGAGGCAATTGCAAACTGGAAAGCCAATTTGGAACATCTTCAAGCGCAACAACTGGGTAGAAAACAATGGTATAAAAACTATACGGTACGTATTTGTAAAGTAGAACGAGAATATCGTTTTGAGAAATGACATCCCTTCCTCCCCCTCTAGGGACGTGTCCGAAGGACGGAGAGGGATGTTAAAAATCTCCCAAATGTTAAAATGGCATATACGAAACATTTACTCCGTTCCGTTAGCAACATAACTTCCCTCCAAAATTTATTTTTTAAGATTCAATTTCAGCGATTTGTGAATGCAAATTGTTAAAAATTATCCGTCCGAAGTTTTCGGCACTACCATCCTTTTATTGTAATTTTAGTAACACAAAACCATCATGTCATGACACAGCTAACTCGTCTCGCTTGCCTCGCTACTTTAGTATTTTTTGTTTCCTGCTCTAAAAAAACAGACCTTCCAGAAACCGACAATCTCTTCAAATTCAAAGAATATATAAGTTACAATACCTACGGTAACAAAAGTATTGCAGATCCTATAGAAATTATCCTCGCAAAGCCACTGGAACAATTTGAAATGACTCAAGAAATTGACAACAATTTTCTTAAAATTTCTCCAAAAACGGAAGGAAAATTATTGATTGAAAATAGCCGTACCCTTATTTTTCAACCTTCACAATTACTTTCCCCAGACACCGAATATACGGTTACCGTAAAATTGGGGAAACTTTATCCAAACATAGCAAAAGAGTTCAAAGAATATACCTTTAGTTTTAAAACCATCACTCCCAATTTTAAAGTTACCTTAGGACATTTGCAATCCTACAGCAAAGAATGGCAATACATTACTGGAACCGTTGAAAGCGCCGACGTCATTTCTTCAGAAAAAGCGAAACAGCTAATTGCTGTTACTCAAAAAGGAAAAAAATTAAAGCTAAAATGGCCTGCTGAAGAAGGCATGGCGAAGTACTACAACTTCACCATAGATAGTATACAAAGAACTATTGATGATGCTGAAATTGAAATTGTTTGGGATGGAAAACCCATTGCCTCAAACTTTAAAGGAAGCAACACTTTTGCTATCCCAGGGCAAAATAACTTTACCATTGTAGATGCCAAAGCAACCGCTGCGCCTAATGCTTCACTCTCCTTAAATTTTTCCGACCCGTTACAGGAAAATCAAAATTTTGCAGGATTGGTGACTATTCAAAACAGTGAAAACTTACGTTTTGAAGTGGAAGGAAATGTACTTCACGTATATCCTTCCACAAGAATTATAGGCGATGTGCGCGTTACGGTCTTTAACGGAATTAAAAACACTAGTGGCTTCGGACTTAAAAAAGAATTTTCGGAACTCATTTCTTTTGAGCAATTAAAACCTGCTATAAAATTACTTTCTCAAGGTGTTATTTTACCTAATGCCGCCTCAACACCACTCTATTTTGAAGCGGTAAACCTTTCGGCAGTGGATGTTCGCATCATCAAAATTTTTGAAGATAACGTACTACAATATTTACAAACCTCCCATCTAAACGACCGTGATGCCTACGATATAAAGCGGGTGGGAAGGCGTATTGCTAAAAAAACCATCCTATTAAAAAACGCTGAATTAGGTGAAAATGGTATTTGGAAATCCTACGGCCTTAACCTTTCGGAATATTTTAATGCAGATCCAGGAGCCCTTTATAGAGTAGAATTAAGTTTCAAAAAAGACTATTCCATATACGATTGTTCACAAGCATCCTCTCAAATTTCATCGGAAGATGAAGACGAATATTATGACGACTATGAGGAATATTACGAAGATGAGTATCCCGCAGAAATGGATGAAGATGAAGAACTGCGTGAAGAACAATATTGGGACAACGAAATTTACAACTACCGCCGTTATAATTATAATTGGAGAGAGCGTGAAAATCCTTGTCATGAAGCCTATTACAATGAAGAACGCATTGCCTCCACCAATGTTTTAGGCAGTGATTTAGGTTTTATTGTTAAGAAAGGGGATAACAAATCGTTTCATTTTGCCGTAACCAACCTGTTATCTGCAAAACCTGAAAGTGGTGTAAAAGTGAGTTTGTACAATTTTCAGCAACAATTAATGAGCACTACAACTACCGATGCGGATGGATTCTCGATTTTAGATTCCGAACAAAATGCCGCATTTGCTGTCGCTCAAAAAGGAAATCATTATGCCTATGCAAAACTTAATGATGGGAATGCACTTTCATTAAGCAATTTTGACGTTTCTGGTAAAAAACTTCAAAAAGGACTTAAAGGATTTATCTATACCGAAAGGGGTGTCCATCGCCCGGGCGATAGTATTCATCTTGCTTTTGTACTAAATGACAACACCAACCCACTTCCAAAAAATCATCCTGTAAAATTAGATGTAACTGATGCACGAGGTAAATTGGTGCAACGTTCGGTTTTAAACGAAGGGGTTAATGGATTTTATTATTTCCCTATTGCCACGCAATCTTCTGCTCCCACGGGAAATTGGAATGCAACCATTTCAGTAGGGGGAGCTAAATTTTCGCATCCTTTAAAAGTAGCTACCATAAAACCCAACCGATTAAAACTACAATTAGATTTTAAAGATGACGTATTAGATGCTAGCAAACCTGTTGAAGGGACCGCAAAAGCACTTTGGCTTCATGGAGCTCCTGCACGGAATCTAAAAATTGAAATGGCTGCTACTTTACGAAGCACAAATACCGCGTTTAAAGATTTTTCAAAGTATCAATTTAATGATCCTATTCGCTCGTTTGATGAAATTGAAATTCCTGTTTTAAATACAACTCTTTCAGAAGAAGGAACTACAATCATTAATAAAAATCTCGAAATAAATGGAAAAGCCCCTGGAATGCTACAAGCTACCTTTTTAACCAAGGTGTTTGAAGGGGGTGGTGACTTTTCCATAGATGTATTTTCAAAAAATGTAGCTCCCTATTCCCACTTTGTGGGGTTAAAATCTCCTGAAGCGCATCGTTATGGCTCATATTTTACCGATGAAAACACGGTTTTTGATGTTGCCACAGTAGATGCCCAAGGAAAAGCTTCTGGAAATCGTGAGCTTCAAGTTCAAATCTTCGAGATTGAATGGCGCTGGTGGTGGAATCGTGGGTACGACAATCTTTCTCAATATGAAAACGCTGTAGTACACCGCCCTGTAAAAGATTTTACGGTTACCACAAAAGCAAATGGAAAAAATCAATTTACGGTCAATATTCCAGACAAAGACGGCGGGCGGTACTTAATTCGAGTAATTGATAAAGTTTCAGGCCACGCCACGGGAAGAATAACTTATTTCTACAGAAACTGGTGGAAGCGTCCGGTAGACAATGATGCTGAGAGTGCCAAAATGTTACTATTTTCAGCCGATAAAGAAAAATATCAAGTCAATGAAAAAGCACAAATTACCTTCCCGTCAGGTAGTGAAGGTCGTGCCTTGGTGAGCATCGAAAATGGCACCGAAGTACTTTCCACACAATGGGTGGAAACAAAAAAAGGAGAAACCACCGTAAACATTCCATTAACCAAAGAAATGGCCCCCAATGTGTATGTGAATATTTCTTTATTGCAACCCCACGAGCAAACAAAGAACGATTTGCCTATTCGATTGTATGGTGTTGTGCCAATTTTGGTTGAAGATCCTTCTACTATTTTGAAACCAAAATTAACCATGCCCGAAGTTTTAAAACCTGAAGAAACCTATACCATTAAGGTTTCGGAAGAAAATAAAAAACCGATGACGTACACTATTGCGGTAGTGGATGAAGGACTTTTGGATTTAACGCGTTTTAAAACTCCAGAAATTCACGAGGCATTCTACACCCGTGAAGCCTTGGGTGTAAAAACCTTCGATATTTTTGATGATGTAATAGGTGCCTATTCGGGCAGTGTAGAAAACATTTTTGCCATTGGTGGAGGCGACGAAGCAGCGGGTGCCAAAAACCGAAAAGCTGATCGTTTTAAACCTGTGGTAAGTTATATAGGCCCTTTTGAACTGAAAGCCGGCCAACAAGCAAGTCACATGTTAAAAATGCCTAACTACGTAGGCTCCGTAAGAACGATGATTGTTGCAGGAGATAATACTAAAAGTGCCTACGGAAAAACGGACAAAGCCACTCCGGTACGTAAACCGCTCATGGTTTTGGCCTCGCTCCCTAGAAAACTTTCTCCAGGAGAAAAAGTAACCCTTCCTGTAACGGTTTTTGCTATGGAAAACAAAGTGAAATCGGCATCGATTACCGTTAAAACGGGAGATGCTTTAAAACCCATTAACGGAACTTCAAAAACCGTTTCATTTTCAAAACCTGGAGAACAAATTATCAATTTTGAATTTGACGTCTCGGCTCCGCTCAACGCGACAGATGCTATTCAAACTATTGAAGTCGTCGCTACGGGAAATGGTGAAAAAGCAAGTTATAAAGTAGAAATAGATGTGGAAAACCCCAATCCTATTTCACAAAAAACAACTACCTATACATTGGCTGAAAATGTTTCAGAAACCATCACTTTTGAAACTTTTGGTGTGGCAGGAACCAATGCAGCATCTCTAGAATTTTCTACACTCCCGCCTATGGATTTTGAAAGAAGATTAGAGTACCTCATTCGCTATCCACATGGGTGTATTGAACAAACTACTTCGGGAGCTTTCCCTCAATTATACCTAGATGACATTTTTGATATTACTTTCGATAGAAAAAATCAAATTCAGAGAAATATTGAAACCGCTATAAAACGATTGGGGAATTTCCAAATTGCCAATGGCGGACTAAGTTATTGGCCTGGGGAACGCGAAGCCGATGATTGGGGAACTAATTATGCTGGGCATTTTATGTTGGAAGCCAAACAAAAAGGATACTCACTTCCTTTGACCTTTTTAGATAATTGGTTGCGGTATCAAAAAAATGCGGCAAGACAATGGCAAAATAGCGATTCTAGATACAACAGTAGCTTGGTGCAGGCGTACCGATTGTACACCTTGGCATTGGCAGGACAACCCGAGTTGGCAGCGATGAACCGTTTAAAAGAATCCAAAAATTTAAGTAATGATGCTAAATGGAGACTTGCGGGAGCCTATGCATTAGCTGGGAAGAAAAATGTCGCCCAAGAAATTGCCCAAACAGCAAATATCCATTTTGTGCCCCAGAATTACGATTATTACACCTACGGAAGTCCTTTCAGAAACAAAGCCATGGCGTTGGAAACATGGGTGCTTTTAGGAGATGCCAAACAAAGGGATATGGCTATTTCCGTTGCAAAAGAATTGTCTTCACAACGTTGGTTTAGCACACAGGAAACTGCTTATGGACTAATAGCAATGGGAAAAATGGTTCAGAAAAACGGAGGAAAAAGCATGGAATTGACTTTTTCAAATAATGGAAAAACAACAACCGTAAAAACCGACAAAGCCCTTGCCAGTAGAGAACTTAGTTTTGTGATGGGAAGCAATGCTGTTTCAGTTTCCAACAAAAAAGGAAATGTGGTTTATGTAACACTTTCCCAAAAAGGAAAACTTCCTGTTGGTGAAGAACTTGCCGAACAAAAAAATCTAAGCTTGAAAACACAATTTGTTGATGGCGATGGGAAAACTTTGGACATTACAACCCTACGCCAAGGCACTGAAATTACTGCAAAAGTAGTGGTAATGAATCTTTCCAATGATTATGTTGGCAACGTGGCGCTTTCTCAAATTTTTCCAAGTGGTTGGGAAATTGTAAATACTAGCTTTACTGAATTGGGTGGCGGTGCCTCAGGGGAGGCTCGTTACAAAGATATTCGAGATGATAGAGTCAATTTCTATTTCGATTTGGATGCCAAAAAATCCAAAACTTTTACGGTAAAACTAAATGCTTCCTATTTAGGAACTTATTATTTACCTGGAGCACAAACCGAAGCCATGTATGATCACAATTATTATGCGCGCAACAAAGGGCAATGGATTACCGTACAACAATAAAACGTTCCTCCCCTTTTGGGGGAGGTGCCTTTAGGCGGAGGGAGAAATGAAAACAATAAAACACTACATATTAAAACATAAAATCAAATTCATCCTACTATTTGGGTTGTTTGTGGTGTGGCTGTTTTGTCTTCCAAAACCTCTATTTAAAGACCCAACTGCCACTGTAGTAGAAAGCAAGGAAGGCTTTATGCTAGGAGCTAGAATCGCCGCAGACGGACAATGGCGTTTCCCTAAAATGGATTCGGTTCCTAACCGATTTGAACAGTGTATTCTTCATTTTGAAGACGAATACTTTTACAGCCACCCAGGATTTAACCCCATCTCCATGGGAAAGGCATTATGGCAAAACCTCACTTCTGAAAAACGAAGAGGAGGAAGTACCATAACACAACAGGTCATTCGCTTATCTCGAAAAAACCAAAAACGTAGCTACGCAGAAAAATTGGTGGAAGTATTTATGGCAACCCGTCTGGAAGCAGGATTTTCTAAAAAAGAAATTTTGAATTTCTATGCTTCGTATGCCCCTTTTGGTGGAAATGTGGTTGGGTTGGAAACGGCTTCGTGGCGCTATTTTGGAATTCCGTCAGAACAACTTAGCTGGGGACAATCGGCTGCATTGGCTGTGTTGCCCAACGCGCCAGCGTTAATTTTTCCTGGAAAAAATGAAGCTATTTTCAAAGAAAAAAGAAACCGATTGCTATTAAAATTATTTCAGAATAAAATCATTGATGAAACTACGTATGAATTGGCTTTGGAAGAACCCTTGCCAGGAAAACCTTTTCCTTTACCTGAAATAGCCCCTCATTTCACTGAAAAAATACGAAGTAAATTTGAAGGACAATGTATTGTATCTACTTTAGATATTCATCTTCAGCAAAAAGTAAACACAATGGTAAAGGAGCATCATTATGTTCTTCAGCAAAATGAAATTAATAATATCGCCGTCCTCATTTTAGATGTTACCACCAAAGAAGTTTTGGCCTATGTTGGGAATGCGCCAAGCCATAAGGACAATGATGCTTTTGTAGATATAATTTCAAAACCACGAAGCACAGGAAGTATTTTAAAACCTTTTTTGTATGCTGCGGCTTTGGATTCTGGAGCGCTTTTACCAGACATGCTCGTTGCGGATATCCCAACGGTTATTAATGGTTATAGTCCGGAAAATTTTGACAATCAATTTAACGGAGCCGTCCCTGCCAGCCTGGCCTTATCGCGTTCTTTAAATATTCCTGCCGTGCTTTTACTTCGAGACTATGGATTAGACCGATTTTACAAAAGACTACACGAATTACAATTTTATAGTATAAAAAAGCCCTCCAATCATTATGGATTAAGCCTTATCTTAGGAGGCGCCGAAGCTTCTTTATGGGAAATCACCAATGCCTATGCGGGTATGGCTTCGACTTTAAATTACTTTAATGAATCTTCCAGCGAGTATCGTTCAAAAGATTTTCAATCCCCAAAATACATAAAGGCTGAAACGCTCTCTTTCGGAAAAAAACGTTCAACAGGTTCTGTTTTTAATGCCGGAAGTATTTACAAAACTTTGGAAGCAATGCAAGAAGTAAATAGGCCAGAGGGTGAAGAAAATTGGAGTTTTTTTAACGATTCACAACCTATTGCATGGAAAACAGGAACCAGTTTTGGTTTTAAAGATGCGTGGGCTGTTGGAGTAACCCCTAAATATGCTATTGGAGTATGGGTGGGTAATGCCGATGGTGAAGGACGACCGGGTTTAACAGGGGTACAAGCCGCCGCACCCTTACTTTTTGATGTTTTAAACGTACTTCCAAAAAGTGGTTGGTTTAAGCCGCCTTATGACGATTTAGTAGAAACTGAAATCTGTCCGCAAAGCGGGCATATAGCAGGGGTTTATTGTGATGCTAAAAAAAAGGAATGGATTCCCAAAGAAGGAATACAAACAGCGCCATGTGGTTATCATAAAAAGATTTTTTTAAATGCTTCTGAAAGCTTTCAGGTAAATTCTTCTTGTTATAATCTTTCTGAAATGATTCAAAAAAACTGGTTTACACTGCCCCCCATGATAGAATATTATTATGCTTCAAAACATCCGGAATATAAATTGGCCCCACCCTTTCAGCAAAATTGTTTGCAAGAAGGGAAACAAACCATGGAATTTATTTTTCCAAAACGAAACGAAGCCATTGTCCTTCCTAAAAATTTTGATGAAACTATAAACGAAGTCATTTTCACCCTTGCCCATCGCGATACTGAAACAACCGTTTATTGGTATCTGGATGCGAAATTTATTGGTACTACGCATACTTTTCACGAATTAGCATTTTTACCCAAACCTGGAAACTATGTCTTAACCGCTGTAGATGATAAAGGCAATGAAATAAAACAGCAAATCGCAATTACACTTGCTTCACTATAATTATGTATTTTAGTTTCAAATCTTTGGAGAAATGAAATACATCCTGTTTTTATCTTTTTTAATATTGGCTTCTTGCTCAAAAAAGGAAAAAGAAATTATTGAAAATAATCTCGGCTTAATCCCAAAACCACAAGAAATAAAAGTTTATGAAGGGGAGCATACTTTGAATTCCATTATTCCTTTTTATGCTGATGAAGGATTTGAACTCGCTACAAGCTTTCTTTCCGATTATTTAAAAAAAAGGGGTTATGCACTTCAAAATAACCGTGAAGACTATGCTCAATTCCTTATTAAAAAAGATACTACATTACCCAAAGAAGGCTATACCCTTTCAATAATTGAGGATAGTATTTTATTAAAAGCCAAAGACGCTTCTGGGGCTTTTTATGGGGTACAAACTCTTAGGCAGTTATTACCCCCTTCCATGGAGCAATTGAATTCATTTCCAAATCCTTCAGTTATACTTCCTTTGGTTGAAATAAAAGATTTTCCGAAGTTTCCGTATCGTGGAATGCATCTCGATGTTGCTCGGCATTTTTTCGATAAAGAATTTGTGAAAAAGTACCTTTCCTATCTCGCTATGTTAAAGATGAATTATTTCCATTGGCATCTTACCGATGATCAAGGCTGGCGAATGGAAATAAAAAAATATCCAGAACTAACAACTCAAGCTGCCTATCGTGACGAAACTTTAATGGGACATTATAATGATACCCCTCAACAGTTTGATGGAACGCGCTACGGTGGATTTTACACCCAAGATGATATTAAGGAAGTTGTGGCTTATGCTGAAAAGCTAAATATTACCATTATCCCCGAAATTGAAATGCCTGGTCATGCACAAGCTGCCATTAGCACCTATCCCAAATTAGGCTGTACGGGAGAGCAAATTCCCGTGGCTACCAAATGGGGTGTTTTTGAAGACATTTTTTGTCCCAAAGAAGAAACCTTTACATTCTTGGAAGATGTCTTAACCGAAGTGGCGGCACTTTTCCCAGGTGAGTATATTCATATTGGTGGAGACGAAGCTCCCAAAGCCCATTGGAAAAGTTGTGTCCATTGCCAAGCATTGATTAAAAAAGAAGGCTTAAAAGACGAACACGAACTGCAGAGCTATTTTATTACACGGATTGAAAAATTTCTGAATAGCAAGGGTAAAAAAATAATTGGGTGGGATGAAATTTTGGAAGGGGGATTAGCCCCAAACGCAACCGTTATGTCTTGGCGTGGCACCGAAGGTGGCATAGCTGCTGCCAAGGATAAACACAATGTAATTATGACCCCTGGCTCTCATTGTTATTTTGACCATTATCAAAGTGAAAATGAAGATGAGCCCTTGGCTATAGGTGGTTTTTTGCCTTTGGAAAAAGTATATGGGTTTAATCCCGTTCCGGAGGAACTTTCGGAAGAAGAATCCAACTATATTTTAGGTGCTCAAGGCAATGTCTGGACGGAGTATATAAAGACTCAAAATCAAGTGGAATATATGATTTTCCCACGCATCTTAGCTTTAAGCGAAGTTAACTGGACAGGTCCACCCCTTGATTTTGAAAAAGAGTATCCTCAGTTTCTATCTCGATTAGAGACTTTTATGGAACGGTTAAATGTTATGGGAATAAACTATGCCAACCATTTATACCAACTAAAAGGGAACATCTACAAAGAAAAAGGAAAGGTATATTATAAATTAAGTACCCCCACACGGGGAAAAGACATTTTTTATTCCATAAATAAGGCAGAAGAAAAGAAATACGAAACGCCCCTTTTAATTACTGAAAATTCAGTGATTACCTCCTATGTTTCCAAAGAGGGAAAACCGTTAGGATCTGTGTTGAAAGATTCTGTAATTTATCATAAAGCCATTAACGCAACTCTTTCAATGAATAAGGAACCACACCCCAACTATAATAGTGGTGGAAAAGAGGCCTTGATTAATGGCCGAAAGGGAAGTAATAAACGCTATGGCGATAGCGAATGGCTAGGCTTTTGGGGAGAAGATGTAGAGATTACGATCACTTTTAATGAACCAAGAAAGATTAACAAAGTTATTTTAAGATTCTACAATGCCCCCGGACAATGGATTTATGCTCCAAAAAATATCGCTTATGAAGGAATTTTAGAAAATGGGAGTAAAGTTTTAGATAATCAAACAATCGTTTTAAATACTGAAAAAAATACAATCACAAAAGTTCTTGATTATTCTAAATATGAAAAATTAGTCATGACAGAAATGACCTTAAAAATCCCCAACTTTGGTACCATCCCTCAAGGCGAACAAGGAGCTGGCAACAAAGCGTGGACGTTTATTGACGAAATAATTGTAGAATGATTGTAGAAATTTGTGCCAATAGTTTTGAAAGTGCCTTAGCAGCCCAAAAAGCGGGCGCGCATCGTATAGAGCTATGTACCGAATTATCTATGGGTGGCATCACCCCTTCGTTTGGATTATTGGAAAAAATTCGTTCCGAATTAACAATTCCCGTCTATGTCCTTATAAGGCCACGAAGTGGAAATTTTACCTATACCAAAAATGAAATTGATGTGATGCTAAAAGATATTGAGCACTGCAAGAAGAAGGGAGTTACAGGAATTGTAAGCGGCGCGTTGACCATGGAAAATGAAATTGACATTGTGACCACTTCCCAACTTTTTGAAGCTTCCACCGGATTGGATTTTACTTTTCATCGTGCTTTCGATTGGTGTCATGATCCTAAAGCATCTCTTAAAACGCTTCAGCAAATGGGAGTAAAAAGAATTTTAAGTTCAGGCCAAAAACCCACAGCTCTCGAAGGATTAGCATTGCTAAAAGAACTACAACACCTTTCAAAAAGTATCGAAATTATGCCAGGAGGAGGCATCACCGTTGAAAATGTTTTAGCCTTTAAGGAAGCCGGTTTTAACGAAATACATGCTTCCGCTTCCCATAAAATTCAAACCTTAAAATGGACTCCTAAGGTTTCTATGCAAAGCCCTTTAGAAGAAGGAATCGTGAGCCACTCTTCTGAAGTGAAAATAAAAGCAATCCTTCAAAAATTAGCGTAGCGGAAAACCCTTTGCTGCCCACCAAGGGTGTATTTCAATTTCTAATCTTCCTGCTTTTACCATAGGATCCCTATTGGCGAGGCTATCTGCTATTTGTAGCGTGGGAACATTGTAAATAGTAATCCCACGGATATCGCCGTCATCACCAAAAGGTCCCGAAATATCGGCGTAACCTTCTTCGTACATTCTCCCTAAATGAGCTAAATGCAATCTTTGTAA
The DNA here is from genome assembly GCA_041392205.1 of Flavobacteriaceae bacterium. Lineage (GTDB taxonomy): Bacteria > Bacteroidota > Bacteroidia > Flavobacteriales > Flavobacteriaceae > Halomarinibacterium. The sequence goes on along the minus strand of JAWKMO010000002.1, from coordinate 228,243 downwards.
ACTATCAGCCTCCTCTTTCGATTGTGAACGATTTTTTCCTCTTTTTAAAAAAGCAATGAAATATTGCTGCATTAAAATGGTATCTCCCGATTTTTCATCGATATAATCAAAAATTTGAAAGCCTTTATCGGTTAGTTCTTTTTTAAAATCTACTACAGATTGTTTTGCTTCTTTTGAAATTGAATCTGTTACATTGGTTTTTTCAATGCTATTTTTTGAAGATTCCTTTTTACAACTTGAAAATACTCCAAAAATTATAGCAGTAAGGAGGCACATCTCCCTTAATCCCCCTTTAAAGGGGAAGATTTTTGTAAATGGTTTCATGTTACCAAGTTTTAAAGGGTTTTTTACTTAATTGTGAATTATAATATTTTGCTTGTCCTGTAACTTCTTCTCCAAGCCAATTAGGTTTTTCAAAAGCTTGGTGGGCTTCATTTAGTTCAATTTCGGCTATAATAAGTCCTTGATTCTCTCCCAAAAATTCATCGATTTCAAAAAGATTCCCTTCAAAAAATACTTTATAACGGTATTTTTCAATAATTCCTTTTTCACATAATGGCAATAATTTTTTTGCTTCCTCTAAAGGTATTTTTGTTTCCCATTCAAAACGCGTGGTTCCGTCTTTGGAAGAGATTCCTTTTATTGTTAAAAATCCTTTCTCTCCTTCCACTCTCACTCTTACCGTTCGATTAGGGTGGCTATTCAAAAATCCCTGAATAATATAACTCTTGGACGTAGCTTCCTTTTGATAATCTTCAGAAGTCACTAAAAATTTACGTTCTATTTCAAGCATAACAAAACAATGGTTTAAAGGTATTAAATTTACTGTATGGAAACCACCTTGCCTATCCGAAAAATTATCCACGTAGACATGGATGCCTTTTATGCGTCTGTGGAGCAATTGGACAATCCAGACTTAATAGGCAAACCCATTGCTGTGGGCGGGAATACCCAAAGAGGGGTGGTAAGTGCGGCGAGTTACGAAGCCAGAAAATTTGGAGTGCGTAGCGCCATGAGTGGGGTTTTGGCTGGAAAACTTTGCCCTGATTTAATATTTGTGAGACCGCGATTTGAACGCTATACTGAAATCTCAAAAACCATTCGTAAAATATTTTTTGAATACACCAATTTGGTAGAACCCCTTTCCCTCGATGAAGCCTATCTCGATGTAACCGAAAACAAAAAAGGCAATCCCAGTGCCACTTTGATTGCAAAAGAAATTCGAAAAAAAATAAAAGAGAAAACCGGGCTCAATGCCTCCGCAGGGATTTCTATAAATAAGTTTGTGGCTAAAGTGGCCAGTGATATTAATAAGCCCAATGGGCAAAAAACCGTTCCCCCGGAGGAAGTAATTGAATTTTTGGAGGCCTTAGATATTAAAAAATTCTATGGCGTTGGGAAAGTGATGAAAGAAAAAATGTACCGCCACGGTATTTTTACTGGGAAAGACCTAAAAGAAAAATCTATTGACTATTTAGAAGAACACTTTGGAAAAAGTGGCGCTTATTATTACCATATTGTTCGTGGGATACAACATAGCAAAGTAAAACCCGAGCATACTCGTAAATCATTAGCAGCAGAGCGAACCTTTAATGAAAATATTTCTTCGGAAGTTTTTATGCTCGAAAAATTGGAGAATATTGCTGCAGAAGTTGAACGTAGGCTTCAAAAAGTTAAAGTGGCGGCAAAAACGATTACACTTAAAATTAAATACAGTGATTTTACCTTGCAAACCAGAAGTAAAACACTACCGCTTTACATTTCCAGTAAGGCCCTTATTTTTGAAAATGTTAAAGATTTGTTATTTCAAGAGAAGATGAAAGATTCGGTACGCTTGTTGGGAATTAGCATGTCAAACCTCAACAATGAGGCAAAAAAAAAGGAAGCCAAACCGCTCCCAGAACAAAACATTGAAGTACAACTTAAACTCGAATTTTAGCCTGTGATGTAAAACTACTTTTTAGTAACCTTTAAATTTTACCATTATGAAAAAAGTAGTTTTAATAATTGCCACAGTTGTACTAACAACTCCTTTGTTTTCTTGCAAAGAAAACACAGAAGAAACCTCCTCAACACCCGAAACTGAAATTGTAAAGACAAATTTATCTGAAGACTTAGCGCTTGCAGACATTTCAGAAAATAATGCTGAAACAGAATATCGATACGTTACAGCTCCCAGCGGATTAAGCCTTCGAGAGTTTAACAATTTACAAAGTGAAAAATTGGCCAAAATGCCTTATGGAACAAAAGTAAAAGTGGTTTCTTCCGAAGCCAAAACCACCATGACTGTTTTGGGTGTTAAAGGTGCGATGGATGAAGTGGAATTTAACCATAAAAAAGGATTTGCCTTTAATGGATATCTTTCAAAATATTTTCCGCCAGAAAGTGATATTTCGGTAAAAGGCTATGCCACTGAATTACAAAAACAGTTTCCTGAAGTTCAATTTTCTGAAAAGATAGAGGGTACTGCGAGCAATCCTATAAATAAAGAAGCTATTGTACTTCCTAATGTACCCTGGCATGAAGCGTTTACAACCGCGCAACAATTATTCGATTTTCCTAGGGAGTTTAATTTTCCAAATCCTAAAGGAAAGGATTCAGAAATTATATTTGATGGAAAGCCCAAAAAAGGAATTTGGATTAGCCAACTGGAAATTTCACGTAAAGACAATGAACTTCAAAAAATTGAATATGTGTATTCTTCACAAAAATTTTCAAGTCAAGTCACTATTGAAAAAGAAGGGGAGAACATGACAATTACTCGAACTGAGCAGATGAAGTAATTAAAAAAAAAGCCGAGCAATGCTCGGCTTTTTTTTATGCTTGAGAAACGCGTAGCGTATTGACCATTCCTTTATCCACTATTGGCATCGCCGCCAGATTGATTAGGTAATCTCCCTTTTCTACAAAACCTTTTTCAAAGGCAATTCTGTTAACATCTATAACCGTTTCGTCTGTGCTTACATATTTGTCGTAATAGAATGCTTTTACACCCCAAAGCAGATTAAGACGAGATAAAATACGATGATTTGAAGTAAAAACTAAAATATGTGCATTGGGCCTCCAAGCAGAAATTTGAAAGGCGGTATACCCACTATTGGTTAACGTACAAATAGCTTTTGCTTCAATTTCACCTGCCATTTTAGCGGCATGATAGCAAACCGATTTAGTGATATATCGATTGGTTCTAACATGGGGTGGGGTATGTGGAACTGTTATAAGTTCAGAGTCTTCTACCGTTTCGCAAATCTCGGCCATTTTTTTAATAACTTCAACAGGATACTTCCCAACCGAAGTTTCTCCAGAGAGCATCACGGCATCTGCTCCATCCATTACACTATTGGCCACATCGTTTACTTCGGCACGAGTTGGGGTAAGTGAGGTAATCATTGTTTCCATCATTTGTGTGGCAATAATAACGGGAATTCTAGCTCGTTTTGCAGTAAGGACCAATTGTTTTTGAATTAATGGTACATCTGCAGCAGGGACTTCAACACCAAGATCTCCACGAGCGACCATTAATCCATCACAATAGGGAATAATTTTATCAATATTTTCTACGGCTTCGGGTTTTTCTATCTTAGCGATGATAGGAATTTTGTATTCGCTATGAGCTTCAATAAGCGCTTGTAATTCTTTTAAATCTTCGGCATGCCTTACAAAAGAAAGAGCAAACCAATCTACTTCTTGAGAAATAGCAAAAATAGCATCTTCTTTATCTTTAGATGTTAGTGCTGGCAACGAGATTTTGGTGTTAGGAAGATTTACGCCTTTTTTGGATCGCAAAGGTCCTCCTTGAATTACTTTAGTGGAAACCTTATCTTTCCCGTTGGTTTCAATCACTTCAAAAATAAGTTTTCCATCGTCTAGAAGTACACGCTCTCCTGTTTTTACATCGGCTGGGAAATTGGTATAATTCATATATACCTTACTCTTTGTCCCCTCAAATTCTTTTCCTGTATAAAAATCTATTTTATCTCCCGGTTTTACTACCACTTCTTCTTTCATGATTCCAACCCGAAGTTTAGGCCCCTGTAAATCGGCTAAAATAGCCGTACTTATACCCAGTTCTTCTCCAAGTTCACGAATCATTTTAATCCGTTTTTTTACATCGTTATAATCGGCATGAGAAAAATTAATTCTAAAAACATTGGCTCCTGCCTCTATCATCGCCTTTAATACCTTTTTATCATTAGTAGCCGGCCCTAAGGTGGCTACAATTTTGGTTTTTTTATGGGTTGGCATTAGTTAAATATTAAATTGTTATAGGATTTTATGTTTTGGTTTTCAATAACATATGCTGAAATAACTTCTCTTATGGCATTCATTTGTGCTAAGACTTTCCGAATTGGGAATAACTCAATATCTGTTTCAATTTTTAAAAAAAAATCGGCTTTTTTAAATTCGGGTAATAGATGAACTCTTCTTATTTTTTCAGAATGGTCAAGAGCAAATAAACTTCCTTTTTGAAAATTAGTATCGCTTTGTAATGTACATTTATTTTCTACTAAATAAAAATGGGTGTACTCTTGTGGGTTTTCAAATTCAAAAATAGCATAGGAAGTTGTCATTTTTTTGGCTACAATTTCAATATCCATTCTTTTCCGCTTTAAATTAATATTGAGGTTTTTATTGAGCATAAATGCCATTTTATAAGGTTCTTCACTACAATGAATGGCTAAAAGTAAAAAGGAGTCCTCATCGTTTTCCTCTATTTGTAATTTATAGTGAGTCATCCTTTCAATTTTGATTAAAAATAGGAATTGTTTTACTCTTCGAGTAATACTTGATGTAAAATTAAAGGAAATATAACCGAAAACGTTTGGGAATTTATAGGACAAATACCATCAATTCCCTTGAAATTGAATTTGTTTTTGGAGTTTATAAAATGCTCTTTTAGCCGCACGTTCTTCGGCTTTTTTCTTTGAAGTTCCTCTTGCTTTTGCAACCGTATCTTTTTCAAGTTCCAATTTTACCGCAAAATGCTTCAATGGATCATTGCCATTATCTTCATAAACGTGAAATTTAAAACTCTTTTTGTTTTTTTGGCACCATTCTATAAAAAGACTTTTATAGCTAATTACCTTGCCTTCTAATTTTTCAATATCAACGTACGGTTTTATGACCCTTCTATGAATAAATTTCTCTACAAAATTGAACCCTTTATCAAGATAGATGGCTCCCACAAGGGCTTCAAAAACATTCCCATGAATATTTTCTCCAAAATGTTGGGTGGAGACCGAGGTTTTTACTAACTCAATAAGTTTTAAATCTCTTCCCAATTCATTTAGGTGTTCCCTACTAACTACTTTAGAGCGCATCTTGGTAAGGTAACCTTCATTACCTCCGGGAACTTTTTTAAACAAATGTGCCGCAATAACAGACCCTAACATAGCATCTCCTAAAAATTCCAATCGCTCGTAATTTTGAGGTTTTCCATTAGTATTGATAGAATTCATGGAACGATGGGTAAACGCCTCTTCGTAAATTGATATATCGTGAGGTTTAAAACCAATTATTTTTTTTAAGGTAACATAAAATGCTCCCTCTGCATTTGAACGAGAGGAAAATAAATTCTTTAAAGAAGCCATAAAAACTAATTATGCAATCTTTTGAAAAGTACACAAGCATTATGTCCCCCAAAACCAAAAGTATTACTCATAGCCACATTAATTTTTCGTTCTTGGGCTTTATTAAGAGTAAGATTAAGAGAAGGGTCTATATTTTCATCTACCGAGGAATGATTAATGGTAGGTGGGACTAAACCATGTTCCATAGCTAAAATAGAAGCAATAGCTTCAATGGCTCCAGCAGCCCCTAATAGATGGCCTGTCATAGATTTTGTTGAGTTGATATTCATGTTTTTGGCATGGGAGCCAAATACTTTTGTAATTGCTTTTAACTCGGCTACATCTCCTAAAGGGGTAGAAGTTCCATGGGTATTAATGGCATCTACTTCTTCTGGTTTCATGCCAGCATCTTTTAGGCAATTAAGCATCACTCTTTCTACTCCAATACCATCTGGATGTGGTGCCGTCATGTGGTAAGCATCACTTGACATTCCACCGCCCACTACTTCTGCATAAATTTTGGCTCCCCGCTTTTTAGCATGCTCATATTCTTCTAAAATGAGTGCTCCGGCACCTTCTCCCAAGACAAAACCATCTCTGGTTGCATCAAATGGACGAGAGGCAGTCTCTGGGCTTTCATTTCTGGTGGAAAGCGCATGCATGGCATTAAATCCACCCATACCGGCTTTGGTCACAGCAGCTTCACTGCCTCCAGTAACAATGATATCGCAATGCCCTAACCGAATATAATTGAGCGCGTCTATTAAGGCATTTGCCGAAGAGGCACAAGCGGAAACCGTAGTATAGTTGGGGCCCATAAAACCGTGCTTTATGGAGATATTGCCAGGAGCGATATCCGCTATCATTTTAGGAATAAAGAAGGGGTTGAAACGCGGTGTTCCATCCCCTTCTGCAAAATTTATGACTTCATCCTGAAAGGTTTCTAGCCCTCCTATTCCTGCACCCCAAATAACACCTACTCTAAATTTGTCGATATTTTCAAGGTCTATGCCTGCATCTGCAATAGCTTCGTCTGAAGAAACCAATGCATATTGGGCAAATCGGTCTAGTTTTCGGGCTTCTTTCCTATCAAAATGATCTTCAACATTGAAGTTTTTTAACTCACAAGCGAATTTTGTTTTGAACTTTTCTGTGTCAAAATAGGTAATAGGAGCACAACCACTTTTCCCATTTTTAAGACCATCCCAATATTCTTGAATGTTATTACCAATGGGAGTGAGTGCACCAAGTCCTGTTACAACAACTCGCTTTAGTTCCATAAAGAAGTAGTTTTATTTTGCTGCTTCGATATAGGAAATTGCTTGACCAACGGTGGCAATATTTTCAGCTTGATCGTCTGGAATTTGAATGTCGAATTCTTTTTCAAATTCCATGATAAGCTCTACCGTATCCAATGAATCGGCTCCCAAGTCGTTAGTGAAGCTAGCTTCGTTTACAACTTCGTTTTCGTCAACACCTAATTTGTCTACGATAATCGCTTTTACTCTTGATGCAATGTCTGACATAATTCTTAATTTTTAGATTTAATTACAAGTGGCAAAAATAAAATATTTTAATTTAAAACACCATTTTGTAAACAAAATGTGAGGTTCTCTTTTTAAAACTTATTTTAAAGTTACTATAATTTTATTGTGATTTCAATTTTTGGAATAAAATTATTTTGGTTTAAAAATGTAGAAACCAATATAAATATTTTTGGGTGAAGTTAACCCTATTACCTTACTTTTGTTATTATTATTTTAATTACTTCGGTGAAAACTCTGGAATTTTTTATGGAGAAGCGTATTGTTATTTTTGCTTCGGGCAGTGGTACCAACGCTCAAAACATTATTGAACACTTTCAACACAGCAAAACAGCCAAAGTTGTTCGCGTGCTCTCAAACAAGAAGGATGCCAAAGTTTTACAACGCGCTAAGCCCTTTAAAATAAAGACTTCTTTCTTTACCAAAGAAGCGCTAGAAAGTTCAAATGGAGTGCTTAAAATTCTGAAAAAAGACATGCCAGACATCGTTGTACTAGCAGGATTTTTATGGAAATTTCCTGAAATTATTTTAAAAGTGTATCCAAATAAAGTAATTAACATTCATCCTGCGCTATTACCTAAATATGGCGGAAAGGGAATGTACGGTAATTATGTACATGAAGCCGTAGTAACCAATGCTGAGAAAGAAACGGGAATTACCATTCATTATGTGAATGAGCATTATGATGAAGGTGCCATCATTTTTCAGAAAAGTGTCCCCATTTCTGAAAAAGATACTCCAGAAACCGTTGCTGAAAAAGTTCATCAACTAGAATATGAATGGTTTCCGAAGATTATTGAACAATTACTTGTTCCCTCTGGGTAGGAGAAATTAAACCTTATAGTTCATGGCTAAAAAAGAAAAGTTTTATGTGGTTTGGTACGGAAATCCTGCGGGAATCTTTGGAAGCTGGAAAGAGTGCCAGCTTTCCATAAATGGAGTTAAAGGCGCACAGTATAAGTCTTTTGAAACCTTTGCTGAAGCAAAAACAGCTTACCATAAAGACTATAAAGACTATAAAGGAAAAGGTGAAAAAAAGAAAAAAACTCTTTCTACAGAAGATTTAAAAAAAATAGGCGAGCCCAACTTGTATTCCATTTCTGTAGATGCAGCTTCAAGCGGAAATCCTGGAAAAATGGAATACCGTGGGGTAGATACCCAAACTAAGCAACAATTGTTTCATCAAGGCCCTTTTGAACAAGGCACTAATAATATTGGAGAGTTTCTAGCCATCGTGCACGGTCTGGCCCTTCTAAAACAAAAGAATAGCGACCGATTTATTTATTCCGACTCTAAAATTGCTATGGGCTGGGTAAAAAAGAAAAAATGCAATACAAAATTACCTCTTTCTGCAAAAAATAAACCTCTTTTTGAACTCATCTCTCGAGCTGAAGCTTGGCTCAAAAACAACTCGTACACTACAAAAATTGTAAAATGGGAAACCCGAGCTTGGGGAGAAATTCCTGCGGATTTTGGACGAAAATAATCTCTATTTACGCCATTTTACCCAAACAATAACTGATGGGTCCGTAACATCTGCTCCTGCATTTACTACAAAAACATTAAGGTAATCCCCTGCAACAAAATTTACGTTATAGTCTGTCTTTTTGAACACCCCCGATGCTAAATTAAAACCAACAGTAGATTTTAAAGTAGTTTCCGATTTTATCCTAACCTCAAAACCTTTTGATGCATTACCCCCCGAAGAGTTTGCAGTAACATAAACAATGGTTCCGTCAAAAGGCATACTTGCGCCGGTATTAGACGATCTGGTATCGCCACCAAATCTTAAAGTTTCATTATCTGCATCCCCATTTCTACTCCATTGCAAAGGAACTGCTTGGGTAGATAGCCACTTCCCTCTAGTGGCATCATACATATACAACTCATCGTCAATTACAGCCATTTGTCCTGTAGCACTTCCAACTGGTGCCGTTTGAGGGTTTAATTCCAAAGCAGGAATCCCTGTATTTGTACTAGCGATTTCCAATTGTGCAGAGGGATTTGTAGTTCCTACACCAACTTGTGCAATTAATATACTACTTAGGGTAAAAAAGAATAAAAAAATAGTGCTTTTCATTATTTGTTAATTTTATATAAATCGCGCAAATCTATTCTGCCTTTTTTACAAAAAATGTTAAATATTTAGTTTTTAGTTATTACGTGAATTTTTAACGTCTAAATGCTAGAAACCCTTATTTATGAAGAAAAAAAAGCTGGTTTTCTAAAACTTATATTGTCAATTAATTTAATTAAATTTGCACCTTCATTAAACGCCTTGTATGAGCAAACTTGTTATTGTAGGAACGGTCGCCTTCGACGCTATTGAGACCCCTTTCGGAAAAACGGATAAAATTTTAGGTGGAGCCGCTACATTTATAGGTCTTGCTGCTTCTCAATTTGAGGTCGATGCGGCTATTGTTTCCATTGTAGGAGGAGATTTTCCAGAAGAATATCTTAAAATGTTTGAAAGTAAGGGCTTGGATATTTCTGCTTTAGAAGAGGTTAAAAATGGGAAAACCTTCTTTTGGTCCGGAAAATATCATAACGATATGAACACCCGAGACACATTAGTGACCGAACTCAATGTATTGGCCGATTTTAAACCCATTGTTCCTTCAGAGTATAAAGATGCAGAAGTAGTCATGCTTGGCAACTTGCACCCCTTGGTTCAATTAAGTGTTATTGAGCAAATGAAATATCCAAAACTAATTGTTTTAGACACCATGAATTTTTGGATGGACAATGCATGGGATGATTTAATGAAAGTTATTGCAAAAATTGACATCATAACCATTAACGATGAAGAAGCACGCCAATTAACAGGAGAATATTCTTTGGTTACTGCTTCCCAAAAAATCATGGAAATGGGACCAGATTATGTGGTAATTAAAAAGGGGGAGCACGGGGCATTATTATTTCATAAAGATGAAATTTTCTATGCACCAGCACTGCCTTTGGAAGAAGTTTTTGACCCCACTGGAGCAGGGGATACCTTTGCTGGAGGCTTTACAGGTTATTTAGCAAAAACCGGTGACTTTTCTTTTGAAAACATGAAAACAGCCATCATTCATGGATCTGCCTTAGCCTCCTTTTGTGTAGAAAAGTTTGGTACAGAAAGGTTAATAAGCCTTACAGAAAACGAACTTCAAAAACGCTTGGAACAATTTAAAAAATTAACTCAATTCGATATTGAATTAACATAAACACACGCCCTGAATTTTCGGGGCGTTTTTAATTTGACTATTTTTCTGAAGCTATGAGCGACGAATTAAAACATGAATGCGGAATTGCCCTCGTAAGGCTTTTAAAACCCCTTGCGTATTACAAAGAAAAATATGGTACGGCCTTTTACGGGGTAAACAAAATGTACCTCATGATGGAAAAACAACACAATCGAGGACAAGACGGGGCTGGATTTGCTGGGATTAAATTAAACATGGAGCCTGGTGACCGCTATATTAGTCGTATTCGATCTAATGCATCACAGCCTATACAAGACATCTTTTCGCAAATAAATGGAAGGATTAACGAAGAATTTCAAAATCATCCAGATATAAAAGAAAATATTGAACTTCAGAAAAAAAGAATTCCCTATTTGGGAGAACTCTATCTTGGTCATGTTCGGTACGGCACTTTTGGGGGCAATAGTATCGAAACGGTACACCCTTTTTTGCGTCAAAATAATTGGATGCATCGTAATTTAATTATTGCTGGAAATTTTAATATGACCAATACCCATGAGCTTTTTGAAAACCTTATTAAACTGGGAATGCATCCCAAAGAAAAAGCAGATACGGTTACCGTAATGGAAAAAATTGGGCATTTTCTTGACGACGCAGTAAGAAAATTATATAAAAAAGCAAAAGCTCAAGGATTTAATAAAAGAGAGGCCTCACCCTACATTGCAGAAAATATTAACCTTGCAAAAATATTACAAAAATCTGCCAAAAATTGGGACGGCGGGTATGCCATGGCAGGGCTATTGGGGCACGGAGACGCCTTTGTTTTAAGAGATCCCGCAGGAATTAGACCCGCCTATTTTTATAAAGATGATGAAGTCGTTGTTGTTGCTTCAGAACGTCCTGCAATTCAAACTGTTTTTAATGTCCCTTTTGAAAAGGTAAAAGAATTAGCCCCTGGACATGCCCTAATAATTAAAAAAGGCGGAGGTGTTAGTATTGATGAAATTCAACCTCCTTTAGAAAGAAAATCTTGTTCTTTTGAACGGATTTATTTTTCGCGTGGAAGTGATGCTGAAATTTACCAAGAGCGAAAAGAATTAGGACGTTTACTTATGCCAAGAATCCTTTCAGAAATTAATTATGATACCAAAAATACCGTTTTTTCGTTTATCCCTAATACCGCCGAAACCTCTTTTTATGGAATGCTTGAAGCAGCACAAGATGAACTTAACAAGCAAAAGAATGAAGCAATTTTAAAAGAAAAAGATTCCTTAACCCCTAATCGCCTTCAGCAAATACAATCCCTTAAAATTAGAACAGAAAAACTTGCTATTAAAGATGTCAAATTAAGGACCTTTATAACCGAGGATAGCAGCAGGGACGATTTAGTCGCTCACGTCTATGATGTTACTTATGGAATTGTAAAGCCTAATGATAGTTTAGTAGTTATTGACGATAGTATTGTTCGAGGAACTACCTTAAAGAAAAGTATTCTAAAAATGCTTGATCGTTTAAACCCAAAACAAATTATTGTGGTTTCATCGGCACCCCAAATTCGATATCCCGATTGTTATGGTATAGATATGGCGCGTTTAGAGCATTTAGTTGCTTTTAATGCCACTCTTGAATTACACAAGGAAAGAGGCAGTATGGGAATTGTTGATGAAATTTATAAAAAATGCAAAGACCAATTAAGTAGTGACACTCCAGAGGTTATCAACCATGTAAAAGAATTTTACGCCCCATTTTCAGAGGAGGAAATTTCAAAAAAAATTGCTGAAATTATAACCGATAAAACCATAAACGCCAAGGTAAATGTCATTTTTCAAAAAGTAGACGATTTACATAAAGCTTGTCCAAAAAATTTAGGAGATTGGTATTTTACAGGAAATTACCCCACAATAGGAGGTAAAAAGGTAGTTAATAGAGCCTTTGTTCATTTCTATGAAGGCAATCCAGAACGGGCTTATTAACCCTATAATTTCCTATTTTTTATCCCTTTGTCGAAAATATAAAACACTTTATCTAAAAGTAGGAAAAATCTGTACTTTATATTTCTTTTTTAATATATATTTGCTTCATACCATAGCATAAGTAGGTTAAGTTCATGGTAAGATTTGGGGCAAAAAAGGTAAACGCTTGTTTACCTTTTTTATTTTCCTAAAGTTTGGGGTGGCGAGATTGTAAACTACAAGCGAGCCGTATTCTTTTCCACACAATGCTTGTTTACCTTTTTTATTTTCCCAAAGTTTGGGGTGGCGAGTTTGTAAACTGCAAGCGAGCCGTATTCTTTTCCACACAATGTTTTTTTGCCTTTTATTGTAAAGGAGTAATTGTTAAAAAACCCAGTTATTAATAAAAAAATCCACTTAATATAATTAAGTGGATATACGGTTTCAAATTGTAAGCTATTACTTATTGGCAAGAAATCTTTTAGCTACTTCGTCCCAATGTACTACATTAAAAAATGCAGTTACATAATCTGGTCTTCTATTTTGATAGTTTAAGTAATAAGCATGTTCCCAAACATCTATTCCTAAAATGGGGGTCCCTCCACATCCAACCCCAGGCATTAATGGGTTGTCTTGGTTTGGGGTCGCGCACACCTCTAATTTTCCTCCTTTGTGGACACAAAGCCAAGCCCATCCAGATCCAAACTGAGTTTTGGCGGCATTCGAAAATTTTTCTTTAAAGGCATCAAAGCTACCAAAAGAACTTTCTATGGCTTTTGCTAAATCCCCAGAAGGGACTCCACCACCATTGGGAGACATGATTTCCCAAAATAAATTATGGTTATAATACCCTCCTCCATTATTTCTAACTGCCTTATTATTCATATCCAAATCTGCTAAAATAGTTTCAATTGATTGACCTTCGAGAGGGGTTCCTTCAATGGCAGCATTTAAATTGGTTGTGTATCCAGCGTGGTGTTTTCCGTGATGGATTTCCATGGTTTTAGCATCTATATTGGGCTCAAGTGCATTATGAGCGTATTTTAAATCCGGTAATGTAAATGACATGACTTTTTGTTTTTAAGTTATTTAATTATTCAAATTTAAAAAATATAAACGGCAAAGTATGTTATAGAAATTATAAGTTTTTTATACTATCATAAATATTCTTAATGGTATCTTTAGTGTCACAAAACAATCCTTTTCATTGGAAACACCAACCCCCTTTCTTGTTTACAACGCCTCCGCAGGAAGTGGCAAAACCTTTGTTTTGGTAAAGACTTTTTTAAAAAAAATACTTAGTAACCCGCAAAAAGATTATTATAAACATCTTCTTGCAATTACATTTACCAACAAGGCAGTTTCCGAAATGAAAGAGAGAATTATTAGGACATTAATCGATTTTTCATCAGAAGTTATTCCCGAAAGATCCACAAATCTCCTTAATTCAATTATTCAAGAAACTACCTTACCCCATACCGAAATTAAAGTAAGATCTCACAAAGTTTTGCGTCACTTGCTAAACCATTATGCCCTTTTTAGTGTTGAAACAATTGATCATTTTAACTTACGACTACTGCGCACATTTGCCAGAGATTTAAAGCTTCCCCCTCATTTTGAAGTAAGCTTGGAAACCCCGTTACTTATTTCAAAAGCCATTGACAAACTTATTGAAAAAGCTGGAAAAGATAACGAGATTACTGCGTTGCTAATTGACTTTGCATTGCAAAAAACTGAAGAAGACAAATCCTGGAATATCGCACTAGATCTTAACAAAACAGCAAAATTAGTTGCCATTGAAAATGACCTTCCTTATCTCGAAAAACTAAAAAGTAAATCGATTTCCGATTTTAAAAAATTACAAAAGGAACTTTACACTACAAAAAAAGAATGGGAAGAAAAGGCGATTCATGAAGCAAGGTTAATGATGCAAACTTTTAATTTTCAGGGGCTAGAACGCACCCATTTTTCTAGAGGCTCAGTCTTTGATTTTTTTTCAAAAATTACAGAGAGGGATCTCGCTATTAATTTTACTCCTGCCTGGCATCTAAAAATAGACACCACCCCCCTTTACAAAAAAAATGAAGACGCCGCTATTGCCCAAAAAATAGATGTCCTTGTTTCCACTATTAATGAAGCTTTTTTTAGGATTTGTGATGCTGTTGCACAAATTCAATTAATAGAAAATATTCTTAAAAACTTGGTTCCTTTAGCTACCGTAAATCTCATTCAACAAGAATTAGATAAAATTAAGGAAGAAGAAGGTATTTTACCCATTAGTGATTTTAACCGTATTATTAGTAATGAAATTAAAAATGAACCTGCGCCCTATATTTATGAAAGACTTGGAGAACGGTATCGCCATTTTTTTATAGACGAATTTCAAGATACTTCGCAATTGCAGTGGCAAAATTTAATTCCTCTAGTAGAAAATGCCTTAGCACAAAACTTTACCCATGAAAATGGAAGTCTGCTGCTTGTGGGAGATGCGAAACAATCTATTTATAGATGGCGAGGAGGACTTCCAGAACAATTTATAGATTTATGTACTTGTAAAAATCCATTTCCTTCGGTAAAAAAAGAAGTCTTAAACCTTGAAACCAATTTTAGGAGTTGTGAAGAAATTATCAACTTTAATAATAGCTTTTTTACCTTTATTGCACGTTTTTTTGGTAATTCGGACTATCAAAAAATTTACGAAATAGGAAATAAGCAACAAAAAAATACTCCTTGCAAGGGATCTGTTACTATAAATTTTATTGATTCAATACTTGCCGAAGATGCTTCTCAAGAATATGTACAAAAAGTATTAGAAACGGTACAAGAGTTAGAAAAAAGGGGGTGTCCAAAAAAAGACATTTGCATTTTAACCCGAAAAAAAGATGAGGGTATCGCTGTTAGTGAATTTTTGATAGCTAATGGTGTATCAGTAGTCTCTGAAGAAACCTTGCTTTTGCAAAATTCGGAAATCGTTCAACTACTTATTCACCTTTTGCAATTATCCTTATCCCCTCGACAAGATGATGTTAAAATTTTTATTCTTGAGTTTTTATATTCCCATATAGAGGTAACAGAAAGCAAACATTCTTTTTTTCTGGAACAAGTAGGAGCCCCACTTTCAACATTAGAAACTAAACTTAAGGAATATAACATGGATCTCTCTTTTAAAAAAATACAATCGCTTCCTCTTTATGAAAGTTTAGAATACCTCATTTACGCTTTAAATCTATCGACAAAAGCAGATGCGTATTTGATGCATTTTATGGATTGGGTTTTTCAATATACACAAAGACCGCAAACTGGGAAACAAGATTTTTTGACTTATTGGGAAGCTCAAAAAGAGCAAATAAGTTTGTCCCTAAATTCGGTACAGGAAAACACCATAAAAGTGATGACGATTCACAAATCAAAAGGATTAGAGTTTCCAGTAGTTATTTTTCCTTTTGCGGATTTAGAAATTTATAAAGAAGTAGAACCCAAAGCTTGGTATCCATGGCAAAAAGATGGTTTTGAAGCATTACTCATTAATTATAGTGGTCAAGTAGATAACTATGGGGAAATTGGAAGAGAATTAAGCCAAAAAAGGCGAAACACACTGGAGTTAGATAATATCAATTTATTATATGTGGCGTTTACAAGAGCGAAAAAAGAACTTCATGTCTTTGCAAAAAAAGAGCCCTTTAAGGACGCTCCCAAAAAATATAACCACTTTCTAAAACTATTCCTTGAAAACAATCACCTTTGGCAAGAAGACTTAAAGCAATTTACCTTTGGCCAAAAAAGTAGTTGGAAACACTCTAAAAAACGAGAAGAGAACCCTTTTATAAAACCATACTACCCAGTTTCTTTACCCTACCAAAGTCTCTTACAATTAGCCGCCACAAACACCCTTTTATTTTCTGAAGAACAGCAAGAGGCAATTCATTTTGGAAATATCGTACACCAGACTATGGCACATATTGCTGTCATAGACGACTTGCCATTTGCTTTAGAAGAATTAAAAAAGAAAAGCCTCCCAAAAGAGGAAATTCAAAAAATTGAAAAAACAATTTCAAAGATATTACAACATCCAAAAGTAAATCCTCTCTTTTCAAGTAATGATATAATATATACCGAAAAAGAAATTATTTCGGCTCAGGGGATATTACGCCCAGATCGTATCAATATTCACCCAAACCAGGCCATCACTATTTTAGATTACAAAACAGGATTGGAAAACAGTTCACACGTGCATCAAATTAACAATTATGCTCAAGTACTTTCAGAAATGGGTTTTGTTATAAAAGAAAAGTTACTTGTTTATATAGAAAAGGAAACCATTTTCATAAATAACATTTAAATTTGAATCCATAAAACTAACACCATGTATGGAAAACTAAAAGAACATTTAGAAAACGAACTTAACGAAATAAAAGAAAATGGCCTTTTTAAAAAAGAACGCATTATCACTTCTGCTCAAGGAGCTGTTATAAAAATAGCAACAGGAGAAGAAGTAATTAATTTTTGCGCCAATAATTATTTAGGCCTTTCTTCCCATCCCGAAGTTGTACAAGCCGCAAAAGATGCCATGGACACCCATGGTTTTGGAATGTCTTCGGTTCGATTTATTTGTGGAACACAAGATATTCATAAAGAGTTAGAGAAAAAAATAGCCGATTTTTATCATACTGAAGACACGATTTTGTATGCTGCCGCATTCGATGCCAATGGAGGTGTTTTTGAACCCCTGTTTGGCCCAGAAGACGCAATTATTTCAGATTCACTAAATCACGCCTCTATAATTGACGGCGTTAGGCTCTGTAAAGCGTCAAGATATCGATATGAAAATAGTAATATGGAAGATTTGGAGCAACAGCTTATCAATGCAAATGAAAAAGGAGCCCGATTTAAAATTATTGTAACCGATGGCGTTTTTTCGATGGATGGATTATTGGCTCCCTTAGATAAAATTTGTGATTTAGCCGAAAAATATGACGCCCTTGTTATGATTGATGAGTGTCATGCAGCAGGATTTATTGGGGATACCGGAAGAGGAACCCTTGAAGAAAAAGGAGTCTTGGGAAGAATAGATATTATTACTGGAACCCTGGGGAAGGCTTTAGGTGGCGCCATGGGAGGGTATACCACGGGTAAAAAAGAAATTATAGAAATGCTAAGACAGCGGTCTAGACCCTATTTATTTTCAAACTCTTTGGCTCCAGCCATTGTGGGAGCTTCCATTAAGGTGTTCGATATGTTAAAAACAGACACCACATTAAGAGATCAACTTGCAGAAAACACACTATATTTTAAAAAAGGAATGAAAGAAGCTGGTTTTGATATTATCGAAGGAGATTCAGCAATTGTGCCTGTTATGTTGTATGATGCAAAACTATCACAAACCATGGCCAATATGTTATTGGAAGAAGGAATTTATGTAATTGGTTTCTTTTATCCTGTTGTTCCTAAAGGAAAAGCTAGAATTAGAGTACAACTCTCTGCTGCTCATACCAAAGAACATCTAGACAAAGCAATAAATTCTTTCAAAATCGTAAAGGAAAAATTAAAAATTTAGGGTTTCGAGCGACATTTAAAAGTAATGTATGTGGTTTTTATAAAAATTTTAATAGATTTGCTTTTGTTAATAAAATTTAACAACTTACTTTTGCTCTATTAACACTTAAAAAAATTAAACAATCGAATATGAAACATCTTAACAGTATTTTAGCTGCTGCCCTTTTTATTTTTACAGTAGGAGTAGCAAATGCACAAGACCAAAACAATCCTTGGGCTATAGAAGTGGGTGTTAACGCCGTTGATTTTTATCCTGTTGGCCCAGCTGCCGATGGTAGAGGTTATCACGGTATCCCAACAAGTGAATTAAGTCAAGGAAGCTTGTTTGATGAATATTTTAACCAAAATGACCATTGGAATATCTTGGCCTCAGCTTCAAAAGTGTCTGTAGCTAGATATATTGGGGATGGCTTTACTTTTGGTGCAGTAGGAACTATTAATAAAATTAAAACGTTTGGAGATGTTCCTGTAGACGATTTAATTTACTACGGTGCTGATGGAGAAATTAGATACAGCCTTAGAGACCTAATTGGTGGTCCTGGAGGATGGTTTGATCCTTCTATTGGTGTTGGTGGTGGATATACCTGGATTGATGATATTGGTTTTGGTACTGCAAATGCCCTTGCTAGTGTGCGTTTTTGGGTTACTGAAAGTTTAGCATTAAACTTCCAAAGCACCTACAAACATGCTTTTGAAGATGAATACGGCGTAAAACATTTCCAACATTCTGT
This sequence comes from Flavobacteriaceae bacterium, assembly GCA_041392205.1. Classification (GTDB taxonomy): domain Bacteria; phylum Bacteroidota; class Bacteroidia; order Flavobacteriales; family Flavobacteriaceae; genus Halomarinibacterium. The sequence goes on along the minus strand of JAWKMO010000002.1, from coordinate 209,708 downwards.
TGGTGTTGCGTTCAAATTTGGTGGAAAAGATACTGATGGCGATGGAATTTTTGACAACGAAGACGAGTGTCCTGAAACTCCGGGATTACCACAATTTAATGGATGCCCAGATACCGATGGGGATGGTATAGAAGATCGAAATGATGCTTGTCCAGATGTTCCTGGAGTTCCAGAATTTAATGGATGCCCAGATACCGATGGTGATGGTATTGCAGACCCTCAAGATGCTTGTCCTACTGTACCTGGTTTAGCTTCTATGAATGGATGTCCAGATGCTGATGGTGATGGAATTACAGATGCTGAAGATCAATGTCCTAATGAAGCTGGTCCTAAAGCAAATAACGGATGTCCTTACCAAGATCGTGATGGTGATGGGGTTCTTGATAAAGATGACCAATGTCCCGATGTTCCTGGAACAGTTGCAAACAAAGGATGTCCAGAAGTAACCATTGAAATCATTAACCAATTAAATGAGTATTCTAAAACAATCTTATTCGATACTGGAAAAGCTACCATTCGTAAAGAGTCTTATGCTGTGCTACAAAGTATCGTAGATATTATGAAAGAATACCCAACAACTTCATTTGTAATTGAAGGTCATACAGATAGCGTTGGTAGCGAATCTAACAACCAAAAACTATCTGATAGTAGAGCCGCTTCTGTTAGAGATTACCTTACAACTATCGGAATGGACGGAAGTCGTCTTTCTTCAGTTGGATATGGTGAATCTAGACCAATTGCTTCAAACAACACGAAAGCTGGTAGACAGCAAAACCGTCGTGTTGAAATCTCTTTGAAAAACTAAAAAGAGTTTCATAATATATATTTTGAAACGCCTCCTTATCGGAGGCGTTTCTTATTTTTAAGGCATGGATACATTTATTGAAGGAGTACTATCAGCAATAAAAAAAGAAGGAGAGATCAATCCTAATATGGTATTTATTTTACCTAGCAAAAGATCGGTTGCCTTTTTAAAAAAAACTATTGCGAAGCAATCTACAACTCCTTTCTTTGCTCCTAAAATTATTAGTATTGAAGCGTTTATTGAAGAAATTTCTAACTTAAAAATTGTGGATTCTTTAACCGTATTACTTTCAAGTTATTCGGTGTATTTAAACACAAAGGAGTTTGTTGAAAAAGATTCTTTTGAAGAATATACTTCTTGGGCGCAAGCCATCTTAAATGACTTCAATGAAATTGATCGGCATCTTGTCCCTAAAACATCTTTTTTTTCCTACCTAAAAAGTATTCAAACACTAGAAAAATGGGGCGTTAAAAATGACCCAACTCCTTTTATCCAAAAATACCTTTCTTTTTGGGAAAACTTATATGCTTTTTACGATCATTTAAATTCCTTCTTTTTAAAGGAACAAAAAGGATATCAAGGAATGGTCTACCGAAAAGCCGCAGAAGATATGGAACACTATATTGCTGTTCACGGTGCTAAGAAACATTACTTTATAGGTTTTAATGCATTAAACAAAGCCGAACAAATTATTATTCAAGAAGTATTAGAAACCGGAAATGGTACTGTTTTTTGGGATATTGAGGATCACCAATTACAAGATTCCTATCATGCCGCATCCCATTTTATAAGAAAATATAAAGCAAACTGGAATTACTATAAAAAGAATCCTATAGATAGTATTAAAAATCATTGTGCATCCCAAGAAATAACAATTACTGAAACCCAAAATGATATTGGACAAGTAAAATATGTAGGGCAGTTATTATCTAGCTATACAGAGGAAGAATTAACTAAAACCGCTGTGGTTTTATCAGACGAATCCCTCTTAATCCCTTTGTTATATTCACTTCCAAACAATATTAAAAATACAAATATTACCATGGGGATGGCACTAAAAAATTTCTCAGAAATTGAATTTTTTGACTGCATATTGGATTTTCAAATCCATCCCTTCCCATATTATTACAAGAAGATAGAAAGATTATTACTGCACCCTTTTTCAACGTTTTTAGGAATCCAAACAGAAGTAATATTAGAACACATTAAAACTTATAATATTTCAAATATTACTTATCAAAAAATAATTGAAATTGCTCCTCGCGAAAACAAAGAGGTATTCGATTTAATTTTTGGTAAGACCTACGAAAATATAACTGTTGAAGAAATTGTAAAAAATTTACTCGCTATTATAAAAAAAATAGAGCATTCAGGAAAACTTGAATTTACTCAAAGATATGTGATAAAAAAAGTGGCATTATTGCTTCAAAAAATTGAATTGTTGCGCAATACATTTCAATATATTAACACTCCCTCTTCCTTAAAAAGTATTTTTTCACAATTAGTTGCTATGGAAGCAATAGATTTTGAAGGAAATCCAAATGAGGGATTGCAAATTATGGGGCTACTTGAAACAAGAGTACTCGATTTTGAAAATATAATTGTGCTTTCGGTAAATGAAGGGGTACTGCCTTCAGGAAAAAGCAATTCTTCCTTTATCACATACGATTTAAAAGTACAATTTGGCTTACCCTTACATACCGAAAAAGACGCGGTATATGCATATCATTTTTTTCATTTATTGTTTAGAGCCAAAAAAGGAACCTTTATTTACAGTACTCAATCCAAAGGATTGAGCTCTGGAGAAAAAAGTAGGTTTCTACTTCAGTTAGAGGTAGAAAAAAATGCTAAATACAAGATTACGCATGAGTTTCAATCTTCTTTGCATTTTGGTTACTCCAAGACACTTCAAAAAATAGAAAAAACGGATGACGTAATTAATCGCTTAAAACAATGGGCAAGTGGGGGTATTTCACCCTCAGCATTATTAATGTATATAAGAAATCCTATAGGGTTTTACACTGAAAAAATTCTTGGGGTTCGCGAAATAGATTCTCTTGAAGAAACCATAGCCTATAATACCTTAGGAACCATTGTGCATGAATCTTTGGAGAATTTGTATCGTCCATTAATTGGGAAAGCGCTAACAATTAAAGACTTAACTTTAATTAAAAACAATCTTGAAAAAGAAGTAATTCAACAATTTAAAAACCATTTTAAATTAGGGGATTTTTCGACAGGAAAAAACCTTATCATTTTTGAAATTGCTAAACGTTATGTAGGCAATTTAATAGAACTTGATTGTAAGCATCTCTCCTTAGGAAATACCATAGAGATACTTGCATTGGAAGAAAAAATAGAATTTCCATTGTCCTTTTCAAATTTTAACTTTCCTATTATCTTAAAAGGCACTATAGATAGAATAGATCGATGTAATGACACCTTGCGAATTATCGATTACAAAACAGGAAAAGTAGAACAAAAAGAGTTGGATCTTATCGATTGGGAGGTCATTACAAAAGAATATGATTATAGCAAAGCATTTCAAGTGCTTACTTATGCATATCTCTATCACTCTATTAAACCAATAGACAATATAATTGCTGGAGTTATTTCATTTAAGAATTTAAGCTCTGGCTTTATGACTTTTCGAAAAAAAGAGGCCCCCAGAAGTACATCGCCACAAGAATTAATTGGAAAAGATACGATGCTTTTTTATGAAAGTGAATTGAAAACTTTGTTACTCGAAATACTTAATCCCAGTATTCCATTTACTCAAAAAGAAATTTAATTGCCTTTTTGTGCTTTTTCAAAAATAGCTGTATATTTGAGTATGGGCGTTGGTGCAATAGTTTTATGGAGCTTTCTGCTATGCTTGGTCATTGGCATTCTTGCCATGATACAAGAACGGGCTTAGCTTTGCTTCCATTTTAAAATTTGAAACAGGCCAATAGCCTGCTTTTTTTGTTTGGAGGGTCTTACTCTTCACTTACACTAATTCCAAACTTCTCATTCCTTCTAAAATAAAAAAGTCCCGAACTGGGACTTTTTATAATCGAGTATCAAGATCCAAATGCTTACGGTCTTGAACATTCGTATGGTGGAGAATACCGGAGTCGAACCGGTGACCTCTTGCATGCCATGCAAGCGCTCTAGCCAGCTGAGCTAATCCCCCATTAATTTACTGCGAAAATACTAAAAAAAATTAATCTGTCCCTTTTAAAACTAATAAAGGTTTTGTGGTATGAAACTCTTTTTTAAGGATCGTGTTTTTCTCCCAAAGTTTTTCAAAAAACCCTCTTTTTCTCCTAAAAACACATAACAAGTCGGGCTGGTTCGACTGAAAGTGTTCCAATATTCCTTGAAAAATAGTTGCATTTTCTGTGGTTACTAGGGCATTTCCTATAGAAAGCAACTCTGGAGCTATCTTATGGTCTTCTTGGGTCATATCTGGGGTAATAACATGTAGTAAATTAATTTTAGCACTCATAAGGTGTGCTATATTAATTAAGGGATTTAAAACTTCTACATTCTCTAAGCGCCCATTCTTAAAAGCCAATAAGACAATTTCTATTTTTCTGAAAATATACCCTTTGGGGATTAATAAAATAGGAATGTCGGTTTGTTTTACAATTTTCCCTGTTATATTCCCTAAATATATTTCATTTGAGATTTCAACACTTTGGGGGGAAAGAATAATTAAATCTATTGCCAATTGTGATGATATTCTTTCAATTCCTTCAAAAGGATCCCCTTTTAAGGATTTGGAAATTACCTCAACACCTTTAGTGTCTACTTCTTGAAGCACTAATTCGAGTTGCTCTTCGCTCTCTTCAATAATTAAATCATTTACCTTGGTCAACCTTCCTACTTTGGAAAATTCTTTATACAAATTTATAAGGTAAACCGTTGCTCCCGTTAATGAGGCTAGGTTAATTGCATATTTTAAATTGGTAATAGCACTTTCTGTTGACCCTACTGGAACCAATATATTTTTCATGAGTTTCCCTATCTTTAATTCTTTTGCAAAATTAATCTTTATTATGATACGCAACGCTTTATCCTTCGAAATTCCACTTATTACGGAACTTACAAAAGCCTGTGCAACTAAAATGATAGCAGAAGGTATTTACCAATGGAACGAATATTATCCATCGACTAGTGTATTTGAAAAAGATTTGAAAAGAAAAGAATTGTATGTTTTCGTTTCAGAAAATCTCCTATTGGGGTGTATTACCTTATCTAAATTTAAAGATAAAGAGTATGATTCGGTAGTGTGGTTAACACCCGATGAAAAACACATTTATATTCATAGACTGGCCGTCCATCCTAAATTTCAACATAAAGGATATGCAAAACAACTTATGGATTTTGCTGAAAATTTCGCTAAACAAAATAAGGCTATCTCAATAAGGCTAGATACTTTCAGCAAAAATATTCGAAATCAACAGTTTTATGAGGCAAGAGGATATACTAAATTGGGTTCCATTTATTTCCCTAAGCAAAGCAAATTCCCCTTTTATTGTTACGAACTAGTTTTAAAAACTAACGCACTAACGAAAAATACCCCGTAAAAACTTTATTATCTGTAGTTATGGCTCTATACCAATACCCGTCTGCAGGCATAGGGGTAGTATTAAATGTACCGTCCCACCCTTCGCTCGTGCGTCCTATACTAGAGATAAGTTTTCCATAACGATCGTAAATATAAATTACAGAAATTTTTAGGGCATTGGTTTTGGGTGGAACGTAATGCCATAAATCATTATACCCATCTCCATTAGGAGAAAAATAAGCAGGAAATCCCGTTGCTGGGTATTCCAAAAAAATTATTTCTTCTATTTCACCACATCCATTTTTATCTCTAACTTTTATGGTATGGGTGCCGGGGTTCAGATTTAAAAAAAAATTATTGTCGGTATAGGGTAAGTCCTCTAAAGCATATTCGTAGTCTCCAAGGCCAGAAACCTCCAGAGTAATTGTAAAGAGATCTCCTATTTGCACTTTATGAACTTTATCAATCGTTGCAATTGAGGATGAAATGACTGTGAAATTTTTAGTAAAGGGACATTCAATCGTGACTTCGCCTTCTGTAATTAGCGAATAAACTTCATATCGATAAAGGCCATTTTCTGAAATAGTAACAAACCGTTCTTCGGAGATCCGTTCTTCCGAACCATTTGTATGTATTTTATACCATCTATAGCCATCTGCTACATCGGGGGACTCAATTATTGTGGGAAGATTAGTATCGCATATCCCTATCGTATCTGGGAGTTTACTTTCGGGATAATAAGAGACCAATTCCCCAGTGTCGGGGTCATAAAAAGGCCCACATCCTAAAATGGTTGAAAAATATTCCTGAATGCAAGACTGCGCATCTCCAGCATCATTAAAAGGAATTATCCTTACAAAATAGGTGTTGTTGGATTCAAAATTTAACACAAAAGTTGAGGTAGTTGTAAAAATGGCCCCATTCAATATGTCATTTATAAAGGGTGTTTTACCAATGTACACTTTATATCCCGTGGCATTGGGCACCGGTGCCCATTCCAAAAAAGGAGATAAAGAAACATTAATGGCTCCATTTAAAGGAGTAATTAGCTGTGTACAAGCGGGTGGTTTTCCTAGGGAACCCGTTGTAAAATTCTCTTCATTACAAATGGCTGCTAAGCCATTTTCGTTGTAAGGAGTAATTAATATATAAATTATCGTATCTGGCGGAAAATCTGTAGTAGGATTATAAGAAAGCACATTCCCCACATCAAAATTATTTAAGATATCTCCAGCTCCCGAAGCGGTTCCAATATTTAGTTTGTATCCAAGAGCTCTAGGTGCATATTGCCAAGTTAAACTGGTTCCAATAGGAACATTCACCGCTCCATTTTGGGGGTTTGTTAAAATAGTACACTCTGGAACTGTAATCACATTTTGGGTGGTAAAAAATTGACTAGGACAGACAATATTATCTTGGTTAAAAAAGAAAAGTGTAATCGTTACGTAAATGGTTGTGGATTCGGGCAAACCTAATGGAGGTGTAAAGCTGGTGTCGCTTCCAACTAATTGCTCGTTCACAATATCGGTGCCGTCTAGGGTCGTTCCTATAGAAATAATATATCCCGTAACACCCGTAACGGGCTCCCATGAAATGGAGGTGTCTACAGCGATGTTTGTAGCGCCATTAAGGGGTTGTATTAGATCTGGACAATCTTGAGAAAATAAAGAAAGCGTCCAAAGAAAAAAAAATATGTAACATCCTTTTTTAAACATTTTCAGAAAAACACTATTAAATTCTTCGGAGTAAAAATTAGTTTTGCCTCAAAACTTCTCGGATTTAAAGATACTAAAATTTATTCCCACGCATACTAATTCTATAACCCTTGAAATAAATTCTGTTCAAAATATGTATCTTTGATGCGATGACAAAGATTCGAATTACCAAACAATTTTCTTTTGAAACGGGTCACGCCCTATATGGCTATGATGGTAAATGCCGAAATGTTCACGGGCATAGCTACAAACTTTCGGTAACTGTTGTTGGAACTCCCATTGAAGAGCTCTCAAATGTAAAACTTGGAATGGTCATCGATTTTAGCGATTTAAAAAAAATAGTAAAAGAAGAAATTGTGGATGTATTTGACCACGCCACCGTCTTTAATAAAAATACCCCCCATGTAAGTTTGGCAAAAGAACTTTCGGAGCGGGGGCACAATGTTTTGCTAGTAGGGTATCAGCCCACCAGTGAAATGATGGTCATCGATTTTTCCGAAAAAATTAAATCCCGTTTACCCAAAAATATCAGTCTTTATTCCTTAAAACTTCAGGAAACGGAAACCAGTTATGCCGAGTGGTTTGCTGAAGACCAAAAATAACTCCCCCTTTTGAAGGACTTGTCCCAAAAAACTTCGGGAGGATTAGGGGGATGTTTCCTATCTTTGACGTATGCAACTACCCGAAGGTAAAAAAATATATTTTTCAAGCGATAATCATTTAGGGGCGCCTACCCCTGTTGAAAGTTTACCTCGTGAAAAAAAGTTTGTCGCTTGGCTAGACGAAATAAAAAAGGATGCTGCCGCTATTTTCTTGTTAGGTGATCTTTTCGATTTTTGGTTTGAATATAAAACCGTTGTCCCAAAAGGATTTGTAAGGGTGTTGGGAAAACTTGCCGAGCTTAGTGACAGTGGCATCCCTATTTACTTTTTTGTAGGAAACCATGACCTTTGGATGAACGATTATTTTGAAAAAGAATTAAATATTCCTGTATTTCGAAATGTAAAAGAATTCACTTTTAACAAGACGCATTTTTTAATTGGTCACGGCGACGGAAAAGGCCCAGGAGATAAAGGCTACAAACGCATGAAAAAGGTTTTTACAAATCCTCTGTTTAATTGGTTATTTCATTGGTTTCATCCTGCCTTAGGAATGCGATTGGCGCAATACCTTTCGGTAAAAAATAAATTAATCTCTGGGGTTGAAGACAAAAAGTTTCTAGGCGAAGACAAAGAATGGCTTGCATTGTACGCAAAAAGAAAATTAGAAAAAAAACACTACCATTACTTTGTGTTTGGACACCGCCATTTACCTATGAAAATTGAGGTGGGAGAAAATTCAACGTATTATAATTTAGGCGATTGGATTACCCATTACACCTATGGTGTTTTTGATGGAACTACTTTTGAATTAAAAGAGTTTCACGATTAAGTAACGACTGAGCTCGACCAGACATCACTTCATAATATCTTTTATTCGCAACTGAAGGCTTACCGTGCCCTGCCATTTATTTTCATCAATTACATAAGCAATTTTAAAGGGTTTTTTGTTACAAGCAATGGCTTCTTTTTCTGCCAAACCAAAACCAATTCCTGCAAATGAATTGGAATTTCCCTGTTTCATTACTAATCGTAAATGGGTTTTATCCTGCCCTACCGTTTTTCCAAAGCCAACATCGTTCACATTTTTAGTCATAAAAACGGGGGTCATATTTCCAGGGCCAAAAGGAGCAAATTGTTTTAAAAGGCGGTAAAATTTGGGGGTAATATCCTTAAAATCAATTTCGGCATCTATTTTTAATTCCGGGGTAAGGAGTTTTGGATCGATGGTTTCTGAAACTACTTTTTCAAAGGCATTTTTAAAATTTTCAAAATCTTTTTCAAACAGCGTCAATCCTGCGGCATATTTATGCCCACCAAACTGATCGATATATTCTGAACAAGCTTCCAATGCATCATAGACATCAAAACCCTTTACCGAACGAGCCGAAGCTGCGAGCTTGTCCCCATTTTTAGTAAAGACCAAGGTAGGGCGATAATAGGTTTCGGTTAATCGTGATGCCACAATCCCAATCACTCCTTTGTGCCACGAATCTTTGTAGACCACGGTTGTCATTCGGTTTTCTTCTTGGTTTTCTATAATTTGTTGGAGTGCTTCTTGGGTGATTTGCTGGTCGGTTTCTTTTCTTTCGGTATTAAAAGATTCTATTTCGAGGGCGTATTCAGCCGCTTTATGGATGTCGGTTTCGGTTAAAAGCGTTACGGCGTGATTTCCATGCTTCATACGCCCCGCAGCATTAATTCGGGGGGCTATGATAAAAACCACATCGGTAATGGTGAGTGTTTCTTTTTTTACTTGCTTCAGTATGGCTTTAAAACCAGTACGCGGATTGCTGTTAATCACTTTTAATCCATAATAGGCTAGCACCCTGTTTTCGCCAGTAATAGGAACAATATCTGCCCCAATAGCTGTTGCCACCAAATCTAGGTATAATACTAAATCCTCTATTGTTTGCCTTCTGTTTTGTGCAAGTGCCTGAATCAGTTTAAACCCTACACCACAGCCGCAGAGTTCTTTATAGGGATATTCACAATCGTCTCTTTTGGGGTCTAAAACGGCCACCGCTTTTGGAATTTCACTGCCCGGACGGTGGTGATCACAAATAATAAAATCGATTCCTTTTTGGGAGGCATAAGCTACTTTTTCAATCGCTTTTATGCCACAGTCGAGTGCAATAATTAAACTAAATCCGTTGTCTTCGGCAAAATCAATTCCTTGATAGGAAACACCGTAGCCTTCGTCGTAACGATCGGGAATATAGGTCGCCACATTAGGGTAATAACTCTTTAAATAAGAAGAAAGTAATGCAACCGCAGTGGTTCCGTCCACATCGTAATCGCCATAAATTAAGATATTCTCTTCGTTTTCAATAGCATTTTCAATTCGGGCAACGGCCCTATCCATATCTTTCATCAAGAATGGGTCATGCAAATCTTCTAGACTAGGCCGAAAGAATTTTTTAGCTTCTTCAAAAGTTTCAATGCCTCTTTGAAGTAATAGAGAGGCAACAAAGGGTTCCACACCCAAGGCAGTAGCAAGAGTAGTGATATTCTCTTTTTCCGGTTTCGGTAAAAGGGTCCAACGCATAGTTATTCAGAAAATAGAGTAGGGAAGTTATTGTGTAAAGGTACAAAATTCAATTATTATTAGTACATAATTTGTATTTTAGGGCAAACATTAATACGATGCCTTTAGTCTCCCCGCTTTCCCCCGACCACGATAAAGAAACCCAACAACTCGCCGAGTTTTTTAACGAAACCCTTGGGTTTTGTCCCAATAGTGTGCTTACCATGCAACGCCGGCCGGCTATTAGCAAGGCTTTTATCAACCTCAACAAAGCAGTCATGGCCAATGAAGGACGCGTGACCTCTGCCTTAAAACGGATGATTGCCTGGGTAAGCAGTAACGCCACGGGATGTCGTTATTGCCAAGCCCACGCTATTCGAGCGGCAGAACGCTACGGTGCCAAGCAAGAAAAATTGGATAATATTTGGGAATATGCCACTCATCCCGCCTTTAGTGAGGCAGAGCGAGCGGCGTTGGATTTTTCCTTAAAAGCTAGTTTAGTTCCCAATCAGGTGGATGAAGCGATTAAAACCCGCTTGTACCAATATTGGGATGAGGGAGAAATAGTTGAAATGTTGGGTGTTATTGCGCTGTTTGGATACCTCAATAGGTGGAATGACAGTATGGGAACTTCTATGGAAGACGGCGCTGTAGAAAGTGGAGAAAAATACCTTGGAAAACACGGCTGGGAGAAAGGGAAACACTTATAATCATTTCCCGTTCTTTTGGTAAAATTTTAAGATTCTTGCGTTTGAAAAAAAATATCTTTGTGAGATTAAATTTTCAAATTTGTGATGAGACATTTCCTATCTATTATTTTAGTTTCCATTTTATTTATAAGCTGTAGTGCTTCCAAAACAGCCCAAAAGGATTTAGCTATTTCAAACCCCATTGAAACCAGTTTAACGTTAGTAGGTATCACCAACGACAAAGTTCCTGTAGTAATCAACCCAGGGCGTTTTACTACAGAAAACGAAATATTCAGGCTCCCAAAAGTGGTACAAGGAACCTATTCTGTAAGTGATTTTGGGAAATATGTAGAAAACTTCAAAGCCTTTGATTATGATGGAAAAGAAATACCAAGCAAACAACTAGACCAGAATTCTTGGTCCATTGCCAATGCAACACAACTGGATAAAATTACCTACGAAGTGAATGATACTTTTGATACCGAATCCAGTGGTGATATAGGCGGTGAAAACCCTTTTTCTCCAGCAGGTACCAATATTGAATCGAACAATTATGTGTTGAATTTACACGGGTTTATTGGGTATTTCGATTCCTTAAAAAACGCACAATACAAACTGGATGTAACCGCTCCCAGTACTTTTAAACGCTCATCTGCCCTCCAAGAGCTTAGTTCCCAGACTAGTGCCGATGGTAAAACCACCACCACCCATTATTTTGCTCCTCGGTATTTTGACATTACCGATAATCCTATGTTTTATGGTGAATTAGACGTGGAAGAATTTCAGGTAGGTAGCATTAAAATTGTGTTGAGTATCTATTCTCCCAATAAAGTGCATACGGCCGCTGCGTTGAAAGAAAGTATGTTTACGATGATGCAAGCGCAGAAAAAGTATTTGGGTGATATCAACTCCACACCACGTTATGATATTTTTCTGTATTTAAGTGAGATGAAAGAAGATTCTCCAAAAGGTTTTGGTGCTTTAGAACACCATACCTCCACCGTGGTGGTGCTTCCTGAAAATTCCTCGTTAGAAGGACTTGTGGAAAGCATGATTGATGTGGTAGCTCATGAGTTTTTTCATATTGTAACCCCTTTAAGTGTACATAGCGAAGACGTTCATTATTTTGATTATTACCAACCTACCTTTTCAAAACACCTGTGGATGTACGAAGGCGTGACCGAATATTTTGCACAACACTTTCAAGTGTATGAAGGTTTAAAAACCGAAGAGGAGTTTTATGCTACCATGAAAAGTAAAATTCAAACTTCCTTAAGTATGGATGACACCATGAGTTTTACCGTAATGAGTGAAAACGTACTAGACCAACCTTATGCCGCCAACTATTACAATGTGTACCAAAAAGGAGCGCTTATAGGGATGTGTATTGATATTTTAATGCGTGAGGAAAGCATTGGACAACGAAGTATGTTATCTTTAATGAAAGAATTATCTAATAAATATGGGAAAAACAAACCCTTTAATGATGATACTATTATTGAAGAAATTACGGAAATGACTTACCCTTCGGTGGGTGATTTCTTAAAAACTCATGTAGAAGGCACAACGCCTATTAATTATGACGCTTTTTTCGAAAAAGTAGGGCTCGAAATTGTTGAAGCCACCATTAAAACAAACTATATTCAAAATGATGGTGCTTTCATATTTGAACCCGATATGGCAAAAGGAACCATCGCATTTTCTGAAGCCGTCCTCCTAAATAGTTTTTGGAATGACAACGGGGTTTTGCCGGGCGATGTTTTAAAAACCGTAAATGGTACTGCACTCTCTTTTGAAAATGCCCAACAAACCTTTACCGATATGTATATGTGGTCACCAGGCACTAAGATTAATGTCGTTCTTGACAGAAATGGAGAAGAAATTACCATTACTAAAGAACTCACCCAATCCTATACTACTGGAGAGAAATTACAAGCTAACCCAAATGCTACTGCAACACAAATAGCGCTTCGAAAAGCCTGGTTGAAGGGATAAGATTCAAATCTGGATTAGGATAAGGCTTTTTTAACTTGAACTCTTAATTGAGGTATTACTTCTTTTTCAAACCAAGGGTTTTTTTGAAACCAAAAACGATTTCTTGGAGAAGGGTGGGGTAATGGAAAATACTTAGGTTGGTATTCATTGAAATTCCTAACAGTTTCTGTTAAGTTTACTTTGGTCTTGCCATTTAAATAATACGCTTGTGCATAGGTCCCAATAAGAATAAAGAATTCTATGGATTTTATTCTCTGGAAAAGTGTTTTGTGCCATTGTAAAGCACATTCAGGTCTTGGCGGTAAATCTCCTCCTTTTCCTTTTCCGGGATAACAAAATCCCATCGGGACAATTGCAAAATTGGAGGGATTATAAAATGCTTCGTCTGTAACCTGTAACCACGCTCGCAATTGTTTTCCGCTGAAATCATCCCAAGGAATTCCAGACTCATGAACTTTGGCACCGGGAGCTTGTCCAATAATAGCAATTTTGGAATCTTTTGCCACTGAAAAAATTGGACGAGGGCCTAAAGGAAGATGTTCATTACAAATCGTGCAAGCTTTTATTTTTTCTGTTAAAGATACCATCTTACTTACTTCTTACTACAATTACCAATTCCCCTTTAGGAGCTTTTGCCTCAAAATGCTTAAGGACTTCCATGGCAGTGCCACGAATAGTTTCTTCGTGTAGTTTACTTATTTCCCGTGAAACAGAAATTGGTCTACTTTCTCCAAAGTACTGCACAAATTGTGCTAGTGTTTTGACTAATTTATGTGGCGATTCGTAAAAAATCATGGTGCGTGTTTCATCGGCTAGTATTTCTAGTCTGGTTTGCCGTCCTTTTTTTACGGGTAAAAATCCTTCAAAGACAAAACGGTCATTAGGAAAACCACTATTTACTAAGGCTGGAACAAAAGCGGTAGCGCCGGGAAGACAATCTACTTCAATACCCGCTTCTACACATGCTCGGGTCAGTAAAAATCCTGGATCACTAATGGCGGGTGTGCCTGCATCACTTATGAGCGCTACGTTTGCTCCAGATTCCATTTTTGCTACAATTGCAGCCACTGTTTTGTGCTCATTATGCATATGATGCGACTGCATGGGCGTGACAATATCAAAATGTTTCAGGAGTTTTCCGCTGGTACGCGTATCTTCAGCAAGAATTAGGTCTACTTGTTTTAAAACTTCAATGGCCCTAAAAGTTATGTCCTTTAAATTGCCAATGGGCGTGGGAACGAGGTATAATTTTCCCATAAAGGTTTAATTAAATCGCTTTTCAATTAGGGTCATAAAACGTTCTGAATATTCGTCTTTATGCAGCCAATAATTATAGTCTGGTTTTACCTTACCCACTATAAAATCTTGTGCTTTTTCAAATGAGGGCATAGTGTTTATTTGGGAAAGAACGCGTGTATAATCATCGGCATTTCCATCAAAAAGGTGTTTAATAAAGGCCAGTCGGTCGTTAAGTCCAATGGTAAGCCCTGTTTGAAGGGAATCATTTATCGATTTTGGTTTTTCCACATCATTTTGTTTTACCTTTTCAGAAGGGAAAGGCCTTTCAACCGTTTCTGTTTGGGGATTGATTTTAGCGATGAAGGCATTGTCTTTTCGTTCAAAAACAGGCATCTCTTTATAGTGTGTTGCAAATTCTTCTAAATCGTTTTTCTGAAAATGTTTGGGAGGTAAAATCTCATCTAAAAGGGCATCTACTTTTTGCGACTCTTCTGGCATTTGTGCCACTAAATCCTTTATTTTTTCAGTGGCAGGTTCTACAAGTTCTTCTTTGTTTTCGGGAGACGGAACTGGTTTGGGATCTTTAAACCAATTTTGTTCTCTAAAACTTTTTGAATCTAAGGATGCTTCCTTTTTTTCTTCCGTTACATCCCCAAAAATTTGCGTTTCCATAAATTCCAATACCGAAAGTTTTTCATACAAAACCCTTGCTTGTTCTTTCATTATGGAAATATTTTCAACCAAATCGTTTGTAACAATATCTTGGGCTAATTCTTTTATTTTTTTTTGAAGTTCCTTCTTCATAACTTTTATAAATATTACGGCGTGCTATTTTTTGTTTTGTTAAATTTACGCATCCTTTATGTAAACGTCAAAGAATTCTATTTTATTCTAATAAACAAAGTATGTTTCTCGAAAATACGGTAAATCAAAAAGAGCAGTTTGGGTGGATTGAGGTAATTTGTGGCTCTATGTTTTCGGGGAAAACCGAAGAATTAATACGTCGCCTCAAAAGAGCGCAGTTTGCTAGACAAAAGGTTGAAATTTTTAAACCTTCGGTAGATGTTCGATATGATCACGACAAAGTAATCTCTCACGATAGCAATGAAATTAGGTCTACTCCCGTTCCTGCCGCAGCAAATATTCCTATTCTTGCAGATGGTTGCGACGTTATAGGTATTGATGAAGCTCAGTTTTTTGATGCAGAAATTGTAAAAGTATGTAACGATCTTGCCAATCAAGGCATGCGAGTTATTGTAGCAGGACTCGACATGGACTTTAAGGGAAATCCTTTTGGGCCTATGCCAGCACTAATGGCTACGGCAGAGTATGTTACCAAAGTTCACGCCGTTTGCACAAGAACAGGGAATCTTGCCCATTTTAGTTACCGAAAAGCGCAAAGTGACGATCTCGTTTTTTTAGGAGAAACCGAAGAATACGAACCCTTAAGTAGGGCTGCCTTTTACAAAGCCATGTTAAGGGAACGTGTAAAAAAGATGGATGTAAAAGACCCAGAACAAATTTCCAGCAAAAAACAAGCATAGCATGGCACATCCTCAAGGATACTTTGGCGAAACTGTTTTGGAAATTAACCTAAATGCGCTTGATCATAATTATCACTATTTAAGGTCAAAAATCCTTCCAGAAACAAAAATGATGGCCGTGGTGAAAGCTTATGGCTATGGGAGTGATGCCTCCGAAGTGGCTAAAGAATTAGTATCGCTTGGGATCGATTATTTTGCCGTTGCCTATGCGTTAGAAGGCGAAGCACTTAGGAAACATGAGGTCATGTTACCTATTTTGGTGCTTCATTCACTTCCAGAAAATTTTGAGGTTATTTTAAACCGATGTTTGGAGCCTAGTATATATTCACTAAAAATCTTAAAAGAGTTCATAGACTTTGCCGAAGCACATGACCAAAAAAACTATCCTATTCATATTAAATTTAATACCGGTCTAAACCGTTTGGGTTTTTCAGAGAAGGACCAAGAAAAAATTATTGAGCTACTCAATAAAACGAATAGCGTAAAAGTAGCTTCGGTTTTTTCGCACTTAGCCGCTAGTGAAGACCTTTCAGAAAGAGAATTTACCTTATCTCAAATTTCGGCTTTTAAAAGGATTTCAACGTCATTTTCAAAAAAATTAGGATACCAGCCCTTACAACACACCTTAAATACTTCAGGGATTTTAAACTATCCCGAAGCACAATTTGATATGGTTCGAACGGGAATAGGATTGTATGGTTTTGGCAATGATCCAAGATTTGACAAATACCTTACCCCAATAGGAACGCTAAAAACCATTATATCTCAAATTCACAAAATAAAAAAGGGAGAGTCCTTGGGGTATA
Source organism: Flavobacteriaceae bacterium (assembly GCA_041392205.1). Taxonomy (GTDB): domain Bacteria; phylum Bacteroidota; class Bacteroidia; order Flavobacteriales; family Flavobacteriaceae; genus Halomarinibacterium. Next base: position 193,234 of record JAWKMO010000002.1, on the reverse strand, counting down.
ATAGGACATTTATAGCTTCCCAAAATACAGTCACCGCCACCTTACCCATTGGCCATGCAGACGGTATTTCAAGAATCTATGGTAACGGGGCTGGCTGGGTTACCATCCACGGGAAAAAAGCGCCCATTATTGGAAATGTTTGTATGGATATGATTATGGTGGATGTAACTAATATCGATTGCCAAGAAGGAGATGAAGTGATTTTCTTTGGTGTATCTCCCACAGCTGAATCTTTGGCTACTTCGGCCAAAACCATCTCCTATGAACTTATTACCGCTATCTCTCAACGGGTAAAAAGGGTTATTCAACGAAAAGAATAGCTTACTATAGAAAATTTTAACTTGAATTAGTTTTTTGTGTAAATTAGGTCCTTATTAACTCTAAAACCAATCAATTATGCTTAAAGAATTCAAAAATTTTATCATGACAGGCAATGTCATTGAATTATCTGTTGCCGTTATTTTAGGCGCTGCATTAGGCGGTGTTGTTTCTGGATTTACCAATGATATTATGATGCCCATTGTTGGCCATTTTACGGGTGGAATGGATTTTTCTGCGTTAAAAGTGGTATTATCTGAGGCAACCACAGATGCAGAAGGTAATGTTACTCCAGAAAATGCTATTATGTGGGGAAAATGGGTAAATGCCCTTATTAATTTGCTAATTGTTGGATTTGTATTGTTTTTAATTGTAAAAGCCTATAACAAAACTAAAAAGCCCGCAGAAGCCCCAGCACCCGCAGGTCCTTCTGAAATAGATTTATTGACCGAAATTAGAGACGCATTAAAAAAGTAAACGCGTAGCAACCGCTACACTACATTTTATAACCCTAAACCCCACTGGTTAAGTGGGGTCTTTTTTTGCATTTTATTTTGAATAAATACTTTTCTATACCCTATTTTTGACCCCTAATTTAATCCTCATGAAAATAGCCGTAGTAGGTGCCACCGGAATGGTAGGTGAAGTGATGTTAAAACTCTTGGAAGAAAGAAATTTTCCCATTTCTGAACTAATTCCCGTAGCCTCCCATAAATCTATTGGAAAAAACATTTCTTTTAAAGGAAAAAATTACCCCATAATCGCTATGGAAGAAGCCATTACGACAAAACCTGTACTTGCGATTTTTTCGGCGGGTGGGGGAACTTCTTTGGAGTGGGCACCAAAATTTGCTGAAGTAGGCACCACTGTTATTGACAATTCTTCTGCTTGGAGAATGGATCCTACCAAAAAATTGATTGTGCCAGAAATTAATGCTTTCATTTTAACGAAAGAAGACAAAATTATTGCCAATCCTAATTGCTCAACCATTCAATTAGTAATGGCGTTGGCGCCCCTTCACAAAAAATATAAAATGCGAAGGGTAATTGTTTCTACCTATCAGTCGGTGTCGGGTACCGGCTTAAAAGCCGTTCAGCAATTAGAAAATGAAATTGCGGGTGTACAAGGAGAAATGGCATATCCCTATCCTATTTTCAAAAATGCACTTCCACAATGTGATGTTTTTGAAGAAAACGGTTATACCAAAGAAGAAATGAAATTGGCTAGAGAACCACAAAAAATAATGGATGATCGTACCTTTTCAGTAACGGCTACTGCGGTACGTATCCCCACCGCAGGAGGACATAGCGAGGCGGTTAATGTAGAATTCTATCAAGATTTTAATCTTACCGAAGTGCGACAAATTCTTCATAATACAACAGGGGTAGTGGTTCAAGACAATCCCGATACAAAAACCTACCCCATGCCCATTTATGCGAATCAAAAAGATGAGGTATTTGTGGGTAGAATACGTAGGGACGAAACGCAACCTAATACGCTTAATATGTGGATTGTAAGTGATAATTTACGAAAAGGGGCTGCCACTAATGCTATCCAAATTGCAGAATATCTAGTAAAAAATAATTTGGTTTAAAATTCGCTCTTTGTAAGTATTTTTTGAATAAGGCGTCTATTAATGATAACTTATCAAAAAACTAACTTATGAAACTCTTTCATTCTATTTTACGCATTGGATTGGGTCTAATGCTATTACTTTTTGGTCTCAACAAATTTTTATGGTTTCTTCAAGATTTTGATTTTACGGGATTTCCAGAAGCCGAGTATTTATTTAATGCATTACGTTATTCTGGAGCAGAAGCAACAGGCAAAGGGTATATTATGAATCTTGTAGGACTTACAGAGGTAATCGTAGGGCTATTGCTGGTTATTAATAAATGGGTTCCCTTTGCTCTGGTGGTATTGGTTCCTATTTCCATTAACTTAGTGGCTTTTCACCTCTTTGTAAACCTGCCTAATATTGGGCCTGCTATTTTGGTTGCTTTAGTAAATGGATACTTAATGTATAAAAATTGGAGTGTGTATAAGCCCCTTTTTGTTTAAAATGACTACAATTAAGGGCCTTACCGTTTAAAATAAAAAGTTTTTCTTACATTTATGACCTTCAATATTTTCACAATTAAAAATTACTAAAAGAATGATATTTATGAAGAAGACTTTTTTTTATGTAAGTATTCTCATATTCTCCTGTGGCGCTTTGGTTTTACACGGCTGTAAGTCTGATGATGATAACGAATATGTTCCTTTAAACATAACAGCCAATGCAGATAGTGGTGAGGTGTTTCAAAATGCCGTGCTTGAAATAGCGGTGTTACAAAATGACACAAATGTTCCTGAAGAAGGAGAATTAATTTTGACAACCCCTTTAAAAGGTTCTGTTATTTTAAACACTAACGGAACGCCCACCGAAATCTTAGATGATTTTGTGATATACACCCCCAATGAAACTGCCACTGGAGAAGATACCTTTCAATATACAGTCTGTGACGCTTCAGGACAAAGTTGTGCCACTGGAACGGTTACTATTAACGTTTTACCCATTTCGCCTGTCAATTTTGACCCTGCTTTAGTTCCCTATCCAAAACTTTCAGATTATAACTTTTTTGAGGGAGATTTGGCAAATCAAGAGCCCGTATATGGTGTTTTACCCTATGAACCCATTTCAACACTATTTACAGACTATGCACACAAAAAGCGTTTCGTTTGGATGCCTAATGGTGTAAAAGCAAGCTATAATGGAGATGGAAATATTTTAGCATTTCCTAATAGCACCGTGCTAATTAAAACATTTTATTATGATAATGTGTTACCCAGCAACACCACCAAAATTATTGAAACTAGACTCTTAATAAAAAAACAAGACGAGTGGATATATGCAGACTATATTTGGGATGAGGAGCAACAAGAAGCTTTATTAAATACAACGGGTTTTGGATTCAATATTGATATTGAATGGCTACAAAATGGAGAAACCAAAAGTACGATTTACCGAATCCCTTCTATTGAGGAATGCTTTTTATGCCATAAAAGAAACTATAAAGAAAAGCTTCCAATAGGTCCAAAACCTCAAAATCTTAATTCTAATTATCCCTACACTGAAGGAACCAAAAACCAGCTTCAAAAATGGATTGAAATGGGCTATTTAGAAAGTGTTCCTTCAACTATTAATACCGTTGTAAATTGGGAAGACATATCTAATCCTTTAGACCTTAGAGTTCGTTCTTACCTAGATATTAACTGCGCGCATTGTCATACTGATGGTGGTCATTGTGGAGAGGTAGCTCTAAGGCTTGCTTTTAATGAAAGTGCTAATTTTGAAAATCTTGGGCTCTGTGCTGTCCCTCAAACACCCATTGTTGGACTGGATAATACTACCATAATGGTTCCCGGTGATGCAGAGAATTCCATTATTTATTACCGTGTTAATTCAACGGAAGAAGAATTCAGAATGCCCTTATCTGGAAGAACACTTGTTCACGAAGAATTTACCCAAATTTTCAAAGAATTTATTAATTCATTAACCAATACTTGCGATTAATTAACTTAATTTTTTTAAAAATGAAAAAACCATACTTATTTTTCTTTAGCCTAGCTATTTGCATTAGCTCCTATGCTCAGGTTACTTTTACATCCTCCTCTCCTTTTAATACAAGCTATACAGATCGTGCCGTTGTAGATATGAATGGTGATTTTCTTGATGATGTAGTTTCAGTAAACTCTACTCATATACAAATATTCTACCAACAACCAGGAGGGTCTTTTAATGAATTAAACATATCAACATCACCTGCAGATAATACTCCTTCTTGGAGTCTCGCCGCAGGGGATTATGATGATAATGGGTATACCGATTTGCTCTATGGGGGAGGAAATGGGGTGACCTTGATGAGAGCTAATAATAACGGTACTGCCTTTACCGAAATATCCTATCCGCAATTTGTGTTTTCGCAAAGATCCAATTTTGTGGATATTAACAATGACGGGCACTTAGATGCTTTTGTTTGCCATGATGTTGCGCCAAATGTGTATTATTTAAATGATGGAAATGGTGACCTAACATTTCATCAAGGAGGTATCGGTGATTATCCTACAGGAGGTCACTATGGATCGGTATGGATTGATTATGACAATGATGGTGATATGGATATGTTTAATGCAAAATGTAATGTTGGTGGAGATTTAAATGATAGAAGTGCCGATCGTTTACATAATAATGATGGAAGTGGCACCTTTACCGAAGTTGCCCAAGTAGCAGGTTTATATGATGAAATGCAGACTTGGTCTTCTGCCTGGGCTGATTATGATAACGATGGGTACATGGATGTATTTGTTGGGAGTAGTGCTCCTGGGGCTCCTCACAAACTAAAAAGAAATAATGGCGATGGAACTTTTACCGATATTTCTGCTGGAACCGGAATTAATGCACTTACATCTGTAGGTATCGAAAACTGTACCTATGACTTTGATAATAATGGGTATGCAGATATCCTTTCAAATGGGAATTTACTTCTTAACAATGGAGACTTAACATTTACCTTATTTTCAAACGTGGTTCCAAGTGATAACGGCGCTTTAGGAGATTTAAATAATGATGGTTTTATTGATGCTTTTGTTAATGGAAATGTGTATTTTAATAACGGGAATACAAACCATTGGTTAACCGTAAATACCATAGGAGTAGAAAGTAATAGAAATGGTATAGGAGCAAGAGTACAAATAACCTCAGCATTAGGAACACAAATTAGAGACGTAAGAAGCGGAGAAGGCTTTAGATTTATGAGTACATTAAACACTCACTTTGGTCTAGGGGCAGATACTGAAATTACAACGCTTACCATTATTTGGCCCTCTGGTATTATTGATGTGATGGATAATGTTGCCGTTGATCAAGTTATCACTATAGAGGAAGGTTCTACCATCCTTGGATTGGAAGACACTTTGGTTAATAATCTAATTTCTTTCCCTAATCCCACCTCTGAAATACTTAATATTGCTTCAACATCTGAATTTACCAACCCTATCTATTCTATATTTGATATGAATGGAAAAAGAGTAATGAACGAAAAGTTAAATTCTTCTTCAATAAATGTTTCTTATTTAGCAGAAGGGAATTACATATTAAAAGTAGCTGATACTAAAACTGTGAAAACGCAGCGTTTTATAAAAAAATAAACTTCCTAATTAATTATAAAGAAACACCGTTACTAAAAAAAGTGACGGTGTTTCTTTTTTCACTATATTTAAGTAGCTCAAAACCATCACTTATGAACTCAACATTTACTAAAATTCTTCGATTTATCCTTGCCGTAATTCTCCTTTTTTTTGGACTTAATAAATTCATTGACTTTAGCTTTATGCCTTTGCCCCAACTTCCAGAAGCGGCTTCCAATTTTATGAGTTCTCTTTCTGCATCTGGATATGTCCTCCCTTTGGTGGGAATTCTAGAAATTTTTGTGGGAGTTCTTTTATTCCTTAGAAAATGGGTTCCCTTTGCGCTTATTCTTTTAGCTCCCATATCGCTTAATATATTGTTATTTCATTTGTTTTTAGACCTTCCAGAAATACTACCAGCCATACTTATTGTTTCCATTAATATCATTTTAATCTATAAATACTGGAAATCCTATAAACCGCTATTTCAGTAATAGAATTAAGCCATTATTTTAACCATAAACCACTTCAAATTTGTTATTTTTACCAAGTTAAATCTATTGGTAATGAAATACTTTGTGTCCTTTTTTGTTGTTATTTTACTAATGAGCTGCCAAAAACAAATCAAAAAAACCCCTATTGTAGTATCCTACCCTACTACCGAGAAAGTAGACTCTGTAGATAGGTATTTTGGTCATGAAATTAAAGACCCTTACAGATGGCTCGAAGACGACCGAAGCTCTCAAACTGAATCATGGGTAAAAGCACAAAACAAAGTAACTTTTGGCTATTTAGACACAATTCCCTACAGAAACGAACTTAAAGAACGTCTTTCTGAACTATGGAATTATGAAAAGATAGGCGCCCCTTTTAAAGAAGGAGATTATACCTATTTCTATAAAAATGATGGTTTACAAAACCAATTCGTTGTATACCGTTATAAAACGGGAGAAGACCCTACTACCGCACAAGTTTTTCTGGATCCCAATACCTTTAAAGAAGATGGTACCATTTCCTTGGGAGGTTTAAGTTTCTCTAAAGATGGAACTATAGCTGCATATAGTATTTCTGAAGGGGGAAGCGACTGGAGAAAAGTCTTGGTGATGAACGTCGAAACAAAAGAAATTGTTGAAGATACTCTTGTAGATATAAAATTTAGTGGTCTTTCTTGGAAAGGAAATGATGGTTTTTATTATTCCAGCTATGATAAGCCTAAAGGGAGTGAACTTTCCGCAAAAACCGATCAACATAAATTGTATTATCACAAATTGGGAACCCCACAAAAAAGTGATGCCTTAATTTTTGGAGGATTGCCTGCCGAAAAGCATCGGTATGTGGGTGGTTTTGTTACTGAAGACAATAGATACCTTGTCGTTACCGCTAGCGTTTCAACTTCTGGAAATAAATTATTTATAAAAGATTTAGAAGTCCCAAACAGTCCTTTTATAACCGTTCTTGACCATACCGAGAGTGATACTTATGTTATGGATAATGAAGGATCAACTTTATTTCTGAACACAAACCTTAACGCACCCAATAAAAAAATTGTAAAAGTAGCTGTTTCAAACCCTACTCCAGAAAATTGGGTGGATGTGATTCCTGAAACTAAAAATGTACTAAGCCCTTCAACCGGAGGGAAATACATATTTGCTGAATATATGGTTGATGCCATTTCTAAAGTGTTTCAATATGACTTTTCTGGGAAACTCATTCGAGAAATTCAATTGCCCGGTCTGGGTAGTGCTGGAGGTTTTGGTGCTAAAAAAGAGGAAACCGAACTTTTTTATTCCTTTACTAATTATACCACTCCAGGAAGTATTTATAAATACAACATGGAAACAGGAAAATCTGAATTATACCGAGAACCAAAAATCGATTTTATTTCAGATAATTACGAAAGCAAACAGGTGTTTTACACCTCCAAGGATGGCACTAAAGTCCCCATGATTATTACCTATAAAAAAGGAATAAAACTCGATGGTAAAAATCCTACAATCCTTTATGGTTATGGCGGTTTTAATATTAGTTTAACTCCCTCTTTTAGCATCGCAAACGCTGTATGGTTAGAACAAGGAGGTGTTTATGCCGTTCCAAATCTTCGTGGCGGAGGAGAATATGGAAAAGAATGGCATAAAGCAGGAACTAAAATGAAAAAACAAAATGTATTTGATGATTTTATTGCTGCAGCCGAATACCTTATCGATAACAAATACACTTCAAAAGAATACCTCGCCATAAGAGGGGGATCTAACGGAGGTTTGCTCGTGGGTGCCGTAATGACACAACGACCCGATTTAGTGCAAGTGGCCTTGCCAGCCGTAGGCGTCATGGATATGTTGAGATATCATACTTTTACTGCTGGTGCGGGTTGGGCTTATGATTATGGTACTGCAGAAGAAAGTGAAGAAATGTTTCAATATTTAAAAGGCTACTCCCCTGTTCACAATGTTAAAAAAGGGGTGCACTACCCTGCCACACTTGTAACCACAGGAGATCATGACGACCGAGTGGTTCCTGCCCACAGTTTTAAATTTGCCGCAGCACTTCAAGAAAATCAAACAGGAAACAACCCCGTTTTAATCCGAATTGAAACCGATGCAGGTCATGGAGCGGGCACTCCAGTGCACAAAACCATCGAACAATATGCCGATATATTTGGCTTTACACTTTATAATATGGGGTACGAAGTACTTCCTCAAAAAATTAATTCTGGAATAAAGGAATAGTAATTCCTATTATTTAATTTCGGAAAGCGTGAGTATTGTACGCCTTTTATTTTTTTATAACACGCATGCTTCAAGTAACGATTAACTCTTTTTCTTATGCTCAAAAAGAAATCCTTTCAGAAATTAAATTTTCGTTACAAAAGGGAGAGCACTTAGCTATTTTAGGAGAAAGTGGCTGTGGAAAATCTACTTTGTTACATATTATTTATGGCCTTCTTGATTTAGAAAAAGGAACCCTATTATGGGAAAATAAACCTCTTTTAGGGCCTCGATTTAATTTAGTTCCTGGAGAAGATTTTATGAAGTTGGTTGCCCAAGAATTTAATGTCATGCCCTATATTTCTGTAGCTGAAAATATAGCTACGCACCTTTCCAGAAGGGATTTAGAAAAAGACAAAAAAAGAGTAAATGAACTGTTGGAAGTTGTTGAAATGCAATCGTTTTCTGAAACTATGGTAAAAAACCTAAGCGGGGGTCAAAAACAACGAGTAGCCCTTGCTAAAGCCCTTGCAAAAGAACCAAAGTTACTATTGCTAGATGAGCCTTTTAGTAGTATTGATACCTTCCGAAAAAATACCCTTCGAAGAAACCTTTTTGGCTATTTAAAAGAAAAAAATATTGCCTGCATAACTGCCACTCACGATGCTGAAGAAGCTTTGGCTTTTTCTGATACAATGTTGGTTTTAAAGGATGGAAAAGTTGAAAAGCGGGATACGCCTGTAAATATTTATAACAGCCTCGAAAATGTGTATCAAGCAAGTTTTTTTGGTGAGGTTTCTGAAATTCCTTCGGGAATTTTTTCAGAAGAAAATCTTATTCTTCTTCCTCATCAATTACAAATATCCGCTAATAAAACCCCTTTAAAAGTATGGGTAACAAATTCTTTTTATAAGGGAAGCTTTTATTTAATACGTGCCTATTCAAAAAATCAAGAAGTTATCTTTTTCCACAATAAAAAAGCTATTTCAGCAAATAAAAGTGTTTATTTAAAACTAGTAAATAGCTAATATTTTTTGATTCGTATCGTTAAAGACAATGCTATCGCCTTTTCTTTTTCCTGCCAAGGTTTGACCTATTGGCGAATTTAACGCAATACACACATAAGGGATTTCATTAATTTCTATAGGTCCTATAGAAAGGCTTATAAAATACATGTATTTGTCTGTTTTTACTAAACTCCCAAGCCGCACATAATCTGAAGTAGATTTGATATCCATTTTTTTAAGTAGTTCTTGCACTAACACTACTTCTTGCATTTGCTTTGAAGCATTTTCTCTATCAATTTGCAACATAGCACGCCCTGTTTCATGTTTATCTCCGGCACTGCTTTTGTCTTCTTCCAAAAGGGATTCGTCTATATCTGCGATAGTCTGTTTTATTTTTTGGTATCTATTGTCCACTTTTTCAAAACAAACTTGGTATAAAGCTTCTTTAATTTCGGGGAGCGTCATTGTTTTCTTTCTTTAGGGCAAATGTACCATAATTACGCATTTGTCTAACCAGCCATTGCTTTCTATTTTCCACATATTTTGAGCTTTGAGAAGCTTTATATTTTCTAGGATTTGGAAGGATAACGGCAATAGAAGCAGCTTGGTATCTATTCAATTTTTTTGCACTTTTTTGAAACCAATATTGGGAAGCCGCTTCGGCGCCATAAACGCCGTTACCCATTTCTATGCTATTAAGATAGACTTCTAGTATTCGCTCTTTACTCCAAAGAGTTTCTATTAAAAAAGTGAAATACGTTTCCAATCCTTTTCTTAACCAACTTCTTCCTGGCCAAAGAAAAACGTTTTTTGCGGTTTGTTGAGAAATGGTACTACCTCCCTTAATGCGCTTTCCTTTTTGATTGTTTTTATACGCTTTTTGAATGGCTTCATAATCAAACCCGTTATGGATTAAAAAATTTTGGTCTTCGGCACAAATTACGGCTAATTGAAGCTCTGTTGAAATTTCTTCCATAGAAACCCAATCATGCTTTGTTTCGAAGTCCCCTTTGGCTTCTATAGCGCGTATGGCCATAAGCGAAGTATAGGGGACGGGAACCCATTTATAGAAAAGCACCCATAAAACACTTAATCCTAAAAACCATAAGATACTCTTCCAAAAAAACCTAAGTAGTTTCTTTACCATATTATTTCAATGCTAATGTTGCTAGTTCTTTTCCTACAAGGCTTCCTATGGCAACTCCCATCCCTCCTAGTCGAACACCACAATACACGTGAGTATCTATTTTCTTAAGGATGGGCTTCTTTTGAGATCCAACTCCCATAATACCACTCCATCTATGTTCCACTTCAAAAGGGGTGCCCGGAAGAATTGTTGTAGTAAGAAGTTGTTCTAACTGATTCTGAATTAAGTCTGTTACATTCATTTCTGTAGTGGTTTCGGTTAAAAAGTCCAAATTTCTTCCCCCTCCAAAAAGGACTCTATCCCCTACATTTCTAAAATAATAATAGCCCCTGTCTAAGTGAAACGTTCCCTTTATTTTTAGATTTTTTATGGGTTTTGTTATGAGTACTTGAGCTCTTGCAGGTTTAAGATTCCCTTCTTTTAATAATTCATTGAAAAATCCATTAGTTGCAATAAATAGCTTTTTTACTGAAATTTGCTCAAAATGCTCAAAATTGAGCAAAACTTGATCATTTATTGATAAAAACGATTCTAATTTTAATGAATTTAATACAAAAATGCCCTTTTTTATTACTTTTTGAAGTAAGGATTGCATCATTTTTCCAGTATCCAATTGTCCTTCAAAAGGATTAAAAATTAGTGTTTTTTGTACATTTTTGAAGCCAAATGGATCGTTTTTGGCAAAAAAAATGTCTTTTTTTGAAAAAACACTCTCTTTTAGAAGGTTATTAACATAGGGTAATTTTGAAAGGGAGTTTTCATACAATTCTTGGTCCTTAAGGGTAAAAAGTTCATACCCTCCCAGCTGTTTAAAATTGATGGTTGTATCTCCTAAGTTCTTCCGAAGTAATGCCAATCCTTGAATTCTTTTTTTTACTAATTGTATTACTTCTTCTTCTGAATGGGTTTTAAGGTCTTCTATGATTTCGGAAAGGCTTCCAAAACATGCAAACCCAGCATTTTTTGTGCTTGCACCATTAGGTAAAATATCTTTTTCAAATACAACAATTTTAGCTTTTGGATGTTTTTTTCGCAGGTAGAGTGCGCAATTTAATCCCACGATACCGCTTCCTATTATGGCAAAGTCTATATTGTGTAGCCAGGTATTATATTCCCAATAGGATACTTTCATATATATCTTTTAAAAAAACACCCATTTCAAAGGTATAATTTTTTGAAATGGGTGAATTAAAAATTTTAAGGAGGGTCTATTATTCTTCTAAAGGTTCATGCATTTCCCATGTATTCATAAAAGCGGTGGTGTAATTTCCTGCCACATAAGCAGGGTCATCCATTAACTGTCGATGAAAAGGGATGGTGGTTTTTATTCCTTCAATAACAAACTCATCTAAGGCGCGCTTCATTTTATTAATGGCTTCATCTCTTGTTTGGGCCGTGGTAATAAGTTTTGCAATCATAGAATCATAATTAGGCGGAATTGTATATCCTGCATATACATGAGTATCTAATCGAACCCCATGGCCTCCTGGAGCATGTAATGTTGTAATTTTTCCAGGGGAAGGTCTAAACCCATTATACGGATCTTCTGCATTAATTCTACACTCTATAGAATGTAATTGAGGCAAGTAATTTTTCCCAGAAATAGGAACTCCTGCAGCTACTAAAATTTGCTCTCTAATTAAATCATGGTCGACCACTTGTTCAGTAATGGGGTGTTCTACTTGTATACGAGTGTTCATTTCCATAAAATAGAAATTTCGGTGCTTATCTACCAAAAACTCTATGGTTCCTGCGCCTTCATAGTTAATATATTCTGCTGCTTTTACAGCCGCTTTCCCCATATCTTCTCGCAATTTTTTAGTCATAAAAGGACTTGGGGTTTCTTCGGTCAATTTTTGATGACGGCGTTGTATGGAACAATCTCTTTCGCTTAAATGACATGCTTTTCCCGTGCTATCTCCTACAATTTGAATCTCGATATGTCTAGGTTCTTCAATCAGTTTTTCCATATACATATCGTTATTCCCAAAGGCGGCTTTACTTTCTTGGCGAGCAGATTCCCAAGCGGCTAATAAATCTTCTTCTTTCCAAACGGCACGCATCCCTTTTCCTCCCCCTCCAGCACTGGCTTTAAGCATCACCGGATACCCTGTTTCCAAGGCTACTTTTTTACATGTTTCAAAATCTGGAATAATTCCATCGCTTCCAGGTACACATGGCACCCCGGCTGCTTTCATCGTGGCTTTTGCAGTGGCTTTATCCCCCATTTGTTCAATCATTTGAGCCGAAGCACCAATAAATTTTATTCCGTGTTCTTCACAAATTTTTGAAAATTTTGCATTTTCAGATAAAAACCCATACCCTGGGTGAATGGCATCGGCATTGGTGATTTCTGCGGCAGCAATAATATTTGAAATTTTTAAATAGCTTTCGCTACTTGGAGGTGGACCTATACAAACGGCTTCATCGGCAAAACGAACGTGTAGGCTTTCTGCATCTGCAGTAGAATATACCGCTACGGTTTTAATCCCCATTTCTTTACATGTTCTTATAACACGTAGGGCTATTTCTCCTCTATTGGCTATTAATATTTTTTTAAACATAGTATGCTAATTTTCAAACCTCAAGGATCAAATTCCAACTTACTTGGGTTTTGATTTTGGGATTTTGGATTTGACAATTAAGAGGGGTCTATTAAGAATAAAGGTTGATCAAATTCAACCGGGGAAGAATCGTCTACCAATACTTTTACAATTTTTCCAGAAACTTCACTTTCTATTTCATTAAAAAGTTTCATCGCTTCAATCACGCAAAGCACATCTCCTGTTGACACCGTATCGCCCACCTCTTTAAAAACGGGTTTGTCTGGTGAGGGTTTTCTATAAAAAGTACCAATGATTGGGGATTTTATAGTAATGTATTTTGAACTATCGTCTGTAGTAGGAGTTTCTTTTACAGGAGTGTTGGGAACTTCTGTAGGTTGTGGTTGTGCAATTACTGGCTGGTGAGGTTGAGAAATTGGGATTTGTTGAATGTAGGTAGTTTCCTCTTTATCGGTGTCGTATCCGGTTTTAATGGTGATTTTAATATCTTCCATTTCAAGTTTAACTTCGCTAGCTCCAGATTTTGCTACAAACTTGATTAGATTTTGAATGTCTTTTAAGTCCATATTTTTCTTTTTGTTGGTCGTTAATAATTATGAATTATAGGCCCATTTTAAATAAATGGCACCCCAGGTAAAACCGCCTCCAAAGGCAGCAAAAACAAGATTATCTCCTTTTTTTAATTGCTTTTCATAATCTGAAAGACAGAGCGGTAGTGTCGCCGAAGTGGTGTTTCCATATTTATGAATATTCATCATTACTTTTTCGTCGGGAAGACCCATTCTGCTTGCGGCAGCATCAATAATTCGTTTGTTTGCCTGATGAGGAACCAGCCAATGAACATCTTCTCCTGTTAAGTTGTTTTTTTCCATGACTCTTGCACAAACATCTGCCATATTAGAAACGGCAAATTTAAAAACGGTTTTCCCATCCTGAAAAACAAAATGTTGCTTATTAGTAACCGTTTCAATAGATGCGGGTAGTAAAGAGCCTCCTGCATCAATTTTTAAATGGGCCCTTCCTGTTCCATCCGAACGTAAGTATTCATCATGAAGTCCAAATCCTTCCGTATTGGGTTCAAATAATACAGCGCCTCCTCCATCACCAAAAATAATACACGTTGTTCGGTCTTCATAATCAATTATGGAAGACATTTTATCGGCGCCAATTAAAAGTACTTTTTTATACTTCCCAGATTCTATATACCTTGCTGCTGTTGACATTCCGTATAGAAAACTTGAGCAAGCGGCCACCAAATCAAATGAAAAAGCGTTTACGGCACCAATTTTACTGGCTACATAAACGCCTGTTGCTGCCACGGGCATATCGGGTGTGGCTGTTGCCATAATCACCAAATCAATCTCTTCTGGGTTTGTATTACTTTTTTGTAAAAGATCTTGAGCCGCCTTTATCGCTAAGAAAGAGGTTCCTTTGTCTTTATCTCGTAAAATTCTACGCTCTTTTATACCTGTTCTTGCGGTAATCCATTCATCTGTAGTATCTACCAAGGTTTCCAGAATTTTGTTTGAAAGAACGTATTCTGGCACATACCCACCTACAGCGGTAATGGCAGCGGTAATTTTAGCCATATAAATGTTAATTAAAATTCACGAAAAATGCCAAAAAGCATTAAATAAGACTGAAAAATACTAATTTTTAATCAAATTTGATTAAAAAAAGCGCTTTTTAATTATTTTAGAAATAAACAAAAAACTCTCACAATCTTAACATGACTGTGAGAGTTTTCTTATAGTAAATAAACGATTATGCTTCTACTGCTTCAGCTGCATCAATTACAACTTGTCCTTTATAAAACAATTTTCCTTCATGCCAATGGGCTCTGTGAAACAAATGAGCCTCTCCAGTTGTTGGATCTTTTGCAATTTGTGGTGTTGTAGCTTTGTAATGTGTTCTTCTTTTATCTCTTCTTGTTTTTGAGACTTTTCTTTTAGGATGTGCCATTACTGAATATTATTTATCTGTTAATAATTTTTTTAAATTGTCCCAACGAGGATCTATCTCTGTTTCTTCAGAAATAGTATTGCCTTTAGGGCTTAATTCTTCTAGTTTTTTGAGTATCTCAGATTTTAACGTTCCATCTTTTACCCCTGGGTGAATTCTCTTAGAGGGTAAAGAAAGAACAATAGATTCATAGATGTATTGTTGAATATTTACTTGGTAACTTCCGTGAGGCAGAATAAGTAAATCTTCGTTTTCATCATTAAATTCGTCTCCAAACTTTACTACAAAATGATAGTCTCCAGAAATTTCTAAATTAAAGGGTTCGTTTGTAATATCACAATGTACATTTACAAACCCAGAAAAATGAAGTGAAAACTCAAGGAAAGTAGTTTTCTTGTCGAGGATCGCTTCTAGAGAAATAGTTGCGTCATTAAATTCATCATACTCAAAATGTTCAAAGAACGTATTCTTTATTTCAAAAGTAAAGATGTGTTTTCCCAATTTCAATCCCACAAAAGGGATTGTAAATTCTTTCATTTCGTTCATTTTCACATCAATATTTTAACATTTACCTTCCAAAAAAGGCGGTTGCAAAGATAAAAAATATTTCTATTTGCTAATCCTTTTTAAAAATTCTTTTTTGAATATTCTTTTTTGGCCGTAATTTTTAGTGGATTTTGAGCATAAAATTGGTATTCGCTCCTGTTTTTATAGATTTGAAGTGCCGCAAAGACTGCTTCCTTAAAGGAAGTTTCGTTAGCTTGATTTTTTCCCGCTATTTCATAAGCGGTTCCGTGATCTGGAGAAGTTCTTATTTTACTAAGTCCTGCAGTAAAATTTACTCCTTGTCCAAACGATAATGTTTTAAAGGGAATGAGCCCTTGATCATGGTACGAAGCAATTACAACGTCAAAATTTAAGTAATTTCCAGAGCCAAAAAAGCTGTCTGCGGCGTAGGGCCCCAAAACAATTTTTCCATTATTCCTTATGTTTTCTATTGCGGGCCTAACAACGGTATCATCTTCATTTCCAATAACTCCATGATCTCCTGTGTGTGGATTTATCCCTAAAACTGCAATTTTAGGTTTAATGATTCCAAAGTCTTCAATTAATGTTTTATGTATGGTATTAATTTTTTTTTCTATAAGTTCTCGAGTTATTGTTCCCGAAACCTCTTTAACGGCTATATGATCTGTAAGCAACCCTACCTTTAAGTCTTCTGAAATCATTAACATTAAACTATTTCCTTCTAATTCTTTTGATAGATAATCTGTATGTCCTGGAAAATTAAACGAATTAGATTGTACATTGTTTTTATTAATGGGTGCCGTAACCAAAACATCTATTTTATCCTTCTTTAAGGCGTCTACAGCTGCTTTTAAAGAAGCAATGGCATATTCTCCCGCTTTTTTTTCTTCTTTTCCAAAATGGACTTCAATAGGTTCTTTCCAAAGATTTATAACGTTAATTTTTTTATGCAGAACATCTTCCATTTTATCAATTCCATGGAAATTAATATCCATTTCATATTCCTTTTTAAAAAAAGACATCAATTTTACCGAAGCAAAAATAACAGGAGTGCAAAATTCCAACATCCTACTGTCTAAAAAGGTTTTTAAAATAACCTCACTTCCTATTCCATTGTAATCACCAATAGAAATACCTACAATTATTTTTTCATTTTTAATCATATCCAATTAGTCCTTCTTACTTTTGTGTTACAAATGTAATTAATTGAACTCATGTTTACAGGAATTGTTGAATCGATTGGAAAAATAGTTTTACTAAAAAAAGAAAAAAGTAATTTACACATTACCGTAGAAAGTAATCTTACTCCAGAACTAAAGATCGATCAAAGTATTTCGCATAATGGGGTTTGCTTAACCGTTGTAAGTATCGAAAATAATTGCTATACAATTACTGCTATTAAAGAAACCTTAGAAAAAAGTAATTTAGGAACGATAAGACTTAATGACTCCATCAATCTAGAAAGAGCCATGAGGTTAGGCGATAGATTAGACGGGCATATGGTACAAGGACATGTAGATCAAACTGGGGTTTGTACTCATATAGAAGAAACCGAAGGAAGTTGGTTGTTTACTTTTAGCTATACACCAATAAATAAAAACATTACGATAGAGAAAGGTTCTATTACTGTAAATGGGGTAAGTTTAACCGTTATAAATTCGAATAAAAATGACTTTAGTGTTGCTATTATTCCCTACACTTTTGAACATACAAATTTTAAATATCTAAAATTAGGTGACACCGTTAATTTAGAATTTGATGTTATTGGGAAATATGTGATGCGAATTATGGACGTGTTTCGTTAGCCTTTTTCATCTTTAGTAAGGCATAAATTCCATACAAAATTCCAAGTGCTAAAAGAAGGTAAAGACTCCCGTCTATGGGTAATTCTGGTGGTGTTCTTTGGGCTGGAGGAGGTGGGCCTGAGGAAGCAGTTGTAGACTGCCCAAGCATAATAAAGCTATTCAATAAGAATAGCAATAGGGTTACTATAGGTACGATTTGGGGTCGCATATTCAGGGGCTAAAGTAATAATTTTTTTTAAACAACAAACAAAAAAGCTTGTTATCAACCATTTATTAACCGAAATTTAATTAAAAAATTGTTTTTCAACTAAAAAATAGCTCTTTTCAACACTATTTAAATTCATTATTTCAAAAAAGTGGTCCCACTTGGGCTCGAACCAAGGACCCTCTGATTATGAGTCAGATGCTCTAACCAGCTGAGCTATGGGACCAAAAACAAGTTGCAAATGTAAAACACTTTATGTTATACTGCAAAACATTTTTAGCTATTGTTCCTTTCTTGACAAAGCTCAATTAAAACACCTCCGCTGGATTTTGGGTGCAAAAAAACAACCCATTTGTTATCTGCCCCCTCTTTGGGTTCTTCATTTAGTATTTCAAAACCTTCCATTTTCAAACGTGTTACTTCACTTTGTAAATCATTTACGGAAAAGGCAACGTGATGGATTCCTTCTCCTTTTTTTTCTAAAAATTTTGCAATAGGGCTTTGGGGATTTGTGGCTTCTAAAAGCTCTATTTTACTGTCACCACACTTAAAAAAAGAAGTAATTACACCTTCGCTTTCCACCACTTCTGTTTTATAATGAGAATACCCCAAAAGTCTTTTGTAAAGTTCATTTGCTTTTTGAATGTCTTTAACAGCAATACCTATGTGTTCTATTTTATCCATTACTATAATTTTAAGCCTCAAAAGTAATAAAATAGAATCCTTTACTATTAATTATGCTATTTTTGCAGTATGGAAGAAAGCAATAGACAAAAAAAAATTTCGGGTGTTTTACAAGAAGATTTGGCACAAATTCTTCAAGAACTCTTAAGAAATAGTGGACAAACAGGAATCATTGTTTCTGTTTCAAAAGTATCGGTTACTGTAGATCTTTCTTTGGCAAAAGTGTATGTAAGTGTTTTTCCTGCCGTGAAAGGAAACCCTATTGTTAAAGAGTTAAACCTTTTAAAGCCCAAAATAAAGCATCAAATAGCACAACTTACCAAACATCAATTGCGAAAAATGCCGGATCTAACTTTTTACAATGATGATTCTTTAGAATATATAGAACAAATTGAAAAAGCGGTAAAAGGAGAAGCAAACCCTATTAAAGACCCTAATTTGCTTCCTAAAAGAAAGAAAAACTAAAAGTGAATTATCCGCTTTACATCGCTAAGCGTTACCTCTTTTCAAAAAGCACAAAAAATGCCGTAAATAGTATCTCTCGTATTGCCATTATTGCCGTAATCCTTGGCGCTATGTCTTTATTTATAGTCCTTTCGGGATTTTCTGGACTAAAAGATTTTGCATTACAATTTTCCAATGTTTTTGATAGTGACTTAAAGATTGCTCCCGCTAAAGGAAAAACACTACAACTTTCCGAAGACCAATTTAATACCATACTTTCCATCAAGGGCATTGAAGCCGTTTCTAAAACAATTGAAGAGCGAATTTTTATTCAATACAATGGCAAAAATCACATTGCCTATATAAAGGGAGTTGACGAAAATTATTCAAAAGTTACCCCTGTGGATAGTCTCCTTTTGGTTGGCGATTGGCTAATTCCCAATGAAAATGAAGTGGTAATGGGTTTCGGAATTTCAGCAAAACTCTCTATTCCTCCTAGAGATTACGGAAAATTGATTGAAATTTATGTTCCTAAACCCGGAACTGGGCAAATTAATATGCTTGACCCTACTTCGGCTTTTAATTCTGAGAAAGTTGTGGCCTCTGGAGTTTATGAAATAAATGACGAATTAAACGGAAAATATCTTTTTTCAGATATAGATTTTGCTAGGGGTTTATTAGCCCTTGATAGTACCCAGGTTTCTTTTTTGGAATTGAAGGTACATCCTGAAGCAAAAGAATCTGAAATACTCACAAAACTTCATGCAATCTTTACGGAAGAGGTTATTATAAAAAATCGTTTTCAGCAAAATGATGCCTTGTATAAAATGCTAAATTCTGAAAATCTTTTTACCTATTTGTTTGTAAGTCTTATAGCTGCAATTGCTATTTTTAACCTAGCAGGAACCATTATTATGATTGTCCTTGAAAAACGCGAAAATCTTAAAACCCTTTACTTTTTAGGCTTAACGCTTAAAGAAATTAGAAAAGTATTTTATTACAACGGCTTGTTATTGACTTTTATTGGGGTAATTATTGGCTTGTTTTTGGGAAGCATTTTGGTTTTACTTCAAATAAAATATGGGTATGTCCCTATAACAGAATCTCTACCGTACCCAGTTAAATTTAAGTTTGGAAACCTTTTAATTGTTTTTTTAACCATTGGTTTTCTTGGCGCTTTGGCTTCTAAAATTGCTTCTATGCGGGTAACACAGCGTTTGCTTTCTTAAGCAAATTGAAAATCTGCAAATTTTTCTAACACCTCGTCAAAGGCACTAAAAACAGAAGCTGCATCGTCACTAGACACCATTTTTGTGCGGTATTCTTTAAAATCGGGAATCCCCTTAAAATAGTTGGTATAGTGACGGCGGGTCTCAAAGACTCCCAATTTTTCCCCTTTCCAATCTATTGCCATTTGTAAATGTCTTTTTGCGGCAGCAACCCTTTCTATTAATGTTGGGGGCTCAAGGTGTGTTCCTGTATTAAAATAATGTTTAACTTCTCTAAAAAACCAAGGGTATCCAATACTAGCCCTTCCTATCATAGCGCCATCGAGACCGTACTTGTCTCGCATTTCCATGGCTTTTTCAGGAGAGTTTACATCACCATTTCCAAAAATGGGAATATGCATACGAGCATTGTTTTTTACCTCAGCAATAGGTCGCCAATCTGCATCGCCTTTATACATTTGTGCACGAGTCCTCCCATGGATAGAAATGGCTTTGCAGCCAACGTCTTGTAGTCTTTCGGCAACCTCAACAATCTTTATAGAATCCTGATCCCATCCTAATCTAGTTTTCACTGTTATGGGAAGTTTGGTATGTTTTACCATGGCTTTTGTAAGGGAAACCATTAAATCAATATCCTTTAAAATGCCCGCTCCAGCTCCTTTAGAAACCACTTTTTTTACAGGACATCCAAAGTTAATATCTATAATATCGGGACCGCTGGCTTCCACGATTTCGACGCTTTGAAGCATAGAATCCAAAACGGCACCAAATATCTGGATTCCCACAGGACGCTCTTTTTCATATATATCTAGTTTCATCACACTTTTTGCGGCATCACGAATAAGTCCTTCACAGGAAATAAACTCGGTAAAAACCACATCGGCTCCTTGTTCTTTGCACAAAGCGCGAAAAGGCGGGTCACTTACATCCTCCATTGGAGCAAGCAATAAAGGGAAGTCTCCAACATCTATGTTTCCAATTTTAGCCATAGGTGCAAAAATAGTGAAATTCTTATTGAGATAGGTTATTGAAGCCGTTCTCCTTCTTTCGTCTTTATGGTTTTTTGGTTTTCGCGTAGAATGTGATTCCCAAAACTATACTTAAACCCAACCCAAAATTTTCTCGTTTCTGGCCTTGCCAAATACGAATTGTCTTGATTAAAATAACGAGACACTATGAGTATATTGTTGGTGTTAAAAATATCATCTATTCCTGTAGTAATACTTCCCTTTTTTTCCCAAAGCGTTTTTCTAAAAGAAATAGACACATCAAAAATGTTTTTATAAGCTAAGGATCCTGAAATTAAATTTGATATATATCGCGCCGAAACATCTGAAGTGAAACCAATCTCCTTAGAAAGGGTAAACTGATTATAGGTTTGTGCAAAAAAACCAAGTGTGTGATTTTTATACCTTTCTTGTGTGCTTTCTACAGCAAAAAACTCGTTTTCCAAATAATAGGTTGAAGTGATGTAACTTCCGTACCACCAACTCTTTATGGGTGCAGCATAAACCGCATCAAAACCATATTGAAAAAAGCTAATTAAATTGGCGTCCTGCTGCCTAAAAGTAAAGGATTCATTATTCTGAAAGTTCAATATTTCTAGGGAATTGTCGATCGTTTGATAATACCATTCCAAAAACCACTTCTCTTTATAGCTATAGCTAAGAGTTATTTTATCTTCAATGGAGGGAACTAAATTAGGGTTTCCTTCATTAAAGTTATTTTCGTTTAAAAAATACCGAAAAGGGTTTAGGCTTTGGTATCTTGGGCGTTCAATCTTTCTTGCGTAGTTTGCCCCTACCGTACTATTTTCATTTACTTGATATTCTAGTGAAGCCGATGGGAAAAAATTAAAATACCTTTGTGTGTTTAAACTTCCTAATGCATCGGATACTCCTTTTACATTGGTATGTTCTATTCTTGTGCCAAGGTTAAAATTCCCTTTTTTAAATTTTTTTTCAAAGGTTAGGTATCCGGCAAAAATGGATTCTTTATAGGTAAATTCATCGGAAAGGGCGGTGTTTAATTCAGAATTTCCATGGGCAATATCAAAAAACGCCAATCCCGTTTTAGTATCAATATTTGAATATTTAAGCCCCGTTTCTAAAGTCCCTTGAAAAACCATTGTAGTTACATCCAAATAACTACTTATTATATCTGTGGTTTGTTGTGAAAGCGTTTCAAATTGAATACTTTTTAAAAAATCTCCATTGGGTAAAAAATAATCGCTTTTCAATTCTTGTTTTTGTTCACTAGCATACCTAATATGATTTCCTCCCAAAATTAATAAACTGCCTGCTTCGTCTAGTGTGGTTTTATATTCTGTACCTAATGTAATATTTGAAACATCCAGCTCCAATTCGCTTTTAGTAAAAAAGGTTGAGTCTATTTGCTTTTGTGCATTAAATAGTGTTGTGGATTGGTGATTATTGAATTCTTTATTGGGGGAAACAAAAATATTTGCCGTTACGTTTAAGGCATTTTTTTTATCAAAATCTATGTCGGCAACTATATTACCTTGATGTCCGTAGCTTTTTGTTATTCGATTAAAATCGCTTTCCCAAATTGCCGAAGGAGTCGTTTCATCTGGTTCAAAAAAACGAATATACGATTCTTGGTCTTTGTTTTCTTTTCTTGGGCTAAAACTATAACTCCCATATAAATGCAGCCAATTGTTTTTTACGTAATGTGACGTCCCTATGGCATATTTTGAAAAAATGGCTTGTTCATAGTTGCCATTAATTACTCCTTTATACCCTGGGATTATAGCTTTGGAAGTAATAATGTTTAAAACGGTACTAGATTCTGCGTCAAAATGCGAAGAAGGGTTCGTAATTACTTCTACTTGTTTAATTATAGCAGCATCTAAATTTTGAAGGAAGGAAACGGTTTCTGCGGTGGAAAGATATATTCTTCTGCCATTAAGGTAAATGGTTGTGGGTTGATTTTTTATAGAAATATTTTCACCTAGTACCAAAACCCCTGGGGTTTTTGAAAGTAGGTTTAGAGTATTACCCGTTGAAAGAGAGGTGTTTTCAACTTGAAACACTAGCCTTCCCGCAGTTTTTTGAATAGTGGGCTGTTTTGTAGTTATGATAACCTCTCCTAATGCTTCCCTATCTTCTTGCATAATAATGGTTGGAATCCGAAGGGGTTTTGAAACAAGAAGAGATTGCGTTTGTGTTATAAAGCCAACCATGCTAAATTCAAGACGATATTCCCCTTCAGAAATAGACTCTATACTAAAATTCCCATTATCATCCGAAGCTGTTCCTTTTAAAGGTTGGACCCCTCCTTTGTCGAATAAAAGAACGTTCACAAACGAAAGGGGGGTATTGTTTATATCCACAATAGTTCCTGTAATAGCATTCTCTTGTGCAAGGGTTATTGTTCCAAAAAATAAAAATAAAGCCAGAAGTTTAATATTCATACCATTATTTTATTTTTATAAAAGACCCGCAAATGACCTTCTATAAAAAACTATTTTACTAGGGAGCTACATGGATTTACAAATATCTACTTTTTATATTAACATTAAAATTCTTACAAGTCTAAATTTTAAGTATATAAAGCTCTATTTTTAATCTATATTTGCACCCTTATTTGCTTGGAAGAAGTTTTATATGAAGAATATTCGCAATTTTTGCATCATAGCACACATAGACCACGGAAAAAGCACCCTTGCTGATAGACTTTTGGATGCAACAGGTTCTGTAACCGATCGTGAAAAACAAGATCAATTATTAGACAATATGGATCTTGAAAGAGAACGTGGCATTACCATAAAAAGTCATGCCATACAAATGGATTATGTTTACAAAGGCGAAAAATTTGTATTAAACCTTATTGATACTCCTGGACACGTTGATTTTTCATACGAAGTTTCCCGCTCTATTGCTGCTTGCGAAGGAGCCCTTTTAGTAGTAGATGCCGCACAAAGTATTCAAGCGCAAACCATTTCAAATTTGTATTTGGCATTGGAAAATGACCTTGAGATTATTCCGGTCTTAAATAAAGTCGATCTACCCTCTGCGAAGCCTGAAGAAGTAACCGATGATATTGTAGATTTATTGGGATGCGATCCCGAAGAAATTATTCCAGCCAGCGCTAAAACAGGCTTAGGAATTGAAGAAATTTTAGCGGCAATTATAGAACGTATCCCCGCGCCTAAAGGGAATCCAGACGAACCGCTTCAAGCATTAATTTTTGATTCAGTATATAACCCATTCAGAGGAGTAGAAACCTATTTCAGAATATTAAATGGAGAGATTAAAAAAGGGCAGCAAATCAAGTTTATGGCTACCGGAAAATCTTATTTTGCTGATGAAGTTGGAACCCTTCGCCTAAAGCAGCAGCCTAAAGAAGTTGTTAAAACCGGAGATGTAGGGTACTTAATTACAGGAATTAAAGATGCTCGTGAAGTTAAAGTGGGCGATACGATTACCGATTCAAAAAACCCAACCACTAATATGATTGAAGGGTTTGAGGACGTAAAACCCATGGTTTTTGCAGGTATTTATCCGGTGGATACCGAAGATTATGAAGAATTGAGAAGCTCCATGGAGAAACTGCAGTTAAATGATGCTTCTCTTGTATTTCAGCCGGAAAGCTCTGCCGCATTGGGTTTTGGTTTTCGATGTGGGTTCCTAGGAATGCTGCATTTGGAAATTATTCAAGAACGACTAGAGCGGGAGTTTGACATGACCGTTATTACAACGGTGCCCAACGTATCGTATCACGCCTTTACCAATAAAGCACCAGAAGATATTATTCTTGTTAACAACCCAAGTGATTTGCCGGAGCCTTCTTCGCTTAACA
The DNA here is from genome assembly GCA_041392205.1 of Flavobacteriaceae bacterium. Taxonomy (GTDB): domain Bacteria; phylum Bacteroidota; class Bacteroidia; order Flavobacteriales; family Flavobacteriaceae; genus Halomarinibacterium. The sequence goes on along the minus strand of JAWKMO010000002.1, from coordinate 168,646 downwards.
GAGTTGAAGAGCCCTATATTAAAGCCACGATTATTACAAAATCTGATTTTGTGGGCAATGTCATGTCGCTTTGTATTGAAAAACGGGGTGAAATTACCAATCAAACCTATTTAACCACCGAGCGTGTGGAGCTTTGCTTTGATATGCCTTTGGCAGAAATTGTTTTCGATTTTTACGACCGACTGAAAACTGTTTCCAAAGGATATGCTTCGTTTGATTATTCTCCTATTGGGATGCGTGCTTCCAAACTGGTAAAAGTAGATGTGCTTCTTAATGGAAATGCCGTAGATGCACTTTCTGCCTTATTGCACCAAGACAATGCCTATGATATTGGTAAAAAAATGTGTGAGAAACTGCGCGAACTCATCCCTCGTCAACAATTTGACATTCCTATTCAAGCCGCCATTGGAGCCAAAATCATTGCCCGTGAAACGGTAAAGGCCCTTAGAAAAGACGTAACTGCAAAATGCTACGGAGGGGATATTTCGAGAAAACGTAAGCTGTTGGAAAAACAAAAGAAAGGTAAAAAGCGGATGCGTGCTGTAGGTAATGTAGAAATTCCTCAGGAAGCCTTTATGGCGGTTTTAAAACTTAATGATTAAAGCATTGCCAATTAAATAAACCTCTCCATCCGAAGATAATTGCTTCGAATTTTTGTGTATCTTTTTCAAAGTGAAACTCAAGTTTTTTCTTTACACCCTTTTTGTTTTTGCACTTGGCAAAACCTATTCACAAAACAATACTGTTTCTGAGATAGACAACTTGCTTTCTAAAGCGAAATCTTTTTATAAAACCCATCAAGATAGTGCTCTTTATTACTCAGAAATTGCATATAAAAAAGCAAAAAAAATCAATGATACCGTTCTCATTGGAAAAACTATTGCCGAAAAAGGAACCTATTTAATAAGCAAAAAAAAATACCAAGAAGCAGAAGTTTTATTTCAGTTTAATCTACAAAACAAAGAAAAAATAACCCCTCTAGATTTGGGAATAACATACGCAAATATTGGGACTATTAACTCTTTAAAAGAACAAAGGGATTTGGCGCTGCAATATTATTTAATGGCAATAGATATTTTTACCAATCTTAGTGAACACGGATATTTAGCCCGAAATTACTTAAATATTGGTGTAATTTATGAAAATGAAGGCGCAGAAAAACAGGCTGATTATTTTTATGATAAATCGTTATTCCACTCAGATCTCAATAAAAATAAAGAATTAACTAGCACTCACGAAAATGTGAAAAGAGGTGCGGAAGAAAATTTTGAAACCAAACTAAAAATATCCCTCGAAGCGCTTAAAGAAATAGAAAATCCTAACAATTCTAGACTTGCATCAGTAATTTACCATGACCTTAGCAAAAACTACATTGAAAACAAGATGTACAAAGAGGCTATTGAAAGTGCAAAAAAAACCATTGAAATTAAAAACACCATAGGCTATACACAAAATATAGATTTTTCATATTTCATTTTAGGAAAAGCCCAAGTTAGACTCAACCAAAATGACACAGGTATTGCAAATTTGAAAACGGCTATTTCACTATCCGAAAAAAGAGCCCTTATCCCTTTAATGTACGAAATGATTGTTTTGGGCTACAAAAATAAAGCGGATTATAAAAATGCTTTTCAGTACGCCGAAAACCTTTCAAAAATAAAAGATTCTATTGCTACCTATCAAGAAAACGAACGCATAGCGGAAATAACTTCAAAATATCAAGTTGAAAAGCAAGCGAATGATATTTTACGTCTTGAAAAAGAAAACCAAGACGTTGCTCTTTTGCTTTCCCAACAAAAAAGAAAACGCTGGCAATGGGCGACATTGTCTATCCTTTTTTTAATAAGCTCTTTATTTTTAGGCAGAAAACTTGTGTTGTATATTCAAAAAGTAAAAAGGGTTGAAATGGAAAAAGACTTAATAGAAAAAAAGGTGGAGGCAAAATTTCTTGCTTTAAACAATAAAGCAAAAGTATATTTGAATGAGTTGGACTATATTAAGTCTGACGGAAATTATCTGGAATTTTATTTTGGAGAAAAAAAAGTAATTGATAGAAACAAAATGAAAGATATTGTAGAAGAACTACCTCCCAATTTTATACAAACGCACCGGTCTTTTATTATCAATAAAAATTCCATTCAATCTTTCAATTCTACTAAAATCTTTCTTAAAACGGGCGCAGAAATTCCATTATCAAGATCCTTTAAACAAAATCTTGTGTAAGGCTTTTGTAATTTATACTGTTTTTTCTGTCATTCATCACATTATTAAAAAGCGAGTAGATTTCAAAAGTACATTTGAGCAAATCATAAATTTTTAAAAATGAAAATCTCAAAAATTTTACTAATCCTTTTTCTATCAATATCCTCTGTGAATTGCAGTAAAGAAAACACTGAAGACGAAACCTCAACTCCTCCATCTGCATTTAATTTGTTATTAGTTTCAAATAATGCAACCGAGGTAAGTTTTACCCCAACTTTAACTTGGCAACAAAGTACAGATCCTAATGGAGGAAGTATTACTTACGATATATACCTTCAAAAAGCAAATGAAATACCCGATGGAGAATTGCCCTCTCAATTATTAAAAGGAAATATAACTACAAATACCTATACATTAACAGAGCTTCTCACGGCAAGCACACAATATAAATGGTATGTAAAAGCAAAAAGTAGTAGTGGTAGTACCAATAGCGCAACTGTATTCTCATTTATTACAGGAACAGTTATAAATCAACCCCCAAATCCGTTTCTACTTTTAAGTCCTATAGATAATGCTATTGACGTTCCATTAGATCCAATATTAACTTGGCAAGCCGCTACAGATCCAGAAAACAATCCTATAGTTTATGACGTTTATTTTGATGGTGTACGTATTGGTGTTAATGTTCCAAATACCTCTCTTCCCATTGGTTCATTACAGGCCAATAAGTATTACGAATGGTATGTAGAGGCTTTTGATACTGCAGGGAATAGTAGAGAATCATCAACCTTTAACTTTACCACAGGAGACGGCTCATCTGGCGGAAATGGTTATACTATTATTACTACTAATGCTATTCCCAATCAAGAAGGTCGATTTGGTCATCAAATGGTAAACTATAATGGTTATTTATGGATTATTGGAGGCTCTGTGAAAAACATGGATGGAACTGGGGGAGAGTATAATGATGTTTGGAAAAGTAATGATGGGGGTCTAACCTGGACCATGGTAAAAGATAATACACTAGAAACTGGATTTTTGCGAAGTGATGAGCATCAAGCAGTCGTTTTTAGAAATGAGATATGGGTTCTCAATGGGAACGCAAATACGGCTCATAAAAGCAGTGATGGTATAACCTGGGAAAATGTTCCGTTTGCAGGGAGTGTAAGTGATGGAACTCATTATACTGCGCGTAACGAGCACCAGGCCATCGTATTTAATGATCGTCTTTTTATTATAGGAGGAAACGCAGGTGGTATCTTAAAAAATGATGTTTGGAGTACCGATGGAATACCCGATCCAAATAATGATGACAAAATAACGTGGTTTTTGGAGACAGAGAATGCGGGATTTGAGCCCCGAGTTGGGCATCAAGTGGCTTTAGTAAAAAATAAGCTTTTCTTAGTTGGGGGTAGTATTCAAGGAGGTCAACGACAAAATGATGTTTGGAGTACTTCTACCGGCGACTTTTGGAAACTAGAAACCCCTGAGGCTCCGTTCACGAAAAGAACCCAGCATGTCTTGGTAACTTCTAGCAATGGATTTGTTATGTTTCTTTTTGGTGGAGATGGTATTGATCCTGATACTGGAAACACAGTTACCGATCTAAATGATGTTTGGCACTCGTCAAATGGAATCGATTGGTTGCTTGACGTCTATCACGACCCCAATGAAGAGCCCTTAGGGCGCGAGCAATTTGATGTTGTCCTATCTGCTGATTTTTTTGTGATGTATGGAGGAAAAAGTAACAATAATTTTTTAGATGATTGCTGGCAACTATAGAAATCTTGCGACTCTATAAAATAGATAATAGGCCTGTTTCTCTTGGGACGGGCCTTTGTATTTATAAACCGCCACAAGTAGCGCCACCTTCTTCTAAACCTGATAAGTACACATCGTAATCGGTACCGGTATCTACTCCATTTACAAATGCATTGCCATTGCTTTCGCGACAAACTTCAAATTCAAAAGTTTCGGGAGAATTACAAAAGGTGCAACTGCGCGAATCTTCTTTTTTACAGGAAACAAAAAATCCTGAGAATACAAAAAGAAAAAGAGAAAGTTTTATAAAGTTCATTTTGTTAAAACGGTCTATTGAAGCATTTATTTTTTTGCGGTTCGTTGGTTTCTAGTAACACTGTTGAGCTCTTCAATATCAAGTGGTTTTCCAAGATACACTAATTGACAATTTTCAGTTACTTCCATTTCTGAAGGCGTATTTATAATTTCTAAAAATCCTGAGGGTAGCTTTAAAAAGAGGGGTACAATGTTATTGTCTTTTTCAATAATGGCAAGAAGTTTTAAAAATTGTGCTTTCGATTGTAAAGGAACTTCCTGGATGGAAGGATATACTCTAGCAACTTCTTCCAGCATAGTAAAATCGTGAGTGTTTGAAAAAAGCTCCTTAGTGTTCTTCATCTCTTCGCTTTGTAGTTTTTCTTCAGAAGACATTAATCTAAAAATTCCGGTTTCACCAAATATTTTTCCAAATCGATTAATGGCTTGTTTATTAACCTCTTCGCTTCCGGTTAAAGCCAATAAATAGCCTACATCGCTTAGTTCTATGTCGGCTGCCAAATCTGCTGCATAGATGTTTGCAGAAAAAGCTTCTAAGCCTAGCTCCTCTGCTTGATTTACATTGGCTTGATTAGAGTCTACCAATACGACATGTCGGCCATTTTTTTGAAGATAGTTAGCAATGAGCCTCGAACCTTTTGAAGCACCTACAATTAAAATTCCTTCCGAAGTTTTTAAAAACACGCCTACTACTGATGCAAAAAACCGTGCCGTTGTAGCATTTAACAATACCGTCACTAAAACCACTGCAAAAACTAGCGGAGTTATATATTCGGCCCCTACAAATCCTTTTAAAGCCAGTTTTGTTCCAAAAAGAGAGGCAATCCCAGCAGCGACTATTCCTCGTGGTCCCACCCAACTAATGAAGAGCTTTTCATTGAATTTAAGAGAAGACCCAAAAGTACTTGCAAATACCGAAAGAGGTCTTAGAACAAAAATGATCACTGCTAGTAAAATAGCAGTATTCCAGTTATAAATTAATAATAGATCATCAATTTTAATATTCGCTGCAAGTAAAATAAATAAAATGGAGATGAGTAACACACTTAAAGACTCTTTAAAGTAGAGGAGCTCCTTTAGGTTGGGTAAATCACTGTTGCCTAAAAACATTCCCATAACCACAACGGCCAATAATCCAGATTCATGAGCAAAAATATCGCTTTCTACAAATACCAAAAGCACGACCGATAACACCACAACATTTAATAAATAATGCGGAATCCATTTCTTTTTAATAGAAAAATACAATGCATAACCCCCAGATATTCCGAAGGAAAACCCAATAAGAATAATTTTCCCGAATTCAATTAATGCTTGTTTTGAATAGCCGGCATCACCTTCAATGCTGATAAACTCAAAAATTAATACCGCTACTAAAGCGCCTATAGGGTCAATTAGAATTCCCTCCCATTTTAATACTGCCGACACATCTTTTTTTAACGGAATATTTCTTAAAATAGGTGAGATAACCGTAGGTCCAGTTACAATTATTAACGAAGCAAACAAAAACGAAATTCGCCAGTTTAGCCCAAATATGTAATACGCTGCCAACCCTCCACCAAAAAAAGTGATGATTGCTCCAATACTTATAAGCTTTCCAATTACGGGACCCACTTTTGTGATTTCTCCTCTTTTTAGTGTAAGGCCTCCTTCAAAAAGAATGATTCCAATAGCTAGAGATACAAAGTAAAATAAATTTTCTCCTGGAAATAGTCCTCGCTCACCATCCCAAATTGGCTGTATCCAAGACTCCCCATTTTCTGAAATAAGGGTCGCTATAGGGCCAACTAATAATCCTATAAGAATTAATGGTAAAATGGCCGGAATTTTAAATTTCCACGCAAACCATTGTGCTAATATTCCAAGAATAATAATTCCGGCTAATTCTACCATGTAGCTGTTTTAATGTTCTAAAAATAGGAAGAAACTGCCTTCCGTGCCAAACTATTTGAAACAATTGATAAAATATTCTTTTTCTGGCTCAAAAAATAAAATGAAAATGAAAACCTCATCAAAAAATCACTTAAAATGATTTCAATTGTTAAATTCTTCAAAATTAGTGGCTACACCCATGTCTTAAATGTTTCTCTTTTGTTAATTTGCGCTTCCTATGAAACTGTTTCCTATAGAGGCTGGAAATTTTAAACTTGATGGCGGCGCTATGTTTGGTGTTGTTCCTAAAAGTCTTTGGTCAAAAACCAATCCCGCAGACAGCAATAATATGATCGATATTGCCGCGCGTTGCTTATTAATTGAAAATGGCAACCGTCTTACCCTTATTGACAACGGAATGGGAAAAAAACAAAGCGATACCTTTTTTAATTATTATTATCCCTGGGGAGATTACAATTTGGATGATTCTCTTAAAAAAGCGGGGTTTCACAAAGACGATATAACCGATGTTTTTTTAACGCACCTTCATTTTGATCATTGTGGTGGAAGCATACAGTGGAATAAAGACCGAACTGGATATGAACCTGCCTTTAAAAACGCCAAATATTGGAGTAATGAGCGTCACTGGAAATGGGCAACGCAACCTAACCGGAGAGAGCAAGCTTCCTTTTTGAAGGAAAATATTATTCCTATACAGGAAAGTGGGCAATTACATTTTGTAGCCAATCCGGTTTCAGACTTTTCAGAAGCCAACGAACTAGATTTCGGAATTTTTTTTGCAGACGGACATACCGAAAAACAAATGATTCCTCATATTCATTACCAAGGAAAAACCCTCGTTTTTATGGCAGATTTGCTCCCCACCGCGGGACATTTACCGCTACCCTACGTGATGGGATACGATACGCGTCCTTTGCTCACATTGCCGGAAAAAGAAAAATTCCTGAATGCCGCTGCCGATAATAAGTACTATTTATTTTTAGAGCACGATGCTCACAATCCAATAATCACCGTAAAACATACCGAAAAAGGCGTACGCCTCGATCAAGTGTTTACTTTTAACGAACTCTTTAATTAATACTTACACCCATGAACATTTTAAAAATTTCCTTACTAAGCTTTATATCCGCCGCTTTGCTTACTTCTTGTGGAGGGAGTGTTGCGCCTATCGTTTCAACGCCAATTGCAAACATTGATAATTTACCCTTAAAAGCAGCTCCGCTTACCGAAGCAGAAACCAAAACTTGGGGTGCTGCAGATTTAATTACGGATACTATTCCTGGAATGAGTGTCGATAAAGCATACACAGAAATATTAAAAGGAAGAAAAAACAACAAAGTTATAGTTGCAGTAATCGATAGCGGAATTGATATTGAACACGAAGACCTAAAAGATATTATTTGGGTTAATAAAGATGAAATTGCTGGAAATGGCATTGACGATGATAAAAACGGGTATGTAGATGATATTCACGGATGGAATTTCCTAGGAAATATTGTTGCCGAAAATATGGAGTATGTTCGTTACCTTAAAAAATTAGAACCTAAATTTCAGGGAAAAACCGAAGCTTCTATAAGTGCCGCAGACCGTGCTGATTTTGAAATTTACAAAAGAGCTAAAAGCGAATATGAAAAAGAGTTTGGAGAAACTCAAGCAAACAAAGCCCGATACGAACAAATTCTTGGACAAGTAACACCTGCTCACGAAGCTATTTCAAAAAAATTAGGGAAAGAAAAATATACGGCTGCCGACCTAAAAAACATAGCAAACCCTACTGAAACTGAACAACAACAAATTGGGATGCTTACCCAGATGTTAAATTTTGGCGATTCTGTTCCCGAAGTAATGAAAGAACTGAATAATGGGATAGAATATTTTGGCAGAAGATTGGATAGTCATTTTAACATCAATAAAAACTTTAGAAACGAAAACCTGGGTGATAATCCCGATGATTTTTCTTCAAAATTTTATGGTAATAATGATGTAGACGGACCCGATCCTAAAAAAGAAGACGCTCGTCACGGGACTCACGTAGCTGGAATTATTGCCGCAAAAAGAGACAATGGATTAGGAATAAACGGTGTGGCAAACAACGTTGAAATTATGGTGGTACGTGCTGTTCCAGATGGTGATGAATACGACAAAGACATCGCCTTAGCCATACGCTATGCGGTAGATAATGGTGCCAAAGTAATTAACACCAGTTTTGGAAAATACTATTCTCCACACCCTCAATGGGTCTGGGATGCCATTAAATATGCATCCGATAATGATGTTTTAATTGTAAATGCGGCTGGGAATGAAGGATTTGACTTAGATAAAATTCAAGTGTATCCTAACGATCAAAAAGTAGGAGATCCTTCAGAAATAGGAACTACTTTTATTACTATTGGAGCACTTAATTATAAATACGGAAGCGAGTTAGTGGCCTCCTTTTCCAACTTCGGAAAAACCCACGTAGATGTTTTTGCGCCAGGAGTAAAAATTTGGTCCACAACCCCTTTAAACACTTATGAATATCTACAAGGAACCTCCATGGCTGCTCCCGCTGTAGCAGGGGTTGCCGCAATGATTCGTTCGTATTACCCATCACTTTCAGCAAAACAAGTAAAACAAATTTTAATGGATAGTGGATTAAGTACTACAGCGACCGTAATTTTAGGTGGAGAAGAATCTAACCAAGATAAGTTTACTAATATTTCTACCTCTGGAAAAATGGTAAACCTGTATAATGCCCTAATTATGGCAGATAAAATGTCACGCTAATGAAATTATTAAAAACCCTTTGGGCACTGCTGTTAGTTATTTCAGTTACTGCACAAAACAATACCGCTTACTGGCAACAAAAAGTAGCTTATAAAATGTCCATTGACATGGATGTAACCCAATGGCAATACAAAGGAACTCAGGAATTAATCTACACCAATAACTCTCCGGATACGTTGTCGAAGGTTTTTTATCATTTACATTTTAATGCCTTTCAACCAGGAAGTGAAATGGATGTACGTTCGCAAACTATTTCGGACCCCGATCCTAGGGTGGCTGATAGAATTTCAAAATTAGCTCCTTCAGAAATAGGTTTTATAAAACCTTATAAATTAACACAAGAGGGAGAGGCACTTTCTTATGAAGTAGTAGGAACTATTTTAGAGGTTACTTTAAATACTCCTATTTTACCCGGAAAAAGTACCACTTTTTATATGGAATGGGATGCTCAGGTTCCTTTGCAAATTAGAAGAAGTGGAAGAAATAATGAAGAAGGTGTGGCACTATCTATGACACAATGGTATCCTAAATTAGCCGAATACGATTTTCAAGGTTGGCATGCAGATCCATACATTGGAAGAGAGTTTCACGGTGTTTGGGGCGATTTTGATGTGTCTCTTACCATCGACGAAAAATATGTTGTGGGCGGAACCGGTTACCTTCAAGGGGAGCCTTCTGTTAAAAAGAAAAAGAAAACCTGGCATTTTTTGGCGCCCAATGTTCACGATTTTACTTGGGCTGCAGACCCAAATTATAGGCACGATACCTATCCGGGCCCTAATGGCGTTGTGCTTCATTTTTATTATAAAAATAACCCCGATATTCTGGAAAACTGGAAAAACCTTCAGCCAAAAACGGCCGAATTAATGGCCTTTTTCAATGAACACATAGGAACCTATCCTTACAAACAATATTCTGTAATTCAAGGAGGAGATGGAGGTATGGAGTATGCCATGTGTACCCTAATAACAGGAAATCGAAAGTTTGAAAGTTTAGTAGGGGTAACGGCACATGAAATGGCGCATTCATGGTTTCAGTTTTTGTTAGCCACCAACGAGAGTTTGCACGAGTGGATGGATGAAGGGTTTACGTCTTACATTTCAGCATTGGCAGAGAATGAAGTCATGAAAGAAAACAACCCAAATCCAGTGGCAGGAAGCTACAGAGGCTATCGGTTTTTAGCAACCAGCGGAAAAGAACAACCGCTCTCTACCCATGCCGATCGCTATGCTTCCAACCGTAGTTATGGAATTTCAGCATACAGTAAAGGGGCTGTTTTTATGGCCCAATTGGGATATGTAATGGGACAAGAAAACTTGGAAAAAACCATTAAGAGATATTTTAAAGAATGGGCTTTTAAACATCCAACGCCTAATGATTTTATTCGAATAGCAGAAAAAGTTTCTGGGTTTGAACTAGATTGGTACCTGCAAGATTTTGCACAAACTACCAATACCATAGACTACGCTATAAAAGAGGTTACGGAAGAAACAAATAAAACTACAATTACCTTAGAGCGTATAGGATTAATGCCTATGCCTATTGATTTGTATGTGACTTACGAAGATGGCTCCCAGGAGTCGTTTTATATTCCTTTGCAAATGATGCGTGGTGAAAAAGAAAACCCGTTTCCAGCATTTAAAAGAACGATTTTAAAAGATTGGGCTTGGGCCTATCCAACCTATTCTTTTGAAATTTCCAATGGAAAAAAAGTGAAAAACCTAATGATTGATGCTTCTTTATTGATGGCAGATATTAATCTTGAAAATAATCTATTTGGAGAACAATAGGTTTTCTTTAATACCATTAAAAATGAAGGCCTTTCAGAAATCATTTTGAAAGGTCTTTTTTTATCTTTACGCTATGGGCTTTCAATTTCCAAAAGAAGAAAAACTAAAAAGCAGAAAGTTAATTGACCAACTATTTGCCGAAGGTAAATCGGTTAAAAATTTTCCTGTGAAACTTGTCTATTTGGAAGTGGATACTTTAGAAAAAAATCAGGCGGCCTTTGCCGTTCCCAAGCGAAGTTTTAAACTCGCCGTTTCACGAAATCGCATAAAAAGACAAATGCGAGAAGTGTTTAGACTTAATAAACATCTGTTAACAAACAATAACGGTAAGAAATTTGCGATACTATTTATGTACATTGGTAAAGAAAAACCAACTTACAATAGGTTAGATAACTCTATTCAACACTTACTAAAACAACTAACATTATGAAACTCTTTAGTCTTTTTCTTTTTGGTCTTGCCTTAGCCTGCGGTGGGGGTGGAAATAGTGATTATGCCCTCGAAGAACCTAATCCTGTAGCTGCTGATTATGAATATATTGAAGAATCTCCTGTTTCTCAAAAATTAATAGTAGATGAATCTTCTGAAGAAATAATCGAGCAAAAAATCATTAAAACAGCTAATCTTCGCTTTGAGGCTTCCAACCCAGAGGAAACCCATAAAAATATTGTCGCTTTAACACAGCAATACAAGGGCTTCATTCAAAGTGATAATGCGGGTAAAAATTACAATCAGTTGTATCGAAATATGGTGATAAGAGTTCCTACGGAAAGCTTTCAGCCCTTTATAGATGCTATTTCGAAAGGCGTTCCCTATTTCGATCAAAAAGATATTTCGCGTCAAGATGTTTCGGAAGAATTTGTAGACCTTGAAGCGCGTTTAAAAGCAAAGCGAGAGTTGGAAGTACGCTATTTAGAATTACTGAAACAAGCCAAAAATGTAAAAGAAATGCTCGAAATTGAACGCGAACTTTCTAACATTCGGGAAGAAATTGAAGCAAAACAAGGTAGGTTAAACTACCTTCAAAACAAAGTCTCGCTAAGTACCTTAAATATAGAGTTTTACAAACAAACCGCCGAAACAGGCGTAACCTTATCTTACGGCCAAAAAATTGTAAACGCCCTTAAAGGGGGTTGGGACGGAATCTCTGTATTTTTTCTTGGCTTGTTATATTTATGGCCTTTGTTTGTAATAGCGCTAATTGTTATCTTGTTACTTCGTAGGTATTTGAAGCGAAACAAGAAAAAAGCTTCAGAAAATAATTCATTATGAAAAAGAAAATTATCCTTCCTATCCTCGCCATAGGAATCCTTATAACCTCCGCCAGTTTTAAAAACGATTTTTTTGAAATTGCCAAACAAATTGAAATATTTACCACGCTCTTTAAGGAGTTGAATATGAACTATGTAGATGAAACCACCCCCGCCACTTTAATGGATAAAGCCATTAATGGTATGCTGGCAGATCTCGACCCTTATACGGTGTATTGGAACGAGCAGGAGGTAGAGGATGCTCGTATAAAAAATTCGGGAACCTATACAGGTATTGGTGCGACTGTTCAAACTTTAAAAGAAAAAATTATTATTACCGAACCTTTTAAAGGATACCCTGCAGACAAAGCGGGTTTAAAAGCAGGGGATGAAATTGTAAAAATTGGAACGATTACGGTTGCCGATTTTGAAGATGACGCCGGCGAATTACTAAAAGGAGTGGCAGGGACAGAAGTAGAACTCACATTTACGAGGCAAGGAAAAACACAAACCACATTGTTAAAACGTGAAAAAGTAGAAGTAAAAGCTGTTCCTTATTATAAATTAGTGAATAATGATGTAGGGTATATTGTACTTCGTGCATTTAACCAAAAAACGACTACCGAAACAAAAGCTGCCTTGGAAGATTTAAAACAACAAGGAGCCACTAAGATTATTCTAGATTTACGAGGAAATCCTGGTGGGCTTTTAAATGAGGCGATTAATATTGTAAACCTATTTGTACCTAAAGGAGAGGTCATTACTACTACAAAATCGGTGATTGAAAAATACAATAAAACCTATAAAACCACACAAGAGCCTGTAGATACCGAAATTCCATTGGTTGTTCTTGTTAATGGTCGTAGCGCTTCGGCAAGTGAAATTGTGTCGGGGGGCCTACAAGATTTAGACAGAGCTGTTATTATTGGCGCAAGAAGCTTCGGAAAAGGATTGGTGCAACGCCCAAAAAAATTAACCTACGGCACACAGCTTAAAGTTACCATTTCTAGATATTATACACCTAGCGGAAGATGTATTCAGGCATTAGATTATTGGAATCGAGACGAAAACGGAGACCCAATTAGGCTTGATCCCAAAAACTATAACGCTTATAAAACAAAAGGCGGTAGAACTGTGTATGACGGAGGCGGAATTTTACCCGATATTGAGTTAGAGTCTTCAAAATTTAGCCCTATTACCACCGCACTATTGAAAGATAATGCCATTTTTGATTATGCAACCGTATATTATTACAGCCATCCTATGACAGATTGGGCGGGCTTTGAAATTTCAGAAACCGATTTTCAGAATTTTCTACAATACTTAAAAAAACAGCAGTTTCATTACGAAACCGAAACCGAAAAGAAATTTGCTGAAGCACTTCGACGCGCCGAAGATGATGGCTTAAAAGAAGAAATAGAAACTAGTTTTAATGCATTAATCAGCACCATTCAATCAGCAAAAGAAAAAGACTTAATGGCAAAAAAAGTAGAAATTAAATCCTTGCTAACCGATGAAATTTTAAAACGCTATTTCTATGCCGAAGGACTATACGACTATCATATACAACATAATCCCGAAATTTTGGAAGCCATTTCGGTATTAAATGATACAAATAGATACCACAAAATTCTTAAATAATGGATGCGTTTCTCTCTTTTTTTGAAACCATGCCTGTGTGGCAAAAATTTGGGTGGATAATTTTTTGCATTTCACTTTTTTGGATTTTAGAAGGTTATTACAAAAAGTTTCATTTAACCTATAAAAAATGGAATCATGCACTTGTTAACTTTGGTTTGTTAGGTTTTGTCATGCTTATAAATGTGCTCTTTGGTTTATCTACCGCTGGTGTTTTTGTCTGGTTACAAAATTCAAATTTTGGAGTATTGTCTCTTTTTGAAGCTCCTATCTGGTTTAAGTTGATAGTTTCTATATTGGTTTTAGACCTAATTGCACAGTACGGAGTCCATTATTTTCTTCATAAAGTAAAATGGATGTGGCGGTTACATTTAGTACATCATACCGATAAAAATGTAGACGTAACCACAGGGACAAGGCATCATCCTTTAGATTTTATTATAAGAGAGCTCTTTGCACTATTTGCGGTTATTATTATGGGAATGCCTGTTTCTTTTTATTTTTTCTATCGTATTCTAAGTGTGTTATTCACGTACTGGACTCATGCTAATATAAACCTGCCGCAATGGCTGGATAAAAGCTTAAGTTATATTGTTGTAACACCTAATATGCACAAGTTTCATCATCATTTCCAACTTCCTTGGACAGATAGTAACTACGGAAACATGTTTTCTCTTTGGGATAGAATCTTCGGAACATTTGTTTATGGTGATACTCATAAAATTGTATATGGGGTTGATATTGCGGACCATACAGATGACGAGAGTTTCCCTGTTCAGCTAGGAATTCCTTTTAATAAATCGGTAAAAAGCAAAAACTCTTAAGCCTTTTATTTTTAAAACTTAACATCTTTTTAATAGCTTTTTAGTATCTTTTTTTGTATCATGTGCTATATGGTACAAATAGATAAAAAAGAAAACGAAAAGATACTATTGGACACGGTTCAATACCTCAAAAAAAGAGGATTCGAAAACATTCAAGCAGATGTTGTAGGATATGATACTCCCAAATCGTACAACAAAGTAGGGAGTGATGTTTGCATTGTTCCAGACCTTGTTGCAGAGCGTGAAGGCATAAAACATTATTTTGAAGTAAGCCTTAAAAGTGCTGAACCCAATTTATTAAAATCGAAGTGGCGTTTTCTGGACGTACTCACCCGAATGAAAAATCATCGATTTAAAATTGTAACGCGTCGTGGACATTATAAGTTTACACAGGATATGTTGCGTGATTTAAATCTTGATAAAAACCCAATCAAAATTTAATTTTCTTTACTCATTAAAATGTGAGGAATTCCATCCTCTAAGTATTCAGACCCTACTTTTTGAAACCCATGAGATTCATAAAAAGAAACGAGGTAGGTTTGCGCTGAAAGTTTAATTAAGGTTGTGTTATAATAATCTTTAATGGCTTTGATAGAAGCTTTCATGATTTCATGACCCAAACCAAATTTTCTTTGTTCCATAGACACCAAAACTCTGCCAATGGCGGCTTCGTTAAAATAAATCCCTGGAGCAAAACAACGAGTATACGCTACAATTTTAGCCTTTTTTATACCCATGATGTGTAGGGCATTAGGATCTTTTCCATCAATATCTTGGTACACGCAATTTTGTTCCACTACAAAAACTTCCGAGCGAAGTTGTAGTAAAGAGTATAGTTCTTCCGAAGTTAATTCTTGAAATGTTTTAATTCTAATTTCCATACTTAATCTTGTACAATAATATCTTTAGAATCGTCCTTTTGATATTCTGGCTGAATGTTTACGTGATTAATTCCGAAGTCATGATAAAGAACTTCTTCCACACGATTCAAAATTTCATCAAATTGTGAAAGGGTAATGTCTTCGTAAAAATCGATATGTGCTTCCAGATGATTTTCCTTTTCATTGAGTTGCCAGATATGCATGTGATGCACGTTTTTTATTTCAGGAAATGCCGAAATAGCTGCTCTCAGTTCTTTTAAATCGACATCCTCTGGACTAAAAAGCATTAATACTCTAAAAGAGTTTTTCAGTAAATCGTACCCCATTATTAAAAGATACGCAGCAATTAATAACGTTAAAATGCTATCTACCCAAAACCAATTAAAATACTTCATTAATAATCCGCCCACTAATACAGCCACAGAAGCGGCCATATCGGTAAATAAATGAAGATAAGCAGATCGCATATTCATATTTTCTTTAGAAACTTTTTTAAGTAGCAATACTGAAAATCCATTGGCAACAATTCCTAATAATGCTAACCAAATAACCAGACCACTTTCAATTTCTTGCGGATGAAAAAAACGAACTATCGCTTCATAAATTAAATAAACCGCAACTATCATTAATGAAGATGCGTTTACAAATGCTGCTATAATCTCTGCTCGTTTATAGCCAAAAGTTTTATCGAAAGACGCTTTCTTTTTTGAATACCGATTTGCAATATAACTTACAATTAAAGAAAGAACATCACTAAAATTATGAAGTGCATCGGATAATAATGAAAGACTTCCTGAAAGAATCCCGCCAACTACCTGAGCTATAGTAATAATAATGTTTAAAAGAATAGAAATAAACAAATTTCTCCCTTTGGTATCATATAATTGATGGGAGTGGGAGTGGTTGTGAGGCATTTTTAGAAAATTAGAAACACCCTATTTTATCGACTCTTTTTTGATGCCGACCCCCTTCAAAGGGCGTATTTAAAAAGGTTTCTACCATAGCTACAGCTTGTTGGATTGCTGTAAACCTTGCAGGAATACATAAAATGTTTGCATTGTTATGAAGGCGAATAAGGGTTACTATTTCGTTACTCCAACAAAGTCCCGCTCTTACATTGGGGTATTTATTAGCGGTCATGGCTACCCCATTGGCACTTCCACAAATTAAAATTCCGTAATCAACTTCTTTATTATTTACCGATTTAGCTACTGGATTGGCAAAATCTGGATAATCCACACTTTCAAAACTATCGGTACCGTAGTTAATAACCTCATGGCCTTGTTGCTTTAAATAAGCTACTATGGCTTGTTTATAATCGGGTCCAGCATGATCGTTTCCTATAGCTATTATCATGAAAAATATATTTTTATGCAAAGATACAAGTTCTAAATACGTAAAACTTGAATAAAGCAATGAAAAAAATGAAAAACACTAATTTTCAATCCTTTACCTTTTCTTAACCTTTCAATGATATTTAAGTTAACAAGTATGTTCATATTTGTTGATAGAAATTCCATAATAATATTTGGTGGATACCCTAAGAATATCAATATGGAAATTTAATTTAATCCTGCAATATTTTAACCCTTCATTTATTGCAATTTTATGAGGTTAAATACTTTGGTTACTTACAATTTTTAAGCTAAAACTTTTCAAAAAATAACTGTTTATACTGCTTATTGACAATTGTCAATTAAGTATTTAATTTATTTGATTTACAAAAGGTTAAAGCAATGAAAAGATGTTGATAAACCTTTTGCAATAGGTAATAACTAATATTCAAAATAGATTTAATAAAAGTTATACCACATATTAACAAGCCATAATAAACATCAAAAATTAATTTTTAAATTTTAAAAAAATAACTAATAAATATTTACTTGTTGAAAACAAAAAATTAAACAATAGTAAGATCTGCATTATTATTTAATTGATCTATAATAGTTTGCGCTAAAGGAACATCCTCTTTATGGACGTTTAATCGAATTCCTCCAAAGGCGTTAGAATGAAAGGGAAGTACACTAATAGCCATTTCGTTTTGAAACACATGACGCACTTCATTTTGCTCCAGAAGTAACTTTAGCACAGCATAGTCACTAGGATAGGTAAAAATTGCAATGGTTTTAAAGTTGTTCATAGTATTACTAAAATACTAATTCTTCGCTAATTATAAGAGGCTATTAGATGAATACATGTACTTTTACAAAATATAATTTGAACCATGCGGAAAAGAAAAAAAGGAGGAAAGAAAAATAAAAGCGAAAACTTTAGCGAACCCATCCTCACTATTCTTAGAAAAGATCACACTCAAACTTTCAACTATAAACAAATTGCAGCGAAGTTAGGTTTGGATGACCCCAGTAGCCGAAACCACATAGTAAAAAGTCTTCAGCGATTAAAATTGCAAGGCGCTATTATAGAAGTTGATCGTGGAAAATACAGTCTAACACCATCGCAAAATTACCATACAGGAATTATGGATGTTAATACCAGAGGCCAAGGCTATGTGGTGGTAGAAGGATTGGATGAGGATATTATTGTAAAAAATAAACACCTCAACAAAGCGTTGCATGGGGATGTGGTGGAAGTCTATGTTTTTAAGCGAAAAAAAGGTGGAAAGCAAGAAGGAGAAGTAACAAAAATCTTACAACGTAAAAGAACCGAGTTTGTAGGAACCATTCAAGTTTCAGACAAATTTGCTTTTGTAGAGTGTACAGGATATAGTATGTACACCGATATTTTTGTCCCAAAAAGCAAAATCAATAAAGCCCAAAATGGGGATAAGGTTTTAGTAAAAATGGAAGGGTGGGAAACGCATAGCGATTCTCCTATTGGAAGCGTTCTTAAAGTACTGGGTAAAGCCGGAGAACACGACACCGAAATTCACGCTATTTTAGCACAATATGGACTACCGTACGAATTTCCTACAAATGTAGAAGCTTATGCAAATAAGCTAGACACGTCTATTCAAGATGCAGAAATTAATAAAAGAAGGGATATGCGTAAAGTATTAACCTTTACCATAGATCCAAAAGATGCAAAAGATTTTGACGATGCACTCTCTTTTCAAAAAATGGAAAATGGAAACTACGAAATTGGGATTCATATTGCCGACGTTTCCCATTACCTTAAGCCAGGTACAGCATTAGATGATGAAGCTTACGAACGAGCCACCTCTGTGTATTTAGTAGATAGAGTGGTGCCTATGTTGCCCGAAATTTTAAGTAATAATGCATGTTCGCTTCGTCCTCTTGAAGAAAAATATACCTTTTCGGCTGTTTTTGAAATGAATAACAAAGCTGAGGTAATAAATAAATGGTTTGGAAGAACGGTTACCTATAGTGATGCTCGTTTTGCGTATGAAGAAGCTCAGGAAATTATAGAAACAGGTAAAGGTGAAATCCCTTCAACAATTTCGCTTACAGGAAAAAGCTATACGGTGGATTCAAACATTACGGAAGCCGTCCTAGAAATGGATCGTTTGGCAAAAATTCTTCGTAAACAACGGATGCACAATGGTGCTATTTCGTTTGATAAAGTTGAGGTGAAATTTATTTTAGATGAAAACAATAATCCAGAAGGAGTCTATTTTAAAGAAGCTAAAGATGCAAATAAATTAATTGAAGAGTTTATGCTCTTAGCCAATCGAAGTGTAGCAGAATTTATTGGCAAACAAAACCCAAAAAAAACGTTTGTATACCGAGTCCATGATGAACCGGATGATGAAAAAATAGCTGCACTGGAAAATATTATTAAACGGTTTGGTTATAAACTAGATACACGCGATCGTAAAACTACCGCAAGTTCTTTAAATAAGTTATTAGAAAATGTGGCCGGAAAAAAAGAACAAAACCTAGTAGACACTTTAGCTATTAGAAGTATGAGTAAAGCTGTTTACACCACAAATAATATTGGGCATTACGGACTCGCCTTCGATTATTATACTCATTTTACGTCCCCCATTAGAAGGTATCCCGATGTCATGGTACACCGTTTACTACAACATTATCTTGATGGAGGAAAAAGTGCTTCCGAAGAAAAATACGAAGAACAATGTGCACATTCTAGTGATATGGAAAACTTAGCAGCCAATGCAGAAAGGGATAGTGTAAAATACATGCAAGTTAAATATATGCTGGATCATAAAGACCAAAAATTTTTGGGCGTTATTTCTGGCGTAACAGAGTGGGGGGTGTATGTAGAAATTATTTCGAATAAATGCGAAGGGATGGTAAGGGTACAAGATTTAAAAGACGATCATTACAGTTTTGACCGAGATGAATTTGCTGTTATTGGAAGCAAAACCCACAATGTTTATCGCTTGGGAGACGAAGTGTATGTAAAAGTAAAAAATGCCGATTTAGTAAAAAAGCATCTCGATTTTCTTATGCTAGGGCATAGAAAAGAAGTGGAATAAATTTTGTAATTTCAGTCATTGAAAATCACTTCAATGAAATATGTCTTTTACATCATCATTCCTTGTTTCATTTTAGTTTCTTTGGGTTGCGAAAATCAAAAAGAAATAAGCTCTATCAATCCTGTTAATTGGGAAAAAAGATATGTAAACAATCCACTGAAAGATTCTTTAATAACCGGCTCTTCATATCTTTCCGTCTACTCCGAAATTTATAGCGAAACAGAACATGCGACCATAAATTTAACCGCTACGGTAAGTTTAAGAAATATCAATAAAAAAGACACTATTTTTCTTGAAAAAGCAGAATATTATAATACCCACGGGCAATTAATACGTAGCTATTTTACGAAGCCTATTTTTATTGCTCCACTAGAAACAGTAGAAATCGTAATTGATGAGCGCGATAAAGAAGGAGGATCTGGAGCCAATTTTATATTCGATTGGATGATACAACCCAATACTCACGAACCATTTTTTGAATGTGCTATGATTTCTACCTACGGGCAACAGGGATTGTCTTTTACAACGCAAGGAATAACAATTGATTAAACTGTAACAATTTCGAATTTCTTTCATCTTTAAAGAAATCAAAAAACAAACAGATGAAAATTTTAAGTACTTTATTTTTAGCAATACTAACGTCAAATGTTTTTTCACAAGGAATCATTACAAAAGAGGTAGGAGATTTTAACGAATTAAAAGTGTATGATTTAATCGAAGTAACTCTCATTCAATCTACTGAAAACAAAGTTGTAATTAAGGGGGAAGACACTCAAGATGTAAGCATTATCAATAAAAACGGCATGTTAAAAGTAAAGATGAATGCCGATAAGATTTTTAGAGGCGAAGACACTTATGTTGAAGTATATTTCAAGAATATTGATATCATTGACGCCAACGAAGGAGCACAAATCGTTGGCAACGAAATGATTTCTCAAAACACGATTGAGCTTAGAGCCCAAGAAGGAGGAAGAATAAAAGTTGGTTTGGAGGCAAACCATACCAAAATTAAAGCCGTAAGTGGCGGAATCGTAGAAGCTTCAGGGATATCAAAAAGCCAAGAAATTCTTTTAAACTCGGGAGGTATTTTTGAAGGACGGGACTTAAAAACGGAAGATACAAAAATAGGTATTACTGCAGCAGGAGAAGCCGATATTAATGCAAGCAACAAAGTAGATGTAAAAGTAACTGCTGGGGGAGATGTTTACATTTATGGAAACCCAAAAACCGTAAACGAAAAAAGCTTTGCTGGTGGGCGTATTAAACGCATGAATTAATTTTTTATATTCCCTTTTTAAAAGGGGTTAGAGCGGGTTATTTATAATTTTTTTTAGAACCGTTAAACATCCATAAACAAATTCGTAATTTTAAGGCATGCTTGACGGTTTGTTATATGCTGCCCTATATGGATTTCTATTAGCATTTGCTATAGGCCCTGTCTTTTTCACACTTATAGAGACCAGTATTACCAAGGGATTTAAAGCGGGACTATTCTTCGATTTGGGAGCACAAACAGCCGATATTATTTTTATTTTAATTGCCTATTTTAGTACAAGCAAAATTTTAATTAGGGTTAAAGACGATCCTGGACTCCTCATTTTTGGTGGCGCTGTACTTATCGCTTATGCCATTATTTCTTACATACGTACTGCAAAATCGTTTATAAAAATTGTTAGAGAACACTATGCCGTAAATGTCAAAAAAGATTTAGGAGGTCTTTTCCTGAAAGGATTTTTACTCAATTTTGTCAATTTTGGAGTGTTAGCGGGTTGGATTGGAACCATTATCATGGCAAATGCATTAACCACTTCTGAAAATGGCGTCTTCTTTTTTTTACTTACGGTTTTAGCCACTTTCTTTTTAACAGACTTATTAAAAATATCATTAGCCAAAAGGCTGAAAAGTAAAATGACCCCTCGATTTATCTATAAAACGAAAAAGTGGGTAAGCATTCTTATCCTTATTTTTGGAGTGGCTATGTTGCTTCAAGGAATATTCCCTGAAAAAGTTCAAAAAGGCTTGAATCGCATCCCAAGTCCTACAGAAAATATTAATGGATAAAAAAAACCTTCACAATGGTGAAGGCTTTTTGAGGCGTCTAGCGGATTCGAACCGCTGTAGCAGCTTTTGCAGAGCTGAGCCTAGCCACTCGGCCAAGACGCCATTAATTCTTGCGAAAATAAGTATTTAATACCAGTTTTTCTAGGCACAAATATAATAAGTTTCCAAAGAAACAAAAGGGAAATACCATGTTTTAAAAAAGAAGAAGCCATTTAAAAAAAATGATAAGATGAAAAAGGACTTTTTCATGAATTTTTTAGCGTAGCAATCTTTTACTTTTTTAATTTATCTTTTCGATTTCATAATAACACTTACAGCGGCAACATCCCCGCCAATAGGAGGATTTACTTTTGCCACACTTACCGTAATTTCAGAAACCAATGGAATTTCAGAAAAAATAGCGCTAATTATACGTTGACCAATATGCTCAAGCAATTTTGATCGAATACCCATTTGTTCCTTTACAATTTTATGCAAATGCACATAGTCCACAGTATCTTTTAACTCATCACTTTGCGAAGCATCTGTCAAATTTGCTTTTACGGAAAGATTTACCAAATAATCACTTCCTATTTTTTCTTCTTCGATTAAACAGCCATGATGTGCATAAATGCGAATATCTTTAAGACGAATAGTACTCATTTAAAAACTTTTTACGAAGATACTTTTTTCAGTTAATTATTTACCTTTGCAATCGGTTTTATAGGTGTCTGTTCGAGCGCAGTCGAGAACTTAATTTACAAGTTTAGACACTTCTAAGAATCCCTCGACTGCGCTCAGGGGTGACTTAAAATTTTATGAGCGAAGAAAAAAGCCTCAATTTTATTGAGCATATTATAGAAGAAGATTTAAAAAACGGATACTCGAAAAGCGATTTATGCTTCCGATTTCCGCCAGAACCTAATGGGTATTTACATATTGGCCATGCCTCCTCCATTTGTTTAAACTTTGGTTTGGGACTTAAGTACCATGCGCCCGTAAACTTACGTTTTGATGATACTAACCCAGCAAAAGAAGAACAGGAATTTGTAGATGCTATTAAAAGAGACATCGCTTGGTTAGGGTTTAAGTGGGCACAAGAGTGCTATGCTTCAGATTATTTTCAACAACTTTACGATTGGGCTATTCAATTAATTAAAGACGGAAAGGCTTATGTAGACTCGCAAACTTCAGAAGAAATTGCCGCTCAAAAGGGAACACCAAATATTCCAGGTACTAAAAGTCCCTATAGAAATAGAACCGTGGAAGAAAATTTGGAGCTTTTCGAAAAAATGAAAAATGGAGATGTTCCTGAAGGGGCTCATGTGCTTCGTGCAAAAATTGATATGACCTCTCCTAATATGTTAATGCGCGATCCTGTAATGTACAGAGTGCTGCATAAACACCATCATCGTACAGGAACCGATTGGAAGATTTTCCCAATGTACGATTGGACTCATGGCGAAAGCGATTATATAGAACAAGTATCTCACTCTTTTTGTACCCTCGAGTTTTTGCCTCACAGAGAGCTCTACGATTGGTTCTTGGATCAAGTATATGATGTGAATAAATTACGCCCTAAACAACGTGAATTTGCCCGTCGAAACCTAAGTCATACCGTGGTTAGTAAAAGGAAACTTTTAAAACTAGTGCAAGAAGGGGTGGTTTCTGGCTGGGATGACCCTAGAATGCCTACCATTGCGGGATTACGAAGAAGAGGATATACCCCAGAATCAATTAGAAATTTTGCAGATAGTATAGGGGTTGGAAAAAGAGAGAATTTAATAGACGTCTCACATCTTGAGTTTAATGTTCGTGAAGACTTAAATAAAAAGGCTACTAGGGTAATGGTGGTATTGGATCCCATAAAATTGATTATTACCAATTACCCCGAAGGAAAGACCGAGTGGTTGGAGGCAGAAAATAATCCTGAAGAAGAACAATCTGGTAGCCGAAAAGTACCCTTTTCAAAAGAGCTTTATATAGAAAAAGAAGACTTTCTTGAAGAAGCAAACAATAAATTTTTTAGACTTACACTAGGAAAAGAAGTTAGGTTAAAAAATGCCTATATTATTAAAGGTGAAAGTGTTGTAAAAGACCCTGCAGGAAACATTAAAGAAATACATTGCTCCTATGATCCAGACAGTAAAAGTGGTAGCGGAAGCGAAGCATCTCTACGAAAGGTAAAGGGAACCTTACATTGGGTTTCTATAAAGGAGTCTATCCCTGTAGAAGTACGATTGTACGATCGTTTATTTACGGAAGCGTCTCCAGATACTCATAAAGAGAGAGATTTTATGGAATTTGTAAACCCTAATTCTTTAGAAACAATAACAGGTTATGCAGAACCCAATTTAAAAGAAGTAACCCATGGGGAGCATTTTCAGTTTCAACGTTTGGGGTATTTTGTGGTAGACAGAGATAGTACTTCAGAAAATAAAGTTTTTAATAGAACGGTACCTTTAAGGGATTCATGGGCTAAGATTACTACATAAATGGAAAAAACAAGAAAAAAATGGATAGACCAAGCTCGTGGATTTTCTATTTTTTTAGTTGTTTATGGACATAATTTCCCAATTACAGAACCTTATATCTATACATTTCATGTCCCCCTTTTTTTCTTTATTGCAGGATTTTTTCATGTAGATACTTTTACCGTTGATGCCATACTAAGGAGGGCAAAAAAACTATTGGTTCCTTATTTTTTCTGGGCAATATTGTTATTTACGTTTTGGTGGCTTTTAGGCAGACATTATGGAAACGTTAATGAACTAAAGATGTCCGTTTTAAAAAACTTTTTTGGAATTTTTTATGCGCAAGGAGGTTCAGCGTATATGAGTTGGGGAATTCCTTTATGGTTTCTGCCTTGTATTTTTGTAGTGTATCTCTGTTTTGGTTTTTTAAAACGATATTTTAAAGGATTTTATTTTTATGCCTTACTTTTTATAACATCAACATTAGGATTAGCTTGGGGCTACTATACAAATATTCACTTGCCCTGGAGTTTAGATGTTGCCATGGTGGCTATTATCTTTTACTTTTTAGGAAACCATCTTAACCGTTTTCTTTCTAATTTGAATGGAATAAAATTGTATTTATTTGCGTTACTTTTTTTATTGCTTCACTTATTGGCGTATTGGCTTAGTGAAAATAAAGTAGACATGTATCGTTCAATTTATGGAAACCCATTTATCTTTTTAACAGGAGGAATTTCAGGGTCTTTGTTTTTTGTGATGTTGTTTAAAATCCTTCCTTATGGTGCTATTTTGGAATTTCTTGGAAAAAATACAATTATAATTTTAGCAACGCACTTAACAGCAATGACTTTTATTAAAGCAATTGGCATCTTTGTTTTAGGGTATCATTTTGAGACAATGAATGAATGGCAAAAATTGTATCTTGCATTTGTTCAAATAGGGTTAACAGTTCCTATTATCGTTTTAAGCAACAAATTTTTACCTGTATTAAATGGAAAAACTTCAAAAAGTTAAACAAGTAATTGTTTTCCATCTTCTACTTAATATTACCATTGTTTTTTTTATTACAGGAGCGTCCTATATTCACACTCCTTTACAAGGGGGAAAGGATGTTTTAATATATATTTTTCACCTATGCCTTTTGCAGACCTCTTTAGCTGGCGCAATTTATTTTATAAGCTTATTTACAAAACTTTTTAAGGTCGTTTTCTCCCTTTTTTTTTCTGTGGGTTCTCTTTTTGCTTTTTGGGGGTACACACAAGACTTGTCTGTAACCCCATCCCTCTTACAATCTATTTTTGAAACCAAAACAGATATTGCCATTGACCTTTTAAGCTTTCCTTTGGCGGTGTTTATTATTATTGTTGTCCTGGTTATTTATGTTTTTATAAAATTTTATAATAAAATAAACAAAAGACAAGGGTTTACATTCTTTTTGTTGCCAGCATTAGCCTGTCTTCTCATATTTCCTGTGCTAGAAACAAAAAGACCCGGGAGTTTAAAAAATAGATTGCCCTATACTATTTATTACAGCACAAAACAATATTTTGAAAAACCTGATCTAACGTTGTTTTATGAAGCAAAAAGCATTAAAAGTTCAAAGGATAGTATAAAAATGGTTTTTGTCCTAGGAGAAACGGTTAGAGCAGACCACTTGGGAATAAATGGATATTCGCGCAATACAACCCCGCTTCTTTCCAATAGGAAAGATATTATTTCGATTCCAAATCTTTATACGGCCTATACTTATACTGGCGCTAGTGTTCCCCAAATACTTACAAATAAAGGGTTTGAAGAATCTGAAGGCCCATTCATCTCTTTTTTTAGTATTGCTAAACAAGCAAATTATCACACCTCGTGGATAGGAAATCAAACCTTAGAAAAATCTTTCAAAGACATTGTTGAGACCAACCATGAGGTATTGTTAATAGATAAATATAAAAGTGAATTTAGCTTTTCTAAAAAATTAGATGAAGAAATGTTACCCGAATTGGATTCTGTTTTAAAACAGCGCCCAAAACAGCTAATTACCTTGCATATGATAGGCAGTCATTGGTGGTATGAAAACCGATATAGAGAACTCTTTAGGGTATATACACCTATTATAGATAGTAAGTATATTCCCTCATTACAGCCCCAAGAAATGATTAATAGCTATGACAACACCATTGTTTATTTAGACTTCTTTTTAAATGAAGTAATAAAAAAATTGGAAGATGAATCCATTCCTTCGGTAATGATGTATGTTTCAGATCACGGAGAATATATGGGCGAAGCCGGAAAATGGTTACATGCACAAGGAGGAAATGAACTCAAAAACCCTGCTTTTCTTATCTGGTTTTCAGAAAGCTATAAAGAACGATATCCCGAAAAAGTAGCAATTATAAACAGTCTTAAAAGGCAGAGCCCAACAACGGAAATTATTTTTCCATTAGTTTTAAACGTATTACAAATTGAATATCAGTTTAATTAATTTCATTTTCAGACGAAGGAGGGGTTCTTTTTTTCTTTACAGGAGCAATACCAGAGGCTTTATTTTGTTTTTTCATCTCTTCCCCTATTTGATTACTAGCCACAAAAGAAGCAATCATGTTATTCAACATATCACTGCCTGCTTGGGGTGAATTAGGTAAAAGAATTAAGTTGGTATTGGTCTCTTCCCCAATAGACTGCAACGTATCGTAGTGTTGCGTAACCACAATAAGAGCTGAAGCCTCCTGAGAGTTAATTCCTACATTGTTTAACACTTCAACAGATTCTTCCAGTCCACGGGCAATTTCACGTCGTTGGTCTGCAATACCTTGTCCTTGTAAACGTTTACTTTCGGCTTCTGCACGCGCTTTAGCTACAATTTTAATACGCTCTGCTTCGGCTTCATACTCTGCAGCTACTTTTTCTCTTTCCGCAGCATTAATACGGTTCATAGCCGCTTTTACTTGTACATCGGGGTCTATATCGGTTACAAGGGTTTTAATAATATCGTATCCATAATCTAGCATGGCTTCATTTAATTCACGTTTCACCGCAATAGCAATATCATCTTTGCGTTCAAAAACATCGTCGAGTTTCATTTTAGGAACTTCGGCACGAACCACGTCAAATACATAGGAAGTAATCTGGTCGTGAGGACTCTCTAGCTTGTAAAAAGCATCATAGACTTTGGTTTTAATTACCTGAAATTGTACGGATATTTTCAATTTTACAAAAACATCGTCTTTAGTTTTGGTTTCTACCAAGACATCCAACTGTTGTATTTTCAAGTTAATACGCCCAACAATCCTATCGAATATTGGAATTTTTAACTGTAATCCAGAACTTCGTATACTTTGAAACTTTCCAAAGCGTTCTATTATCGCTGCCGTTTGTTGTTTTACAGTGAAAATAAACATCAGTAAAATAAAGAATACAAAAATGAAAATTGGAATTGCTAAAATGCCCATAGTTTTGTTTTTAAAATGATTGCTTGAAGATACAAAATTAAAGCTATTTTTACGCCCTTAAAATTTGATACTTAATGAGTCTTAAAACCCTATCCTTTGTTACGTTATTATTTAGCTTTTCTTTTATAAAAGCACAACATGTTAGAGAAGATTACAATTTATTGGGAATACAAGGGGGGGCCACTCTTTTTGATATTAAAACCTCTAATTTCGAAACCCAACAAGGAACAGGAATTTTTGCTGGATTTGTAACTCATGGGGACGTTTATAACGATTTTGATCTTGAGTATGGAATTACTTTTATTCAAAACAAAATAGGCATTTTAGGGAGAGAGTCCTTGGGAGGACTTCCTTCATTAGAAACAAAATACATCCCTTATACATTATCGGGAGTACAAGTGAAATTTATGGCCAGTTATAATATTATTGGGCATTATTTAAGCCTTGATTTTGGTCCTATTTTAAACGTAAATGGGAAGCTTAAACTTAATCAAGAAGCAGATAAAGATTTTATTATTGAAGGATATCAAACCCTAAGAGCCGAAGATTTAAGTAATGTATCAAGAGTGCATTTACATGCCGCAGGGGGTATTACCGCTGGGTTTACGCATTTCCGAGTAAATGCACAATACCAGTATGGTGTTACCAATGTTTTTAATAGGTATAACGATTCTGAAATTTTTACTGCCGAAAAGCCCGAAGGAGGGTTTAAAGGAAATACCTCAACTATTTTGTTGGGGGCATATATTTTCTTTTAAGAAAGAAACTGAATTGTTTTTTCTATTCTTTTTATGGTTTCTTCTTTACCTAGGATTTCCATAATATCGAATACTTCTGGTCCTTTCATTTCACCTACCAGGGCTAACCGTAAGGGCATCATCACTTTTCCAAAACCAATTTCTTCGGAAGTAATCCAATTTTTTACTTTTTCAGAAAGTATTGTTGCTGAAAATTCTTCTATTTCTATTAAAATGGCAATTACTTTTTGAAGCAATTTTGAGGTGTCTTCCTTAAATGATTTCTGAACAGCTTTTTCATCATAAGATTCTGGAGCCTCAAAAAAGAAGCTACTTTGTTCCCATATATCCGAGACAAAAGTGGCTCGCTCTTTTACCAAAGAAACAATTTTTATAACATCAATCGTAGAAACTATATTTTTGGTTTCTAAAAGGTTACGAAATTGTGTAACAAGAGAATCTTCATTCATTTCCTGCAAATAATGATGCTGAAACCACTTGGCTTTTTCAGGATCAAACTTGGCGCCTGCCTTATTAACTCTTTCAAGAGAAAAAGCATTTGTAAGTTCTTTAAGACTAAAAATTTCCTGTTCTGTTCCCGGGTTCCAGCCCAATAATGCCAGCATATTTACAACCGCTTCTGGCAAATATCCCTCTTCTCGATAGCCTATAAATAATTCGTTTTGAGTTCTCCATTCCAAAGGGTAAACAGGAAATCCCCCAGCTTCACCGTCACGCTTGCTTAATTTTCCTTTTCCCACGGGCTTCATAATAAGTGGTAAATGTGCAAATTGAGGAGCTTCCCACCCAAAAGCATCATATAATAATTGATGCAAAGCCAAAGAAGGCAACCACTCTTCACCACGGATAACGTGGGTAATTTTCATTAGGTGGTCATCTACAATATTGGCGAGATGGTAGGTGGGCATCCCATCACTCTTAAACAATACTTTGTCGTCGAGAATGTTCGTGTCAATCTGCATTTCCCCACGAATCATATCATTTAAATGAAGTGTTTCCTTTTCGGGGGATTTAAATCGGATTACGAATTCATCACCATTAGTCAGTTTTTTTTCAACTTCCTCGGGGGAGAGAGAGAGAGAATTTTTCAATTTTAAGCGGTTATGCCAATTGTAAATAAAGGTTTTACCTTTGGTTTCGTGATCTTTTCTGTGTGCATCCAATTCATCTGAAGAATCAAAAGCATAATAGGCTTTTCCTTCAGAAATTAACTTATCTGCATATTCTTTGTATAAATGCTTTCGTTCACTTTGGCGATAGGGGCCACAATCTCCTTCTTTATTGGGGCCTTCGTCATATGGGATGTTAAGCCAATTAAGCGCTTCTACAATGTAATCCTCCGCACCTTCAACATAGCGAGTTTGGTCAGTATCTTCAATACGAAGCAAAAAGTCTCCCCCGTGTTTCTTTGCAAATAAATAATTGAATAACGCCGTACGCACTCCACCAATATGTAAAGGGCCTGTGGGACTGGGCGCAAAACGAACGCGAACTTTTTGTGACATAACCTTAATTTGAGTGCAAAGGTAGAAATTGTTTGTGTTTTCTTTAGGATAGACAATTAAAAAGACAACTTTAGTTTAAATCTTTCCCAAACACACTTCTTAGGTACAATTTTTGTTTTATTTTAGTCCCAAAAGCCTTAGCCCTTGAGCACATTTAGTATTATACAACAAAAACTCGAGCAATTTATTCGTAAATATTATACGAATGAACTGATTAAAGGCGCTATTTTGTTTTTTGCCATTGGGCTTTTGTATCTTATTATAACCCTTTTAGTAGAACATTTTTTATGGTTAGAAACCACAGGAAGAGCCTTTCTTTTTTGGGCTTTTGTTTTGGTTGAACTAGCTTTATTTACTCGGTTTATAGCGTTCCCTTTAGCCAAGCTATTTAAATTACAAAAGGGAATTAGTTATGAGGAAGCTTCAAAAATTATTGGCAACCATTTCCCGCAAGTAAATGATAAACTGTTAAACGTTATTCAGTTAAATCAAAATCAAAGAGAATCCGAACTACTTGCTGCCAGTATCGATCAAAAATCTAGCGAGCTGCAGCCAGTTCCCTTTGTAAGTGCCATTCATTTTAAGAAAAACACTAAATACCTTAAATATGCAGCGATCCCCATTGCAATTATTGTATTAGTGAACCTTCTATGGGATAAAAATCTTTTTACCGATAGTTACGAAAGAGTAGTACATTATGATACGGCTTATGAGCCTCCTGCCCCTTTTAGTTTTGTATTGTTGAATGACAATTTACAAGCTATTGAAAACAAAAAATTTACCATTAAAGTAAAAACAGAAGGGGATGTAATTCCTGAAAATGCATCGGTGAGTTTTAATAACGAAAGCTATTATCTTGAGCAAACTAGTCCTGGCAGATTTGAATTTACTTTTTCACAACCTTCGGAAAGTTTTGATTTTCAACTTATTGCCAATAAAGTAACCTCAAAACCCTATCGTGTTGAAGTACTTAAAACTCCTTCCTTATTGGGTTTTGAAATGTTTTTACACTATCCTTCCTATACGGGGAAAAAAAGTGAAACCCTAAAAAGTACGGGCAATGCCACAATACCTGAAGGGACCCAAGTGACTTGGAAAGTCAATACAAAAAATACGGAAACAGTACAACTTAAAGTTAAAGATACGGCCTATAGTTTTGAATCTAAAGAAAACGAATTTTCATTTAAAAAAGGGGTGTACCAAAAATTAGAGTATGCTATTACCACGTCAAACAAAGACCTAAAAGAATATGAAAATCTGGCCTTTACCCTTGGGGTTGTAAAAGACGAATACCCCGAAATTTCGGTTGCCTCAAAACAAGACACAACAGAACTTCAAACCTATTATTTTCTAGGACAAGTTTCAGACGATTATGGGCTTACCAAACTCCAATTGGTGTATTACCCAATAGGAGAAGAAACCCAAAAGGAAGCTGTAAAACTTCCTATTACCACTTCAAACTTTGATCAGTTCACTTATACGTTTCCTGGAGATTTGAAATTACAAGAGGGCGTTTCGTATGAGTATTATTTTGAAATTTTTGATAATGATGTTCTTCATAATTATAAATCTTCAAAAACTGGCTTTTATACGTTTAGAAAACTCACTAAAGAGGAGTTGGAAGCCTTGCAACTCGACAAACAACAAGAAAATATAGATGATCTTTCAAAGGCCATAAAAGATTTAAAACAACAAGAAAAACGCCTAGAAGAAATCAATAAAACCCAAAAAGAAAAAGAGCAACTCAACTGGAATGATAAAAGGAAGCTTGATGACTTTTTAAAACGCCAAAAACAACAGGAAGAGTTGATGAAAAATTTCTCTAAGGAAATGAAAGAGGATTTGCAAAAATTTCAACCAGAAAATAAGGAAGAAGATCCCTTTAAAGAACAATTAGAAGAGCGGCTTGAAGAAAATGAAAAACGCTTAGAGGAGAATGAAAAATTATTGGAAGAACTGGAGCGTCTACAAGAAAAAATAAACAAAGAAGAGCTTTCAGAGAAACTCGAACAACTGGCCAAACAAAATAAAAATCAAGAGAAAAATTTAGAGCAACTCGTCGAGCTAACAAAGCGCTATTATGTAACCAAAAAAGCTGAAAAACTAGCAGAAGCGCTTTTTAAATTAGGAGAAGAACAAGAAAAATTGGCCGAGGCTCCTAAGGAGGAAAATACTAAGGAAAAACAAGAAGAACTTAACAATAAGTTTGATGAATACCAAAAGGAAATGGAAGAACTTCAAAAAGAAAATGAAGGACTTAAAGAACCTATGGAAATTCCACAAGATAAAACTGGAGAAAAGGAGGTAGAAAAGGAACAAGAAAAAGCGACCGACAAACTAGAGCAACAAAAACCGCAAGATGCTGCACCCAGCCAAAAAAAGGCAGGAAAAAAAATGAAACAAATGAGCCAGCAAATGGAAGCACAAATGATGGCGGGGCAAATGGAAAGCATAGATGAAGACGTAGAAATGTTGCGACAAATTTTAGATAATTTGGTTACTTTTTCTTTTGAGCAAGAAGACCTAATGCAGGATTTTAAAAAAATAGACTATGGAAGTGCCGCTTTTGGAAAAAAATTAAATTCCCAAAACGACCTAAAGCTTAACTTTCAGCATATAGATGACAGCCTTTTTGCACTCTCATTAAGACAACCTCTTATAAGTGAAAAAGTAAATGAATCTCTTACCAATGTGTCTTTTAATATTGACAAGTCTCTAGAGCAATTAGCTGAAAATAATTCCCGAAACGGAATAGCAAGTCAACAATACACGGTAACTGGCGCAAATGAATTGGCCATATTATTAAGTGATTTATTGGGCAATATGCAAAGTATGGCGATGAATATGCCTGGGCAGGGGCAAGGACAAGGAAAAGGGCAAGGAGAAGGGTTTCAGTTGCCAGATATTATCCAAAAACAAAAGAGCTTAGGAGAACAAATGGGAGAACAAATGGGAAAGGGAGATCAAGGGAAAAAAGGTGAAGGAGGTAAATCTGGAGACGGAAAAGAAGGAGATGAAGGTGAAGGAAAACAAGGTGAAGGGAAACAAGGGAAAGGAAAGGAAGGAAAAGGAGGACAAAATAGTGAAGGCGGACAAGGAGGAGACAATGGTGGTGGAGGAAATAATGGAAGTGGAAATAAAGAAGGAGAAAATAATCCAGGAGAACAATATTCGGAAGATTTTAACGGCAAACTTTTTGAAATTTACAAACAGCAACAAGATTTGCGAAACCAATTAAAAGACAGACTTACCAAAGAAGGTTTGCAAGGCGAAGGAGGAAAAATAATTAAAGAAATGGAAGGAATAGAACAGCAATTATTAGAAAAAGGTTTTAATCAAAGAACACTGGAGCGTATGCTAAACCTTCAGTACGAACTTTTAAAATTAGATGAAGCAGATTTAGAGCAGGGGAAAGAAAATAGAAGAGAATCTCGAACCAATAAACAGGATTTTAATAATAGTCTTCGATTAAAAGAAGAAGAGATTAAAAAGTATTTTAATCAAGAAGAAATACTGAATAGAGAAGCACTACCGTTGCAGTTGGAATACAAAAAGGAAGTTCAAAAGTATTTTAATAAGACAAATGATTGATTTTTATTCTGAAACGGATTTTGTTCTTAAAAAGAAATCCACCATAAAAAAGTGGATTACCCACACCATCCAACAAGAAGAGTATAAGTTAGGTGAGCTTTGTTTTGTTTTCTGTGATGATTTGTTTCTGCATAAGTTAAATATTGAATTCCTAAACCACGACACCCTCACCGATATTATAACATTTGATTATACCATTGGAAAAGAGATCCATGGTGAGATTTATATTTCGGTAGAACGCATCAAAGAGAATGCTCTTGAATTTAATGTTTTGTTTGAAGAAGAATTACACAGAGTGATGATTCATGGGGTCCTTCACCTTTGTGGATTTAAAGATAAAACCCGCGCGGATAAAATTCTTATGCGTCAAAAAGAAGATCAATACTTAGCTGTTTTTAACCTACCTTGCTGATATTCAGAGGTTTATTTTTTTAATCATCTGAAATTCAATCCTTTAGAGTATATTTGCAACTTCATAATAAAGACCATGTTCCACGTGGAACAATTTGAGATATGTTTGAAAAAGAATATGATGTTATTGTAGTAGGTGCTGGTCACGCAGGCTCTGAAGCAGCTGCGGCGGCGGCAAATCTTGGTTCAAAGACGTTGCTCATAACCATGAACCTTCAAAATATTGCACAAATGTCTTGTAATCCTGCTATGGGTGGAATTGCAAAAGGGCAAATTGTAAGGGAGATAGATGCTTTAGGAGGATATAGCGGAATCGTTTCAGATAAAACCGCTATTCAGTTTAAAATGCTCAATAAATCCAAAGGCCCAGCAATGTGGAGTCCACGAGTTCAAAGTGACCGTATGCGCTTTGCTGAAGAATGGCGTTGGATGCTAGAAAAAACACCCAATCTAGATTTTTACCAAGAAATGGTGACGGGTATTATTGTTGATAAAGGGAAACTTAAAGGCGTAAAGACCTCGTTAGGAATTTCCATAATGGGAAAATCTGTAGTATTAACAAATGGAACCTTTTTAAATGGGCTTATTCATATAGGTGAAAAGCAATTTGGTGGTGGCCGTGCAGGTGAAAAAGCAGCTACAGGAATTACAGAAGATTTAATTTCACTTGGGTTTGATGCAGGTAGAATGAAAACGGGCACTCCACCTAGGGTAGATGGTCGTTCTTTAGACTTTTCAAAAATGATTGTTCAACCCGGCGATGATGACCCCCAAAAATTTTCCTATTCTAACATTACAAAACCACTCAAAGAACAAAGAGCCTGTCACATGACACACACAAGCCCTTTAGTTCATGAACTACTTAAAGAAGGGTTTGATCGGTCTCCTATGTTTAACGGTGCAATAAAAAGTATTGGACCAAGGTATTGCCCCTCAATAGAAGATAAAATAAGCCGTTTTTCGGATAAGGAAAGGCATCAATTATTTGTAGAACCTGAAGGATGGAATACGGTTGAATATTATATTAATGGTTTTTCCACGTCACTTCCAGAAGAAGTTCAATACAAAGCATTAAAGCAATGTGCTGGATTTGAAAACGTGAAATTTTTCCGGCCTGGCTATGCCATAGAATACGATTACTTTCCGCCTACACAATTGCGCCACACTTTAGAAACTAAAATTGTTTCAGGACTATATTTTGCTGGACAAATTAATGGAACAACAGGGTACGAAGAAGCGGCCTCCCAAGGCCTAATGGCAGGAATTAATGCCCATTTAAGAGCCCATGGAAAAGACCCATTTGTTTTGAAAAGAGATGAAGCTTATATTGGAGTATTAATAGACGACCTTATTACAAAAGGAACCAAAGAACCCTATAGAATGTTTACATCGAGGGCAGAATATAGAACCCTTTTGAGACAAGATAATGCCGATTTTCGCCTGACTCCAAAATCATTTGACCTTGGATTGGCTTCCAAAGAAAGAATGCGAGCTATGGAAGAAAAGTATGCAAAAAGCAATGCTTTTGTTCAGTTTTTTAAAGACACAAGTGCGGCACCTGAGATTATAAACCCTATCCTAGAAGAAAAAGAGTCTGCTCCCGTTAAGCAAAGTGATAAGTTATTTAAGTTCTTTTCGAGACCCAATATTACTATGGAAGATATGCGAAAAATAGAGTTGGTAAATAATTTTGCCTTAGCGCATGAGCTTTCTCATGAAGTATTAGAGCAAACCGAAATTCAAATTAAATACGCGGGATATATTGAAAAAGAAAAAAACAATGCCGATAAATTGAACCGATTAGAAGGAATTAAAATTCCTGAAACTTTTGATTATTCAAAATTGAAGTCTTTATCCTTTGAAGCCGTCGAAAAACTTTCAAAAATTAAACCCACAACAGTATCTCAAGCATCCCGAATAAGTGGCGTTTCTCCAAATGACATTTCGGTATTATTGGTTTATATGGGGAGATAAATAATAATTGTTTCACGTGGAACATTTTCAATTTTGACAAAACAATCAGATAAAATTTATATAAAGACTAAAGATTTTTTAGTCTCTGGCGAATCCTTTAATTTGGTTTTGGACGAGAAAAACCAAATTTTAAAAACAGTACCACAGCCCAAAGAACTTTCTAATTATTATGAAAGTAAAGATTATATTTCCCACACAGATTCTAGGAAAGGAGCCATTAATTTTCTATACCAAGTTGTAAAAAGCTATTCTCTAAATAAAAAAACAAAGCTTTTAAAAAATCAAAATCTAGGCATTGGTTCTTTATTAGATATAGGCGCCGGTACAGGAGAATTTTTAAAGTATGCTAAAAATAAAAATTGGAAAGTAAATGGTGTTGAGGTAAATGAAAGCGCCAGAAATCTTGCTTCTGAAAAAGGAATTAATTTAAAAAAATCCATAGATGATTTTCAGGGTAATCAATTCGATGTTGTCACACTTTGGCATGTATTAGAACACCTACCCAACCTTGAAAAAACGATCACCCAAATAGAATCCTTGGTTAATGAAGGAGGAACTTTACTCATAGCGGTTCCAAACTTTCATTCTTTTGACGCACACTACTATAAAGAGTATTGGGCAGCTTATGATGTTCCCCGTCATCTTTGGCATTTTTCCCAAGAAAGCATGAAAAATTTGTTTTCTTCCAAAATGAAATTAGTTAAAACAAAACCCATGATTTTTGATGCTTTTTACGTGAGTCTTATTTCCGAAAAATATAAAACCGGAAATGCCTTCTCATTAAAAGCATTTTGGATAGGATTATGCTCAAATCTTTCTGCATGGAAAACAAAAGAGTATTCTTCTTTAATTTATGTCTTTAAAAAGGCAAAATAATTAAAATAAACGCTAAATAATGAAGATGAATCTGTCCATGAGATTCTTTCCCTCCTGATTTTTTAAGAGCCCTTAAAAGGCCTTATTTAAAGCTAAATAAAATAAAGAAAACTTATAAATACATAAATTTTTAATAAGAATTGTTTATGTCAATTCTTTTTTATGGATAAGTTTCGTTAATTGAATGGAAAGATCGGTAAAAATAATTTTTGCATTCCCATTTCTTTCAATATGATAATTGGCATCTTCCAAAGCTTCAACAATTTCAAAAATATTGTTTTGATGTACAAAGGGAGCAAATTTTTCTATGGAGAATTTTGGGTCCTTTGTTTCAAAATACAACAGTGCATTGGCTTTATAATTTTTAAGCAACGCTTGTCGAAATAATTCTACACAATACAGCAGAAAGTTTTTTTGAGTTTCACGACCCTTCTCTGCCATTAAATCGCTCCATTGCAATAATTCTTGGATTGCCTTTTTATTCCCTTTGGCTTTAAACGCAGTACGAACCCACAAAATAAACCACTCTTCAAAAACGGAATCTTCATTGGTGTTTTCAAGAATTTGAAGCGCCTTATTAAAATCCCCATGAGACTGTCTGCTTACTTTTTGTGCTTCCTTTTCAGAAATTCCTTTTTTCTCCATAAGTGCTTTTGTAATGGCAGCCTCCGAAAGTAAGGGTAAGTGAAGAGTTTGACACCTTGAGTGAATAGTATTTAGGATTTGTTCTTCGTTTTCGGTGAGCAATAGTAGCAATGTTTTATCGGCAGGCTCTTCGACAAGTTTTAATATTTTATTTGCACATTCAGTGTTCATTTTATCTGCCATCCAAATAATCAATACTTTATAGCCTCCTTCGTATGCTTTTAAAGAAAGTTTTTTCGAAATTTCTTCAGCCTCCTTTACATTGATGTTTCCTTGTTTATTTTCAATCCCCAAATGCTGAAACCATTGAAAGAGAGAACCGTATGGATTTTTAGACACAAATTCTCGCCATTCTCCTACAAATGAATCAGATACGGGCTTTTTTTTAAGGGCTTCATTGGCCGTAACAGGATACACAAAATGAAGGTCTGGGTGCGAAAGATTGGCTACATTTTTGGCGCAACGCAAGTATGCATCGTCATTAGCTTGATGGGGAAGACACAAAATTTCTTTTGCATATCCTATTGCTATGGGAAGTAACCCAGCACCACTTTGCCCTACAAACAATTGTGCATGCGCAATACGGTCGTTTTTAAGGGTTGTTAAAAGATGATTTTTGATGTATTCTAAACCAACAATTTCAGAGAAATCCATACGCAAAACTACATTTTTTTATTCAGTATGTAAACGGCATAATTGGTTATATTTGCCTTTGAAAATTAAGAAAAATGAAAACACTAAACGACTTTAATTTCAATAACAAAAAAGCGCTAATTAGAGTAGATTTTAATGTCCCGCTTGACAAGGATTTAATGATTACAGATGCTACACGAATTGAAGCCGCAAAATCCACCATTATTAAAATTTTGGAAGATGGAGGAAGCTGTGTTTTAATGTCACACTTAGGAAGACCAAAAAATAAAGAGCTTGAATTTTCGCTCCAACATATAGTAAAAGTAGCAACAACGGTTTTGGGAGTTACTGTTAAATTTGTGGAAGATTGTATAGGCGATAAGGTAGAAGAGGCGGTTACAAATCTAAAGAAAGGAGAAATCCTTTTGTTAGAAAATCTAAGATACTATCCTGAAGAAGAAAAAGGGGATGTCTTTTTTGCAGAAAAGCTCTCAAAATGGGGGGATATTTATGTAAATGATGCCTTTGGAACTGCTCACAGAGCCCATGCTTCTACTACCATAGTGGCTCAATTTTTTCCTGAAAATAAATGCTTTGGGTATTTACTAGCTTCAGAGATTGAAAATGTAAACAAAGTTTTAAAAGATAGCCAAAAGCCAGTAACAGCAATCATTGGTGGTGCAAAAGTCTCTTCAAAAATCACCATTATTGAAAATATTCTAGACAAAGTAGATCACCTTATCATTGGTGGTGGAATGGCATTTACATTTATTAAAGCCCAAGGGGGGAAGATTGGAAACTCTTTAGTTGAAGATGATAAAATGGACTTAGCTTTAGAAATTTTAAGGAAGGCTAAAGAAAAAAATGTTGAAATACATTTGCCTTCGGACACATTAATTGCAGATAATTTTTCTAATACGGCAAATACCAAAGTGGCAAATATTTATGAAATCCCAGAAGGATGGATGGGCTTAGATGCTGGACCCGAAACACAAAAACAGTTTGCCGAAGTTATACAAAACTCTAAAACTATTTTATTTAATGGACCCGTGGGCGTTTTTGAAATGCCTTCTTTCGCAAACGGAACCATTGCAGTTTGTGAAGCCATTGCCCAAGCTACAGCAGCAGGGTCATTCTCTTTAGTTGGAGGAGGCGACAGTGTTTCGGCAGTAAAACAGTTTGGATTTGAAGACAAGGTAAGCTATGTCTCCACGGGAGGTGGCGCAATGCTGGAAATGCTCGAAGGGAAAACCTTGCCTGGGATTGCTGCGATTTTGGACAAGAAAAGTTAAAATTTAGGTCATTCCATTCAATTGCTTATTTTTATCAAAATTTTTAACCCACTCTTTCGTTTGTAATCTTATGTTTAAAAAGATAATTTTTGTTTTTGCTCTTTTATTTTGCGGAATCTCCTTTTCGCAAGACAATACGCCCTCAAAAAAAGACGAAAAGAAAAGCTTACCACAAAGAACAATACAAATAGTAGACACCATTTCTATTCCTATAATAGATGAAGAAATCCCAACAACAACCATAACCACTAATGTTCGGGATTCTATAATCTATGAGCTTGAAGATCTTAAAAAAGCCCGAAAAATAGATTCGGTTTGGTTAGCACAATTGTATCACAATAATCTTTTTGAAGAGATTTATGGGTCTGTTACCGAAATGGATTATGAACCAGTGGAGTACGAAGAACTCCCTACCGAAGTTTTAAAACAGCGCCTAAAAGAATTGGATGCACGCACTCCCTTTCACGTGGAATATAACCCCTCTTTAGAAAGTGTAATAAAAGGCTATTTAAAAAATAGACGCAAAACCATGGCACGTCTCATGGCGTTGAGCGATTACTATTTTCCTATGTTTGAAGAGGAAATGGCACGACAAGGGTTGCCTTTAGAAATGAAATATTTAGCCGTTATTGAATCGGCCTTAGACCCAACGGCCACCTCACGTGTGGGAGCTAAAGGACTCTGGCAATTTATGTTTCAAACGGGAAAAATGTTTGGCTTGGATGTAAATAGTTATGTCGATGAGCGCACCGACCCCTTAATGGCTACTGAAGCTGCTGCAAAGTATTTAAAAATTTTACACAAAAGTTTAGGCGATTGGGATTTAGCATTAGCGGCATACAATAGTGGCCCTGGAAATGTTTCTAAGGCAATTCGTCGTTCTGGCGGAAGAACCAATTATTGGAATATTCGCGAATTTCTTCCAAAAGAAACCGCAGGGTATGTTCCCGCCTTTTTAGCGACCATGTATATTTTTGAATATGCCGAAGAACATGGGTTTAAAAGTCACGGACCCAAATTTCCATACATTGCTACAGACACACTGCGGGTAAAAAAGATGATTACCTTGGAACAAGTGGCTAAAGTAACCAATATGGATATAGCCGAAGTTCAATTTTTGAATCCTTCCTATAAATTGGGAGTAATTCCGGTAATTAAAGAGGAAAACTATGTGTTGCGACTACCCCTTGATGCTATTGGGAAATTTGTAAATAACGAAGAAGCCATCTATGCTTTGGCGGAATCCGAATTTAATGATCGCGAAAAACCCCTTCCGCAATTGTTTGAACAAAACGATAAAATTAGATATCGTGTACAAAGCGGTGATTATTTAGGAAGAATAGCCGAAAAATATGGGGTCTCAATCACTCAAATAAAACGTTGGAATGGCTTAAAGAATAACTCATTAAAAGTAGGACAGCGATTAACTATTTATCCAAAAGGGGCAAAAATAGCCCTCTCTGAAGACGCTAACGATATAGCAAAAGCTGAGAACCCCAAAACGTACACCGTTAAAAGTGGCGATACATTATGGAGTATATCAAAAAAATTTCCGAACGTAACTGTTGACGATTTAAAAAAGTGGAACGATATTAGCGGTAATAATTTAAAAGCCGGAACTAAAATAAAGGTTTCAAAAGGATAACTTTTAAAAACACTATCGCATGAAAATAGTACTATACCCACTCGTATTTTGTACAATACTTTTCTTTTCTTGTAATTCTTCAACCAGTAAAAGAGATACGTCTTATTTAACCGATTCCGTTGGAGCTATTAATGGGCTTCAAGTGGTTATTTCGAATGCCTTATGGAACGATTCTGTGGGCGAGAAAATACGAAAATATTTCGCCGCACCAGCAGATGGTTTACCACAAATTGAACCTATTTTTTCAATCAATCAAATTCAGCCTGAAAATTTTAGTGATTTTGCACGCACTTACCGCACCTTTTTATATGTAGATCTAGGAACGGAAGACACGGTAAAAGTGAAAAAAGATTCTTATGCAAAACCACAAATTGGAGCCTTTATTACAGCCACCACCGAAGACAAATTAATAACACTTATTGAAACCCATCAGCAAAACTTAATAAACACCTTTAAATCCTTTGAAATTAAAGAACGTCAACGAAGGACAAGTATTTCTTTACTTACGGTAGATTCTCTAAAAGAGCATTTTGGGATAGAAATGAAAATACCCTCTGCCTATCGTGTAGCGTCTGCTTGTAATGATTTTTATTGGATACGAAAAGACCTAAAATCCAACGGAAGTACCAACATTTTGGTATATGAAGTCCCTCTTAACATTATAGGAAGAGACACGACCATTATTGGAGACATTGTTAAGATGCGAGACACTATAGGTTCTGGTTATTTACCGGTTGAGGATGATGATCTTTTTGTTACCGAGGAAGCTTTTGCTCCCTATCTCTTTACGACCGAAATAGATGGAAAATTTGCCTATGAAACCAAAGGAACCTGGGAAGTAAAAGACAATTTTATGGCAGGCCCTTTTCTTAATTATGCTATTAAAGATGAAAAAAACAATCGTTATTTAATTATTGAAGGCTTTACCCATGCGCCTTCTATGGAAAAGAGAGACTTACAATTTGAATTAGAATCAATAATTAAATCAACAAAGTTTGAATAAAAATAAACCCCCAAACTTTCTTAATCGTTTGGGGGTTTGTAAATAGGGTAACTAAAGATTATTTCTTTTCTTCCAGTTTATCACTTTTGTCTTCTTTAGAGGCATCTTTAAATTCTTTAATTCCGCTTCCTAATCCACGCATTAATTCTGGAATTTTCTTTCCGCCAAAAAGCAGTAAAACAACAACAACAATGAGTGCAATTTGCCAAGGTCCAATAGCTAGAGGTAAAAAAAGTGCTTCCATTTTAGTATCAATTTATAAGACAAAGGTAACAAGAAATCCTTAGATAGAACGTTTTCAACGTAAGTTTAGCATAAACCACGTACATTTGTAATCAATTTTTCTTTAAAATGGAAAGAAAGGAAAGA
This sequence comes from Flavobacteriaceae bacterium, assembly GCA_041392205.1. Lineage (GTDB taxonomy): Bacteria > Bacteroidota > Bacteroidia > Flavobacteriales > Flavobacteriaceae > Halomarinibacterium. Next base: position 126,247 of record JAWKMO010000002.1, on the reverse strand, counting down.
AGAGGAAAAAAAATTAAAAAGAAATTACTTCACAAGTATCGCTTGGTAGTTTTAAATGAGCAAACTTTTGAAGAACGATTTTCTTTTAAACTGAATAGGCTTAACGTTTTTGTTTTTAGCTCGTTAGCAGCTCTTTTTTTAATTGCAGGCACAACCGTATTAATAGCCTTTACACCTCTTCGCGAATACATACCAGGTTATTCCTCAACCGCATTAAAGAAAAAAGCCACAGAACTTACCTATCAAACAGACTCTCTTCAACAAAGAATGCTCATAAATCAACAATATTTTGCATCGATAAAAAAGGTACTAACAGGAGACGTTAAGGCTCAGGACTTTAATAGAGATTCTATTCTTCAAATGGTGGAGATGGAAATAAATGAGGCTGGCTTTTTGCCTTCAAAAGAAGATTCATTATTAAGAGATAAAGTACAACAAGAAGATAAATACAATCCTCTTGCGACCAACCCAGAAGTAAATTATGTGTTGTTTGCACCCGTAAAAGGATCTATTACTGAAGCCTATAATCCCGAAAAAAAGCATTTTGCCGTAGATATTGTAACGGCCAAAAATAGTGCCGTTAAAGCAGTTACCGATGGGACGGTTATATTTTCTGGTTGGACATCGGATGCAGGCTATGTCATCATTTTGGAGCATGGCTCCAATTTGATTTCGGTCTATAAACACAATGCCTCATTGTCCAAAGAACAAGGAGCTTTTGTGGAAGCAGGCGAAGTAATTGCTACGGTAGGAAATACGGGTGAGTTAACTACAGGACCGCATCTTCATTTTGAACTTTGGAGCAATGGCTATCCATTAAACCCCGAAAACTTTATCGATTTCAATTAAAATGACACTAAAATCTTTTGGAGCTAAAATTTTTGCCAAAACGGTCACGTTTCAAATATCCAATTGGGCTTTAAAACCTATCGAAACCCAACAAAAAGTGTTTAAAGAGCTAATTTCTTTTGCAAAAAACACTCAGTTTGGAAAGGAGCATCAGTTTTCAAAAATTAAAACGGTTGAGGATTTTGCAGAAAAAGTTCCCATAAGAGATTATGAAGCTTTGCGGGTTTACATAGACCAAGTAGTAGAAGGCAAAGAAAATATTTTATGGCCAGGCAAACCTCTTTATTTTGCGAAAACATCTGGGACAACCTCTGGAGTAAAATATATTCCTCTAACCAAAGAATCTGTACCTTATCACATTAGATCCGCCCGAAATGCCATTTTATGTTATATTGAAGAAACCGGAAATACAAAGGTGGTAGATGGTAAAATGATATTTCTACAAGGGAGTCCCGCTTTACAAGAAAAGAATGGAATTAAACTGGGCCGACTCTCGGGTATTGTAGCGCATTATGTGCCAAAATACCTTCAAAAAAACAGAATGCCCTCCTGGGAAACAAATTGTATTGAAGATTGGGAAAAAAAAGTGGATGCGATAGTTTCTGAAACCCAAGGGGAAAATATGTCTATTATAAGTGGAATACCTTCTTGGGTTCAAATGTATTTTGAGCGATTACAAGCCGCAACAAATAAAAATGTGGGAGATTTGTTCAAAAATTTTGAACTGTTTATATATGGTGGAGTAAATTTTGAACCCTATCGACAAAAATTTCAAAAATTAATAGGAAGAAAAGTAGCTACCATTGAGCTATACCCTGCATCTGAAGGGTTTTTTGCCTTTCAAAACGAGCAAAACGACCACGGGTTATTACTTCAATTAAATTCGGGTATTTTTTATGAATTTGTTGAAGCCGATTCTTTTTACACTGAAAATCCTAAAAGACTTACTCTTGCAGGAGTCCAAGTAGGGGTTAATTATGTGATGATTGTCTCAACCAATGCGGGCCTTTGGGGATACAACTTAGGAGACACCGTTATTTTTACCTCAACAAAACCCTATAAACTTATTGTTTCAGGAAGAATAAAACATTTTATATCTGCTTTTGGGGAGCACGTCATTGGAAAAGAAGTTGAGCAAGCTATGAAAGAAGCTAGCTTAAAATTTGGATTTTCTCTTACCGAATTTACGGTAGCCCCACAAATGACACCAAATACCAATGAACTGCCTTTTCACCAATGGCTAGTAGAATTTGATTCAGAGCCAGAAAATCTTTCAGAAATCGCAAAGACTCTAGATCAATCGTTACAAAAACAAAACAGTTATTATTTCGATCTAATAGAAGGGAAAGTCCTTCAGCCCTTAAAAATTTTCCCCCTTAAAAAAGGTACTTTTAATCAATTTATGAAAAGAGAAGGAAAACTTGGTGGACAAAATAAAGTCCCAAGACTGGCAAATGACAGAAAAATTGCCGACCATCTTATTAAAATTCAAGGCTAAAATAGCCGTATCTTTGCCAATAAAATGAATCCTCAAATTTCACATAAACGTACACGAGCACAGCAAAGTTCAAGTGCTATTGAACGGTTGTACATTACTATGAGGCATTTATTTAACCGAGGGTTTTATAAACCCATGGGCATTAGTGGGGAAACCCTTAGAGAGGCGCTACTTACCTTACAACCCGAAATTTATGGTTCTATAGCCGATGAAAAAATTGAACTTCAAGGCTTGCTTTACGTTATCGATAGGCTTCCTTATGGGATTGAAGAATGCACTTTTATCAATTTAACAAGTGACGAGGGCTATCATAAATCCCATTTTAAACCCATTATCCCAGCAAAAAGAAGACGAAACTGCTATCGCATCGATGAGGAACAAATGAATATTGAAATCACACGTGGACGGAGTGAGATTTACGATATTTTAACCCACCTTACTTTTCTGTATATAGAATCCCATAAAATTATGAAACAGGTTTTGGTGGATGAAAGCGAGGAAGTAATAAGAGATTGGCAAAAACTGGAAGAAGCGGTTGTTCTTAAAAAAACACTCACCCAAAAAGATAAAGAAATTGCGCTAACACATACCGCCAATTTTTTGGGAAGAACTTTTGAAGAGGTTAATGAAGTGTATCATTTATTTTCTTGTAAAGAGGACGAACATCGCTTTCTTAAAATAATTTATTATTTAGGAAAGGGCGCCATTACCGAACAACTAACCGATAAAAAACGATTAATTACTTTTAGTCCGGTGCTTCGCGAACGATTAGGGCACCACATTCATGGAGAACGCTGGGCTTCAAGAATTAAAAAGGAATTATACGAAAGAGGGTGGCTACAAAGACCCTTGCATATTATTAGCGCCAATATGCATAGCGTAATGAATTCATTATATGCTGAAGAGGCATTGCCTGTAGAAAAAAAAGAAAAGACCCCGCTGCAACTGTTTGAAGCACTAAGTAAACCTGAAAACTCAAAACTAAGGGAGAAAGTGACCAAAAAGGCACTCCAACAAGGGATGGTGTACCTGCCCGATGAAAGTGGAACAAACATAGATGTGCAACTATTTAATACGGAAAAGCTAAACATCCCTATTACCACTAGCCCAAAACCCATTCTTATAGTAATGGATTATGCTTTTGGAGAACAAGCATATGAAACTATGGATGAACTTTTGAAGCCCTATTTGGTAGCAGGGAAAAAGGAGTATTTAAATGTGGTTTCTATTTCTATTATGGGAAAAGCAGGGATTTTGGAAGGAGGAAAAGGGGATATCATGATTCCAAAATCGCATATTTTTGAAGGTACCGCAGATAACTATCCTTTTAAAAATAAGTTGAAAAAAAATCATTTTAGCGAAGCAGTAAAGGTGTATTCTGGAGCCATGATTACGGTGTTAGGAACATCGCTTCAAAATAAAGATATACTCACGTTTTTTTACAATAGTTCTTGGAATGTAATTGGACTAGAAATGGAAGGAGCACACTATCAAAAGGCCATCCAATCAGCATCCAAAATTCGCGGAAGCATAAGTCCCAAAGTTGAAGTGAGATACGCTTATTATGCTTCGGACAACCCTCTGGAAACAGGAAGTACGTTAGCCTCTGGCGGATTAGGCACTACCGGGGTAAAACCTACGTATTTAATTACAGAAAAAATTTTGGAACAAATATTAAAATAACACGATTTGAAAACAAAAAAAATATTAGTCACTGGAGGCGCAGGGTTTATTGGATCTAATTATGTAAAGTATGTTTTAGAAACGTATAACGATGACGTAGTGGTATTAGACAAGCTTACCTATGCTGGGGACCTTCGAAACTTAGAATTGGTTTCAGCGCACCCTAACTACACTTTTGTTAAAGGAGATATATGCGATTCCCATTTTTTGGAAAAACTATTTGAAACCTATCAATTTCATCAAGTGGTTCATTTTGCGGCAGAATCGCATGTGGATAATTCTATCACAGGGCCTTCCGCATTTATTGAAACCAATATTGTGGGAACCTTCCAGTTGCTTCAAGCGGCATATAAACTTTGGATGCATGGGCCAGGACAGTTAAAACAGGCATTTTTAAAGGCACGATTTTTACATGTTTCTACAGATGAGGTGTATGGAACATTAGGAGAGGTGGGCTTATTTACTGAAAAAACCTCCTACGCGCCCAATAGCCCATATAGTGCATCGAAAGCTTCTTCAGATTTTATTGTACGAAGTTATTTTCATACCTATGGGTTACCCGTAGTTACTACCAATTGCTCCAATAACTATGGCCCTAATCAACATAAAGAAAAGTTAATTCCTACCATTATTCGAAAAGCCCTTTCGGGAGAACCTATTCCTATTTATGGGAATGGGCAAAATATAAGAGATTGGCTGTATGTGGAAGATCATTGCAAAGGAATTAAACGGGTGTTGGATAATGGAGGGTTAGGAGAAACCTACAATATTGGGGGAAGAAACGAACGTAAAAATCTTTATATTGCAGAAAGTATTTGTACTATTTTAAACCAAATTAGACCCCAACCCCAATCGTATAACGATTTAATAACTTTTGTAAAAGATCGTCCAGGACACGATTTTAGATATGCTATAGATGCTTCAAAAATAGAACAAGAATTGGGATGGAAAGCGGAAGAAACTTTTGAAACAGGAATAAAAAAAACCATAGAATGGTACTTAAGTAATACAGATCGATTATGAAATACCAATTAACAAAATTACCAAACCCACCAAAGAGGCATCAATCGGGTATTCCCACCCAATGTACGCTTGGAACAGTAGCTTCGGTTTTATTAAATATTTTATACAGATGAAAGGAATAATTCTAGCAGGAGGTTCTGGAACAAGATTACACCCATTAACACTAGCGGTTAGCAAACAGTTAATGCCCGTGTATGATAAACCCATGATTTATTATCCACTTTCTACATTAATGTATGCTGGTATTTGTGAAATACTAATTATATCTACCCCAGAAGATCTCCCACTATTTAAAAAACTATTAGGAGACGGAAAAAAATACGGATGTAATTTTGAGTATGCCGTTCAAGAACAGCCCAATGGACTTGCCGAAGCTTTTATTATTGGAAAAGACTTTATTGGAAAGGACAAAGTGGCCTTAATTTTAGGAGATAATATATTTTATGGATCGGGATTAAAAGAGTTGTTACAAGCCAATAACGACCCTATAGGAGGGGTTATCTATGCCTATCACGTTCATGACCCAGAACGATATGGCGTTGTAGCATTTGATAAACAAGGAAAGGCTCTTTCTATTGAAGAAAAACCCATAAACCCAAAAAGTAATTATGCAGTACCAGGAATTTATTTTTACGATAATTCTGTTGTAGAAATTGCGCATACTATAAAGCCTAGTGCCAGAGGAGAACTTGAAATTACCGACGTAAATAATGAGTATTTAAAGCAAGGAAACCTTAGCGTTAGTATCCTTGATAAAGGAACCGCTTGGCTCGATACTGGAACCTTTGCTTCCCTTATGCAAGCAGCACAATTTGTAGAAGTTATAGAAGAACGCCAAGGATTAAAAATTGGTGCTATTGAAGAAGCCGCTTACGAAATGGGCTACATATCGAAAGCGGAATTAATTGCACTGGCAAAACCCCTTTTAAAAAGTGGTTATGGAAAACATTTAATGCAATTAGACTAACCATGGATTGTTTTACGACTCCTTTAAAAGACTGTTTTTATATAATCCCAAGAATATTTAAGGATGAAAGAGGCGTTTTTTCAGAAACATTTAATGAAAAAACATTTCATGAGGTTACCGGACGCACTATTAATTTTGTTCAAGACAACCAGTCACAATCCACTAGAGGGGTTTTAAGAGGCCTACATTTTCAAAAGGGGGAAATGGCACAAGCAAAATTGGTACGGGTAGCCTTGGGACGCGTAATTGATATTGTGGTTGATCTTCGGAAGGATTCGGAAACCTTTGGAAGGTCTTTTTCTATAGAACTTACAGCAGAAAAAGGAGAACAATTATTTGTGCCAAGAGGATTTGCTCATGGATTTGTTACCCTTTCCCAAAAATCCATTTTCTGTTATAAATGCGATAATTTTTACGATAAAGCTTCCGAAAGCGGGATCATTTACAATGACGCAACCCTCAAGCTAGACTGGCATCTTCCGAAGAAGGATTTACTAATTTCAAAGAAAGACCTAGAGCTTCCTACTTTTAAGGAAATAACACAATGAAAAAAGTGTTAATTACAGGAGCAAATGGCCAGTTAGGTTGCTGTTTAAAGGAAGCAGTTAAAGCATATCCAGAAATTGAATTTCAATTTTTAGATAAATATACCTTAGATATTACAGATGCCTCTCAGGTAGCTTCCTTCTTTAAACAGACCCGTTTTGATTATTGTATCAATACTGCAGCATATACAAATGTAGAAAAGGCAGAAAGCGATAAAGAAAATGCCTTTTTGGTAAATGCCGAAGGGGTAAAAAACATTGCAAATGCATGTAAGGACCATCGTATAATCCTTATGCATATTTCAACAGATTATGTGTTTGATGGAACCCAAAAAACCCCTTATCTTGAAACGGATCTTCCTAATCCAATTAATGTTTATGGGGCTTCAAAACGGAAGGGAGAACACTATATTGAAACCATTTGTGAGCAATATTTTATTATAAGAACGTCTTGGTTGTACTCACAATTTGGGCATAATTTTTTGAAATCAATAATTAGGTTTGCAAAGGAAAAAAAGGAACTTACCATCACCACAGAACAATTAGGAACGCCTACCAATGCAAATGATTTGGCACTAGTTTTATTAAAAATAATCCTTTTGGACCTCAAAGAATATGGCATGTATCATTTTAGTAATAGTGGAGAAGCAACTTGGTTTGATTTTGCCAAATCTATTATTGACTATTCTGGAGATTCACAAAAGGTAAATGTTGTAAAAACCGACTATTATCCTACTTTTGCAAAGCGTCCCACGTATAGTGTTTTAAATACCCGTAAAATTGAAAACCTTTTAAATTTTAATGCAGCGCCTTGGCAAATTAGTCTAAAAAATGTAATTCGTAAGCTATGACAAATACTAACCCAACAAACGATGAGATAGATTTAAAATACCTTCTTCAAAAATTTAAAAATTTGTTCGAGAACGTTTTAGTTCTTTTTTACAAATTAGGAAGGCATATTTTAAGAAACTGGATGTTACTTTTAGGGCTTATCATTCTCGGTTTTGGTATTGGGTATTTTATAGAGAAAAACACCCCTTTAGATAAAAAAGCTACTGTTGTGATTAGAACCAATTTTGGCATGGCTAATTATACCTATCATGCATTAGATGTTCTTGTAGAAAAAGCCTTAAGTAAGGATAAAGCTTTTTTAAGGAAAAACCATTTTAGAACAGATACGGTTGAACTTAAAAAAATTAATATAAAACCGTTTGTAAATTTATCGGAGCTTTCAAAAGGATTTGACCCAGAAGATCGTTCTTTAGAATCTATTTTACGAAATGTAACTTTTGAAGAAGATTCTATTGTACCCGCATCTTTTAAATACGCCTATCAAAATCACCTTTTAGAAGTAACACTTTCTAGTGTTGCAAATAAAGAATCTGTTTCAAAAATAATTTCTTACCTAAACGAAAGCCCATTGGTTAAGGAAGTATCCAAATCGGGGAGAGATAATCTTGTAGAGTCTTTACAGAGTTATAAAAAAATAAAAGACCAATTAGATACGGCTATTGAAGAGTATAAAAAAGACGCAGCATTGCCATCTCCATCCGCTAACATTTTTGTTGTTGAAAAAGACTTTAAAATAGCCGATTTGGCTTATAGGAAGGAAGAGATAATTAAAGTAATTACAAAGTTGAACGAAGACTTGGTATATTCAAAAGATGCCATTGTGGCAATTAACGAACCAGAAGTTATTACACTTTATAAAAGTTTGTTTCAAAAGAAAACCTTTTTAATTCCAGTCCTCTTTTTGTTTCTGTATTTTACATACGTATTTTTTATTAGGATAAGACGATACACCAAAAAAATTATAGAGAGAAGAGCAGCAGGTAATTAATCTTTAAAGGCTTAAGTAAAAGCAAAACCATAACATCATGCCAAAAAAGATAGCATTAATAACGGGAGTTACGGGCCAAGATGGTGCCTATTTATGCGAATTCCTTTTAAAAAAAGGATATGAAGTACACGGGATAAAAAGGAGAGCTTCGCTTTTTAATACAGACCGTATAGACCATCTCTATCAAGACCCACATATAGAAAACAGGAATTTTATTCTACACCATGGAGATTTAACAGACAGTACCAATCTTACAAGAATCATTCAAGAAGTCCAGCCTGATGAAATTTACAATTTAGCCGCAATGAGTCACGTTCAGGTATCTTTTGAACTCCCAGAATATACCGCTAATACCGATGCTTTAGGAACCTTAAGAATTTTAGAAGCGGTAAGGCTTTTGAAGCTTGAAAAGAAAACAAGAATTTATCAAGCTTCAACCTCCGAACTTTATGGAAAAGTTCAAGAAGTACCCCAAACGGAGAGCACCCCTTTTTATCCCAGAAGCCCTTATGCGGTGGCTAAAATGTATGCTTATTGGATTACCGTAAATTATAGAGAGGCATATAATATTTTTGCTTGTAATGGTATTTTATTTAATCATGAATCTCCCATTAGAGGAGAAACCTTTGTTACACGAAAAATTACGCGAGCGACCGCTCGTATTTCTTTGGGAATGCAAGACAAACTGTACTTAGGGAATTTAAATTCACAGAGAGATTGGGGTCATGCAAAGGATTATGTAAAAATGATGTGGTTAATTCTTCAAGCAGATAAACCAGAAGATTGGGTAATTGCCACAGGCAAAACCACTTCTGTAAGAGATTTTATAAAACTTTGTTTTGCTTATGTAGGAGTGACCATTGAATTTAGAGGGGAAGGAGTTTTAGAAAAGGGATATGTTAAGGCCTGTAGTGACGCTAATTATAAACTTGAAATAGGAAAGGAAGTAATAGCCGTTGATCCTAAATACTTTCGTCCTACCGAAGTTGACCTGCTAATTGGTGATGCTTCAAAAGCGAGAGAAAAATTAGGGTGGGTTCCAGAATATGATTTAAAAGGACTTGTTGAAGACATGATGCAAAGCGATTTAAAGGTTATGAAAAAACAACAATACCTTCAAGAGGGAGGATATAAAATAAAAAACTATTTCGAATAAGTTGGGGGGTACCATATGAAGCATTCATCTAGAATTTTTGTTGCGGGGCACAAGGGTCTTGTGGGAAGTGCAATCGTTGCAAATTTACAATCCAAAGGATATAGTAATATTATAACCCGTTCGAGAAAACAACTGGATTTATTAAATACTAATGCGGTAGCACATTTTTTTGATTCAGAAAAACCCGAGTATGTTTTTTTGGCCGCCGCAAAAGTGGGAGGTATTCTAGCAAACCATACTTACAGGGCCGATTTTATTTATGAAAATTTAACCATTCAAAACAATATTATCCATCAAAGTTATGTAAGTGGTGTTAAAAAGCTATTGTTTCTTGGGAGCACCTGTATTTACCCCAAAGAATGTGACCAACCTATGAAAGAAACAGCTCTTTTAACAGGGACATTAGAATATACCAATGAACCTTACGCCATTGCTAAAATTGCCGGTATTAAAATGTGCGAAAGTTATAATCTACAATATGGAACCAATTTCATTTCAGTAATGCCTACCAATCTTTATGGGCCAAATGATAATTTTAATCTTGAGAAATCACATGTATTACCCGCACTAATAAAGAAAATACATTTAGCAAAATTATTATATGAAGGAGCCATTGAAGAAGTCCTTAAAGGGCTTAATTTGGCAACTATGGAGGAAGCAAATACATACCTTAATACTTTTGGAATATCTAGCACCTCGGTAGAAATATGGGGTTCTGGAGCTCCCAAAAGGGAGTTTTTATGGTCAAACGACATGGCAGACGCCTGTGTTTTTTTAATGGAAAAAATCGATTTTAAAGATACCTACCCTAATACCCAAAAGGAAATAAGGAATACCCATATAAACATTGGAACGGGGAAAGAAATTTCTATTAAAGACCTTGCGATACTTGTAAAAAAAGTGGTGGGATATAAAGGGGATTTAACCTTTAATACCAACAAGCCCGATGGGACCCTTAGGAAATTAACCGATGTTTCAAAATTACATGCGCTTGGATGGAACCATTCTGTTGAGCTGGAAGAAGGGGTCGAAAAGATGTATGAATGGTTTTTAAGAGAACCTTTTCAAGGAAAACAATAACTCATGAACCAATATAATAGACAGATAGTAAATAACTCTATATTTTCTATTATTCAAATTTTAGTTGTTACCCTTTCTGCTTTTTTTTTATACAAATATATTATTGATGTTTCTGGAATTGAAAAATTGGGTCTTTGGTCCCTTATTCTCTCAGTTACTTCGCTTGCAAATATTGGCAATCTAGGCTTTACAGGAAGTCTTGTTAAATTTACTGCAGAGTTATCAGTTCAAAAGAAATTTAAAGAAATAAATGCTCTATTAAATAGTTCCATTGTAGGTGTAGGAGTACTTACGGCAATCCTCCTATGTATTATTTATGTAATAGGGAAACATTATATGGGGTATTTAATAGATGAAAAATGGGTTCAATTAGCCATAGAAATGCTTATGTATGCCTTAATTTCATTGTATGTTAGCATTATTGCAAGCATGTATTTTTCGGTATTAGAAGGAGTAAATCTTGCCTATTTAAAATCACTTTCCTTTATTTTTGCGACCCTCATTTATGTTATTTTTTCGGTTATTTTTATCAATAAGTACGATATTATTGGCATGGCTTATGCCCAACTAATACAAGCAGGTTCTTTTTTAATTTTTGGAGTTTTATTTTCTTTTTCCAAATTGGAACGGTTTCAATTATTTTATTTTAAGTGGCATAAAGAAAAAATTAAGGAAGTATTTAATTATGGCGTAAAATTTCAAGCAATAGGAGTTGCACAAATGTTATACGATCCTATAACAAAAGCAATTTTAACAAAATATGGAGGGCTAGATTTTGTCGCAATTTTTGAAATGTGTACCAAGTTGGTAAAACAAGTTAGGTCTCTAGCTTCGGGGGTTTTGCAAAATATTGTCCCCAAAATTACAACACTTTCGGTGACACAGCCTAAAGAGAAAATTAACGAAGCCTATCTTCAAATTAACCGGATTAACCTCATTTTGCTGTTTTTTTCGATGGTGGTAATTATTCCATTTTCAAAAGTATTTTCAATATTGCTTTTAGGCTATGTAAATAACCATTTTATTATTGTTTTAACGTGTTTAGTAATTGGATGGGGTATAAATTCGTTAAACATCCCTTCTTATATGGTCAATCTTGGTACTGGAAACTTGCGGTGGAATGTCATTTCTCATTTTGTAATAGGTGTCCTCAACGTACTTCTTTGTTTTATGGTAGGCTATTTTTTTAGAAATGGAATCTATATAATTATATCTTGGATTGTAGCTTTAATTATAGGAAGTTCTTTTATAATAATAGAGTATCATATTAGGAATAAACTAAACCTTACGATTATTTTTGACAAGGTTTTTTTTCAGCTTTGTAGTTTTTTTATACTACTAACAGCAATAAACTTTTTTTTAATTAGAAACATAGAAAATATATGGATCTCTGCTTCCATTACCCTAGGATTAATACTAATTTACTATGGGGCAATTTTATTTCTTATAGGAAGTATAAGGGCTCAAATTAAAGCGATTATTAAAACAAGATTTTAACATGATCATCTCACAATTTATAAAGAAACTAACGAACCCTTTTTATATTGACATTATAAGGTTCCCAAACAAAGATTTAAGACGTCGAATGACGTTATGGAATCATTTTGAAATTAAAACCATTCTAGATGTAGGAGCAAATAGAGGACAATATGGGAAATTATCTAGAACCATTGGTTTTAAAGGAACTATCCTATCTTTTGAACCCCTATCCTTGGCTTATAGCAAACTTGAAAAGGAAGCTAAAAAGGATCAAAACTGGCACATTTTTAATTTTGCCTTAGGCGATACAAAGGAAACGGTATCTATTAACATTTCCGATAATCTATACAGTAGCTCTATTTTAGATATTACAGAAACACACGTAAGTGGGGCGCCACAATCGGTTTATAAGGATAGTGAAGAAATTCAAGTAGATACCTTAGATGCTGTTTTTCCTACTCTTAAGGATAAAAAAGGAAATATTTTTTTAAAAATTGATGTTCAAGGGTATGAAAAAAATGTTTTGGAAGGAGCAAAAGAGACGCTTAAACAAATAAAAGGAATCCAAATTGAAATGTCCTTACAAGAACTCTATAAAGGAGAAATGCTTTATTATGACATGATTACCTACCTAGGAAATTTAGGCTTTACCTTATATAGTTTAGAAAACGGTTTTTATAACAAAGAAACAGGACAATTACTACAGGTTGATGGAATTTTTTTTAGAGACTAATGGGTTTCTTAGATTGTTTTACTAAATAAGAGTGAGCCAAAAAAACACTATTAAAAAAGAAAAAAAAGATAATTCCTTTATTTCTTACCAAATAACTTTCGAATAAAAAAGCAATAAGTACCGTTACAATAAAAAAGATAAATAGGTTATTTTTTATTGTAAAATAAGTATGTGCCGAGGCAAAAAGATATCCTATAAATACCATAAAAAATAAAATTCCATAAGTAACCCATATTTGTAAATACTGGTTGTGTAGGTTGTGTCCTTCATACCAATTGGGTGCCAAGCCATAGGTCATATAATAATAATCCAAATAATCTTGCGTGTCTCCAACACCATAACCAAAAAGTAACTTTCTATCTTTAATTTGATGAAAAAGGCCAATTTTTGCAATTAGTAGTCTTAATTCTAAATCACTAATAGTCTCTTTTTCATTATACGAAAATACTTTCGCCTTTTTAATATCTTGGGTGGGGCTAAAAGGAATAAAATTAGTTTTTAAAACTTCTTGAAAACGATTTCCTAAATCGGTCTTCGTTATAGCAATGCTTCCTAATAAAAGAAATGTTCCAATGATAGCTACTTTTACCCTCTGCTTTATAGTAACACTCAATATTTGAATACTATAAAGTATAAAGAAAATAACCAGGATGATTTTTGATGCGCAAAAGAGAATTCCTAAGAAAAGAATAAGAGAGGTTGCAGTAAAAAGAAGCGAGGATTTTTTTGATAGCGCTTGTTGTTTAAAAAATAGTGCATTAAGGATAAATACACTAAGCGCAATATTTAAGGAAAAATAAACGGGATGTTGGTCATATAGCCGTGTAAATTCATGAAAAAAAAGCGTATTTAATGAGTTCCCTTGTACGTATTTTATAGCTGTATGACATAATAATATAAGCGTTGAAACGGTTGTTGAAAGTAAAAAACCAAAAAGTAATTTGGAGAGGTATTCTTTTTTTTGATATAGGATTAGGATAATAAATGGGATAATAAAAAACAACAAAGCTTTATTTATTTCGGTCACGCCTTTGTCCAAATTCTTACTTAATAAAGCACTTATAATGGTTACAATGAAAAAAAGGAAGGGAAATATAAAAAGGAAATTAAAAAGGAGGGGCTTCCTTTGTTTGGTAACAAGTAGGTAAAGACTATATAAAAAAGAAATAATAATAAATAAATTACAAATATTAATACTAAAGGGGACGGTAATAGTAATTAATACCAGTAAACTTAGGTCTAGGGGAACCTTATGGGCTTCTTTCAAAGTCGAAAAAAAAGTTTTCATGAAACCATTAATTTAATAAGTTCTGCAACCTTTCCATCCCAACTATACTGAGTAGGATTTATTTTATTTTTGGTATTGTTAACCCCTTTTTTTATTTCTGCAGAAAGCGCTTCTTTCGTTTCAACTAAATACAAATAACTACTTAAATCTTCTAACCCATTTCCATTGGTGCCAATTACTTTTTTATGGAGTGCTAAGTATTCATAAACCTTTATAGGGTTTGCACCAGATTGCTTTTCTTGGGTGATATGGTAGGGAACCAAACAAATATCAAATTGAGCAACATAATCGGGATATAAATCGTAATGAATATCTCCTAAATAATAAAAATTATCTCTTTTGGAAATAGCATTAAAAATGTTCTTGTCCAATTTTTGACCCATAACGACAAATGAAAACGCTGGATTATCTTCAATAGCAAAATTTAAAAGTGTTAAATCGATGGTTTGGGTTATTTTACCTCCAAAGCCTATAATGGGCCTAGAAATATTTTTAAATTGGGAAGGGGTGGGGTATTTTTTGTGCGTGTTAAATCGAGAGGTGTCGAGCCCATTTGCTATTAAATGAATACTATTTGGCTTGTAATACGCTTCATAAAAAACTAAATTATCTCTTGAATTTGTAATCCAAAAATGGACACCATTAGCATAGGATTTATAAGCATTTTTTATTTCTGCTTTTATGGAATGATACGTATTAATTTTATAAAAATTGTCCCATGCATCAAAAACACTTTTAATAGGTGATAAGTGGGGTAATAAGGTGTGCGCAAAAATATTTTGTGTAACCAAAAAGTATTGGTGTACTCCTAAAATCGTTAACGACTTTTTTATAAATGCTACATATTTAGGATTTGCATATTCTTCAAAAAACCAACTATATTTTTTTTTGAATTGCCCAATAATATCGTTAGAAACAAAATCTATTAAGTACAGATTTTCACTAATTTTTAATAAGGAAAAACCATTTTCTTTAAGCAATACCTCTCCTTTTATTTTAACAGGAAATTTTTTAACAAACAACTCAAAAAGGGTTGTTGGGCGATTTATCACAATTGTTTTTTCAATAGCAGGATTTTTTTCAAAATGCTCTATAAAATGGGCATCCCTAGTTCTAAATCCTTCTTTAAGAATTTTTCTCCAATGATGAAAAGGTATGGTAATTAGGTTCATCTTTTTTGGTTATGGTAAAACGATAGGCTATTAATAATCAATTTCAATTCGTTTTATTAAAAGAGGTTTGGATGTTATATAAGGATCCTTTTTTCCCTTAATTGAACTAATTTTAAACACCCCTGTATTTGAATCATATTGCAGATATTCATTTATTGTAAAAAAAATGGATAATAATTCTGGGTCAATTAATACCTTTTTACCATTATAAACAATAGTGCAGGCTATTAATCGGATTTCTTCTTGTAATGGATTGTTACTAAGGTCTATTCTAAAAGAGGACAGGTTTTTTTTAGGCAAAGTAAATGTTATTGATTCTTCTTTAAAAGCGGTAACAGTTTGATTCATTTTTCGTTCTTCAGAGAATACACTATCTTTTGAATGGGTATAGTATAGATCCACTCGATCATTTTTATCTGCTTGTACTTTTAGACGGATCTCTAGAGTGTTACTATTTTTAGCAGGATTGCCACAACAATAAAACATAAAGATTCCTACAAATACGATAAAAATAAGAGAGTACTTTTTCATGATTTGGTTGCTTTAGGAGATCTAAAAATAGATATTCCAGATACCCGTGGTTATAGGTATTAATTAAATAGTAAGCGACTTACTTTTTTGAATGTAATAATACACAATTATTTAAAAAATCTAAGTAGCTTTTATTAATGATGTCCCAATCAAAGTGGGTTTTTATTTTTTCCATACATGCGGCTACTTTTTTTAAGTTTTTTTCTTTTGTAGTATTTTCTATGTGGAAAGACACCTCTTCTTTTGTATTAAAATAGAAGCCATCTTCTTCTAGTATCGATTGATTAAACTCGTTATGGTGTGCTATAATTAAACTATGGGAAGCCATAGCTTCTAATAAAGAAGGGTTGGTCCCCCCCACCGAATGCCCATGAAAATAAAGATTTGAGTAATATCGTAAGTTATTAAGATGCTCTATATTATATACGCCCTCCAAAAACCGTATGTTTTCTTGGGCTTTGTATTTGTCTTTTAGATACGTTCCAAAGGTGTTATTGGTACTTCCAATAACAAGAAAAGGCATGGTTACAGTACTGCTGGCAACACCGTCCAATATCATTTCAATATTATTTTCGGGTTCCATGCGCGCTAAAAGCATATTGTATGCATAGGCACTACAGTTATATTGTGTTAGTAAATCACTACTAGGATTTTTAAACAGGGTTGCTCCATAAGCAATGTAGGTGCTTTCAATAGCATATCTTTTTTTAAGATAGGCTTCAATCCCTTTAGAATCTGCAATTAAATAATCACTTGAGCGTACCGCCAGATTTTCAGCAAAGGATAGAAATTTTTTAGTTAGGTTCGAGTATTTCGACCTTTTCCATTCCAACCCATCCATATTGGTTACAATAACAGCTTTCTTGGGAAGTAATTTGTACCAAATGGAACTACTGGTATATCCTAACTGTAAGATTACATCAAAAGATCTTTTTCTTGCATCTAGGATGCAGTGAAGGTCATAAAAAAATTGTCCCGCAGTTCCTAAGATGTTTTCATAATCTTTACAATGAATAAGCGTTACGTTTTTATATGTTTTTTCTTGGTAAGGGTGAAGGCTAGAATTGTACACATATACTTCATTTCCTTTTGATGCTGCATACACCGAAAAGTATTCTGCAAACTGTTCAAACCCACCATAAAAATTTGGAATTCCTCTTGTTCCTATAATTGCTATTTTCATTAAGTAGGTTTGCCGTGGTTTACCATTTGGCAAAATTACTAATAAAATTGAGAACTGTATAATGGTTAAAAGTGTAGATACTTGCATCAAGTATAAAATACCCTACAACAAAAAATAATAGTATTTTTATGAAAATTTTTTTAAATGGGGTCAAAAAAAAATGTCCTTTTATGTCTTCCACATTTTCAAAACAATCATATCTCTTATTACACAAATTTGATGGATGATATTTTTAATGAAGATGAAGTTACTGTTATAGCGTATACTTTTAATAGAGATTTTATAAAAAAAAGTCAGAAAACCCCAACCTATTTCCCAAAAAAGGGAGACACTGTAGGCTATTTTTTATTAAAAAACATTGGGCTTTTTAGAAAAGCAGATATTATAATCTTTGAAGAGCTTTATAAATTATCACCAGTTTCGGTAGCATTCATTATGGTATTCGGAAAAAAAATAGTGTTAACTATTCACAATGTAAACAAATGGTTTAAGCGTGGAAATTCGAAAACTTTTAAACAAAAAATCACCACTTTTATCATAACCCAAATAACAAAAAAAGTAAAAGGGATTATTACCGTAAGTTTGTCTTTAAAAAAGTATATAGAGGAAGAAAAATTATTCAACAAAGCAGTGTATTATATCCCGTTCACGAAAATTAACAATCAAAAAAAACACGCTAAAAATGTAGGAGAGGACATTATTTTTACAATTCCAGGAACTATAAATAGTGATAGAAGGGATTATAAATTTGTATTAGAGGTGTTTTATGAACTTTTAGAGAAGCAACCGCTTAAGATTAAACTCTTCTTGCTTGGAAAGCTTGTAAAATTAAGTGAATATGAAGTAGCACTTATTTTAAAAATAAATCAAATCCAACCCAATACCGTAACCTATTGGGAATCCTTTGTAAGTGATGAAGAATTTGATGAGGTGCTCAAAAAAACAAACTACCTTATAGGTAATATTAAGTTACAGTATACGGAGAATCGCATTTTAGAAGAATATGGTAAATCTAAAGAAACAGGCATCTTATTTCTCATGTTAAATTATCAAATACCAGGGTTATTTCCTGAGGGGTATTTTTCTCATGAGATATATAAAGAGTTGATAATTTATTATCAAGAAAACAAGAGTAGTTTTAAGGAAATAGTATCTATTTTAAGTAAAAGAGAAGAAGAAATACCCCCTTTTTTAAATTTTGAAAAGCATGAAAATTTGATTCGAGAAGAAATTAATAATCTAAATAATGCTTTTGTATAATACGCTAATAAACTTTAGATAATGGAAAATCGTAGGATTTTAAATGTACTTGAAGTTTTAAAAAAAGGAGTTGTTGTGCTTATACTCCTCACCTTTTTTTTGGGAGGATGGGCACAATTTTTTATAGGGATTCCTGTAACCTTATATGCCTTTTGTTTAGTTTTATGGGTATATGTTCTTGTTTTTATAGACATTTTGGCGCGAAGGAAAATAATTTATAATTATTTGTTTTTTATAACCTTTTTGTATTTGGTATACATCATTTTTGTTGGGATTTTAAGAAGTGTTAACCTTCTAAACATTATTTTCTATACACTTTTTGCCTTAGCTCCCTTGGCCTTTTTTTATCTTATGAAAGTCTTCGAAAAAAGAGAGCTAAAACTTGAAATAGAGAAGTTGCTAAAATGGCTTATTTACCTTCAACTACCTATTTTATTACTTCAAAAATTTGGGTATTATTTTTTAATAGGATTTAAAGGGAGTAGTCAAGTGGTTGCCAAAGTAGATTTTATGTTTGGAACTTTTTTTTTAAAAGCCGATCACGCCCTTGGCTTTTTTTTAATTATGTACTTGTTATCAATTTTTATTAAAATTAGAAAAAGAGAAATTGAAAAAATACCTTGGTTTATTATTTTATATATAATTACTCTAATCTTTTTAATACAATCCAATCTAACAAAGATTATTTTGCTCTCAATTTTACTGTATTATGTGGCGCTATACTTGTATAAAAAGTTAAGTGTTTTTTCCCTTGTGATTGCTTTTATTCTTTTTATAGGAGTATTAAATATTGCCATTAAAACAATCCCTGCGTTACAATGGGAGGTGTATCATATTCAAAATCTATACACTCCAGAACAATCCCATATTGCAGTAGAAAGAGGGTATGCAAAAAGACCTCAAGTTATAATAGACCAACTCTATAACTATCCCCTAAAAATAATAGGGAATGGTCCTTACGACTATTTTGATTTAAGCAAATCTGCCTTTAAAAATACGATTCACTTTTCACAACTTATTTGGACCTATAACGACTTAGGATTGGTAGGAGTTATCTTAGTTTTTTTAATAACGTATCTTATTGTAAAAAAGCTACATCTTAATAAAGAGTCCTTTTTTATAATGTTTTTTGTGTTAACGCTCTACCTGTTTATGACTACTTTTTACAATGATGTGGCTATTATGCTTACGTTGTTTTTACTAAAAACGCATTTTTTTAGGAAGGAAAGCAACACAATTCAATCTAAATCTATTCAATAGTAACTGTTTTAAAGGAATCTTTTATTAGAATTTGCCCTTTTTCATCTTTAAGTACCATATATATCTTGTAGAGCCCTTGTTCCAATAATTTACTATTTAGGGTTGCTTCAAATCCAGAGGCATCGTAAAATCCAGGCTCTTTTTTATGATAGGAAGTAACATCCCTTCTAAGGGTGTTCTTAAGTTGATTAGGTTGGCTTATAAAAATATAATTGGAATCCTTCACAAAAGCGACAGCCATTTCATAATTTTTGGATTTTATATTTTCAATAGCCATCCAGCCTTTAATTTTTAACCATTTTGTTGTGTTTGAAGAAATATAGTTGATTTCTTTTGAGCTATTAATTGTTTCAAGATTACCCATCATTTTATTACCATTGGGAAGAGTTTCTTTCTTTATTTTATTGTACAAATAGAACTCTACCGTGTTTGGAACTATAGTTTTCTTTGGGAATTTGTTTTTTTGCGAAATAATACTTGCAAGATGATTGCTTACCTCAATAGCTCCTTTGTAATTTAAATGCTGGTTATACCCAACAGCATCATTTACAAAATAAGTATTATCCCAATCGGGGTAAACAGTATTTAAATCTATATATGTAATCCCATCAAAAGCACTTGAAAATTGAAATAATGGCTTATGAAGAGAAGCATAATCAATTTTATTTCTATATTTTTCATAAAAAGGAATGGTATATAATATAATATGCTTTGTCCCTTTTTGTTTTGCAAGCGTAACAATTTTATCTAGTGCTTCTTGTTCGTCTGGCAGTATGTTAAACTCCATTAAGTCAAAATTTGTTAAAGTTTCATATTCTAAAACTTTTTCTTGACTTAAGATGCTTATTCCAGGCTTATTGTAAGATGGTGTAATGTTATTCAGACGTTTTTTCAAATCTTCAATCTCACTCCATTTTGCATGTTTTTTTAGAGCAGGAAGCATATTTTCAATCAACGATCCTTCAAAGAATTCATAAGATTCTTCATATTTTACTTTTCCTAATTTTTTTCCTTCAAAAGTTAAGTATCTTTTTTTGTAATCATTTAAAGTTGGGTCCTGAGTAGCAAATTCATGTTTTGTTAATCGTTCATAAAATAAAAAGTTTTCAATAATTAAAACTTCTGGAGTTTGATAATTATAAGCTTCTAAAGCACAGTAGTAAGTTTGATAAATATTTTGTCCTTGCGTTGCCAAAGAAGCTATCGTTGCATTGGTTTTAGCCTCTAGGATGTCTAAATCAAATCCTGCGTTGGCATGAGAATTCCCTAATATGAGTACATCGACGGTATTCTCTTTGTGAGTGTAAAATTTTTGCCAAACCGAAGTTTTAGCTTCAATAAAAAGAGGTTCTAATCCTTTTAGAAAAAACAATAATAGCAGCCCCAAAAAAGCTGCTTTTAAAAGTAACGTTAGAAACCTGTTTTTGTTCATATTTAAAATTGAAAATAGATAAATTCGGTTACACTAGCATCACCATATACTCCAAATATAGTAATGAGTAATACGATTGCTACATATACTATCCATCTAAAAAGGAATGCTTGTTGTTTAAGCAAATGGAAAACACTGTTTCTTCTATGAAACCTTTCAAATAATACCAATGCAATTATGGATAGTATTAAAAAAGTAAATTCATTTTCCTTTAAACCTATTACATATAAGGGATCTCCAAACACTTTATAAAAATTGTTTACAAAAAACCCTTCCACAATCATTTTGGCGTCAGCAAAAGAATTAGCCCTAAAAAATACCCAAGCAAAACATACAAAAACAAAGGTGGTAAAAACAAAGAAAAGCTTGTTTGAAAAAACTTGAGGGTTGATTCTTAAAAATTTAAAAAGTTTAGCTTTACTCTCTGAAATGGCTTTTTCAAAAACAATTATAGCTCCATGAATAGCCCCCCAAATCACAAACGTCATAGCGGCGCCATGCCAGAGCCCGCTTACCAAAAAAACAATAAATAAATTGCTGTAGGTTTTTACTTTCCCTTTTTTACTTCCGCCTAAAGGAATATAGACATAATCCCGAAACCATGTAGAGAGCGAAATATGCCACCGTCGCCAAAATTCGGTAATGGAATTTGATAAATAAGGAGAGTCAAAGTTTTTCATTAATGAAAAGCCCATGGTTCTTGCCGTTCCAATAGCAATATCCGAATAGCCCGAAAAGTCACAATAAATTTGAAACGCAAAAAGGAACGTAGCAATCATGGTTTCAATACCTTCATAACTTGATGGGTTATTATATACTTCGTTCACATAGAGCGCTGCCCTATCGGCAATGACCATTTTTTTAAATAAGCCAAAAGCCATCAGGAGCAAGCCAGATTTTACCTGCTCATAATTAAATTTATGCCTTTCAAAGAATTGAGGGAGTAAATGAGAGGCTCTTTCTATAGGACCCGCAACGAGCTGCGGAAAGAAAGCCACAAAAGCAAAAAATGCAATGGGGTCTCTAGTGGGCTGTAGTTTTTTTCGGTAAATATCAATAGTGTAACTAAGCGTTTGAAAAGTATAAAAACTAATTCCCACAGGGAGTATAATATTTAATGAAGAAATTTCTAGCGTTTTACCAAAGAGCCTAAATGAATCAACAAAGGTTTCAATAAAAAAATTGGTATACTTAAAATAAAACAACATCCCAAGGTTTACCGCAAGACTTATAAACAATAACCTCTTACGGGCATTATTGCCTTCTGTTTTAGCAAGTTTATTTCCTACATAATAATCTACTAAAGAACTTATAACAATTAAAAAAAGAAACCGCCAATCCCACCAGCCATAAAATACATAACTAGAAATTAGAAGAAATAAATTCCTTAATTTCAATTGCTTTGCCACCAACCAGTAAAGAAGAAATACCGTTGGGAAAAAGAGGGCAAAATCAATAGAGTTAAAAAGCATAAACTTTTTTGATAATTGTGCTAAAGTAAAAAATTTAAGTTAGTCTTTTTTGTTTAAAATGATACCTATTAAACCCAACTTATTTTAAGAAAACGATTTCCAATTCAAAAAATAGGTTGCCCCAATTTTGTTTCTTATTTTTAATTTCTCAAATTCAGAAATAGGTGAGAGTACTTTTAGCATCATTATATCCTTTTATTTTTTTACTGCTATTTTTTACCATCCCTTTTGATATGTATTTTAGGGCTTTACCCAATCTACTACTCATTATCTTAGCTATATTATTTCCTATCGTAGTTACAAAAAATGACTTAAATAAAGTTAAAAAATTACCCGGAATGGTCTGGCTTTTATTTTTTGTTTATGTAACAGGGATAACCTTTTTATTGGGCCGTTGGTCTCTTGATAGTGAAGTCATCAAAAAGATTTTGTTGTCTGGGGCACTGGTAATTTTATACCTCCCAATCAATAACTTTAAAAAAATAAATAAAGCAATTATCTTTTCCTCTTTAGTTGCTATTATTTATTCGCTCGTTAAACTATTTATTCTATTAAACCAAGGGGTAGCGTTTACTTTCTTAGAGTCGGCAGGTATTATTGAAGCCATGTTAATGGATAGAATATACCTTGGTTTTTTAGCGGTATTAAGCATATTAGTATCCTACCAATCTATAAAAACTACCTATCACCCAGACAATAGGTATTATCTAGCCAATATTTTGGTAAATGTGTTATTTATCTTATTTATTGTTTCAAGAATTGCCATTGTGACACTTTTGGCTATTTTTATTTTAAGTCTTTTCCATTCCAAAAAACGGGGCCCCCAGTTGCTTTTTGCAACAGGAGGTATTTTATTGGCAACAACTTTAGTTTTTGTTTTAAATAAAGACTTAAGAAAAAAAATTTTTTACGCAACAAATACGGAAAAGCACCAAGGTCTAGTTGCCAATACTATGGCTTTTGAACCTCGCGCTGTAATATGGGATTGTGCTTTGAAGATTTCAAAACAAGACCGTGTCTTTGTGAAGGGGCTAGGGTTTACAAATACCAACCAAAACTTGCTAGATTGTTATGATACAACCATTGAAGATAGTGTAAAAAAAACGTGGTTTATTAATCAGAAATACAACATTCATAATCAGTTTTTTGACTTGTATTTGGCAGCTGGAGTAGGTTCACTATTATTATTTGTAAGCGCTATAATAGTACTTTTTATAAGAAACCGAAAAAGTTTTTATCCATCAGCATTATTAGTAACGCTAGTTTGTTTTGCTATGGTAGAAAACCTATTTCATCGCCAAATAGGAGCGTATTATGTAGGCTTTATATTGTTATCCCTTTTATTAAAAAATCATCAAGAATCTGAAAACACACAAATTAAAGGCTAAATCGGTTTTCAAATTGTATTTTTGCCCATTGAAAAAACTAAAATAAATTGAATAAACAATAAATGAAAATAGCAGTAATTGGAACAGGATATGTAGGATTGGTAACAGGAACTTGTTTGGCTGAAACCGGAAATGAAGTAATATGCGTAGATATTGATGCCTCAAAAGTTGCCAAAATGCAAAGTGGCGAGGTTCCCATTTATGAGCCCCACTTAGATGTTCTTTTTGAACGGAATATTAAAGCCAATAGACTAAAATTTACCACTTCTCTAGACGAAGGCTTGGAGCACGGAGAAATTATCTTTTTAGCGCTACCCACACCAGAAGACGAGGATGGTTCAGCAGACTTATCTTACGTGCTTGGAGTTGCTCACGAAATTGGGAAAAAGATACAATCCTACAAAGTAATTGTAGATAAAAGTACCGTTCCTGTAGGTACCGCAGAAAAAGTAACGCAAGTCATTCAAAAAAATGCCTCCTGTGACTTTGACGTGGTATCCAACCCCGAATTTTTAAGAGAAGGGTTTGCCGTAGACGATTTCTTAAAACCTGAAAGAATTGTTATTGGTGCTAGTAGTGAAAGGGCTACGGCTTTAATGCAAAAACTCTATGCCCCTTTTGTACGATCTGGGAATCCTGTGATTGTCATGGATGAAAAATCGGCAGAGCTTACCAAATATGCCGCCAATTCTTTCCTTGCGACCAAAATTACATTTATGAATGAAATCGCCAATTATTGCGAAATGGTAGGGGCCGATGTGGATAAAGTACGTGTGGGAATGGGGACAGACTCCCGTATCGGTAAACGTTTTCTTTTTCCAGGAATAGGTTACGGAGGGTCTTGTTTTCCAAAAGATGTAAAAGCCCTACAAAAAGCAGGAAAAGATACTGGGTACGATTTTAAAATATTAGATTCCGTAATTGCAGTAAATAAAAAACAAAAAGTTATTCAAATTCCCAAAATTGAAAAGTACTTCAATAATAACTTACAAGGAAAAAAATTAGCTATTTGGGGTTTGGCTTTTAAACCCGAAACCGACGATATTCGTGAAGCACCGGCCATAGACGTGATGAATTCGTTACTTGAAAAAGGAGCAAGTCTCACAGTTTTTGACCCTGAAGCAATGCCTAATATAGAAAAACAGTTTGGCAATAGATTAACCTATGCTACGGGAATGTACCAAGCATTAGAGGATGCAGAAGCGTTAATTATTTGTACCGAATGGAGCATTTTTAGATCTCCAAATTTTTCAAAACTGAAAGAAGTATTAAAAACACCTATAATTTTTGATGGAAGAAACCTATATCCATTAAAAGAAATGGAGGCAGAAGGGTTTACTTATATCTCTATTGGGAGAAAAGAAATTAACACATAATGCCTAATAATAAAATTTACATACTCAGCAAAGAGGTATAAATAAGGTATTCCATCCCTACGTAAAGTAGGGAGAAGGTCTTCCTAGTTATCAAATATTTTATACACATGAAGAAAAAGGTTTTAATTACTGGAGCGGCGGGGTTTTTAGGCTCTCATCTTTGTGATAGGTTTATTGCAGAGGGATATGAGGTGGTTGCAATGGACAATCTTATTACAGGAGATTTAAAAAATATTGAACATCTTTTTCATCTTCCAGATTTTAGTTTTTATCATCACGACATTACTAAGTTTGTACACGTGCCAGGGAAAGTAGATTATATACTTCATTTTGCATCCCCAGCTAGTCCCATAGATTATCTTAAAATTCCTATTCAAACCCTTAAAGTGGGCTCGTTAGGAACCCATAATTTATTAGGCTTAGCCAAAGAAAAAAAAGCGAGAATTGTAATAGCTTCAACTTCCGAAGTCTATGGAGACCCACTAGTACACCCTCAAAGTGAAGACTATTATGGCAACGTAAATACCATTGGCCCAAGAGGGGTGTATGACGAAGCCAAGCGTTTTCAAGAATCCATAACCATGGCATACCATAGGTTTCATGGATTAGAAACCCGAATAGCAAGAATATTTAATACCTATGGCCCAAGAATGCGCCTTAATGATGGACGGGTAATTCCAGCTTTTATGGGACAAGCATTGCGCGGGGAAGATTTAACCGTGTTTGGTGACGGGTTGCAAACTCGGTCTTTTTGTTATGTGGATGACCAAGTAGAAGGACTTTTCAAATTATTAATGAGCGATTATGTATTGCCTGTAAATATTGGAAATCCAGAAGAAATTACCATTTTAGATTTTGCAAAAGAAATGGTTAAATTAACCAACACCCATCAAAAAATTGTCTATAAACCACTTCCTCAAGACGACCCATTACAAAGACAACCCGATATTTCACTCGCAAGAAAAATTCTGAATTGGGAGCCAAAAGTTTCAAGAGAAGTAGGGATGAAAAAAACATTTGATTACTTTAAAAATTTAACAAAAGAAGAATTATACCGAAGCGAACATAAAGATTTTACAGCCCACAATAGGCTTTAATAATGATATTTAAAAGAGGAAGATACTCAGGGTTTTTAAGACCTATTTCTTACACCATTGATTTATTGATAATCAATGTGCTTGCCTATCCCTTTTTTGAAGACAAAATCCTGTTTATTAATTATACGGTTTTAATTTCTATTGCATGGATTATTATTGCGTTACGATCTAATTTTTATGAAATTTATAGGTTTACACGCGTTACAAATATCCTTACCCTAATAGGCAAGCAAGGAATCCTTTTTACCTTAATTGTGTTTGCCTTTTTTGGGTTTTTTAATACCCTAAAAATTGATTCATTTCAAATAGTAAAGTATACCATTTTGGTAATGCTTTGCATCACCATAGCAAAACTTGCTGTCTTTTATTTATTAAAAAAATACCGTCTATTATTAAAAGGAAACCTAAGAAATGTAGTGATTATAGGACTTAACCAAAAAACAGATCAACTTAGAAAATTTTTTCAAGAAAACCCCGAATATGGCTATGTTTTAGTAAAAACATTTGATCTAGATGGTGCCCAAAAAACAACCCTCGAAGAGTGCCTATCTTTTATAGACGAAAACAGTATAGATGAAATATATTCTTCTGTTGCAAAATTGAGCAATAAGGAATTATCAACCTTAATAGATTATGCAGACAATAACCTAAAAATATTAAAATTTCTCCCAGATAATAAAGAAATCTACAGTAAAAGGCTCGATTTTACCTACTATGGTTACCTCCCCATACTCTCTCTTAGAAAAATACCCATAGAGGAACCTTTTAATAAGTTTATAAAAAGAGGATTTGATATTGTAACAGCAACCCTAATTATTATTGGAGTACTGTCTTGGTTAACCCCTATCCTGGCGCTATTTATTAAATTGGAATCCAAAGGGCCAGTGTTTTTTAAACAAAAAAGAAATGGGTTGGATTACAAAGAGTTTTATTGTTATAAATTTCGATCTATGCGACCCAATCCAGAAGCCCATTTGTACCAAATTCGGAAAAATGATCCAAGAGTGACTCGGGTAGGAAAGATTATTCGAAAAACAAGTATTGATGAACTTCCACAGTTTATCAATGTCCTTAAAGGCGAAATGTCTGTAGTAGGACCACGCCCCCACATGGTAAGCCATACCCACATGTATGCTAAAAGAATAGATAAATTTATGGTACGGCATTTTATTAAACCAGGGATTACTGGATTAGCTCAAGTGAGTGGTTATCGAGGTGAAGTAGAAGATGATAATCATATTATTAATAGAGTAAAATATGATATCTTTTATCTAGAAAATTGGTCGTTGTTTTTAGATATTAAAATTGTTTTTCAAACCATCTACAATGCACTACGAGGAGAAGAAAAAGCCTATTAATAATCTTGAAAACCCTCTGGTTTCTATAATTACACCGCTATATAATGCCTCAAAATTTATTCTTCAAAATTTAAAGAGTGTACAAAACCAAACCTATTCAAACTGGGAACATATTATTATAGATGATGCTTCCACCGATGCTTCTGCAGTAATAGTTAAAGAGTTTACAAAAAGAGACCCTCGTATTCGTTTTATTCAACTTGAAAAAAACCATGGCGCTGCGTTTTGTAGAAACCTTGCTACTGAAAAAGCTAAAGGTACCTTCATGGCTTTTTTGGATAGCGATGATTATTGGCACTCCGAAAAATTACAAAAGCAAATTAACTTCATGTTACAACAGGATGCATGGGTTTCTTTTACCCATTATCTCCATGTGGATGAAGAGGGAAAACCACTTGGGAAAAGAATCTTGGCGTTACCTAAACTACCCTATAAAAAACAACTTTTAAACAACTACATAGGGAATCTTACGGGAGTTTATAATGCCGAAAAATTAGGAAAAATAGTCGCTCCTAACATCCGAAAAAGGCAGGATTGGGCCGTGTGGTTAGAAGCCATTAAACGCAGTGAAACACCAGCGTTGGGAATACAAGAAGACCTAGCCTTTTACCGAATACGAAAAGGGTCTATTAGTTCCAATAAACTTAAGTTAATTAAGTATAATTATCTTTTTTATCGGAGTCTTGGATTCAATTCTATAAAATCTGGAGGGTATTTACTTCGGTTTTTTTGGGAGTATTTTATAGTGCGACCTAAGTATATTCAAAAGTTGGCAGTAATTTTGAGCTAAACAGGATAGAATGAAATATTTGATTACTAAAATGGCTACTGACTGGCCAATGCCATCAAGAATGAGTAAAATACTAAGTAATATTCTATTTTTTATTCCTAAATCAAGGTATCATAATAAAAATTGGCATCTAATAAATAATTGGCTTATTGAGTTTACAGAAACTAATGGCGAACTTTTACCTTGGAGAGAAATTGCTTTAGATGATAAAAATGATATAATATTTGCGGGGCCAAGTGATCAATTTTATGGCTATTGGTTAGATACTAATATGACATTTAATGATTTTGAAGGTGAAGAAATTGATAAAGAAGAATTTGAAAGATTGTGGAAAATATCAGGAGTGATTAAGCCATAAAAAAACCTAGTTAGGATTGTTATAGCAAACTCACAAACTGTTTCAGTTTTCCTCGATGGCTTCTGTCTAAAACCGCGACTCTTTCAAACGTTAATTTCAAATCACTTTCTAAGTACTTGAAAAGGGCTTTTTTAATGACTTCAATTTCTAAAGAAGTGAGCTCCTTTTCAGAAGTATAAATTATTTTGAATGAGTCAATGGCATGTTGTTCTATCACAAATTCTTTTACATTTCCATCGTCTTCAATCACACTTTTGGTAACATAATAAAACGTAAGTCCAGGAACCGTTTTGCCACTAGGGAGTTTTGCCACATCGTTGGTACGACCTGTCAATTTCTTTAAAATAGGGGTTTTAAAAGTACTGGTTTCACATAATATTCCAGTATCGCCAATGTCGTACCGAATCATGGGATGCGCTTTATTATAAAGTGATGTAATAACGATACGTCCCGACTGCCCATTGGGTAGAGGATTGTTGCTTTCATCCAATATTTCCACAAAAAGGGTTTCGCTGTTTACTATAAATTCTTCTTTTTTATTGGTAAAGGCGATGAGGTCTAGCTCACTAGCGCCATATTCATTAATGACAGGAACGCCAAAGACGGTTTCCATCAAATTTTTATCACTTTCATAAAGCATTTCGCTGGTAACAACGCAGTATTTTAGAGTAGGACAAACCGAAGTAAGTACGATTCCTTTTTTCTGAAGAAACTTTGCAAATAGCACCACAGAACTGGTATAACCATTAATATAATCGAACTTTTTTTTCTGAAAGACTTTTAAAAACTGCTCCATTTTTTCATCAGACAAATCAAAAATAGGAAAGCGATATCGGGAGCTTAAATGGTCTTTCAATCGCTCTTTTTGATAGCCAAACGTATCCAATGGAATACCATAAAATCGGGCTTGTAACGAAGTGTGAAAATCAAGGTCAAACCATCCAAATCGATCAAAAATTTCTGCCCAAGTTAATGCGTGGCATAATTTGTCTTTGGCAAAAATAAAGGGATGACCACTGGAGCCCGAAGTTTTGTTTACATACACATTACTTACAGCAAAACCTTCCGATAGTCGTTCTTTTAAAGGAATTTGCAAATCGCTTTTTTGCATCACTGGGACATCCCACCAAGAATAAATAGGAGTGTTTTTAGTAAAATTTTTATAGAATTTATTCCGCTCAAGATGATAGTGAACCATTTTCATTCGTTGCTGCTCAACGTAAGAATGATATTCACTTGCAGGAACGGATTGGATTTGCTTTAATTGCGCTTTGGCTTCCTTTATAGGAAAACCATTCCAACGCAACGAAAGTTCGAACAAATTCAATGTAAAATAATTAGGGAGGCAATTTACAAACAATTATTTTTGATGCCGAAATAAAACATTTCATAATGAATATTCTAATCTTAGGATCGGGTGGAAGAGAGCACACCTTTGCTTATAAAATCTCGCAAAGCACACGTTGTTCTAAACTTTTTGTAGCCCCTGGAAATGCGGGAACAGCAAGTATTGCAACAAATGTAGCAATTTCAGTAAACGATTTTGAAGCCATTAAAAAAACGGTTTTAGAAAATACCATTGAAATGGTGGTCGTGGGCCCAGAAGATCCTCTAGTAAATGGGATTTACGATTTCTTTCGGGAAGACTTAGAACTTAAAAATGTGATGTTGATAGGCCCTTCCAAAAAAGGGGCCTTACTCGAAGGAAGTAAAGAACGTGCCAAAGAATTTATGATGCAGCACAACATTCCAACGGCGGCATATCAAAGTTTTACTTCTGAAAGTTTAGCGGCGGGGAAGCAATTTTTAGAAACATTAAAGCCGCCTTATGTTTTAAAAGCCGATGGATTGGCTGCTGGAAAAGGAGTTTTAATTCTGAAAGATATAAACGAAGCCAAAACCGAATTGGAGAATATGTTGGCGCATTCAAAATTTGGTGCTGCAAGTAGTAAAGTGGTCATTGAAGAATTTCTTGACGGAATTGAATTAAGCGTTTTTGTACTCACCGATGGTAAAAACTACAAAGTGTTACCCACTGCAAAAGATTACAAGCGTATTGGTGAAGGCGACACAGGCTTAAACACAGGCGGAATGGGCGCTGTATCTCCCGTTCCGTTTGCTAATGAAGAGTTGATGCATAAAATTGAAAATCGCATTGTAAAACCTACGGTAAATGGGCTTAAAGAAGAAAACATCGACTATAAAGGATTTGTTTTTATTGGATTGATAAAAGTGAATAATGAACCTTATGTAATTGAGTACAATGTACGTATGGGGGATCCTGAAACCGAAGCCGTTTTACCAAGAATTAAAACCGATTTGGTCGATTTATTGGAAGCCACAGCAAAGCAAAAACTAAACGAAATTTCACTTGAAATGGATGAAAGAAGTGCGGCTACCGTAATGCTAGTTTCGGGAGGTTATCCCGAAGCCTACGAAAAAGGAAAAGAAATTTCTGGGATTGAAAAGGTGCAAGGTTCTATGGTGTTTCACGCTGGGACGGCTTTAAAAGAAGGAAACGTAGTCACTAATGGTGGCCGTGTGATAGCAGTAACTTCGCTGGATAATGATTTTAGAAAGGCCATAAAAAAATCGTATGAAGAAATTGAAAAAATTTCCTTCGATACGATGTATTTTAGAACCGATATTGGTTTTGACCTTTAGTTCTTTCCTAAAAAGGAATGAGAGGTTTGGCTTCTATCTTCTTCTCCAGTAGCATTAAAATACGATAGTTGTTTCATCCAATAAAAGAAAGCTACAAAACCAATAAGTACTAAAATCCAGCTAACGACATTAGAAACCCACCAGCTATCTACACCAAGCCGTAACGCGTCATAAGGAGCAAATAAAACACTTTCTGTAAAAGATTGAATGCCTTCAAAAAAACCTTTCCAAGTCATAGTAGTATATTTATACCGCAAAAATAGAAATAAAGCATGATGCTTACAAGCTTTTTTGGTAAATCTAACCCTATTAACTTTTTGTTGTTAGGTGTTTTTATAATGGCTTTTTGTTTCCTTACCTATTTTTTGGCAATAGATTTTACCTTTCGGTGGGATTCTTTTATAAGGATATGTATTACTGCGGTGATCCTTGTTTTTTCGATGTTGTTATTGGATTTTATAATACGAAAAAACTACCTAAACACCTCAAACACCTATGCCATTTTTATTTTTTCTTGTATGGTTGCCATGGTCCCTGTAACTAAACATATAGGAATTATAATAGCACAATTTCTACTCTTATTAGCCTTACGAAGGATTTTCAGTATGGCTTCCGAAAAAAACTTGGAAAAGAAAATTCTTGATGCTTCTCTTTGGATTCTCCTAGCATCTTACTTCTTTTTTTGGAGTATTTTACTTTTTGGCTTGTTGTATATTGCTATTTTAAATCTTACTAAAAAACCGGTTCGTTATATGTTAATTCCTGTTACGGGATTTTTTGGAATGATTCTTATAGCAACAGCCTTTTTTTTTATTAAAGACAATTCTTTCCGATGGATTCGAGAATTTGCAAAACCTATTTCTTATGATTTTACTACCTATGGATCAATAGATTTGATGGTATTTATCACCTTCTTTTTTTCGGTACTTATCTGGAGTATTTTTTATCGAATTTCAAAACTACCCGATATTCCAAAAAAGTTTAGAAACAATTACCTTTTGGTTGTTTTTTCTGCCACAGCAAGCTTTCTAATCACCTTATTTTCTGAAATAAAAATAGGCACCGAACTCATCTTTCTGGCTGCGCCAAGCGCCATTACTATTGCAGGATATTTGGAAAAAAAAGGGGATATTTGGTTTAAGGAATTACTCCTTTGGACCTTTTTACTACTCCCCATTTTTTTTCTGTTGGTATGACAAAAATAGATTTACAGTATTTGGAGAGTCAGTTGCAAAAAAGACTTTCCTATCGGTATCAATGGGGAAGGTTTCAAAATAATGAATGGGACAGTTATACGGGTTTTATTTACGATACCCCCAGCTGGGAACAATTTGTATTGTTATTAAAACAAACCCATCAAAATTTACAAGTAGATAAAGGCGCTTTGTTTGATTATGCTGCCAATCGTTGGTTTAACTTTTGGAGTGCGATGGGTGTAGAACTAATTTTTAATGAATCTGAATGGGTTCAATCGGTATGGCAAACTAAAGATTCTGAAAAAGATTTTTTTCTGAAAGACATTCCGTTTGATCATAAAACTTCGGTTTTTCCAAAAGGCTTTGGACAATCGTTAGAATATGCGCAAAACCATAAAGAAGAATTAATCACGTGGCTTTATACAAACCAAAGCACCGAACAGCGCTACCATCTTAAAAACAGATTGTTTGTTGTGGTATATGACGCTAAGGGTTTTCACTGGAAATTGAAGGCAGAACTTTCGCTCATTAAGAAAGAAATTGAAAAATACTTAGCCAACTTTCAAACCAACCAATTGCATTCGTTTAATTTTGACAAAAATCACAAATCGTTAAGTGATATAATTTTTGTTTCTAATAAATAATTTTTTTATATTTAGACAAATTATGTCTAAAATATTATTGTCAAAACAAATTTAGTCAGATTGATATCTTTAGGAGAAAAATTAAGAGAATACAGGGAATCTAAAGGATTAATTCTTCGGAAAGCAGCTGCATTATTGGATATTGACCAATCTCTAATTAGTAAATTTGAGAAAAATGAAAGAAAGCCAACTGAAGAGCAAATTCATCGAATTGCAAAGTTTTACAATATTCCAATCGATGAATTAATGATTGATTGGCTTTCAGAAAAGCTTGCTGAAAACTTAGCCAATTATAATATTTCTTCTGAAGCTCTTCAATTTGCAGAACAGAAAATACAGTACTATAAAGCTCAAGAAAATGAAAAGTAAAACTTTAAAGGTTGTAGAATTATTTGCTGGTGTTGGAGGCTTTAGACTTGGACTTGAAAAAAATAACTATAAAGTTATTTGGAGTAACCAATGGGAGCCATCTACAAAAATTCAACATGCTTCAATGGTTTATGAAGCAAGATTTGGAAAGGAAAACCATTCGAATGTAGATATAGCAAAAGTTCCAACAAAAGACATTCCCGACCATGATTTGTTATGTGGCGGCTTTCCATGTCAAGACTATTCTGTTGCAACAACATTGAAGAACTCGGGCGGTTTAAAAGGAAAGAAGGGAGTTCTTTGGTGGTCAATACATAGGATTTTAGAAGAAAAAAAGAACAAACCAAAATATCTGTTTTTAGAAAATGTTGACAGGCTTTTAAAATCACCTGCAAAACAAAGAGGGCGTGATTTTGCAGTAATGCTCCAAAGTTTAAACGAACTTGGGTATGCTGTTGAGTGGAGGGTAATTAATGCGGCTGAATATGGAATGCCACAAAGAAGAAGAAGAGTTTTCTTTATTGGTTATCACAAATCAACAGAGATTTACAAGAGGTTAAAAAAATCTAACAAAATTGATTGGTTAATAAATGAGGGAACAATTGCAAATGCTTTTCCTGTTGCCAAAACAAATTCAATTCAAGAAGTTGAATTAAAAGGAGATTTAGTAGAAATCACCAACAACTTTAATAAAACAGGAAAATTATCTCCTTTTCAAAATACAGGTTTACTAATTAAAGGTAATGTTTATACCACTAAAACAGAGGCAAATTATGATGGAAATAAAACTGTTTTAGCAGATGTCTTACAAAATGGAGAAGTTACAAAGGACTTTTTTATAGACGAAAAAGACAAGGATAAATGGGAGTATTTAAAAGGTTCTAAAACTATTGAAAGAGTTTCTAGCGAAGGACATAAATACAAATATTCAGAAGGAGGAATGATTTATCCAGACGCTTTAGATAATGCTTCAAGGACAATAATAACAGGAGAAGGAGGAAAATCACCTTCAAGATTTAAACACGTAATTCTTTCTGAAAGAGGTTTACGAAGGTTAACACCAATAGAGTTAGAAAGACTAAATATGTTTCCTGACAATCACACTAAATTAGAAGGAATTACAGATACAAAACGAGCATTCTTTATGGGAAATGCGTTAGTGGTTGGAGTAATTGAAAAAATTGGAGAAGTTTTATATAAGAAAATTATTAGAGATGAATTACACGACCAATCTTCTTACGAGGAGCAAGTTGAAAATGTTCAATTTTAAAACTTTCAGGTTTTTCAAGTCCAATAATCAATAAAGGGACAGTAAGTATATTTTGTAATGGAGGTAGATAGTCTAGAAATTTTTCAAAAGTACCTATTGCACCATCAAACCCACCTTCTTGCTTTAATTCATTTGTTGCGGTAATAATAACACCAATTTTTGTTTGAATGGCTTTTTGAACATGGTTTAATTCACTTGCTAAAACAGGCTTTATTAAATTCCAAGCAATCACCGTAGAATGATTAAAGGCAACTTCTATAGATATATCATCTTTTGCAAAGTCTAATCTCCAAGTTTCACCTTGATATTGTGTGTCTTGAAAAATTCCTGATTCTGAATTCCAATTTTTAACTAGGTATCTTTCTTTTAATAAATCATTAATGGCTCTCGAGATGCTTTTAGGCGTGCTGGCTTCATCAAGGCTTCCATAACCTACATGCTTCATAATTATATCATTATCAGTGATGTTTCTTATGACCTCAATAAGTTGATGGTATTGATTAATGAATTCAGGTTCATTCAATATAACTTCGGCATGACGGAAGGAATGTGTTCTAAAATTCATGGACTATTTAAATACTATATTTGCAAGTTAGTAAAACAAAAATAAAACAATAATTGGGTTCAATAGGTTACATCGGCTCCAAATACAAACTAGCTCCCTTTCTTTTTGAAACCATTTCAAAAACAGTAGGTGAGAACCTTTCCCAAAAAGTGTTTTGTGACCTCTTTGCAGGAACTGGCATTGTGGGGCGCACATTTAAAACTCAAGTAAAAAAGGTTCTTGCCAACGATGTTGAGTTTTACAGTTATGTGTTAAACCGAAATTATATTGGTAATCACAAACCCATATCACTTAATGATAAGTTGGAAACTCTTAATAATCTCCAAGGGGAAAAGGGATTTGTTTTTGAAACGTATTCCCAAGGAGGAAGCCACGGGAGAAACTATTTTATTTCAGAAAATGGACAAAAAATAGATGCTATTCGTTCTCAAATTGAAATCTGGAAAAAAAATTCAATAATTAATGAAGACGAATATTTCTTTCTCTTAGCATCACTTTTGGAAAGTGCAGACAAAGTGGCTAATACGGCTTCGGTGTATGGAGCCTATTTAAAACATACAAAGAAATCGGCGGCGAAATCCCTTGTTTTGGAGCCTACTATTTTTGAAGAAACTAAAAGTTCGCATCAAGTGTTTCAGCAAGACAGTAATCAATTAATTAAAACCATTGAAGGCGATATTTTATACCTCGACCCACCCTACAATGCAAGACAATACGGTGCCAATTATCATGTACTAAATACTATTGCAAAAATGGATACCTTTGCACCCAAAGGCGTTACAGGATTAAGGGACTATTATAAAAGTGATTATTGTAGCACAGGGAAAGTACTGGAAAGCTTTACGGAGTTGATTAAACACGCACAATTTAAATACATTTTCCTAAGTTATAACAATGAAGGATTAATGAGCCAAAAGGAAGTGCAACGCGTTATGGAACAGTTTGGCCATTACGATGTAGCCACAAAAAACTATCAGCGTTTTAAAGCCGATAAAACCGAAAACCGAAACCATAAAGCCTCTAAAACAGTAGAATATTTACACATACTTGAAAAGAAATAATATGTTTACCTCAACAGCCAACCAACTATTTCAGGAAGTTATTAAAACGTACCACATTTTGGACGACCCATACCAGCCTTTTAAAAATCCATATGATAAAGACGCACAATTATTAGAGCATTTATTGTATAGAAAATGTTGGATAGATACGGTACAATGGCATTACGAAGACATTATTCGTGACCCCAATATCGACCCTGTTGCGGCATTGGATTTAAAACGAAAAATTGATGCCTCCAACCAGGATAGAACCGATATGGTGGAGTATATCGACAGCTATTTTTTGGAAAAATATAAAGAGGTTGCCGTACAGCCTAATGCTTCTATCAATACCGAAAGTCCTGCTTGGGGAGTAGATAGATTGTCTATTCTGGCATTAAAAGTATATCATATGAATGAAGAAGCTACTCGTAAAGATGCTTCCGAAGCACACAGAGCCGCGTGTCAAAAAAAACTGGATGTGTTGTTGGAACAGCGGGTGGATTTAAGCACGGCCATTCAGCAATTACTAGACGATATCGCGCACGGAAGAAAATACATGAAAGTCTATAAACAGATGAAAATGTATAACGATGACGAATTGAATCCTGTGTTGCGAAACAAAAAATAATTATTGAAACCTTCGCCGCACATAGTAGTTATCCGTCTCTCTGCCATGGGAGATGTGGCTATGACGGTGCCTGTGTTACTAAAACTTACAAAAACGTATCCTGAAGTAAGGATTACGGTTATTTCTCGAGAACTTTTTCGCCCAATTTTTAAAGATATTTCTAATGTCTCTTTTATAGAAGCAGATGTAAAAGGGAAACACAAAGGTCTTTTAGGAATCGTAAAATTGGCCAAGGAAGTAAAGCGGCAAAAGATAACAGCAGTGGCCGATTTGCACAATGTCATTCGGTCGAATGTAATGACACGTTATTTTAAATCTTTTGCTATCAAAGTGGCAAAGATTGACAAAGGGAGAGCCGAAAAAAAGGCCCTCACAAAACCCAATGAAAAGCTTTTTAAACCCCTAAAATCTACGCACGAGCGCTATGCAGACGTATTCCGAAAGTTAGGCTATGCTTTAGACTTAAAACACCCTTTATTTTTGGATAAAAAATCGTTACGGCTTCCTTTTACAATAGATGCATTCAAAAAGCAAATTGGCATGGCTCCCTTTGCGGCTTATGAAAGTAAAAGGTATCCTTTAGAGTTGATGAAGGAAGTGCTTCAAGAATTAGATAAAAAAGGAAACTATCAACTATTCCTCTTTGGGAGTCAAGCTGAAAGAGAAGATTTAGAACAATTAGGGAAAGGATTAAAATCGGTTACCACTGTTGCCGGAATTTCATTTGAAGAAGAATTAGCACTCATTTCAAACTTAGCCGTTATGGTATCTATGGATAGCGCCAATGGGCATTTAGCCGCTATGTATGGAGTTCCAGTGATTACACTTTGGGGAGTAACACATCCTTTCGCAGGTTTTGCACCATTCAATCAGCCTATGGAAAATCAAATCCTTTCAAACATGGAAAAATATCCATTAATTCCTACT
The DNA here is from genome assembly GCA_041392205.1 of Flavobacteriaceae bacterium. GTDB lineage: Bacteria > Bacteroidota > Bacteroidia > Flavobacteriales > Flavobacteriaceae > Halomarinibacterium. The sequence goes on along the minus strand of JAWKMO010000002.1, from coordinate 88,123 downwards.
TCAATTTATGGGAATAAATTTCCTCAAGGCTATGAAAAGGTAATGGAGTCTATTAAACCTGTTATAGTAGTTGAAAAAATCCTTTCCGTTTTAGCTACCACCCCTTTATCCCCACCTAATCAAGGAGGGGAAACTAATTAAACATCGTCATAATCCACTACAAGTTTTGGTGTTGTAGGGTGCGACTGACAGGTTAAAACAAGGCCTTCGGCAAGTTCACTGTCTGTTAAAATCTGATTTTTACGCATTTCCACTTTTCCTTCTTTTACTCTCGCAATACAGGTACTACAAATGCCTCCTTGACAACTGTAGGGAGCATCTAAATTTTCGGATAGGGCGGCTTCAAGAACACTTTTATTTTGAGGCATGATAAAGGTTTTAGTTTCATCATCAACAGTTACGGTTATGGTTGTGTTTCCGTCGTGCGCTTCAGAAAGTTCGCCAGTTTCTTTGGTGGTAAATAATTCGAAATGAATAGTTTCTTCGGAAGCCCCTTGTTTTATCAAGGTGTCTTTCACTTCATAAATCATTTCCTCAGGACCACAAAGGTAATAGGAATGAAAAGCGATGTCTGGGTATTTATTTTTAAGCAAAAAATTAACCATCGATCTTTCAATTCTTCCAAAAAAGCAATTTTCAACGCTTTCACGGCTAAAAAAATAGTCGATCTTTAGCCTTTCAGGGAATTGCTGTTTCAAAGATTCTAATTCGTTATAAAACATCGTTTCAGCGACGCTTTGGTTTCCGTAGGCTAAAACAAAGCTAGATAGCGGTTCTTCTCTTAAAACCGTTTTAATCATTGATATTACAGGGGTAATTCCGCTGCCCGCAGCAAAGGCCAAATAGTTGTTTTTATTTTCAGCATTTGTTTTCAATAAAAAATGCCCTTGTGGAGCCATTACCTCAAGGACATCTCCTGCGGTTAAAACCTCATTTGCAAAAACTGAAAACGCCCCCTTTTCCACTTTTTTTACACCAATTTGCCAAGTATTACTATGGGCAGGGCTAGAGAGAGAGTAGGATCTCCGTAACGCTTTTTCGTTAGAAATAAATTTTAGGGTAAGGTATTGTCCTGCTTCAAAGGCAAAAATCTCTTTTAAGTTATCTGGAATTTGAAAATGGATAACAACCGCATTGGGGGTTTCTTTGGTAACTTTAGAAATGGGTAAAGAATAAAAGGCATTCATAACAAAAATTTGTCGCAAAAATACAAAGGATAATATGTTTAAACACCCTAAATTGGAATGAAAGCAAGGTAATTTTACTACCAAAAACTTAGAGTTATTAAAAAGAAGTGTATTTTTACCCTCCTTTAGCTATCTTTAGATACTAAAAACAAAGGTTTTAAGTTACTTTATTATACAAACTGTAAGAATTTTGAAACGTTTATACACCCTTACTATTTTTTTATTTGCCGTGTTACTATTTGCGGCTTGTTCCCGAAAGAAAAATACCTTTTTAAGCAGAAATTATCATGCCGTTACTGGAGAGTATAATGCCTTGTATAATGGCGACCTTGCTCTTGATGAAGGAAAAGAAGAACTCGCTTTAACGTATCAAGATAATTTTTGGGAAATCTTGCCTGTGGAGCGTATTGAAATTAAAGAAGAAAAAGTAAAACCTGGCGAGCAAACCAACCCTAAATTTAATAGAGCCGAAGAAAAAGCTGCAAAAGCCATACAAAAACACGCCATATACATTAACGGAAAAGAATACAATCCACAAATTGATGAAGCGTATATGCTTCTTGGTAAAGCGCGTTATTTTGATCAACGTTTTATCCCCGCTCAAGATGCTTTTAACTTCATTCTTAATAGGTATCCTACAAGTAACAATGTAAATGAAGCTAGAATGTGGAAGGCAAAAACCAACATTCGGCTAGGAAATGAAGAGGGCGCATTGGAAGAGTTAAACGAGTTAGTTAAAAAAGAAGGTGTAGCGGAAGAGGATTTAGCAGATGCTTCGGCGATTATGGCGCAAGCCTATATTAATTTAGACACCCTTGAGGCTGCCTTACCCCTTATTAAAACAGCATCTTTATATGTAAAAGATAACGAACTAAAAGGACGTTATGCCTATATAAAAGGTCAAATTTACAATCGTTTAGGAGAAAAGGACAGTGCTAATATGGCCTTTCAAGAGGTAATAGACCTTAACCGTAAATCGCCAAGAACCTATATGCTTAATGCCTACATGGAAATTGCGCGTAATTTTGATTATGAAAAAGGAGACAAAGTGGCTTTTTTAGAATTGCTTCAAGAGCTAGAAAAAAATAGAGAAAACCGCCCTTTTTTAGACCTCATCTATAATCAGTTTGGGGAATATTATCGAAAAACGGCTAACATAGATACCGCGGTAATTTATTATAATAAATCCATCAAAAAGTATCAAGAAAACGCCCAACTACAAGCACTTAACTATGCTACGTTAGCAGAGATAGAATTTGATAAGGCCGCCTACAGAAATGCAGGAAAATATTACGACAGCACCCTTACTTTTTTACAAGAAAATTCGCGCCCTTGGAGACGAATGAAGAAAAAGTTAGACAATCTTGCCGATGTTATTAAATACGAAGATATTGCCACCCGTAATGACTCTATCCTACGATTAACAGAAATGACTGCCTCACAACTAGAATCGTATTTTATTGAATATACCGAAAAGCTAAAGAAAAAAAACCTAGAAGATTCCCTTGCTAAAATCAAGTTTAATGAAGAAATTGCAAACAAAGAATTCTATAAAAAGAATACCAGCAATAAAAATGAAAATGAAGGCGGAACCTTCTATTTTTACAATAGCACAACGGTTTCTTATGGAAAAGAAGAGTTTAGAAAAATTTGGGGAACACGAAAACTCCAAGACAATTGGAGACTTTCAAACAATCCCAATAGTATCCGAGAAGATGAGGTTGTTGTAGAAGGAAAACTAAACGGAGCCACTGTAAGTGAATTACTCCTACCCGAAACTTATATTGCCACCATTCCTAAAGACGCAAAAGCAATAGATAGCCTTACCAAGGATAGAAATTTTGCCTATTACCAACTAGGGCTTATTTACAAAGAGAAATTTAGAGAATATGGGTTGGCTACAAACAGGCTGGAAAAGCTTCTCAGTTTTTCACCCGAAGAACGACTAGTGATTCCCGCAAAGTATAATTTATATAAAATTTATGACTTACTTGAAAATGTTTCAGAAGCCGAAAAATGGAAAAATGATATCTTAACCAATCACCCTGGGTCTCGATATGCCGAAATTTTGCTTAATCCAAACTCACAATTGGAAACAGATGAATCCAGTCCAGAATTTAAATACAAAGCATTGTATGCAAAATTTGAAGCCTCACAATACGATGAAGTTATAGAAACTTGCGACGAATATCTTTTAATTTACAATGGGAATGATATTGTCCCAAAGCTAGAAATGCTTAAAGCAACCGCCTTGGGAAGAAGAGAGGGTTTTGAAGCCTATAAGAAAGCGGTAAATTTTGTGGCCCTTAATTATCCTTTATCCCAAGAGGGCAAAGACGCTCAAGGAATTTATACCAATGTTATTCCGAAATTGGCTAATAAAGAATTTGTTCAAGAAAAGGATGCTGTTAGTTGGAAAATAATCTATTCTTTTAGCAATTCCGATCTGGAAAATGCAAAAAAACTTGAAACAAAACTTACAGAAGCTCTTCTAGATTATCATTATGAAACGACCATGAGTGTTTCATTGGATTATTACAATCCCGAAACTTATTTTGTAATCGTTCATGGACTCAACACAAAATTGGGAGGTAGAGGATTTGCAGAAGTTTTAAAAGAAAACAAAAAGTATAAAATAAAAAATCCTTTTTTTGAAATAGCTTCCCAAAATTATAAGATCATTCAAATTCATAAAAATCTTAATGATTATTTGAATTCCCAAAAAGTAGAAGAAGAAAACAGTAATCCCCAAAAATAGCACCCTATGTTTTCAGAAAAAAAAGTAAAAAACACTATGGAGCCCACCAGTAGCCAAAACAGAATTAACGAAGGAACCCAACTTACAGGAGATATTATCTCCAATGGTTTTTTTAGAATCGATGGAAGTATTGAAGGGAATATTAGCAAACCATCAAAAGTTGTTTTAGGAAAAACAGGGAGTATTAAAGGAAAACTTACTTGTAATGATGCAGATATTGAAGGACGTTTTGAAGGAAGCCTAAATGTTTCTGGGACGCTTACTTTAAAAGCGACTGCCCATATTGAAGGAGATGTTATTGTAGGGAAATTATCTGTTGAGCCTGGAGCCACTTTTAACGCTACTTGTGCGATGCAAGGCACAACAAAAACAAAAACTGCCGAAGAGACCACAGCAAACAATCCCTACGATAGACAACATCGGTTTAAGAAAACTTCAACCTCTGAAACATCACAAGCATAGTTTTCCATGATAAAAGGAAATAACGCTGTTAGAAGATGGGCAGTACTTTCTGGGATTGCTATACAAATGGGAGTTATTATTTATTTGTTTGTACGTTTGGGCAAATGGTTGGACGCAAAATATACGGAAGGGGGTAAAACATTTTTAATTGTCTGTACTTTAGTTGGTGTAGGGGCTTCATTATTTTTGGTGCTAAAACAAACCAATGCCCTCAACAAATAATTCTATGGTATGAAATCTACTAGTTTTCGATTTCTTTCGATCCTTTTTTTAGTATTAGTTTTTGTTTTTGGAATTCATTTATTAGCCTTAGACGCATACCAAAAACCGCTTTTTGCACACAAAATCATCCTTTCCTATTGGCTCAATTTTGTTCTTGCAGCAATCGTTTTGGTATGGGTTCAACGATATATGAAAGAAGGTTCTGCCCAAGCAGGATTTATTTTTCTTTTAGGAAGTGGCTTAAAATTTCTAATTTTTTTCTTGGTTTTTTATCCTTCATACAAAGCCAACGGCGTTATGGAAACTATCGAATTTGTTACCTTTTTTACGCCTTATGCGGTGAGTTTAGGGCTAGAAGTTTTCTTCCTTTCAAAACAGCTTAATAATCAGTAATATCTACCTTTTTTTTGAATTAAAAAAACAGTAAATTTTCTTTTTGGATTCTAAGGAATAACTGTATTTTTGCACCGATTTTTAAGGACACTATTTATTAGTTCGGCATGCAAAGAAAAACACTCGTTAGACTACTTACTTTTATAATTACACTAAGTATCTCATTTCAAGGTTTTGGAAAAGAGAAACATTCCGAAGGAGGAAAAACAAAAGAAGAGCGTAAAAAGGAAGTGAGTGCTTATGTAAAACACCATAATCTTGATACTCATGATTTTGGATTATTTTCTTACACAGATGATGCTGGTGAGCACCACCAAGTTGGATTTCCATTACCTGTAATTTTATGGGCTGATGGCTTACACGTGTTTTCTTCTTCAAAATTTCATCATGGAGAGGAAGTAGTTGCCTCAAAGGGTAAATATTTTGCATTAGACACACATTCTTATAAAATTTATGAAACGGATGCCTCGGGGACTATACATTATGGAGAAGACGGGCATCATGTGGAAAACGCGAAACCTTTAGACTTATCTATCACCAAAAGTGTGTTTATGATTTTTTTGGTAAGCATACTATTGTTTTTACTTTTTAGAGGCTTGGCAAAGAGCTACACAAAAAATGGAAGCATTCCACAAGGAGTAGGACGTTTCTTCGAGCCCATAGTAATTTACATTAGAGATGATATTGCTATCCCAAATATTGGAGCGCATAGCTATAAAAAGTATATGCCCTATTTATTAACCATCTTTTTCTTTATATGGTTTTTAAATCTTTTTGGGTTAACTCCCCTAGGTATTAACGTCACTGGGAATATTGCCATTACAACAGCTTTAGCAATTATTACTTTTGTATTGACCAATTTCACAGGAACTAAAGATTACTGGAAACACATTTTTGATCCATTAGGTCATAGCATGCCTTGGATTGCTAAAATTCCTTTATACATTATATTAATTCCTATTGAAGTATTAGGGATTTTCATTAAGCCTTTTTCACTATTGATACGTTTGTATGCAAATATGCAAGCAGGGCACATTGTGTTAGGTAGTTTATTAGGATTAATTTATATTTTTCAAAATTGGGTTGGAGGATCATTGTCCTTTGGGCTTTCCTTTGCTATTTCTTTAATTGAATTATTAGTAGCATTATTACAAGCCTATATTTTTACAATGCTTTCGGCTTTGTATTTTGGATTTGCAAGTGAAACGCACGAACATGCAGAGGCTCATGATGGCGAAGTGCAACATTTGTAATTAACGTTGAATGTTTAATTTTTAAATAGATATATTATGACAATTCCAACTATTGTAGGTGCAGGATTAGCAGTTATCGGTGTAGGTATCGGTATCGGTCAAATTGGTGGTAAAGCGATGGAAGCTATCGCTCGTCAACCTGAGGCGTACGGAAAAATTCAAACAGCAATGCTTATTGCAGCGGCGCTTATTGAAGGTATTGGTTTCGCAGCAATTTTCGCAGCGTAACTAAAACAACATGTACACACCGCTTTAACGGTTGGTTACAGCGGTGTGTATTTAAAATTAAACAAAGTATAATCAATTAATTTCCCACCATAAGTGGGTAATGAATATGGAAAAACTAATAGGAGAATTTTCAGTAGGACTGTTTTTTTGGCAAACCGTATTATTTATCCTTTTATTACTTTTATTAAGAAAGTATGCTTGGAAACCTATCCTTAATGCTGTTAATGAGCGTGAAGAAGGAATCAAAAATGCGTTGCAATCTGCAGAGAATGCAAAGCGCGAAATGGAAAATCTTCAAGCAGATAATGAAAAGCTTTTAAAAGAAGCCCGTGCAGAGCGTGATGCCATGCTAAAAGAAGCCCGCGAACTCAAAACCAAAATGATTGAAGACGCTAAAGGTGAGGCAAAAGAAGCCGCAGATAAAATGATTGCACAAGCACAATCTGCTATTGAAAGTGAAAAGAAAGCTGCCATTGCTGAATTGAAAAGCCAAGTAGCAAATCTTTCTTTAGACATAGCCGAAAAAGTTGTAAAAAGTGAACTTTCCAACAAAGACAAGCAATTGAAATTGGTTGAAGATATGTTGGGCGATGCCACTTTAAACTAAACCCACTATGAGCGGAACAAGAGCAGCCATACGATATGCGAAAGCGATGCTTCAAAATGTAGAAGACGCTTCAAAAGCGAAAACTATTTTTGAGGACATGCAAGACATTTATACTACCTTAACAAACAGTAAAGAACTTCGTAATGTGCTTAAAAGTCCAGTGATTAAAACGGAAGATAAACAGGAGGCTCTCCTGAAAATTTTCAGTAATCAATCTGTTGATTCTAAAGCCCTTTTAAGGGTTCTTGTAAACAACCAACGTACAGCTATTTTGGGCGATGTGGCAGCTAACTATATGAAACTTTACAACGAGGCCCAAGGAGTGAAAGTAGCCACCGTAACTACGGCTATTCCACTTTCGGAGAGCTTAGAAAAGCAAGTGTTGGCAAAAGTGGAAGCATTAACAGGGAGTAAAAAAATAACATTACAAAATGAAGTGGATGAGTCCATCATTGGTGGGTTTATTCTTAGAATAGGAGATTTGCAATACAACGCAAGTATATCAAATCAACTTTCAAACTTAAAAAGAGAATTTAGTAAAAGTTTATAAAACCATTTGGCGCAAAGCCAAAACATAGATACAAAAAAATGGCAGAAGTTAAACCCGCTGAAGTTTCAGCAATCTTAAAACAACAACTATCCGGTTTTGAAGCAACGGCTTCATTAGACGAAGTAGGAACGGTTCTTACAGTTGGAGATGGTATTGCACGTGTATATGGTCTTGCCAATGCACAGTACGGAGAATTGGTAGCATTTGAAAATGGTCTTGAAGGGATTGTATTAAATCTTGAAGAAGACAACGTTGGAGTTGTGCTTTTAGGTCCTTCAAAAGAGATTAAAGAAGGTGCTATTGTAAAACGCACACAACGCATTGCTTCTATTAACGTTGGAGAAGGTATTGTTGGACGTGTAGTAAACACACTTGGACAACCCATTGACGGGAAAGGGCCTATTGAAGGGAAATTATACGAAATGCCTCTTGAGCGTAAAGCGCCTGGGGTAATCTTCCGTCAACCCGTAAATGAGCCCCTTCAAACAGGAATCAAATCTATCGATGCCATGATTCCTATTGGAAGAGGGCAACGTGAGTTAGTAATTGGTGACCGCCAAACAGGAAAAACAACCGTATGTATTGATACTATTCTTAACCAAAAAGAATTTTATGACGCGGGACAACCTGTTTATTGTATCTATGTTGCTGTAGGACAAAAAGCGTCCACAGTAGCAAATATTGCTAAAGTATTGGAAGATAAAGGTGCACTTGCCTACACTACTATTGTAGCCGCAAATGCTTCCGATCCAGCACCTATGCAAGTTTATGCCCCTTTTGCAGGAGCAGCAATTGGAGAGTATTTTAGAGATACAGGACGTCCTGCTTTAATTATTTATGACGATTTATCCAAACAAGCGGTTGCTTACCGTGAGGTATCGCTTTTATTACGTCGTCCACCAGGTCGTGAAGCGTATCCTGGAGACGTTTTCTACCTCCACTCAAGGTTGTTAGAACGTGCTGCAAAAGTTATTGCAGATGATGCTATTGCTGCGAATATGAATGACCTTCCAGAATCTCTTAAAAGTGTTGTAAAAGGAGGAGGCTCTTTAACAGCTTTACCTATTATTGAAACACAAGCGGGGGACGTTTCGGCATATATCCCAACCAATGTAATTTCTATTACCGATGGACAGATTTTCTTAGAGAGTGATCTTTTCAACTCTGGGGTACGTCCTGCAATTAACGTAGGTATATCGGTATCTCGTGTAGGAGGTTCGGCACAAATTAAATCAATGAAAAAAGTTGCTGGGACGCTAAAACTTGACCAAGCACAGTTCCGTGAATTGGAAGCGTTTGCTAAGTTTGGTTCAGACCTTGATGCGGCAACCTTGAACGTAATTGAAAAAGGAAAACGGAACGTTGAAATCTTAAAACAAGCCCAAAACGATCCTTTTACAGTAGAAGATCAGGTTGCTATTATTTACGCAGGTTCAAAAAACTTGTTAAGAGCAGTCCCTGTAGAAAAAGTAAAAGAATTTGAAAGAGATTATATAGAATTATTAAATGCTAAGCACAGAAGTACGTTAGACGACCTTAAAGCAGGGAAATTAACCGATGATGTAATTGATGTGTTAACATCGGTAGCCAAAGATCTTTCATCAAGATATAACTAAAAAATAGATTCCACTCATTTCCTCCCTTTTGGGGGGATTGAGGGGGGTGTTTAGCTAAAAACTCAAATGAGACATGGCGAATCTTAAAGAAATACGAAATAGAATTACCTCGGTTGGTTCAACCATGCAAATAACCAGTGCCATGAAAATGGTTTCTGCTGCTAAGTTGAAAAAGGCTCAAGATGCTATTACTGCGATGAGACCCTATTCGGAAACACTCACAAAATTACTTCAAAATTTAAGTGCTACTTTAGATGGCGATAGCGGAAGTAAATTTGCAGTACAAAGGGAAATAACGAATGTTTTGGTTGTAGCCATTACCTCTAATCGTGGATTGGCAGGCGCATTTAACAGCAACATTATAAAAGAAAGCCGAAGAAGTATTTTGGAAGAATATAAAGGGAAAAATGTTCATTTTGTAACCTTCGGAAAAAAAGGAAATGATATTTTAAAGAAAACAGAAAAAATAGTAGAAAACAATAATGCTATTTTTGATGACTTATCCTTTGAAAATGCTTCCGTACTTTCAGAAAAATTAATGAATCTTTACGCAGAGGGGACCTACGATAAAATTGTACTGGTGTACAACAACTTTAAAAATGCCGCAACTCAAGTGGTTATGCATGAGTCCTATTTGCCAATTGCGCCTTTAAAGAAAGAAGACACCCCCTCAAAAACTACAACAGACTATATTTTTGAACCTTCAAAAGAGAAAATAGTGGAGGAGTTAATTCCTAAAATGCTGAAAACACAATTGTTTAAAGCCTTAAGGGATAGTGTAGCTAGTGAACACGGCGCTCGAATGACAGCCATGCACAAAGCAACAGACAATGCTACCGAGTTAAGAAATCAACTAAAACTTCAGTATAACAAAGCGCGTCAAGCAGCAATTACTAGTGAAATTTTGGAAATTGTAGGCGGTGCTGAAGCTTTAGCAGGCTAGTTCTTTAGTTTAAAACTTACAAAAACCTTCCGCCATAAACGGAAGGTTTTTTTATACCTTTATGGCAAGACTTTTGAAATAAAAAAATTATGAAGAATCGCTATCGTATTATGGGTATTTCCTTTTTTATTTTTGCAATGGTTAGTTGTGCTGGAGGGAAAGATATTTTATTCGAAAAGACCCCTCCCTTTACCGTCCAATCTGCGTATTTTCAAAAATGGATTGCGGGGGTTCAAGGAGGAGGGTCGGGGACAAACGTTCATATTACCTTAGGAAATACCAACGAAGAAATTTTGATTAATGATATCTTTTTTGGAGATAAGGTGGCCAAAGCTACACAAGACCCAAATAATAGCGAAAGCTACCATGCTAACTTCCTAAATGAAAATAACAGGGATCTAATTATGGATAGTAACCCCATAAAAGAAAGTGAAAACCTACCCATAGAAAAATCCCCTTTTACACTTGAAAGTAACGAGGCCGTAGTAAGTTATACTTTTAAAGGCGAAATACAGTACTATAAAATACCAAACCTTGAAGAAAAGCCTCTTTTAGCTTACCCTAGTAACAATACAAACGGAAGAAATTAATGATTTTATAATGGTTATAAAAATAATTAACAACTCTCAACATCCACTACCTAATTATGAAACAGAAGCCTCTGCAGGCATGGACTTACGAGCCAACCTTACTGAAGCGATTGTTTTAAAACCTTTGGAAAGAACCCTTGTTAAAACAGGGCTTTTTATAGAGTTACCCATAGGGTACGAAGCGCAAGTTCGCCCCAGAAGTGGGCTGGCTTTTAAAAAAGGAATTACCGTGTTAAATACCCCTGGGACTATTGATGCGGATTACCGAGGTGAAATAGGAGTCATTTTAGTAAATCTTTCTTCAGACCCTTTTGCCATAGAAAATGGTGAGCGCATTGCCCAATTAGTCATCGCCAAACACGAACGCGCCCAATGGCAAGAAACCATCGAGCTTTCAGAAACAGTTAGAGGCGAAGGGGGTTTTGGAAGTACGGGAGTAAAATAAAGGATGGTAATGTTTATACAAAGCTTATTCACAATTAAGTAAACCAACAAAAATGAAAGACTAAGTTTTCCAACTTGTTATTTGTCAAATATTTTATAAAGATGAAAAAAACCATCCTAACTTATATTTTGCTTCTCTCTCTTTCAGGTATTTCACAAGAAGAAAGCAATCTCATGAAAGAGGCTTCTGACTTAACCTGTAGTTGTATTGATAAAATTAGCCCTAACGAGGAAACAACCCTAGAAGAACAATTAAAAAACTGTTACATGGAAGGGTCGCTTATTTACCAACTAAAGGGAGTTATGAATTCTATAAAAGTAAATGAAGCGAAGGATTCTACAACTACCCAAAATTATGAAGTAAATATTGCAGAAGGATTGCATCCAGACCTTGAAAAATATTTAACGGAACATTGCGATTCCTATCAAAAAATAATAGAAACTACCAAAACTCCGTTTTCTCAAGAATTACTGGATAATGTATCTGAAAATGCATGCCAGTGTATAGGGGCTATTAACACCTCTTTGGTATTGTTCGAGAAAAACCAAAAAATTCAAGAATGTATTGTGGAAAGCTTGATCCAAAATCATACAAACAATACTATTTTAAGCAATGTTGAAACATTACGCAAATTTCTAAATGAGATTCAATTTTACTTAACAGAACATTGTGAGGCACTTAAAATTGTTTCTTTTTCCAGTGATGCGCCAAAATCCAATGCATATTCTTCAAACCAAAAAGCAATAGACTTTTATAACAGGGGAATTGAAGCAACTAACTCAGGAAATGAAAAAGACGCTATCAAATATTATAAAAAAGCAGTAAAAATAGACCCTGATTTTCTATTTGCGTGGGATAATTTGGGACTTAGTTTACGTAAAATGAATAATATTGAAGATGCCATAGAAGCATACAAAGAATCTTTAAGAATTGATCCTGTACATCCCTCTGCACTTATGAATATTGGTGTAGCTTATTCTTATCTTGAAGACTATCCCAATGCAATAAAATATTATAAAATCCTTATAAAAAACTACCCCGAAGACCCAGAAGGCCCTTATGGTATTTCCTTAATTTATAGTAAAATGGGAGATATAGAAAATGCAGCAGCCTCTATTTTTGATGCTTATAAACTCTATAAACAAGCAAATTCACCATATTTGGCAGATGCTCAGCGCATAATAGATGCTCTTTATTCAGATTTTAGCAAGCAGGACAAGACAGATATTTTCAAGAAAATTGCCAAAGAGAAAGAAGTTAACCTAAGATTTAATGATTAAATAATGAAAATCATCGTCCCAATGGCAGGTCGTGGTTCGCGACTTCGACCCCATACACTAACTATTCCTAAACCACTACTAGCAGTAGCAGGAACCCCAATTGTACACCAATTGGTCACAGATATTGTGCACATACTTAATCAACCCATCGAAGAAATAGCCTTTATTTTGGGTGACCCTGCTTTTTTTGGAGAAGATGTGGTAGAAAGCCTACAGGAATTGGCTAAAAACCTAGGGGCAAAAGCTTCCATTTATAGACAACTAGACCCAAAAGGAACAGGTCACGCCATTATGTGTGCAGCACCATCTCTTTCTGGACCTGCCGTTATTGCGTATGCAGATACGTTAATAAGAGCTACTTTTAATCTTAATAAAGAGGCAGATAGTGTTATTTGGACCAAAAAGGTAAATAATCCCCAAGCCTATGGAGTCGTTAACCTAAACGAAAAGGAAGAAATTATCGAGCTGGTAGAAAAGCCAAAATCTTTTGTAAGCGATCAAGCTGTCATAGGAATTTATTATTTTAAGGAAATTGAGGAACTTAAAAAAGAACTTCAATATGTTTTGGATAATGAGATAATTCATGGGGGAGAATACCAAATAAATGATGGCATAAAACGCATGATGGCCTCTGGAAAAATTTTTAAAACGGCAACTGTTACCGAATGGATGGATTGTGGTAACAAAGAAGTTACCATAGAAACCAATGGTAAAATGCTTCAGTTTTTATTGGAAGATGGAAAGAACTTAATTTCAGAAAAGTATACCTCAGAAAATTCAAATGTAATACCCCCTTGCTATATTGGAGATCATGTGGTTTTAAAAAACGCCACTGTTGGACCTTTTGTTTCCCTGGGAAAGGGAACAACCATAGAAAACAGTACCGTTAAAAATTCCATAATTCAAACGCAATCGGTGATTAAAAATGCTACTTTAGACAATGCAATGATTGGTAATCACGTTATGTATGACGGTAATTTTACCCAGATTAGCATAGGAGATTATAGCGAACTAAAATAAAAAAATAGGTCCCCTCCAGCGCAGTCGAGAGGTTTTAATCCCCATAATGATTAATAGGTCTCGAAGAAGTTTATCTTTAGCTGCGCCAAAAGACCCACTAGACAACTTGTTTTGAAAATAAATAAACTACGTACCTTTTTTCTTCTCTTCGGAATGTTATTGCCCGTAGTAATGCTGTATTCTCAAGAAGTGGAAGAAACACCTACCGATGATTTAGGAAATGTGAGCGATGCTTTTCAAGAAAACTTTTTTGAAGCACTAAAACAAAAAGGGATTGAAAATTATGAATTGGCCTACGAAGCACTTATAAAAGCAGAAAGAGCTGCCAAAAAAGATCCTACACAAGAAGCCGTGGTTTATTTTGAAATGGCCAAAAACCTTACCCAATTAAAACGCTACGATGAAGCAGAAGATTATTTTAAACGCGTTTTATTAACCACTGGCGAGAGAATGGATGTTATGGAGGCATTGTATGAGCTTTACTTTCAGCAAAAAAATTATACGGCGGCCATTCCTTTGGTTGAAAAATTAGCAAAAAAGAATGATGACTATAAAGAAGATTTAGCCAATTTGTATCATCGTACCAAACAATATGAAAGTGCCTTAGAACTATTAGATGAGTTAGATGAAAGCTGGGGAGAAAGTATCTATAGAGACTCCTTAAGAAAACAAATTTATAGTATTACCGGAAATACTGAAGCAGCCATTACCAATTTGGAATCCAAAATTGAAAAAAACCCAAAAAACGAACAGGATTTTTTAAATTTAATTTACCTCTACAGTGAGGAAGGTAATATTGCCAAAGCTTTTGAAACGGCCAAAACCTTATTAACAAATCACCCCAACTCAAAAAAGGTTCATTTGTCTTTATATAAATTTTATTTAGACGAAGGGACTATCGAAAAAGCACTTTCTTCTGCCGCAATTGTATTTAAAACAGCGGAAATTGAAAATGACACAAAATATAAAGTTCTTTCCGATTTTTTGAATTTTGTGTCTCAAAATCCACAACATGAAGACAAATTAGAAGCACTAATCCCCCTTCTTTCTGAAAGTAATAACGGAAGCTTTTATGAGCAATTAGGAAACTATTTTATTCAGAAACAAAACAAAGAAGTGGCCTTGCAATTTTTTGAAAAAGGGACCGCAAGGGACCCCGATAATTATAGCTTGCTTAAGAATACCCTTTTACTTCAAATAGATACAGAAAAATTTGTAGAAGCTGCTAAGCTAAGTGAAAATAGTTTAGCGGTATTTCCTGCACAAGCCTTACTTTATTTATTAAACGGTGTCGCAAATAATTATTTAAATAATGCGAACAAAGCCATAGAAAGCCTTGAAATGGGATTGGATTTTTTATTGGATGATCCTAAAATGGAAAAAGACTTTTACGAACAATTAAGCAAAGCATACACTCAAAAAGGGGATACCAAAAAAGCCACTTTTTATGGAAAAAAAGGGGAAGCAATTCATTTTTCAAATTAATGTATATAAAAAGAATCTATATCTTATTACTACTTCCTGCCTTAATACTCACAAGTTGTAGGGGTACAAAAACGGTTACAGGAGGAGAAAACGGAAATAACACGATTAATGTTACTCAATTAGTTTCATTTCATACGTTGGCTTCGCCAAACTTTACTACACTAGCTTCTCGGGTTCAAGTTGTTTATGACGATGGGAAAACCCAACAATCGATTACCGTAAGTTTGAGAATGGAAAAAGACAAAACCATTTGGATAAAAGCCTCCTTGTTAGGGATTACTTTAGCAAAAGCCATTATTACACCAGACCGAGTAAGCTATTATGAGACTATTTCCAACACCTATTTTGATGGTGATTTCTCCCTTTTAAGCAATTGGCTTGGGACCGATTTAAACTTTGAAAAAACACAAGCCATACTTTTGGGACAATCCATTTTTAGCTTAGATGAAACACAATACAAAGTATCGTTTGCCAACAATCTTTATAAAATTGAACCCCAAAAGCAACCGGTAAACTTTATCCATTCCTTATTTTTAAATTCCACCCATTATAAAGTGGTTTCAGGATCGGTTTCACAACCATACCAACAACGATTGTTTTCTATTAGGTATGGCGATTACCAAATGGCTGCGGGGAGTTATTACCCTAAAGATATTTTAATTGATGCTTCAGAAAAAGAAGAAAAAACAAAAATTTCAGTTAGTTATAAAAATATTGATGTAAATGCACCCGTGAGTTTTCCGTTCGAAATTCC
Organism: Flavobacteriaceae bacterium; assembly: GCA_041392205.1. Lineage (GTDB taxonomy): Bacteria > Bacteroidota > Bacteroidia > Flavobacteriales > Flavobacteriaceae > Halomarinibacterium. The sequence continues at coordinate 72,330 of JAWKMO010000002.1, read as the reverse complement.
GCAAGGGTACGAAGAAATCGACTTGTCCAAATGAGAACAAAAGCACTTTTTATTTTTAGCCTCATCTTTTTATGGATGAGTATTCCTTCGTTTTCACAATCAAAAAAACAACAGGAACTAGAAGAAAAAAGACAAGCTCTTTTGGAAGAAATCCAAAAGATAAACTCGCTTCTTTTTAAAACAAAAGGAGAGAAAAAGTCGGTACTGGCAGAGGTGGAAGACTTAGACCAACGTATTGCTACCCGAGAAATATTAATTCGCGTAACCAACGAACAGGCGAATTTATTAACGCGAGAAATTAATACCAACTTAAACACCATAGACCAATTAAAAGAAGAATTAAAAGCATTAAAAACGGATTATGCTGGGATGATTTCAAAATCATACAAAAGCAAATCACAGCAAAGCAGAATCATGTTTTTATTGTCTTCGGAAAACTTTTTGCAAGCTTATAAGCGGATGCAATATATGAAGCAGTATACCAAGTTTAGAAAAAAGCAAGGCGAAGAAATTAAATTGAAAACCGGGGAGCTTCAAACATTAAATGAAAATTTAATCCGTCAAAAAAAAGATAAACAGAAGCTCATAGATCAAAATAAAGTTGAAAAAGCAAAGCTTGATCAAGAAAAGAAAAATCAGCAAGCACTCGTAGCTACCTTAAAAAAGGAAGAAAATAAGTTTGCAAACCAAATTAGAGAAAAGCAAAAAGAAGCCAACAAACTTGAAAAAGAAATAGATGCCTTAATAAAAGCAGCCATTGCTGAAGCAAACAAAAAGGTGGCTACAGTAAATACCAGTAATACAACCCCTACTTCCACCACGACATTTACCTTAACCCCTGAAGCAAAACTACTAGCCAAAGATTTTAAAAATAATAAAGGAAAATTGATTTGGCCCGTGGAAAAAGGGAAGGTTATCACTCCTTTTGGCAAAAGGCAACACCCTCAATTTCCTAATGTTACACAAGACCATAACGGGGTAGAAATTATAACAGAATCCAACGCTATAGCCCGGGCAGTTTTTAACGGTGAAGTCATACAAGTTCAACAATTAAAAGGAGCCAACAAAGCCGTTTATATAAGGCATGGAGACTATATTACGATTTATAATAATCTGGCTACTGTTTTGGTTAAAAAAGGGGATAAAGTAACCACCAAACAGGCCCTTGGGAAAGTATTTACACATCCCAACACAGGAAAAACAATATTAAAGTTTTTTGTGTATCAAAACACCAATAAAATGAACCCTGCAGATTGGGTTTACAAAATGTAGTTTAGTTACAACAGCTTTTATCTTCTGTATCTTTTATCCCTATTTTTTCCAAAAGGGTACTCATAAGACACCAGTTGGTTATAGAAGATTGTACTAAATTAATGCCCACAAAGGCGGTAAACCAAAGCCAGTTAATAGAAACATAAATGGCCAATAAAAGACTTGCTAAAATAAAAGTCCCTGCAACCGCGTGAATAATTCTTGTTTTCATTAGGAATTCATTTTTTCAATGTTAATACTTGCCACATGAATATTTGATTTAGATTCTTGTTTAGCATTTTCTTTTTCTACTAAATCGAAGAAGATATCCACTTTCTCTTTTTTCAAAAAAGCATAAAATAAAATCGATTCGTTTTCATTCATTTCTACACCAAACCAATTGTTTTCTATAGAATCCATTGTGGAATCTCGATAGCCAGTGACATGTTTGTATGTAAAGGTAGTTACTTCGGCTTCTTTAAGCAGCTGCTTAATCCTTTCTTCAAAAGCAGTAATTGCGGTAATTATCAATAGTTTCATAGTGTTATTTTTTAGGGGGATGTTCCCATTTTTTTCGTTCGGTGATATAATAAATCAAGGGAACCACCACTAGCGTTAGCAGGGTGGATACAATTGCTCCTGCCACTAAAGAAATTGCTAAACCTTGAAAAATAGGATCGAATAAAATAATGGATGCGCCAATAACCACGGCTCCAGTGGTTAACAATATAGGGGTAGTTCTTACCGCCCCTGCTTCAATAATGGCTTGTTTCATAGGGATACCATCATTTAAACGAATTTCAATAAAGTCAATTAACAGCACAGAATTCCGCACCATAACTCCTGCCAAAGCAATCATTCCAATAAAAGAAGTAGCTGTAAAGAAAGCACCAAAAATCCAATGTCCTAAAACAATTCCTACCAAAGAAAGGGGAATAGCAACCATCATTACAAGGGGCGTTTTAAAGTTTTGAAACCAACCTACAATGAGCATATAAATAATAATAATTACCACTAAAAATGCAGCTCCTAAGTCTCTAAATACCTCCAAAGTAATTTGCCATTCGCCATCCCACTTTACGGTAAAATCATTTTCAGACTCGGGCTGCCCTAGATATACTTCGCTTAGCTTATATCCTTTAGGTAATTCCATTTGTTGTAGCTTCTTGTTCATGCCCAAAATAGCATATACTGGACTTTCTAAATCCCCAGCCATATCGGCTAATATATAAACTACGCGTTTTTGGTCCTTTCGGTAAATGGTGTTTTTTAGTGTGCTTTCCTGTACTTTTACCAAATCGCTTAACGGAATGACATCGCCTTGATTTCCTTTTACTTTTAGATTCTGAATATCTTCAAGCGACGTTTTATTGGCATCGTCTAATGAAAGTACAATCCCAACAGGGTCCACCGAGGTTTCATCGTATAAATTTGAAACAGGGATCTCGCGGAGTAAATAGGTTAAATTCCCAACAATTTGTTGTGGTGCAATACCCTTTAACATGGCTTTTTCTTTATCTATTTCTAAGGTATATTCTATTTGTGGGGCTTCAACCATCCAGTCGGTATCTACTACATCTGTCGTGTTTTCTAGAAGCGTTTTTACCTGTTTGGCGACTTTAATTTGTTCATCATAATTTGGTCCATAAACTTCAGCAACCAAGGTAGAAAGTACAGGGGGCCCTGGGGGGACTTCCACTATTTTTACATTAGCGCCATATTTTTTGGCGATATTTTGAACTTCAGCACGAACTTCTTTGGCTATGTCGTGACTTTGTAAATCGCGATCTTCTTTATGAAGTAAGTTTACCTGAATATCTGCCATATTACTACCCCCTCGCAAATCGTAATGCCTTACAAGCCCATTAAATGTGATAGGTGCAGAGGTCCCAATATAGTTTTGATAATTTACTACCTCGGGGACTGTAGAGAGATATTGTGCAATTTCTTTGGTTACCACAGCCGTTCTTTCTAAGGTTGTCCCTTCGGGCATATCAACCACTATTTGAAACTCATTTTTGTTATCGAAAGGCAACATTTTAACGGCTACCGATTTGGTAAAAAACATGAGTATAGAGCCAACCAACAAAACTAGCGTCGCTAAAAACATAAGGTTTCGTTTTTTGGAATGGTCTAGTAGGGGTTGTTCCATCTTTTTATATGTTTTATATATCCAGCTAGTTTCCAGTGTTTTTTCTTCTTTTTCTTCTTCTGAATGTTTTTCTCTCAATAAGTGATATCCCAAATAAGGGGTAACTGTTAATGCAACAAACAAGGACAATAACATGGCAATGGATGCCCCTATAGGCATAGGACTCATATAAGGCCCCATCATCCCCGAAACAAAGGCCATAGGTAGGATTGCCGCAATCACCGTGAATGTGGCTAAAATGGTTGGATTCCCCACTTCATTAATGGCATAAATAGCCGCTTGTTTAAATGGCAGACGTTTCATCTTAAAATGGCGGTGCATATTTTCAGCAATAATAATACTATCATCTACCACAATTCCTACGACAAATACCAATGCAAAGAGTGTAATTCGATTTAAGGTGTATCCTAGTATATAATAACTAAATAAGGTAAGCGCAAAGGTTAAGGGTACCGAAAAGAACACCACCAAACCACCTCGCCAACCCATAGCGAGCATTACAAGAAGGGTCACCGCCAGAATAGCTACTCCCAAGTGAAGCAATAATTCGCCTACTTTATGTGACGCCGTTTCCCCATAATTACGAGTCACCTCAACGTGAACATTGGAGGGGATTAAGGTTTTCTTTAAATTTTCTACCTGGGAAAGGATTTTTTCTGAAATTTTCATGGCATCGGCTCCCTTTACTTTTGCAACAGAAATAGTTACCGCTGGATATTCCGAGTTGTATTCTGAAAATTTTTCGTTGGATTTTCCATAACCAAAAGTCACATAATTTTTTGGGGCTTGTGGACCATCTTGAATGGAAGCCACTTGTTTTAAGTACACAGGCATATTTTTATGTACACCTATTACAAGATTCTCAACATCCTCTGTGGAAGTTAAAAATTTTCCCGTAGTGATTAAATACTCAGTATCGTTTTGTACAAAACTACCCGATTGCGAACTTCTATTATTGGCTTGAATCATTTGCATAATGCTTAATGGATCCACCCCATTTTCAGCCATTTTATCTTTGTCTAATACCACTTTTAGTTCTCGTGTTCTTCCGCCTATTTCTTTGGTAATGGAAACGTCTTTTACCTTTTCAATTTCGTTGGTAACTTCTTCCGCCATTTGCCTAAGTTGAAAATCATTATAATCTTCACTCCAAAGAGTTAAACCTAGCATAGGCACATCGTCAATAGAACGTGTTTTTACCATAGGTTGCATGACGTCTTTGGGAAAGATGTTTTGATTTTTCATCAATTCATCATATAATTTTACATAAGAATCTTCGGTGTTTTCACCTACGTAAAACTGAACCACCATCATAGCTTGACCGTTCATAGCCAAACTATGGATATGTTCCACTCCTTTTATGTTACCAATTACTTTTTCTAGGGGTTTTAACACTCTACTTTCTACTTCAGTGGGACTTGCTCCTGGATATCCCACCATAACATCTGCCATAGGAACATTGATTTGAGGTTCTTCTTCTCTGGGTATTAACATAGAGCTGTAAGCACCAATAATCATTAAAGCCACCATTAATAATATGGTAAGCTTAGAGTGGATAAAAATTTGAGCAATTTTGCCTGATATTCCTTCTTGCATTTTCTTTATTTTTTAGTTTTCAGTGCTTTATTTTCAGTTATTTAACCAAAACTTTTGCTCCGTTATATAATTTTCCTTCAGAAGTAATGATGTAGGGTTCGTCCTTGGATAATCCAGAAAGTATTTCTACTTGATCTCCAAAGGTTTTTCCAATGCGTAACCATCTTAATATAGCGACATTACCATTTCCTATAGTGTATACGCCTGTTAATTGTCCTTGTTTTACTAAAGCACTTTCTGGCACGTACATCGTTTTGGAGACTGTGCTTGTTCCTTTTTCTACTGGAAATTGTACATTTACAAACATGCCCGAAAGTATAGGGGCTTCCGTTTTTTCCAAAGCCACTTTTACTAAATATTGCCCACCTGTATTTCTTGCCGATGTACTTACTTCGGATACATTTCCTGTTATAGTTTTATTTAAAGATTTGGCAGTAACGGTTACTTTGCTTCCGTTCTTAATTTTAGAAATATCGGTTTCAGGAACCATTGTCATTACTTCAAAATTGCCTGGAGCTTCTATCGAAATTAAGGGCACTCCAGGGTTGGCCATGTTTCCCTCCTCAACCGTTTTACTTGTAATAATACCGTTAAAAGGAGCAGTAATATTGGAATAAGCAAATTGTGCATTAATTTCATTTTTCATTTGTTTTGCCCCTTCTAATCTGGCTTTTGCCATTTCATAACGAGCAGAAATATCATCCACTTCTTTTTGTGAAGCACTATTTTCTGCAAATAAATTTTGAAACCGTTCAAAATCTTTTTTGGCATTTACATACGCCGCAGTAGCTTCTGTAATACTGGCATTAACTTGTGCCTGTTTTGCTTGTAATTCGGTGTTATTAATTGAGACGAGTAATTGTCCCTTTTCTACTTTATCTCCTACTTTTACATGAACTTTATTTACAAAACCCATCATCCGGGTACTTAAATCGGCACTGTTAACCGCTTGTATTTTTCCGCTTGTATTTAAATAGGGATTATTGGTTTGTTCTTGGTGTGAACTTACTGTTACCGAAATTGCCTGGGAGGAATCCAAAGCTTTTTTTTGGGAATCATCTCCACAGCTTATAGTAGTTATGGAAAAGGATATAAATGCGGTTATATATAAATAGTTTTTCATCTTGTTTGTTATTCTTTGGTTAAAAATGCCATGTAAGCCCTAGCGTAGTTATATTGAAAAATAGTTTGATAGTATTCTAATTGTTTTTGTGCATATTGTGTTTCTGCCATAAGTAAATCGCTAGTTTTTTCTAGCCCTTCTTTATATCGATTGCTTCGTATGCGTAACGATTCTTTGGATTGCTCTAAAGCTAATTTTGAAAGTCGAAGACTATTTTCAGCGTCTTGTAGCATTCGGTCTGCTTGATTAAGGGCTACTTGACTTTCCATTTTATATTGATGTAATTCTATTTTCGACTTTTCAAAGGAAGCTTTGCTTTTTTGTGTTTTGGCGAAGCGTTGGGCTCCTTCAAAAATAGTCCAGCTTAAACTAGCCCCAACCAGATAGCCATTAGCGTCTGCTTGAAAGATTTCATCGTCATATAGTTCATAACTCCCGAAGGCATTTAACCGTGGGAGAAAAGCCAATTTATCTGCTTTTAACTTCTTTTCATAAGCCAACGTTGTATATTCCATTGCCTTGATATCGGCTCTTTCATTTGAAAGATTTGAGGAGGAAGTAGTAAAACCCTCTACCGTTAAAGAATCGGACGGTTTTAAAAGGGAAAAGCTAGAATCGCTTATAAGAAAAGACAGGTAGTTGGAGGCATTTCTTACATTACTTTTAGCATACTGTAATTGATTTTCTACTTCGGTAACCCGCACTTCAACAGCCAATACATCTGCTTTTTGAAGATACCCTTGAGTAAAGCTATTTTGTGCTAATTTCAAATTGGATTGAGATGCTTCTCTCGCTTTTTCTAAAACCTCAACCATTCTATAGGACAATTGCAATTGCATATACGCTTTTTGGGTTTCAAGAGCCACATAGTCTTTGGTGCGTTCCCACAGCATTTGTGAAGCCTCGTATTTTGCTTTTGCTGCTTTTCTTTGAAAGATACCATCTAGGTTTAATATGGGTTGTTGTATTTCAAATTTAGTAGCAAAATTTGTGGTTTGAGTAGGGTCGTTTAATAACTGCGGATTAAAATCTGTTTGTGAAATAATTTCTTGATTCAATTTTGAACCAAACGCCATAAGAGGATTTGTGGTAGAAATTCCTGTATAGGATGCTGAAATATTGGGTAAAAAAATGGCTTGGGTTTGGTTGTAATCTGCTTTGTTTTCCTTTACCTGTTCACTTACAATTTTTATGGTATTATTGTTTTCTAGGGCTTTTGAAATAGCTTCGGTTTTGGTAATTAAAATAAATTCTTGTGAAAGCCCTGTTTGCGTTAAAATCAATATAATGATGAGATAGGCGTATTTCATGAATCAATAATTTTTTGAGCAAAGATAGAAGGGCCGCAGAGGCTTGTCAGTAACCTTTGTTACCTAAATAAAAAAAGCTCCCAAGGGAGCCTTTATTACACATTTTTTCCTTTCAACATTTTTTCCCAATATAATTTTGGGAGCATATATTTTTTTAACATCCACAATCTCCAGTGTTCTTTGGCGCTATTAAAAATCAACATTTGTTTCAGTTTTGGGTCTGGGGTAAAATTATTTTGATAATCAAATTCTGCTAACACCATTTTTCCGTATCCAGTAACCAATGGACAAGAAGAATATCCATTATAACTCTTATTGGTTGCTTCTTTATGGTTTTTCAATAGCAGTATATTTTCAACCACCACAGGAACTTGCTTTCTAATGGCGGCGCCTGTTTTTGCTGTAGGTAGTGCGGCAACATCACCTAACCCAAAGATGTTTTTAAAGGTATTATGTTGTAATGAATGGTGATCTACATCTAGCCATCCACTAGTATTAACTAAGTTGGAATCTCTTACAAATTTAGGAGCTGCCTGTGGGGGAGCTATATGAAGCATATCAAATGGGATAGCGATATCCACATCACCCACCATGCTTTCTCCTAATTTGTTGTCTTCATTAATAACACATCTATTTTCTTCTGGAGCGGTATGGTTAAAATGGGCAATTTTATTTGCCACATCTATTTTATAAGGAGCATAAAAAGGTTTGAAATGAATGCCGTAGCGGTCAATCACTTTCATTAGTGTTTCTTTTACGGGTTTTACCCCAAAAATGACACTTCCTGGAGTGGCAAAAATGACGTTTGTTTTGTTTTTAAGACCGTTTTTTTCAAAATAATCGGCCGCTAAATAGGCTATTTTTTGAGGGGCTCCACCACATTTTATGGGCGTCGTAGGTTGTGTAAACAATGCATTTCCCCCTTTAAAGTTTTTAATAGTTTTCCAAGTAAATTCTGGATCTGTATAATTACTACAGGCAATCCCCTTTTCTAAAGCTTCGGGGAGACCTTCAATTAAAGAAGGTTCCATGACCAAACCAGGAGCGACTACTAAAAAATCATAGGTAATGGCTCCATTTTCTTTGGTTGTTAGGGTGTTGTTTTCAGCATCAAATCCGGTGGCGTAATCTTTTATCCATTGGGCCCCTTTTGGCATGACTTCAGCCATGGGCTTAGCGGTTTTTTTAAAGTCGTAAGTCCCTGCACCAACCAGTGTCCAAGCGGGTTGATAATAATGAGTACTAGCGGGTTCTACAATTCCTATTTGTAAGTTTTTATCTTTTTTTAAAAGCTGAGCAGCGGTCATGATGCCACCCGTTCCGCCACCAATAATAAGGATTTGATAATGAGATTTCATACGTCTTGATTTTTTGATTATGGAAAAATACTAAAGGGTGAAGAGAATTTTTGTAACAATTGTTACAATGAGATGTTTTTTATTTTTTCAGAAACTTGAAAAACAATTCTTTACCTGCTCTCTGCGGAATAGAGTTATAACAAGAATCTATTTTTTCAATTTCAAAATAGGGTTCAAAATAGGTAAGATATTCCTTTTTGCTTCCACCAAAAGGAGGTCCTTCTTCTGTTAGCGGAAAATCGAATAAGAGTCCAACTAGCTTTCCTTTAGGTTGAAGTAATGTATTCATTTTTGTAGCATAATGTTTCCGAAGAGATGGGTTTATTGCACAAAAAAAGGTTTGCTCAAGGATGAGGTCAAAGGTTCCTTCAAAATGGAAAAAATCTTGATGGATAAGTTGGGTTTTTGGAAACGCAGGCATCCTTTTTTGAACATTAAGGAGTGCTGTTTCTGAAATATCTAATATAAATACATTTTTAAACCCCTTATTATAGAGGTATTCTGCTTCGTAGGAGTTTCCTCCTCCTGGGATTAATATTTTTTGGGTATAATCATTAAGCTGATCGATATAGGCTTTTAAAGGCGAAGAGATATATCCAATGTCCCAGCCTGTAGTTCCATTTTTGTAGCGAGTATCCCAATAAGTTTCGTCTAGCATCATGGAGCATAAACACTGGTTATTTCTCAAATTCTATAGTCCAAATACCACGAACTTCATTTACATCATACCCTGTAGCTAAATCTTTAGGATATAGCATTTTAATTTTAGAATAGGTCTCTTTTGTAATTGATTTATTAGGGATACCATGACATTTTAGACACATGGAATTAGTGGTAATAGGATAGTAGAATTTAATTTTTTCTGAAGTACTATCTAGAATAGGCTTTGATTCTTTGCCCTTACTAATATCTTGCTGAAATTTTTGAAGGTAAACTATTTCTTTTGAAGAAGCTTTGTTGTTAGGATTTCTATATTTATCCGAGACTCTTTTAATGGAAGCATTATAAACAGTAGCCATACTATCGGTAATAGGATAGGCATTTAAATGGCAAAATTCTAAAGCTTCAATAACCCCTTCTTTTTGTATTTTTCCCATTAAATTTTTACCTAACTGAGCTTTGGTAGCTAGAGCAATTTGCATCCCTTTGTCCTCATAAGTAGTTGGGAGTATTTTGTTATTTCCCATTCCTTTATTCATTTTTTTACCCTTCCCTTTCCCATGTTCTTGGTTAAAATGGTCTTGAAACCATTCGGGTTGTTCAATATCAAAGGAGTAGATATATTCACCAATTTGTTGTATAACTTCTTCTGAATAGGGCTGATAGGGCATTAAACCAAATTTTTTTACAGCCCCTGGCATTTTTACTTTTTCTTCAGAAGGCTCTTTCATCCAATTCTTGAAAACGTTTAAAAATTCTTCTTTGCTTGTATTTTCAGTGATGTAATGTTGCTTTACCGCAATCATTGGGGGGGCTACTCTGCTTTCCAACGGAGTCGTTGGATGATGGCATACATAACAATACGTTTCCATTAATTTTTTACCAGGATGGGATTCTTGAATGGAAACAATGGCTTCATTTTTAATTTCTGAATATTCTTTTTTATTAGAATAATTACAGGAAATGAAAGTTGATAAAAACAATACGAATGCTACAAATTTCATGAGGTACTCATTTTGCCAGCGGCACAGCTTACAAAAGATTTGGCCTTAGTAATAACAGAATTTTTTGACCCCACTGGCGGATACCCTATTTCAGTGAGTTTATTTTCTACAGTTTCTAAAAGGGAAGCTTCCACTAGTGAAAAAGAAACGATGTTTTTATCAAGATCTATGGTAATATCACTTAAGCCCTTTATTTTTTTTAATGTATCGATGACGGTTTTGGCACAACCACCGCATTTTAGGTTTTGGATTTGAATAAAGTGATTCATACTTATATAGTTACCAGTTCATATAACCGCCCTTTAAGTCATATATTTTCGTAAAACCCATTTCAACAAGCTTAGCAGCTGCTTTTTGACTCCTATTACCCGAACGGCAATATAAGTAAACAGGTTTTTGTTTGTTTAGCTTTTCAAATGTAAGCGTAAAATTTAAGGCATCAAAATAATCAATATTTATGGCATTTTTTAGATACCCTCCCTGGTATTCTTGAGGGGTTCTTACATCAACCAATTGTACGTTATGGTGTTCAATAGCATTTTGAAAAGCTTCTTTATCTAATATTTTAATAGCATCATGCTTTTGTACTGCGGCACCAAATAATGAAGAAAAAAAGGACATATATAAACATTTTTGTATTAAACTAAGGGTTGGATAAGAAGTAGCTCAAAATTTGAGCTACTTCATTTTCAACCAACTAACCAACCATTTCTTTTAGCCGTTAGACTAAATAGAAATCGAATTTTTTAAAAAGTGTTTACTTTTATAAAGCTAAATTAAACAAGGGAGTCTTAGTACACAGTAACACAAGTTACATAGCGCATATTTTTATAAAAAGGTGTTTTTAAAAGGGGCTAATACTTATTTTAGGGTACTTGGACAGACATAATCTGTTGTGGGGATTGATGTTTCTTTAATGTCTTTATACCCACCAGCAATATCGATGAGGTTATGAATGCCTCGGCTTTTTAAAATGGATGCTGCAATAACACTTCTATATCCTCCTGCACAATGAATATAAAAAGGTTCGTTTTTTGGGAATTCGGACAAATGATCATTTAAAAAATCCAACGGAGTGTTTTTGGCACCTTCTATGTGTTCGGAGATAAATTCGCCTTCTTTACGAACATCAAACACTGGAACCATAGTTTCACGCAATATTTTTTCTAGAGAACTTGCAGAAATTGAAGTAAGCGTATCGTATTCTTTTGCCGCTTTTTTCCAGGCTTCAAAGCCTCCATTTAAATATCCTAATGTATTATCAAAACCTACTCTGGAAAGTCGTGTTACAGCTTCTTCCTCTTTTCCTTCTGGGGTAACCAATAAAATGGGTTGTTTTACATCGGCAATTAAAGCGCCTACCCAAGGAGCAAAGCCTCCTTCTAAGCCAATAAAAATGGCTCTAGGAATATGTCCTTTTACAAAATCGTTTTGATGACGCACATCCAAAACTATAGCTCCAGTTTCATTAGCAACTATTTCAAAAGCTTCTGGGGAGAGTGCCCGTGTTCCTCTTTCTAAAACTTTATCGATGTCATCATAGCCTTCTTTATTCATTTTCACATTGAGGGGAAAATACAAAGGAGGAGGTAATAACCCGTTGGTTACTTCTTCAACAAACTCTTGCTTGGTCATATTGGCACGAAGGGCGTAATTCATTTTTTTTTGATTCCCTAGCGTATCAACGGTTTCCTTCATCATGTTTTTTCCGCAGGCAGAACCTGCTCCGTGGGCAGGATACACAATAACATCATCTGGCAAAGGCATAATTTTATTCCGTAGGCTTTCAAAAAGTAAGCCCGCCAATTCTTCTTGAGTCATATCGGCTGCTTTTTGAGCTAAATCGGGCCTTCCTACATCCCCTAAAAACAAAGTATCCCCACTAAAAATGGCATACTCTTTTCCTGTTTCATCTTTAAGTAAATAGGTAGTACTTTCCATGGTATGCCCTGGGGTGTGTAAGGCAACAATAGTAACGGCACCTAATTTAAATTCTTGTTTATCTTGTGCGATGATGGCCTCAAAGGAAGGGTTGGCTTTTGGCCCATAAATAATTGGGGCTCCTGTTTCTTTAGAAAGCGTTATGTGGCCACTTACAAAGTCTGCATGGAAGTGTGTTTCGAAAATATATTTAATTTTTGCATTGTTCTTTTTTGCCTTTTCAATATAGGGTTTTACTTCGCGAAGCGGGTCGATTATGGCTACTTCTCCAAGGCTTTCTATATAATAGGCTCCTTGCGCTAAACAACCAGTATATATTTGTTCTACATGCATAGTATGTTTTTTTTGGGATGGTACAAAGATAGTATTAAAAAAGGCCCTGTAAAAGGGCCTTTTTTAAAACCTTTAGGGGTATTATAACATAGTTGTGGGACAAACATAGTCTGTTTTAGGAATGGTGGTAGTTTCAATATCCTTAAAACCTCCTGCGACATCTACAAATTCCTTCCAACCACGTTGTTTTAAAATGGAAGCAGCAATCATACTACGATATCCTCCCGCGCAATGAATGATAAATGGTTTATCTTTTGGGAACTTTTCTAAATGTTGATTTATTTCATTTAATGGAACATTTACCGCATCAAAAATATGTTGCGAATCGAACTCACTTTTCTTTCTAACATCTATAATTAAGGGTTTTTCTGAAAAGTATTTTGTTTCAAACGCTTTTGCATTAATTCTTTCTATTGTTTCTAATTCTTTACCTGCTTCTTTCCAACTGTTAAACCCTCCTGCTAGATACCCAATGGTAAAGTCGTAACCTACTCTTGAAAGTCTTGTTATAGCTTCTTCTTCTTTGCCGGGATAGGTTATTAAAAGAATTTGTTGTTTAACATCCGGAACCATTTCTCCTACCCATTGTGCAAAACTGCCTTCTAAACCAATGTTTATACTATTGGGGATAAATCCTTTCGCAAAGTCATCGGCATTACGTGTATCTAACATTAAGGCCCCCGTTTCGTTCGCTGCCACTTCAAAAGCTTCGGGAGAAAGAGGTTTTTCACCTCGCTCCATAACGGTATCTAGACTATCATACCCTTTAATATTCATTAAAACATTTTGAGGAAAATAAACAGGAGGTGCTGTAAGACCGGTAAGCAGTTGTTTTATAAACTCCTCCTTGGTCATATCGGGTCTAAGTGCGTAGTTCAGTTTTTTTTGGTTTCCTAAGGTATCGGTAGTTTCTTTACTCATCATTTTACCACATGCCGAACCCGCTCCATGATTAGGATATACAATTAAATGGTCACTTAGGGGCATAATTTTGTTTCGAAGGGAATCGAACAAATATCCTGCTAATTTTTCTTCTGTTAATTCTGAAATTACATGTTGCGCCAAATCGGGTCTTCCAACATCACCAATAAATAAGGTGTCTCCAGTGATAATACCATGTTCTTTTCCGTTTTCATCAATCAAAAGATAGGTGGTACTTTCCATGGTGTGACCAGGGGTGTGTATTACTTTCACTTTATAATCTCCTACAGAGAATACTTGATTGTCTTCTGCCACAATAGCATCAAATCCAGGTTTTGCGGTGGGACCATATACAATTTGTGCCTCTGTTTTGTGATGAAGGTCAAGGTGGCCACTCACAAAATCTGCATGAAAATGGGTTTCAAAAACATATTTAATGGTTGCGCCATCTCTTTTGGCTCTGTCCAAATAAGGTTGTACTTCTCTTAAGGGGTCAAAAATGGCTGCTTCGCCTTTACTTTCAAGATAATAAGCGGCGTGTGCTAAGCATCCGGTATATATTTGTTCTACGTTCATAATAGTATAAATTTTAAATTATAGAAGCTAAGATATAACCGCTTCATAATCTTTACAGTAACTTATGTTACATTGTAATTTATTTGGGAGTAAATTCATTAAAAAGAATGTAACACCCCATCACTAATACAAACCAGCCAAAACCTTTTTTTAGTTTTTTTCCATCAATAAATTTATTGAGCCATACCCCAATAAATATTCCTATGACCGAAATAAAGGTAAAAAACAATAGAAAGTTCCAATTGATTTCTAGATTTTCAACATCACCAATAAAACCAATAAGCGACTTTACAGCAATAATTAATAATGAAGTTGCTACGGCTTTCTTCATAGGTAATTTTGCAAAAAGAACCAAGGCTGGAATAATAAGAAATCCTCCCCCAGCACCAACAATTCCAGTGAGGGTTCCTACAACCAAACCTTCTAAAATAATAAAGGGGTAATTGTAGGAAACAGCTTCTTGGGTATTTTCTGACACTTCTTTTTTTGAACGAATCATAGACAAAGAAGCAATTACCATAATAATGGCAAAAAATAGCATGATGGCTATGTTTTTGGTCAAAATAAAATCGTTTATTTGAATTATTTCTGTTGGTATTGCTGGGACCAAATATTTTCTTGTAATGTAAACCGCTATAAAGGCGGGGATTGAAAAGACAAAAGCCGTTTTAAAATCAATTAGTTTTTTTTGAATGTTTTTTAGGGCACCAACCAATGCTGAAACTCCCACCACAAATAGCGAATATGCCGTAGCCGTAACAGGGTTAATATAAAACAGATATACTAATACTGGGACGGTTAAAATAGAGCCTCCACCCCCTATTAATCCTAATACAATTCCTATTAATAAGGCGCCAAAATAGCCTAAAATTTGAGTTACTTCCATACAGTCTACTTAAAAGAACAATATTATAGTGATTTTCAATACTATGCTGTAACAAAGGTTACAATGGGAATATTAAGAGGATAAGAGCACAATATTATTTCTATTAAGTTTAATCTTTCCTAATTTTTCAAGGTTTTTTAAAAGTCTTGAAATAACCACCCTAGAAGTATGAAGCTCGTAAGCAATTTCTTGGTGAGTTGTATGTATAATCGAGTCCTGTGTAATTTTAACCTTATCTAAAAGATACTTTAAGAGCCGCTCATCCATTTTCATAAAGGCAATGTTATCTATGGTTTCTAGCATTTCCATAATTCGATTATGATAACTTTCAAAAACAAAATTTCTCCAACTTCGATACTTTCCTGTCCATTCTTCCATTTTTCGAATTGGAATCATCACTAATTTTGTGTCTAATTCTGCTACTGCTCTTATTTTACTTTTGGTCTGCCCAAGACAACAACTTAAGGTCATAGCACATGTATCTCCTCGTTCCAAAAAATAAAGTAGAAGTTCGTCTCCATCATGATCCTCCCGTAATACTTTAATGGCTCCAGAAATAAGCAAGGGCATAGATTTTATATACTCTCCTATTTCAATTAGAGTAAAATCTTGAGGAACGTCTTTAAACGTCCCAACTTGGTTAATTTCCTCTAGAAGTTCAGTTTCAAAAAGATGTCCATAGCTGTTTTTAAGTTCTTGTATCATGGGTGGCCAATATTTTTTTTAAATATAAAAAAAGCCCCATTAATAGGGGCTTTTAAATACATGTTACTAAAAATTATTTTTTTATAAGTTTTTTGGTAATGAATCCGGTTTCAGTTTTAATTGTAACAAAGTAAATGCCTTGAGCATAATTAGTTACATTAATGTTTACGGTAGATTGCGCAGCTATGTTTTGCTTTAATTCAGTTACAACTTGTCCTAAACTGTTAGAAACTTTTATTTCAGTTTCACCAATAATTGTGTTTCCAAAATAAAGTGAAACGGTTTCTGATGTTGGATTAGGGTACATTCTAATTTCACTAGCGGTAAATTGGGGGGTATTTAATAAGGCATCGGTTACATTAATATTATCAATGTGCGTGCTATTTCCCAAATCATTTATGTTTACAAACCTAAATAAAACGTTTTCTCCCGTATACGAACTTAAATCTATTAATTCTCTACGCCAATCATTTAAGGTTGCTGGAGACCAATCTATGGAAGTATTATAATCTGGAATCGTTGATAGTTCAAGCCCTGTTTTTTCATAAATTGTAGTAAAGGTGTTACCACAGTCAGTAGAAATTTCAACTTTTAAAGTATCCGAACGACTTTCAGAAAATTGGGCCTTTGCAAGAGCAAATGTTAGAACAGGACTTGAAACAGCCCCTAAATCAAAATACTCTGTCATTAAATAATCTTCAGCACCTACAGCTGGGTAGCCAAAATTATCCATATAGGCAACTTTGGTTTGTATTCCGCCTATGCCAATAACATTTCTTTCATCCCAGGTTATTCCATTGTCTGGATTGATAATGGACCAACCCAAAGGAGGAACATTTGAGGAATCAAAAGTTTCTAAAAAAGGAACTTCTGTTGGCTCAACTTGTGCATAAAAATCAAGCAATTTTTCATTATTGGTACTGTTTGAGTCTCCAGATAAATCTACAAGCGTTGTTAAAGTATATGAGTTATTTGATGTAATAGCTAGAGGGGTGGTAAAATTATAAGTTACTTCATCTCCAGAATTTAACGTAGCGCTATACGTTTCTTGAACGGGTGGCTCACCAGATAATTGGTAACTTACTGTAAAATTACTTTGCGGATTTATGCCAGGATTTGCTATGTTCACAGAAATGATTACAGCGGGCCCACCGCAAACATCAGAAAAATCTTCTGGCAAATTATTAATTGCAACTAATGCAATATCATTCGCTAAAGAACAATTTAAAATACCTCCTGAATAAAATGAAGCATTAAGCCTTTTTGTTTTCCAGCCATCGGTATCATTTTTAGCTACAATAGAATACCACATGGGATCTGTTGCATTTGCAATAGGAACTGTAATAGAGGTTGTGGTGCTATTGCCAACGACTTCCATATATTTATCCCCTAAAATATACAAATCGTAGCTTTCTGCCCCAACCACTGAATTCCAAGTAAATACAGCCTCCGTTGGACAGACTTCAGTTAAAGTTAATCCAGTTACTTGCGCTGCTATTGAAAAGGTACCGTCACTTTCATCTGAAAAAGCACCGCTAGTAATTCTTATTTTAGCTTCTCCAGTTAATGTGCTAGGAACCGTCCAAGCAAAATTGGTAACGGTATTTGCAACCGTTGTAATAGCATTCCACGATGCTCCATTATTGGTAGAATATTCTAACGTAAATCCAGAACTTGTATTTATGGCATCCCAATGGATGGATTCCGTTTGTCCTGGAACAAAACTTTCGCCATCATTAGGATAGGTTATTGTTAAATTCTCTTGAATTATTTCATAGACAATGAAATAGTTTTGAGGTCCTATAGGAACGTTAAATCCAGTAACATCCAATTCATAATTTCCTGCGGCAGGATTATTAATTAAAACCTGTTCCATATTATTTAAACGGTCTACCCCATTTGTTGCTGGAGTATCTAAGTTTACTGGATTTGGGGTAGGGTCTAAAATCCAAGGGAGGTAGGTATTACTAGATGGATCGGATACAACCAAATCTAAATCATTTACTAAAGCAGGGGATGCGCCGGGGCTTGCTGGAGCATCACTCCAATACACCATAAAACGTACCTGAGAGGTTCCCGAGGGGACATTAATGGTATGCGTGTTGGTAACTCCTTGAATAATATCATCCGATAAATACCTTCCTTCTTCTATAAGAATACCCGCTCGTAAAGCATTAACAATACCCCAGCCAAATTTAAAATCTGGACCAATATTACCATAGTCGTTTGCAGTATTCAACAAAGTAGCTTTTATAAGGGCAGATTCTGGAAGCGTTCCATTAATATCTTGATAGGCTTCATATAATTGGGCAGAAATACCTGCAATACCTGGTGCAGCACCAGAAGTGCCGCCAAATACTTGATAGGTATTATTTTCATTGGTTGAGTTTTGATTTTGGCCATTGGCTGCAATATCGGGCTTTATTCTCCCGTCATGGGCTGGCCCTCTACTACTTGAATTAACTAAGCTTCCGTCAAAAAACACATTGGCTGTTGCAATGACATTTTTCCCTTGCTTATGACCTCCAGTAATATTACCCCATTGACTACCAGCACCATATCCACAGTTATTGTTATTTGAATTTCCGGCAGAAAAAACATGAAGGAGTGTTGGAATGTTTTGGGTTTGTAAATCTACTGTTTGGGTAATAGTAGTATATCCTGCATTACAACCATTACTGTAGGATGAATTTGTAATTTGAACCTCTCCAGAGTTTATTAGCGTAACAGTTTGTGAATCTAGAAAATTGGCTACATAATTAACAATAAATACATCGGATCCTGCGGCCATTCCTCTCATATCAGGATTTAAATTGCCTGCTCCAGCCATGATTCCGCCAACACCATCACCATGAGATTGATTGGTCCCACTTGCACCACTATTATCGATTCTTCCTTGAAAATCGATATGAGGCCCCACAATACCATCATCCCTTACTAATACACCAATACCGTCTCCCGTATAGTTTCTTCCTGCCCCTTGGGTGTCAAGATTACTGGCTCTGTGTAAACTTCTTCCTCGAGTATCGTCTTTTACATCGGGAGCAACGATAAGCTCTACCCATTTTACATAAGCCAAGTTTGAAAGGTCTTCCAAACAATTATCGGGTATTAATAAATCGATGTTATTAGATCCTATATAGGCTTGCTTTAGGGAAATTTGCCTTTCAGCTAAATCACTCATCACAAAATTATAATCTACATATTTATGATATTGAAGGGTCACTAAAATTTTACCATTTTCTTGAGCCCATTCGCCAATAGTTCCATTTTTTAAATCTTCACTTAATTTAAAACGACCTTCCACAGGAACAATGGCCCTAACACCACTAGACCTTAAGTATTCTACGGAAGTATTTTCTGGGAAGTAAAATAAATAAGTTTTGTTAGGAATATAATTAATGAGTTCAAGCCCCATAGCTTTAAACTGATCTTGAATATTTTGAGTTGGCGTATGATAAAACTGAACCCATCCAATATAGCCGTTGGCTAATTTTGAATTTACAGGCATTTGACTCCAATCAAAAGAGTGAATGTTTTCTTGAATCTGAATAGATTCATCTTGAAATTGAATTTTAAATTGATCCTGCGAAAATCCTATTATTGGAAGAAACACAAAGATAGCGAAGATAATTTTTTTCATCGGGATAAAATATTTGATAATGCAGAAGATGGAATGCCCTTTGTTTTCATCTTCGGCGGGTTTGTAAAGTGTGTAAATGGGCATTTCATAATCGTCTGTTATTGAATTTAAAAGGCTTAAAATAGTTAAAGCTATCAAATATATCAATAAACATTTTAAATAAGGAAAACAATTATGTTAAATGAAGGGGTTTCTTAATCCACGAAAATTGCTTTTAGCTCGGTAGCTTCCGAAGGCTTCATTTTACCAGCAAGCACTAAACTAAGTTGTTTTCTTCGCAAAGCAGCATTAAACCGTTGTTTTTCAAGTTCGGTTTCGGGAATAAGTTCTGGAACTCCTACGGGACTGCCCATCTCGTCTACCGCAACAAAAGTATAAATGGCTTCATTTGCTTTACTTCGAAGACCGCTTTCTCTGTCTTCAATCCAAACATCCATAAACACTTCCATAGAACTTTTAAAGGCTCTAGAAACTTGAGCCTCTACAGTAACTACACTTCCCAAAGGAATCATTTTATTAAAGGCCACATGATTTACAGAAGCTGTAACAACAATTCTACGGCTATGCCTTCTTGCGGCAATACTGGCAGCTCGATCCATTCTTGCAAGTAATTCGCCACCAAACATATTTCCTATGGGGTTTGTCTCACTTGGAAGTACTAAATCTGTAATAATAGTTCTAGAATCCTTGGGTGTTTTGGGCTCCATTTTTAAAATTTTGGTAAAGGTAAAAACTATTTAACCTAAAGTAAAGAATTGCAAAAAAATAGAAAGGAGAAGTGTTAGTATTGAGGTATTTCTTGAACCAATAGCCAAGCTTCTTTATTTTCAGTATTTTTAATCGATTGAAGCACCTTTAAAGCCTCCATCCTATCTTGATGAGAGCTATAAATTACCTGATGCAAGCCATATTTATTAACTCCTATCATTTTTGCTGCAAATCCTTTTTGGATTAGTTGTGCGACTTTTTTTTGTGCGTTTTCTTCAATCCTAAATGCTCCCGCAACGATATGATAATTTCCTTTTTCCTTGGGGATAGCAATATTTGCTGCGGGAAATACGTCAATAATAAAAGTAGCTTCTTGAATTTGAGTTTCTAAAAGGGCATCTGCTTTTTTTCTTTCACTAAGATTATATTTTTCTACCTCACTCTCATAGATTTTTAACCCACTAAAACTACCCAAAGTAATGGCAAGCAATCCAATGGCAGCATAGCGCATATAGGGAATTTTGGTTTTGTTTTCTTCTTGGGAGGTAGCATCCTGTTTGGTATAAACCAATTGGTTTTCT
This sequence comes from Flavobacteriaceae bacterium, assembly GCA_041392205.1. Lineage (GTDB taxonomy): Bacteria > Bacteroidota > Bacteroidia > Flavobacteriales > Flavobacteriaceae > Halomarinibacterium. Next base: position 51,582 of record JAWKMO010000002.1, on the reverse strand, counting down.
CTTTCAATTTGTGGAAAGAAAAATGAAGAAAGCCCAAAAGAAGCGGGGCTAAAATTTTCTTTATTGGAAGGATTAAACTGGATTTTTTGTTCTTTATTCAAAGAAAATTCTCCAATGTTTTTCAAAATAATCGTTTTCCCTTCCAGGAGTTGTAAGGAAAGTTCCTTGGTAAAGTTTCTTATTTTCTGCAAGGCCACTTCATAACTGCATTTTTCTAAAGAAGCTACATAATGAGCCAAAATACCGTCGTTGGTTTGCAATTGTGCATTAAAAGAAAGGGTCTTACCTGGAGGGTAAAAGGTGTTATTTGCCTCAATTTGAGCGCTTCGGTATTGAGTTAAAAAGGCACCAAAACCGGGGACAATGACACACTCGTATCGAAACAATAAATCCTTTATATAAGTTGACAAATCCATTAAAACAAACTTATATTTTTTTTAAACGACAATCAACTGTTCTATTAGGAACTTTTCAACAAATAAAAATTTGTCTATTTTTGAGCAACTCCCCCCCGCTTTTTAATGATACTAACAAAAAAGGAATTATTATATACTCTTGCCTTACAAAGAGTTCCAAATTTAGGGGATGTTTCCGCTAAAAAATTAATTACTACTATAGGTTCTGCTGAAGGAATTTTTAAAGAAAAGAAATCAAACCTGTTAAAAATTGACGGGATTGGACGAATTAAACTGAAAGAATTATCCCTCGATACCCAATTACCACAAGCCGAAACCGAGCTTGCCTATATTGAAGATAACCAAATTGAATGTTGTTATTTTTTGGAAAAAAACTATCCAGAAGGTCTAAAACATTGTTTGGATGGGCCTATCTTATTTTTTCAAAAAGGAAATATTGATATTCAAAACAAAAAATTAATTAGTATTGTAGGGACTAGAAATGCTACTCCCTATGGGATGGCATTTTGTGAAAAACTACTCGAAGATCTTGCGCCTTTAAAACCTGTAATTATATCCGGATTTGCCTATGGTATCGACATTACTGCTCAAAAAAAGGCAATGGACTTGGGGTTACAAACCATTGGATGCTTAGCCCATGGATTTGACCAAATGTATCCCAAAACGCATAAAAGGTATGTTGCTAGAATAAATGAAAATGGAGGTTTTATAAGCGAATTTTGGAGCAATGACCCTTTCGATAAAACCAATTTTTTAAAACGAAATCGAATTATCGCGGGCTTAAGTGAAGCGACCATTGTTATTGAATCTGCCGATAAAGGAGGGAGCTTAGTTACGGCAGATATTGCAAATTCGTATCATCGTGAAGTTTTTGCAGTACCCGGAAGAACCACCGATATCTACAGTCAAGGATGTAATAATTTAATTAAAGGGCAACAGGCACACTTGTTAAACTCTGCTGCCGATATACTATACCATTTAGGATGGGAAATTGATATAAAGAAAAGCCTGCCAAAACAAACAGAACTTTTTGTGGAATTAACCGAAGAAGAAAACATAGTTTGGAATTATTTGAAGCAAAAGGACAAAGAAGGACTAGATAGTATTGCACTGGACTGCAACTTTCCTACTTTTAAAATGGCCTCAATATTACTTACTATGGAATTGAAAGGAGTCGTGAGACCCTTGCCAGGGAAAATGTTTCAGGTGGTTTAATAACCTAAATGCCTTCGCACCCTTTCTAAAACACCATTAGCAACAAAAGTGGCTTTTTCTGCGCCAAATTGTAATGCCTTGTCAATTTCATCGAGGTGTTGCATATAATAAGTATACCGTTCTCTAGGTACTTCAAAATATTTTAGCACTACTTCAAAAAGGGCCTGCTTTGCATGGCCATATCCATAATTGCCGCCTAAATAATTTTGGCGCATTTGTACTATTTCACTTTCTGAAGCGAGTAATTTGTACAATGAAAAAACATGACATGTGTCTGGATTTTTAGGTTCTTCTAGAGGAGTACTATCGGTTTGAATACTCATAATTTGCTTACGAAGCTCTTTGTCTGGCAAGAAAATATTAATGATATTATTTTTTGATTTACTCATTTTTTCTCCATCTGTACCGGGAACAAGCATGGTATCTTCTTGAACTTTGGCTTCTGGTAAAACAAATACTTCGGCATTTATTTTAGTATGAAATCGAGACGCCACATCTCGCGTCATTTCAAGATGCTGCAATTGATCTTTACCTACTGGGACAATAGTTGCATCATATAAAAGGATGTCTGCGGCCATTAACATAGGATAGGTAAATAACCCTGTATTTACATCTTCCAATCGGTCTGCTTTATCTTTAAAACTATGGGCTAAGGTTAGTCGTTGATACGGAAAAAAACAACTTAAATACCATGCAAGCTCGGTAACCTGAGGGATGTCGCTTTGTCTGTAAAATACAGTTTTGTTTATATCTAACCCAAATGCTAACCAAGTTGCTGCAGTACTGTAGGTGTTGTTTTTTAATAAAGTGGCATCTTTTATTTGGGTAAGAGAATGCATGTCTGCAATGAACAGAAAAGATTCATTTTTAGGATCATTTGCCATTTCTATGGCAGGAAGAATGGCGCCTAAAATATTCCCTAAATGGGGTGTCCCAGTGCTTTGTATGCCTGTTAAAATGCGTGACATAGAATTTATTTTTGACAAAGGTAATTTTTTTGAAGTATTTGCTGAGGGCAAATGTGTATTTTTGATTCTTAATGAAATTTTTAAAATCTCCTTTTTACTTACTCTTTAGAATCTGGTTTTACCTACTGGTGTTAATTCCTATTCTGGCTCTTTTCCCACTTTTAATAATAAGTATCTTAAAAGAGCGTTGGTACCCTTTTTTTTTCAAATTGGCTAGATTTTGGGCAAAATTTATTTTAATGGGAATGGGGTTTTATGCTATTATTAAAAGAGAAGTGGAATATGAAGATAATAAAAGCTACATGTTTGTAGCCAATCATACTTCCATGACAGATATTATGTTGATGTTGCATGTGGTAAAAAATCCTTTTGTTTTTGTGGGTAAAATGGAATTAGCAAAAATTCCTCTTTTCGGGTTTTTTTATAAACGCACTTGTATCTTAGTGGATAGAGACAATCCTAAGAGCAGAAGAGAGGTTTTTGCCGCGGCTCAACATAAATTAAATCAAGGATTAGGGGTTTGTATCTTCCCCGAAGGAGGGGTCCCAGAGGAAACAGTAGTGTTAGACGAATTTAAGGACGGGGCTTTCCGCTTGGCAATAGAACATAAAATTCCTATTGCTCCTATGACTTTTCACGACAATAAAAAACGATTTTCATATACATTTTTAAGTGGAAGTCCAGGAATAATGCGAGTTAAAGTCCATAAAATAATACCCACAGGAATTTTAGAAATGGAAGACAAAAGAATGCTGCGTTTGCAAACACGAGATATTATTTTAAACGAACTTACGAACCCTACGGTATAAAAAAACCGTTCTATGGCGAAAGAACGGTTTTTCATTTTTGTTCGGTATAACCAAACCTAACCAACTAAAAACTAACCTAAAATTTAAAACTTAAACCGCTATAAATTCCAAAATAGTAAGGATTAAAATCTACTGTGGAAGTATAGGGATTAAGTTGATACTTAAATATGGGTTCTATATTAAATTTAAAACGCTTGCTAATTTTATAATCAAATCCTAAGCCAATATTAGTAGAAAAACTCATCGTGTTTAAATTATTGGCCTCTCCTAAGGTACTTCTAAAGTCACCATCGCTTACCGAAATTTCATTATTTCCAAGAAATAGGGTGCTAAAGCCGCCAATCATATTAACACCAAAGCGTTTATTAATTAACGTATATTTTAATTCCATGGGCACTTCATAATAAGTAATACTTTGTGTAATCTCGGCATTGCCAGAACTGGATTTTTGCGTTACTTGGGAGAAAGGATTAGTGGGGTCTGTTGGTAACATTTCAATTGCACCTTTGTCAAAAGCGGTTAAAACCGTCTTACCTTCAGTGGTATAATTTATACTTTTTAAAGCAACTTCAGTAGGGGCAATAGCAAGGGTAACGTCTCCTGTAGTATATCCTACATTAACATTGTTTATTCCAGTGCGTACACTAAGCTTATCGGAAATAGCATAACTTACCTGCACCCCGTAACTTATATTGGTGTTGCCCGATTGTGCATTGTCTGCAAACGCTGGAGAAATAGAAGACCCACCATTTATGCTATTATAAAAAACAGGACCCACATTGGGGGTTATTTCCCAATAAGAGTTAGATTTTTCATCTTCCTTTTTAGCAATACTCTCTTTGTCTTCCTCTATGGCATCAAAAATGGATTTTTTGTTTTCAGACGGAAGATCTTTCTCAACCTTTTCAACATTTTCTTCTTTTGCGACGGCATCTTCAGAAAGGCTGGGGATAATGGTTGTTTTTTCTTCTTTTTCAGAAGGACTCTTTTCGCCATTCAATTTATCTGAATTTGTCTTCTCAACTTTAGCAACGGCATTACTTATCTCTTTTTTAGAAGCAATTTTATCATCCCAACGCTCTTCTTTAATTACTTCATTGGATATTTTTTGCTTCGTTTTTGAAGTGGACGAAACCGCTACTCCATCATTAACTGTTGCGTTTTTTATAACAGAAGCCTCTTTTGTAAGGGGTTCATTTGCTTGATATTTTTTTGCGGTTGTTACTGAATTTTCAGCGTTGTTTTTTAGTTTATTAGAATTTATGGTTTCCGAAATATCGATACCATTTTCTTTTTTTGGGTCTTTATTTTCAGAAACAATATCCCCTGTCTTTTTTTCAGTGTCTTTTAAAATTAGTGCGTCGCTCTTAATTAAGGGATCCTTTTCAGTTTTTGGTATGGTTTCTTCAACAATAGGAGCATTATTTGGGATTTCCTTAGATTGAAAAACCCCCGAAACGGTTAAAAGAATCGCCAGTAGAGCGGCAACACCGCCTACTTTCCACCAAAGTGGAATGACTTTGCGATCCTCTTTTTCCTCTTTCAGTTTCGCTTTAATAGCGTCCCATACTTCGGGAGAAGGCGAAACCTCAAAAGAACCAAGTTGTTCTTTAAAAAAGTCGTCTATGTTTGTGTTCTTTTTCATAGGGGTCTTCCGTGGGGAGGAAGGTTATTGTAATTTTTCTTTGTAATCTTCTATTTTCGTTTTTAAAATTCCTCTAGCTCTCGCTAGGTTAGATTTAGACGTACCATCACTAATTCCTAACATTTCTCCTATTTCTTTATGCGAATATCCATCCATTACATAAAGGTTAAAAACCAATCGATACCGGTCTGGCAATTCCTGAATAATCTTTAAAAGGTAATCCAGAGGAATAGCTTCCTGTACTATTTCAACTTCGGCATCTTCAATTTGTTGTTCGTTGGAAATATCGAAAGTTTTTTTCTTTCGGTATTTTTGAAGGACTGTGTTTACAGTAATTCGTTTCATCCAGCCTTCAAAAGAACCCTTTCCTTCAAACTGCTCAATACGTTTAAAAATAGTGATAAAAGCATCTTGCAAACTGTCTTCAGCTTCCGTTCTATTGGGGGAGTATTTTAAACAAATTCCGAATAAAATACGCGAATATTCCTTATAGAGAACTTCTTGCGCCTTTGCATCTTGCTTCTTACATTGTATTATGAGCTCTTCTAAAGTCAATAGGTTAGTGTTAAGCTACTCATTTACAGTAGGCAACCCTTCCCAATTAACTTTACAAAGAATAGATACAAGTCATGGTGTTAGGTTGCGTATGAGAATATTATTTTATGATGAAACGGTAGCGATAGCTTCTTTTATTTTTTGTTCTAATTCTTCCATTAACTCTGGATTGTCAAGCAAAAGCGTCTTAACAGCATCGCGTCCCTGCCCCAGCTTTGTGTCCTCATAGCTAAACCATGACCCACTTTTTTTGATAATTTCAAAATCTACACCTAAATCAATAATTTCACCTACTTTAGAAATACCCTCTCCATACATAATGTCAAACTCGGCGGTTTTAAATGGAGGAGCGACTTTATTCTTTACAACTTTAACGCGGGTTCTATTTCCTACCGATTCGCTAGAAGTGTCCTTAATTTGTGTAGACCTTCGAATGTCCAAACGGATGGAGGCATAAAATTTTAAGGCATTTCCTCCTGTTGTTGTTTCTGGGTTGCCAAACATAACTCCAATTTTTTCACGCAATTGGTTTATAAAGATTACGGTACAATTTGTTTTGCTAATGGAGCCTGTTAATTTTCGAAGGGCTTGCGACATTAACCTAGCGTGTAGCCCCATTTTACTGTCTCCCATTTCACCTTCAATTTCACTTTTAGGGGTTAAGGCTGCAACCGAATCTATAATAATAATGTCTATGGCACCACTGCGTATTAAGTTATCTGCAATTTCCAGTGCTTGCTCCCCATTATCGGGTTGAGAAATAATAAGATTTTCAATATCTACCCCTAATTTTTCTGCATAAGCTCTGTCAAAAGCATGTTCGGCATCTATAAAAGCAGCCAATCCTCCTTTTTTTTGTGCCTCTGCCATAGCGTGTAGCGTTAGGGTGGTTTTTCCAGAAGACTCTGGACCGTAAATTTCAATAACTCTCCCGCGCGGATACCCGCCAACTCCTAAGGCAACATCAAGCCCTAGGGAACCTGTAGAAATTACCTCTACTTTTTGAACAGCAGCATCCCCCATTTTCATAACGGTGCCTTTTCCGTAAGTTTTATCTAATTTATCGAGGGTTAATTTAAGGGCTTTTAGTTTTGCGTCTTTTTCGGTACTCATAAGTCTATAAAATTGATCAAAAATTGTTTGAATAGGCTAAGGTACTATTTCTTTGGTTTCACTACAATAAGAAATGTAATCTAGGTTTAATTTTTGTTAACAAACTTTATAGGCATGGAATGTTTAAGCAAATAGGTATTAATTATCCAAAATAAGGTATCTTTACTTTTTTAAAAAAAGTTTCATCTTCGTCTCTTTTTCTATAAAAGAGCTATATATACATACATTATGGGCTGTACCAGCTGTGCTAGTAGCGCGAACGGGCAACCAAAGGGCTGCAAAAACAATGGAACTTGCGGAACCGACGGGTGCAATAAATTAACGGTATTCGATTGGCTTTCAAATATGTCTTTACCTAAAGACATGATTCCATTTAATGCGGTTGAGGTTCGATTTAAAAATGGCCGAAAACACTTTTATTCAAACCCAGAAAAACTATCACTTTCTATTGGAGATGTGGTGGCTACCGAAGCATCTCCTGGACATGATATTGGAATAGTAACGCTTACTGGAGAATTGGTGCGAGTTCAAATGAAGCGAAAAAAAGAGCTTATTAAGTTGGACGAACTCCCCAAAATTTATAGAAAAGCAGCACAAAAAGATATTGACATCTGGCAAACATTTCGTGATAAAGAAGATGCAATACAAAAGCAATCCCGAGAAATTGCCATGGCCTTAGGGCTTAAAATGAAAATAAGTGATGTCGAATTTCAAGGAGATGGCTCTAAAGTGGTTTTTTATTATACCGCAGAAGAACGCGTGGATTTTAGACAACTCATTAAAGATTTTGCAAGTGCCTTTGGTACTAGAATCGAGATGAAACAAGTAGGATTTAGGCAGGAAGCATCCCGTTTAGGAGGAATAGGTTCCTGTGGAAGGGAATTGTGCTGTTCTACTTGGCTTACAGATTTTAGATCGGTTAATACTTCGGCAGCACGATACCAACAACTTTCCTTAAACCCGCAAAAACTTGCCGGGCAATGTGGAAAATTAAAATGCTGTCTTAACTATGAATTAGATAGCTATACAGAAGCCCTTTCAACTTTTCCTAAAACAGAGGTAAAACTTTTTACGGAAAAAGGAAAAGCTCAATGCCAAAAAATTGATATTTTTAAAGGACTCATGTGGTTTTCGTATGAAGATGAATTTTCAACATGGCATGAGCTTTCTGTTTCTAAAGTAAATGAGATTATTAGCATCAATAAAAAGGGTAATAAAGTGGTGTCCCTAGAAGAATTTAAAGATGAAAAAGTAGTTGAAGATGCCACTCTTTTTAATAATGTAGTGGGGCAAGACAGTCTCACTCGTTTTGACCAGCCAAGAAGTTCTAGAAACACAAAAAAGGGGAAAAACCGTCAAAGAAACAGAAACAAAAATAAAAAGAGAAATGCGTAGCTTGGTATACCCATTTTTACTTTTACTTTTCTCTTGCCATTCAAAAGTTGTGGAGGGAGAGATGCGAAACATTTCTGGCAGTTGGAATCAAAATGACCCTATTGAATTTACTCTCCCGCAAATGGATTCCCTTAAAAAGTATCATATTTATCTCCATTTAAGAAATACAAATGAATACCCTTTTAATAATATTTTTTTAATTTCCAGTATGAATTTTCCTCATGGCAAAGTAATCACAGATACATTGGAATATCGAATGGCTGAAGCAGACGGAACTTGGTTGGGAACTGGAATAGGAAGTATTAAAGAGAGTAAACTTTGGTACAAAGAAAAGGTGTCGTTTCCCGAAAAGGGGACCTATACTTTAACAGTATCCCAAGCGGTACGCAATAATGGAGAAGTAGGAGGCGTTTCTCAATTAAAAGGAATCACAGAGGTTGGCTATAGTATTGAAGAAGTAATAGAATAACCATGGTAAAAAAAACCCAAAAAGGAAAAGTGTCACAAAACAATACCCCTCATATAAAATTATTTTGGAAACTATTTACAGGAGGGATTTTAGTTGTTTTGTTATTTTTTTTATTAACCTCTTGGGGCGTTTTTGGAAGCCTTCCCGATGAGACAAGTTTAGAAAATCCTGAAAAGGATCTTGCGACACAAATTATCTCTTCGGATGGGCAAGTAATAGGGAAATTTTTTAAAGAAAATAGGACTCCTGTACAATATGAAGATTTACCGGCACATCTTGTTAATGCACTTATAGCCACTGAAGATGCTCGTTTTTACGACCATTCAGGGATTGACGGAAAAGGGACGGTACGGGCTTTTGCTTTTCTTGGGACAAGAGGAGGTGCAAGTACTATTTCGCAGCAATTGGCGAAACAATTTTTTACCACTCGTGTGGCAAGCAATATTTTTGAAAGGGTTTTTTTACAAAAAACAAAAGAGTGGATTATTGCTACACGCCTTGAACGACGCTACACCAAAGAAGAAATCATTACCATGTATTTTAATACCTACGATTTCTTAAATCTTGCCATTGGTATTGAATCGGCTTCCAACATCTATTTTGACAAAGCCCCAAAGGATTTAAATATTCAAGAATCTGCCACACTGGTTGGAATGTTTAAAAACTCGTCTTTATACAATCCGAAAAGAAACCCAGAAGGTGTTATGAATCGTAGAAATGTAGTGCTTTCTCAAATGGAAAAGTATGATTTCATTACTGAAAAAGAAAAAGATTCCCTTCAAGAACTACCCTTAGGAGTTAAATTTACACCCCAAGACCACGATAAGGGAATTGGAACCTATGTAAGAGAATACATTCGAGGTTTTATGAAACAGTGGGCAAAAGATAATCCCAAGCCCGACGGTTCTCTATACGATATTAACAGTGATGGATTAAAGATTTACACCACCCTTGATGCTAAAATGCAACAATATGCAGAAGAAGCTGTAGACGCTCATATTGCAAAACTTCAGAAAGAATTTTCAAAACAAAACGAAAAAAACAAAACGGCTCCTTTTAGAGATATCACAAAAGAAGAAGAAACTCAAATAATAGAAGCTGCCATGAAACGAAGTGATCGTTGGAATGAGCTTAAAAAACAAGGAAAAAGCGATTCAGAGATTAAAGAGAGTTTTAAAAAGAAAACCCAAATGACTATCTTTTCCTGGGCAGGAGATATAGATACGTTAATGACACCATTAGACTCCATTCGGTATTACAAATCTTTTTTAAGAGCCTCCATGATGTCAATGACCCCTCAAACGGGTGAAATTAAAGCTTGGGTAGGGGGTATTAATTACAAGCATTTTAAATATGATATGGTTAAAACAGGGAAACGCCAAATAGGTTCTACCTTTAAACCTTTTGTATATGCCACAGCCATCGATCAAATGCATATGTCTCCCTGCGATACCTTACCCAATACTCCATTTACAATTCCTGCTGGAAAGTATAGCTTAATTAAAGATTGGACCCCTAAAAATAGTGGTGGGGGTTATGGCGGCATGATGAACCTTAAAAGCGCATTGGCAAATTCTGTAAATACCATAACAGCGAGACTTATAGATAGAGTAGGCCCAAGACCGGTGATAGACTTGGTTGAAAAAATGGGCGTTGAAACCAAAGATATTCCAGAGGTTCCTTCTATTGCCTTGGGGACACCAGATATTACCGTGTTCGAAATGGTAGGAGCCTATAGTACTTTTGCCAATGAAGGGGTTTACGTAATTCCAATTTTAGTACAACGTATCGAAGACAAAAACGGCACTATTTTATTTCAAAATGTTCCTGAAACAAGAGATGTAATAAGTAAAGAGTCTGCTTATGTTACCGTAAGCTTAATGGAAGGAGTTACGCAATCGGGTTCTGGACAAAGGCTAAGACATTCTGGAAATGAAAACAATACCGTTTATAAAAATGCCGTAACGGGATACCCCTATAAATTCACAAACCCTATTGCGGGAAAAACTGGAACCACACAAAATAATAGTGACGGCTGGTTTATGGGAATGGTCCCAAACTTAGCCACAGGCGTTTGGGTTGGGGGCGAAGATCGTTCGGTTCGTTTTTCTAGCACAGCGTATGGACAAGGAGCCACAATGGCACTACCCATTTGGGCAATGTATATGAGAAAATGTTATGAAGACCCAACGCTGGATGTCTCCAAAAATAATTTTAAAAAGCCTTCCCAGCTTTCTATTGAAACAAATTGTGCTAACTACGGAAGAAATCCAGACGGAGGCGAATTACCTGACGATGAGTTTGATTTAAGACCCTAGCATACCCTATAACTTTAAATCATTTGCCCGAGAAATCGGGTTTTTTTATACTCTTTATTTTTGTATTTTTAAGAAAAATTGAAACACCCATGATCACAAAAACAGTTGCTAATGTTCAAGAAGCCTGTAAAGGAGTTCAAGATAAAATGACACTTATGTTAGGGGGGTTTGGACTTAGTGGAATCCCAGAAAATTGTATCGCCGAACTGGTACGCCTTCATGTAAAAGAAGTTACTTGTATCTCTAATAATGCTGGGGTAGATGATTTTGGATTGGGATTACTCCTTCAAAAACATCAAATAAAAAAGATGATTTCTTCCTATGTAGGCGAAAATGCCGAGTTTGAAAGACAAATGCTTAGTGGAGAGTTGGAGGTAGAGTTAATTCCGCAAGGAACTTTAGCACAACGTTGCAGAGCGGCTCAAAGTGGGATTCCTGCCTTTTTTACTCCAGCAGGATATGGTACTGAGGTTGCAGAAGGAAAGGAAGTGCGGGAATTTAATGGTAAAATGCACATCATGGAATACGCTTTTAAAGCCGACTTTGCTTTTGTAAAAGCTTGGAAAGGGGATACTGCCGGAAATTTAATTTTTAAAGGAACCGCAAGAAACTTTAATCCCAATATGTGTGGTGCTGCAAAAATCACAGTAGCTGAAGTTGAGGAATTAGTTCCTGCTGGAGAATTGGATCCCAATCAAATTCATATTCCGGGTATTTTTGTGCAACGAATATTTCAAGGGACAAACTACGAGAAAAGAATTGAGCAAAGAACTGTCCGTAAACGGAATTAAATAATTTGAAAATGATATCATTTGAAAATTATGAGGAATGATAAAAGAACATCATAGTAGAATATTGGTTGATGTTATGTAAAGAATCAATACATTATCCAGATTCAAAAGAACAACTATTTGAAGATTTAAGTTCTTCAGTAAAGATTATAAGTAAAATAATCTCAACCTCAAAAAATAGTAATTGACATATTTTCAAATCAACAAATTAACACATTATCATGTTAGATAAAAACCAAATAGCGCAGCGTATTGCTAAAGAAGTGAAAGACGGTTACTATGTAAATCTAGGCATTGGGATACCTACTTTAGTAGCCAATTTTGTTCGTAACGATATTGAAGTAGAATTTCAAAGTGAAAATGGTATTTTAGGGATGGGTCCCTTTCCTTTTGAAGGAGAAGAGGATCCCGATTTAATCAATGCAGGAAAGCAAACCATTACGGCATTGCCAGGAGCTTCTTTTTTCGATTCTGCTATGAGTTTTTCTATGATAAGAGGACAGCATGTAGATTTAACCATTTTAGGAGCTATGGAAGTTTCCCAAGAAGGGGATATTGCCAACTGGAAGATTCCTGGGAAAATGGTAAAAGGAATGGGGGGTGCTATGGATTTGGTGGCTTCTGCCGAAAATATTATTGTTGCCATGATGCATGCCAATAAAGAAGGGGAATCTAAACTTTTAAAAAAATGCTCACTTCCCTTAACTGGGGTTCGCTGCGTTAAAAAAATTGTAACCAATCTTGCCGTACTGGAAATTAAGGACGGTAAATTTTATCTTTTAGAACGCGCCCCTGGAGTTTCGGTGGAAGAAATTATAGCCGCCACCGAAGGCGAAATGGTAATTAATGGGACAGTCCCAGAAATGACATTTTAAGTCGTTTATCATCAAACGTTTCGTTTAATATTAGTAAAATTCGATAAAATGTTAAATATTTATGCATTTCATCGAAAAAATATGTTTTTAATCGTGTTTATTCAAATAATTTTACACTTTAGCAGTCCCAAATTTGATTAATCACGCTTAACCAACTTATGTTATGAAAAACGTTCTCAACTGGTTAAAAAATACTGGGCAACTTATAAACAGCTTGCTTTATGTTGCTAAAAAAGTATTCTTGTTGATGTAACTTATTAAAAATCCTTTTTCCCCAAATCTGCAACGATTCAGATAAAGGTAAACCCGTTCTTTGTGAGGTTAGAACGGGTTTTTTATTTTAGGAGGATAATGCTTACTCCTTCACCACTTTTTGTATCATTTTTCCTTTTTCGGTTTCAATTTCTACAACCAACAAGCCAGAGGGTAACGAAGCTAGGGAAATTTCGTTAAGATCTTTTGTGGCTTCCAGCAGTTTGTTTCCCAAAACAGAAAATAGCGTTACTTTTTTAAGTGGAACGGGACTCTCTATCACCAACACCGCTTTTACAGGGTTGGGATACATCTTAATACCCAAGGCTTCCAGATCTGAAACGTTTAAAATGGTAAGGTTTTCGTACCAAGTTATTTTATCGTCATTTTGCGAGGCAGACAATACGTCCATATCGCCATCGTTATCCATATCTGCAGCGAATACACTTCTTACTAATTTAAGCGAACTATCTATCACTTGTTTGGGACTAAAAGATCCAAGACCATCTAAATTTGCAGACCAAAGAACCTCTGAGGTTGCTTGCTGCGAATCTGGGGTGGAACTATAAAGTACATCTATGTCATTGTCATTGTCAAGGTCTGTAGCAAAAAGAGTCGTTACACTTTCAGCCTCCAACGAGATAATGTTTTCAGATCCAAAATTCCCCAATCCATCTAAATTCTCAAACCAAGCCACTTTTTCTAGGCTGTTGGTGGTTGCAAGGACATCATTATCCAAATCGCCATCTAGATCTATTGCATAAACTTTACTAACAGTAGGGGCACTCCCTGCAATAACTCTTAATGGCCCAAAAGTACCATTACCATCCAAATTTTCGTACCATGAGACCGTGACAGAGCCCGAGGAAGAGGAAACCACATCTAGGTCCATATCGCCATCCATATCCACAGCCATAACAGACCTTGCATTGGGCAGGGAAGCATTAATGGGGATTTTAGGGCCAAAGTCACCATTGTCCACATTCTCATACCACGCCAACCCAGAAGAATCTGTGCCAGAAATAACATCCATATCATTATCGCCATCCAGGTCTGCCGCCCTAATGGTTATGGCAAATAGGGCATCGGTACCAATAATTTGTTGAGGGCCAAAAGTTCCTAACCCATCCAAGTTTTTGTACCAAACGATGCTATTATCAACTGGAGATAATGATAATATATCCCTATCATCATCCCCATCCATATCGGCGGCATAGATATCTAAAGGAAATTCCAAAGTCCCTATTACCTGTTTCTCCCCAAACAAACCATTGCCTAAGTTTTTAAACCATAAAAGGTCGTTGCTAAAACTATTGGCGGTCATCACGTCCTTTAGACCATCGCCATCCAAATCCATTGCAAAAACAGCCCAAGGTCCATCCCCTTCGGTAGAAATAATTTGCTGAGAACCAAAAGTTTGGGCATTTACCCCTCCCCAGACCAAGAAAAAAAGTAAACACAACTTATTCATTGTTTTCTTTTAAAATTACGGCTTCTTAAGTGCTGCCGTCCTTAAATTTTTTTCAATTTTTAAAGACTAGGTTGTAAGTTAGTAATATAATTTGAGTTGTTAATGTAATGTATTAAAAATCCTTTTTCCCAAATCTTCAATGATTCAAATAATGGTACGCCCTTTCTTTATGAGGTTAGAACGGGTTTTATTAGGAAATTTTAGCACCCTTAAATCCCCTTTGGGATCGCATCAATTAGTTTTTTGGTGTACTCCTTTTTAGGGTTTTCATACACCTCATCGGCATCGCCCATTTCTTCAATACTCCCTTTATTCATGACCAGTAACTGGTCTGCCATAAATTTTACCACGGCTAAGTCGTGAGAGATAAAAATGTAGGTAAACCCAAAATCTTCTTTTAACGCGTTTAGTAAGTTTAATACTTGTGCCTGTACCGATATGTCCAAGGCACTCACACTTTCATCGCATATTACCAACTTAGGCTCTAAGGCTATGGTACGGGCAATCCCCACCCGTTGCCGTTGCCCACCAGAGAGTTCGTGTGGATACCGATCATAATAGGTTTCGTCGAGCCCAACTTTATTTAGTAAATCTGAAATCTTTTTAGAACGATCTTTCTTTGAAATTCCAATACGGTGAACGGTCATCACTTCTTCAATGCTTTGTCCTATGGTAAGTCGCGGATTTAAAGAAGAATAGGGATCCTGAAAAATAAGCTGAATGTCTTTTCGAAGTGTTACAATTTCGGAAGTTTTTAAGGCGGTAATGTCTTTTCCGTAGAAAAAAACCTGTCCAGCACTTGCCTTTTCCAGTTGAAGGATGACCTTTCCTAAGGTAGATTTTCCGCAACCCGATTCGCCCACAAGTCCTAGGGTTTCGCCTTCAAAAACACTAAAGGAAACATCATTAACGGCCTTTATGACCCTCTTTTTATGAAAAAGACCGGCATTTTGATAGTATTCTTTGGTAAGGTTTTTTACTTCTAAAAGAGGAGGTTTTGTATAGATGTTTTTATGTTTTGAAGCTCTTTGTATGGGGGTTATTTCCTTTGGTGAAAAGGTTTTATTGGCTAAGGAAGCAATTGTGGGAAGTTTTTCCAGGCGTTTGTTTAAGGGGGGACGCGAGGCCAGAAGGGCTTTGGTATATTCTTGTTTTGGGGTTTTAAAGAGTTGAAAAACAGGGCCTTTTTCCACAACCTTACCTTTAAACATAACAACCACGCTATCTGCAATTTCCGAAACCAAAGCAAGATCATGAGAGATAAAAATAAGACTCATCCCCGTTTCCTGTTGTAGGTCTTTAAGTAACTGTAGAATCTCTTTTTGAACCGTAACATCCAGTGCTGTGGTGGGCTCGTCGGCAATCAAAAGTTTGGGTTTGCATGAAATTGCCATAGCAATCATGACCCGTTGCATTTGCCCGCCACTGAGTTGATGCGGATAGCGACTATAAATTTCTTTAGGATGCGGAAGTTTTACTTTTTCAAAAAGGGTAAGGGTTTCTTTTTTTGCTTCGGAAGAAGTCATTTTTAGATGAAAGCGAAGCATTTCGGCAACTTGTTCCCCACAAGGGATGGACGGATTTAAAGCACTCATGGGTTCCTGAAAAATCATGGAGATTTCTTTGCCTCTAATTTTTTGAATATCCTTCTTTTTTAGGAGTAGAAGATTTTTTTCTTCAAACAATAGGGTTCCAGAAACATGGGTGTTTTTTTTAGAAAGCAATCCCATAATGGCCAAGGAAGTAACCGATTTGCCCGAACCCGATTCTCCCACAATCCCTAATACCTCATTTTTAAATAGCGAAAAGGAAGCCTCGTTCACCACTGTTTTAAGAGAAGGTTTTTTTCCAAAAGCAATGCTTAGGTTATGTACGGTAAGTAGTATCTCCTTTGACATCTTTACAAAGATAGCTTTATAGCCAAAAAAATTGCTTATTACACCGAAAGTATTTCGCTCTCATCGAGCAACGTTTCATTGCGTAATCTTAAAAGTATTTGAGCCACTGTAATAGCATCTTTTTCACAATACTGAATAATTCTATCCAAATCTTTTTCTTCATAAAATACCTCTCGCACTTGGCTGCCGTCAATGTCATCTTTGGGAGATGGAATTCCTAAAACGTGTGCCATTAATTTTAATGAAGTAAAGGTTTTATAATCACCAAACTTCCATAACTCAAGAGTGTCCAAGTGGGGTACTTCCCAAGGTTTTTTTCCAAAGAGGTTTAATTTAAAAGGAAGGCCTATTTTGTTAATGATCATTCGGCGGGCAATATACGGGAAATCGAATTCTTTACCATTATGAGCGCAAAGAAGGTGTTGAGGGTTATTGAAATGGGTTTCTAGAAGCGTTTTAAAGTCTTTAAGAATTTTAATTTCTTCTCCATAAAAGCTGGTGACTCTAAAGTTTCTGAGATCCCCTTTTAATTTAAAATAGCCCACCGAAATACAAATAATTTTGCCAAACTCGGCCCAAATACCCGCTCGATCGTAAAACGCTTCTGGGCTAAATTCGTCTTTTCGTTGGTACTGTGTTTTTTGCTCCCAAAGTAATTTTGTTGTGTCATCTAAGGTATTAAAATCTTCGGCAAGGGGAACCGTTTCGATATCCATAAACAGGATATGCTCCAAAGGGATTTGGTGTAACATCATTTTATAAAATTTAAAAAGGGGAGTTAGGTAAAGCTACAAATTTTTTAGGAATTATTGCCCCTCTAGCATTTTATAAGCTTCTTCTATATATACCGTAATATCTTCCGTAAAAACACCTACGCCTTCATCGGGGCTTTTTTGATGTCCTAATCGAACAATAATCACATTGTCGTTGGGTTCCACAATAACATATTGACCTAAATGGCCACGCATCATAAAGAAGTTTTTATTAGGGGTGTTGTAAAGCCACCAGCCGTAGCCGTATTGCGGACTTTCGGGAAATCGTGGGGTAATGTTTTTAGAGACAAAAGCAGAGTCTAAAATTTGTTTTCCATTCCATTTTCCGAAGTCTTTGTACAGCTTTCCAAATCGTGCAAAGTCTTTGGCATTACTGGCAAGGCAACAAAAACATTTTTCCATGCCTTCTTCTTCACTATCTATTTGCCAAAGAGCCTCATGTTCTGCCCCTAAAGGTTTCCAAAAGTTTTCGCTTAAATATTTTGCGAGTGTTTTACCAGTGGCTTTTTCTATCACCATTCCTAAAAGTTCGGTATCCCCGCTGGCATATTTATAAGCTTTTCCGGGAGTTTCAACAACCTTTAACCCTTTTATTACCTTTCGTAAATCATCATCAAAATAGGCTCTGGTAGTTATCGAAAAAGGGGAATAATAGGCTTCGTCCCAATTGGTGCCAGATGCCATAGAAGACAAATCCCCAACGGTCATTTGCACGGCTAACCCTTCATTAAATTCTGGAATAAAATCACCTACAGGCTGGTCAAGACTTTTAATATGCCCCTCCATAATGGCTTTTCCGAGCATGGCGGTCACCATGCTCTTTACCATGGAAAAGGAATTGGATTTAGAATCTTCCTTATAACCCTGGTAATATTTTTCAAACCAAATGCTATCGTTTTTTATGATGAGGTAGGCGACGGTTCCTAGATTTTTATTCCATTGTAATAATTTTTCTGTTTCTGAAACAGTATTGTAATTTTTATGAATAGGCCAAGGTTGAGGCGTGGCGTTTTCTACAGTTCGATTGTCGAATTTTTTATAATCTTCAAGATAGGCCGTAGTATGCCCTGTAAGGTAAATGGTTCGTACCGCTTTTAATAGGTAATCGGTGTCTGTAATGTAGAGTGTTGCTATTAAAAGAACAATTATAATGGCAAGCCCTTTAAAGAAGTTTTTTAGTCGTTTCATTTTGTTTAGTTAAAAAAGTTCCCCTTGTTTTAAGGGGCTTTCGTGTTGTAATAACCATTTTTTTCTGTGTAAGCCTCCTGCGTATCCGGTAAGTGAACCATCACTGCCAATAACTCTGTGGCACGGAATGATGATGGCTATAGGGTTTTTTCCATTGGCAGCAGCGGCGGCTCTAATTACTTTTGGATCTCCTAATGTATTGGCCATCTCTTGGTAGGAAGAGGTTTTTCCGTAAGGGATTTGTTGTAATTGGGTCCACACTTTCTTTTGAAAAGGGGTTCCTTGAGGTTTTAAAGGAAGATTAAACGCAGTGCGTTTTCCTTCAAAATACTCGGTAAGCTGTGTCATGGTTTCAACTAATATTTGAGGAATATCTTTCGACTTTTTTTTTGGAACATCACAAAACGAAACCGATAGTAAACTTTCCTTTGATCCTTTAAGAACCAACACCCCAATAGGGGAGGTAATAGAAGTGCTGTAAATTTTTAAAATAGAATCCATTAAGTGTAAAAACAGGTGTTTATACGTATTTTAAAAAATTTTTATTTAAAATATTTTTAAGTAGCTTTATCTTAGATATATTAAAAATGAAAGACCCTAAACTCATTTTAATCCTACTCTTCTTCCCCTCACTATTCTACGCTCAGAAAGATACTATTTCTAACGATAGCATAAAAGTGCTTATTAAAAAAACTTTTGAGGACTCTTATGCCTACGATTATAAAAGCGCCATTATTACCGCAGGGGTTATTATAGAGGAAACGATTAAAAAAGGAGATCATTTTAATACTTCTGCAGGGTATAATAGATTAGGGTCTATTTATACCGATTTAAAAGACACTCTTAACGGATTAGAATATTATAATAAAGCGTTAGAATATGCACGACTAACCAAACAAGATACTTTTATTGCAGGGGTTTATAATGATATTGGAAATCTTTATATGGAAAGTGGAGGAAGTGTTGAAAAGGCAAAAGAGAATTTTAAAAAAAGCCTTGAGCTAAACTTAAGTGGTAACCGTTCCGAAAAAGGGTTGTTAGCTAATTACATAAATATTGCTTGGACCCATATCAATTTAAATGAGCTTGATAAAGCATTCCCTTATTTAAACAAAGCAAAAAGTATCGTTTCCTTAAACCCTTCACTCCATCCTTTATATGGTATTAACTTAGACATTCTATTTGGAAGATACCATTATTATAAAAATATAGATATTGATTTATGCATTTCAATTTTTGAAGATATATCCAAAAGAGCAGAAAAAGGGAATTTTTTGAATCAAGTAGTAGAAGCAGAAGACTACCTTTCTAAAGCCTATGAAAAAAAGGGAGATTTTGAAGCTGCCATTGCTAGTTTAAAAAAAAGAAAGGAAATTAATACCGAATTAAACAAAATTATAAGTGAACAAAGGCTCCTAGAAACTAGCGCCAAATTTAAATTAGAACAATACCAAAATGATCTTGAAAGGGTAAAAAAGGAAAAGGAGTATTCACAAAAATTAATACAAAAATCAAAATTACTTTCTTATATTTTTATTGGCTCCTTTGCCATTTTATTGATTGCATTTGCCATTATTTTTAGACTATCAAAAACACGAAAACGCTATATAAACCGTCTTTTTCATAAGAATTTAGAATTAACCCAAGCAAAAGAAGAGGCAGAGCGCCTGTCCAAATTAAAAACACAGTTTTTTTCTACCATAAGCCATGAGCTTAGGACACCCCTTTATGGAGTTATTGGTATCTCTTCCATCCTATTGGAGGATAAGGAGTTATCCTCTCATAAAGATGATTTAAAATCGTTAAAATTTTCAGCAGACTACCTTTTGGCACTTATTAATGACGTACTTACCCTTAACAAAATAGATGCAAATGGAGTAAAATTAGAAACCACCGCTTTTTCCCTTAGCCGTTTATTACAGAATATCATTCGCACTTTTAACTTCAGCCTAGAACAAAATAAAAACACCATTCATTTGTCCATAGATAAAACAATTCCCGATTTTCTTATAGGGGATTCTGTAAGACTATCGCAAATATTAATGAACTTGGTAGGTAACGCGGTAAAGTTTAACGAAAACGGAAACATTTGGGTCACTATAAAACAACTTAAATCTGCAAATTATGGAACCTATAAAATTCATTTTGAAGTTAAAGACGATGGAATAGGAATTCCTAAAGAAAACAGAGAAAGTATTTTTGAAGAATTTTCACAAGTACAAAATAAAAATTACAATTATCAAGGAACCGGATTAGGACTTCCCATAGTTAAAAAACTCTTAGCACTTTATGGGAGTGAAATCCATTTACAAAGTGAATTAGGAAAAGGAACATCCTTTAGTTTTGCCATAGAACTTAAGGCAAACGAAAAGATGGAGGCTACAGAATACCCCATTGCCTATCAAGAACTAGCAGCTCTTGAAAGTTCTTTAGGACAGCCTCATATTTTAGTAGTTGATGATAATAGAATAAATCAAAAAATCACTCAAAAAATATTAGAACAACGCAATTTTAAATGTGCCTTAGCAGACGATGGTGAGGAAGCTATCGAGAAGGTAAGAAACACTAATTTCGATCTTATATTAATGGATATTCATATGCCAGGGATAGGAGGAATTGAAGCGACTAAAAGTATACGAGAATTTAACTCTAAAACACCCATTATTGCTCTTACGGCAGTGGAAATTGATGATTTGAGAAAAATTATCTTAGATAGTGGTATGAATGATATTATATTAAAACCTTACGATGTTTCTCAGTTCCTTACTACCATATTACGAAACCTAACTCCAATAGGGTCGCGATAATATAAAAATCACCGCGACCTAAATTTAAAAAACACTAATTCTTAAGAAGGCTTTAATAAAGAGGAGATAAGGGTCTGCCATTTTTCGGCATCTTTTAAACATTTACTAGGATTTGTAATAGGGGCATCGTCTTCATCTTCTTGGTAAAATACAATGTCTTTTTTTGAGGCGCCATTTACAAGTTCAATACCTACCCATTCTAAATGTTTTCCTTGTCCCTTTTGCGTTTTTACACGACATTCGGTTTGTGGTTTTAAATCTATTATTTCAAATTTTTCAGGATGGTGCTTTCTACTGCTGTAAACTACTTTCTTTTGCTTGGGATCAATTCCTAAAATTAAGTCTCCGTTAAGTTCTAATTCACTTAAAACAATTTTATTTTGAGTACATAATTTTTGAATCGATTTGCGAATTTTCTTTTCTTTTTGAGAGGTTTGAGTGATTAAATAAACTAAAGGTAAAAAAGTAGCCGCCAAAAGTATAGCGCCAATAATTATTGTGCTTGATTTCATTTTGTAAAGTATTGATAATTAATATATTTATTTAAAATTTTGCATTAAATAAACACACGTTACCAAAATAAATGAAAGGGGAAGATTTGTTGTGAAAGGAGTTTTTTTAAGTTCTTTTTAAATAAGAAAAGGGCTTTATTTTCTGAAGGGGTATTACCCAATAAAAGCGCATTAAAACGAGTGCATTTTTCAGAAAAGAAATTTATTTTTGGATAAAAATTCTGTTCAAAAGAATTGCCTACAGCAACCTCATCAACAAATAAGAGGGGATGATTTATAGGGGCTTGAATGCCCGTATTTTCCTTCTGAAAAAAAGATGTAACGGCTCCCTCAGAAGTTGAAAAAGCAAAACTTTCTGAAGTCAAAAAGATGGAAATCAGAAACGGAAGTGATAAGAATAAAAGGGTCTTTTTCACACGGTAAATGTATGTGAAATCATGCTGTTTACTAATAAAGTTTTGCTAATTTTTTTAGTTTAATTATGAAATTAATTTCACCACATCTTTCGCAAAATAGCTAGCAATTATATGAGCCCCTGCTCTTTTAATAGCGGTAATTTGTTCCATCATTGCGGCGTCGTGATCTAGCCACCCTTTTTCGGCAGCGGCTTTTAACATTGCATATTCCCCACTTACTTGATAGACTGCAACAGGGACCTCAACATGATTTCTAATTTCCCTCACAATATCCAAATAACACAACCCTGGTTTTACCATCACGATATCGGCTCCTTCGTCAATATCCATTTCAACTTCCCTAATGGCTTCCTCTCGATTGGCAGGATCCATTTGATACGTTTTTTTATCTTTAGGAATGTTTTTCATATTCACAGGGGCACTATTTAAAGCATCACGAAAAGGCCCATAAAAGGCCGAAGCATATTTGGCACTATAACTCATAATTCCTGTATCTGTATAGCCTTCCTCTTCAAGGGCCTCACGAATCATTAAAACACGACCATCCATCATATCGCTTGGGGCTACAAAATTGGCTCCGGCTTTTGCATGAGAAATACTCATTTCAGCTAAAATTTGAGCAGTTTCGTCATTTAAAATAACTCCTTTCTCAATAATACCGTCGTGTCCATAGATGGAATAAGGGTCGAGGGCAACGTCGGTCATTACTAACATTTCTGGCACCGCATCTTTTACCGTTTTAATAGCACGTTGCATTAATCCGTTAGGGTTTAGCGCTTCTTTTCCCTGGTTGTCTTTTAACTTTTCAGGAACTTTCACAAAAAGGAGAACACTTTTTAGTCCCAGTGACCAAAGTGCTTTTACTTCTTTTGAAAGAAAATCCAGACTGTAACGATAGTAATTAGGCATTGAAGGAATTTCTTCTTTAATACTGTTCCCTTCAACAATAAAAAGAGGAACTAAAAAGTCATTGGGTGAAATGATGGTTTCTCTAACAAGGCTTCGTATTGATTCATTGCTTCGTAATCTTCTATTTCTATTTAATGGGTACATAATTTCATATCTGGTCGAGCGCAGGCGAGACCTTTTTTATTTTAAAACGAAACCCCTCGACTGCGCTCGAGGGGATAACTACTTAAATCCAATCTTTTGGCGATTTTAAAATTTCAATCAATTTTTCTTCTTCACTTCCTTTTTTGGGATGGTAATCATACCGCCATTGGACGTGGGAGGGAAGACTCATTAAAATGCTTTCAATTCTGCCATTTGTTTTTAAACCGAACAACGTTCCCTTATCATGAACTAAATTGAATTCAACATATCGCCCACGTCTTATTTCTTGCCAATCCCTATGTTCTTTTGTATTTGAAATATTCTTCCTTTTTTCTACTATTGGTAAATAAGCTTCTAAGAAACTATCTCCAACACTCGTTACAAAGTTGTACCAATCTTCCATACTCATTTCTTCAGTAGCTTTCAAATAATCGAAAAATAAGCCTCCTATGCCACGTGCTTCCTCTCTGTGCGTATTCCAAAAATAATCGTCACATTTCTTTTTGTAATGCTGATAAAATTCTGGATGATGTTTATCGCAAGCTATTTTGCATATTTGGTGAAAGTGTTTCGTGTCTTCTTCAAATAGGTAATAAGGGGTTAAATCTTGTCCGCCACCAAACCAACAATCTACAATTTCCCCTTCCTTGTTATACATTTCGAAATAACGCCAATTGGCGTGAACCGTTGGCACAAATGGGTTTTTGGGATGAAGAACAAGGCTTAAACCACATGCAAAAAAATTAGCCTCATTTACCCCAAAATACTGTTGCATGCTTATGGGGAGTTCGCCAAAAACTTCACTAATATTGACTCCTCCCTTTTCAAAGACATTTCCATTTTCAATAACTCGAGTGCGACCGCCTCCACCTTCGGCTCGACTCCAATAATCTTCTTTAAAAGTGGCCTTTCCGTCTATTTCTTCCAGAGCAGAGGTGATGGTATTTTGTAAATTTTGAATATAACTGACAAATTGCGCTTTCATTAATTTTTATTTTTTTCTGTAGGGGATATAATTTCTAAAGTAGCAGTACTAGCAGCCGTTACCGAAAGAGGGAGTGCCAAAATAATTCCTATTACAGGGATAAGCAATAGAGCCATAAAAACAGAGCCAAGGCCCATAGCAATACCACTATGTAACCTTACAAAGGCATTGCTTTTTGAATAGCTTAAATGACGCTCTAAGGTATAATCCATATTTCCAAAGCCTGCGTAATAGGACTGAACCAAAAATAGCAAAGGCGTTGAGATTAAACCAATTATTGGGATAAAACCCATGAGTATAATTGGAATGGTAAATAGTAGTTCCATCAATAAATTTCGAAGGTTGACACGAATCCCACGCCATAAAAGATTCAGGAATTGGGAAGATTCCTGTGCTCCCTTTTTCCCGGTCAAATGTTCTTCAATTTTTTCGGAAACAGGGCCCATAAAAGGAGCGCTTAACGCCATAATGATATGTTTGTATAAAATAAGCCCGATGGCAATAATGGCGATGCCGGCAATAACGTTGCTAATGGTTTTAAAAGTTGCTGAACCCCATTCCCAAACCCAAATTTTTGAAATATATGTTCCCATAGTATCAGATAATCCCCAGGCTAAAAATCCAATTGAGAGCGCGGTAATTAGGCTAATGAGAATGGGCACTAAAAAGAATTTCCATAACCCCAATTTTCCAATTAATGAAAATACTCCTGCGTATGCCTTGATTCCTATAAAATAGTTTTTAAACATGATTACTCTGAAATATAAACCAATTGATTTTTTATAAGGTCAATTTCTTCAATTTTGGTCACTTTTTGTGCTTTTTGAGCCGAATTTTGAAAAAAACTAACTATTTCTGCTTCTTTTTTATTAAAATGAGTTGTAAAATGATTTCTTCCAAAGGCATTATTTTGAAGATCCATTTTTGTGTCTAAAATTTCATTTTTTGTTACTTTTTCATAAAAGTCAACTACTTTTTTAGTCCAAATAACACTTTTTTGTACGTTTTTAGTAAATTTTAGTGTTTTTTTACAAAGGACAAAATTCCAATACGCATGACGAAAAGCATTGGCTTTTCCATTACGATTGTGAGCAGCACCATATAGTTCCTGACTTGTTTTTAAAGCTTCTTTTGTAGCCATTAAAATAGGAAAAATTAATAACGGCTTTTGAATGAGTAACCCACCAAAGGGTACTAGCTTAAAAAAGCTAATTCGCCTTAATTTTTGCCATAAATTCATGAGGACTTGTATTCTTTTACAGCTTCAATAAATGCACCGGCATTTTCCAAAGGAATATTGGGTAAAATTCCATGTCCTAAATTTACGATATATCGGTCTTTTCCAAATTCGTTAATCATTTGCGTGACCATTTTCTTAATCTCCTTTGGTGGGCTAAACAGCCTTGTAGGATCAAAATTACCTTGTAGCGTAATGTTTCCTCCCGTTAAATAACGAGCATTTTTTGGCGAACACGTCCAATCTACGCCTAATGCCGAAGCACCACTTTTTGCCATTGTATCTAATGCAAACCAACATCCTTTACCAAAAGCAATTACTGGCGTAATGTTTTTTAAGGCATCGATAATTTGTTGGATATATTTCCAACTAAATTCTTGATAATCTATTGGGGAAAGCATCCCGCCCCAACTATCAAATATTTGAACAGCATTTACACCCGCACTCACTTTTTCTGTTAAATATAAAATAGTAGTATCTGTAATTTTCTGAAGCAATGTGTGTGTTAAAAGGGGTTGTGTAAAACAAAATTCTTTTGCTTTGTCAAAATTTTTACTGCCTTGTCCCTGCACACAATAACAAAGAATTGTCCATGGACTGCCAGCAAAGCCAATCAGCGGAATTTCGTCGTTCAATTTCTCTTTAGTCATTTTAATGGCGTCCATGACATAGCTAAGAGTTTCATCGATATTAGGAACAATAACCTCTCTTACATCTTTTTCGGATCGAATGGGTTTGGGTAGCCAAGGCCCAATGCCAGGCTTCATTTCTACTTCAATATTCATAGCTTGTGGAATCACCAAAATATCACTAAATAAAATAGCCGCGTCCATTCCGTACCTTCGAATAGGCTGAATCGTAATTTCACTAGCCAATTCGGGTGTTTGGCAACGAGTGAAAAAGTCATATTTGGCCTTTATTTCTTGAAATTCGGGTAAATATCTTCCCGCTTGACGCATCATCCAAACGGGGGGTCGATCCACCGGGTCGCCTTTTAATGCTTTTAGGAATAAATCGTTTTTAATCATTTTGTAATGTGCTAATAGCTTTTTCTATGACGCTTTCTATCGTAGTTTTAGCTGCTATAAAAATTGAGTTTGTATGTTTTTTTGCTTCTGAAGCCGTTGTTACACCTATACAAAAAGCAATACTATTCTTTATGCTATTATTTTGAGTATAACTTTGAACACCACTTGGGCTAAAAAACAAGATTCCATCCCAATTTTGATCAAATGCTACGGGATTTAAAACTGTTTGGTATGTTTTTACCTCAAAAAGTGTTTTTTTTGAATTTTTAAAACTTTCAGGAATTTCCTTTCTTCTTCGGGTTCCTGAAAAGAAGTAAAATACTTCATTTTGCCCCCTTTTTTTAATAAATTCACTCAATTCTGAAGCATTTTTCTTCATTTTAATCACTTTTTGTCCATTTTCTTTTAAAAGTTGTTTTGTTTTTTCACCCACACAATAAGCACGTTCTATCTGAATGTTTTTATCAAAAATTGAACGTACAGCATTCTGGCTTGTAAAAATGGCATTTTGAATTTGTTTGGGCGCTTCAAAATCAAGAAAATCTATAGAAATAGCATCATAATCAACAATTTCAAACCCAGCATTATTGAGTTTTGCTTTTTGAAAATTTGATAGTTTTTTTGTGGACAAGAGCTTTTTCACTTTTCAAGGCTCTTTTTTATTTGTTGCATTAAAGATTTTCCACCGTTATTTAGAATAAATTCTGCACAAGATTTTCCGAAGCTTATGTAATTAGTCACCTCAATCGACTTTTCAATTTCAATTTTTTGGCTTCCGTCTATTGACAATAAAACTCCTTTAAAATCAATTTGTTTGTCAATGATAGTAGCAAAGGCTCCAATGGGCGCTGTGCAGCCCCCTTCTAAAACGCGTAAAAATTCCCGCTCAATATGGGTGCAAATTTCGGATTGCTTGTGATTTAATTTTGAAGTCGCTTCGATACAATAGCGGTCATTTTCCATAGCGACCACAACCATAGCGCCTTGTGCTGGGGCTGGAATCATCCAAGGTAAGACGTTATGATTTTCTGGGAGTAGATCCATACGCTGCAAACCCGCTTTGGCGAAAATAGCACCTTGCCAGTCGCTATCCCAGAGGCTTTTAAGCCTCGTGTTTACGTTACCACGTAAACCCACCACTTTGTGGTGGGGATAGCGGTTAAGCCATTGCGCTTTTCGCCTTAGACTCCCTGTGGCAAGGGTACATTCTTTTTCAAAATCAACCTCATTTTTAAAAACCAAAAGATCTTCATGAGAGCCTCTTTCTAAAACCGCGGTTTGAACAATTCCTTTAGGTAATAGTGTTGGCACATCTTTCATGCTATGAACGGCAATATCTATTTGCCCTTGAAGCATGGCCACATCCAGTGTTTTGGTAAAGATTCCCGTAATGCCAAATTCGTATAGCGGTGTCGCTAAATCGATATCACCGGTTGCGGTAATAGGGATTAGTTGTGTTTGATAACCTAAAGTCTCAAGTTGAGATTTCACCTTATTAGCCTGCCAAAGTGCCAAAGGGCTATTGCGGGTCCCTATACGAACGGTTTTTTTCACGAGGAATTAGTTTTTAAGTTCAAAAACTTGTTTTAAAAGTTCAATACTCTCTTGAGTTGTTCCATTGGCGTTTTTTAAGTGACTTGCCACTTGAGTAGTTATTTTTTGAATAAGCCTATCCGCAAGAAGTTCGGCATGAACATCATGGAATCCTTCCAATTTTTTCTTCTGAAAATCGATTTCTCCAGCTTTAATTTCCGAAAGTTTTTCTTTTAATGCTTTTACGGTAGGAGCAAATTGTCGATGCGAGGCCCAGAGGCTAAATGCTTCTTCGGCTTCTTCAATAATTTGTAGTGCCTTAGGGAGGTCTGTTTTCCTTTGCGAAAGTGTTTCGTCTGTCATTTTAGAAAGCTCGTCTAAATGGACCAAAGTGACTAAGGGATTTTCTACGACATTTTGAGAAACATTTTTGGGAATGGAAAGATCTAAAATAAGCAAGGGCTTTTTTAAATACAATACTTCTTTACTAATAGTGGGTTGTTGAGCTCCGGTAGCTACGATAAGGACATCTGTTTGAGCTATTTCGGTTTGGATAGTAGCGTAATCTTTAACTAATAGGTTAAATTTTCCCGCAATTTCTTCAGCTTTTATTTTGGTTCTATTAATAAGTGTAATATGCTTATTACGAGTATGCTTTATTAAATTTTCGCAGGTGTTTCTACCTATTTTTCCAAGGCCAAATAAGAGAATATTTTTTTCTGAAACATAAGGGACTCTTGCCATAATGTATTGTACAGCGGCAAAGCTTACCGAAGTGGCTCCTGAGGAAATTCCTGTTTCGTTTTTAATTTTTTTGCTTGCTTGAATCACAGCATTTATTAACCGTTCACTATAAGCATTTAAAAGGCCTAATTGTTTTGAAACTTTAAAACTTTTTTTTAACTGGCTAATGATTTCAAAATCTCCAAGAATCTGACTATCCAAGCCCGTTCCTACCTTAAAAAGATGAGAAACCGCTTCTTTTCCCATGAATGAATAGCCTATTTTTTTAAATTCATCAATAGTCCCAACCGTATGCTTGCAAAGCAATTCAATACTCTCATTTTCATTTTTTGCAAAGCCATAAAGTTCGGTCCGGTTACAGGTAGAAATAACGCTTAAGGACTGAAATCCCTTTTGTTTTGCTTCAAGCAGTAATTGTTGTTGTGAATCTTCAGAAAGGCTGAAATGACCACGGGTTTCGGCATCGGCTTTTACGTAATTAAGACCCACAACGAAGAATTTTTCTTCAGAAGAATCCATAAAATACGGATTTGAGTTTACTTTCATAGCAATAAGGTGCAAATGTATAGCAAGCATATTTTAAAAAATAACGCTATAAGTATATATAATAACGATTGGGGATAATTATTTTAAAAGAATGATAATTATCAATTTTTTATAGTATTTTCGGTAGGTAAGAAAATTTTAATTTGGAACAATTCTAAATAGCAAGATGCATTTAAATAATGAAAAATGAAAAAAGTATCGCTCAAGGGTTTTATGAGGAGACATTTGTTGAAACAGGATTTTTTATTTTAAAATATACTAATGAAACGGCTGAAGCTCAACACTATAAAAGAGAAGTTAGCACGCATTTTATTCAATTTCATTTTTGTATAAAAGGACAAGGAGAATTTGTTTTTAATCGCGGAAATTACAAATTACCTATTCTAGAAGATCATTCGCTTTTATTATATAACCCATCTCAAGAGCTCCCTATTGAACTTTCATTGCAACCCAAAAGTTGGCTTATTTCGATATTGCTTCCTATAAAAAAACTGCATGAATTATTTTCAAAAGAGGCAAGTTATATTTCCTTTTTAAGTGATGAAAACAAAGGAAAAAAATATTATAAAGATGTTATTTTTTCGCCGTCCATGGCTATTGTACTACATCAGTTAGCACAATATAACTTAAGTACCATGGTAAAACCCCTTTATTTTAAAGCCAAAACTTACGAATTATTAAGCTTGTACTTTAACACCTCCGAACAGGTTGATATTGAACAATGTCCTTTTTTGATAGATGAAACAAACGTTGCAAAAATTAAAAAGGCAAAGGAAATTATTATTGAAAAAATGGCCGAACCTCCTACATTGCAAGAGTTGTCTAAAGAAATTGGCCTGTCACTTAATAAGCTAAAAGAAGGCTTTAAACAAGTGTATGGCGAGCCTGTATTTAGTTTTTTATTCGATTACAAGATGGAAGTCGCTCGACAATTGTTGGCAACAGGGACCTATAATGTAAATGAAGTAGGACTTAAAGTGGGATATAGTACAGCAAGTCATTTTATCGCGGCCTTTAAAAAGAAATATGGCGTAACCCCTAAGAAGTTTGTGCTGAATTTATCTTAATAAATAAGACTACTATATAAATAAAGAAGTTTGATGCTTTATTAAGAAAGTTTAAAAAATGGATTTATACATTTGTTTCGCTTAAAAAAAGAAAATGAAAAAAGGAGTTCTCCTCGTTAACTTAGGGTCCCCAGATAGCACAAACCCCAAAGACGTTAAAAAATACCTTGACGAGTTTTTAATGGATCCACGAGTTATAGATGTTCCAAAATGGGCAAGAATTTTACTGGTAAGAGGAATTATCTTAAATACCCGACCTAAAAAATCGGCAGAGGCCTATAAAAAAATTTGGTGGGAAGAGGGTTCCCCTTTAATTGTCATTTCTGAAAGACTTCAGAAAAAAGTTCAGCAAAAAGTAAATATTCCTGTGGCACTTGCCATGCGATATGGAAGTATGACCTTAAAAAAAGGAATACAAGAGTTGGTAGCTAAAGGTGTAGATCAGGTTTTGGTCATGCCATTATACCCCCAGTTTGCTATGGCGACCACAGAAACTATTAATGTGAAAGTGGAGGAGCTTCAGAAAGAATTTTTTCCGAAACTAGAGCTCGATTTATTTCCTGCTTTTTATAATAATGAAGATTATATTGAAGTCCTTTCCAAAAGTATTTCTGAAGGTCTAAAAAATAGTGACTATAATCACTTACTTTTTAGTTACCACGGAGTTCCCGAAAGACATATTCGTAAAAGTGATGTCACTCAAGGTCATTGTAAAATAGGTAATCATTGTTGTGTAACCCCTTCCGAGGCACATACCTTTTGCTATCGTCACCAGTGTTTAAAAACCACACAGTTGGTGGCAAAAAAACTTCAGTTAAAAGAAGGCACTTATTCAACTTCTTTTCAATCAAGATTAGGTTTCGATCCTTGGTTACAGCCCTATACCGATAGAACCATTGAAAGATTTGGAAAAAAAGGGATTAAAAATTTGGCAATAGTTACCCCAGCTTTTGTAAGTGATTGTTTAGAAACCTTAGAAGAAATAGCCATGGAGGGAAAAGAAATATTCCACGAAGTGGGAGGAAAGCAATTTACTACCATTCCCTGTTTAAACGATAGAGAAGATTTTGCACAACTGCTTTCCAATTGGATTGAAGAATGGCAGCTTAAAGATTTAAAAAGTGCTCTTGCATAACCGTTTAAAAAAAGGGAGCATTAGGCTCCCTTTTTTATGATTAATTTTTTACCAAATCCTAACGCGATCTTCGGGTTTTATATACATTCCATCTCCTTCTTTGATATGGAAAGCCTCATAGAAAGCATCTATATTTAATAAAGGTTGTGTAGCACGATATCGTCCGGGAGAATGTGGGTCGGTTTGTATTTGAGTGCGTAAAGCTTCTTCTCTTTGTTTGGTTCTCCATACGGTAGCCCAGCTCATAAAGAAACGTTGTTCTGCCGTAAAACCATCAATAGTATCGGGTCTTCCATTTTCTTTATAAAATTTTTGAAGACCGTCATACGCTCCTAATAACCCCCCTAAATCTCCAATGTTTTCACCCGATGTAAATTTCCCGTTTATGAAAACACTATCCAAAACTTCGATTTGGTCATATTGTTCAGCTAGTTTATTGACTCTACCCGTAAATTGATCCAAATCTTTTTCAGTCCACCAATTTACCAAGTTCCCATTAGAATCAAATCTAGAACCACTATCATCAAAAGCGTGTGAAATTTCATGACCAATAACAGCTCCAATTCCGCCGTAATTAACAGCCTCATCGGCTAAATAATCATAAAAGGGTGGCTGGAGGATGGCTGCAGGAAATACAATTTCGTTATTAAAAGGGTTAAAATAAGCATTCACTGTTTGTGGTGACATGCCCCATTCCGTTCTATCTACAGGTTCATTAATCTTGTCAAGGTTATCTTTTAAATCCCATTGTTTTACGGCAAGCATATTTTGATAATAATTGTTTTCGGGTTTCACAGCCATGGTAGAATAATCTTTCCATTTGTCTGGATACCCAATTTTTACGGTGAATTTATCCAATTTTTCGATGGCTTTTAATTTGGTAGTATCTCCCATCCAATCTAGTTTTTGAATCCTTTCTTTGAAAGCGTCAATCACATTGGCAATCATATTTTCTGCTTTCTTTTTTGCTTCCGGGGGAAACATTTCATCTACGTACAATTTACCTAACGCCTCACCCGCTGTGTTATTAACAGTAGCAAGGGCTCTTTCTACGGCCGATTTTTGTTTTTTGGCACCACGTAAAGTTTTACTATAAAAGTCCCAATTGGCTTTATCTATTTCGGTAGTAAGCATACCTGCAGCATCATTAAGCGTTGCCCATCGCATGACGGTTTTCCAAGTAGCGATATCCCCTTCTTTTAAAGTTTTTTCTACCACTTCCATATAAGAGGGTTGCATCACCATTACGGTATCTACTTGTTTAGTAACTCCCATGGCAGTAAATGCATCTTTCCAAGAAATAGAGGGGACCATTTTTTGGACTTGTTCGATAGCGCGTGGGTTATTAAAATTTCTGAAATCTCTTCGAGCTACTTTATCTAAACGTGGTATGGCTAGTTTGGTTTCAAAGGCAAGAATAATTTCGGCTTGTTTGCGAGCATCAGCTTCGCTGTCACCCAAAAACTGAAGCATTCTAGTAATATGATCTACATATTGTTGTCTTATTTCAACCGATTTTGCATCGGTATTGGTGTAGTAATCACGGTCTGGAAGACCTAAACCTCCCGGGGTAATGTAGCAGGCATTCATGGAGCTGTCATTTGGGTCTGAAAAAGCAGCAATGCCAAAGAAGGGTTGTGAAATTTCTGCTGCATTTTGCGTCATTACGTTTTGAAAATCTTGAAGGGTATTTATGGCAGCAATTTTATCCAAAACGGGTTGAAGAGGTTTTATACCGGCTTCATTTCTTGCAACCGTATCCAACTCGGTTTCATAAATCATGAGTGCCTTTGCTTGATCCGTTTCTGGAGCATATTTGTTGCTTTTTTTGGCTTTATCAAGGATGGCAAGCATATCTTGATCAGTTTTTTTGCGTAATACATTAAATCCGCCCCAACGTACTTCATCTTCGGGGATTTCGGTATTTTTCATCCAAGTTCCATTTACGTAATTATAAAAATCATCGGCAGGATTTACCAATGT
Organism: Flavobacteriaceae bacterium; assembly: GCA_041392205.1. Taxonomy (GTDB): domain Bacteria; phylum Bacteroidota; class Bacteroidia; order Flavobacteriales; family Flavobacteriaceae; genus Halomarinibacterium. The sequence goes on along the minus strand of JAWKMO010000002.1, from coordinate 18,385 downwards.
ATCCATATTGGCAAGGATTATTCCTCTAGGCTCATGGTCCATTTTGGCCATATCTTTTTCTTTACATGAGGTAAAGCATAAAACTAAAACACCAAATAAAAGAAAGGGTTTGTAAATTATGTTTTTCATAGAATTTATATTAAGTTGAAAAATAATAAAAATAGTTGTCTATAGGGAGTAATTAATAGTATTGGTTACGGCAATTGTTTTTTTTGATCGTTAAGTTCAAGTTTAAAAATGGAGTCTTTTGCTTTACGTTGTTTTTCTAGTTCTTTTTCTTCATCGTCCTTCCTTTGAAAATCAATTTTATCTTTTAGCACTTTTTCATTAATCTGAATTATAAAATTGGTTACGGCATTTTGTGTTTCAGTAAGGTTTTTTTCTATTTCTTGAGGTCTAATGGTGCCCTTATTTACTTCTTGTTTAAGCAGGTTTACTCTTGTCTTTACAATACTAACTCTCGAAAAAATAGCATTAGAGAAGAGCGTATCTGGAATATGCTTCGAAATAGAATCGGTTTGTACTAAAAGGCGTTCCGATTTATTCTTTAGTTCTTCGAGGGTTAGCTCTTTAAGGGAGGTTATTTCTGCTTTAAATTCTTGAAAAATTGGCCAATTTTCTATTATTTCATTGGCTTTAGGAGTGATTACTGGAAGCGAAAAATTCTTTGCTCCATAGCGCATGGTATCCTTTAGGATGTCTTGTGATAGGGTTTCTTTAGAAGAAGATTTGCCACATGAAAGTAAGGCCGTAAAAAATAAAAAAAATAAGGGTAGATGTTTCATTGTAAAACTAATACTACAAAGATAAATGACTTAAAGCAAAAGAACACCCAAAAATTAATTAAAAAGAAGCTTTAAGATATCCTTATATTTACACTCAAATAAGCAAATTTCATGAAAAAACGAATTCTTATTATAGGAGCTTGTGGTCAAATTGGAACCGAATTAGTTGCCAAACTTAGGGGATTATACCCTGCCCATAAAGTGATTGCTTCCGATATCATTGAAGGAGATAAGGAGTTAATGCAAAGCGGCCCTTTTGAACTATTGGATGCTACCGATTATAGCGCCATTGAAGATCTTGTGATTCGTTATGAAATTACCGAGGTCTATCTCATGGCCGCTATGCTATCGGCTACGGGAGAAAAGTTTCCAATGAAAGCGTGGAATTTGAATATGAATTCACTTTTCAATGTGTTAAATCTCGCTAAAGACAAAAAAATTGAAAAGATTTTTTGGCCCTCCAGTATTGCAGTTTTTGGCCCTACAACCCCAAAAGAAAATACCCCACAGCGTACCGTTATGGAGCCTAGTACCGTTTACGGAATTAGCAAACAAACAGGAGAACGTTGGTGCGAATATTATTTTAATAAATATGGAGTAGATGTTCGTAGTGTGCGCTATCCTGGACTCATAAGCTACAAAACACTTCCAGGGGGAGGCACCACCGATTATGCAGTGGATATTTACCATAAAGCATTAAAGCACAAGAAGTATATTTGTTTCCTGAGTGCTGAAACCACACTGCCAATGATGTTTATGGACGATGCCATAAATGCTACCATTTCAATTATGGAAGCCCCGTCAAAAAAAATAAAAGTAAGAAGCGCCTACAATTTGGCCGCTATAAGCTTTAACCCTGAAGAAATTACTCAAAGTATTAAAAAGCACATTCCAGATTTTTCCATTAGTTATGATCCTGACTTCCGTCAAGCCATAGCCGATTCATGGCCACAAAGTATTGATGACAGTGAGGCAAGAGAAGATTGGGGATGGAAACACCAATTTTCATTGGAGGATATGACCAAGATTATGATAGATAATTTAAAAGCGAAATATTAAAATTGTAGCCTCGCCAAGAATCGAACTTGGATCTAAAGTTTAGGAAACTTCTATTCTATCCATTGAACTACGAGGCCTAAAATAAGTAAAGATAAAAAAACCCACTCTTTATGAGTGGGTTTTGTTTTGCTCCTCCTATTAGTTCATTATCGAACCGCATTCCGCTCATTGTTAGCGAGTTAACTAAAAAAGATAACCCCTACTGTGTTCGAACTGAGGCTGTTTTTTAACATTTTTCCAAATTTTCGGAGTAGTTTTTTGGATAAAATAATTAAATTGTAACATTAATAATTTGCAACTTTTGTTGCGTTAAGATCTTGAATGCAATTCTAACAATGGAAATTAGAAGAAAGTAACCAGAAAGAGGATGACTCTTCGGTCTTTTGGGGTAACAATCTGGCATGTTTTGGATTTGTAGTAAATTATTAATGGCTTTCAAGTCTATAGAACAAACTGATCCATGCTCTTTAACCCCTTCAATTTATTTATCCTGAGTGCCAGTATACACGGGTTACTTTTTGGAATTGTTGTTTTGTTTTCAAAAAAGTTCAATGCCAAACCCAATAAATATCTAGCATATTATATACTTCTGGTCTCCCTTAACAATGTCTATTTCTGGTTTTTGGACACAAACATCGTTTCCCATTACAATTGGGACTATTACTGGCTTTTCCCCATACAATGGGATTTACTCATGTTCCCAGCATTTTATTATTTCATTATTAGTTATTTGGGATCAAAAAAAATTCCTAGATACTATATGTACCCATTTTACATAAGTTTCCCATTTTGTTTGTTTTTTTTGCTGCAACAAGTATATTGGAAAGACTCTATAAACATAGATACTGTATGGATTCAAGGGTTCTATAATGTCCTTAGTTATATTTCCATTCTCTGTACTGCCTTTGCCATATATAAGGGATACAAAAAGATTGTCACTTATAAAAATAGTGGACATAGTCTCAGCAGCATTAGGATAGGGGTACTCTGGTTAAAAAGGCTGCTATTGCTGGCAATGGCCGTTTTTTTTATTTGGGTGTTAATAACCATTTACAACAACTTTATTGATGGAGATATCGAAACCGAACGTATAACCACTTACATACTGTGGATATCCATGTCGCTACTCATCTATTGGATGGGATATCAGGGAATCTATCATTTGGGGATATTCAATCAACGGAAAAAAATAAGGGAGAACCTCTCCCATCTAAAAGTGGGTTGCAATGGCAATGGTTTCAATAAGGGAAAAAACCGATACGAAGACATAGACCGTACCATTAGAAAAGACAAACTATATATAGACCCTTCCATTAGCCTAAGCTCGGTGGCTGAATGTTTTGAACTCAGTGAGGGATATCTCTCTCGATTGATAAATAAAAATACAGGGTTAAACTTCCCTAACTATATCAATAACCTGAGGGTCAATGAGGCCCAAAGACTTCTTAAAGATCCCAGTTACCAAAATTATACCATCGTTGCAATTGGTTTGGAATCGGGCTTTAATTCCAGATCAGCTTTTTACAGTTCCTTTAAAAACCATACCGGTGTTATCCCTTCCGAATATAGGAAACAAGCAAATGTGTCTTGATTCTTGACCTTTATCGGGAAATGGGAACGTTGATCAAGAAACCGCGATTAAATTAGCGTAGTATTTTTGGATGACAAGAAATCTTATCCATTACAGTAAGACTGTCATTTGTTTATGGCTGTTTTGCAACCCAACAAAAGAACAATAACCAAAAAAATATACACATGAAAAAATACATTTTGCTTTTTATTACGGTATGTTGCCATTCCCTAATAGCACAGGAAAATCTCATTGAGAACCCTGGGTTCGAAAACGGCATCACATCCACAACCATTAATCAGGTAGATCACGCAACGGGATGGAGCAATGGTTGTCGGAAACAATTCTTGACCGCAGATTGGTGCTCTCCCGATCTGTACGATATAAACGGATATATGAGCTGTTATGTTGAAAATGTGCTTATTCCCCGTGTAAACGATGATCCTTTCAATAAAAGGTATGTGCACATGTTCAACAATTCTACGGAGCCAACAACAGGTGAGTCGGTTAAAGGGACCATAATAGAGTCCCTAACAGAAGATTTTTCTTATGAAGTATCGTGCTATGTATCTAGGGAAATTAATACATTGGTTATGGATAACCCCAACCCCCCTCTACAGCTTGAGTTTGTGTTGAGAAATGGTGATAATTGTGAGATTGGGAAAATCGTGTACACAAGTACCTATATAGATCCTGTTTTTTATTATGTGTCATGTGAAGGTACGGGTCAACCGTCATCAGATTGGAGACAAAAAAAGGGATATTTTAATCTGGATGCTGGAGATGTTAGTCAGGGTTATAATAGATTGGAAATACGCATCAAGGGGCAGGCAACCCTGTTGAACCCTATTTTCATCGATGATGTGGAGCTGAAAAAAGTACCAAAGGTAAAGGCATGCTTTGAGATAAAAGATATTTATTCTGAACATACAGAACCTTCCGATTACGGCCCCAAACCGGTTAAGCAATTGTGCCTACAAGAGGTTCGTATTGATGGCAGTTGTAGTGCCAATGAAGACGGGTACCACATTAGGATATCAGAATTCAGTCTTTCGCCTTGGGAAATTATCACGGACTATTACGAGGGATGGGTAGGGCCAGGGGAAGCCCCAAGCAATATTGATCTCACAACACTCATTGGTGTCCCATCGGCCAATAACGGATGGACCTCAAGGACATTCGACCCTTCTAAGCTCTATGCCGTCAGTCTCAGCGTGGGTCCAATTTGGGACTCGGCACCATTGCAGTTCTTTAGGGTCATCGACTGCAGGAGAAGTAATATTCTTCCTTTAGAGAATGAAAAAATGCTGGTTAGAATTTATCCGAATCCCATTAAAGATCACATGAGTTTTAGTTTTGGGAAGGATATTACCGGTAACGTTTCCATTTATGGTTTTGATGGGATGCCTATTCTTGTAGAAACCCTCGACAAAACTAATCACGTAACCCTAGATATGAGTTCCTTCTCAAGAGGGATTTATATAGTGAAGTTGATTATTGGAGAGGAGATCAAAACTTACAAAATAATTAAGGAATAGATCTGTAAGGAACATATAAGCTTTACAAAGAAATAATAATACAAAAGACTGCCGAAAAGGCAGTCTTTTCCATATTGAACTGAAGCTCAGCTCAAGATCATAGCTCGGAACCATGCAAAAAGAGATGGACTTCTTTGTAGAGGATTACAATAACCACTCAAGATCCTGCACCGGGAACCTTACTTGGTGAGGGAACCTACACCGTGACCATCACGGCCGAGGATGAATCGGGCAATATTGGTACTTGTACCTTCGAGTTAATTGTGGATAGCACCTTGGGAACAAACGATCCTAGATTTGATATTTCGACCATTGTGATGTATCCTAACCCCGCCAAAGCGGTGGTTAACATTAGCAACCCACAAGCCATTCCATTAGAGAATGCAAACATCTATGATGTAACGGGTCGCTTAGTAAAATCCTTTGATTTAAAAGGGATGGGAACTGAAAAAGCATTGGATATTGCTATGCTTGCTTCGGCTACCTATGTAGTAATTATCCAAAGTGAAACAGGAACTATTACAAAACAATTAATTAAAGAATAAGTTAAATAGATTAAGTTAATTAGGTTGAAAAGCCCCTTCTAGCATTAGAAGGGGCTTTTAATTTTGACACCCCTAGAGATGAAGGAGTTTATAAAACACTTATATTATGAAAAATCAATGCAGATAGCAACGTCCCGAAAAGGAAAATTAGTAACACCCATTACAAAATATATGATTTAGGAGCATATTTGTCCTAATAACTAATGGGAACTGATTTCTTTTTAAAACTCTTAAGCCTATGGATGGTATCTCACACACCAAAGGCCCAAAGCATCTTTGCTTTTAAGTTCAACCATACGGCCATTCTCGTCTTTAGCGAACCAAACCCTTAAGTACACCAAAAAGGGGCCTTTTTTCGGCGGGTTTTTTTCGGGAGTCAAAACCAAGCTATCGGGCAATGCCTTAATATCTATAAGCACCTCCGGGCTGGGGTAGCTATCCATTTCTCTTTGCTGCGCATCGGGGCATACTACCGTCATCCGTATTTTAATGTGGGTGGCTCCCTTTGGGGTCTTTAATAAGGAAGCATCCGGCTTACTCAAAACCAGAGTAGCCGTAGTTTCATCATTCGTAACAGTGTAGGGCAATGCCGTCTCCATAGGGCATAAGGGGCTATAGTCAAAGGCTTTTAAGACCTGTAACCCTGACTCAGTTACCAAGCTCTGGTACACATCGCGTTCGCCTCGCTTGCCGGGCGTAAATTTTCGGAAACGCAATAACGCCCCCTGTAACCTACTGTGTAAGTAAGGAATAGTAAAATTTTGGGTTAATGGATATAAAGCCCTTCGCAAATCCTTATTGGGTTGGGCAGCCAGAGCAAATTCACTTTTGTTCTCCTGGATGCGCGGACTCTTTTTATGGACACGGGCACTAAACCCCCCTCCCGCCCTCCGTACGGTATACTTACCATCTAAAAAATAAAAGTTAAGACCGCCCAAGGTACCAACAAACGGTACTAATGACTCTTTTACTTTTCCCATATCATATTTTTTAAAATTTTCCTTGTTACCTTTTCAATGGTTACTAAACCGTATGGCAACTTCGTATTAAAGTAATCTTATAGGCTACTTATAGGGCATTCATACCGCACTTAAAGTGCATGTTATACCATACTTATACCATAGTTATAGCCTGCTTATACCATAGATATACCAACCAATTGTATTTTGTAAAACGAAGCAAATGAAGAAGTTATTGCTTTGTAAGGGAATATCCCCTCAGTCATAATAGGTTCAAAAATAGTACCAGAATTTTATTTCAACTAGCTCCAATGGTGCCCTAAACCTTTTTAATCACCCTTTTTTAACGAAAGAGCCAGATTGTCGCTGGGCGGGTCGTTGAGTTTGGGCACAATTACACTAAAACAAAAAAATCCGGTCGAATGACCGGATTTTTATTCTGCTCCTCCTGCTGGGCTCGAACCAGCGACCCTCTGATTAACAGTCAGATGCTCTAACCAACTGAGCTAAGGAGGAAGGTGTTTTCCTTTTAAGCGGATGCAAATATAGATTATTTTTTAAGGGAACAAAAAAGAATTTTTAATTTTTTTATTTCCCTACAATGGCACGATAAATATCATTACCATTAGCAAACAACACCAAAGCAATTAATAAAAAGAATCCAACCATTTGTGCATACTCCATAAACTTATCGCCAGGTTTTTTTCCTGTAATCATTTCCCACAATAAAAACATTACGTGGCCACCATCTAATGCAGGTATAGGGAGTAAATTTAACACCCCTAGCATAATAGATAAAAAGGCAGTAATACTCCAAAAAGCTTCCCAACTCCAAGTGTTTGGAAAAATATCAAAAATGGCTTTAAAACCTCCTACGCCTTTATAAGCGCCAGTACTTGGATTAAATATTTTTCGAAGCTGATCCCAATAGTTACTCATTTGTGATCCAAATTTTTGTACTCCCACCCCAAAACTTTCAAAAAAGCCGTATTCTTTGGTTACAACTTTTACAAAACCAAGCTTTTCCATTATTGGATAACTTTGTCCAGGATAAATACCTACTTTGCCCTCTTGATTAACTTTTAAGGGTACTTGCATAGTAGTACCTTCTCTAATAATGGTTGCATCTATAGTTTGTCCTTTATATTCGGGTAATTTTTTGGTCAATAAATCATAATACGGGAGTGCTTCTCCATTTACCGCTGATATATAATCACCTTCTTTTAATCCAGCATCAATATTAGCAGAGGATTTATCTACTTCGCCTACTAAGAAAGGAATACGTAATTGAAAAAGGGTGCGATCCTCACTATCACTTAACTGCCCTAAAAAATCTTCAGGTAACGTATAACTTATTTCTTCACCCTTTCTTAAAACAGTAATTTTATCTGCAGTAATGATGCTTTTTCGTAAATCAGAAAAATTCTCGAAGGTTTTTCCATCTACCGAAACTATTTTATCTCCCGTTTGAAAACCAATGTTTTTTAAAATGGGGTTTTCAACGGCAAAACCATCTTTTAAACTATTCGTAGCAATATCGGTATCGCCATAATAATAGGAAGCAAAAATATAAACCAATAAGGCCACAATAAAATTAACAATAACACCTCCCAGCATAATAATTAATCGCTGCCAGGCGGGTTTGCTTCTAAATTCCCAAGGTTGTGCGGGTTGTGCCATTTGCTCCTTATCCATACTCTCATCAATCATTCCGGCAATTTTAACATACCCTCCCAAAGGCAACCAGCCTATACCATAGACAGTTTCCCCAATTTTCTTTTTAAATAGCGCAAATTTTACATCAAAAAAAAGGAAGAATTTTTCGACCTTGGTTTTAAACAACCGGGCAGGTAAATAATGTCCAAATTCGTGTAATATAATAAGTAAGGATAGACTTAGTAAAAACTGTGATATCTTAATAAAAAACTCCATAGGTTCCTTTCAAAAAAATTGAACGACAAAAGTAACGCTTTACTCTTTGCAAAAAAAATAAAACAACCATTGGCAGTTAGTATTACAAAACTTTTAACCGTTACAGTTTTTATAGCCGATTTTTGAACCGTAACTTTGCCAAAATTTTAAAACAAATGCTTTCTTTTTTTGCAAAATATAAATTTTTTGGAATGGTATTATTGATGCTTTCTATCATTATCATTTTTTCTATATTTCAAATACTGTCTCCTCAAAAAACACTTAAAATATATCAACCAAGCGATGTAAATGCCGAATTGGTTGATAGTACCCTTCAATACAAAAGAAAGTACCACACTATTGCACATTTTACTTTAGTTAATCAAAATGGCGATACCATTACTCAAGAGCATTATAAAGATAAAATCTATGTAGCCGATTTCTTTTTTACCACTTGCGTTACCATTTGTCCAATTATGACTAATCACATGGCTCAGATTCAAACCCAAATAAAAAATAAATCTAATGTACTTTTGCTTTCTCACACGGTTACTCCAGAAATTGATACCGTGGCACAACTTAAAAAATATGCTTTAGAAAAAGGGGTAGATGATGCAAAATGGAACTTGGTTACGGGTGATAAAAAACAAATTTACGAATTGGCAAGGAAATCGTATTTGGTAGCCAAAGACGTGCCTTATAACGAATACGACTTAGTACATACCGAAAATTTTGTATTAGTGGATTCTCAAAAACGAATTAGAGGTTTTTATGATGGAACAAATCCTAAAGCGATAGCGCAATTACTAGAAGACATTGAAATTCTTGAGAAAGAAGCCCAATAGTCATTTTTTTACCCCATTTTTTTGTTACATTTGCATTGTTTAAAATCAGTCTAAATAAGAACAATGCCCACCATTGCATCGCTTCAAAAAGGGGAAAAAGGAATTATTACCGAATTTTCGGTAGATTTAATCCCATTAAAACTTCTTGAAATGGGGTGTCTCCCTGGAAACGAAGTTACTCTGGTACAACGTGCTCCCTTTAACGACCCTTTATATATTAATATTAATGGAAGCCATCTTGCCATTAGAAAAGAAACGGCGTTGCAAATTGAAATTGAATGGATTCTTTAAGTATGTCAAAACAAGTAAAAGTTGCACTTATTGGGAATCCAAATACGGGAAAAACTTCTGTTTTTAATAGACTTACAGGGCTCAATCAAAAAGTTGGAAACTATCCAGGAATCACTGTTGAAAAAAAGGAAGGGATATGTAAACTTGAAAGAGGTGTAAAGGCACATATTCTAGACCTTCCGGGCACCTATAGCCTTAATGCTTCCTCAATCGATGAAAACTTGGTTATTGAACTATTGCTCAATAAAAACGATAAAGATTTTCCAGACGTAGCTATTGTGGTATGTGATATTGAAAATTTAAAAAGAAACCTATTACTCTTTACACAAATTAAGGACTTAGGAATTCCTACTATTTTAGCCATTAATATGGCAGACCGAATGAAGCGTAAAGCCATTTCACTTAAAATTGAAGAACTTGAATCGAGTCTGGAAACCAAAATCGCATTAATAAGTTCTCGAAAAAATGAAGGGTTTGATTTATTAAAAGAACTTATTTCAAACTATAAAGACATTTCTACAAAACCGTGTTTAGATGCTTCGGTGATTGCTCCCGAATATTTTAATAGACTTAGAAAAGCTTTTCCAAATCAAGATTTGTATAAACTTTGGTTAGTGATTACCCAAGATGTTAACTTCGGAAAGTTAGATAGAAATGAATTTAAAGGGGTACATTCTTTTCAAACCGAATCTAAAAGTAATTTAAAACAACTTCAGCAAAAGGAAACTATAAAACGGTACCAATTTATCAATGAAACATTAAAGGAAACTTTAGAAATTGATACTTTAAAAGCAAAAGACCTTAGAAGTCGGTTCGATAGGGTTTTAACTCATAAGTTTTGGGGATATGTTATTTTTTTCGCCATTATGCTCCTTATGTTTCAAGCTATTTTTGATTGGAGTAGCTATCCTATGGACTTTATCGACGCAACCTTTGCTTCTTTAAGTGATTTTTTAAAACACACACTTCCCACAGGGGATTTTACAAACCTCATTGCCGAAGGAATCGTTCCAGGATTAGGAGGCATAGTTATTTTTATTCCACAAATTGCCTTTCTGTTTTTATTTATTTCTGTGTTGGAAGAAAGTGGCTATATGAGTCGGGTGGTTTTTTTAATGGATCGAATCATGCGTCGTTTTGGTCTTAGTGGAAAAAGTGTAGTGCCTTTAATTTCGGGAACCGCTTGTGCCATTCCTGCTATTATGGCCACTAGAAATATTGAAAACTGGAAAGAACGATTGATTACCATTTTGGTGACCCCGTTTACTACCTGTTCGGCACGATTACCTGTGTATTTAATTATTATTTCATTAATTATTCCGGAAGGGAGAGTGCTTGGTATTTTTAGTTTGCAAGGACTTACCTTAATGTTTTTGTATCTCTTAGGTTTTGGTTCTGCGATATTCTCTGCTTACTTATTGGATAAGATATTAAAAATAAAAAACCGTTCCTTTTTTGTCATTGAAATGCCCAATTACAAAGTTCCTATGCCAAAAAATGTATTGATTACTGTTGTTGAGAAAACGAAATCCTTTGTTTTGGGAGCGGGAAAAATTATTTTGGCTATTTCTATTATTTTATGGGTTTTGGCCTCTTATGGCCCTGGAGATTTTAATAATGCCGAAGAAATAGTACGTAATAAAAATATTAAAAAAACACTTTCGGAAGAAGAGATGGAAGCCGCCATGGCTTCTTTTAAGCTAGAAAACTCTTACATAGGGATTCTTGGAAAAGGCTTAGAGCCGTTAGTAAGCCCTTTAGGATATGATTGGAAAATAGGGATTGCCATTGTAAGTTCCTTTGCAGCAAGGGAAGTATTTGTGGGAACGTTAGCTACTATTTACAGCGTAGGAAGCGATGAAGAAGAAACCATAAGAAACCGTATGGCGGCTGAGGTAAATCCTATTTTAGGGACGCCACGTTTCAATTTTGCAAGCGGAGTATCATTGTTGTTGTTTTATGCTTTTGCCATGCAATGTATGAGTACATTGGCCGTAGTGAGAAGGGAAACCAATAGCTGGAAATGGCCGTTTTGGCAATTAGTCATTATGAGTGGGATTGCCTATATTGTGGCTTTAGGAGCCTATCAATTTTTAAAATAAAAGCTTTTTTTATGCAAACAGTATTAGTCGTTATTACATTTAGTTTCGCCTTATTTTTTCTTCTGAAAAAATTTGTATGGATTCCTATTTTTGAGGGGAAAAAGAAATCTCTGGGTACTCTCGATGGGGGTAAAACCAAATGTGGCAACAAAGATTGCGGTTGTCATTAAATCTAATTTCCTTCGCATACCAGAAGGGTATACGCTGTTTTTTCTTTTCCGTCTTCGGGATAGGGTTTTAAAGCTATTACTTCGATGCTATAATTTTCTTTAGAAAATAGGGTTTTACTAGTGGGTTCGTTGTTACGGGTTTCTCCTAAATATATTTTTTTTTGTTCTTTACTTTCATTTGCTTCAACGTCTACTAAAACTACTGCTCTCCCTGCCCAGATACAATGGGTATTTTTTGGGCAGCGCGAGTCTTCAACAACGGCAGCAAATTTTAGCGAAACCCCTGGAAGTTTAATGGTTTCCCCTAATTCAATTTTTATAGCAATTTTGGGAGTTTGGGAAGAATCTTCTTGAGCGTTTATGATAAATGACACAAGTAAAGCAAAAATGAAAATTAATTTTTTCATAAGTCCATTGTTTTTTAGAGATTAAAAAAAGGATGCCAAAGCATTGAAATATAAAGTTACCCTCTAAATAAAAAGAAATCATCCTTCATATATTCTATCTTTTCGTCTTTATTGGTCATAATATATTCTAATGCAAGATGGGTAAATTCTTTTCCTTTTTCAGTAAGCGAAACGATATCTTTTGAAACCGAAATCATATTGTTTTTTAAGGCTAAATCTACTATCGTTTTTGATCGTACTTTTTGCCAATTGATGTGTTCGTTAAGGTGATTAATATGACGTTCTTTTTCTTCAGAATGATTGTTTAAATGTAATAAAAAGGTAATTAGAGAAACTTCATTGCGTTGTTGTTTTTGACGATATAGCACCGAAAGTAATCCCTTTTTAGGGGCAAATAAATAAACCCCCAAAAATAATAACCCCAATACGGTTGTCATGGAGCCTGAAATAGATGCATCCAAAAAATGCGCTAGCCAGTACCCACTTATCGCTGAAAAAGCTCCAAAAAGTATAGAAAGAAGAATCATTTTTTTTAAGTTGGAAGTCAATAAATAAGCGGTCGCTGAAGGAGCAATCATAAAGGCAACCACCAAAATTGCCCCCACAGCATCAAATGCCCCAACTACTGTAATGGACGAAATAGACATAAGTCCGTAATGCATAATAAATGGAGAGAATCCTAATGTCGCAGCTAAACCCTTATCAAACGTACTTACCTTTAATTCTTTAAAAAACAGGAACAACAAAACAATTGTAAGGATTAAAATTGTTCCCATAACCCATAAGGATTTGGGCCCTAAATCCATTCCTGAAATAAGAAATCTATCAAATGGAGCAAAGGCAAGTTCACCAAGCAACACAGCATCCACATCCAAATGCACATCGTTGGCGTTTTTTGCAATGAGAATTACTCCTACACTAAATAGCGATGGAAATACCAATCCAATGGCGGTATCTTCTTTTACCAAACCTGTTTTCTGAATTACTTCCACCAAAACAACGGTTATAACCCCAGTTAAAGCAGCTAATAAAATTAATAGGGGAGAATTTAGATCTTGTGTTATAAAGAACCCTATCACAATGCCAGGTAAAATCGAATGGCTAATAGCATCACTTATTAATGCCATTTTACGTAATACCAAAAACACCCCTGGGATAGCACAAGCGATAGCGACAATAACAGCAATTAATTGTATTTCAATTTGTGGACTAGTCATTGTTTTGCTGGTTGAATAAATTTTTTGCTTCTTCAAACCCTATTGGTGTTAACGACCAATCTTGTCCTTTTAATTGAATCCAGTCTTTTTCTTCCATAGCCCTTAAAGAACTTTTTGTGAATCCTTGAAAGTTGTTTAATATTCGAATAGCGTGGGGGTGCGAAATGTTTTCATGGGTTTTCGCTATCCCGTACATAAACTGAAGCGTCTTTTTTAGTTTAAGATCGGTTCGGTTTTTTCGAAAACGGATTTCCCTAAAAAGAATTCCTCTTTCAGGAGAAAAAATAAAAGAAATCAGAACAAAAATACTGGCTACTAAAACTATTACGGGACCAGTTGAAAGATTGTTTTCACTGGCACTAATAGCCGTCCCCAATACCCCAGAAAGAGCCCCAAAAATAGCGGCTAAGAAAATCATCACTTGCAAACTATGGGTCCATTGTCGTGCCGCAGCAGCAGGAGCCAAAAGTAAGGCACTCATTAAAACAACCCCCACCGTTTGTAATCCTAAAACAATGGCTAAAACAATAAAAAAAGTAATAAGAATATCTATAAATTTTGTGTTGAATCCGAGGGTTTTAGTGTAATCTGCATCAAAAAGGAGTATTTTGAATTCCTTCCAAAAAAGAAAGAGTATTACCAAACAAATTCCAGTAACAATAACCATAAGGGTTACATCTTTTTCAACTAAAGTGGCTGCTTGACCAAACAAATACTTATCCAACCCCGCCTGATTGGCATTGGGTTGTTTTTGAATAAAAGTAAGCAACAACATCCCAAAACCAAAGAATAGCGAAAGAATTAACCCTAAAGCAGTATCACTTTTTAAATGCGTTTTTAATGTTATTCCTCGAATCCAAAAAGTGCCAATTAAACCACTTATCAAGGCTCCTAGCATTAAAATATTGGAATCTTTTGTCCCTGTTATTAAAAAAGCTATTGCGATACCTGGAAGGGCCGCATGAGAGATAGCATCACCAAGTAAACTTTGTTTTCGCAAAACCGCAAAACTACCCAACATCCCACAAATAGCCCCCAAAACTGCGGTTCCCAGTGTTATGGTTCGGAGGGTGTAATCACTCCATAATAATTGAAAGTATTCAGTAATGGTCATACTAGTAGTTATTTATTGATAGCTACTTTATAATTAATTCCGTAGGTTTTTGTAAGATTGTCATCGTTAAAAATTTCCTTTACGGGGCCTGCAGCTATCTTTTTTACATTTAAAAAGGTAACCCAGTCGAAATATTCTGGAACGGTTTGCAAATCATGATGCACCACCACGAGGGTTTTTCCTGCCTTACGCAATTCCTTTAAAATATTAATAATGGCAATTTCGGTAGAGGCATCCACACCTTGAAAGGGTTCGTCCATAAAATAAATGGAAGCATTTTGCACGAGTGCTCGCGCCAAAAATACCCGTTGTTGTTGTCCACCGCTTAACTGACTTATCTGTCGGTTTTTAAAAGGGAGCATTCCCACTTTTTCTAAAGCCTCTAATGCGGCTTTCTTTTCTTTTTGTCCTGGGCGTTTTATCCAACCTAAACTTCCATAAGTTCCCATCATGACAACATCGATGGCAGTCGTTGGAAAATCCCAATCCACGCTTCCTTTTTGAGGAACGTAAGCGACCAATTTGCGTTGTTCTTTATAAGGCTTATTATAAATAGAAATGCTTCCCGCTATGGGTTTTATAATTCCCAAAATAGCTTTAATGAGGGTAGATTTTCCAGCGCCGTTAGGCCCAACAATCGCCATTAAAACGCCTTCGGGGATAGCCAAATCGATATCCCATAACACAGGTTTGTAATCGTATGCTACGGTAAGGTCATCTACTTTTATGGCAAATTTTTGTTCCATGCTTTTATTTTAAGGCGTTGACGATGGTATTTACATTGTACAAAAACATTCCAATATACGACCCTTCTTGGGTATTACTATCTCCTAAAGCATCACTGTATAAAGAACCTCCAATAACTACTTCGTGGTTTTTTGAAAGCACTGCTGCTTGAAGCGCTTCAATGGTGCGTCTTGGCACCGAACTTTCAACAAAAATGGCTTTTACTTGGTTTTCAATAATAAAATCGGATAACTTTTGAACATCTTGCACTCCCGCTTCGGTGGCTGTCGATAATCCTTGTAAACCTACCACGGTAAAACCGTATTCTTTTCCGAAGTAATTGAAAGCGTCATGCGCTGTTACGAGAATTCTTTTTTCTTTGGGAAGTCTTTCAATGCTGGCTTTCACCTGTAACTCTAATGTAGCCAGTTTGTTTTGATACACCCTATAGTTTGCTTCAAAATAGGAAGCATTATTGGGATCAGCTTTAGAGAGTGCTTCGGTAACATTGGCTGCAAATTGTTTGAAAAATTCAATATTAAACCAAACATGGGGATCGTAATTGGAAGCAAAATATTCTGATCCAATTAACTTTTCTTTCGGTAATTTTTCAGCTAAAGCAATGGTTTTTTTGTTTTGAGACTCCATTTTTTCAAATACTTCCACCAATTTGCCTTCCAGATGCAATCCGTTATAAAAAATGACATCTGCACGGTATAATTTTGAAACATCTCCTTCACTTGCTTTGTAGAGATGAGGGTCCACTCCGGCACCCATTAATCCGTTGACCACAATAGAATCACCACCTATGTTTTTTACTAAATCGGTAATCATGGTAGTAGTGGTTACTACATTTAGTTTTTCAGTTTTTTCGGAAGGACTTTTACAGCCAACCCAAACAATACTTAAACCTATAAAGAGTATTTTTTTCATCTGGATAAAATGTTTAATAAAGAAGAAGTAGTAATGACCTTTTGATACATCTTAGGTGAGTTTATTAAATTTATAAAGGGACATTTCATATTATTTCTTTTTAGGAATTCGGTAGCTTAAACCGACACTTACCAAAATATCTTGTCCTTTGGTGATACTACTTCCAACCGTAGCATCTAATTGTAAATTGGAGTTGACCAAATACGTGAGTCCTGTGTCCCAAAAGTGATTTGCTTGGTTATTTTCTGGAAGATCACCATAAATCTCTACATAAAATCCAAAGGCATTTGTAATCGAATAACCGTACGCCAAAGTATAGATATAAGCAATTTCTGGCGAATCATCGCCCCATTGTGCCCCGATATTATACCCCAAACTAGATTTTTCTGAAAGGGTATGGGAAAGCGAAAATCGGAAGTCGGCTCCTGTTGTTTGTGGTTTATAATCGTTTCCCGAAGTAAAGGGAAGAAAAAGGTGACCAATTAAGGCTATTTCAGGTTTCCATCTCTCTTCTTTAGCAATGTCTATTTTTGCTCCTGCTAATAAAGGAGAAAACCCACTTAAGACATTCGGACTTTTGTTGCCATGGGTTGCAAATTGTGTTTCTTCAAAATTCCATCCTAGCCGAAATTCCAAATTATCCAATATTCCGTAACGAATCAGAGTAGTATTGTAACCATAGGTTTTGGTTGTAAAATTAGCTTCTTCAAAGGTGGTATAATAACTCCCCATTTCTATTTGAAATACGCCAGCACCAACGGAGGAAGATGCTTCGGTGGCATCGGGTCTATCGGTAACTAAAGGAGTTATGGGGGGTATTTCTTGTGCCTTTATTCCGAAAGGAATTCCCAAAAGGAAGAGTGTTATTATATAAGGTATGCGCTTCATAGTTTAGGTCATTTGGACATATAAATTTTCAGAAATTTTAGCAGTAATAAAATAGTTTTCGTTGTTTACTTGAAGGGTCATAGAACCATCAAAATCATCTTTTTCCAAAACCATAAGTTCTACTCCAATTCGAATGTTCCTTTTGTCTAAGTATTTTAGAAAATCGCTTCCCGATTCTTTTACCCCCACACAAATTCCTTTTTGGCCTTTTGTAAGTTTTGAAAGTAATTTTTTTTCCGTTTTTTTAAAATTTCCATTTTTGTCTGGAATGGGATCCCCATGGGGATCTACGGAAGGAAAATCTAAAAATTTGTCTAGTCTATTAATTAAATCTTCCGATTGGATATGCTCCAACTGCTCGGCAATTTCGTGTACTTCATCCCACTGAAAATGTAATTTTTCTAGCAAAAACACCTCCCAAAGACGATGCTTTCTTATAATATTAGCCGCTATGTTTTTCCCATTTTCAGTTAAGGTGGTGCCTTTGTATTTTACGTAGGTAAGTAAGTTTTTTTCTGCTAATTTTTGAACCATATCGGTTGCAGAAGAGGGTTTTGTTTCTAATTTTTCAGCAATAGCATTTGTACTTACTCCCTCCGGAAAAGTTTGCTGTAAATGAAAGATATTTTTAATATAATTTTCCTCGGCCAATGTAAGCATAAGGCAAAGGTAAAAATATTTTTAGACTTACCTAAAAATTAATACAAAATTTTATTGTATTGAAGCAAAAGAGGGACTATTGATGAGTGATATTGAACCAGTTTTTATCGGCTTTTTCCTTTAGTTCTTGAGGGTTTTCCTCACGCCATTTTTTTAAAGTATTGACCGCAATATTTTTGTAGAAGAGGTAAAGCTTACCTTCTTTAATAAGATATGCCTTAGGATTAATAGAAACTTTTTCGCCACTTTTTCCCATAGCATACGCACAATAGCCTCCGTATTGTGGAATGTATTTTAAGGGGGTCTTGTTGAACTTAAATAAATGGTCCTCATTCTCGAACCAAAAAGTAATTCCGTCTAATTGCGAAGAAAATTCTTTGCTTCCTTTAGCGGGTTTTCCTTCAAAATAAGAAACCACATCATACCCTTCAATCGCTACACCCTCATTTGTATTAAATGGTTCTTGTGAAAACGTAACAATACACGTAAATACTATTAAAACGGAGGGGAATATATTTTTCATACCGCATTAGTAGTCAATTTTTAAATACCTTACTAAAATCCCCTTTCTTTTTGTAATTGCTCATAAGCTTCCTGCACTTTTCGGAATTTATCTTCAGCGCCTTTTCTATAAGCTTCATCCATATGCTGAAGTTTATCTGGGT
>JAWKMO010000001.1:0-55004 GCA_041392205.1 Flavobacteriaceae bacterium | reverse complement strand
TTTAGCCTGAGTACAAACCACTAAAACAATACTTAACAAATCGGGGGTAAATCCAGGCCAAGGGGCATCTGCAATCGTAATAATAGAACCATCCATATCCGATTGTATTTCATATTGCTTTTGTTTAGGGATAAAAATATCATCGCCTTTCTTTTGGAGTTTAATACCTAATTTTCGAAAAGTATCTGGAATAATTCCTAAATCTTTCCAACTTACATTTTTAATGGTAATTTCACTTTGCGTCATTGCGGCAAGGCCAATCCAACTACCAATTTCAATCATATCGGGAAGAATTCGATGCGAACACCCGTTTAAAGAGGCAACCCCTTCAATCGCTAATAAATTTGAACCCACGCCCGTAATTTTTGCCCCCATTGAGTTGAGCATTTTACATAATTGCTGTAGATAAGGTTCGCATGCGGCGTTGTAAATAGTTGTTTTGCCTTTTGCAAGAACGGCTGCCATCACAATATTGGCGGTACCCGTGACCGATGCTTGATCGAGTAGCATATAGGCGCCTTTAAGTCCGTTTGGGGCTTCTACACCATAAAAACGTTCTTCTTTGTTGTATCGAAATTTGGCCCCCAGGTTTATAAATCCTTCAAAATGGGTATCCAATCTCCTTCTTCCTATTTTATCCCCTCCAGGTCTTGGAATATAGCCTTTCCCAAAGCGTGCTAATAAGGGGCCTACAATCATAATAGAGCCTCGAAGGGAGCTTCCTTCTTTTTTGAAAAGCTCAGACTCAAGGTATTTCAGGTTAATATCATCAGCTTTAAAAGCATATTTCCCTTTTGCTAATTTCTGAATTTTAACTCCTAAATTCCCGAGAATTCCAATAAGTTTATTAACATCCACAATATCTGGAATGTTTTCTATAATTACTTCTTCTGGGGTTAAAAGCACACAACAAAGTATTTGTAGGGCTTCGTTTTTGGCTCCTTGTGGATGGATTTCTCCTTTTAGTGAATGACCGCCTTCAATTTGAAAAGTTCCCATAAATAAAATAAAAATGTAAAATTAATAGCGTTTGCGGTTTCGGTTGGCTTTGTTGTTGCTTTTAGAATTACTCTTTTTAAAGTGTTTTTTATTTTTTAAAAGGGCTTCTGGATTGGAGAGATCCTCGTCGCTATTTTTCAAATTTATTTTTCCGCCAGAAAGTTCAAACAAATGCTGAAAGATAACATCGTCTTCCACCGTATCCTTGTTCCAGTTTAAAAAACTTTTTTTCATATGGTTGGCAATGGTAATCACTAAGCCTTCTTTCATATCGCCTTCTTCCCAACTTACAGCAACATCGATCATACGCTTAATATTATTGCCATAAAAGCGGTATTTAGGATGGTTTTGAGGATAGTTTAAGGGTTGTGGTCTTTCTGCCAATTCTTCCCGTGAAGGTTTTGGGTATGGAGAATCCACATCCAATTTAAAATCGGAAATGATAAACAATTGATCGTAAAGTTTATGCTGAAAATCGGGAACATCGCGCAAATGCGGATTTAAATTTCCCATCACGGAAATAATACTTTTTGCACAATTATTTCTAGCTTCTTTATCTTCTAAACTAATGGCGTGATCTACCATTTTTTGTATGTGCCTACCGTACTCTGGTATAATCAATTGAGGGCGCTCTGTGTTGTATTCTATTTGATCTGTCAAAATGAAATTGTTTTATGGAAATGCAAATTTGCAGTAGGTTGCAAAATACTAAATTTAAAGTGAAATAACCCCTTCTACCTTGGAAACTTGCAAATATTTTTTTATCACGGCTTGAGGAGAAGCAAGTGTTACTTTTATGGAAATACTGGTAAAATTACCTTTAGAAGAATCTCGGGTTTGAATATTGGCTCCCATATTATCAAAAACCGATTCTATTTCAGCAATTTTCTCCAAACTGGAGGGTACAATAAATTTAAACAAATAGTCTGATGGCCAAGAGGTGTCTTTCTCCAATTGCTCTTGTAAACGGTCGTAAAACGCTGCAGTTTTTTCTTCTTCAGTCATAAATTTAGCCTAACTTTTTTACAAAGATAGCGTAAGTCTGTAATAGTAACTAACTTTGTGTAAAAATGTAACGATTGAAAACCAAAAGGATTATTATCACTGGAGGGCCAGGTTCTGGTAAAACTTCACTGATTCATTTTTTTAAGGAGAAAGGATATTTTTGCCTGCCCGAAATTTCGCGAGAAGTAACTCTAAAAGCGCAAGAAGAAGGAATTGAGCAATTGTTTTTAAAGGACCCTATTCTTTTTAGCGACTTACTGCTAAAAGGTCGTTTACAACAATTTCAAGAAGCAACTTTGGCAAATGAAAAAATGTTGTTTTATGACAGAGGAATGCCAGATGTTACAGCCTACATGGATTACTTAGGGACAAAGTATCCTAACTATTTTTCAGAAACATGTCGTGAAAATAGATACGATGCCATTTTTTTACTTCCCCCTTGGGAAGCCATTTATAGACAAGATAACGAGCGTTACGAATCTTTTGAACAAGCTGAAATAATCTTTCAGTACCTCCATAAAAGTTACGAAGATTATGGCTATACGGTGCATCATGTTCCTGTGGGCAGTATTGAGTATCGCGGTGCATTTATTTTAAAAAAAATTGAATCCCTTCGCCTTTGAATTCACCACTAGACATAGTAAAGCAATATTGGGGATACCAAACGTTTCGTCCTTCTCAAAAAGAAATCATTGAAAGTGTTTTGCAAGGAAGAGATACTGTGGCTTTACTCCCTACAGGAGGTGGGAAATCCCTATGTTTTCAAGTGCCAGCTCTAGTTATGGAGGGAATTTGCATTGTCGTTTCCCCATTGGTAGCCTTAATGACAGATCAAGTGCAAACGTTGCTACATAAAGGTATTAAAGCCTTAGCTATCACTGGTGGAATTGCCAGTGATGCGCTTACTGCGCAATTGGACAATGCGCTTTTTGGTAACTACAAGTTTTTATACGTATCTCCCGAAAGACTACAACAAGAACAAGTACAACTTGCCATTCAAAAAATGAATGTCAATCTTATTGCTATTGATGAAGCGCATTGTATTTCGCAATGGGGAAATGATTTTAGACCTTCGTATTTAAACCTTTCGGTTTTAAAAAAAATGCACCCCCTTGTTCCCACCCTTGCATTAACCGCAACAGCCACTCCGGAAGTGCTTACCCATACTATTGCGCAATTGCAATTGGAAGATCCCCATATTTTTAAAACTTCTTTTGCGAGGCCTACCCTTTCTTACCAAGTAAAAAAAGGAGCCGATAAGCTTTATACCGTAAGCCAATTGTTGAAACAAAATACCGAATCTGCTATCGTTTATGTACGAAGTAGAAACCAAGCAGAACTTTTTTGTAACAGGTTGCAAAGCATGGGTATTACCGCCAATTTTTACCACGGAGGGTTGTCGCCTAAAGAGAAGATAGATAGATTGCAAAAATGGCGAAATTATAAAACAAGTACCCTTGTAGCCACTAATGCTTTTGGAATGGGTATCGATCATCCCAATGTGCGGTTGGTTATACACATTCAATTACCCGAAAGTATCGAAAGTTATTTTCAAGAAGCTGGAAGGGCTGGCAGGGATGGTAAAGATGCTGTTGCTTTACTACTCTATGATGAAAATGATAAACAGCTATTAAAGAAACAGTTTATAGATTCTCTTCCGTCGTTTCAGGAAATAAAAAAACTCTATCGAACCCTCAATAATTACTTTCAAATTTCTTACGGCGAAGGGGCATTTACAGAACACAACTTCCATTTTGCCCAGTTTTGTGATACCTATCACTTACAAACGCTCCTTACTTTTAATGGGTTACAAACCTTGGATCGATTGGGCGTGATTCAACTTTCAAAGCAATTTGGAAGAAAGTCCAAAATTCAATTTTTGGTGCCCTCTTCATTATTACTAAAAGAGTTTGAAAAAAACAGTTCTTTTTCCATCGTTGGGAAAACCATTTTGCGTATTTATGGGGGAATTTTCGATTCCCCAAACGCTATAAATCTCGATCAAATTGCTGCCAAATCGGGCTTAGAAATCGACACCATTATTTTGGTATTAAAAGAGATGGAACACCAACAACTTATTCATTTAAAACTTTACGAAACCGACGCAAGCCTTACCTTTTTAGTACCACGGGAAGACGATAGAACTCTAAATATTTATACAAAAGAAATTGCTGCTTTAAACCTAAAAAAACAAAAACAAGTGCATCAATTTCTTTCCTTTTTGGAGAACAATACCCAATGTAAATCGGTACAACTTTTGTCCTATTTTGGAGAAGAAGACCCAAAAGAATGTGGCATTTGCTCTGTATGTAAACAAAAACAAACTATATTTAATAGCGTAACTACCGAAACGATTTCTGAAAAAATTATCACTTTACTTCGCATAGAGCCTATGGATTCCAGAACCCTTATAGAAAATAGTTCACTAGATGAAAGGGAAGTTTTAAAAGTATTACAACTTCTCTTAGACAAAAAAGTAGTATCCTTAAATGCCGTCAATCAATATTTTTACAATTCATGAGAGATTTAAGAATCGTTTTTATGGGTACTCCCCAATTTGCCGTGGGAGTTTTACAAAAATTGATTGAAAATCAATACCCCATTGTTGGCGTTATTACCGCTCCCGATAGACCTTCTGGAAGAGGTAGAAAAGTTACCCCATCGGCCGTGAAAGAATATGCGTTACAACAAAATTTACCCCTTCTACAACCGACCAATTTAAAGGATGAAAATTTTTTAAAAACTCTAAAAAACTTAAACGCTAACTTACAAATTGTGGTGGCCTTTCGTATGCTACCCAAAGTAGTTTGGCAAATGCCCGCCTATGGTACGTTTAATTTACACGCTTCCCTTTTGCCTCAATACCGCGGTGCTGCCCCTATTAATTGGGCAATTATTAATGGAGAAGAAGAAACCGGTGTGACTACTTTCTTTATAGATGACAAAATTGATACAGGCGCTATTATTGCCTCCGAAAAAGTTTCCATTTCGTTGAAAGAGACTTTTGAAAGCCTTCACGATACCTTAATGCATGAGGGAAGTAACTTAGTCTTAAAAACCCTACAACTTATAGAAAATAACAAGGCCCTTCCAAAACCGCAACCCAAAACCGCAACTTTTAAAGAAGCCCCAAAACTCACGAACGAAAACACCCGTATTAATTGGCATGCTACCTTACAGGAAATAGACCGTTTTATTAGAGGGCTTTCTCCTTACCCCGCCGCATGGACCATGTTGCAAAATGGTCATGAAGAAATACGCATGGTCAAGATTTATTCGGCTACCCTAATAATTGAGAAGCATACGAGTATAATAGGAAGTATTTGTGCTACCAAAAAAGAAGTGAAAGTTGCTACCAAAGAAGGTTACTTAAAGATAGAGGAGCTACAACTTCCTGGCAAACGAAAAATGAAAACTCATGAACTCCTAAATGGGTTTTCTTTTGAAAAAGAAGCCAGATTCTTTTAAAGCCTTGGTATTACTCATTTTTTAATTTTGAAAAAAAACGCTAGGGTTTATTAACAAAGCCTTTAAGTTATCAACAAAAAAGTCGATTTCCTGCGCCATTACTTGCATGAACCAATAATCCCGTTAAATTTGTAAAGCAAAATTTAATGTTTAACCAAACTATTTTTTAATTTAATAAGTAAACTATGAACAAATCAGATTTAATCGATGGCATGGCAGCCGATGCTGGCATCACTAAAGCAGCTGCAAAAAAAGCATTAGAATCTTTTTTAGGGAATGTAGAAAAATCTCTTAAAAAAGGAAACAGAGTATCTCTTGTTGGTTTTGGTTCTTGGTCAGTATCCAAAAGAGCTGCTAGAGAAGGAAGAAACCCACAAACTGGAAAAACCATTAAAATTGCTGCTAAAAAAGTAGTTAAATTTAAAGCAGGTTCTGAGCTTTCTGGAAGTGTTAATTAAAGATACACTAACTAACACAAACAATCTAAACCCTGCTTTACAAGTAGGGTTTTTTTATTTTATACGATGCTAAAAAAACAAAGTATTGTATTTTAAAAAATTAATGCTTAGCTTTAAGTAACAAAAAACCCATCAAATGACCATCCTAAAACCCCAAAAAGGCGTCCTTCTCATTGCAGAACCCTCCATTATTGGAGATGTTTCCTTTAATAGATCTGTAGTATTACTGGCAGAACACAATGAAAATGGATCTGTGGGTTTTATTTTAAATAAACCCCTCAAATATTGTTTAAAGGATTTTATGCCCGAAGTAAAATCGTCTTTAAAGGTGTATAATGGAGGCCCCGTAGAACAAGATAACTTGTATTTTATTCATAAAGTACCCGAATTAATTTTAAACAGTACTGAAATTGCTTCGGGTATTTATTGGGGAGGGGATTTCCATACCATTTTAACCATGCTAAATGACAATATATTGCATGAAGATCAAATTCAGTTTTTTCTTGGGTATTCGGGTTGGTCTAGTAAACAATTGGAAGAAGAACTTAAATTGAATAGTTGGCTCGTGGTCGCTAATAAACACAAGAACAATATTATTGGCAAAGCATCTGAAGGTTTTTGGAAGGAAAAAATGATTGAGTTTGGTGGCGATTATGTTCTCTGGTCCAATGCTCCCGAAAATCCAAGTTACAATTAACCCAATCGGGCTTTTGTATTTAACTTAGCCAGAAGTTCCTTTGCTACCGTCGAACTGAATTCCTTTTTCCTGAATTTTGAAATGGGCTGTATTCCAACAAGGGTATTAGTAATCCACATTTCGTCTGCTTTTTGAAGTTCAAAAGGAGATAGTGAAACTTCTTCCAAACTATAATTGGGAAGTTGTTGAAAAATAGCTATTAATTGTTTCCTAATAATTCCGTTTAAACAACCATCGGTTATAGGAGGTGTTTTTACAGTAGCTCCCGAAACCAAAAAAAGGTTTCCATTGAGTGCTTCCACAACATGTTTATTTTCATTGAGTAACAAACAGTTTTGATAGTTATTTTCAGCAGCATAAATACTCCCCAAAATATTAACCGCTCTGTTGGTGGATTTTATAGTAGAAAGCAATCCTGAATGTACATAATGATCTTTGAAGAGTTCCACTTCATAAGGTGTCTCCTTTAGTATATAAAAGGGTTGTTCTAAAGGTTCTACACTAATGGAATAGTCCACATTTTTTACGGAAGGTGTATATTTTCCGCCCCAACTTCGCCAAACCAAAAGCTTTACTCTATATGCCGGTGCTTTTTCAGCCTTATTTACCGTAACAAAAATTTGCTCTTCTAGCCATTCTAACGTAAAGTTCATGGGGATTTCCATACGCATAATACGCATTGAAGCCATTAATCTAAAATAATGATCTTCCCAAAACAGTATTTTCCCTGCGGTAACTTTTAGGGTTTCAAAAACAGCATCGCCATAATGCAACCCTCTATTTTGCAAACTAATAGTGGCATTATCGATAGAAGAAAATTGTTTTCCGTTAATAGTAACCATAAAAAAACCGTCCTTTTAGGGACGGTGCAAAGATAGTTTATTCCGCTTTTATGCTGAGCCTAATATTTGTTTTAGATTGGAAATCATATTTTCCCATAACATTTTTCCTTCTTCAATTTCATCTTCTTCTGCAAAATCGGTAACCATTAAGGAAACATCCTTCGTAATTTCATCAACCTGAATACGCATTTCAAAATAATAATCGGTTTCTTCATCATCTACCCATTTAAATTTAATACGCTCCCCACTTTTCTTTCCTATCAGTCGGGCCTTTTCTTCGCTTCCTTCCCAAATAAAGGTAAAGTATTCGCCACGGGAGTTTACATTATCTGCGTACCACTCACTCATTCCCGATGGGGTTGAAATATACTGATATAATAGCGTAGGTGACACGTGAATTGGGAACTCCATTTCGTATTTAATTTTATCATCCATAGGTTTTTGTTAGCTATCGCCCAATATAGATATTTATTCTAAACTGCAAAAGTACTACCTTAAAATTTTTATTTTTTTTAATGGTCTATAAAAAGCTTAAAAAAAGTTTTTTGTATTTGGCATACCCAATTTTGTTGTTATCTTTGCCGTCTTAAAAATGGCGAGGTAGCTCAGCTGGTTAGAGCACTGGATTCATAACCCAGAGGTCTCGGGTTCAAGTCCCGATCTCGCTACAAAGACAAAACCCAACACTTGGTGTTGGGTTTTGGGTTTTTGGGGTAGTCCCCACCCCTAACCCCTCCCCATCTAAGGAATGGGAAATTAAGGAACTGCTAGGACCCTTCACACTTTACTACTCATTAGAGAAAAGTCCAGACAAAGCCAACTATTAAATAACATCCCTCCCAACCTCCCTTCGAAGGGAGGGGTTTATTAGATTTCTAGTAACTTATTAACTCATCACCCGTCCAGAGTCCTGAGTACTGGGTCTCTTTTCTTTTTTCTTTTTTCTTGAGTCTCTTCACCCTTCACCCTTTACCTAAGTGTCACTTGGAGTGAATGTGGGAGTTTACGAACCACATTTGTATCGAGAAGCTTTCGAGATACTTTTATTATTTCTTTTCTTTTATTATTTCTTTTCTTTTTTCCATTGATGAAAAAAGAAACAAAAAAATCTAGGCTTACGAAACGTTTCCTGAATTTTTTGCTCGCTGCCTAAATTTTAGGAACTCGTCCCGATTTTCGGGACTCAAACAGCCTAAAATTTTACGGCACCTTCCCTACAAATTCTACGGAAACTTTTCGATAGGCCGGTTTTTTAATTCTAGTAAGATTGTATCACCGTCTATCACTAAAATTCCTTCGGGTTTAAAAATTAAAAACATACGCTTGAATCATTCCCCCTTTGAAGGGGGTTAGGGGGATGTTTTAATTGTTAAGGCGACGGGGGCCCATAGTCGAATCGGAAGGCGGACTTTTAATATTTAGTAGGATTTAGCTACCGGATATCATTGAAGTTTCTTCATTAGATTCCTGTCAAAAATCAGCAATCAGTAATCAGAAATCATGCATTGTCTTCACCCTTTACCCTTGGCTTTTGGGATTTGAGATTTGAGATTTCGCTTTGGGTCTTGGGTCCTAGGTCTCTTTTCTCTTTTCTTGAGTCTCTTCACCCTTTACCTATCCCCTTTCAGTCATCATTTTCAGAAGTACATCCCGCTTTACGGGCTCCTTTGGATTTTAGGTACTTTTTGGTTTTACTGCCATTGGCTTCTTTTAGTACCGTGCGTTGCTTATTGGTACAAGCATTCACATTGGCGCCTCCTTCTTCCACCATCTTTTTTACCAGCTTATAACTTTTCTTATTTCGCGCACGGTCGGCCCCATAATGTAAAGGAGTCCATCCTTTTTTGTTTTTGAGGTTCACATCGGCTCCGTAGTCAAGAAAAAGTTCCATGAGTTGGTAATCTCTTGGGCGTTTAAATATATTGGGAAAATACAGTGGTTTTCCATTAAAAAGTCCTATTTGGAAGCGGTTTTCCTTATTGTTTTTTCGGCGGCGTTTGCTCACAATATGCAACAAACTGTTTCCTGTTACCGAGTCTAGATAGGTATCGGGTTTTGCCCCTTTTTCTAAAAGGTATTGAGCCACGCCGGCATGTGACCCACGTTTGGAATACTCCACTGCCGTATAAAGATACTCCGGGTCGTTAAATTGGATAGGAACTTTGCTGTGAGTTCCAATAACCCCAATAGCCCCCATCTTTGCTTTGGCAATGGACTGAATTAATAGCTTTTTTGAGTCCACTCCTGTGGCTACCACCATTTGCAGCATTTCCAGACTGTTGTTTTCCCACGCTACTTGTGCTATCTCCTCCAACAGGGATTTATCACGTACTTTAGGAAAGAGCATTTTGAAGATTTCCGTATCCTTATTGGTAGCCGCAGTAAGCAGCATTTCGGAGGTAGGTTCTACCGTAAGCAAACAAATCTCGGTCACGAGCCGGTCCCCTTTGGTCACTGCCGCATTCAAATCGGATACTGTAGGTGTGACTCCTTTACTCATGATCTCTCTTGCCAATTTATAGGCTCTTTTGGAAAAAGCCGTACTTAGATTGGTGTTATTGGGTTGTAGCCCTTTTTCCAAAAGTAACTTCCCTAACCACGGCTGATTAATTGCCAATACTTGTTGCATATGGTCCGGTGTTACCCCGCTATAGTCCTTTAGGGAGTTGAAAACCAAAAGTGCTAAATCATCCTGGTAATAAGATTGAAGCACAGTTTCAAAGTCGCCCAGAGTAGGATGTACTTCAATTTGATTTAAAAAGGCGATGACTTCCAGATTGTGGGTTTCAATAGCTGCTAGAATGGCATCACGTCCAATGGCTTTAATGTCTCCTCCCTTTCTAATTTTTTCCTGAAGGGCGTCGTTATGTTGATTTCGGATATCAGCCAAGAGTAATTCCCCCGTCATCATGGGGTGGGCAATGAGTTTGGGATAAATTCTCAATAGACCTCCGTCAATATTATAATAAGGCAAGTTTTTTTCCCAATAGCCTTTATTGTTGTTTTTGTACATATCGTCTATAATAGAAGGTAGAAAAAGAAAGGCATCATCTGGATCGAATATGGTTTTATCGTAACGATAGATAAGACAATTAAGGGTTAAAGAAGCGTCTTTGGTATCCTTTACATAAAAATGCTTACTAATAGTAAGCTGTTCATTGGGCAAGAGTTTGTTATAGGTTTTCATTTTATCCTCATCCCTGCCTATTAAAAACAAGTTGTCTCCTTCACTTATATAGGCATCTGCCGGAATGTATTGTGGTGTTATCTCTTTTAAAAGATCGTCCAGAAGTGCGCCAGTAATCATATCAATCGTTCCTTGAAAGGGTTTCTTTTCTTTGAAGGGGCCAGGACCATGCCCTGGTTGGTGCAAGCTTAGTCCCATAGACCCGTAATATTTTCTGTCTCCACTCCCTTCAACAGAAAGTTGTAATTCGTAATGCCGATAGCCCGTTTTAATTATATCGGCCGGGCCTTTATAAGCTGCATCCGGAAAATCTCTGGGGGTTACCAAGGCCACAATATCCTGTCCCAGTGTTTCAAAGGCATGGCCTATGGCTTCGGCGGCGGCAGTAACCCCTTCTGCAAAGGCCTCGGCACCGGCTACCAATACCGCTACTGCCTCTTCAGCAACCGCTAATACGGCTTCAAAAACAATTTCAGCCAAATCCCCAAAAATATAGAGAATCTGTTCCCCCAGAGCAGCAATAATTTTGGCAGTGGTTTCCGGTATTTTTTCAGGGGAATTGAAATCGACATCCACATCTACATATAAGGTTCGTGTTCTATATGAATTTCCAAGACCTACGGTATATTTCACCTCAGCTTGAGCTCCCACCGTGAATTTATCAAGCATCGTACCGAACGACAGGGTGTCTATGCGGAAAGTTGGTAGTATAAAATCGACAATTTCCCCCGCTACGGCGCCTCCTTCTTCTCTAACAAAGGACTTAATCTCCCCCATAATATCCGGGGGATTAAGTCCCAAATGTGCCTTTAATTGTTGTGAATTTAGGAAATCCCGTCCTTCTATGATCAAACTCCCACTGGCAAAACTGCCTAAGGAAGCATCGGCTTTTAAATAAATACCGTTAGCATCAATTTTCATTTCTGAACCCGCCAATTCAGATCCAAACAGACTTAACGCTCCGGACATGTCCACTTTAGGAACTCCTTCCATTCCCATCAGGAAATGCACTCCCTTTTTCTTATTCCCCTTGGCATGAATGCCTAGAATATCTATACCTCCCAGCGCCAGATTGATGGGGTCCATATCCCCGCTAAACACAAAGCCGCTGTCACTTAACCTTATGTCGACCTTTCCGTTCACCACATTGAAAAAGCTAGCATCCCCTTTAATGCTAAAGGAGGTACTGGAAGGATCCAGGTCAATTTCGGCATTGTTTATCCCGGTCATTAGAAACTGGCGTACCTCTTCGGGAATATCTACCCCGTCTGAAGTAAAGGCTTCGATGATACTAATAAGGGTAAGGTTGTCAATTTTGATCTTGTAATGCGATTGGGAGAGGTTCACATCCAGATGAGTGTCCATTTTTCCGCTAACGCGACGATCGGTAAGAGTGTCTGTAGGGATAATCCCCAGCTTCATGTCGGCTCGTAAGCCAATATTATCGACCAGGGTGGCTGCATTGCCCCCTATATCGCCCCCAATGGACTTAAAGGTAAAATTTGGGATGCCAAACGGCTCCTGCCATTCCACTATACCACTATTTTCAGCTCCTACCGATTGCAAATCAAAAGTCCCATTAAGAGCAGGCCCCACAGGATCTAATCCCAGTCCTAATGCTAACCGCAAGCGGGTATCATCTACCGGAATGACCAAGCTACCGTTCATCATTAATTGAATTCCTGCCGCTTGCTTAGCAATGGAAACTCCCACCCCTTCAAAGGTTACGTTGTTTCCTAAATCAAAATTTAAAAGAAGATCGGCTGCAAATGCCATATTAAATTTGGTATCTATGGAGCCTGTAAATTGCGCTTCGGGAAACGATTTGGTATTGAGTGCTTTTTTTAAAAAATCGGTAGCCCTAAAACGTGAGGAGATTTCTAGCCGAAGTGGATTATTGGACTCCTCGCCTTCATTAGTGATGGCTATTTGAATGTTTTCCATCACATTAATATCATCCAAAACCGATAATGCACTATTAATACTTACAAACTTGAAGTCATTTGGGGTGCTGTACTGAATGGTAAAATGGTATTCATTTCCCTCTTTTACAATGGAGACTTCGGGATTTTCTGCATCGGTATTAAAAAAGGAAATGCGTTTGTCATTTGGAAAGACGATGAAATTCACCAGTGGGATTGGAATTTTATCCAATAATGCACTGGTGAGCGGATTTGCAAGCGTTGTGTCCATATCTCCTGCCAGATGTTGCAAAAAAGCTTTTAAGGTCATTTCATTTGCGGAAGGAAAAACCGCAGTAATGGATTCCAATTCTCCAGCATTTACAAAATGAGCCGTAAGGTCTATTCCGTCCGTATTAAAAAAAGAAGCCTTGGCGTGGAAGTCGGTTCCTGAATTGTTTGAACTTTCAGTAATGGCAGTATCTACAGAATTGAAAAAAGGACGTAACGCCTGTTTTACTGTTTCAATGCTTTGTGCATGAGAGGAAACCCCATACAAAGCAATGCTGATAAAAAAAAGTAATCCTCTTTTAAAAAGTGGTGAGGTTGGTTTCATAGTATGAGTAGTTAGTTGGTTGTCAAGATAGAACCTTATTCTAAATTACGCAGTACGTATAAATTGGTATTTTTTGGGGATTGTTGGTATGTTAGATTGTTGCGTCTTGGGTCTTGGATTTTGGGTTTTGGAGTAGTCCCCACCCCTAACCCCTCCCCATCAAGGAAGGGGAAATTAAGGAACTGCTAGGACCCTTCACCCTTTACCTAAGTGTCACTTGGAGTGAATGTGGGAGTTTACGAACCACATTTGTATCGAGAAGCTTTTGAGTTTATTTTCTTTCTGTTCATTTTGCCTTGATGCAAAACGAACCAAAAAATCAAGAAGGAATTAAGGTGATTTTTGGCTGCGCCAAAACCGCGGCTGTCGCTATCGCTGCATGCTTTCTTTTTGCTTCGCAAAACGCACTTCCACTTGCGCCACCGACTATCACTGAAATTCCTTCGTTAGATTCCTGTCAAAAATCAGCAATCTGCAATCAGCAATCAAGTATTGCCTTTCTTTATGTTCTTTTTTCCATTGCCCAACCCTTCGACTGCGCTCAGGGTGACATCGAACCAAAAAGGTCTAGTCCTAACGTTTCTACTATTCACGACTTACGACTTACGACTCACCCTTTACCCTTCACCTTCATTAAAACTAATCCGTTCCCGGATTTCACCGTTTTCCCGATGGATAATGACATCGGCTTTATGCTTACGGGCTATGGTCTTGGCTTTGTTAATAGCAGTACTTTGCTTGCGGTGTTTGGAAGTAATTCGTTGGTTGCCCTCCCGGCGTACCGCCCAGTCGCCTTCATAAGGGACTACATGCTGATGCCAAGTTCGGTTTGAACTTGAACGCCCAAGGCTTTTGAGGATGGCCTCCAGTAGCTTGTAGAGACTTTTTAAAAAAGAGTTGTTTGATTTATTTTCCATTTCTTTTGAAATAATAGAAAATAGAAAAATCTATAAAGATAAAACTACGTTATTTTTTTGGACCTGATCGGAAAGGTATTTTACTATATTTTGGGATAAAGTTTGAAGTGTCTTTGGGTTTTTTAGAATCCCTTTATCCTTTAGATCATGTACAAGCTTCTCCCCTTCTTGTAGACTCATATTTTTTTATTTATTTTATCGAATTGCTCGATGTAATCATTAAAGTAGATTTCTTTTTTTTCGGGCTTTACATAATTCGCCTCTGCTTTAACAATAAAAGTGATGAGACGGTCTATGGCAGCCTTCAGTTTTTCTTCAGCATAGCTTGCCATTTTCATTAAATAATGACCGGCGATAGCCGTTAAAATACCCATAAAAGACAGCATAAAATAATATTGAAGATTGGTAAAATCGCTCATCGGAATAATACAATAGGCAATATAAAATCCTCCTATGGCAATGGAAACAAAAGATAGGGACTGAAAGGCATTTTTAAACGCTACAGGAAGCTTTTTGCTAAGCGATAAGATCCCCAAGCCCATAAATAATGGAAATAAAGCCCATCCAAAGGCGTTTAAAAAGGAGGACATCCAACGCCAATGAAATGGGCCTTGCGCTTCAGGATTTCCAAAAAGATGTAGGAAAGGCCCTGTAAAAGCGATCAAAAAATAAACTACTGCACTATTCCTGATTATCTGGAATACCGTTGCAATTTCGGTCGTTAGGTGGACAATTTTTGTCTTTGTCGATTTGATACTCATTTTCGTTTTGACTTTCTGGTGTGCAACTTGCTACCACAAATAAAAGAGAAGCAATTGCTACAATGGATTTAAAATGTTTCATCGGTTTTAGGCTTTAAGGTTAAAACCGAAAGGTACCTTATTAAGGCGCCGAAATGTAAGCTATAAAATTTAAAGTTTCAACATTTTTTCAACAATCTTGCTCTTAAGCATAAAAATTTTATAGTTAATCGAACTTTAATCTTAATTGAATACGATTTTTCCTATAAAATTAAAAGCTATATTAGGAACTTTTATAATCCTACCAGCTACCACCGCCGCCGCCGCCAAAACCGCCGCCGCTAGATCCTCCTCCCGAGCTGCTGGGAGAGCTTACCATGGTCGATTGTGCCGAGGTCATAGCGCTAGAAAAGGAGTTTGAAAAATGGTGCATCGTAAAAACACCCGCCGTATGAGAATGATACCAAGTGGGTGGTGCCACATTTAATTGGTTAAATTTGTTTGCCCATTTGTCAAATAGACCAAAAGCCATTGCATAGGCCATGGTGTCTTCAAAATACCGTGGGTCTTCTTTCACCAGTAGTTCCAACTTTTTGAGTTCGGAAAGTTTTATAAATTGTTTAAACCCTTTTAATGTGGCTAATACCTCATTCCCTTTTGGGTTCTTTTTAATCATGTAGCTATTCATAATCAATAAAACAACGCAACTTACAGCAACTAATACAGAAGCCAATAAACCCCATACCAATAAAACAATAATGGATAATGTAAAGAACAAAAGAACCAATGCACCGGCAGTATAATACATGACTTTTCTAGATTTTGCCATGTAATAGGGTTGTGCCGCGTCTTTTAAATCTAATTTTGCTGCCTGCATGGTTTTATAAAAAGTATCTTTTAAACTACTTACCAGCACTTCGTTTGTAGCAAATAACCCTTGAAACATTTTTCGTTCATAGCTGGGTGTCTCCTTGGGTAAACTTGCGATGCGGGTAAGTTTGGTGTCGTCTTTTGCAAACCACCCCTTTTTATCTATTTCTTCAATCGTGATAAACCCCTTTGATCCCCAATACGGAAGCAAAGAAATAAGATCTCGTGTATCACTCCTATCGTCTATTAAAAATCCTGCCAATGCGGGATCCATCCCATTGGGCGGATAATAACTGGTAAGCGCCATGACGCTATCATCCTTTCCATGCTTGCGCCAAACAATATAAAAACCTCCCAATAAAGCTGCAAGGACAAGCGTCCACCCGTATTTTGTCCCAAACGGCCACCAAGGCACTTGTTCTATTATAGCCTCTGGAGGCAGGCTTAGTAACACGGTAACGCTTTCGCCATAATTTGAAACAAAACCCGCTTTGCTTTCTACGATAAAAGCGCCGTTGCTATAAGTTACATTAAAGTGGGTGCTTTCTTGTGTAGTACCCGTGGCACCATCATATATTTTTAGTGCATTGGGGGGCACAGAGACGCCTTCGGGCAGGTGAATTACAAAATGCATCTTCTGAAAAGTAGTAATCCAATTTGAGGGTTTTAGGTTCCAATAAAATTGTACCGCATTTTGTTCGTGTAAAAATGCATTCTCAACGGTATAGTTTATTTTATATTCTTGAGGGCCAAAAACCGTTTTATGTTTGTCCCCAATTTTAATTTCCACATCGCCTTCTAACTCTCTTCTAATTTTGTTGGAGGTTACAAAATTATGCCCAGGAACATCAATCTTTCGTATTTTAATCTTTCGCTTTTCG
Organism: Flavobacteriaceae bacterium; assembly: GCA_041392205.1. Lineage (GTDB taxonomy): Bacteria > Bacteroidota > Bacteroidia > Flavobacteriales > Flavobacteriaceae > Halomarinibacterium. The sequence continues at coordinate 38,423 of JAWKMO010000001.1, read as the reverse complement.
TAGGAACCCTCCTCCGTTTTTAGATCGTATTGTAATTGAATATTTCTAAAAATCCCGTGTTTATAGGCATGAAAAGTAAGGTGGTAGGTTTCATTTACTAAAAAAGATCCTTCTTGGTTAAGAAACACTTCTGCTGAAAATTGATTTACGGTAAACCCCTGTGCTTGACCAAGCGACCAAGCGACTACAAAAAATAAAAAAAACCCTCTTTTTTGCATAATTACTTACGAAAAATCTACTTTACTGCTTTCTCGTTCCGTAGCTGTAGCTTCAAAATAATCAAAAGATTGATAGGGCATCATCCCAGCAAATACCACTCCCGGAAAACTCTCTCCGTAGGTGTTGTTTTCCCTAACGGTGCTATTATAAAACCGGCGGCTTCGCTCCAAGGCTTCTTCTATTTCACTTAATTTATTTTGAAGATCAATAAAGTTAACGTTGGCTTTTAAATCGGGATACGCTTCGCTTAACGCAAAAATACTTCTTAGGGTTTGCTGTAATTGATTTTCGGCCTTAATCTGTGCGTTAATATCGCCTTGGGGAACAGACACAGCCGCATTACGTGCCTGAATAACATTTTCTAAGGTGCCTTTTTCATGCGAGGCGTAGCCTTTTACAGTCTCCACAAGATTGGGAATAAGATCGTACCGCCTTTTTAAGGCAACATCAATATTGCTCCAAGCATCTTTTACTTGGTTTTTATTTTTTACAAATTTGTTAAAGACTGAAATGCCAAATAAGGCTATGAGTACTAAGGCTCCAATTGCTATTAAAAATCCCATGGTTTGTATGGTATTGAGTTAGAAAAAAGTTGTTATCTAAAGTACAATTTTTTTAAACACACAAGAATAAAATAGTCCTAGCTTTTTAATTTATCCCAAAACATTTTTCGCACCTTAGCCAATTTGGGTGTAATAACATAATTGCAATAGCCTTGCTCTCTATTTTGGCTGTAATAATTTTGATGGTAGTCTTCGGCTTCGTAAAAAGTGGGCAAAGGGCTTATTTCGGTAACAATGGGGTGATCATAATACGATTCCATTTGCTTCACAACGGTTAAAGCTATTTCTTTTTGAATGCTGTTATGGTAATAAATCACCGAACGGTATTGCGTCCCTACATCGGCTCCCTGCCGGTTAAGTGTGGTGGGGTCGTGGGTGGTCATAAAAATCACGAGCAGTTCTTCATACGAAATGACTGAAGCATCAAAAGTCACTTGCACTACTTCGGCATGGCCTGTTAACCCGGAGCAAATTTCACGGTAGGTAGGCTTGCCAGGTGCTGTGCCCCCAGCGTATCCTGAAACTACTTTTTTAATCCCTTTTATTTGCTGAAAAACGGCTTCGGTGCACCAAAAACAACCCCCGCCTACGGTCATTATTTGTAAGTTATTCATGAGCATTCTCCTCTTTTTGAAGCACCATTGATTCCGAATTGATACAATAGCGCAATCCGCTAGGCGCAGGGCCGTCTGGAAATACGTGCCCTAAATGTGCATCGCAGGTATTGCACATTACTTCCACGCGTACCATCCCGAAGGAAGTATCTTTATGGTATTTAATGGCGTTTTCTTTTATGGGCTGCGTAAAACTGGGCCAGCCAGTGCCCGACTCAAATTTAATAGTGGAGTCGAATAAAGAAGTGTGGCAACACACACAGTTGTATTTTCCTGCCTCATGGATGCTGCATAAGGCTCCGGAATATGGGCGCTCGGTGCCTTTTAAACGAGTGATTCGAAATTGCTCTGGGGTGAGCTGCTGCTGCCATTCGGTATCGGTTTTTTCAACTCTTTTATCGGGTGTTGGGTTTCCGTTCACGGAATACTGAATAACGTCTTTCCAGGTAAGCATTTTTTGTTTTGTTTTATTAGGATGATAAAGTTAGTAAAGTTCTAGGTGGCTTTTGTCGTGATTTTAAACGTTTCCTAACTGATTTTATAGTATGAAATTCTCTACTGATAGTTCTCGATACAATTCCTCAGTTCCTTCGGAATCACTCGAACTGACATTGAAAATACGATTGTCACTTCGAGTGGTTTTTGTGAGGAACGAACAAAAAATGTATCGAGAAGCTAATTCAATTCTATCTTTTCTTTTTTTGTATTACCCAAAAAACAAGGGAGTATAACTCACTATTTATAAGAAGGTTGCGAGCTTAGCTTTCAAAAAAGTCTTAATCTTTTGATGTTTCTTGTTCTTTTTTCATTGTCAAAAAAGAACCAAAAAGTCTAGGCTTACGTCTTACAACTTACCACTCACCCTTCACCTTCCGCTTGGGACACCGTGGAGCACTGAAATTTCTTCGGGTGATTATTAGACTATAAAAGTGATTAATGTACTTTCTTTACAAGACTTGTAAAGTCAACAGAAACCTGCTCCCCACTCTTCATGTTTTTTAGCGTAAAGCTATTGGAAGCCATTTCGCTTTCCCCTGCCAACACTGCAAAAGGAATGTTCCGTTTATCGGCATAGCCCATTTGCTTGCCCATTTTGGCAGCCTCGGGATAGAGCTCTGCAGAAATTCCTTGTTGACGTAGTTTTGTAATGGCTTTCATGGCATACAAGGCTTCCGCTTCCCCAAAGTTAATAAATAGCACTTGGGTAGTGGCTGAAACCGTTTCAGGGAACAAATTCAACTCTTCCAACACGAGATAGATTCGGTCCAACCCAAAGGAAATCCCTACGCCACTCATATCCTTTAACCCGAAAATTCCCGTTAAATCATCGTAACGACCCCCACCACCAATGCTTCCCATAGCTACACCTGCAGGAGCAGAGACTTCGAAAATAGCTCCAGTGTAGTAATTGAGTCCGCGGGCTAGGGTCACATCAATTTCCAAAGTAGCCGATTGCAATCCCAATTTTTCAACAGAAGTTACAATAAACGAGAGTTCTTCAATCCCTTTTCTTCCCACTTCGGAAGAGGACAATAAATTACTAAGTAAATTCAATTTATCGGAAGCCGTTCCGCTCGCCGTAAATAACGGTTGTACTTTTGCGATGGCATTTTCTGAAATTCCTTTTTCACGTAGTTCTTTTTTTACGCCCTCCTCACCTATTTTATCCAATTTGTCCAAAGCTACCGTAAAATCGATGAGTTTATCGGTTTCGCCAATCACTTCGGCGATGCCACTAAGCACTTTTCGGTTGTTCATTTTAATGGTCGTGCCTTGTAACCCTAATTTTGAAAAAACCGCATCGTACAATTGTACCAACTCTACTTCCTGCCATAAACTATCGCTTCCTACCACATCGGCATCACACTGGTAAAATTCACGGAAACGTCCTTTTTGGGGGCGATCGGCACGCCAAACGGGCTGCATTTGGTAGCGTTTGAACGGAAAAGTGATTTCGTTTTGGTGCTGCACCACATAACGCGCAAAGGGTACGGTAAGGTCGTAGCGGAGGGCTTTTTCAGAAATACTAGAGGTCATTTTTAAGCTGTCCCTTTCAGCATAAAGCGCATCCGCTACTTTTGCTAAATAATCTCCACTATTCAAAATCTTAAAAATGAGTCGGTCCCCTTCTTCCCCATATTTTCCCATCAAGGTTTCGCTGTTTTCAAAACTGGGTGTTTCAATGGGTTGAAATCCGTAGGTTGTGAAACACCCTTTCATGGTGTCCATAATATAATTGCGTTTCACCACCTCTTCGGGTGAAAAATCGCGCGTGCCTTTGGGTATGGAAGGTTTTGTGGCCAAGGATTGTGTTTTTTGCTTTGTTTTGCAAATATAAGTAGTATGTTTTAAGTAGTACGAGTTAAGTTTCAAAGTTTCAAAGTGGCTAAGATTTAAAATAGCAGAAAAGCTGTAACTTTATGCTTTGTTTAAAGTCTAATGGATTAATTCATACCCAACACTATGTTTAAACTCTTTCGAGAAAATGTTCGTATTGCCATGGATTCTATTAAATCGCAATTGCTACGAACCATTTTAACCATTATCATTATTGGGATGGGCATTTGGGCATTGGTGGGTATTTTAAGTGCGGTAAAAGCGTTGGAAAATAGTATTGCTGGAAATTTTTCTTCTATGGGGTCAAATACCTTTAACCTACAGCGGTATGAATTTGAAACGCAGCAGCAAGGAGGGGAACGCCAAAAAATAAACCCCATTATTAGCTACGACAATATTCGTGAGTTTGTAGATTCCTATGATTACCCCTTAACCCAAACATCGGTCTCCTTTATGGGCACCAATGCCGCCGAGGTAAAATATGAAAATGAAAAGACCGATCCCAATGTAAGTGTTTTTGGTGTAAATGAATACTATTTGGAGAATTCGGGTATAGAAATTCAGATGGGAAGGGATTTCAATTTTTTTGATATTCAAAACAACAACAAAATATGTTTGATTGGTTCCGATTTCCTGAAGAATTTCTTCGAGAACGAAAATCCTTTAAACAAAACCATAAGCATTCGTGGGGTGAAATTTAAAGTGATTGGGGTGTTAGAGGAACAGGGGTCTTCTTTTGGGAACAATCGCGATTTAAATGTTTTGATTCCCATACAAGTAGCCCGAGGTATTTTTACCCAACCTAATATTAACTATACCATAAGCGTAAAAGTAGACGACAACCAAATGATGCAAGCCGCCGAGGATGCTGCCATTGTGACCTTTAGAAACATTAGACGGTTAAGCCCGCTTGAGAAAAACAACTTTGGAATCGAGCGCAGTGACGATCTTATTAATCGAATGGCACAAATTTCGGGATTTTTAAATACCGCTGCATGGATTATAAGCATTATTACCATTTTGGGTTCTTCTATCGCCTTGATGAATATCATGCTCGTTTCGGTGACCGACCGAACCCGGGAGATTGGGGTTCGAAAAGCGTTGGGAGCCAAGCGTTCCACCATCTCTGCCCAGTTTTTTATTGAAACCATCGTGATTGGACAATTTGGTTGTGCCTTAGGGATTATCTTGGGAATCATCACCGGAATTATTTTTGCTACTGTGGTCGATTTTGAATATACCCTGCCATGGGGCGCATTGATTGCATCTGTTATCATTTCGTTTATTGTTGCGATCATTGCCGGTTCCTATCCTGCCAATAAAGCGGCTCGATTGGATCCTATTGAGAGTTTGCGGTACGAATAAATGGGTACTGGGTACTGGGTTTTAGGTACTGGGTCTTTATTACTTTTATTGAATTGAAAAAAATTACTACTATTCTATTTCACCTATTTTCATTTGTGATTACTCTAATTGCCTTTGCACAAATTATTTTAGAGTTAAATAGAATTAGGGATAGCAATATTGGATTTTTTACATTGAACCCCCACATGACTATGGCTCATATCTTTGTAGTGTTGTCTTATATTCTAGGCAGCATTAGTTTATTTTTATTTTTTCAAGAGTGGAGAAAATATGGAAAGATTCGAATTTATATTATCTCATTTTTAATTGGTCAACTATTATTTCTAACCGGAAATGCTTTAATAATTTTATTTTAGTGATATTAGTTTACCATTTATCGTTTACGCTTCACCCTTCACCCTTCACCCTTCACCCTTAACCCTTCACCCTTCACCCTTAACCCTTCACCCTTCCCCTTTTTATCCTTCACCCCTTCAAAAACTGTGAAACAGTTTCAAATAGTTCGCCTTTAGTGATGACCGCCCCTTGCTGAATTAAATTAAATACATCCAGATTTTTATCGGCGGAATAGGGTTTTTGGGAAGTAAAGAGTTCCACACTTTCAGAATGGATATTCTTTTCGAGCCAAAGGAGTCCGTCTTCTGAAGTAAGATCAATGGTCGTTGTGAGCAGCTTTACCAAAATAAGCTGTATTTCTGAATCGCCCATTTTAAATAAGAACCACTGCTGTGGGGCCAGATTTTCGAGATAGGTTACTTTGTTTAAAACACCTTCCCAGACCAAATCGCTAAACACTTCCAGTTCTTGTTGGGCGACTTCGGGGTGGTTAATTTTAATAGCGTCCCATTCCTTTTTATCGATCGACTGTGTGGCTAAAAAGCGAATAAATTCGGGGTGGAGTTCTTCCAGTTGTTCTTTGGTAAGCAGGCTGTACTTCATGGTGCAAAAGTACTATTCTGCCAAAAGTTTTTCAATAATCGCTTTGGATTTTTCAGAATCCCAGTCGGCCGCACCGATTTTATCTATTACCATAGCACCTGTTTTGGAAATGACATAAGTGGTTGGAAACGAGGAAGTGCTTAGGGCTTCGGGAAAGGATTCCTTGGGAATGTAGACAGGAATATGATAGCCTTTTTTTTGAAGAAAACGTTGTAGGGTTTCGGGACTTTCTAAGGAAATGAAATAAAAATCAACCTGACTTCCGTAGGCATCATACAAGTTTTGCATAGAGGGCAATTCGGCAATGCAGGGCGGACACCAAGTAGCCCAAACATTGAGTAGTACTACTTTTCCTTCGGATTGATTAAAGTTTAAGGGAATTCCTTCCAAATCTTCTAATTGCCAATCATAACTTGAAATTCTTTTTTGTTTAGAAGCTGCTATTTCCGAAGGGCTAAAGGAAATTAAACGATTGAGGAACACTTTAATAGGGGTTCCTGTTTGTGGAATAAATAATAACACTATTAACAGAAGAATTAAAAGAGTGCTTCCCTGTTTTTTAAAAAAGGATTTTAGCTTCATCTTACAAAGGTCGTAAGCAATATTCAAAAATTGCAAAAAAACAGTATTTTTATCAAAAACCTTACTCTATGAGCACACGAAGAGATTTTATGAAAAAATCGGCCATTGCCGGCGCAGGGATTACCTTAGCACCTCAAATCACTTTTGCCAATACTCTTTCCAATTCCGAAACTACGCTAAACATTGGTCTCATAGGAGTAGGTTTGAGAGGCACGAATCATTTACAAAATATCCTATACAGAAATGATTGCATAGTTACTGCCATTTGTGACATTGATGAACGAAGGAATACCATTGCATTGGATTTAATTTCCAAAGCTGGGAAAACCAAGCCGCACGTTTTTGGAAAAGACGATTTCGATTATCGAAATCTCCTCGAATTAGAAAATGTAAATGCCGTAATTATTTCTACCCCTTGGTTATGGCATACCCGTATGGCTGTAGATGCTATGAAAGCAAGGAAATTTACTGGGGTGGAAGTTTCTGCGGCCAATACCATGGAAGAATGTTGGGACTTGGTAAATACCCATGAAGAAACAGGAAGTCATCTCATGATTTTAGAGAATGTTTGTTATCGCAGGGATATTATGGCAGTTTTACACATGGTAAAACAAAACCTCTTTGGCGAATTACTTCATTTTCGATGTGGGTACCAACACGATTTGCGTTTTGTAAAATTTAACGACGGAAAAACGCCCTACGGAAAAGGGGTAGAATTTGGCGAAAAAGGTATTTCCGAATCTGTTTGGCGTACCCAACATTCGCTTCTTCGAAATGCAGATGTCTACCCTACACATGGAGTAGGCCCAATTGCTGTAATGAGTAATATTAATAGAGGAAATCGCTTTGTACGAATTTCATCTATGGCCACCAAAGGGGTAGGATTGCATAACTATATTGTAAAACATGGCGGTAAAGACCATCCCAATGCCAAACTGAAATTTAAACAAGGAGATATTATTACTTCTATGATTGAAACCGCCAATGGTGAAACTATTATGGTCACACACGATTGCAACTCCCCACGCCCTTACTCCCTAGGATTTAGAGTACAAGGAAGTGAAGGCATTTGGGAAGTAGACGGTAACCGTATTTATATTGAAGACAAAACCGAGAAAGCCCACCAATGGGATGAAGCCACAAAATGGTTGGAACAGTATGATCATCCATTATGGAAAAAATATGCGGCAACTGCCGAAGGTTCGGGTCACGGGGGTATGGACTTTTTTGTGTTACAAGCCTTTGTAGAAAGTGCCAAAAAGAATGTCGCCCCTCCACTAGATGCTTATGATGCCGCTACCTGGAGCGTGATTACCCCCCTCTCCGAAGTGTCCATTGCTAACGGGGGTGAAGTACAAGATTTTCCAGATTTCACTCGTGGAAATTGGGTGAAAAGAACGCCGTATAATTGGATGAAAGACTCGTACTAATCTTGCATAAAACACCCAATCATATTACAATTCAAACGCCAGCGCGTATTTGTCTCTTTGGGGATCATCAGGATTATCTAGGGCTTCCCATCATTGCGTGTGCCATTACTAAGTATATGACTTTTGATGGAATAAAAAATAGCAAGCCTTATTTTGAAATTGTGATGCCCAATATTCAAGAAGTTAAGGTTATTCCGTTAGAAAATACGTTTGAAACGGCTCCTACTTCTCACGATTTTTTACTCGCAGGATTACGAGTCGCAAAGCGTTACGGAGGCATTCCTTCAGAAGGCTATTCGGTCACTATTACGAGCGATATCCCTATTAATGCAGGGGTTTCCAGTTCTTCTGCAGTAACGGTGGGATGGATTCATTTTCTACTCAAAGCCTTTGGTTGTAACCAAGAAATTACTTCCGAATTCATTGCAAAATTGGCGTATGAAGCCGAAGTACTAGAGCATCATTCTCCAGGCGGAAAAATGGACCAATACACCATTGCTCTTGGAAATACCCTCTATTTGGAAACGGGTGCAAATACTCATTTTCAAAATTTGGGAAGCGCTTTAAACGGACTTATTTTAGCCGAATCGGGTATCTCGAAAGAAACTCTTGGCATGCTTAAAAATACTCGTGAATTGGCTGAAAAGGCAATCCGCCAAGTGAAAGAATTCGATTCCAAATTTGATATTGAAACAGCAACAATTTCAGCTATTTCAAAGTATGTAAGTGTTTTAGACAATACGCTATTTCCCTACTTTGAAGCTGCTATTGAGAACCACCAAATTACACGGCAAGCACTTTCTGAATTACAACAAGCTAACCTCCACTTAAAAGTATTGGGCGAACTCATGACAAAACATCATACGATTTTAAAAGAAAAATTACACGTTTCACATCCCAAAATTGACGGGATGCTGGAAGCAACCCTAAACGCAGGCGCATATGGTGGGAAGATTGTAGGCTCTGGGGGGGGCGGTTGTGCGGTGGTGTTAGCGTCTGATAAAAATACCGAAGCCGTACTAAAAGCGCTTAAAAATGCAGGAGCCAAAGATGCCTACCAAGTAAGCATTAGTCAAGGAAGTATCGTAAAAAATGAAGCATAATACTTTACTCATATTAGCGGCGGGTGCTTCTTCCCGGATGAAAAATTCCTTAAAAGATACTTCAGACTTTAAAGGAAAAGCCTTGATGCCTTTGGGAGAAGGAAAACAGCCTGTGCTTAGTTATCTCCTTCAGAATGCTAAAAGTGTGGGATATCAAAAAATCATTCTTGTGGTGGGAAAAGAGGTGGAAGCCTTTAAAAGTTTTATTCAACAGCTAAAAGGGTTCGAAGAAATAGAATTTGTATTTGCCACCCAGCATATTCCTAACGATAGAGAAAAGCCTTTAGGTACTGCCGATGCCGTTTACCAAACCATGGAGCAATATCCAGAATTAAAAAAAAGGGTGTTTACCGTGTGTAACAGTGATAATGTATACTCGGCAAAAGCCTTTGCCTTATTGCAAAACAGTACCGCTAAAAATGCCTTTATTAGTTACGATAGAGCAGGTTTGGATTTTCCTTCAGAACGAATTCGCTCCTTTGCGCTGGTGATACAAAATGAAGCCGGTTTTTTAAAAACGATTATTGAAAAACCTCCCGCTGAAGCCATGGAGGATTATAAAGATGCTACGGGTGTCTTGCGCGTGAGCATGAATATATGGAAATTGAACGGTGCTGATGCCTTTCCTTATTTTCGGGATTGTCCTTTACATCCTGTTAGAAACGAAAAAGAATTACCTCTCGCTGTGTTACACATGGTAGCGGCAGGAATTGAAATAAAAGGAATACCCTTGAAAGAACATGTACCCGATTTAACCCGTAAGGAGGATATTGAGAAGCTTGAAAAATATTTAACATAAAAAAAGCCACATCATAGAAGTGGCTTTTTTTATTTCACACACTTTTAGGTCTCGACTATGCGCGACCCAACAAAGTGCCTACGCATTTTGTTTTTTAATCAAGTTTAAGGCAGAGCCTTCTCGGTACCAAGCAATTTGTGCGTCGTTATAGGTATGGTTTGCTTTTATCACATCGTTACTGCCGTCCTTATGAACCACTTCAATCGTAAGCGGTTTATCGGGAGCAAATGAAGCGATGTCTACAAAATTGAAGGTATCGTCTTCTTGAATTTTATCGTAATCATTTTCATTGGCAAATGTCAAAGCCAACATTCCTTGTTTTTTTAAATTGGTTTCGTGAATGCGGGCAAAGGATTTTACCAACACTGCCGCTACCCCTAAAAATCGAGGCTGCATGGCCGCATGTTCCCTAGAAGAGCCCTCGCCATAGTTTTGATCACCAACTACGATGCTTTTAATGCCTGCTTTTTTGTAAGCCCTTTGCACATCGGGCACACCACCATAGTCGCCATCCAATTGGTTTTTCACAAAATTGGTTTTTTGGTTAAAAGCATTAACGGCACCAATAAGGGTGTTATTAGCAATATTATCTAAATGCCCACGGTAACGCAACCAAGGACCCGCCATAGAGATATGGTCTGTGGTACATTTTCCGAGTGCTTTAATTAACAGTTTTACTCCTTGCAATTCGCTATCCTTTGTGGGTACAAAAGGCTCCAATAGTTGCAATCGTTCGGATGTGGGATCTACTTTTACTACGACCCCACTTCCATCGGCAACAGGTTCTAAATAGCCATTGTCTTTCACCTCAAAGCCTTTGGGGGGTAATTCCCATCCGGTAGGTTCGTCCAGCATCACTTCTATGCCATCTTCGTTGATTAGTGTATCGGTCATAGGATTAAAATCCAATCGGCCTGCTATGGCAATAGCCGCTGTAATTTCAGGAGAAGCCACAAAAGCGTGGGTATTTGGGTTACCATCGGCACGTTTTGCAAAGTTTCTATTAAACGAATGCACGATGGAGTTTTTTGGGGCGTTTTTTGGGTCTTCATACCGTGCCCACTGACCAATACATGGGCCACACGCATTGGTAAAGATGGTGGCATCCAGTTTTTCAAACACCTGAAGAATTCCGTCACGTTCTGCAGTATAACGAACCTGTTCAGAACCCGGATTGATACCAAACTCTGCTTTAGTTTTTAATTTTTTATCTAAGGCTTGTTGTGCAATAGAAGCGGCACGAGAAAGATCTTCGTAAGAAGAATTGGTACAAGAACCTATAAGTCCCCATTCTACTTTTAACGGCCATTCATTTTTTATGGCTTTATCACGCATTGTTCCTACGGGAGTGGCCAAATCGGGGGTAAAAGGACCATTTAGTAAAGGCATTAATTCATCCAGATTAATATCAATCAATTGGTCGAAATACTGCTCCGGATTTGCATACACTTCTGGGTCTGCGGTAAGATATTCTTTTATTTTATTAGCTTCATCGGCCACGTCAGGTCTGTCGGTAGCACGAAGGTAACGATCCATGGATTCGTCGTAACCAAAAGTTGAGGTTGTGGCACCAATTTCGGCACCCATATTACAAATAGTTCCTTTACCGGTACAGGACATGGATTTAGCACCGGGTCCAAAATATTCTACAATGGCTCCAGTTCCTCCTTTTACGGTAAGAATTTCGGCTACTTTTAAAATCACGTCTTTGGGTGCCGTCCAACCCGAAAGTTTACCCGTTAAACGTACTCCAATGAGTTTAGGGAATTTTAATTCCCAAGCCATTCCTGCCATGACATCCACAGCATCGGCGCCACCCACCCCAATAGCCACCATTCCAAGACCCCCCGCATTCACCGTATGCGAATCGGTACCAATCATCATTCCTCCCGGAAAGGCATAATTTTCTAACACCACTTGATGAATAATTCCCGCACCCGGTTTCCAGAAGCCAATACCGTATTTATTAGAAACGGATTCTAGGAAATGAAAGACTTCATTACTAGAAGACAAAGCCGACTTTAAATCCTGTGCCGCTCCCGACTTAGCCTGAATTAAGTGATCGCAGTGAACTGTGGTAGGTACTGCCACTTTACTTTTACCGGCTTGCATGAACTGAAGCAAGGCCATTTGAGCGGTAGCATCTTGACAAGCCACTCTATCGGGGGCAAAATCGACATAATCCTTGCCTCGTTTAAATGCCGTGGAAGGATTCCCATCCCAAAGGTGGCTGTATAATATTTTTTCTGAAAGGGTTAAAGGTTTTCCAACGATTTCACGAGCTTTATCTACTCGCTGAGGGAATTTGGAATATACCTCTTTAATCATGTCTATGTCAAATGCCATTTGTTGTCGTTTTTGAAGTGTTGCAAATTTACAAAAATTACCAATACTTTAAAAATAATACAATATATTTGAAATTTTATTGATTATTATTCAATAAATAATAATAATGTATGATTATTTTTAATTATCAGATAAAAAATGATTATAATTTTTATCAAATTCACAATTTTTTAATCCTCTTTATATTCAAAATAGGTGTCTATAAAAATTTCTGTAAACCTAATTGCTCCATTTTCATTTAAATGTATCGCATCACTAAAAAGAAATTCTTCTTCTATGGCTTCAGAAAAATTGGTGTAATTGGGTAATTGACTTGAAAGTACTTCAAAATTTCCTTCGGAATTATAACAAGGCGCAGTGAAAAAATACAGCTCTACCCCCTTTTCGTTTACTAAATCGATGATATCCTTTAAGTGAGGATTTGCCGTGTTTTTCAATGTAAATGAAAACGGTTTTACATCTAATTCTCTCTTTTGAAGTGAAACAAATCCATTATGTAACAAGAAATTAGGCTCTTTACCTACTATACTTAGTAAAACATTTCTAAAGCCCAATACCGATTCAAATTTACTGTATCGATAAAAAGGAATGGATTTATAATAAATAAATTCTTTTTGTTGTTTTGGAAATTGTCTAAAAAGTGATTCCTCAATAATATATGGTATCCAATCTACAGAAGCCTGAATATCGGGTTGAGTCACATTATAAGTGTAATCAACCTGAATAAAAGCTTGGTCTGCTTTAGAATTTTTAAAAAAATCCTGAAGCATCAACTTAATTTCGAATGGGTAACTATTGTTAATTGCAAGGTTTAAACCTTGTTTCCCGGTCTTTTCGGTAATTAAAATTGGGTCTAAATGATAATATGCTCTGGAATTTCCAAGAATAACAAAATCATATTCATTTTGTAAGGCATCGGCATCTCTAACCCACATTGTTTTATTTCTATAACTACCATAACTATACACATAATTATAGGCATATTCACCAAATATCATGAGCAAAAAGGTAGTGACAAAAAGCAAAACTATATAAGTGAAGAATTGTTTCATTTAAAACTTAAAATAGATAAAATCTTGGGCATTCGAGAAACTTCCAAAAAACAAAATAAGTGCAATTAGAAATGAAACCTTTACATACTCATACTCATTTGAACAAATTGGAAACTCTTTTTTTTGGTTAAACCATTCCATGAACACAAAAAGTAAAATTAAAGGGAGCATTTCAAAAGAATATCTACCAATTTCCAAAATTTCTAAAGAAAAATTGAATTGGAACATTGCTATTATATATCCATAAGCAACCTCTAATGATGGCGAACGAAAAATAACCATTCCAAGGGTAATCCAAAAAAACAAATGAATTCTTTGAAACATTTCAATTACTGAATTGGTACTATTAAAAAACGTTTTTTTTATAAAATGCTTTTTTAAATAGTAAACAGCATATAATAGCCCATGGTAGGCTCCAAAAATAATAAAAGTCCAATTGGCACCATGCCAAAGTCCACTAAGTAGAAAAACAATAAAAATATTTCTTATAACCTTACTTATAGACGCCCTATTTCCTCCTAAAGGTATATATACATAGTCCCTAAACCAGCTCATGAGAGATATATGCCAATGGCGCCAAAAACCTGCAATATTCTTTTCAAAATAAGGGTATTTGAAATTAGGCATCAGGTTAAAACCAAACAATCTTGCGGTTCCAATAGCCATATCACTATATCCTGAAAAATCAGCATATACTTGAAATGTAAAATAGATAGCTCCTATAATTAAAGTTAATGAAGAAGCACTATTGTAATGTTCAAAGATAGCATTGACATATTGCGCACAACTATCTGCAATAACAATTTTTTTGAATAGCCCCCAAATAATTTGTTTGATGCCTATAATTGACTGATCCTTGTTAAATTCCCTTTTTGAACTTAATTGTGGAAGCATATGGTAAGCTCTTTCAATGGGACCAATGACTAGCTGTGGAAAAAAAGAAACGAACGTTGCAAAAACTACAAAATTGGAAGTTGGCGGTGTTTTTTTTCTATATACATCAATAGTATAGCTTAAAGTCTGGAACGTGTAGAATGAAATACCAATGGGTAGAAGAATTATAATCGTAATGGGACTAAAATCCTTTCCCAAATAAGAAAATGCTGTTATGAAATTTTCAGAGAAAAAATTAAAATACTTAAAAAACATAAGGATCCCCACATTGCTCACTATACTTAGCATAAGTAACCTTTTGCGAATCCTTTGAGACTGTAATTTACCTAATAGTAGTCCAACTGTATAATCAATTACTGTGCTAAAAAAAATAAGAAACAAAAACCGCCAATCCCACCAGCCGTAAAAAAAATAACTACAAACAAGCAACCAAATGTTTTGAAGTTTTATGGTTTTTTTAAAGACAAACCAATAACATAAAAACACAATGGGTAAAAAAACGGCAAAGTCTAAACTATTAAATAGCATTAATAGATTTATAGATGGTTGAAAGCATTATAAATATACTATGTTTTGCGAAACATTGTAAAATTTATAGCTAAAAAGAAAGAATCCTTAAAACAAACTTTTAATAATTCCTTCAATCGTTAAACCTTCGGCTTCGGCTTTGTAATTTTTTATCAGTCGGTGACGAAGCACTCCAATCGCTGCTTTTTGCACATCTGCTATATCGGGAGAGAATTTTCCGTGCAGTGCTGCGTTGGTTTTTGCAGCCAAAATAAGATTTTGTGAGGCTCTTGGTCCTGCACCCCAATCGATATATTCTTTTATCATTTTGGGAGCGGCTTCACTTTTAGGACGTGTTTTTCCTACCAAAGTTACCGCATATTCAATAACATTATCTGCAACTGGGATTCTTCGGATAAGATGTTGGTATTTGATGATCTCTTCTGCTGTAAAAAGCGGATTAATAGTTGTGGCATCATCTGCTGTGGTGGCTTTTACCACTTCCACTTCTTCAGAAAAAGAAGGGTAATCGAGGTTAATAGCAAACATAAACCGGTCTAGCTGCGCTTCGGGCAACGGGTAAGTTCCTTCTTGTTCTATAGGGTTTTGGGTGGCTAAAACAAAATAAGGCAAATCTAATTTATAATGATGCCCTGCCACGGTTACTGCTCTTTCCTGCATGGCTTCTAAAAGCGCTGCTTGGGTTTTGGGTGGAGTCCGGTTGATCTCATCGGCCAAAATAATATTGGCAAAAATGGGTCCTTTAATAAATTTGAATTCACGATTATTGTCTAAAATTTCGGATCCCAAAATATCACTTGGCATCAAATCGGGCGTAAACTGAATTCGTTTAAACTGAAGTCCTAAAGCTTCGGCAACCGTATTCACCAAAAGGGTTTTGGCTAGCCCAGGCACTCCAATGAGTAAGGCGTGACCCCCTGAAAAAATAGCTAGCAATACTTGCTCCACTACTTCATCCTGGCCTACGATTACTTTTTTAATTTCGGTTTTTAAAGCATTGTATTTGGAAACTAACTGTTCCACCGCAGCAACATCAGACATAGGTACTTTTTTTCTATGGGTTAGTTATTAAGCCAATTACTGGAAAATTGACAATCGTAATAGTCTTTATTGACATTTACATAGGTTTCTTTAATCTTTTTATCCTGCCATTTCTCAATGGTCTTGATTTGCTTTTCTTTAAGAGCTAAATCCTGAATTTTTTCGTAATCTTCGCTAAAATTAGCGGGATGTTCGGCATATTTTTTGGTTACCGTTAGCATTTTAAAACTACTTTTTCCGGTATAGTCTCTGTCGGTAAATACTTTGGAAACTTCCCCTTCTTCTAAATTGTAGACTTGTGCCCCTAGGGTGGGTTCCATTTTGGTTAAATCGAAACGGGTATCCAGCGAAACAGGATTTACCAATTGTCCTCCATTATTTCGAGTTTCTTTTTCGTTTGAAAATTTGCGAGCAGCCTCTGCAAAGGTCATATTTCCTGCCACAATTTCGCTGCGAATAGAATCTATTTTAGCTCTCGCTTGATCGATGACTTCTTGGGAAACGTCTGGAAATAGAATAATATGACGCACATCTATTTCTTGCCCTCTCACTTTATCTACGGTAACAATATGGAACCCAAATTCGGTTTCGAAGGGCTCACTTACTTCCCCTTCCAGTAACGAAAAAGCGACATCTTTAAATTCTTTGGCGTAAGGAGAATTTTTTTTGATCCCTTCTATTAAGCCTCCTCGCGAGGCTGAACCATCTTTTGAATAGAGTACCGCTTTGGTGGCAAAACTAGAGCCATTTTCTAAGATATCTCTACGAAATTCATTCAGTCTATCGATTACTTTTTGTTTGGCTTCTTCGGTAATTTCGGGTTCAATAAGTATTTGTGCTACTTCTACTTCGGCACTAAAAACAGGACGCTCGTCTTCAGGAATGGAAAAGAAAAATTGGCGAACTTCTTCTGGGGTTACCTCAACATCCTCTACTACTTTTTGCTGCATTTTATTGGCTAGCATTAAGGTTTTGTTTGTGTTAAAAAGTTCCTCTCGTAGTTCTTGAATGGTCTCCTTTTTATAAAATTGCGCTACTTTGTCCTCATCCCCTCCAAATTGATTGATAATATAAGCCATTTGCTGGTCTAGTGTTTGATTTACTTCATCGTCTGAGATTAGTAAACTATCCACTTTGGCATGATGCGCGTACAATTTATCTTCCATTAATTTCCCTAGCAGTTGGCAACGGGTAACGTCTTCTATGGAAATCCCTTGTTGCTGCAGTTCCAGATAGCCTTTGTCTATATCACTATCAAGCACTACATATTCTCCTATTACTGCAGAAACGCCTTCGGCTTTAAAGCGAGTAAAAGGTTTAATGGAATCGTTTGATTTTGGTTTTGAGCCTATTTCTTCTTTAATAACATTGGTACTATCAATGACTATTTCTTGTGAATGAAGGGTCGCTATTGAAAGAAGTAGTAAGAAGGAAAGCAGTTTATTTTGGTGTGTATATTTCAAAGGTTTTATTTTTAATTGCATCTTTTGTAATGTCTGTTTCAAGTTTTTTTATGAGCTCTTGCTTTCTTTGATTTAAGATAATTTGAACAATGGTGGGCTCAATGTATTGCAAAGGAGCGGTATCATTTCGGTTTAAAAAGTCTTCAATTTTCAGTAAATATACTCCTAATGAATCTTGTAATTGAGCAAAATTTGATTTTTTTAACACTTCCGATTGCATGGCAAGGATGGGCAAACTTTCTATCAGTTTTTCTTTTTTAACCCAAATAGAATCGTTTAGGTTAAAAGATTTAAACTGAATACTCATTTCGTTTAATTCTTTTTGGTCTTGTGAATTAAATCGTTTAAACTTTTCAGTAATTGACGTTAGGTTTGAAAAATTTTTACCTACATAAATGTACCGCAGTTTAAGCAACGGATCGTTTAACTTAAAATTTTCTTTGTGTAATTCATAAAAAGTAATTAGTTCGGGCTTGCTTACAAGGCTATCCAATGCTATGGAAACGATATTGTTTTTGTAGGCTTGTGTATAGAGATCAATTTTATATTGATTTACCAAATAATCAAACTCATCGAGTTGCTGTTTGGTTAGGTTAATTTTTGCTTGATCAATTAACAACTGTTGTGTAGCCCACCGATTAATATAGTTATTTACAAGTTGCGCACTATCTTCGTCTTTAGATGTTTCTGAAAATAGTTTTTCTAAATCGGCTTTATAAAGGTAGGTTTGGTTTACACGAGCCACAGGATTACCCGCTTCTTCTTGCTTAAAATAATCGCAAGAAGTGACCAAAAACAGGAGCGCGCTTACCCAAACTATGTATTTCATTTAGGAACCCAGTTCTTTTTTTATTTTTTTAAGGGTGTTGTTATTCACTTCCACTTCATATTTTTCTTTTAAAGATTGCACCCAATTTTTTTCTACTTCATTTTGATAATCGCTAATGACTCTCCCTTTAACTTCTTCCATTTTTTTAGGCCCTGGGGGTACAATGGCATTCACTTGTAGTAAGGTAAACGTAGTATCCCCTTCATATATTTTTGAAAGTCCTTCCTTGGCTTCAAAATTTGATGGAATTTCCTTACTATCCAATTCAAATACGCCAGAAGTAAGTAATATATTGACTTTATTATCCTTATTCATTTGTGCTTTTATCTCTTCTGGAGTTTTATTTTGTTGTAGTAAATTTTGTACTTCTAACAAATTCTCTTTTTTACTGGAATTGAAAATGAAAGCATCTACTCGCTTTTTCCATTGATACTTATCGATATTTTTATTGAAAAATTCCTTTTGCTCTAAGGTATCCTTTTTGGCTTTGCTCCAAACATTTTTCTCCATGACTTCAAAAATTAGAAGTCCGTCACGGTATTCTTGAATGATTCCCGCATATTCGTCATTTTCTTTTTCCAGTTCCTCTTTAAAATAATTATTTAGCATGTCTGTTTCAAACTCATCGTATAAAGTTTCTAAGAACAATTTTTTTTGCTTGTACAATTTTGCCTTGTCTTGTCTTTCAAAAATGTAGTTGGCAAATTCATGGTACGAATGGGATTTCGTCCCTATGGTAAAAATTGTTTTGTTATCCTTTTCACTTATAGCCACATACTTCCATTTTCGAATTAAAACACTATCGTTTACATATTTTTGAAAAAAGGGTAAATAGTCGTACCCTGTAAATCCATACTTCTTTTTTATTTTATTTTTAATGCTACTACTCACAATTTTTAGACGGTCGCCACTATTAATTTTTGTCTCTAATTCCTTTTTTTGTTCCTCAAAAGTTGGAATGGTATTTCTTTTTTCCAGTCTTATAATATGCCATCCAAAATCGGTTTTCACGGGTTCTGAAATATCCCCAGGGTTTTGTAAGGCATAGGCTGCTTCCTCAAATGTGGGTGCTTTTAAATCGCCTTTAGAAAAGGCACGTAATTCTCCCCCTTTTGCTGCCGTAGCTTTATCATCGGAGTATTGCTTCGCTAAATTCTCAAAAGATTCCCCTTGCTTTAACAAACCATAAATTTCATTGATACGCTCTTTTGCACGAGTGGTGTTCGTATCTTTCATGGTAGATACCATTATATGCGAAACATTAATTGTAGGTAATTTTTTTCGCTTGTTGGTGACCTTTATTATGTGATACCCAAACTGGGTTCTAACAATGTTTGAGATTTCTCCAACAGGGGTATTGTAAGCTTCCGTTTCAAAGGGATATACCATCGTAAAAACAGAAAAGTACCCAAGTTCGCCTTCTCTTTCCAACACTCCAGGTTCTTCAGATGTTTTTTTGGCAAGCTCGTTAAAATCTTCACCCGAAAGAGCCCGTTTTCTAATTTCAAAAATTTTATTGTAAGCCGTTAAGCTGTCTTGTGGAAAAGCATCCAAATCACACTTTATAAGAATGTGTGATGCTTCTAATTCTACAAGGCCTCTTTCATAAGCCTCTTGAAGTAGATCTTCGGCAACTTTTGTGTCATAAATATAATTTCTGGAAAGTTGCTCTTCGTATTTACTAAAATCGCTTATATATTCGGCGTTCTTATTAAGATTTTGCGCGTAAGCCTCAGCAACTTTTAGCTTATACTCAATAAATAAGTTTAAATACCCGTCTACAGACTTCTGAGATTCTTCTTGAACTAAATCTAGATTTTTATTATATACTCTTTTAAATTCCTTAGCGTAAACAGGATTACCATCTATCGTTAATAAAACATCTTTTCCTTTTTGACCAAAAGAAATAAAAGAATAAGTGATGGCAAGAAATAATAATGTATGTAGTTTATTCATTTTTAACTTTTTTTAAAGCATCGCAAAAATATAAAAAACATAGGGTTATCCAAGTACCTTAACAGAACGTTATAAAATTATTTCATTCAGTTAAAATCTAGTAATTTTAGTACATTGTTGCATGGTAAAGTACTCATTATGAAATACACCACAAAAATGATACTCAATCTTCCTAGAGAAGAAGTGATAAAAAAGCTAGATAATCCAGAAAACATGCGCCATTGGCAAAGAGGCCTTACCGGCTATACCCTATTGAAAGGAACCCCTGGACAATTAGGGGCGCAAATGAAACTTGACTATACCATCGGAAAACGAAGGATGTCATTAACCGAAACCATTATCGAAAACCAATTCCCTTCGCATTTTCATGTTACTTATGAAGCCCCTGGAATTTTTAATGTACAACGCAATTTTTTTATTGAAATAGATCCTCATACTACTCAATGGGTAAGTGAAACCGAATTCACCTTTAACCACTTTGGAATGAAGCTCATGGGATGGCTCATGCCAGGAGCTTTTAAAAAACAATCGTTGAAATACTTAACCGATTTTAAAAATTTTGCCGAAAAAGGCATCTCTGTTTCAACCTAATATGGAAAAAGTAAAAATGATTTGGGATTTTAGAGGCCCCAATGCAAAAAATATTGCCGAGCACCACAAAATTCATTTAGATGAGTTTATTCAAACTAAACAGCTTAAAGACATTGTTACAGGAACAGAAGCCATTTCAGAAATGCACCATACGGCTATCATGATTGTGTCACCAGACGCCGTTGACACCCTACGTAACACCCTAAAACCTCACAGAGGACAACGGTATACAAACTCCTAAAAGACTTGTTAACAATGCCATAAAATATTTTAATTCAAATAAAATTGTAGTAATATTGCGCTCTAAATTAAATTTATTACTATGAAATATTTTACAATTTTCATTTTATTTCTTACTTCTTTCAGTTTTGGTCAAACAAAAGTGGGCACTATTGATGTCGATTTTATTTTAAGTAAAATGCCCGAATTAGAAGGCGTTCAAAAACAGGTAGAAACCTATACCAAAGGCTTAGAAGCCGACTTACAAAAAAAGATGAAAGCCCTAGAAGATGGGGTTGCTATATATAAACAAAATGAAGCCAATTACACCATTAATCAAAAAAAAGTAAAACAAGATTCCTTGCTGGCTATAGAAAATGATGTTGCAAAATTTCAGCAAAATGGGAATCAACTTATTTTACTTAAACAAGAAGAATATATGCGGCCTCTTTATGACAAAGTGGGTAAAGCACTGGAAAAAGTGGCGGCGGATGGAGCATACACCCAAGTACTTTTAAGAAACAATGATGTTGTATATGTTGATAATAGATTTGATCTTACCATTGCGGTACTTAAAGAAATGGGCATAGAAGTGAAAGAAGAAGAATAGAAAAGCTATCTATGTTAAAAAAAAAGAGGTTCCTCTGGAACCTCTTTTTTTATCGGGAATAATTGGGTGCTTCTTTGGTGATTGTTACATTATGAGGATGACTTTCATGAATTCCTGAAGCGGTAATTTTCACAAATTTTCCTGTTTCTTTTAAGGTCTCAATATCTTTTGAACCGCAATACCCCATTCCTGCTCTAAGCCCACCTATAAATTGCGTCATACTTTCTACCAAATCCCCTTTGTAAGGAACACGCCCTACAATTCCTTCGGGGACTAATTTTTTAATATCATCTTCCACATCTTGAAAATAACGATCCTTAGAACCTTGTTTCATAGCTTCCACACTACCCATACCTCGATAGGATTTAAACTTTCTTCCCTCAAAAATAATGGTTTCGCCTGGAGATTCTTTTGTCCCTGCTAAGAGCGAACCTAACATCACACTATCGGCTCCGGCTGCAATAGCTTTTGGGATATCGCCGGTGTATCTAATTCCACCATCAGCAATGACTGGAACACCGCTTCCTTTAATGGCTGCGGCTACTTCTAGTACCGCAGAAAATTGCGGAAATCCAACTCCAGCCACTACCCTAGTGGTACAAATTGAACCTGGTCCTATTCCCACTTTTACCGCATCGGCACCAGCTTCTACCAAATATTTTGCCGCTTCGGGAGTGGCAATATTACCCACAACCACATCAAGTTTAGGAAATTTCTTTTTTACTTCTTTCAAAACAGAAACCACTCCTTTTGTATGACCATGAGCTGTATCGATAATTACGGCATCTACTTGAGCGTTTACTAAAGCTTCGGCTCTTTCGAGCACATCTGGGGTTACGCCTAAGGCGGCCGCTACCCGCAATCTACCATATTCATCTTTATTGGCAATGGGTTTTTGTGTAAGCTTGGTAATATCCCTAAAGGTAATTAGCCCTAAGAGGGTTCCGTCTTCTTCCACAACAGGAAGTTTTTCAATTTTGTTATTTTGAAGAATAATTTCAGCATCTTTTAAAGAGGTCCCTTTGGCAACGGTAACTAAATCTTTGGAAGTCATAATTTCTTCCAATTTTCTTTTGTAATCCTTTTCAAATCGTAAATCCCTGTTTGTAACAATTCCTATAAGCTTGTTGTTATCGTCTACAATAGGAATCCCTCCTATACTATACTCCCGCATCGTACTTTGGGCATCCCCCACAGTATGATTTTTTTTTAAGGTAACGGGATCCTGAATCATTCCACTTTCGGCACGTTTCACTTTACGTACTTCGGCTGCTTGTTGCTCTATAGTCATGTTTTTATGCAGTACGCCTATCCCTCCTTCTCGAGCCATGGCAATGGCCATAGCACTTTCGGTAACGGTGTCCATCGCTGCCGAAACAATGGGAACATTAAGGGTGATATTACGAGAAAATTGGGTTTTAATAGAAACCTCTCTGGGCAGAACTTCAGAATAGGCAGGCACTAAAAGTACATCGTCGTATGTTAAGCCTTCTCCTAAGATTTTGTGATTGTGTGCGATCATAGCAATTAAATTTAGTTCCGAAGTGTCGGAGGCATTTAGTATTTAATTGCGTGCAAATATATTATAATTTGTTGGAATTATTTTCTTTTATATAACTGAATTATCACAACCATAGCACTTGTAATAAAAACAACCGTCATAACAATCCCAGAAAGCATTACAATCCACTTCATCCAAAGCATACCTTTCCACAGTAAATAAATTCCTCCAAAGGTGATAATAATGGAAAAGAAGGGCTCTATCATTAAAAACGCTTTCCATTTTGGAGGTAAAGAAGTTATGGAAACTAAACCACCCAACATAAAAAATATAAATGAAATTGAAAGTACATGTGTATGCAAAATGGTGAGCATTTCACGCTCTCCTTTTTTAAATTTCATTACTTCGGCATCCTCTTGGTCTTCGTTCCCCAAATAATTCTCTTCCATTCCTTGCGGATTGTGAGAGTTAGTTTGCCCTACAAACAACAAGCCCGAACCATATCCAATACTTAAAACTACAACAAATGCAACAATAAAGTTTTTAACATACTTTGGAAAAGTGTGTATGAGTCCGTGGAATTGCATTAAAGTTGATTTTCTTGCTTTAGTATTTTTATACTTTCCAACAATTGATTGATAGCTTGAGTCATAGAACTTGCAGAAATTGTCGCTCCACTAATAGGAATAATGTCTTTTATTAGCAGCAATTCAGGTGTTTTTGAAGAAGTTCCTTCAAATTGTTGCAACCATCTTTTGCTTCCTATTTCCCCACCGTATTCTTCTCTATAAATAAGCACTTTGGATTTTGTAATTATAAACTCCTTATCAAATAAAACCAAATAATCAAAGGTTGCTGTTTTACTGGGAGCATTTCCTATATACCCATACCCTAATAAGGTATTTCCGTTTTTTATTCTAAAAAAATTATTTTCTGAAAAAGTAGCCGTAAGTTTTTCTGAAACTTTAGTCGGAAAAGTAAGAGGCTCTTTTGAAAAATTATCAATTTCAAAGAATTTTTCAATTTCTTTATTCGCTTTTTTTTCAACTTTTTCGGGTACTAAAAAAGAACTAAAGAAAAGACTAAAGAAACTTAAAATGAAAATATATTTAAGCATAGTGCAAAGATATTATTTTAAAAGAAAAAGCCTTCTGTTAATACAAAAGGCATTCAACATACGAACTTAAAACCAAACTCCTATTCCGAAGTTTAACCTGTTATCAACATTTGTATTTTCTGCGTCGTTATCTCTAAATTGATAATCGCCTTTTATAACAACACCAGGAGCAATGTGATAGCTTAACCCTGTGGTTATATCGGTACGATTATACGCATCAACTTCCTCCAAGCTACCAGCCGTGTCTGCGTGAGTATTATAGTTTTCGAATCGTGCAAAAGCAAATAGTTTTTGTTTTGCTGTTAACGAAAGAAGATTATAGCCTGCCTCCATATAATAGCCCATTAAAGCACTTCCTAAATTATTCCCAGTTAGTGTGTTGTAGTTTTCTGTATCACTTAAAGCAGTGTAAATAAATTGTCCGCGAGCTGTAAATTTTTGAAAAGCATATCTAGCATCTAATCCTACCATAGAAATACCAACATTGGCACCATCAAGTTCTTCGAGGTTATCTGGTGCTTGGGTTTTTCCAAAATATCCTGAGATTCCTAAGCGCAAACCTGGTAATCCATAATAATCTAGTTTAACCGAAAAGGTTGGACTATCCACCGTTGATTTAATTCCTTTTTGACGACCACCACGCAAACCACTAGTCCCATTTAATAAACCTACTATATCGTCTCCGTCTGCTGTAATTGATTTAAATCCATTAAAAACATACGCTTGGTAACTTAATGAAGCATCTTGGAAACGACCTGTAATACCAACTCCTAATTCACGCCAAGTGGTTGGAACAATGACGTTGTCTACTGCTGGCCGTTCTACACCATTAAATGTGGTAGGTTCGTGAAATTCGTTAATAATTCCCATAGGGACTAACATAAGCCCACCACGTAAACTAATATTATCACTAACTGCATAGTTCACAAAGGCTTGTTCAACAAATACTTCTTCCACATGCTCAAATTCTATTTCTGTTATAAACTGTGTTTTATCATCGAATTTATATCCAAATAGTATTACCAATCTTTGCACATCCAATTCACCATTATCACTTTCTGGTTGGTTATAAGTCATTTCGCCATAAGCACCTACAGTAACAGCTTTTCCATAATTACCGGATAGTAATCTTTGCGCTGCGTTGAGTTGCAGTTGAGGGTTAAATGTAATTGAATCTTGTGTTGTTTGTGAAAACATAATTGCTTCTGAGAGGATACAAATAAACAGTGCTAATCTTTTCATTATATTAATTTAGACTTATTATAAATAATTCATTATTCAGTCGCAAAAATAGTATCCTAAAATCTTTTGAACAAGCTTATTTAGAATAATTTTAAATAAAAAAATTAATTAATTGAAAAGCAATTATTTAGTAGAAACTTCTATTTGACTTTTGTACTGCATTCGAGCCAGTTGCGCCCATTGCATTAACATTTTTTGTTCTTCTTTTGAAATGTTGCCATGAATCCAAGTATAGGAATCTAAAGGCATTTCGCCTTTTTCAACTTCCTCGAAGAGCTCTTCCAGTTTGTGATCTTTTTTCTTTGCTGAATAGTGCTCCCACTCGGATACATTAAAATGTTTTTTCCCATCTTTAACGTGGTCTGCTAACCAAAAAGATGCCGGTGCAATTTCAGCATACCAAGGATATATTGTATGATTGCTATGACAATCATAACAGTTAGCTTTTAAAATGGCTTTCACTTCTACTGAAGGTTTGGTTTCCGCTTCAAAAAAGGCCACGCTTTCATACCCTCCAATATTTTTTTCTGGGCGAATAAATTGAATTACAACGAATGCTAATAAAGCAAGAATGAAGAAAAACTTTAAAAACTTTTTCATTTTTTTATGGATTTAAGATAAACAATGATGGCTTTTCTAATATCGTAAGCGTTTTCGTCCTTTGAAGGTTCATACACTTTTAAAACACCTTCATTTTCTGGAGTTAAAAAGGGAATATCATATCCTTTTAGTAAAAAATCGCTAAAAGCTACTTGATACACTTTGTCGTCTTCAAGATAATTTCCTTCTAAAAGCCAAGCACCCCGAGCGCCTTCTCTTAGGTTGTAACGCTGCAAATATGCCCCTGTACCTCTGGATTGTTTTCCGTAGTCTAAAACCTCTTTTAAAAGACTTCCTTTTATATCAACCTTTAAAACCCCACCCCCAAAAGGAAGCACTCTAAAAATATCCAAACTCGTTATATCTCCTTCAAGTAAATCGTCTAAACGAATGGAGCCCCCATTTACCAATGCTGCCTCTACGGGTTCGTTAAAAGATAGTGCCATGGCTTGGGTAATAATTTCACCCAAATTGGTTTGCACCCCTCTATTGGCGCTATCGGTACCATCTAAGGGTGGATTTGCGTAAAAAATAACCTCATTAGGGTTTTCAATTATTTGTTTAATTTCAGCCTCTAAAATATTCTCCCATTTATCTACTATGGCTTTAACCGAAGGTTTTTCGGCAATGGTTTCATCTATGGGAAACAGATGAGAGTCAATTTTTAAATACTTCGTGTTTTTGTTAAAGGTAAACGTATGTATGTAAATGGTTTTTGCATTGGCATCGGCTTTTGCAATTTTAGTATTCCCTATTTCCTCCAGCATATTGTTATGTTCATGCCCCCCCATGATAAAGGAAATTTCAGGATATTTTTTTGCAATCTCAATATCTTCTGAAATTTCTAAGTGTGTTAGCCCCATGAGGATATCTACTTGCTGTGATTGTAATGCGGTATAGGCACTTCCCGCTTCCAACATCACATCACTATAATACACAAAATCTCTAGGGTTGGAAGGCAAGGTAACCCCAAAAAAACCTACGTCTACTTTTGTGCTATCGGCATCCTTTATGGTAATGGTATAAGTTTCTGGAATATATATAGTGTCCCCTCCTCTTTCAAAATGAAAGGAACGTGGCCCCTCTTCCAATTGTTGAAAGACATTGGCCGAAATCCAATAAAAATTCGATTCATTTAACCGCTCTTGAAGGGCTTCTTGGCTAATATCGAATTCATGATTTCCAAAGGTCACCAATTCAAAATCCATAGCGTTCATGACCTCCACCATTTGTTTTCCGTAAATGCGTTCTCCGTTATGTTTAATAGTTCCTAGTAACGAAGGATTTAAAAAATCCCCAGCCATAAATAAATAGGTATTAGGCGTTCCTTTTTTAATAGAATCCACCACATGAGCGACCCGTGCCATGCCTCCGTATTTTCCATTCCCCAAAGGAGCTATCTCATAGACATCATTAAGTTGTACAAATTTGAAGGTAATAATACCATCGTCTTTTATCCCTTTTTTTGAAGTACCACAGGATACTAGGAGTGATACTAAAACTAGGATAAGAATACTCTTTTTCATGGTTAATGGTAGTTTAAAAATATTTTAGAAGCTTCGTTATAAGCACTTTCAAAAGCCATTGGGTTTAGGTTGGAAGTTACTTTTTCTACGGTAAAATAACTCACTAATTTTTCGGTAGGCATATTTCCTGTTAATTCATCTTTTGCCATGGGACAACCGCCAAATCCTTGTATGGCGCCATCAAATCGGGTGCAACCGGCTTTATAGGCCGCATCGACTTTTTCATGCCATTGAGAAGGAGTGGTATGCAAATGCGCTCCAAATTCGATGTTGGGATATTTGGGAATTAAGTTTGAAAAAAGGTACGAAATTACCTCTGGGGTCGAGGTTCCTACGGTATCGCTTAAGGACAAAATGGTTACCCCCATTCCTGCTAATTTTTCGGCCCATTTTCCCACGATATCCACATTCCAAGGATCTCCATAAGGGTTTCCAAAGCCCATTGATAAATAAGTAACGACTTCTTTATTGTTTTTATCTGCCAATTCTAAAATTTCCTGAAGCACTTCAATAGATTGGTCAATGGTTTTATGAGTGTTTCGCATTTGAAAGTTTTCTGAAATAGAAAAAGGATACCCCAAATACTTAATTTCAGGGAACTGAACAGCGGTTTCTGCCCCCCGAAAATTGGCTACAATTGCCAATAATTTACTCTGCGTGTTCGCAAGATTTAGTCCTCGTAATACTTGCGCAGTATCCTGCATCTGCGGTATTGCCTTTGGGGAAACAAAACTTCCAAAATCGATGGTGTCGAAACCACAGTGGAGCAAAGACTGAATGTATTGGATTTTCTTTTCTGTAGGAATCCAATCTTTAATACCCTGCATAGCGTCTCTGGGGCATTCTATAATCTTAACTTCTTGCATTCCTGTAAAGATATAAATTATGAAGCATGCACTTGCGGTTTAGGTTTAAAATATTAGGAAATTTTAGGTGAAAAGAATAAACATCGCAATTCCTAAAAAGACCCCAATTTGAAGCCATTTAAGATAAAAACCTGTTCTTTTGTGTTTTCGTATCAATGAAGAAATACTGCCTGCCAATAAGGCTATACTGCTAAAAATAAGAAAGGAAACTAGCATAAAAGTAAGTCCCAAAATATAGAATTGCAGTACGGTATCTTCATTAGGTTTCCAAAGGAAAGAAGGAAAAAAGGCTAAAAAGAAAAGCAATACTTTGGGGTTCACCAAATTCATAATGACTCCTGTTTTAAAGAGTTTCCAATTGCTTTTTGGGGAAACCTTTTGAGATAAATCAATGGCATCATTACTTCGAAACACTTTTATTGCTAGATACAAAAGATAGGCTGCGCCAATAATCTTGACTCCTAAAATGGCGGTGGGAGACGCTGCAATAATGGCAGATACTCCAAAGGCTAAAAAGGTTGTGTGTACGATACAGCCCGAAATTAGACCCGCTGTAGTTGCAATTCCTTTTTTGGAACCATTTACTAACGATTGCGTGAGCACAAAAATATTATCGGGGCCGGGCGAAAATGCCAAAAGCATCGTGAAAAAAGAAAAAGAAAGGAGTTGCTCCCACATACTATCTTTTTAAAAGCGCTTTATTAATTTTTTTAATCAGTGCCGGACCTTCATAAATAAACCCTGTGTAAAGCTGAATTAAACTTGCTCCTGCATCCAATTTTTCTAAAGCATCCTCAACAGAATGAATTCCTCCCACACCAATAATAGGGAATGCTTTGTTACTTTTTTCGGAAAGAAAACGAATCACTTCCGTAGATCGATTAGCGAGCGGTTTCCCACTTAAACCACCTGTCTCTTTTTGGTTTTCTGAAGTAAGTCCCTCACGAGAAATAGTGGTATTGGTGGCAATGACACCATCTATTTTTGTTTCTGAAACTATGTCAATAATATCAAGCAATTGGGAGTTGGTTAGATCGGGGGCAATTTTTAATAGGATAGGCTTTGGCTTATCTTTTTTTGAATTTTCAGATTTTAAGGCCCTCAAAAGCTTTGTAAGCGGTTCCTTATCTTGAAGTTCTCTTAAATTAGGCGTGTTGGGAGAGCTTACATTGACCACAAAATAATCCACAAAATTGAATAACCTATCAAAACAAATTAAATAGTCATTGACCGCTTCTTCATTAGGCGTGACTTTATTTTTTCCAATGTTTCCGCCAATTAACACCCCTTTGTTTTTTTTCAGTCTTTCTGCTGCTGCTTCCACGCCTCCGTTATTAAAACCCATTCGGTTTATAATGGCACTATCGCTTTTTAATCTGAATAATCTTTTCTTAGGGTTTCCATCTTGTGGTTTTGGGGTAACGGTTCCTATTTCAATAAAACCGAAGCCAAAATTGGAAAGTTCTTGATACAGCTTGGCATCTTTATCAAACCCCGCGGCAAGTCCCACGGGATTGGGAAAAGTAATTCCGAAAAGTTCTCTTTCAAGTTTTGGGTTTTTACATCTATAGATACTTCTGAAAACGCTTCCAAAACCTAATTGGGTACAAATTCTAATTAATTTGAACGTAAAATAATGAACAGCCTCTGGGTCGAATAGAAATAAGATGGGGCGAAGTAAGAATTGGTACATAGGATTAAAATCTATTGCAAAAATAGTATTAAAAGGCTTATTTTTTAGAGGGTTATTCCGTTAATTTGTATAGAAATTGAAGGATATGATTACAAAATACGATCTTATTAAAAGATTTATAAGCTATGTTACTGTAGATACTGAAAGTGACCCAACTTCAGAAACTACTCCCAGTACGGCAAAGCAATGGAAGTTAGCGAATGCTTTGGTAGAAGAATTAAAACAAATTGGGATGGAAGACGTCACTATTGACCACAACGCCTACATTATGGCTACCCTCCCTAGTACTATTGAAAAAGAAGTTCCAACAATTGGTTTTATCTCGCATTTTGATACTTCTCCCGATTTTACCGGAGCCAATGTAAACCCAAAAGTGATTGAAGATTACAATGGTGGAGATATTGTTTTAAATAAAGAACAAAACCTTGTTTTGTCACCAAAAGACTTTGACGATTTATTATTATACAAAGGACAAACACTTATTACTACCGATGGAACCACTCTTTTGGGGGCCGATGACAAGGCAGGAATTGCTGAAATTGTTTCAGCCATGGAATATTTACTTAAACACCCCGAAATTAAACACGGAAAAATTCGTGTAGGCTTTACCCCCGATGAAGAAATTGGTCGTGGCGCACATCATTTTGATGTCGCAAAATTTGGTGCCGATTGGGCCTATACCATGGATGGCAGCCAAGTAGGTGAATTGGAATACGAAAACTTTAATGCCGCAGGGGCCGTGGTCACCATACAAGGAAAAATTGTGCATCCCGGATACGCCAAAGGAAAAATGGTAAATAGCATGTATATTGCTACCGATTATATTAACTCCCTCCCACGTTTAGAAACACCCGAACATACCGAAGGTCGTGAAGGTTTTTTTCATCTTCACAGCATCAAAGGAGTGGTGGACAGCACCCAACTTCAATACATCATTAGAGATCACGATAAGGAACATTTTGAAGCTCGAAAAGAAATGATGCAGCAATTGGCCGATGAGCTCAATGTGCAGTATGGTGAAGATCGTGTTTCGGTAGAAATAAAAGATCAATATTTTAATATGCGGGAAAAAATTGAACCCGTTATGCACATTGTAGCCATCGCCGAAGAAGCCATGAAACAAGCCGGTATAAAACCCATTATAAAACCTATTCGTGGAGGTACCGATGGATCCCAGTTAAGCTTTATGGGACTCCCATGTCCCAATATTTTTGCTGGAGGTCATAACTTTCACGGAAGGTATGAATATGTGCCAGTGGAAAGTATGCAAAAAGCCATAGCAGTCATTGTGAATATTGTTCAATTGGTGGCTTCTCAAAATAAATCATAGTAGGATTCGTTTACCATTCATTAAACACCACTATTATGAAAAACACACTAAGTACCCTTTTCTTCTTTTTTTTAGGGACCCTTTTCGTATTTTCTCAGGAAACTGAAACAACGGATGATGCTATACTGCTTGAAAAAAAACATGAATTTCGCATCGATGCTTTAGAGGGACTTATTTTTCCAGCTATTGATTTAAGTTATGAATACGTAATAAATAAATTTTCCGGTGCCGGGATTTCAGTATTTATTAATCTAGAGGATACTCCATCCAATTATCAAAACTTTGCCCTTACCCCCTACTACCGCCAATACCTTTTTAACAAAAAGGAATATGGTGCCCGTGGTTTCTTTGCGGAAGGTGTATTGCAATATTCTACGGGAAGTGAAGAAACCTATTTTTTTGAAAATGGAGCGGATGTTTTTAGAGATGAAAAATGGAATGCCTTTGGAATTGGCTTCGCAATAGGCCAAAAATGGGTGAGTAAAAATGGTTTTATTATAGAAATTAGTGCTGGTGGCGGTCGCAATTTTGGCGATGAAGCAATCGTGCCAGATGGTTTTTTTAGAGGCGGAATCCTCGTGGGATATCGCTTTTAAAATTTAAAACGTCTTTTATTGAAAATAAAAAACCTTCAGAAATTCTGAAGGTTTTTTTATGTTTATTAGGAATCCGATTAGTTTGCCGTTGCGTTTTGCTTTTTGCTTAGTTCCATCGAAATGGCCGAACGCTCATACTTTAACTTACCAGCTCCCGATTCAATGATACAAGTTCCGTCGTCATTCAATTCCAAAACTTTACCGTGTAAGCCACTTTTGGTGACAACTTTATCTCCTTTTTTAAGTTCGGAAGCAAATTGTTTTTCTTGTTTGCTTCGTTTCATTTGGGGTCTAATCATAAAAAGATAGACCACCAAAAACATTAAAATTAAAGGAGCAAAGCTCTGTAATTGTTCCATAAATAAGGCTTAGTTTAATTATTGCACTTTGATAGGCGATCCTGCTTCTGCGGCACCTTCTTTAGCATTTACAAAGGCTTTAATGGTAAGGATTTCTTTTCCTTTTTCAGTATTGGCGGTAATGGTAACTGTTTTGCTTACTTGGTTTTTACCGCTTCCGTTAAATTTTACCAAAAGTTCTCCTTTTGCTCCAGGAGCAACCGGAGTTTTAGAATATTCTGGAACAGTACAACCACAACTTCCTTTTGCATCCACAATAACCAAATCAGACTCTCCAGTATTGGTAAAAGTAAACAAATGCTCAACGGCAGTTCCTTGCTCGATAGTTCCAAAATCAAATTCGGTTTCTGCAAAGGTCATTACAGGATATTTACCCGATTGTGCATCTCTTTCGGCAGAAGAAGCTACGTTTTCTTCACTTACTTTGTCGGCAGCATTTTGTTTGCATGAGGTAAATGCAAAAACGGTTGTTAGGGCTAATAGAAAAATGGTTTTTTTCATAGTACGTATTTTTAAATTAAAATTTTTATTCATTTTTTTTAAGCGTGGCTAAAATAGGCATTTTTTTGTTTTTATGTTAGTCCACGACCAATTTTATTCAATTTTCCTGCCTCCGAAAATTCTTTTACCAATTTGTCCAAAATACCATTAATAAAGAAACTGCTCTTAGGAGTGGAGTATTCCTTAGAGACTTCGAGGTATTCGTTTATGGTAACTCTAATAGGAATGGAGGGAAAATACAAAAACTCTGCGATACCCATTTTAAGAATTAATAAGTCAATATCTGCAATACGTTCGGTATCCCAATTGGGGGTTTTTCCTTCCACTTCATTTGATAGGGAATTATTATTAAGAATTACTTTTCGCAACAATTGTGTGCTATATTCTTTATCCTCTTCATCTTTATATACTTGGGTATTAAAAATGGAATCGGATTTCTTTGGGGTGAGTTTGGTGAGCATTTTAACCAGAGCGGTATTTACCAAAGGAAAATCGTCTAACCAAGTGAGGCGTGTATCTTCTAAATAGTCATACAGTTTTTCGTTGGGCGCAATAACTTCTTTATACAGTTTTAAGACGATTGCTTTATCTTCTTCAAACGTAGCATTTTCTTGTTCAAGGTACTTGGTATACCAATCTTGTTGTTTTAGTTCGTTAAAAATAAGGATTACATATTCGTCATCTAGGTTCCAGTTGGTAAGTTTTCTGTTTTTAAGATAGGTAAAAAGATTGCTGTTTTGTGCAATCATGTTAATTACCTTATTATCAATAAAAGCCCGGCTGGGATTTTTTTCTAGGGAAGTGGCTAGGTGTTTTTTTTGGGATTTTTCAAGGTAATTATTGGCGTGTTCCTTCAAAGCCACTAAAAGGTGTAGCATAAGCGCTTGCAAGTCTTGCATTTGGGCGATGCTAAAGTGAAGGAATTTTTCTTGCTTATCAAGGTCTTGTTCGTGGGATTGAAAATACGCATATAACGATTGCAACACTTTTACTCTTATATGTCTTCTTGTAAGCATATTTAAAAGAACTTTATTTCTAAAACAAACAACGCACAAGACTTTCTTGTGCGTTGCAAATATAGGTATTAATAGTTATTACTTTTCATTTTTTCGAGCATCAATTCTTGCTTGAGCAATGTCGAATGCTGCTTGAAATGTCGTACTATTTTGTGTTTCTGCTTTTGTTAATATTTCCAGTGTGGTATTATAGATGTTTTCGGTTTTACGAATGATTTCTTTTTTTCCGTAGTTTTCCAATTCGGCATACACATTAATAATTCCTCCAGCATTGATTAAAAAATCGGGGGCATACACAATCCCCATTTCTCGCAATTTTTGTCCATGTTTATGTTCTTCGGCCAATTGATTATTTGCGGCCCCTGCAATAATTTTTGCTTTTAATTGCGGGAGGGTTTCATCATTAATGGTTGCCCCTAAGGCACAAGGAGCATAGATATCCATTTCTTCTGCATATAGATTTTCGCCTTCATAGATGGTTGCTTGGTATTTATCCCGTACCGTTTCCAAACGCTCACGGCTAATATCGGTAATATATACATTGGCACCTTCATTGGTTAAATGTTCTACTAAGGCTTCGCCTACATTTCCAATACCTTGTACAAACACTTTTTTGTCTTCTAGGATATCGCTTCCATAGGCAAATTTTGCCGCCGCTTTCATTCCCATAAACACCCCGTAGGCAGTAATGGGGGAAGGATTTCCTGCGCCGCCTTTATCTTCTGAAATTCCGGTAACAAAAGGGGTTACTGTTCTTACCAAATCCATATCACTGGTTGCCATCCCTACGTCTTCTGCTGTGATGTAACGTCCTCCAAGAGAGTGCACAAACTCTCCAAAACGCAACATCAGTTCTGGAGATTTTTGAGTTTTGGCATCGCCAATAATAACGGCTTTTCCTCCTCCAAGGTTTAATCCTGTAATGGCAGATTTAAAAGTCATTCCCCTAGAAAGCCTTAACACATCGTTTAGCGCTTCCCATTCGGTAGCATAATTCCACATACGCGTTCCTCCTAAAGCAGGTCCTAAAACTGTATTATGGATTCCAATTATTGCCTTTAATCCTGTATCTTTGTCGTTACAAAACATAATTTGTTCGTGATTATCGAAAGAGGATTGCCCAAAGACAGGGGCGATTTTTTTTAGTTCCTGAGAACTAAGTACTTCTGTTGTCATTTACGAATTTGTTAAAAAGAACGGGCAAAATTACCTTTTAGATGGATATCTCACAAAATTATTGTCTTAAAATTAATAATCTGTTAATAAGTTTCGTTTTATAAATGAAAGAATTACAATATCTAAACAAGTATTTTTACAAATACCGAGGGCGACTTTTGGTAGGACTTATTATTACTGCGATTGCTACTATTTTTAGAATTGTGGTTCCTTCTAAGATTGGGGATTCGGTAAATGCGGTTCGTGCTTATTTTACCCAAGAGATCTCTCAAGAAATGTTAAAATCGCAATTGTTGTGGGATATCTTTATCATTATAGGTGCCGCACTTCTTTCAGGTTTGTTCACTTTTATGATGCGACAAACCATTATTGTAGTTTCTAGGTATGTTGAATTTGATTTGAAAAATGAGGTTTTTCAGCAATACGAAAGATTGTCTCTTTCTTTCTACAAACAGAATAGAACAGGCGATCTTATGAATAGGATTAGTGAAGATATTTCTAAAGTGCGTATGTATGCTGGCCCTGCTTTAATGTATAGCACTACAACCCTTACTTTGTTTGTTGTTGCCTTAGCGTATATGCTCTATACGGCACCCTTGCTTACCTTATATGCTGTAGCGCCCATGCCTTTTTTATCTATTGGAATTTATAAACTAAGCATTGCCATACATAAACGAAGCACGATTGTACAACAGTACTTATCGAAGCTTACTACTTTTACCCAAGAAAGTTTTAGTGGCATTTCGGTAATAAAGGCCTACGGTATTGAACCGCGAACCAACGCCCAATTTGAAGCATTGTCTAACGGCAGTAAGGATAAAAATATTGATCTTACCAAGGTACAGGCCTTATTTTTTCCTGTTATGGCGTTACTTATAGGCATAAGCAACATTTTGGTGGTGTATGTTGGGGGAAACCAATTTATAGAGGGTACTATTGAATTTGGTACTATTGTTTCGTTTTTAATTTATGTAAATATGCTTACATGGCCTATGGCTATTGTGGGTTGGGTTTCTTCTATGGTGCAACAGGCCGAAGCTTCACAAAAACGTATTAATGAATTTTTAAAAGAAGAACCCCAAATAAAAAACCATGCAAAGGGTCCTTCTGAAATTTTGGGAAAAATTGAATTTAAGAATGTTACCTTTACTTATCCCGATACGGGTATTACAGCGCTTAAGAATATCTCTTTCACCATTGAGCCTGGACAAACTTTTGGTATTATTGGCAATACCGGTTCTGGAAAGTCGACTATATTAGAATTAATTGGAAGACTTTACGACGTTCAAGAAGGGACGATAAAGGTAGCTTCTACCCCATTAGACCAACTTAATTTAAAAGACTTACGAAATGCCATTGGTTATGTTCCACAAGACGCCTTTTTATTTAGTGATACCATAAAAAATAACATTACGTTTGGAAAAGCAGAGGCTACTGAAGAGGAGGTAATTACAGCCGCAAAATATGCGGCCGTACATCGAAATATTGAAACCTTTCAACACCAATATGAAACAGTATTGGGCGAACGCGGAATATCCTTAAGCGGTGGACAAAAACAACGGGTTTCTATAGCCCGTGCCATGATTAAGGATCCTAAAATATTGTTATTTGATGATTGTTTAAGTGCTGTGGACACAGAAACAGAAGAAGAAATTCTTCAAAACTTTCAAAAGGTATCACAAAACAAAACTACCCTTATTGTAAGCCACCGACTATCCTCTGTAAAAAATGCCGATTGTATCCTTGTTTTGGAAAATGGCAGTATTATTCAGCAAGGCACTCATATTGAGCTAATAAACCAAGAGGGATACTATAAAGAACTCTATCACAAACAGCTTTTGGAAAAAGAAATCTAAGGTTTCCTTTGCTTTTTTGGTTTTTTTTTAGATTTTTGGGAACCCTTAAGGAAAATTAACCAATATATGAGTCAGCAATTTATGATGGAGCAAGAAGAAATTTATTCAAAAG
Organism: Flavobacteriaceae bacterium; assembly: GCA_041392205.1. Classification (GTDB taxonomy): domain Bacteria; phylum Bacteroidota; class Bacteroidia; order Flavobacteriales; family Flavobacteriaceae; genus Halomarinibacterium. The sequence continues at coordinate 1,452 of JAWKMO010000001.1, read as the reverse complement.
TGATGCGTGCCGGACGACGCACTTATTTTTTTGATGTACGCGAAACTAAGGCCGGAGATTATTATTTAACCATTACGGAAAGTAAAAAATTTACCAACGACGATGGTTCTTTTCATTACAAAAAACACAAAATTTATTTATACAAAGAAGATTTTGTGGATTTTAAATCGCATTTGGATGAAATGATCCAATATGTGTTAGATGAAAAAGGAGATGAAGTAATAAGTGAAAGACACCAAAAAGACTACAAAAGAGACGATGAGGATGACGTTGAAAAAGAAGCCTCTGAATCTTCTAGTTTTACCGATGTCGATTTTGACGATATTTAAACTCCCTAACTTAATTAATTGAATGTACAACCGCTTTTTTAAAGCGGTTTTTTTATCTTTAAAACTTTAGACACCCTACTCTATGAAGCAGTTTCTATTTCTTTCGGTTTTCTTTATTTCAGGTACTGTCCTTGCGCAGGACGCTAATGTGTCACTATCCTACTACCTTCCCACAGATGTTACTTATGCTTCTGCTATCCCAACCCCAGAAAGTATTATTGGGCACGAAGTAGGCGAATGGCACGTAACACACGATAAGTTAGTGCAGTATATGTATGCCCTTGCGGCTGCCAGCGACCGCATTACCATAGAAAATAGAGGCACTACTTTTGAAGGTAGACCCCTTATTTTATTAACCATTACTGCGCCTACCCATCATGCCCATTTAGAAACTATAAAATCTGCCCATTTTTCTTTAACCGAAAAGGATGCGGCTTCATTGGCAATAGATAAGATGCCTATTGTGGTGTATCAAGGGTTTTCTATCCATGGAAACGAACCCAGTGGAAGCAATGCTGCCTTATTGGTCGCCTATTATCTAGCTGCCGCACAAGGACCCAAAATAGACACCTTGTTAAACAACACTGTCATTCTTTTTGACCCATCCTTTAACCCCGATGGACTGCAACGTTTTTCTACTTGGGCAAACAGCCATAAAGCACAAAACATAAACCCCGATCCAAATGATCGAGAATATAACGAAGTCTGGCCTGGTGGTCGTACCAATCATTATTGGTTCGATTTAAATAGAGACTGGCTCCCTGCCCAATTGCCAGAAAGTAGGGTAAGAATAAAAACCTTTCACGAATGGTATCCTAATATTGTTACCGATCATCACGAAATGGGTACCCATTCCACCTTTTTCTTTCAACCCGGAATTCCTTCCAGAACCCATCCGTTAACACCCAAGAAAAATCAAGAATTAACTGCCGCCATTGGTAAATTTCATGCGAAGGCATTTGATAAATTAGGTAGTTTTTATTACACCGAAGAAGACTACGACGACTTTTACTACGGAAAAGGCTCTACCTTTCCCGACATTAATGGCGCTGTAGGAATCCTTTTTGAACAAGCCTCCTCCAGAGGTCATGCCCAGGAAAGTGACAACGGTATTTTAACTTTT